>JAHDBJ010000043.1 GCA_020630435.1 Saprospiraceae bacterium
GTTGCGGGTCTTGACTGCCACTTACATCCCACATACAAGTCGTATTATTAAATACCGCTGTCTCCCAGCATTCTAAACTCGGTTGCGGGTCTTGACTGCCACTTACATCCCACATACAAGTCGTAGTATTAAGAGTTGCTGTTTCCCAGCATTCAAGGCTAGGTTGAGCAGGAGGAGAATCTACAGTAAATGTAGTTGATGATAAATCACAGCAATTAGCGGAACAATCGATACTTGAAATTGTTCCTGGGGAAGTAGGAGAACCTCCTGAAGTTTCATAATTATAACTATATACTGTGTATGTACCAGCAGTTGCTGGTATATTAAATATTCCAGAATTTTGTTGATCGATAACTGTTCCTGAAGCATTTACTAAAAGGAAAGTTTGAGTGTATCCAGCATCCGTTTGATTACCTGAAGATGAAGCAGTAAAAGTACCTGTCGTACCTTCACACACCGAAGTTGGATTTACATTCATTATTCCTGCTTCGGCTGAGCAACATGGTTCTACTGTTACAGTAGCTGGTGATGTAGTTCCATCACAATATGAACCTGCATCATTAAAAGTAGCTATCGAATAATCTGTTGAAGAAGAAGGGCTAACTGTTACGGTTGTAGATGTTGCTCCTAAGGGGGCAGAATAAGCAATACCTCCTGGATTTATTGTACCTGAATATGGTCCTACTCCTGTAAATGTTATAGTAAGTGTTACATCTCCATCTGCATCACATGTTGAAGCGGAAAGTACTGCTTCTGGACATATTACATTGTATTCAAAAATGTCCGTCACTATAGTTCCACAAGAGGTTGTTATTTCTCCTTGAATGTAATACGGGCCCCCATTACAATCTCCAGTTACTACTCCTAAAGAAAAGTCATCTACCTCTGTATTTGTAATTTCTATAAACTCTGGAGCATCAACTTCAGGTGCATTACATCCATTATTTGTATATTGTACTACTCCATTTTCATCTATATAAACAAAATCACCATCTCCACACCCTGATCCCATGCAATCTATCGGACCATCTGTATCATACGTTATTGTTTCTCCGCACGCACCCGCACAACTACTAACAGTTATTTCATATGTTCTTGTTCCTGAGCCTGTTCCATTTGTAAATGCTCCTTGGCTTCTATCACAGTTACTTTGTGCAATATAAACAGGTCGATCTGGGACTGAACATAATGTATTAAAGTCATAATTTGTTGCATTTGTAACATTATTGTTCGTAAATAAAATAAATACAGCATTAGCAGGAACTTCAGTATTTCCGTCTGCAAATTGAACGTTTGAACATGCTCCTAAGTTGAGATCACTCAATAAGGTTGAAGGAGATGGAGAACCAAGCAATCCACAAGGATTAGTCCCAGTATTTATATCACAGTTTCCTGGGCTTCCCCCATTACAATTTGTATTATTAGACGCATCAAAATCTACTTGAACATCCGAAGTGTTAAATCCAGAACCAGAAGAAATTACAAAAAATTCATTATCTTCTTCAACACCTGTTCCATTACAAGCATCTACAAATATCCCTACAATTTCTGGGCAAACAGAACAGGGTTCATAAGTTGGTGTAATATAATCAACTGTTGTTGTAACAGCCGAAGTACCTATACTTGTACCTGTTGAGGTTACATTTGAACTACTTGTACCTTGATACCATTCTATGGTATGATTCCCTTCTGGTAATCCTTCTGCAATTGCTTGTAAGGTCAAATTCTCTCCAGGGCATACATCACATAACGACGATTCTGCTGGAGCAGAAGTATCACTATTATCCGTTAAATTAATTTCATTAATTATGATATCATTATTTGAAACCAATTCAATTCTAATTCGGACATTATCACCTAAAACTCCTACTGCCTGAGAGAATGTTGAAAAAGTAGTAGAGGTTACTGTTAACTCAGACAGTAATACCCAACCATTACCAATATTATAAAAAACTCTAATAACTCCATCATAAGAACTAGAACTAGAACTTTTCTTATAATCAAATTCTATTGAGCCTAACCCACAATCTTTACTATCATACTCAATATAGCTTCCTGATGAGAGTAAATTTGCTCCTGGTCCACCACCAAATGGAGGAACTGGAGAACTTACGCTATTTGTTACCCAAGGAGCTGCCAGAGCAACATTACCATCATAAGTAATCGGACCTCCGGGACAAGTTCCTTCATCAACACATGTAGAACTCAAAGAAGAATGGGTTATTGAACATTGTCCATCTAAATGATAGGGAACAAAAATACAGTAAATAAAAAGTATAAAAAAGGGAAGAAGAAAATAGTAAGACTGTTTGTTCATTGTAGTTGTAGTTTAAAATTTTATTTCAGATATGAGGCTAAAATAAATGAAGCTATGAATTGTTTTTCATCTTAAAAACTGTTTTAAATTATATTGCTATTTTTCACATTTTTTCATCATATTTCGATTCTTTATTGGGGAATTACAAACAATTTATCTTGTAATATACAGATAGCATTTGTTTGTATCATTAAAAGCCTAATTTAATAAAAAAATTATGTCCTAAACATTTAATGTCTATTTCAAAATCATTTCTTGTTTTTCTAGACTATCAAATTTTTTTCAGATAAATATATTTAATTTTTTCTTTATGTACCCCCTGCTATGTACTCTAAAAATGGCTTAGTATTCTTCTAGAACTATATTTTTTATTTCTAACAATAGTTATTAAACGATTTCATGGAACTATCTAATAAAACACCTAAAGGATTGATAATTTCAGAGCAAAATTACCAATTCTTTAGGTGTCCTACTTTACTTAAACAGATTTAGTTTTGTCTCTTATTACTAAGGTATAACTTTGTGAAGACAAATTAATACTTCACTATTTTTTCTGTTTGTGATATTCCATTAGAAGAAACTTTAATAAAGTAAGTTCCTGATTTTAAATCACTAAGATTTAAATCATAAGTAGTAAAACCATTCACTTGTGTTGACTGTGTTGTAATAATCTTACCTACAATTGAAATAATATCAATTTGGACATCACTTCTATTTTCCGACATCAATGTTAAATATACTTGTTCTTGTACCAATGTAGGTCTTACAGTAAATATTTTAGTAGTTTTATCCACTAATACAGACTTAATAGGAGAATATGTATAACTCCCATCAATATCGATTTGTTTTAAGCGATAATAATTTACTCCTAGTATCGGTTTTTGATGTAAGAATTCATAACTACTCATCTCTGATGTAGTTCCATTTCCATCAACTTTACCTAATTGGGCAAACCGATTACCATCTAAACTGTGTTCAACCACAAAATAGTCATTGTCAACCTCTGAAGCTGTTTTCCAAGAAAGAGCTACCTGATTTCTAGGTGTAGCGATAGCTTCAAAAGATAACAATTCAACAGGAAATGCACCATCTCCAGTAGCTCCTCCGACCCCAAGTCCTCCTGCGCCAAAGTGTCCAACTTGATATTCTGCATAATGAAAATCTGTTAGGATAGTATTATAATACCAGTCTAGTGATGAAGCTGCTCCAGCATTTGTATATTGCCAAAATCCATCTTGATCATAAGCACCTGCAAAAGGAACAGTGGGATGAAGACTAGTAGGATCCATATTCCATGTTGTGTAATCATTGATTTTCCAAGCATACAATTCTGAATGAGCTGCTGCAGTAATAGCCTCTCCATTATCACCAGCTATGTAATTATAATCATCTGTTGTATAATAGAATTTAACATTAACGGCAGCTGACGGTTCTTTACCTGTCGCAACATCTAGCTTCCAATAACGATTCATTATTTCCCAGCCATCTGGATTTGTTACATAATTCCCAGTACCTGTACTTAAAAGTGATGAGGTTGAATTAGCATATAGATTAACTGCGAATCCAGCATCACCAATAGCTCCAATATCTTGTCCATTTTTCTTAACAGAGAATAATAAATATCTATTTGCTGTATCATAATAATGTGTCCAACCTGCAATATCCGTACATTCTTTATCTGCTGTAAACGTACCTGCTCCATAAGGAGCAATTGTTACGTGCTCACACGGAGTTGCACTTGTCGTTGTTGCAAATGTCCATCCTGTTGCGGCATTGTCAAAAGCTCCTAAATTTCCACAACAAACATCATAATCTCTAATGGCTACCATACCAGAATATCCCCAAGGTTGACTATCACCATCTACTCCTAATTCTCCGAACTGATCTAGAGTTCTATTTGACGCATCTTTTAAAATATAAGTATCATCACCATTTCCGTTTAATGCGGTATCTTCGCCACAACCTCCAATACTTGCTGGGGTATTAGCGAATACAAATGTTTCAAATGCCCCTAATATCGTTGAAGCTGGAACCGTTAAAGTATATACAAGATTACCATTTTGAGACCATTGTTCTAATTTGAAGCCCGAAATATCCATATCAGCACAGGTAGGATTAAAAATCTCCACATACCGCTCAGCTTGAGTTGTAGCTCCTGATACTTCAGAAATTACTGCACAGGAAGGAAATACTACGCCTATATTTTGCTGATCGAATGCTAATACACTACCAGCATCCGCTGCATACATAGTAAATACGCCTGCTTGGTCGAAAGTAACCTCAAAATCATAACAAGGTCCTGTACCTGTAGGGCCTGACACTACAGTTGTTCCTGGTAATGAGAAAGCAAAGAAACTAGGATCTGGAGGTATAAAACCCTGTGTTACTAAATCACCATTATCATCTGCATTACAAACTGTTATTGTAGTTGTTTGTCCAACGAGAACCTCTGCAGGAGTTGAAGGCGCAAATATCCATTGCGAAGGATCAACACAAGGAGAAACACCAGTTGTAATGTCTATTTTAGATAACGTACAAAGAAGATCGCCTGAAAATGTTGCTGTCAAATCAATTCCAGTTCCATCGGCTGTCAATTGTACTCCAGTAAATGTATAGGAAGTAGCACCTAAAGAACCAACAGCTATAGAGTATGTACCTACAACATCACCTGTCAAGTCGAGCGTCCCTGTAGCAGGAGGATTTGCAAAAGTAAGTGTAACGTCTGCCGTAAAATAATCATCAGAACCATCTGTAGCTGTTCCATTTTGGTTACAAGTTGTATTTATATTAGATAATGTAATATCTGAAATCACACAAGAAGCTAGAACGGTGGTTGTACAATCTGGTGTTGCTTCTATTCTAAAATTATGCAAAAACCAAGAACTAGAACTTCCATTCTGTCCTGTAGAAGTATATTTCACACCAAAGAATACTGGGTTTCCTGACAATGCTGATATATCTATAGATTGAGTTCCCGTTGCACCTGAAGTTATAGAAGCAATTGAAGTCCAATCACCTGGTGTATTTACATCACCTGTTGTTGACCACAAAACTTCCATTGATGCTCCAGTATAATCTTCTCCTACAAAAAACTTCAAAGTTCTTGTTGTTACTGCTCCTAAATCAAAAGAAGGAGAAACCAACCATAGCTCACTAGGAGAAGCACAGTTACAATATCCATAACCATTATATGTTGTGGCATTAGGACTATTTGTTATTACTTCCCAATTATCATTATCAGAGTTAAGAGTAACTGGTTGAATGGACATATTGCCATTATCTGTATAACAAGCTGTTGGAGAAGCGGGACACTCTAACAGTTCAAAATCATCGACACGCAAATTACCTGATGTTTTAGTATCATAGAGGACTCTAACACTTGTGGCTGTAGCTGGAATTGCTAAAGGACCTACAACAATTCCATCTAAATTGCTAGAACCAATTGCTGTAATTGTTTCTAGATCAGTCCATGTCGTTCCGTCAGAAGAGCTTTGTATTTTAGCAACACCTGCCCATCCACTACCAGAAGCTGAAAGCCGTACATTCAGTTCGCAGGCTGTTCCTAAGAAACATACTGACACAAAATCACCCGAAGCATCTAATCTTAGAGCAGAGCCTCCAACAGTATAGGCATCCGTATCATTCATCCATCCTGTTTCATTTATTCCCCAAACAGTCCTATTAATGGGTAATGTAGCTTTGGTAGCTGCTAATGCTGTAATGGAAAGGTCATCTACTCCATAATTTCCTCCTACTTTAACATCATATAATATCTTCACATAACGAGAAGTAGATGTTAATCCTAAAGTAATAGGAGAAGCACATCCTCCTGAATAATCTGTATACGTACCAATATCCGACCACGATACTCCATCAACAGATTCTTGAACTTTCACAGTAGATCCTCCACTAGCAGAAGCTCCTTTTAATACAAAAGTTAAATCAGCAGGAGCAACATCAAACCATACTTGGTAATAATCACCTGTTGTATCTAGTTTTCCCATATTTGAATCCCCACAAGCAAACGATGATGTATAACTTCCTGTACCATTATCTGTCCATCCTGTGGGAGCTCCTGCATTCCATACTGTTCTAGTGACTGGTAAAGTAGCTTGCCCCCATAGTAAATTTCCTGACAACACAAAAAATACTAAAAATAAGATTTTAGAGTGTAACCGTTGATCCATAATTGTAAAATTTATTTTTTAAAAAAATGTGTTTTCAAAACAAAAAAAAGATACCAAATTTAACATAAATTCTGTCACAATAAGAAAAAAACAGCGTTAAATTACGATTAAGTATCTTTTAACGTCTTTTATTTGGCATAATTCTATAAATCCGCCAATTAATTTCTTTTTATTTTCACCTCTAAAGCTTCTTCTAATCTTGCTTATTAGCTTTCACTTTTTGAGTTTAATTAAATTAGGTTATCAATTTATTCCCCTTATGCTGTTCCTTTTTATATATTTGCAAAAACAGCAAAACATCATTATTTCTAGTGTTACAGATTTTTAAAACCAGTCAGCTTCTCTATTGTTTCTTATTTATTTTCTATGCCATGGCGTTGAGAAGTTTCTATCTTGTATTCCCAACGAATTTTTCCATCTCTAGTCATGGGATGTGGAGTGAAAATATTGCGACTTGGGCAAGTGTTCATCCATACCTTTCTGTTGCCTTAACTATATTTCTTGTTGTTCTCCAAGCTATACAAATCACATACTTAGTTTTAGAATATAGAATAGCTAGAGAAAGCACATTACTACCTGGTGTTTTCTATATTTTGATTTCTAGTATTGGTTTGGTTTTACTGCCTTTATCTTCCGCCTTAATTGCGAATACTTTTTTCATTCTTGCGCTGAGTAATTTATTTTTTATTTATAAAAAAATATCTGCGGCAGATAAGATATTTAATGTCGGTTTTTGGCTTGCGCTAGCTAGTTTTTTCTATCCTATTTTCTCTATTCTGTTATTTCTAGCATTTACAGGAGTAACCATTTTACGTTCTTTTAACCTAAAAGAAATCTTGATGGTTGTATGTGGTTTCATCGTACCTTATATTATACTAGGGACATATTATTTTTGGATAGATAGTTTTCCTTTTTTTATACAAAAAATTATAGATGGTATAACCTTCTTAAATGTATCTACACTAATCTTAAATTGGGAGGATTATGTTTTGCTAGGCATTTTTGCAAGTTTAATAATTTTTGTCATTTTCAATGCTGGATTTTATCTTGCTAAAAAGGACATTCGTAATCAGAAAAACATTAATATTTTATATCGTTCCCTAATCATCATTGGAATTACTGCCTTGTTTCAATCTGCTCTAAATATGGATCATTTGCACTTATTGGCTGTTCCTTTAAGTATCCTTTTTTCTTTTAGCTTCTCTGATACTCGCAAAATAGCGCTCGCTAATGGGTTTCATATTCTGTTGTTTGTGGGGATTTTGGTTTTTCATTATTACCGTTTATTCTCTTTTTAGAAAATCCAAAACTCATTTCTCTATGAAAAATCTCTTTTTAGTTCTTCTCCTTTTCATCTGTACCTCTAGCATTTATGCTCAAACAAAGCACAAAGATTTAGTTAAAGTAGAAGAAATTTTAAATCGGCAGGCTACAGATTGGAATAATGGAGACCTTGAGGCTTTTATGCAAGGATATTGGAAATCCCAAAAACTTAAATTTATTGGTTCTAGAGGCATAACCTATGGATGGCAATCTACCTTAGATAATTATAAAAAAGGATATCCTGATAAAGCAACAATGGGAACATTAAGATTTGAAGTCCTTCAGGCCGAAAAACAAAGCAAAAAAGTAATTACCCTTATTGGTAAATATTATCTTACTAGAACCTCTAAAGAGAATGTAGAAGGGATTTTCCTATTAGTCTGGAGAAAAATAAAAGGACAATGGCTTATTGTAATGGATCAAACGTGTGGATAACGCTGTTCTATCTTACATTTACAATCTAATTATTGTTCCATCATCTTGTATTTGTAAAGGTGTATTTGGAAAATCTTGTCGTGTCAACTCTTGGATTTTTTTAGTTGCTCTATTTGAAGCATCTATTTTTGGACCATGTGTTTTACCTTGATAAATTGGGGTGATTTTTCCTTCTACAAATAAACCTGTTCTATCTACTGTAACGTTGACTATAGGAGCGATGCCTGCTGCTCCACGAAGGTTAAATCTACCATATGTACAAAAATTACCTAAACTATATGTAATCAATCGATTTTTATATAATTCAATCGCTCTAGTTACATGGGGACCATGTCCAAATACAATATCTGCCCCTACATCGATAACACCATGAGCAAATGCACAAACGTTCCCTCTATTTTCTCCAACATATTTTTCTGTTTTACAAGGTGTATGCTGATGTTTTGCCCCTTCTGCCCCTCCATGAAATGATACAATCACGATATCTACCTGCTCTTCCAACTTTTGAACAATACGTTTTGCTTTAGCAATATTACGAATATCACAAGTTCCTGTATTTGGAGCGAATGCACAAAAGCCATACGTCACTCCATTTTTTTCAAAAATACTATATTCGTCACTACCTGCTAATCCTGCATACTTTATACCGACTTGGTCTAATACTTCTTTTGTTCTTCGCCTTCCTGAAGCTCCAAAATCTCCAGAATGGTTATTGGCTAGGCTCACAATGTCGAACCCTGCATTTGCAAAATGATTGGCATAACTTTCAGGTGAACGAAAAGCATAACATAAGGCGGGGTTAGAACATCGTTTGACTTTACCTCCACTATCTAATATTGTTCCTTCTAAGTTTCCGAATGTTAAATCGGCATTTTGTAAAAGTCCTTCTACATCAGATAACAGTTCTCTTCCTCCATTTGTGGGGAGGTAAGATTTCGAAGGATAATTTGTTCCAAGCATCATATCCCCTACCCCAATTATGTTAATTAAGTCTCCTACAGGTCTAGGAGCTTCTTCCCTTGGTGCTAATTTGGTAGATTTGACGACTTCTTTTTTAGGAGTTTGTTCTTTTTCTTTTTCAGACTCTTTAGGTTCTTCTTTTGATTTTTCAGGTTTAGTTGATTTCTTTGGAGGTGTTTTTTCTTCTTTGATTTCTTCTTTTTTTAAAGCTAAGGTAGTTGTATCCACATTAGGGATTGCCTCGGCTTCTACTTTTGGTTCAGAAACGTCTTCTTGTTTATTTGAAGTTTTTTCTGTTTTGCATCCTACTACTATTAGTACCAAAAAAAACAGACTTCCTAGAAGGAAGTCTGTGCCATTTATGTTTATTCTCATTTTAGATATAATTCTTATTTGAAATACTAATCAAAAGATTGATTGTTTGTTGATGCTAGATCAACCATACTTTTATATTCTTCTGTTGACAAACCATCCATTACAAAATGGATAGGGTTAACTGCTGTTCCTTTGTGTCTCACCTCATAATGTAAATGAGGACCAGAAGAAAGTCCTGTATTTCCAACTTCTCCAATGACTTGACCTTTCGTTACTTTTTGTCCTTTTCTAACTTCAATTTTATTCATGTGAGCATATAATGTTTTATAACCATAGCCATGATTAATAATAACATTTTTTCCATATCCACCCCTTCTATTTTCCACACGCTCTACTTTTCCATCACCTGTAGCATAGATTGGAGTACCTTTAGGAGCTGTAAAATCTAAACCTTTGTGCATCTTCATTACTTTATGTATAGGATGCAATCTTCTTCCAAACCCTGAAAGTAACGTAACCTTATTTTTGAGTTTATCTGCTCGAACGGGCTTAATAGATGGTAACGAAGCAAACATTTTATCTCTATCCTTTGCCATTTCCGTTAACTCATCCAATGACTTTGATTGTATAGCTAGTTTCCTTCCTAACTTATCCAGCTTTTCAGTTACACTAAACATCAAATCACCTGTATTTTTGAAGCGAGTTAAATGTTGATATTTTTTGCTACCTCCTACACCACCATTCCAAATATTTTTATCGATAGGATCCATTCCAAAAACCATTCTATGTACTCCTCTATCTCTATCTTGAATATTTTCTAGTACTTTATTATACGTGGTAATTTCCTCACTAAGTGCTGAATATTGGTTCTTCATTTGATCCAATTCTCGTTGAAGTGCTCTTTCCTTTGGTCCACTCATATAAGGAGAAACAATAGCTAGTAAGATGGTGGCAAATACAAGAACAGCACAGGAAAAGGCAAATATCCTGAAGATTTTCACCTTTAAAGGCTCAACAACTTTTTCGTAGCGTAAGGTTTGTTTGTTATATACAAATTTTTCCTTTCTCATATTGGTTAGTTATTACCCAAAAATGGCTAAGTTTGCACATCATTAACCACAAGGGCATTAAACGTTTTGCTGCTTTTAATGAAATTGTTTAATTCAAAATGCGTATCAAAATTAATATACAGTCCCTTTATTTTCAAAAAAATTAACGACTATTTTAATTTTTCAATAAAATTATGTGACAATAATCGAACCAAATTTTGAAACCTTTTTAAAAAAATTACGTTGTCTCCAACATTCAAACATTGAATATTTTTAATATGAAATCTAAAGAAATTCGTCAGAAGTTTCTCAACTTCTTCGCTTCTAAACAACATAAGATAGTTCCTTCTGCTCCATTGGTGAATAAAGATGACCCAACCTTGATGTTTATAAATGCTGGAATGAATCCTTTTAAAGATTATTTCCTTGGAAATAAGGTTGCTACGGAAAAAAGAATAGCTGACACTCAGAAATGTTTAAGGGTATCTGGGAAACACAATGACTTGGAGGAAGTTGGTGTGGATAGTTACCACCAAACCATGTTTGAGATGTTGGGTAACTGGTCTTTTGGTGATTATTTCAAAAGGGAGGCAATTGCATGGGCATGGGAACTATTAACAGAAGAGTATAAAATTCCTAAAAATAAGCTATACGTGACAGTTTTTGAAGGAGATAAGAAGGCAGGACTCTCTGCTGATACAGAAGCCGTAGACTTTTGGAAGGAGTGGATAACAGAAGATCGTATTTTGTTTTTTGATAAAAAAGATAATTTCTGGGAAATGGGCGATACAGGACCTTGTGGGCCTTGTTCGGAAATTCATGTTGATCTTCGTTCTGATGAAGATATAGCAAAAGTAGATGGAAGAACCTTAGTCAATCAAGATCATCCTCAAGTTGTAGAAATCTGGAATTTAGTCTTTATACAATATAACCGAAAAGCCGATGGAAGTCTTGAAGAGCTGCCTGAAAAACACATTGATACAGGAATGGGTTTTGAGCGATTGGCGATGGCATTGCAACACAAAAAATCTAATTACGATACAGATATATTTTCACCATTTATAAAATTTGTAGAAAAAGAAAGTGGTATTAAATATACCTCTAATTATGCTCTTGAAGCAAAATCAGATATAGCCATGCGTGTAATTGTTGATCATCTTCGGGCTGTTGCATTTGCTATTGCTGATGGACAATTACCTAGTAATACAGGTGCTGGATATGTTATTCGAAGAATATTGAGGAGAGCTGTTCGTTATTATTATTCTTTTTTAAATATTAAGGAACCTTTTTTGGTTAAAATCATTCCTTTATTGGTTCGTGAATTTGGAGATGTCTTCCCTGAAATAAAAACTCAACAACAGCTCGTTATTCAACAGATTCAAAGAGAAGAAGAAGCCTTTTTAAAGACACTTGAAAATGGTCTAAAACGTTTTGATAATTTAAAAGTTGAAAATCAAAAACTTGATGGAAAGACTGCTTTCGAATTACTAGCAACATTTGGCTTTCCAATTGATTTAACGATGCTTATTGCTTCTGAAAAGGGTTGGAGCGTAGATGAAGTTGGTTTTCAAAAAGCAATGGATGAACACAAACGATTATCAAAAGATGATGCTCAAAAATCTGTGGGTGACTGGACAGAATTAAAGGCATTAGATGGTGTCGAGTTTGTAGGGTATGATTTTACAAAGATTGATGATGCTCAATTGGTTCGTTACCGAACAGTAAACATCAAAGGGAAAGACCAGTACCAAATTGTATTAGACAAAACGCCTTTTTATGCAGAAAGTGGTGGACAGCATGGAGATACGGGGCTTTTATATTTTGGAGAAGAAAAAATTCCTGTATTGGACACTCAAAAGGAGAATGACTTAATTATTCATATCGTGAAGAGTATTCCATCTCAATTGGACGGAAATGTGATTGCAGAAGTAAATGCCCAAAAGCGTAGAGCCGTTTCACAGAACCATTCGGCTGTACACCTTATGCACGCTGCCCTACATCGTGTATTAGGTGACCATGCCCTACAAAAAGGACAGGATGTCAATGATAAACGTATACGCTTTGACTTTTCTCACCATAAAAAAATGAGTGAAGCTGAAATAATAGCAGTAGAACGCATTGTCAATGAAAAAATTAGATTAAACATTCCTTTGGAAGAAGAACGATCAATGTCTATAGAAAAAGCAAAAGCAGCAGGTGCTATGATGCTATTCGGTGAAAAATATGGAGATACGGTTCGTATGGTAACTTTTGATAAAGATTTTTCTAGGGAATTATGCGGTGGCACGCATGTTTCTGCTACTGGTGCAATCGGTCAATTTAAAATCTTGTCGGAGAGTGCCATTGCTGGCGGTGTACGTAGAATCGAAGCGATAACCGCAGAAACTGCTGAGAACTATATTCAGAAGGAATTAAATACCTTGAAAAATATTCGTACTATTTTCAAAAACCCTAAGGATATACAAGAAAGTATAGTAAAACTTCAGGAAGAAAATAAAAATTTACAAAAACAGGCAGAATCCCTTTTAGCAGCTCAAGCAACAGCTTTAAAAGGAACGTTGAAGTCCAAATTTCAAGAAAAAGATGGTATTCGTTTTTTAGCTACTAGAGTACCTATAGACGATAGTAATGCTTTAAAAACGCTAGCGACACAATTAGAAAAAGAAGTTGACAATGCCTTTATTTTATTTGCAGCCGTTGTAAAAGGCAAACCTCAATTGATGTTGAGTATCAATAAAGAATTGGCTCAAAGTCGCTCACTACATGCTGGTAATATCGTTAGAGAATTAGCCAAAGAAATCCGTGGTGGCGGTGGTGGTCAAGCCTTCTTCGCAACAGCTGGAGGAAGCGACATAAAAGGATTGGACAAAGCAGTTACTAAAGCTGTAGAGTTTTTGAACAATTGAACTAGAGATTAATGGAAGAATGGGAGTTTGATTTTGAATGGTTGAAAGTGAGACACCTTGTAAAAGAAAATTTACAAAAGGACAAATTACCTGATCTCAATGCAGTACTTTTTCTAATTGGTATACAAGAACTCGGAGAAGTTCGTGAATCTTTCACCAAAGAAGAAAAGCAAGATTTAATGCATATTGCCGTTTGCAAATTGCTTAGTTTTGACGGTATTTTTGAATATATTGGACGAGACGAAGACAATTGGCCTCATTATAAGCAGTTGGTCAGTATTGAAACAACAGGTGTAAAAGCACAAGAACAATTTTTAAAAGAAAAAGTTATACAATATTTTAAAATTTTAGAAAAAGAATAAAACTCAACAAATGAAGAAGATACTACTTTTCTCATCTATTGTACTATTCTCTTTTTTATATAGTTGTGGTGATGGGAAAACCTATGGCACGATTGAAACGGAATTTGGTACAATGAAATTTATGCTTTATGATGAAACCCCTATTCATAAAGAAAATTTTATAAAACTAGCGAATGAGGGGTTTTATGATGATTTACTTTTTCATAGAGTAATCAAAAATTTTATGATTCAAGGAGGTGATCCTGAATCTAAAGGTGCTCCTTCAGGGAAAATGCTTGGTAATGGTGGACCAGGTTATACTTTACCCAACGAAATTGGTTATCCCCATTTTAAAGGAGCCTTGGCCTCTGCTAGAAATAATAATCCTGAAAAACGCTCTAATGGCTCTCAATTTTATATCGTACATGGTAAAAAAATTAATGACCATTTATTAAATAGTGCTGAAAAAATGAGCGGTTTCACCTATAGTCCTATCCAAAGAGATTATTACAAAGAAGTAGGCGGTTCACCAGAGTTAGACGGAAAATATACTGTATTTGGAGAAGTGATTGAAGGATGGGATGTTATTGATAAAATTGTAGAAGTGGCTAAGAATCCTCAAAATCGTCCTAATGAAGATGTCAAAATGAAAGTTCGTATACAATAGAAATTTTAATGAAGTATTTTAATGTTTTAATATTTGCCTTTATAGTAGGCAGTTGTGCTAAACCTATAGCTAATTTTTCTTATGTAGAAAAAAAGCGTGTAGCACCTGTAGAAGTGCGTTTTGAGAATTTATCTTCCAATGCTACTGAATATGAATGGAGCTTTGGAGATGATTCTATTTCTTATGAAAAAACACCGATGCACCGTTTTATAACTTCAGGGAATTATCTTGTTACTTTAAAAGCTAAAAAAGGAAATAAAACTCAAGTTTTTGAGAAAAGGATATTTGTCGCAGCACCTGAAACTTGCTTAGTAGAATTAGAGACTGCTTTTGGAAAGATGCTCATTCAATTATATGATGCGACACCAAAACATCGTGACAATTTTGTAAAACTGGTTGAAGAAGGCTTTTATGATGGTTTAATTTTTCATAGAGTTATAGATGGTTTTATGCTGCAAGGAGGTGATCCCGATTCTAAAGGTGCTAGTCTAGAAAAACAAGTAGGCAACGGTGGCCCTGGTTATAGAATTCCTGCAGAATTTGTTGATTCGCTTATACATATAAAGGGTGCTGTAGCTGCTGCTAGGACACCTAATCCAAAAAAGGAATCTTCAGGCTCTCAATTTTATATTGTCCAAGGTCGTCCTGTGAGTAAAGAAAGTCTTGAAAAAGCTGGTGTAGCTTATTCCAAACAACAAATTGAAGCCTATTCCAAATGGGGTGGATCGCCACAATTGGATCAAGAATATACGGTTTTTGGGAGAGTGATAAAAGGCTTGGAAGTTATTGATGAAATCACTAAAGTCCAAACCAATAAAATAGATCGACCTCTTAAAAATGTGGTAATGAAGATACGAATTATCAATTAGACTATAGAAGTGGTTTTTATTATAGAATTCTTCATATATTTAAGGAGCTAAACGTTCAGTTCTCCACAAATTATCTGCCTGTAGCGTATATCGAAATCTATCATGTAATCTACTTGTGCGCCCTTGCCAAAATTCTATTTTGTGTGGCTTTACCCTATAGCCTCCCCAATGCTTAGGAATTGGTAAAGCTTCTTGTTCTTTATACTTCAGAATAAGTTGTTCAACATTTTGTTCTAGTACTTTTCTATCTGGAATGACTTGACTTTGAGGAGAAGCATATGCTCCAATTTGGCTTCCCTTAGGACGACTTTGAAAATAGGCTTCTGCAATCGCTTTTGAGACTTTTTCTACCTCACCTTCTATACGAACTTGACGATGTAACTCCAACCAATTAAAAACCAATGCTGCCCTTGGATTTTCAGCCAACTGTTTAGCTTTATCACTTTCATAATTGGTATAAAAAAGAAACCCTCCCTCATCAATTCCCTTTAATAATACAATTCGAGCAGAAGGGAATCCATCAACAGTAGCTGTAGCGAGTGTCATCGCATTTGGTTCAAGTACTTGCGCTTGAATTGCCTTATCTAACCATTTTTTAAAAAAATCAAATGGATTTGGAAGCAAATCTTCTGAACTTAAAGTAGCACGATTATAATTTTCTCGTAGTTGAGCAATTTTTTTATTATCCATTTCTTGTTTTTCGTAAAAATACTTCCTTTTAACAATTGCCCAAAAAAAATCCTTTTCTATAAAACAAAAAACCCTGTCAGGAAGACTGACAGGGACAAAACAAAAAACAAAAACTATGAACAAACACTCATCCTTATTTCTTAAACTATTTTAAACTTATTTCTTAACCTCAAACTATTTCTTAACCTTTTGTATATAGTTATACGCCACCTATTTTGGAAGGTTGCAAAAAAAAAATAAATTTTTTCAAAAAAAATCTTTTTTGTAAAAAAACACTATTAAACGATAAATTAAAGCTTAAAAATTATTTAAAATCAATCTTTTATACATTTAATTAAAAATACTTTACATTAATAAATATTTAGTTGATAGAATACATGAATGCTTTTTAAGATACTTTTTTTAAGGAAAGTGAGATATTTGAATCTTTTTCCACAACCATATCTAGCCAATTACCCAACATTTCTAAACCTTTTGGAGTAAGAATAGATTCAGGGTGAAATTGTAATCCTACAAGAGGAAGAGTTCTATGAGCAATAGCCATTACTTCGCCTCTAGCGGTCTTAGCCAATATTTCAAAAATCGATTTGTCGATAGTTGTAAGAATCAAAGAATGATAACGCATTACATTTGTAGGAGAACTAATATTTTTAAAAATTGCATTATACTTATGAAAAACTCTTGAGGTTTTGCCATGCATAGGGTAAGCTGCTTTAGAAAGTGTAGCTCCAAAAAATTCACCAATACCTTGATGCCCTAAACAAATTCCAAGTATCGGGATTTTATCAAAATAATAGGCTATGATTTCCATCATAATCCCTGCATCTTTAGGTTTTCCAGGACCTGGAGAGAGTACAATTACATCAAAATGAAGTTTCTGAACTTCAAGTAAGGTAAGTTCATCATTACGAACGACCCTACAATTCGCTCCCAATTGCAAAAGATAGTCATAGAGGTTATAGGTAAATGAGTCGTAATTATCAAAAAGAAGGACCTCTATTTTCCTTCGGTTTCGGCTCTGATTCCGCTTCTTCATCAGGAAGATCTTTAAATTCTGGTAGGGTTTCGGTTTTCTCTACTATATTATCCAGTTTATCAAAAGCATCTAAGGTATGATTCCAGAAGTTTCTAAATGCTGGTGAAGTATCTTGCCAAATGTCCTTTGCTTGGTCGGGTACCGTTTGTAAAAAAGCATAAGAAATCGAATTTTTCTTAGTACCATCGTTCAAAAGTCTTGCTCCATCCAAAAACATTAGTACCCAGCTATATAAGAATATAAATAATCCCGTTAGTAATATTCCCCCTGCCAACTGATTTACAATATTAATATTGGCAGATTCCAAAATGCCTTCGAGTCCTCTAGCAAACATCCGCAAGAGCAACATCGCAATAAGAAAAGTTGCGCCTATTCCAACAAAGTGCATCAATGAAGAGGATTGCCCAAATAAGGTTTTTAATAATTCGGTCATTTTAGGGGAGAATCGAACGGCAGCCATCACCCCAACTACAATTGAGAGGATGGAAAAAAAGGTTTTAATGATACCATTTGAGAACCCCAAGTAAAATCCATAGGCAACCAATAAAGCCAGTACTATATCTATTATGCTAAGACTCATACACCAAATTTAATGGCTTATTTATATAAATACTATATTTTTAAGACAAACCTCTTCATTAAGACGATAATCGCCCTGATATGGTTACATTCCTAAGATAAAAGTTTTTTTACTACAGTAGAAATGGTTTTTCCATCTGCCTTACCAGCTAGTTGCTTTGACGCCATCCCCATTACTTTTCCCATATCTTTCATTGAAGATGCCCCCACTCTACTAATTATTTCTGCCAATACAGCTTCTAATTCTGTTGCATCCAATTGTTTTGGTAAAAATTGCTCGATCACTTCTATCTCTTCTCGCTCTACAACAGCCAAATCTTCACGTCCTTGTTTTTCATATATCTCTAACGAATCCTTTCGCTGCTTTATTAATTTTTGTAAAATTTTAATCTCTACCTCATCATTAATTTCTTTACCACTACCATCCGTCTTTGCTAATAATATAGCAGACTTAATCGCTCGTAACCCTCTAAGTCCTGCTGCATCTTTTGCTTTCATTGCCGTTTTGATGCCTTCATTCACTTTAACTTCTAAACTCATTGAATTGTTTATTTTTTATTTTATAAAAGATTAAATAATCGTTAGTTTCCTAATCTTAAAAGCAAATATCCTAAAATAAGTTCATTCGAACGTCTAATCCAAGACAATTTTGGCTCGATTTTCTCCATACCTTGTCTATTGAATGATTATACCATGTTTATGATACGAATTATTACAAGTTCATTGGTTATTTTTTCTGTTCTAGTTCTATCTAGTTTTTCTACTAAAAAAATGACAGGAACATTGACCGTTGATTTACAAAATATTCACTCTACAAAAGGGATTATTTGGGTTGGCATTTATAACTCTGAAGAGAATTTCATGATTAAAGAGAATGCCATTGTAGAAGGGATTAAGATTAATAATACAGGCAATCTTAAATATGAATTTCCAAATCTAGAATATGGCACTTATGCTATAGCACTATTCCATGATGAGAATTACAATGGAGAAATGGATTTCAATGTATTGGGTATTCCTTCTGAACCCTTTGGTTTTTCTGGCAAACCTAAGTCTCGCTGGCGGATGCCTACCTTCCATGAATTAAAATTTGAGTTCAAATCTCCCAATTTAAGCCTCCCAATAAAATTAATGAACTGGAGTCCTTTCTGATTTTGTATATTTGTTGAAAAAAAATTGAAAATTCTCCATCTATCTTCTGCTAAATCTTGGAGAGGAGGCGAACAACAAATCGCCTACCTTGTAGAAGCATTACAAGAAAAAGACATTCCTCAAATTATCTATTGTCCTAGTCATTCAGCACTAGAAAAATATTGCTTTAAGGTAGGCGAGAATTACAATGGAGAAATGGATTTCAATGTATTGGGTATTCCTTCTGAACCCTTTGGTTTTTCTGGCAAACCTAAGTCTCGCTGGCGGATGCCTACCTTCCATGAATTAAAATTTGAGTTCAAATCTCCCAATTTAAGCCTCCCAATAAAATTAATGAACTGGAGTCCTTTCTGATTTTGTATATTTGTTGAAAAAAAATTGAAAATTCTCCATCTATCTTCTGCTAAATCTTGGAGAGGAGGCGAACAACAAATCGCCTACCTTGTAGAAGCATTACAAGAAAAAGACATTCCTCAAATTATCTATTGTCCTAGTCATTCAGCACTAGAAAAATATTGCTTTAAGGTAGGCATAAAATGTATTCCTTATAAAAAAGGCTTTTCCCTTAATCCTCTTGTTAGTTTGAAATTGAAAAATATTTGTGTTAAAGAAAAAGTATCCATCATCCATTTACATGATGCCCATGCCCACAACTATGGAGTACTTTCAGCAAGTATTTTCAATAATAAAACGCCTATGGTCTTGAGTCGACGAGTTATCTTTCCACTAAAAACAAAGTTCTTTTCGAGTTGGAAATACAATCACCCCTCCATTCAAAAAATTATATGTGTTTCTGAAGCAATACAAAAAGTTATTGCTCCACGAATCGAACAAAAAGCAAAACTAACCACCATATATAGTAGCATTAATATAGAACGGTTTACAACTACTTCTAGTAGTATTTTAAGAAGTACTTATCAAATTACTCCATCAACATCAATCATTGCCTACATTGCTGCAATCAGTAAAGAAAAAGATCACTTTACTTTTATCAATACTGCTAAAATTTTAATAGAAGAATATGATTTGAACGCTAAATTTTTAATCATCGGAAAAGATGGTGGTGAAAAAAAACATTTAGAACAATATATTCAATCCCTCAATCTTCAAGAGCAGATCATTTTCACAGGTTTCAGAAAGGATTTAGAAGATATTCTGATAGAAATTGACCTACTACTTTTTACAAGTACTAGTGAAGGCTTAGGTACAACTATTCTAGATGCTTTTGCTTGTCGCATTCCTGTAGTTGCTACGAATGTTGGTGGTATCCCAGAACTTGTCAAACATCAAAAAACGGGATGGTTAGCACCTATTGGTAATGCAAAAAAATTAGCTAGTGGTGTGAATCATATTCTAAAAAACCCTGATATTCAATCACAATTTATAAACAATGCCCAACGTTTTGTTCAAAACTTCTCAACGACAAACATGACAGAACAAACATTAAAACTATATAAAGAAGTCATAGAAAGTTAAATTTTATATTTTTATCATTTTAAAATTTAATTTTATCTATAAAATTACTAATCAATTTCAATCCTATTATGAAACGTAAAATTACCTTCTCTACTATATGTTTCCTTTTTCTAGTACTTGGTTCATCATTTGGACAAGCCGAAGAAATTACATTAGAAGACCTTTGGAAAAAATATAAGTTCCATGCTAAATCTGTCCCTGGGTTCAATTTTTTAAAAGATGGAAAACACTATAGTCGCCAAACTGAATCTACGATTGAGAAATATGATTTGACTACTGGAAAAAAGGTAGGAGAAATCCTTAACCTTTCTAATATAAAAGGTCTAGATGCTTTCAATGGCTATACATTCAGTAATGACGAAAAAAATATTATCCTTAAAAGCGAAACTGAGGCGATCTATCGCCGTTCTTCTAAAGCCAATTTTCACGTTTGGAATGGAAAGGCTTTAACCCCTGTATTTGATAAAGGCAAAATCATGTATGCCACTTTTTCTCCTAATGCAGATAAAGTTGCTTTTGTTTTTGATAATAATCTATATATGAAAGATTTGGGAAGTCAGAAAACAACTCAAATTACAAATGATGGAAAGTACAACCATATTATTAATGGCGCAGCAGATTGGGTTTATGAAGAAGAGTTTTCCTTTGCAAAAGCCTTCCACTGGTCTCCTGATGGTCGTTACATTGCCTTTATGCGATTCGATGAAAGCGAAGTTAAGGAATTTACCATGACCCTATACAAGGATGGTTTATATCCTGAATACCAGACCTTCAAGTATCCTAAAGTGGGAGAAAAGAATGCGGTATTAACGATCCATATCTATGATGTCACTACAGGTAAAACCGTAAAAGCGGAAACTGGAAGCGAAACAGACATCTATTTCCCTAGAATTAAATGGACGAATAACCCAAAACAGCTTTGTATTTTTCGCATGAATCGACATCAAAATAATTTAGAACTTTTACTAACGGATGCAACTTCTGGTAAGACTAAAGTGATGTTTAAAGAAAAAAATAAATACTATGTTGATATACATGATAATTTGACTTTTTTAAAAGATGGCAAGCACTTTATCTGGACAAGTGAGCTAGATGGATACAATCATATTTATTTATATGATATGAATGGAAAAAAGAAAAAGCAAATTACTAATGGGGAATGGGAGGTGACTAACCTTTATGGTATCGATGAATCCAATAATACTTTATATTATCAATCTACCGAAAAATCACCGCTTCAACGACACATTTACAGCATCAATATTAAAGGAAAAAACAAAAAACTCCTTAGCCCTAGAAATGGGTGGAATAACGCACAATTTAGTAGTACTTTTGACTATTACACCTTAAATCATTCTACTGCTAATCTCCCAGCAACTTATGGCGTATTCAATACAGAAAGCGGCAAACTTATTAGAGAAATTGAAAACAATCGTAAAGTTGTAGAACTCAAAAAAATGCACCAAGTTGCACCTATGGAATTTCTTTCGTTTAAAACAAGTGAAGGCGTAGAACTGAATGCATGGATGATCAAACCTTCTAATTTTGATAAACGCAAAAAATATCCTGTTTTCATGTACGAGTATGGAGGCCCTGGAAGTCAACAAGTCCGTGATCGTTGGATGGGACAAAATTACTGGTGGTTTCAAATGCTTGCTCAAAAAGGCTATATCATCGCTTGTGTGGATAATCGAGGGACAGGTGGAAGAGGAGAAGAATTTAAAAAAATGACTTACTTACAAATGGGAAAATATGAAACCATCGACCAGATTGAGGGTGCTAAATATTTTGCTTCGCTTCCTTATGTTGATGAAAATCGTATTGGAATATTTGGGTGGAGTTATGGTGGATTTTTATCTACCCTTTGTATACTAAAAGGTAATGATGTTTTTAAAGCCGCTATTGCTGTTGCTCCTGTTACCAGTTGGCGTTGGTATGACACCATTTATACCGAACGATTTATGAGAACGGAGAAAGAAAATCCTGATGGGTATAAAGATAATTCTCCTGTCTATTTTGCAGATAGATTAAAGGGCAATTATCTCTTAATTCATGGAGCGGCTGATGATAATGTTCATTTTCAGAATACAGTAGAAATGACCAATGCTTTAATTAATAATAACAAACAGTTTGATACGTATTTCTATCCTAATCGAAATCATGGAATATATGGCGGCATCACTCGTTTGCATTTATACAATAAGATGACGTCTTTTATTTTAGAAAAATTATAAGACCGAACCTTTTTAATGAAACCGTTTAAAAATAGAATACCCAATTAAAAAGGTCAAAATCAGATAGATTTTGACCTTTTTAATTAGTGTCGTTCAATTATGCTTTATTTCATATACTGTGCCTTAATTTCTTCAAAACTTGGTAATTTACGATGGTGCCATTTCGCAATGATTTTTCCTTCTTTCATCAAAACAACTCCTGGATTAGAACGAATAATTGTTTTCAATAAAATATCATCTGCCGTGTAAAAAGGGTAAGCGGTCTGGGTAGCATGACGAAAATCCTCAATCATAGCTGAATCAGCGAAAGCCGTAGCCGCAAAAGATTTGAATCCCGCTTTATCTGCTGCTTCTAGTACAGGATTGACTTTATTGATATAGGGTGCTTGATAATGTTCATCCCAAATAAAAACCTCTCGATTAGTTTCTTTAGTTTCTACACTCTGTAGTCTTTTTTCGACTTTGAAGCCATCTCCTTCTGGAATGGTATCGGTTACAAAAATGCTATCTTGATAAGTATAAGTTTCATAATCTGATTCATGCTTTAATTTATACGCCACCACCATAAACACATAATCTTTGAAAGACAATAAATCATCTGTTATCTCGACACCATCCGCATTTTGTAAGGCAAATTCACTAATCTTTGTCGTAGGAATTTCAGGATCAGGAGTCACTTGATCGTATTCCCACTCTTCTTTTGGATAATCTTTATATTGTTTTAAAAAATCAGTCATGCTCATATTAACCACTTCTCCTGACGATTTATTGGTCAAAACATAACTTGTTAATTTATTAGCTTTCTCTGCTGATTTTTGCTCTATTCTTTTTTGAGCGACCATATCTACTCCTTCTTGGAAAGGTCTAAAATCTTTTACAGGTAGATCCCATGATACATTTCGAATACAAAAAACCAATGAACCAACCAACGTCAATGCTACTAGGATACTTCTAGGAATCTTAGTCCATAAGGTGTGCATTTTTTTACTTCTAAATAAAAAGATAAACGCAGGAATTAAAAGGAATACATCTTTTAAAAAAGATACTTTAGGTTCTAGCTTTAAGAAATCTCCAAAACAACCACAATCCGTTACTTTCATATTGGTTTTCTTATAAGCTTCCCATCCACCAAAGTCAAAGAAATTCACACCACTCGGAACATAGCCTGTTAGGTATGTAAACCCTGTCAATACCGTAAAAAAACCGACAATTAGCAAGAATAACCAACTCGTTAATTTATTTCTCACCCCTAGTAGTAACATCACTCCTATCACTAACTCTAAGACAATCATAAAAATCGAAAACCCTGTTGCATATCCTGACAACCAAGGAAACATAGGTGCAACAAAAGATAACGCCGTCTCTGAAAAAGTACTTTCAAACTCTGCAAAATACTGTTCCATCTTATACGCCGTTCCTAGCGGATCTATTGCTTTTACAATACCTGAAAAAATGAATAATGCCCCACAAAAGTTTTGGAGGTAACTCACTAATTTAGATTTATCTCTTTTTAAATAAATCACCAAAAAAGTAAATAATAGGGCATCTAATCCTATACAACCTACCAAGCTCCAGATTGTCATCTTACTGCTAATAAATAGCAAATATAATATACTAACCATCTTCTATTGATTTTATGTGTTTGAAAAGGCGATTTTCCCCCTTCTCATTTTTTAATTTTCTTTTTGTTCGTCTAATTTTATTGAAGCAAAAACAGCATAATTAATGATGTCTTGATAATTAGCATCTAAACCTTCGGAAATCAATGTTTTGCCTTTATTATCTTCTATCTGTTTCACTCTAAGCAATTTCATTAATATCAAATCTGTTAAGGAGCTGATTCTCATATTCCGCCACGCTTCTCCATAATCATGATTTTTAGCCAACATCAAATCTCTGGTAATTTCTACCTGTTTATCATACAAAACAAATACTTCCTTTTCCTCTAACTCTAAAGCGGCATCTTTTGGTAATTCTAATTGTATCAATGCCATTACACTATAGTTGATTAAACCGATATATTCTACATCAACGCCTTCATCTACTTTATGCACCTCATTTTCTTCAATTCCTTTGATTCGGCTTGCTTTTATATACAACTGATCGGTTAACGATGAAGGGCGCAGTATTCTCCAAGCTGTTCCATAATCTTTTGTTTTTTTCATAAAAATTTTTCGACAGCGTTCTATTACCCTATTATATTGCTCTATTGTTTTATTCACTTCGATCAAGCTTTAAAATTTTGGCAAATATACTTATACTTAAAGTAAAGAGACAAATAAAATAGAAGCAAGTGATATATTTTAGTTCACTGATACAAAAATAATCTATTATAGTACCTATTATTGTTAATAGTTTTCAAATATCTGTTAACCTAACGTCAATACAACGAAGAATTAAACAATATGAATAATTACAATATCAATTGTCAGGGAACGCTTTTAGATTTATCGACTCCAAAAGTCATGGGAATTCTAAATCTCACTCCAGATTCCTTTTATGATGGTGGGCAATACACCCAAGAAGCGGTTATCCTAAAAAAAGTAGAACAAATGTTGGAAGAAGGTGCTGAGATAATAGATATAGGCGGAATGTCTTCTCGTCCTGGAGCAGCCATCATTTCTTTGGAAGAAGAATTAAAAAGAGTTATTCCTCCTTTACAAAAAATAAAGGCCACTTTCCCTGATACTATTCTCTCTATCGATACCGTTAGAGCAAAAGTTGCTAGAGAAAGTGTTGCTATAGGAGTAGGCATTGTCAATGATATTTCAGCAGGTCAATTTGACTCAGAAATGTTTATAACAGTTGGAGAATTAGGTATCCCTTATATTCTTATGCATATGCAAGGAAGACCCGAAACAATGCAAACAAAGCCCCATTATAATAATATTATAGAAGAGGTGGTCGATTTTTTTATAAAAAAAACTCAAAAATTACGAGCTCTACAAGTCAATGATATAATTTTAGATGTTGGTTTTGGTTTTGGAAAAACCCTAGAACATAATTACGAATTACTCAATGGTCTTTCTCAATTTCGAATATTGGATCTGCCAATACTAGCAGGCTTATCTCGAAAATCTATGATTTGGAAATTATTAAAAGTCACCCCTAAAGAAGCGCTCAATGGGACAAGTGTTTTACATTTTAAAGCTTTAGAAGAGGGAGCATCTTTACTACGTGTGCATGACGTGAAGGCTGCTAAAGAGGTAATTCAACTATGGGGACAGTTAAAAAAGGTTAAAACTTAATCAATTAGAAAAAATTTATACCTAACTTGGCAATCTTGATTCGTTCTATAAACACCTCCTATATGTCATCCTTCTGAAAATCTTCAAGGACAATGTTTTTTAAATATCAAAATTTTTTCTTCATCCTACTACTTGGTGTACTTTGCATTCGTTGTAATACCACTAAAGAACTTGCAAAGGGCGAGGTATTGGTTCATAAAAACATTATTAAAATTGATGCTCCAAAAAAAATTAAAAACCTCAGTACACTAGAATACGAACTCTCTACAACCATCAAACAAAAACCCAATCGAAAATGGTTAGGCGTCCCTAGACAATGGTTTTATTATAATCATAACGATCCACAAGACACTACAAAATGGGACAATTGGGTCAATCGTAACATCTCGGAATCCCCTAGTTTATACAGTACTGATAAAGCCAAAGCGACTGCTTTATCCATGCAAAATTTTTTAAAAAACAAGGGCTACTTTAATGCAGAAGTAGGGTTCGAAACAGAGATTAAAAGGCAAAAAGCAACAACAACTTATTTCGTATCTCCTAGAGATCAGTACTATTATAATAAAATTACTTATAAAGCAAACGACCCTAAAATACAGAAACTACTCAATGAAATCTATGCTGAACGACTTATAAAATCAGACACCCCTGTTGATGAAGCCCTCTATAATCAAGAAGCAAAGCGAATTGAGCAGTATATTCGTAACAACGGATATTATGATTTTAACATAAAATATATCCTTCCCCTAGAAGCCGATAGTAGTGATTTAAAGGTAACCGCTTCTCTTGAAGTCGCTTCCCCTTCAGATAGTACTTTTCTTCAAGTATATGACATAGGCAAAGTTTATATTTACCCTAGTTATAACCCTTTATTTCGAGAACGTTACCAAGTAGATACCATTATTAATAATGTACATTTTATGAGCATAGGTGACATTGGCATAAAAGAACGGGTTATTCTACGCTCTATCTACCTCAATGAGGGTTCAATGTATCGACAAGCAGATGTAGATAAAACAAGGATTCAGTTGAGTAAATTAGGGATTTATAAATTTGTAAAAATTAACTCTTTCAAAAATAAAGATAAACCCAATACAATTGATTTTCAGATTTTCCTCCCTGCTAAAAAGAAAATGGGCTTAGATGGCGATTTTGAATTTAATACTGCAACAAATTCTACTTTTGGAAACAATGCCATTGGTACAGCCATCAATTTCAACTATAGGAATCGTAATTTGATTAGAGGAGCAGAACTGCTGAAAGTCAGTGGTGGTATTGGGGTTGAATTTCCACTAGGAGATAGTACTCGTTCTCTGGTCAACTCTCTAAATATTGATGGCTCTGTTGATTTATTTGTTCCAAGGTTCATAGATATGGGTTTTTTAAAGTTGATGCGAACGTTTAAAGTCGTTTCACCTAAATTTTATGAAGAACTTAGTGAAAATGCAAAATCTCGTTTTTCAGCAAATTACAGTTATGTCAACCTTACAGATTTTTATCGCTCTAACTCTACGAGTTTGAGTTTTGGGTATGATGTCAATTTATCTCGTAATCGGCGTTTCGTGTTCAATCCCGTTGGCATTAATTTTCTCAACCTTCAACCCGTCCCCAATTCCTATTTTGAGCAAATCATCTTAGCCGAAAATGAATTGCTACGCCGTAGCTTTGACGATCAGTTATTTACAGGGTTTCTATTCCGAGATTTGACGTACTCCCTAGCAACCAAAACCAACCGCTTCGGTGAAACATGGTTTATGAGGGCAACGGGTGAGATTTCAGGTCTAGAGCTTTATGCCTTAAACGCTCTGATTACTCCCGACAAAAATTGGAATGTAATTAATCCGCTTTCTCACTATTACAAATTAGAAGTTGAAGGACGGTATACTCGACAATTTAGCACTAGGCACGCCTTTGCTTCTAGAATATTATTAGGAGGAGCGAATTCCTTTGGAAAGTTTACGGAGGTTGTACCCTATGTTAAACAATTCTTCGTTGGGGGCCCCAATAGTATTCGTGCCTGGGATGTGCGAGAATTAGGGCCTGGCAGTTACGTCGATCCTGATGCTATTTCTCCTTTTTATCAAGCAGGTGATCTCAAATTGGAGATGAATGCAGAATACAAATTTGATATTTGGTGGGTCTTTGAAGGAGCTGTTTTTGTCGATGCTGGTAATATCTGGACACTTCGAGAAGACTCTGATAGGCTAGGTTCTAAAATAAGCAAAGATTTTTTCAAACAAATCGCTGTAGGCGCAGGAACAGGATTACGAATGGATTTTTCTTTCTTCGTGATTCGTTTAGACTTAGGGTATAAAATTCGAAATCCTTATCCCGATCTTAATAATAGTTATTGGAACAATCCTCATTTATGGAGAGGCATCAATTGGAATTTAGCGATTGGTTATCCTTTTTATTAAAAAATATCTTTTTATAGTATGATTAAGCGAATTGTAAAACTGACTTTTATTCCTGCTGAAGAAGAAACTTTTTTAGCGATCTTTGAAAAGGCTAAGCCCCTTATTCGGCAATCTAAAGGTTGTCAACACTTAGAACTTTTAAAAGCAAAATCTACTGAAGAGGAAGTTATTTTTTTTACCTATAGTTTTTGGGATAGTGAAGACGATTTAAACGCTTATCGACATACTGATTTATTTGCGACAACATGGGCAAAAACCAAACAACTCTTCCTCAAAAAACCCGAAGCATGGACGGTATATCCAATTACTGAATTATCCTAAATTTCACTTCGCAATACTTCCAAAGGTGGTTTATTCAACACTTCTCGACTATTAAACATTCCTATAAAAACTGTTAATCCTGTGATGACGATAAAGACTAATAAACTTCCCCATAAATTGGGAACGAAAGTAATCTGAAACACGAAAATAGCTAGTAAAAAACTTGCAATAAACGATAGTAATAAGCCTGTAAGTGTCGCTAATGCACCCAATGCAAAATATTCTAAAGCATTGATAAATAGTATCTGTCTACGGCTCGCTCCTAGTGTTCTAAGCAATACACTTTCTCGAATACGCTGGTATTTACTCAAGGCAACAGAACTGATTAAAACTAGAATCCCTGTTAGAATACTAAACATTGCCATAAATTGAATCACAAAGGATACCTTATTTAAAATATCTTCAACCGACTCTAGTATTTGAGAAATATCAATCGCAGAAACCGTCGGAAATTGCTTCACCAAATCTTGCTGAAATTTGGCAGAAACCTCCATCGTTGGCACTCTTGAGACAAGGACATTAAATTGAGGTGCTTCTTCCAATATCCCCGTAGGAAAGACCACAAAAAAGTTCGTCTGCATCCTTGTAAAATCGACTTCCCTAACACTACTGACAATCGTTTTCATTCGTACTCCTTGTACATTGAACGTCAACTCATCGCCAATTTTAGCTTCCATAGCGTCTGCGATCCGATCCGATAAGGAAATATAAATCTTATCTGGATCTTTATCGTTCATATCACCATACCATTCTCCCTTGATTATTTTTTCGGAATCTGTCATGGTATCTCGATAGGTTACTCGATACTCTCGATTAAAAACCCATCGGCTAATTTTTCGAGTACTATCTTGTTTCATTGCTTTCTTATCCTTACCATTAATTTTTTCAAGTCGAATCGTTACAATAGGAACTTGTTGGAGTAAAGGCAATTCATAATCTTTTGCTAGTGTTGCCACAGCATTTTTATCTTCAGGTTGTATCCCAAATACAATCATATTCGGTTGTTCTCCTTCTCCTGTCAACGCAACTTGATTGAGGAGTAGTCCTTGTATAAAAAACAAGGTGGCAATCATCGCTGTTCCGAGTCCTATCGTCACAATTAAAATTAACGTCTGGTTATTCGGACGGTATAAATTAGCGATTCCTTGACGGGCAACATAGCTCCAGCCCACAGGAGAAAATCGTCGCACGAGAAACATTACAATTTTGGCGACAGCCACTAAAATTAAAAAAGCTAAAAATACGCCTACTGCAAAAATCACACTTGCTATTAGATCCCCAATTTGTAAATAGGCAAACCCAATTACAAACAAAGCAATCAATAGATAAACCAACATTTTAGCAGGATCAAAACGAGAGTCCGACTCTTCAAAAGATGCCCTCAAGGTTCGTAATGGTGAGGTCTTCCGTATTCCTAATAAAGGCAATAAGGCAAATAATATTGAGATAACTACACCTATGATAATGCCTTGTCCCATTGCTGTATAAGAAACAGCCGTTGTTATATTTTCAATAGGGAGAAACTCTTGAAAAATAATTGGCAAGATTTGCTGAATTAATCCTCCTAATATAGCCCCAAGTATTGCCCCAATCAAGCCCATTATACTAATTTGTATAAGGTATATTAAAAAGGCTTGCCGACCGCTCACCCCCAAACAACGTAGTATAGCCACCGTAGATAATTTATCTTTTATATAAATGTGAACAGCACTAGCTACCCCTAAACATCCTAGCAATAAAGCGATGAAACCGACTAGATTCAAAAACTGATTCATGCTGTCGAAGGCACGGCTTACACCTGCTTGCCTTGAAGCAACGGTCTCTGCTCTTAGCAATTTTTTTTCTAGTTGTGGTTTTAGAAATTGAGCAATTGAATCTGGGTTTTCTGTTTCAGGGGTTTTTAAAAAATAAGAATATTCTACACGACTACCGATTTGTACCAATTGGGTTTTTGCTAGATACGCCATAGGAATATATACCGACGGCAGTGCTGCCGAGCCAATACTAGAACGCCCAGGTACAGAGATAATCTCACCGATTACCTTGAAACTTGCTTCCCCTACGTCGATTGTATCGCCTACTTTTATTTTAAATTGGGTAAAAATTGCTTTATCTACTAAAGCGTGTTGCCCTCCTTGAAATTGTGCTTCATTATACTCAGGAACGGTATTAAATTTGCCATAATAAGGATAACCTCCATCTAGAGCAATCACTTGAACCAATCTTGTTTTTTCTTGTTTGGGGAAGTTGACCATTGAAGCAAAATCATAACGTGTAGACATTTCTGTACTCAATGAATCAAATAATGCCAATGTTGTAGATTCAGCCGCTTTTGTTCCCGAAATGGCAATATCTGCGCCTAGTAACGTTTTGGCTTGATTGCCTATATCTGTCCTAAGGTTTTCACCAAAAGAATCTATCGCAACCAAAGCTGCTATTCCCAAAACAATTGAAGAAATAAATAAGATCAATCGTCCTCGATTCCGTCGGCTATCCCGCCATGCCATTTTCAACAACCAGTTGATTTTTTGCATTTATTTTTTTATAAAAATATTTTTAAATAGAATTATATTGGCTTCTAATTCACCACATCAGAAATCACCTTTCCGCCTTTTAGTGTAAGCACTCTTTGAGTTTTAGCAGCTAGTTCGAGATCATGTGTTACCATAACTAAAGTCGTTCCTGCTTCTTTATTAAGGTCAAAGATGAGTTGCTCTACTTTCTGGCTTGTGGCTTCGTCCAGATTCCCCGTTGGCTCATCCGCAAATAAAATTTTTGGGCGATTGGAAAAAGCTCTAGCAATAGAAACTCGTTGCTGTTCTCCTCCTGATAACTGTGTTGGATAATGATGATGACGATTTTCTAAACCAACTCGATTGAGCAGATCTTTCGCTGTTTTAGCCGCATCTTTTTCACCTCTTAGTTCTAGAGGTACCATCACATTTTCTAGGGCTGTCAAGGTAGGAATCAGTTGAAAACTTTGGAACACAAAGCCTACATATTTATTTCTAAGGGCAGCTCTTTCGTCTTCATCTAAATCATCTAATCGAATATTATTCAATTCGACAGAACCATTACTAACACGATCTAAACCCGCACAAAGTCCTAGTAAGGTTGTTTTACCACTTCCCGAAGAACCAACGATAGAAAAGGTATCGCCTTCATTCAAACTAAAACTTACATTGTTTAAAACTGTTAAAGGATTGGAATCAGTATTATAGGTTTTGGTGAGGTTATTAACTTTTAATATTGTAGACATATTTTGTGTTGTAATTAAAACTATTTCTTCTAAACAAATGAACAGCACGTCAGTTTTATGAAATCGACAAAATTGGCATTTTAATAGATATTTATATCATTTCGACCTCAAAAATGTTCCTTTTTCTAATAATATTCTAATTTTGAACTTCATAATCAATTGAATGACTTATGCGTATTTTAGCACATTTGATCTCTGTTGTTTTTCATCCTTTATTGATGTTAACCTATATGATCATTCTCTTACTCTTGATCAATCCTTATCTATTTGGTGTAAATCATATTGCCAATAGTTCTATTCTTGTATTAAGGATATTTATAATGACTTTTCTTTTGCCTGGATTTGCGGTCTTGATGATGAAACAGCTTGGACTAATTGAAAGTCTTCAAATGCAGGATAAACAAGAACGCATTGGGCCTTTGATCATCACAGGGATGTTCTATATTTGGGTATTTTATAATTTTTATAAGAGTCCTGTCCTGCCACAAGCCTATACCATTTTTATGTTAGGCGCAACAATCGGTTTATTTATTGCTTTTCTTATCAATATTTTTGAAAAAGTTAGTCTACACGGTGTAGGTATTGGCGGCTTGTTGGGGATGGTCATTATCACCATGTTGTTGTATAGCTATCCTAATTTTTCAGTGCTTGGCATGACTATTAGTATGAACACGCTCTTGATTATTACGATTCTACTTTGTGGAATTGTTGGCACAGCAAGGCTTATACTTAACGCACATGATCCGAGTCAAGTCTATAAAGGATTTATTATTGGAGTTAGTACACAGTTTATTGCTCTACGTATCTTAGGCTAGTCAATAGCGTTAATTTACTACGTTCAAGAAATCCTTTTGAAAAAATTCCTTAATTAAATTCCTTGTGCTTCGAAACGAGGCTAAAATTTCTTCTTCTGTCCCTTTAGCTTTTGCAGGATCAGGAAAAGCATGATGGATAGTCGTAGATTCGCTAGGAAAAACAGGGCAGTGTTTTTTAGCACTATCACATACTGTTACTACATAATCAAAGACTAATTTTTCATATTCGTCTACATGATTAGAAGTATGTGAGGAAATATCAATCCCCTCTTCTGCCATAATCTTTATCGCTCTAGGATTGACGCCATGTACTTCTACTCCTGCACTATAAACCTCTAATGCCTTACCATAAAAGTATTTGGCATACCCTTCTGCTATTTGGCTTCTACAAGAGTTTCCAGTACAAAGTATTAGTAGTTTCTTCTTCATTTTTTTTTATTAAAAAAGATGTCATACTTTAAAATATGACATCCTTCTATTTTTTAAATTTCAGCAAAAGTAATTATAATCTACAAGCAATTCCTAAAGAAAACGACATTCCTGGTTTTCTTAATCTGTACAACTCTTCTACATCGCCAAACGATTGGTAAGTCATTTTTCTTGAAGCATTTAGCAAATTTTTAGCTGCTAGACTCACCCTCCATTGTTTATCCTTTCCTAATTGCTTTGCCAAACGAAAATTAACACTATGAAAGGGGCTTTCATAAATATCAGGGTTTCTAGAAATACCGACAATACTCAATCGCTCTCCTTGTATATTATAACTTAGATTCGCTTCTAGACCTGATTCGATATTGCTATAATTCAAATATGCATTTACAATATAAGGAGATTGTCCCTGCATATCTCTTTCTCTATCGATTGTTTCTCCTTCTCTTACTTCCGTCAAACGAGCATTGTATTCTGTTTCATTCATTTCGACGGTAGAGCGTATAAGCGATATATTTGTTCCTAAAGATAAACCGTCTAATTTTTCACTAAAAAAATTAAGTTTCTTTCTTGCTTCTAATTCCACTCCAATAACAGCAGCATCTCCTACATTACGAGGCTGAAGATCATTGGGCGTTTCTGCACTATAGGCTACTAGTTCAATCGGGTCTTGAAATTGTTTATAAAATCCACTTACCGACAGTATTTCTCCTTGATTGAAAAAATATTCCCAACGTAAATCTACATTATTGATATACGTTTGTTCCAAATCAATATTTCCAATAAAAGTTGTATTGGTTATCGCATCATAAATCTGTGCAATTGATTTTTCTTTGAAGGACGGTCTTACCAATGTACGACTATACGATGCCCTCCAATTCATGTTTTCTTTCATATTATACACTAAATTCATGGAAGGTAAGATGTCAAAATTATCTAGTACTGTTTCTTTATCAAAGCTCATCCCTGTTTGATTGCTCCCTGTATATTTCATGGTTACTTTTTCTGCTCTAGCCCCATAAATCACTTTGATTTTTTTGCTTAAAGGCATCTCACTCATTACATAAAAACCAAGTACATCCTGTGACGCTTCATACGTATTGGAAGGTTCTGTTTGACCACTTACATAGATACCAGTATTGGTCGTTGCATCATAAAGACTTTTATCTTCAAACAACTGGTTTGGATCGCCTGTAAATATCATGTCGTTCCCACTTTCACGGAAGTTATATTCTACAACAGAGAAATCTCTAAACTTCGTAAAATAAGCTGCTCCACCTTTTATTTTAGCTTCACCAGTTTTCATTTTGAATTCTTTTTTTACATCAAATTTCCCATTTACTGCAAACTCTTGTAAATCTCTGTAAACCCTAGAGACTAAGCCACCTTCTCCTGGATTCAAGCTATACCCTCCATCTTCTGTATTGTAGATTGTTTGACGAATATCGGGTTCTTTGTTTAAAGATAGACTAGGAGAAGCCTTGAAGCTAAATTCTAGTTTTTGTTTGGGTAATACATGACGAACATCAAATACAGCATTGGAAATACTTCTTTGATTATAATATAAAACATGACGCTCTAGTGTCGTGTTGGGTGTTCCTGATTCGTCTCCTGTTGTAGTATTTCCTCTTGAAGCTGTTTTAATCCCATCTTGTGTATGGAAAAGGCTCAAGGAAGAACTTGTATTTCCAAACTTAACAGAACCATTTAATAAACCATTCCACAATACTTCATTGGTGCTAATTTGACTAATATCTGTTTCAATATCTACTAGTCCATTAATCGATTTATTGGAATTTTTCCAATATTGATTGATTACTGCATCTTCAAGGTGTGTATTGTTATTTTTATATCCTAAAGCTGCACTATATCCTAGTGTTACTTTATCTCTATTGATTTGATTTCCTAGACTAATATTATAACTTTGATTTAAAAAAGGACTTGTTGTTTGTGTTGACATATTAGAGCCAAAACTTCTTGTTTGTTCTTCTAGTTCCGTCGAAAAAACAGGTAGTGGTGTTAAAGCATCTTTATCTAATGGCAAAGCTCTATTATCTGCTCCTAAGCCAAAAATATCAGCACTTTTCGAATCGTATGTCAAAAACTGATTATTGAATGAGGTAACAGAATTATACCCTAAAGAAGCCGAGATATTGAATATTTTTTGTTCTGGAAAATCTTTTAGTTTTATATCAACTGTTCCTCCTGTAAAATCTCCTGCTAAATCGGGTGTAAATGTTTTATAGACTACGATGTTATCCACAATATTGGTAGGAAAGAGATCGATTTGAATCGTATTTCTATCGGGATCTAGACTTGGTAATTCCATTTCATTCAAAATCGTTTTGGTGTACCTATCTCCGAGACCCCGCACATAGACATTTTTCCCACCTTCAACAGTTACTCCAGTCACTCTCTTAATGGCTTCTCCTACATCACTATCTCCAGATTTAGCTATTGCTTGAGCCGAAACTCCATCAATTACATTGGCTGATTTTTTTTGCATTGTTAACAAGGCCGATTCTGTATTTTTGATGGATTTTGCCGTTACCACAACTTCCTCTATCAATTCTGTTGCCTCTTTCATCCTTATATCAATCACCGTTACTTCTCCCTCTTTTACAACAACTTCATTTATTGTTTGTGTTGTATAAGAGGTATAAGAAAACGTGAGGGTATGAGTTCCTGCTGGAACATTAAGATTATATGCCCCATCAATATCGGTAAATGTACCATAAGCAGCACCATTTCCAACATATACATTCGCACCTATGACTGTTTCTCCTAAATCATCATCTATAACTATTCCTCGTATAGTTCCGCTTTGTGCTGTAAGAGTATAAGCAAAAAGTATGGTTGATATAAAAAGTATGAACTGTTTCATTTGTATTTGTATTTTTATAAAAAATAAAAGGAAATTCCTATCTCTAGGAGCTTCCTTTAAGGTGTCCATTTAACGCAAGTTTATATATTCTAAAATAAACCTTAAAATTCACCCAACATCCCTTTGTTATCAGCGAAAGACCATCCAGCAAAAGCTGATTTATCAAAAGTATTTGCCGCTGGTTTAATATTCGAAACTGAGTTTGCTATGGCAAAATCTGCATCGAAGTTTGGATTATCATTAGACTTATCTTCACTAATATCCTCTATAGAAACACCATTAGGAGCATCAAAAACTAAATTTTCTAGTACTAGGTCGCCATTAGAATAATTAGCAGACGTTACAGAATCATCTAATTCTACACTTGCATCGGTAGCAAAGCCCGTAAAAAATAAATTCTTAATTGTACCCTGCGCTCTACTTCTGAAATCTGCATACCCTCCTACATCACCAATTAAATATCCATTTTGGAAAGTGAATTTTCCATTCGGATTTTCAGAACCTTCAGGACCATCAATTTCTAGTGCATGATCAGATGATCCCCCTGCTATATAAGCGAAGTTCTCTAATGTTCCTGCATAACCTTGATCTACATCATAAGCATCATCACCTTGATACATGACTATTGTATTGGATACATTTACAGTGCCTCCAAAAAATTCGATTCCATCATCTACATTAGCGACTACTTCCACATGGTGTATTGTTGTACCAGCACCAACACCTCCTAGTGTCAAACCATTAATTTCATTTCCATTGCCAATTAAAGTTCCTCCATGACGGATAGAAACGTAAGTGAACACACCAGAATTATCCTCAGTATCATTACCGCCATAGTTTCCACCAAGTACATTAGCAGGAATACCCTCTATTTGTTCTGTCGTTCCAGATTTAGGAGAAATAGGTGCATTGCCTAAAATGATAACCCCTCCCCAAAACCCACGAGAAGTTTCAGGATCTAAGTTTGTTCCTACTTTTTGTCCGAAAGTAATATTGTCTGACTCTGAGGTAAAGATAATAGGTTGGGAAGCTGTACCCGCAGCCATGATTTTAGAGCCACGTGCAATAACAAGTGCAGATGCTAGTGAACCTATTCCTCCTTTACCTTTTATGATTGTTCCTGGTTCAATGGTTAAAGTTGCTCCATTATCAACAATAACACGGCCATCTAATACCCATATTTTATCTGCTGTCCAAGTCTGATCGGCTGTAATATCTCCATTTACAAGTTTTAATGAAGACGAGAAGCATTCTGCAATACCATTTGAAACTTGACATTCAAAACCTTCAGGACATTGAACATTGTCACAAGTTACTACAGGTGTAGAATCATCCTCACCGCAAGATGTAAAGCATACTACTACCGTTACTAAGCCGAAGCATAAAAATTTAAAAAACTTATTCATTTTTTTGATTTTAATCTCAATTATTTCTAATATTAAATGAGTATGATATTTATCAAGTCACTTTAATTTCGATACAAATTTGTAGATTTAATATAAATTCAAGGTTAGGCGATTGTTAAGTTTGTGTAAACCCATGTTAAGTTTGTGTAAATTCCACACGAAGAAGAAACATTTTATTATCATTTCCTTGAACAATATTGTTTTTATTAGTTCTTTATTGACTATTGAAAAGATTTTTTAATCTTTGTTACAACGATAGAATCAGAAATCCTGGATTAGCATGAGTAAAAGGAAACAAAAAGGAACACCTAAGTCCAAAATAAGTAGTAATCCTAAAGTTTATAAAGAAAAAATTTCTTTAGTTATTCCGTGTTATAATGAAAGTAAACGTATACCTCAACTACTCTCCGAGCTCAAAAAATTTGCTCTAAAGTGGACAGGGGCAATCGAAATTATTCTTGTAGATGACGGCAGTACAGATGATAGTGTTACCTCTATTCAATCTACTTTTCCCACAGCATTTGGAGGAAACATCGATTTCCATCTCTTAGAATTGGGTAAAAATCAAGGAAAAGGTGCTGCTCTAAAAGCTGGTATTGCCGCTGCTACAGGTGAACATATTCTTACCCTTGATGCTGATATGGCGACTTCGCCCCTTGAGCTTCAAAGATGGCTTCGTAAATGTAACACATTCCCAACAGATAAAATACTTATTGCCTCTAGAGAACACCAAGATTCAAAGGTTGAGGGCAATATTATTAGACGAATAGCAGGGTTAGTCTATAATTTCATTATACAACTCTTTACCAATATAAATTTATCGGATACGCAATGTGGCTTTAAACTATATCCAAAAGGCATCGCCAAACCTTTATTCGAGAATCTTCAATCAAAAGGTTGGGCACATGACGTAGAATTGTTGTATCAAGCAAAACTTGAGGATATTTCTGTAGAACCGATGCCTGTGCAATGGAAGCATCAAGAGGATTCTAAAATCTCTTTATTCGTCGATAGTTTTAAAATGTTCTGGCAAACACTAGCCATTTCGACTCGGTTAAAATGGAACTGGTTTGTATCGAAGCCTATTGCTGACCTAAGAAATAAGGTTTCTAATACCTCTGAACCATCCTATTATCGACTACTCTTTGTAGGTCTAGCACTTTTGCTATTGATTATGATGCCCTTATTAAGTTTTGATTTTGGCATTACTGGTGATGAGGAAGTACAAAAAGTCTATGGTGAAAAAGTGCTCTCTTATTTTGAAACCAATGGGCAAGATTCTACTGCGTTAAGCTATAAAAACTTATATTACTATGGTGGACTCTTTGATTATTCTGCTGCTTGGGCAAATAAGAACATTGGTGGTCTTGATCCCTATGATATGCGACACCTACTCAACGCTCTAGTTGGGTTCTTAATGATACTTTTCACGGGGTTTTTAGCTAAAGAGATCACAGGTAGTTGGCGGATGGCATTTTTTGCCTTACTTTTCATGGCTGTTTCTCCTAGGATATTTGGGCATTCTATGAATAATCCTAAAGATATTCCTTTTGCAGCAGCCTATGTCTTTTCAATGCTTTATATGATTCGTTTTATTAAAGAAATGCCCCGCCCTAGTAATAAGACAATCATTATGTTAATAATAGGCATAGCCGCTGCTATAAACGTAAGAGTAGGCGGAATTCTCTTGATTGCCTATTTTGGATTGTTTGTGCTTGTAAATTTCTTTTTAAAACGAAACGATTTTAAAGAAGGCAAATCTGTTTTAAAACTTGGAATCATTGGAGTATTCGTTGTTTTGGGTGCTTATTTTGGAGGTTTACTTTTCTGGCCCTATGGACTTCAAGCACCTTTCTCAAACCCCTTAAAAGCTTTAGGGGAAATGTCCAATTTTTCTACAGGAATTCGTATGCTCTTTAACGGAGAACATCTTTGGTCAGACGAACTCCCATGGTACTACATTCCTAAATGGATAGGTATTTCTGCTCCTCTTTTTTTATTAGCAGGTCTCATATTATTTATTGTTTTCTATTTTATGAAATTTAAAAAAATAAATAATGTATTACTCGGGATGGTTGCTTTTACTGCTATCTTTCCCGTAGCTTATGCGATATATAAACATTCTTCTTTGTACGATGGAATGCGTCACTTCTTGTTTGTATACCCTATGCTTATTGTATTATGTGCTTGGGGCTGGCATCAGCTCATGAAATTAGATTTACAAAAATCTGCAAAATTAGGAACTTCTATTGTTTTGGCTCTTTTAGTAGCTCTCCCAACAATTTGGATGATTAGAAACCACCCTCACCAATATACTTATTTTAATGAACTATCTGGAGGATTAAAAGGAGCATATGGTAAATACGAGACAGATTATTGGATGAATTCGATGAAGGGACTTTGTGAATGGTTAGTTGAAAATGATGCGCGCATTAAAAATGGTGAAAAAGTTATCATCAGAACAAATTGTACCCTTCCTGTAAAATACTACATGAGTAAATTAGCTCCTAATGTTGCTGTCGGTTATGTTCGTTATAACGATCGTATAAAAACAAGAACTGCAGATTATTATATGTTCTTTTCTCGTTTTGTCAACAAAGATCTACTTAAGAATGGAGCATGGCCTCCCGAAGACGTTGTTTATACAGAAAATGCTGGAGGTGTCGTACTAGGAGCTATTACTAAGCATGATGATAATTCCGATACTGAAGCTGCTGAAGCTGAAAAGCAAAAAGACTGGGCAAAAGCCATTCCTTTATATGAAAAAGCAGTTCAGATAAACCCTAAACATGAAGCTGCTTTATTTGGTCTTGCCAATTGTTACTTAAATACAGGGAATATGCCTAAACTAAAAGAAACCCTTGATAAGAGTTTAGCTCTCTCGGATACTTATATTAATAACTTGAATATGCTAGGGCAATATCATTTGCGAACGAATAATCTTCAGGCAGGATTAGAGACCTATCAAAAGATAAATAAACTCAATTACAAGTATGCACTATCTTATTATTATATGGCGGCAATACACCAACAACAGGGGCAACTGGACAAAGCAATAGAAATAGGAAAAAATATGCAAAAGCACGCCCCTTCATTTAAACCTGGATATGAATTAATGGCTAGAATTTATCAACAAAAAGGAGATAATAATACAGCTCAAAAATATCTAGAATATGTTAAACGGTTAAAATAAACATCCTCCCAGAATGGATTTAAAAGAATTGGAAAGCGGTGTTGATCCCAAAATACATTGGTATTATCAATCGAAGAAAGTTCCTTTATTTAAATATTTTGAAACGCTAATAAAAGGGCAAGCTAAGCCTTTAACTGTCATTGACTTTGGTTCTGGTTCAGGCTTTTTTGCATATGAACTTTTAGAAGCATATCCTAAATATATCAAAGAAGTTTTATTAATCGATATTGGTTATTCTGAGGAGGAATTGGAAAAGACAAAACAAAACAAGGTCAAAAAATTACATTATATCCCCAAAGGCATTGAGGATACTATTGTCATTATGATGGATGTATTGGAACATATAGAAGACGATTATGCCATTTTAAAAGAAATTAAGGATAGTGTAGGAAATAATACACATTACTTTATTACTGTCCCTGCTTTTCAAAGTGTCTGGTCTACCCATGATATTTATCTGGGACACTATCGTCGGTATACCATCCCCATGCTTTCTAAACTACTAAAAACTCAACATATAGAGATCCACCACAGTTATTATATCTATGCTTCGATATTTCCCTTAGTCTGGTTGCTTAGAAGAATTAAGCGTTCGGAAGAAAAGATGAAAAATCCTTCTGCCTCAGATATGAAGCCTCTTCCTCGTCCTATCAATAGTATTTTAAAATTATATAATACACTAGAAATGTCTATTCGGAAACGCAATACCCTTTTTGGTTTGACTTGTGTAGCAGAAGGCAAACTAAAATAAGTAAACATGAGTCATCCCAAAAGTAATGTACTCACGTAAGATTATGAAAAAAAGAA
>JAHDBJ010000044.1 GCA_020630435.1 Saprospiraceae bacterium
GTGTACACGCACACACGCAGTAAATTACTTTTTTCAATAGAATATCAACTAATGACTACTATCACACTAACCTCCGTCCAATTTATTTTTTTTATTCAGTACTTTTAAGAATAATATCGAAACAATATCTTTACTATTTAATCCTTGTTTTTTTAAACTTTTAATTTCTACTGTTTTTGTTGCTAGTTTAGTCATGATTTTTGATTTAATGATATATATTTAATACATCGTTGTAATTAAGAAATATGGTTGGTAATAAACTGTATTTATTTATATATCTAACGAAGCTGAAAAATGTAACCACTAGTTTTTAATTTTTTTTCTTTTATTTTTTAAATAGGCTTCTATATCTAGAAATTATAATGAATTAGTAACTTAGAGTTTGATTTTAAAAATGTAAAAACAAAAACGTATGGTTTTTCTTGATTTTGAACAACCACTAGAGAGTCTCTTTGAGCAATTAGAAAAGCTAAGAGAAGTAGGTGAACATGGAGATATTGATGTGACAGCTGCTATCAGAGAGCTTGAAAGTAAAATTGAAAAACAACAGAAAGAAATATATAGTAACTTAACAGGATGGCAAAAAGTACAGCTGTCTAGACATCCTGAACGACCTTATACACTACATTATATCAATGAGATGTTTGACGATTTTGTAGAGTTACATGGAGATCGTTATTTTAAAGATGATAAAGCAATTGTTGGAGGGATTGGAAACATTGGTGGAAAGTCCGTTATTGTTATTGGACATCAAAAAGGGGTCAATACTAAAATGAGACAATATCGAAATTTCGGTATGGCTAATCCAGAAGGTTATCGTAAAGCACTCCGCCTAATGAAGATGGCAGAACGATTTGGCTTTCCTGTCTTATGTTTAATTGATACTCCAGGAGCTTACCCTGGATTAGAAGCAGAGGAAAGAGGTCAAGCAGAAGCAATCGCACGCAATCTCTTTGAAATGGCACAACTAGAAGTTCCGATATTATGTTATGTTATTGGTGAAGGAGCAAGTGGTGGAGCTATCGGTATTGGTCTTGGTGATAAAGTCTACATGTTAGAGAACACATGGTATTCTGTGATTTCACCAGAATCTTGCTCTTCTATTTTATGGCGAAGTTGGGACTTTAAAGAACAAGCTGCGGAAGCATTAAAACTAACATCCGATCATATGCACAATTTTGGCTTAATTGATGGGATAGTAAAAGAACCTCTAGGTGGGGCACATAGTAATCCTCAACAAATGGTCGATATCTTGAAAGAACATATCTTGAAAGAATTGGAATTTCTTGTTCAAATACCTAAAGAGCAACTTATAAATAATCGAATAGATAAGTATAGTTCTATGGGGTTTTATCAGTAAGTTAATACCTTTTTCTATTTAATAATGACCTTTAAATAACAAAAAAGCACAAAAAATAAGTTTTTTAGACCGCTTTTTAGTATATTAGCGTTGCACAAGAGAATCTTAACACTATTACGAAAACTATTTTTAATGTTGTTTATATTAGCAAGAACTAATATAAAAAGCATCTAAAAACGCTAAAAACTTACAAGTGAGAAAACGATTATTGCATATTGCGATGATTTCATTCTTTTTGTTTGGAGGCTTATCTGATAAGTATATAGATAAAAATGCCACCAAAGACAAAGAGCAAGACTATAATGTAGTAGCACTCGTTCTAAAAGATGAACATCCAAAACCAATCATGCCAAAAGATGCCTTCTCTATGCAGGTTGTTTTAAATAAGAAACCTGGAATACTCAAAAGAGATAGTTCGATTTTTATGCATCATCCAAATACAAATAATTTCGTATTAAATTCCGACTTAATTCAAAATGATAAAATTGGTTTCTTTAAAAAAGTAAGACTATTGTCTAAAGAGTTTTTTAATAATAAAAACATAAAAAAGGAAACTAAAAATAAGAAGTTTGATAAAAAGAAACAGGAAAAAATAGAAGATGGAAAAAGTGAAAAAAGATATTCTAAAGAATTCCTTATGGGACAATTTAGAATTGCTAAACATTCAGATTTTGTTCCTATTAATAAACGTTATACGGGGCGAAGAACAGTCTTTTATATGCAAAAAGAAGCCTATCTAGCTTATAAAAAAATGTATCGTGCTGCTAGAAAAGATGGTATAAAATTAAGAGTACTTTCAGCAACAAGAAGTTTTAGTAAACAAAAGAAAATATGGGAAAATAAATGGAGAGGAAAGAAACCTGTAGAAGGAAAAAATCTAGCAAGAACAATGCCTGATAAAGCACATAGAGCCTGCAAAATATTGGAATATAGCTCAATGCCAGGTACTTCTAGACATCATTGGGGGACGGATATTGATTTAAATGCTTTTAACAATAAATATTTTGAAGAAGGTAAAGGTGAAAAAGTATATCAATGGTTAACTGAAAATGCAGCTAAGTATGGTTTTTATCAACCATATACAGCTAAAGATTCGGAACGACCAGATGGATATGAAGAGGAAAAATGGCATTGGTCTTACCTTCCATTAGCGAAAGAAATGCTAGAAGCTTATAAACAACAACTAAGTGATCAACACATCGCAAAATCGAAATTTAAAGGTGCTGAAACAGCACCAAAAATAAAAGTTGTCGAAAAATATGTCCTAGGAATTCATCCAAATTGCAAATAATTCTGTTTCTTTGAGATTTTGAAAATAATCCTAGTGAAAAAATTTCAATCTCTTACTGAAATCCAATCTGCTTTAGCAAATCGGCAACTCTCAATGGTCGATTTAGTACAGTATTATTTATCTAATATTGAAACAACAAAACATCTAAACGCCTATGTTGAAATCTATGAGGCAGCGGCGTTAGATCATGCGAAACAACTCGATGCAAAATACAAAGATAATCCCGAAACAGTTGGAAGACTCTTTGGAATGGTCATTTCTATAAAAGATGTACTTTGTTATAAGGGCCATCAGGTAACGGCCGCTTCAAAAATCTTAGAAGGATTTACTTCCTTATTTACAGCAACAGCTATCCAACGATTACTGGATGAAGATGCTATTATCATTGGTAGAGTTAATTGTGATCAATTTGCGATGGGGTCTACAAATGAAAATTCTGTATACGGTCCTGTACTTAACCCTATTGATAATACTAAAGTGCCAGGTGGCTCTTCTGGAGGGTCTGCTGTTAGTGTGAAATCGGATACCTGTCTAGCATCCATTGGAACAGATACAGGAGGTTCAGTTCGACAACCTGCAGCTTTTTGTGATTTAGTTGGTATAAAGCCTACATATGGACGTGTCTCTCGCTATGGTTTGTTGGCTTATGCATCAAGTTTTGACCAAATTGGAGTATTAAGTCATACGGTTCGAGATGCAGCATTGATATTAGAAGTTATGGCAGGAGAAGATGAAATGGATAGTACTTCCAGTCAAAAGCCTGTTGAATCATATTCTACTTCATTACAATTCGAACGAAAAGCAAAAATTGCTTATTTCGATACAGCTTTGGAGCATGAGGGCATCCATCCAGAGATAAAATCTACACTTTCAACACTAATCCAACAGTTAGAGGGGAATGAGCATGAGGTTCAAAAAGTTTCCTTTGAATATCTGGATTATATTATTCCAGCTTATTATGTATTGACGACTGCTGAAGCTTCTTCGAATTTGTCAAGATATGATGGTGTCCGTTTTGGTTATCGAAATAAAGCTGCTAAAACGTTAGAAGAAGTCTATAGATATTCTAGAACAGAAGGTTTTAGTCCTGAAGTAAAAAGAAGGATAATGCTAGGAACTTTTGTATTAAGTTCGGGATATTATGATGCCTATTATACAAAAGCTCAAAAAGCTCGACAGTTAATACAGCAGAAAACCCTTGAAATTCTGCAAGATTTTGATTATATATTAATGCCAATTTCACCAACGCCTCCTTGGAATTTAGGAGAAAATGCGGATGATCCAGTAGCAATGTACTTATCTGATATTTTTACGGTTCAAGCCAATATGGTAGGCATCCCAGCCGTTTCTTTACCACTAGGATATCATTCTAATGGACTCCCTATTGGGGTACAATTTATGGCAAATCGCTTTGAAGAGGCTTCTTTATTTGCTTTTTCAGAATATATTTTTAATAATTACTGTAGTTAAAATTTCAAATAATAAAAATTTGGAATATTTATTGTTGTTATATTACAGCATCCCAAATACTTCATGAAATCCTTTTATAAAACTAAAACAAAAAACGCCTGTATGTTTATTGAAAAGAAAACATTACGACTTCTATCCTTATTGGTATACTTATTTCCAATAAGTATCCTTGCTCAAGGAACTCATTATGCTTCTAACAGCAATAGCAATTTTCATACAGACTTTGATCATATCCCACCATACACCGATTCAGAACTTCGGAATAGACTTGCCGATATGCCTTGTCTCATTCCCCCTCGATTGACAAGTGGCGTTCGGAGTTATATCAATACCTATATGGTTAAAAAAAGGGGTAAAGCACGGGCTATTATGACAAAATTACCTATGTATTTTCCTCTTTTTGAAAGGGAATTAGCCAATAATGGAATGCCTTTAGAATTAAAGTATTTGGCAGTAGTGGAGTCTGCTTTAGTACCAGAAGCAAAATCAAGAGCAGCAGCAGTAGGACTCTGGCAATTCATCGCTAGTACAGGTAAAATTTATGGTTTAAAAATTAATAAAACAATAGATGAACGATCTGACCCTATAAAATCAACACGTGCTGCGATAGTGTTTTTAAAGGAATTGTATAATAAATATGGAGATTGGGCATTAGCATTGGCTGCTTATAACTCTGGCCCAGGTCGTGTGAATCGAGCAATTAAAAGAGGGAGAAGTAAAAATTTCTGGAGAATACAAAAATACTTGCCACGAGAAACAAGAAATTATGTACCTGCTTTTATTGCAGCTACATATCTAATTAAGTACCACGATTTACACAATATTAATCCCGAATATCTGCCCCAAGAGCTGGTGTATACGGAAATTACAAAAGTCTATGATAAAGTTTCTTTTCAACAAATATCAGACTGGACAGGAATGCCAGTCGAAACCATAAAAAGATTAAATCCAGCGTATCTAAGAAATTATATCCCTGGTTCAATAGAAGGAAATTATTTAATATTACCTACAAATGCTATGGCAGCATACTTAAGCTATCGTCCTAGCCCTGATGCGCCATTCCCAAATCATTTAACTACAATGTCGATACCAGCACCAATTCAGCCTTCTCAGCCTAAACAAACTTCTTATATCGTAAAGCGAGGAGACCATCTTTATGCTATCGCTAGAAGATTTAAATGTGATGTTAAAAATTTACAGGCTTGGAATAATATCACAGATAATTATTTATCGGTAGGACAAAGGCTCACACTTATTGCGCCTCAACCTGTTATTAAAAAAGAAGAAATAACTCTACCTGAAAAAGAGGTGATCGTTGTAGATAAAATAGCAATTTTAGATATTGACCCGATAAATGTGCCAACAGTTGTTGTTAAAGAATCGCCAACCAAACAAGGATTTGTTAATTTGGAGCAATATAAAAAAGTAAAATATTATAAAGTTAGGAGAAAGGAGTCTCTTAAAGATATAGCAAATAAGTTTGATATGTCTCTAGTAGAACTTCTAAGTCTTAATCATTTCAGTGACGATTTATCGATCAAAGCAGGACATCGAATTAGAGTAGGAGTGAAATAACTTACTGATGAAAAGAATAAAATGCCTTGTAAATTCAATTAATTTACAAGGCATTTTTATTTTTGACTTCCTTTATGGATTTTAATTAATTTTTGGATATGAAACACTTCTCTTCTTTAATATTTTTAATATTACTAATTCTAGTATTTGCTTGTACAAATGATAAACCTTCTTTGACATTTGAACCCATAGACTTTAAGGTTCAATCGGCTCAATGGGATAGGACACCTTATAAATTCCATAAATTTATACAGGATAGTATTACAAAAACACTAGGACAACAATATGCAGCATGGGAATTTGCAAGTATTGGTGACTATGAACAAACACTTAAAGCCTGGGATTTTAATGCAAAACCGTATGATACCTTGAGTCAAGAAGATATAGATGTTTTTAAAGCATTTAAAGCTACAGATGCAATTCCTCATATTCTAAAAAAAGCTAAAAACCACGATGTAACGATTATTAATGAGGCACATCATATGCCAAAACATCGAGTATTTACTACTCAGTTACTTGAAAAACTATATGAGCAGGGCTATCGTCATCTAGGTCTAGAAGGGATGTTCCTAAATAAAGTGCAAGATTCACTAATTCATATTAATAAATATCCAACCTTAAAAAATGGCTTTTATACAAAAGAACCTCAATTTGGAAATTTATTAAGAGAAGCCTTGAAAATAGGCTATACACTTTTTCCTTATGAGGCAAATGATGGGGCTTTTGGAAAAGAGCGAGAGCGTCAACAAGCAGAGCATATTATGGAATATATAAAAGAAAAAGCAACTGGGAAAGTTTTGATTCATTGTGGTTTCGCTCATGCTACAGAAGGAGAGTATGGTGGTTCGTGGGAACAAGCAATGGCTGAACGATTAAAAGGGATGTTAAATAATGAAGTGTTGACCATTAACCAAACGTCTTATGATGAAAAATCAGAAGAGCATCTAGAAAATCCTTATCGACAATTCATTAATATTGATAAACCTTCTGTTTTTATAAATGATAAAGGAGATATGTTTGGGCAATATCGACCAAATACATGGTTCGATGTATATGTTTTCCATCCTCGCACAAAAAAATCAGAGCGTCCAAAATGGATGACTTATGATAATAGAAAGACGATTGCCTATGATTTAAATGATATTGCCTTCGATTGCCCCTGTATTGTTATGGCATTTAAAGATGGAGAAGAAATTGGTAGTGCAATTCCTTATGATGTTCAAGAGATTAATGATAAAACAGTTCATTTAGTCTTAGCGAAAGGAAAATATAATGTCGTCATTTATAATGATAAAAATGAGCAAGTGCAAACAAAGATAGAGGTGAAATAAATACTTAAAATGAGCGTAATGAAACTGGTCATGATGAAATAATCTTAAAATACATAGGGAAATGATTCTTTCATTATGGTAAGAGTATGTTTAAAATTAAGTTCCACCTGACCTTAATATAAAATAAAAATGAACAGATGAAAGCCATGATTTTTGCGGCAGGACTAGGAACAAGATTACGTCCTTTAACGAATGATCGCCCTAAAGCACTTGTAGAGATTCATGGTAAAACACTACTGGAGCGACGGATTCTTCACCTTAAGGAACATGGTTTCAAGGATATTATTATCAATATACATCATTTTGCTGATCGAGTCATTGATTTTCTAGATTATCATAAAAATTTTGGTGTAAATATTCAGGTTTCAGATGAAAGAGATGTTCTACTTGAGACTGGAGGAGGTTTAAAAAAAGCAGCTAACTATTTTTCAAATGAGCATTTTTTGGTTTGTAATGCGGATATTATCACAGATTTGGATTTACTTGATTTTTATAATTATCATAAAAAACAAAAAACTGTTGCTACCCTTGCCGTTAGAAATCGAAAAACATCTAGAAAATTAATTTTTGATGATACACAACGGTTACTAGGTTGGATTAATCTTGATACAAATCTTGTAAAATGGAAAAGAGTCTTTTCAGGTCAAGTAGATTTTTATGCCTTTAGTGGATTACAAATGTTGCATACCGATTTTTTTAAGTATATGATGGATTTTGAGGGGAAGTTTTCAATTATTGAAGTCTATTTAGCGGCAGCTAACCAAACACGTATTATTGCCTATCCTAACAATAATTCCTTATGGCTTGATGTTGGTAAACCTGAAACATTAGTCCAAGCAGAACAACTGTTAAAGGAACATGAAGTTTGAAAAATTAGGTCAATTGTGCATATATTTCTGGAGTATCTTTAAAAAAGACATCAATGTTTTCTTTGAAGGTAGTTGCTAAAGATAAACCAACATAATTGGGTTGAATCGGAAAAGATTTATGCTTTCTATCCACTAAAACGGCTAACTCAACCTTTTTAGGCAAGATTTCTAAAATGGGCTTCATAGCAAAAAATAAAGTTCTACCTGTATTGGCCACATCGTCCACAATAATAATTGTTCTACCTTCCATTTGTGCTATAGGAATTTCCCAATGAATGTCTTGAGATAAAGGTGCAGCAGGACTTAAAGAAATACGGGTAAGGGTAATTTCTATAGGACTAAATCGAGCAATTTCTTCTAGCAACATCTGAGCAAGAGCTATCCCATTATAATTAATCCCTGCAAGAATTATCTCTTTTTCATTATAATTATGTTCAACAATCTCTATTGCTAGTCTTTTTACCTTTCTGAAAATCTGTGTTTCATTTAATATTTTCATTAAAAAAATCTTGATTTTTGTAGTCTTATTCTTGATAAGGTCATATATTAGGACTTTAAAAATAGTAGTTTAAAGACTAGGAAGCAAATAAGTCTTCTTTTTATTAATGCTTTAAACAATTCCTAACTTACTCAACACCAGATACAATGCTTTCACTAAGTCAAATATTGTTTATTCTAGTTACTGTCGTGGCATTCTACTTTGCGTATAAACAATTTTCTAGAATATACAGCAATATCAAATTAGGCAAAGACGAAGAAATTGAAGGAAATGAAGGACAACGATGGAAAAATATGCTATTGGTCGCTTTTGGACAACAAAAAATGTTTAAAAGATGGATTCCAGCTGTTTTACACCTCTTTGTATATGTTGCTTTCTTATTGACACAAGTAGAATTATTAGAAATATTCCTTGATGGTTTTACAGGGAAACATCGTATCATTTGGCATTGGTTGGAAGGAACATTTCTAGCAGGTTTTTATACTTTCGTTATTTCTTTTATAGAAATATTATCAGTACTTGCCCTAATTGCTACAGTTATATTTTTGGCTAGAAGAAATATTAAAAAAGTACCACGTTTTCACAACCCAGAAATGACGGGTTGGCCTTTTCTCGATGCGAATATTATTCTGATACTTGAACTGGTATTAATTACTTGTATTTTTACAATGAATTCTACGGATTTGGCACTTCAAAGTCGAGGGGTTTACCATCATACTGAACCATTTGCTATAAGTCAATTTATTGCTCCGATATGGTCTGCTGTACCAACAGATTTTTTAATTCTATTAGAACGTTTAGGATGGTGGGGACATTTATTTGCTGTTTTTGGCTTTTTAAATTATTTACCAATTTCAAAGCACCTTCACATTATTCTCGCTTTTTTCAACACCTATTATGCTAGACAAAATTCTAGAGGAGAAATGGCAAATATGCCCGATGTGATGAATGAAGTAAAAATGATGATGGGACTTACTGAAATGGACGAAAATGCTCCCATGGATGAAGAGTTGCCAGAATTTGGCACAAAAGATATTTTTGGCTTGAGCTGGAAGACTATCTTAGATGCCTATACCTGTACGGAATGTGGGCGGTGTACCTCGGTTTGTCCTGCTAATGTTACAGGTAAAAAATTATCACCTCGGAAGGTAATGATGGATATAAGAGATAGAACTGAAGAAATATCCACTAACTTGGCTTCTCAGGAGACACGTTATATAGACGAAACAAAAAAGGACAATGTCCAAAAACTCACAAAGGATAATTATAATGATGGAAAATCTTTATTTGATTATATCAGTCGAGAAGAAATCCATGCTTGTACAACTTGCAATGCTTGTGTCGAAGCCTGTCCTGTTATGATTAATCCAGTTGAACCAATTCTGGCATTGAGACGCTATGAAATCCTTACAGAATCAGCAGGTCCTTCCGATTGGCTACCAATGTTTACAAGTATAGAAAATGGAGGTGCAGTATGGCAAATTCCTGATGATAGAGATAAATGGGTGTCAGATGCAATGGCAGAAAGTTAGAAGGTAATCATTTTAAAGGATTATTTAGTGTTATAGAGTGCGCTAGAGTAATCTCTAGCGCACTCTAGTGTTATTCTGTTTCGACACTAATTTGGATTTCATCGGACTCACCCAGATCACTATCTAATTTTAAAACATAATCTCCTAAAGGAAGTACTAGGGGTTTGTTTTCCTCTTCATCAAGTATAATTATATCCATTGGGGCAGGATGCTTTTCTCCTGCTTCATCAGTTTTATACGCTCTGATCATACAAGGGAAGGAAATGGTAATATCATCCTTGTTAATATAGTATAAGTAATCCTCTTCATGGAATAGCCAACTTGGGCGACCATCTTCAAAGTCACTTCGAGGATGAAAAATAGCAACATCAAATAAGTTTATTCCACCATTATAGGCTTGGTCATCACCATAAGGAAATACACTAGATGTTGTAATATCTACTTCGTATTCATACTCTGTTTGAATACTTATTTCCATAGAATCTCGATAATAATAACCTATCGTGGCGGTACTATCTAGTTCAATGTTGGCTTTGACAATACTATCCAATCCCATTACATCAATTCCCATAGAGTCAATTTGAATGGTATCTGTTACAACATGAAAGGTAGTATCGATAACTTCAATAGGGATTTCTTTAAGCCGATTAGCAAGAAATGTAAATGCGGGATTCTCCATCTCAGGTTTGCTATGTTCTGTAAGTTGAGTTTGATCAATTGTGAAAGGATCTATCCCCGTCAAATTTTTCAATTCATATGCCATATAGGTCGCTTTTTTATCGTACACTAAGGTATCAACTTCATGTTCAAAAGCATTTTCATAATTACAATAAATTAAGATTTTTGCTTTAGGATCTTGCTCTAATATTTGAGCAATATTCTTAGCTTGCTCTTGTGCTTCTGTTCCCTTACTTAATTTTCTTTTTCCATAAGCAAAAAACGTATATTCTAGCTCAATTGCTTCACGAACCAATCTTCCCATTTGAGCTTCTCTTAAATAATATCCCGTAGGTAGAAAGGGGTATCCTCGCTCCACTAGTAGAGTATCATAATATCCTAATGTTTCTAAGCCTAAATATTGAAACCCTTCTATTTTAAATCCTTTGAGTAGACCTTTAACGAAAGCACGGTGACGAGGCTGGTGGGGAGCACCATTGATGATGATAATTTGCTCACTTTTTGCTTTTTCTAAAACATATGAATAAGCATTTTGAGCCGCTACTCCCTCTAAGAAAAGACTATCTTGCTTAATTAATATTCTATCTACAAAATGTTGATTGGTCCATGCAGCTTCATTTTCAAATGCTTTATCATACATTTCTAGGGCTTTATTATATTCTCCTATAAAAGAAAAACGTTCGGCTGCTTTTTGATATTCTTTTTTAGAAAAGTGTTTATCTTCTATTTGATAGTCAAATAAATAATCAAAATATCCTTGAGCAAATACTGTATTATAGCTGATAAGAAGAATAAATGTAAGAAGAAGCGTTTTCATTAAAATTGAATTTTTTACAAAAAAATAAAAAAATGTTAATCGCAAGGCAACCCTTTTAGAAAAATCATCGTGTAAGGTGCAAACTAGTGAGAGTTTTTTATACTAATTTTGATTTTGGTTTATGGAATGAATGACCAGTTAGAATGCGATGGCAATTTGGCTGGTCTTTTTTATGCTATTTCAAGACAAAAAATATGCAGCTTTCTTTAGTTCATAAACAATATCTTAGTCACTAAGGCATCAGGTTCTTCAAATGTACTATCGGATGTTGTGAAGACTAAGTAAACACCAGATTGAGCCTTCCTCCCATTATAATCTTCACCATACCAAATAGCCTGTCCTCCTAGTGCAGTCGTTTCATATATTAAGATACCATTTATATCAGTAATCTTGACATTTGCATCTCTTGGAAGTCCCTTGATAGCAATTGACCCTTGATATTCTGGTCGAACAGGATTTGGATAGGCAATTACCTCCGAACGATGAATAGTCCCACCAAAGGTTGCATCTGGTTGATAGGATTGTAAACCTCGTTCTGTTCCAATAAATAATTCACCTGTTTCTTCACTAAACGATAAACTCGTGATGATATTATCGAATAAAGGACTATTATCTTCATTAAAAGCGACTATGTTTTCAAGACCATTAGCAGATTGAACAAAAATTCCATTTGTTGTACCGAACCATTTCCTATTGGCGCCATCAATGGCAATTGCAGTAATGTTTTCAGAAGCTAAAATATATTCATCATTCCCATCATCTCTAGTAACAATTCTTCGATTGCCAATACAAAGAGTTGGATCGAAGGCTGCGCCACCACATTCAAAAACAACTACGCCTTGTGAAGTCCCAACCCAAACATCACCATCTAAGTCAACAGCAATACTATTGACGGCATTGGTAGGAAGTTCAGAATTATTGGTTGTAATATGTCTATATTGATCATCATGACTTCCATTAAAATCTGTCCCTTCATTAAATACAATTAAACCATTTTCGAGAGTTGTAAACCACTTATTACCATCTAAATCAATAACAATGTTTGTGGGTGTTTTTATAGCAGCAGAAAAATTCTTCCAAGAACCATCATCTTTTAAAACGGCAATGGGGTTTTCAGCACCAAAATTTCCTATCCAAAGGTTTTTATTTTGATCAAAAGCCAGACAAGAAACCCTACAACTGTTAGGATCAAGGTCAGGAGTATCTAATATAGAATTGTTTTGATTATAAACAGTAAATTGTGAACCATCAAAAGCAATTAATCCTCCTAAATAAGCACCAATATATACAAAATTATTACTGGGGTGATGTTCTATAGCTACATGATCAAAGGTTTCTGATAATTGGGGGATAGTGAATTGATTGTATGTATTCCAATCAAGATTTTTTAAAGAGGCTGAACCTAGGCGATTAAAAGTATAACTCCAGTTTTGGGTAACATCTCCAGTTGCTACCCATATTTCATCATTTTTAATTGAAACATCTTTTGCAATATGGTAAGGAATAGATTCGAAGCTACGCCATTCGCAATCTTCACTTGTACTTTTTTGAGAACGAATATTATTAAACTCATCGGCATACCAAATCGTGTTTTCGCTGTCTTCTATGGCATAAAGCGGACGATCTACACAGCGTTCTCCTACAGGAATTATAACTCCATCATCTTCAATAATTAATGTTTTTCCCTTGCAGCTATTTTTACATTTTAGCCCAATAAATATTTTTTGATTCCCTGATGAAAGAAACTGAATTTGATATTCTGGTTCAAATAAAATTTTTTCTAAATTATTATTTTTCTGTATGAAAAGTGTATCATTAATATCTAAATATAAAGCATTATTATGTGTTATAAGAGCATTACTAGAGTAATCATTTGGAAATCCGAAGATGTGATCGAGTAGTTGCCATTGTCCAAAATCTTGAAGGTTGGCACCCGTTGTTGGAACAGCATAAATGCCCTCAGGTGTGGCAGCATAATAATTATCATTAAAGCGTGTAATTGCGTTGATTCTGGTATTGGTAAAGGTCGTAAAATCGACTAAACCAGTTAGAGTATTGAGCTTTACTATACCAAATCCACAGGCTAAAAAGGCATTTTCATTTTCAAAATAGACATCATAGATATTTTTATCTCCTTGTAGTTCGATCTTTCTTTTAATAGCATTAATATTTAAGGTATGATTATCATGCAGTATATCAATATTACTATTATTATAAGCGATAAATAATGTTTCTGTATTGGGGTTGTAGCGGATAAAACGAATGCCTACATCATTAAGTTTATTTATTTTATCAATAAAATTGATTGAATTTTCCTCTTTGTCAATACTAAGGATAGACCATTTTGTAGCATAGTAGATTTTATCGGGACTTTGTGTTACTGAAGTGCCTGCAACATTAGGCAGAAAAGATTTCCATTGGCCTATGGCTAGATTATTTTGTGTATAACTATCATATTGAAAAAAAAACAATAGCAGACACAAACAAACAAACTTTTGTGTATTGATATAAAGCATGAATATAAAGTTCATAAACATCTTTTTAAACACCAATAAAATAGCCAAGTTTAAGATATATTTAGTATTAAAATAACCCAACTGTGAAGCTTGATCTGAAGTCCTAGAAAGACTGGAGAGCGTTTAATGATGGTAAATACATTTAGAGCAGGAGGGCGGTCTTTTTGTATTTGCAAGATACCTTTTTTGAAGAGAGATGCCTGTATATGGATTAGAAATAAGATGGACTTCTAGAGTCCATCTTAAATTACTAATAGGGTTTTGATTTTTTAAAATAATACGCCAATACGAATGGTTAAAGAACCGATTGAAATTTTTGAATCATCGGCATTATTATCATTAGTAACATCTAATATCCCACTTTGGAAAAATAAGCCAGCTGTAAGTGCTGTATTTTGGCTGACATTATACTCTACACCACCTCCAAGCCCCCAAGAGATATTTAGTAAGTTGGTATCTTTACCTACATTTTCATCTTCAATACTATTGATATCAGCTCTTGCTTTCGTTTTAAAATGTAATGTAAATAATGGGACTTCAGCGATAAAACGCATACGACCTCCAAGTGCGATTTCATCTGTTCTCATTTTTAGAGCAACAGGAACCTCTACATATTGGAACTTATATCGAACAGAAGAACCATTAGCAAGACTATCTAGTGATGCTAAACTTAGTTCAGAATCAGGGAATAGATTATGATTACCTCCTAGATCTGTATATTTAACAACTCCACCTTGCTTGAAAGCTACATCAATGCCAGTCTTTAAAGCAAATCGTTCCTCACTTCCGAGAAAATACTCCCCCATCATACCTACTTTAAATCCTAAATTAGAACCATCGCTTTCATTTGCTTTGTTATTTGAATTTGCCCAACTAAAAACAGGACTAGCATGGAAACCAAATCGGAAATTATCTCCTAATTGAGCATTTATTAAATTTGAAATTGCCAAAGAAAATGTGAAAAGGATTACAATTTTTTTCATATTGAGAATGTTTTTTAACTTGAAAAACTAAAAACGGCTTTTGTGTAAAAAACGCTGTGTCTTGTAGTGAAAAAATTAATTTTTGACTAGTAATTTACACGCAACATTTTAAGAATATAATAAATAAACTAAGCTATGCTGTCAAAATGTAGTTCTGGAATTATGGGAATAATGGCTTTCCTTTTAATTATTGTAGGAAATTCTTGTAAGCCCGACAAAGTTAAGAATATTCCCGATGTTTCAAATATAGATTTAAATATAAATATTAAAAGATTAGATAAATCTATTTTTGAAATAGATACAACAAATATTGAAAGAGAATTAGAACGCTTGAACAATGAATATCCCGAATTCATGGATATTTATTTACACATTATGCAAAAAAATGCAAAAACAGCTAAACAAACCATTGAAAATTCAGTCACACCTCAGCCTATGCGTCATTTATATGATACCTGTCAAATTGTTTACACTAGTGTAGAGGCTTTAGAAGAATCTTTTGAAGAATCCTTTAAATATCTTAAGCATTATTTTCCAACTTACCCAACACCAGAAGTAATTACTTGTATCACAGCTTTAAATTATGGTGCTTTTACAATAGAAGATTCTATTTTGGCTATAAGTTTAGACTTTTTCCTAGGAGAAGATTTTCCATTATATCAAGGATTATTTCCTAAGTATGTTTCTAAATATATGAATCGGGATAATATTGTAAAAAAAGGGATGGAGGCTATTGTCAATAATATTGTACCAATGCCAAGAAGTGAAAGGATGCTGGATTGGATGATTTACAATGGAAAAAGGATGTATATCCTAGATAAATTATTGCCGTACACTCCGGATAGTATTAAATGGAGTTTTACACAAAATCAAGTAGACTGGTGCAAAGGAAATGAAGTTCAAATGTGGGCATTTTTCTTAGAAAAAGAACTTTTTTATTCAACTAAACGAATTGATTTTCAAAAATATGTAGATGAAAGTCCAAATTCCCCAGGTATGCCTAGGGAAGCACCTGGTCGTACAGGAAATTGGATGGGATGGAAAATAGTTGAGCGATATATGGAGCGTCATCCTGAGACAAGCCTAGAAAAATTGGCTAAAACCGAGGATGTGCAAACCATCTTAAGCAAATCTAGATACAAGCCTCGATAAGTTGTAAGCTAGAATGAAAAAAAAAATATTTTGTGTGAAAGTTTAAATATGTAATGACTTGATGTTCAAGGGTTGATGTATTAAATTTAATGTGTTCCAAAAAAAAAGGAACAAAAATGAAAAAAAAAATATTAAAATCCAAAAAAAAATGCGAAATTTGTGAACCATCCCTTACCAATAAACATTATTTGTAATATATGTATTTACAAATAATAAAATCCTTGGCAGCAGCTAAAATGTTGTATTCTTAATTTAAGAATATAATTTATAAACAAAAACAAGACTCAAAAAAACACTCTGGATATTAGAAGAAACTTAATTTTATCCAGCACAATTTGGATGCAATTTATTCAACCATTAAACTTAAAATAAAAATCTAATTTGTGTTGGAATATATCTCAAAAACAGCAAAATGACTTTTAAGACAATCATCAAAGGGCGACTAGAGTTTGGTAGTACAAAAAGCTATGGTAAAGTAGTGAAAATGTTTCAATGGCGTGTTGAAAATTTTCATAAAAATGATGTGTTACTAAATGAAGAGGAATGTTTCAATGAAGAAGATTCTGTGTTATCAATTCCTAGGCTTATTGCCCAATCATCCTTAAAAACATGGCGAAATACCATTAGCTTATTAGATTATTTATCACAGTATGCGGTAGCAGGGAATGTTAGTGCATGGCAAACTGAAAATGGATCTATTTTACGCCACGAGTTTATTGAACCAAATAATGATAGAACTGCTGTTACAGAATATTTGAAAGGTCGTCAATTAGCTAAGGAGTCAGGTAAATACGAAGATGCAATAATTGCATTAGATACTGCCATCAAAGGTTATTCTAAGCATGCTCAAGCATATGAGCGCCGTGCATATGTTAATCATTTGATGGAAAAATATCACGATGCAATAAGGGATTATACAAAGAGTATAGATGCTTTTAGTGGTGCTCCTGAACCATTTTATGGAAGAGGCATTGTACATCATATCAAAGAGGAATATGAAAAAGCTGTTGTAGATTTTAGTGATGCTGTTAAGCGTTCTATTCCTCTACAACCTATTCACTATAAATCTAGAAGAAGAAAAGCATATAGTTTAATGCAGCTTAAAGAATATGAAGAAGCCGCTAAGGAATTAAGATTTTTTGTGTTAAGAAAATTCACTCCTGATAATCCTAATTATCAATATCGACGTTGGGCATTTTATCATCAAGGACTTTGTTTTCTTGAACTTAATAAGCCTTTGGAAGCTGTCAAAGCTTTCGAACAGGTCTTCTTAATTGAAGCAGGGAAAGATAATATTTCTGAAGGCGATAAATACCTATACAGAGGAGTTGCTAGACAACAAGCAGGGTTGACAGGGTTTCTAGAAGATTTTGAGAAAGCAAAGTCTTTAGGGGCTAAAAAAGTAGAACAGTATTTGGTTCAATTCCAAAATTAAATCTTTAATGAATTACAAAGAGAATTCGCTTTTCTCTTTTTTAGAAGAACAAGTCAACACATTTAATCAGCCTTCTTTTATTAAAGATGATCCGATTAGTATTCCACATCAATTTTCCATATTACAAGATATAGAGATTGTTGCTTTTTGGACAGCTATGTTAGCTTGGGGACAACGAAAAACAATTATGAACAAAGCAAGGGAGCTTATTCAATTAATGGATAATGCTCCTTATGATTTTATGCTTAATCATGAAGAGAAAGATCGTGTTAAATTTTTAACTTTTAAGCATCGAACTTTTCAAGCTACTGACACACTTTACTTCCTTTCTTTTTTTCAAAATTTTTATAAAAAAAACAACTCTTTAGAAACGGCTTTTACTCAATATTTAACAGTTGATGTTACAACTGTTGAACCCGCATTAATAGGTTTTCATAATTTATTCTTTTCGTTAGAAGATGCACCACAACGTACAAGAAAACATATTGCGAGTCCTGCAAAAAAATCTACCTGTAAAAGACTCAATATGTTTCTGCGTTGGATGGTTAGAAAAGACGATAAAGGAGTTGATTTTGGATTGTGGAATGAAATTAATCCTAGCCAGTTATTGATTCCCTTAGATGTTCATGTGGACAGGGTAGCCCGACGCCTAGGGCTTATCCAACGTAAGCAAACAGATTGGAAAACAGTACTAGAATTAACTCAAAATCTTAGAGACTTTGATCCTTATGATCCTGTAAAATATGACTATGCCTTATTCGGCACAGGCGTATTGGAAAAGTCGAAAGGAGGTTTTTAAAATTCTTTTTCTATTAATTTTAAAAATGCATCTTCGGATAAAATTTGAACAGTTCCAAGATCTTGTGCTTTTTTGAGCTTTGAACCTGCTTTTTCCCCTACCACTAAAATATCTAAATTAGAACTAACCGCACTCAATTTTTTTGCGCCTTCTGCTTCTGCTAATTGTAGGGCTTCTTTTCGCCCTAGTTTTTGCAATGTGCCAGTGAATAAGATTGTTTTACCAGATAAGATGCCATCGGTAATGAGGACTTTCTTTTTGTCCGCTTCTGTTTGATGAAGGTTGACCCCTCTCGCTTCCATACGTTGAAGTTGTTCAATATTTGTTGTATTTGAAAAATAGTCAATGATGTTTTTGGCAACTACTGGACCGATTTCTTTAATACTCAAAAAACGTTCTTCATCCCAATCTTTTAAATCTAATACGTGTTCTATCTCTCCCGCAATCAATTGAGAGGCACGTTTGCCAAGATGATGAATACTTAAACTTTTTAGTACTTTTTGAATAGAGTTTTGCTTGGCTTTACCAATAGCATTTTTTAGGTTTTGAGCAGATTTTTCACCGAATCCTTCTAGATTTCTGATTTTATCAAAATCTAGATTATATACATCAGAGATGTCATTTAACCAACCATGATGATAAAACCGTTCTACAAAAGATTTTCCAAATCCATCAATGTCCATTCCATCTTTTGAAACGTGGAAAATGAGTCTTTGGAGCATTTGAACACCACAAGTACAATTAGGACACCGCCATACGGCTTCTCCTTCTTCACGTACCAACTCGACTTGTTCTTTGGTATTACTTGGACAGAATTTCGGAAAGATTATGGGTTTTTCGGAACCATCTCTCAATTCATCCATTGCTTTTACAATATAAGGAATCACATCGCCTGCTCTTTCCACCAATACAGTATCTCCAAATCTTAAATCTCGACTCGTAATGAAATCTTCATTATGCAATGATACCGAAGAAACAGTAACTCCTGCCAAGGCAACAGGCTCTAATTTAGCTACAGGCGTAATAGAACCGATTTTACCTACTTGATATTCAACATTCAGTAGGCGAGTAGTTGCTTGTTTTGCTTTAAACTTGTATGCAATTGCCCAACGAGGGTGGTGGCTTGTATAACCACATTCTTCTTGGAGGTCAATTGAATTAACTTTAACTACCATTCCGTCGATTTCATAATCGTACCCTTCTCTTTTTTCTTCCCATGCTTTACAAAAGTCAACTACTTCTTGTATATTTTTACAAAGCTTACGTTCTATTGTTGGGACTTTAAACCCAAGTCTATCTAAGGCTTCGATACTTTCATGGTGTGTGGGGAAATGATTCAGTACCTCTCTACCATCTTTGTTGGTTGCATAGCTTAATTGATAGACAAATGTTTCGAGTCCTCTTTCTGGTACTTCGCTAGAATCCTTTAAACGTAGTCCGCCCGTTGCAGCATTTCTGGGATTGGCAAATAAAGTCTTTCCTTGAGTTGCTCTTTTTTGATTGGCTTTTTCAAAATTATCTTTTCGGATTAGTGTTTCTCCTCGTAATTCGGCTTTATAAATTCCATGTTCTGAAAACGCAGCATTCAATGGAATCGAACGCATCGCTTTAGCATTATGGGTCATCTCTTCTCCTTCGGTTCCATTTCCTCGTGTAGCAGCACGATAGAGTTCATCATTTTCATAGATTAACACAATTGTTCCACCATCAAACTTTGGCTCTACACAATAGGCTATATCACCTTCTACGCCTGTTAGTTTTCTGATTTGTTCATCAAACCCATTAAGATCTTCTGCATTATAAGAATTTGCCAACGAAAGCATTGGAGTGAGGTGCTTTACGGTAGGAAAACCATCCGCCAAATCAGGAGATACTCGCTGGGTAGGAGACGTTTTTTGCAGTAGTTCAGGATGTTGTGCTTCGAGTGCTTCAAGCTTTTTAAACAAAGTGTCGTACTCATAATCACTAATAATGGGATCGTTTTTTACATAGTATTTCCATTCATGAAATTGAATAATTTTGATAAGATCTGCTATTTGTTGTTGAACATCCGCAACCTTTTTTTCGTTACTAATATAGTGCTTAGATTGTTCGAAAAGATGTCTTTGCTCTGTGTTTGAATACATTGTTAATTGGTTGTAAAGGTGAAAATAAAATCAAAAATATTCTTTCATCAGAAATTCTACTAGGTTTATCAAATTTTTTTGACTAAATGTTGTTTAATAATTAAATTAAAGGTTAAAGTTATTTGGGATAACTTTTTCAAAACAGACCTAATTTTGAACAATTTTAAATAAAACAGAATGAAAAAGCATTCTAAAGCGTATAATAGAGCCGCAAAAAGGGTAAAGAAAAAGAGGGAGTTTTACAATAATCTTATTTCCTACATTTTTGTAATGGTACTATTAATGTTTTTAAACTTGCGAACAAGTCCTTTTCATTTATGGTTTTTATATCCAATGATTGGTTGGGGAATTGCTTTAGCTTTTCAATATGTCAAAATATTTGGTGTGCCAGGTGCAGGCTTTACAGCCGAAGATTGGGAAGAGGCAGAGATTCGTAGAGAAATGCGAAAAATGGGGTATGAACCAACTTATGATGAATTGCCAGAAGCAGAATATGGAGAAGATGAGTTAGAGTTGAAACCTTTAAGAGAAAAAGAGTTGCGTAGAAATTATAGAGAAGAAGATTTAGTGTAAATTAAATAATAAATTATTATAAGTATAAAAATGGGAGAAGAACGTAGAATTTATAGAGAGGCTAAACTACGTGTTCAAAGAAAAAAGGGATTCTTTAATCACCTTTCTGCATTTATAATCGTAGGAGTATTCTTTTTTGTATTGAATATAGCTACTGATCCATTTGATGCATGGTTTTTTTATCCTATGTTACCATGGTCAGTTGGTTTAGCATTTCATTATGTAGCTATTTTTGGATTTCCTGGTTTCAATTTCAATAGTAAAGAATGGGAAGAAAAGCAGATGGAAAAGGAGATTGATAAAATTAAAAAAAGAGAACATCAGTCAAGTCCTTATCATTTAGAATCTCCTGAATACGAAGATGATGAACTCGATCTTAAACCGATAACAAAAATGGAAAGACAAAACTATGATAACGATGAATTAGTATAAGGAAAGCTTATTCTAATTGATGGTCTTTCCGATGTGCTTTATAACGACCTTTACCAAATTTTGTCCCATTAAATTCTACTGTTTTCCGAAGTGTTTTTTGTTGTTCTTTGGGGAGTTGAGCAAAGTCACTGCATTTTTTAGAGCAACATTGGTTGTAGTTTTTTGCACATTTTACACATTGAATAAAAAGAATATGACAGGCGTCATTAGCACAATTAGTATGGGTATCACAAGGAGAACCGCATTGATGACACTTAGCAATAACGTCTTCTCCAATTTTTTCACCCATGCGCTCGTCAAATACAAAGTTTTTTCCAAGAAATTTATTCTCTAACCCATCTTGTTGAACAGTACGAGCATATTCAATGATTCCACCATCTAATTGAAAGACATTTTTGAAGCCATTGTGTTTCATATATGCACTAGCCTTTTCGCATCGAATACCACCAGTACAATACATAAGAACATTTTTATCCTTTTTTTCTTTTAGTTCATCAACGATAATTGGTAATGATTCTCTAAATGTTTCTACATCAGGACACCAAGCATTTTCAAAGTGACCTACTTCACTTTCGTAATGATTACGCATATCAATAATGATGGTATTAGGGTTTTCTGCTAATTGGTTAAATTCATTAGCATCAACGTGTTTCCCTTTATTCGTAACATCAAAATTGGGATCTTCTATACCGTCTGCTACAATTTTGTTACGGACTTTTATTTTTAATTTATAAAAAGATTTCCCATCATCTTCTATTGCAATATTTAATCGAACATTTTTTAAAAAATCTATATCATTTAACATCATTTTGAAATGTTCGAGATTGGGAGTCGGGACAGAAATTTGAGCATTGATACCTTCGTGAGCTACATATATTCGACCAAAGATCTTCAGTTTATCCCAAGTATTATAGATGTGATCTCTGAAAAGAGTAGGGTTGCCAATATTAGCATATTGATAGAAGGAAAGTGTTGTCCTAGGTTCATAACTTTCGAGAAGTTGTTGTTTTAATATTTCTCCGTTGACTCTATTATAGAGTTTTTTCTTTTTCATATTAAATAATTAAGAATAACCAATTTGCAGGATTGGATTCTTGCATTTCAAACACAAAAATACAAAGATTATTATGGTGTTAATATATTTAACAACAAATTTTGTGTGACTTGATTCCAATAGTGCTGATCAAATCTTATTTTTGCAAACTTATTTTACAAAATAAAAAATAAAACATGAAGAATTTGAATTTGTTGATAGGGCTAGTTGTATTATTATTTGCCTGTGTTGATCCTAAACCAGATACAGATACGACAGATGAACAAGATAATCAAGCAGGAATTGAAGTTATTGAAAATCCAAGCTACCATACAGATTGGGAAATTGAGGTAGACTATAGTGTTCTTATGGATGGAGAAGATGAGGTCAAATTTTGTACATTGATCGACGAACAACTTATTAAATCTAAATTAGGATTACCTAATAATGCTGTTGTAAAACCAATGAAGCCGAGTAATTATAAATATAATTCTTGTCAGATTCTTTGGACTTCAGAATCTGGTAGAGAACAGCGAATTTATTCTAAAATAGCAAGAAAGTTTTCTAATAAACGTTTAGAAGAACGTATTCTTGAATGGGATAGAATGGTACAAGCTTATACGAACGGTACTTTTCCAGATCAACGTATAGAAAAGATAGATTTAGATTCCAAAGTACTAGCTTACTGGTGGGAAGATAGGACTATCTTAAATGTCTATATGAATGAAGATAATCATTTTTATATAAAACTCGATTATAAAGGTTCTAATGAGTTTACGTATGAAGAACTAGAAATTATAAGAACTCAATGTATAGAAATGGCAAAACTGGTCTTAAATCTACTTACAAAAAAATAATATTATAGCTTTATTATTTTTCCAGTCTTTTGTCGGTTTCCTGCTTGAATCCTATAGTAGTAGTGACCACTTGGAAAGTTATGAGTTTCAATGCTGATGTCATGTGTTCCTGAAGGTAGAGTACGGTTACTTAGCATTTTAACTTCATGCCCTAGTGTATTGTAGATGCTCAATCGGATTTGTTCAGATTGACTAAGGGAGAATTTAATATTTATATGATTATCGAATGGATTGGGATAAGCTGTTAAATTAATGTCTAATTCGTGAGGATTTGTTGTATCAGTTACTCTACAACTGAGGATTGGTAAGTGTTGGAAATCATCATACAATAAACCCCTGATTTGACTTTCTTCAACGCCAAACCAATCAATGAGAATAGAACCATAAACTGAACGAAAATCATATTGCATAGGAACGCCCTCTTCTTCTCCTACAGCGGTATCAATAGTAGGATTATCACCAATAATTGTGGGGTTAACGCAGCTACCAAAGAGCATGAGTGGAGCTGCTGTACCGTGATCCGTGCCATTACTGAAATTAGAACGAATTTTTCGTCCGAACTCAGAAATCGTTACTCCTAATACTCTGTCTTCTAACCCTAGTAACTTTAAGTCGTCTTGGAAGGCTTCGACCGCTGTAGATAGACGAGCTAATAAATTTGCATGATCTCCTTCTGTTGTTTCTCCTTGTATCTGATTGGCATGTGTATCAAAGCCCCCTAGACTCACTACATAGACTTTCGTTTGAAGTCCACCAGCTACTAACTGTGCTACCACTTTTAATTGTTGAGCTAAATTATTATTATCCTCATATTTAGAAGATAGGTTGGTAGCATTATTGGCGGCATTAATAATGGTTTCAGAATAGGCATTGGTTTGTTGAATAGCTTGTCTTAAAAATGTTAACTCCTCACCATAAGGATTATTGGGAGTAGAGCCTAAAGCACCCTCAGGAAGCGTACCCAACTGTGCAGGATCGGTCATTGCAAGACTGTAGTTCGTAGCGTATCCTTGACAAGTTTCAGAGACTAAATAGCCGATCGATAACGCAAAAGGATCTGGGTAGTCGTTATTGGGGTAACCATCAGGATAGTTACTATGTTTTGTATCAAAATACCTTCCGACCCATCCCGTTGTTAAAAATTCATCAGCTGCAGAGCCTGTGTTCCAAATGTCTGTAGAACGGAAGTGCGAGCGGTTTTGATTAGGATAACCGACAGATTGGAGCAGTCCAATTTTTCCTTCACTATAAAGATTTTTTAGGGCACTCATACTCGGATGAAAACCAAGTGTCTCTGAAAGGGGAAGAATCTTACTTTCAGGAATGATAATATTAGAGCGAACATTAGCCAGATTATCATATTGGTCAAGTGGTATAAGTGTATTTAACCCATCATTCCCGCCTTGTAATTGAATAAGTACTAGAACTTTATCATTATCATCTTCTATACTACGGAAAGCTTGTGGTTGTATAAGGACTGATAAAGGTATACCATTTAATAAAATAGGTAAAGAAAGCGCAGAACTAGATTGAAGGAATTGACGGCGATTCATAATAGAATAGATTTTTAGTTTTTGAAAAATAGGAATAGATTAACTCAATTGAAATTCTGGCATTGAAAGCATTGTATTTATCAGAGATTTTAATTTGTTTTCAACACTTACTCGAATTTGCATATCATCAGGGTGGCTGAGATAATCACTGTATTCTACGGTCCATTCAAAATCGGGTAGTCCAGGGATGATAAAGTTTTTTAGATAAGTTACTTGTTCATTCGTTACTGGTTTTATAAAAATAATTTGTGCGATTTCTTTGATTAATTCATTGGGGTCTTCAGGGCTTTGAAGTCTACTTACAAAATCAAGTACATCAATTAGAATATTTTGATCTCCGCCTTCGTCGATACCAACATAAACCATATAGCTTATAATATCGAGTCTAAATTTGAGCGTAGAGGAATTTATCCAGATTCTATTAAAAAGAGGTTCTTGATAAAATGCTTTCCATCCAGCTACATTAGGAGGATTGAAGTACGACATTTGTAAGACAGGCGTAATACCAAAAATGCTAAACCAAATCTGATATTTAGTGATTAAACTATCAGGTAACTGAATATTAAATTTTTTAAAAATATCCATGAAAAAATCCAAGGGGTTTTTAATAAGACAACCGATATTATCATTATGATAAAAATGTTCGCTGTTGAATAGGGCTTCTAGAACGGGTTTGATTTCATAATTGTTGTCTCTTAATATTTGGGCTAGGGGCGTGATGATATGGGCTTCTTCTTCAGGACTAACTTCATAATAAACAAACCAACGATAGAGTTTCCTACAAATAAACTTAGAGACTTCTTCTTGTTCAAAAATAACATCAATTAGATTAGAATACTCTTGTTCATCCGCATTACTTATAACGACATTATTAAAACGATGAGAGAGTTGTTTATTACCAGTTTCATGACGATTGGGAACAAATATAGCCTCAATATTTCTGGAAGGATCATACGTATTATAGCCACGATCAATCCAACCCGTTAGGATCTTTGCCATAGCTGCTACATCCGTTTCTGTAAAAGTCGTATAATCACCAGAACCTGCTAGTGCACCTTTTCCAATAGTAAATAATTCTAATAACTCTCTAGCATAATTCTCATTTGGACTTTGCTTTGTATTTTGATTGCCATTTAGATAGCGCAACATGGCTACATTGAGGGTCATTTTCTTAACGAGCGCTTTAAAATTTCCAAGAGCATATTCACGGATCAAACTACTGTATTTATAAATAAAACGGGGATCATTAACGACATTAATTTCAATAGGAAAATGATTATGCCAAAAAAGGGTCATTTTTTCTATAATAGACATTCCTTCTTCCATCATGTTTTTGATAGTCCAAGCATATAAGGATCTAGTCCTTGATGCTCTTACTTTATTACCTTCACCAATTAGAGGCTTTTCTACCCACGTTTGTCCGATTGGAGCATAAATATCAAGTGGTTCATTATAATTTATAGGGGGATTGGGGCGATTTTTAGAAGAGAGCAGTTGGTTAATAGTATTCATCATACCATTTTGAGTAGCTTCTTCAATTTGCTCTTTTGTAGCACCATACATCGTACGCCGAAGAAGGTGGGCAGCTTGTTCGTTTGACCAAGAGCCAGTATAAGAAGAAAGGGTGATATTACTAGCTTGGCGCTCTTGTTTTGAAGAAGTTGTTTTCTTTTTACCCATTAAGGTAGCCAATGTTTCTCTTCTAGTCATTTTTAGGATTTTTATTTATTAAAAGGGGAAAATGGTTTAATCTTTAATTACCCATATCGTTCCTACGAGACGCTCTTTAATCTCTGTTCTTTTACGGAGTTGTTCTTTGATTTTCTCATCCTCAATTAAATCTCAATCAGGTATGATATACCGACTGATGAGCTTTCCGTTTGTACCTATAATACCTGTCCATTGTACAGTAGCGTTTAGAATCTGAACTTGAGGGATTTCTTTTTTGGGGACTTGCCGATAAATGGGCTTGATTTGATTGAAAACATGACCGTTCAAAATGCTAATAAAATCGGCATCAATCCAATGTTCTAAATCACTTTCTCCATCATTATTAAAGTCTAACTGCCAGCCGATTCGTAATGATTTTCCCTCTTGTAATTTTGTAATCAAGGTGTCAATAGAACCAGCTTCAATTGTTCCTTCAAAGTTTGTTTTTAAGACAATATTACTAGTTTGTGCAGTAGTAAATTGAGCGATTGTTATAAGAAAAAAATAAATTAGGGTAAGCAGCTTCATAGTACACGTAAGATGATAAATGATGAAAAGAAGAATTATCTAATTAAAACTGAATATTCATTAGACTTATTTTATATAAAAAAGTTTAACCCCCTCATAAAAAAATATAAGGGGGTTAAATATAAATTCTAAGAAGAGACTTAATTTACAATAATTCTTTGAAAAAAGAAACAAATTCATCAACGGTCATCGTACCTTTATCGCCTTGACCTTGAATTCGAACAGCTACTTTTTTATCATTGACTTCTTGTTCACCAACGATGAGCATAATAGGCACTTTCTGGACTTCTGCATCACGGATTTTACGACCTATCTTTTCATTACGATTATCAATAAAACCTCGAATATCGCTTGCTGCCAATTGATTTTCAACTTCTTTAGCATAATCATAAAACCGTTCACTAATCGGCAAAATTGCAAATTGTTCAGGTGCTAACCATAATGGGAATTTACCAGCACAGTGTTCTGTCAAAACACCTATAAAACGTTCCATTGAACCAAATGGGGCTCTATGTATCATCACAGGGCGATGTGGCTGATTGTCAGATCCAATGTATTCGAGTTCAAAACGATCAGGAAGATTATAGTCTACTTGTATTGTTCCTAATTGCCAAGAACGTCCTAGCGCATCTTTTACCATGAAATCTAACTTAGGACCATAAAAAGCAGCCTCACCAAGTTCGGTTACAGTTTTAAGGCCTACTTCTTGAGTAGCTTCAATAATTGCTTTCTCGGCATTTTCCCAATTTTCTTCTGTACCAATATATTTTGCTTTATTTTCAGGATCACGAAGAGAGATTTGCGCCGTAAAATCTTCAAAACCCAATTTTTTAAGTACGTGCATTGTCAAATCAAGAACATTCAAAAATTCTTCCTTTACTTGTGCAGGCGTACAAAAAATATGAGCATCATCTTGTGTAAAACCTCTTACTCTTGTTAATCCATGAAGCTCCCCTGTTTGCTCGTAACGATAAACTGTACCAAACTCCGCTATTCGGATGGGGAGTTCCCGATAAGAATGCGGTTTGTGTCCATATATTTCACAATGGTGAGGACAGTTCATGGGCTTCAACAAGAACTCTTCTCCCTCTCTAGGCGTATGAATGGGTTGAAAGCTATCTTCCCCATATTTTTCATAATGCCCAGACGTCATATACAGTTCTTTCTTACCAATATGAGGGGTAATTACAGGAGTATAACCTCTTTTGATTTGTTCTTTTTTTAAAAAGTCTTCTAGTCGGGTTCTAAGGGCTGTTCCTTTCGGTAGCCAAATCGGCAAACCAGAACCCACTTTTTCTGAAAACATGAACAACTCTAATTCTGCGCCTAGTTTTCGGTGATCTCGTTTTTTGGCTTCTTCCAATAATTGGAGATATTCTGTCAATTCCTTTTGTTTAGGGAAAGATACTCCATAAAGGCGAGTCATCATTTTATTTTTTTCATCTCCTCGCCAATATGCCCCAGCAATATTCATTAGCTTGATGGCTTTGATATATCCTGTATGCGGAATATGACCACCCCGACATAAATCCGTAAAATTTCCTTGTTCATAGAAGGTAATGCTTCCATCTTCCAAGTCATTAATCAACTCTAATTTGTAGGGATCATCTTTTTCAGTAAAATAGGCAATAGCATCTGCCTTAGAGACTTCTTTACGAACAAAAGAATTTTTCTGTCGAGCCAACTCTAGCATCTTAGCTTCAATTTTAGGCAAATCTGCTGGTCCAATGGTACGCTCTCCAAAATCGACGTCGTAATAAAATCCAGTATCAATTGCTGGACCAATTCCTAGTTTAATGCCTGGATAGAGTGCTTCTAAGGCTTCTGCCATAACATGAGCAGAGGAATGCCAAAAAGCATTTTTACCGTCTTTGTCTTTCCACGTGAGTAACTGGACAGAAGCATCGTTTTTAATTGCCCTATCTGTATCCCAAATTTCACCATCCACTTTTGCGGCTAATACATTTCTCGCCAGTCCGCTACTAATAGACATGGCGATATCCATTGCTGTTGTCCCTTTATCATATTGGCGGACAGAACCATCAGGTAGAGTTATATTTATCATTTTTATAAAAAAAATAAAATAGAATAGAAAAATACAAATTATCTATTCTGGTTAGAAAATATTACTGCGATACGAAGGCAGTAATGTTGAATGATTTAATCAGCATAAAACGATTCCTAAAGAAATAGTTTCCTGAATTAAAACCTATGTGCAAATATGCAATATTTTTTTGAGCAAAACTTGGCAAAATTTAGAGTTGGATAAAATTATTTATATAAAAAATAGAGGACATTGAAAAGCAGCTTTTGAAAAATCTGAATTATTAATTTTAAATTCCTATTACTTTTCACTAATATTGGATATTTAACAAACAGAAAATAAATTGTGAAATTTTTACTAGGGGTATTATTGACAGCAGGGATAGGATATGTCACCCAACTCTATTTCCCTTGGTGGTCTGTTGTTATCGTTGCCTTTGTGGTAGGCATTGTCATCGGATTGAAAGGTATACCTAGTTTCCTTTATGGCTTTTTAGGGGTTGGACTTTTATGGGGTATTTATGCTATGATTATTAATAGTAACAATCATGGTATATTGGCGCGCCAAGTCGGGGAGATATTACAAGGTATAAATGAAGTAGGATTAATTCTATTAACAGGGTTGCTAGGAGGTATCATTGGTGGTTTAGGAGCTATGACGGGAGGTTTAGGAAGACAAATTTTTAAAAAACGTTCTTAATAAAATTATGCATTTAAATTGTCCTGATTGTAAGCATGAAATTCATTCCGATGATGTAAATATTGTCCGCACGATTGCAAAGTGTAAAGAGTGCCACAATATCTTTTCTTTTGCGAAGGAGCTAGAAGAAGCGCCCTTGCCAGTGCCTGTAAGTAGAAAGGATGAGATTTTTGTGATACCTGATGGAATTGAGGTCTTGCGGATGATGGAAGAATTAGAAATTCTGGTAAACTGGAAAGAGTCAGGAAAGAGTTTTCTATTATTTTTTAGTTTATTGTGGAATGGAATTTTAGTCTTCATTACATTGATGATGTTGTTTGCTTCAGGGAGTGCAATATTTGAATTAATTTTCCCTTTATTATTTTTAATTCCATTTTTTGCAGTGGGCGCATATACCTTATATGAAGGTCTAGCATATCTTGTTAATAAAACATACATTTCAATTGATCATAGAGAAATATGGATAGAACATAAGCCTATGAATCTATTTCGCAAGGATCAGTATATTGACAATAGGGACATTAAACAAGTTTATGTCAAACGTTATGAAATTGGAAAACAAAATAATCGACCGATTTATGGCTTTATGGTTTCAGCAGATCTAAAAGATGGATCTACTATCCAAATTATTAAAAATCTCAAAAAGGCAACCCATGGTAAATTTATAGAACAAGAAATCGAACGATTTTTAAATATAAAAAATGAACCTATAACGGGAGAATGGACATAATCCTACAATATACCATATAATTCACCACCCTTAGAAAATAACTTATCTACCTTTTTAACGATTTTTGGATCTGGAATTAAAGGAGGGGCATGATGCTCTTTTACCCTAGCATCTATAATCATAGAATTTCTACAGCCCCAATGTTTGTATTCGTGAGAAGTATGGGTGCCATGAATATCATGCGAAGGATTGGAACGGGTAAACGTTACCCATACAAAATTATTGAGGGTTTGAGTTGCAAATTGACTGTCATCTACTAGTATTATCATTGGAATTTGAGAAGTATCAAATTGTTCAAGGTGCTTTACGATTCGAAGACAATCTTCTTGAGCATTTTCAAGGCTATTACTTTTGGGGGCTTGGATTGCAAGTATTCCCTTTTGAAAAAATTGTGGGTTAGAAAAACCTTGAGGTAAATTAAAATTCTCTGGTAGATTACTCGATAAAGTTCGTTTCTTATCACCACTACAAGCAATAATAACTTTTGAACCAGAATTCCAACCTGTACCAGAATAGTCTAAGGTGTCGATGCTAGTCTTTGTTTGAAAATGTAGATCTCTACTTAAATCAATACGTTCTAATAAATGAGTGAAAAAATGGGATATATCGTGCGTATTAATTCGAGGATCATCTGCTTTGTCAACAATGAATAAATATTTTGCTAAAGAGGTTTGCCCACTACCCAAAATATGGTTCGCTTGGATAAGAATCTCCTCAGGCTTTTTATCTCTAAAGGGCATATATCGTTCGCTTCCGATAGCTAAAAGTAGAGGGTGAACTCCAGCGGCATCTACCGCATTTATCTCGTGAATTCCAGGGAATTCTTGACTTGCTAATTCTTTAACAAGTTCGTGTATTAAATACCCAAAGCTTGAATCTTCTTGGGGTGGGCGTCCTACAACTGTGAAGTGCCATAAAGCATCTTTTCGATGATAGACATCTTTGACTTCCATCACAGGAAAATCATGAGTTAAACTATAATATCCTAGATGATCTCCAAAAGGACCTTCAGGTTTTTTGACATTTTTTTTAATAATACCTGTAATGCAGAAGTCAGCATCTGTTGAAAGCATGAAGCCATTTTGTTTAAGATATCGAAACCGTCGTCCCCCAAGCATTCCTGCAAATGTTAATTCAGATAGTCCTTCAGGAAGCGGCATAATAGCTGCAAAAGCATGACTAGGCAAGCCACCTACAAAAATACTAGCCTTAAATGGCTGATCTAATTGATTGTATTTTGTATGGTGTACACCAATACCTCGATGTAATTGGTAGTGTAACCCAATTTCTTGATTGTTTTTATAATTGTTACCTGATAGTTGAATTCTATACATTCCCAAATTTGAATTCATTACACTGGATTGTTCAGGATCTTCTGTATAGACCTGTGGGAGGGTAATAAATGCACCACCATCCATTGGCCAAGATTTAATTTGTGGAAGCTGGTCAATTGTTGTTTTACCATATAAAACAGGCTTGGAAAAGCGAGATTTCATAGGCAGAGCAGATAAAGCTGTAAAAGGAGCTGAGAGGTATCGGAAAGGATTTTTAAGTAACCTTGTAGGATCTGCTTTTAATTCAATAACCTTCTTTACATTTTTAAGAGTATGTCTAAAAATAAAGTCCGTTCGCTCAAAAGTCCCATAAATATTAGAGATACCCTGAAAGGGGCTTCCTTTTATATTTTCAAATAAAAGGGCAGGTCCTTTATTGTCAAAAAATCTTCTATGGATTTCTGCAACTTCGAGCTCTGGATCAACTTCAGATTTTACTCTAATTAAATGATTATTTTTTTCTAAATCTACAGCACAATCTCTTAAACTTTTATAGCCCATGTTTATAATAATTTTCTGTATAAAGAATGTAAACTACTTTCTGTATAACTAGATAATAAATTTCGTGTATAAAAATATCTATTACCAAAATAGAACACTATCAATTGAAAATAGATGAACATTCTAAGACTTAATGCAAAAAAACATACATTTTTCAAAAAAAAACCTATTACAAAGGTATAACATTGTGGTTTTTTGTAATATTTAGGATGAATTAGTGACATAAAATATTGTAAATTTACAACAACGAAAATAGTGTAGGATACACAATATCTATATGCCAATTTATAAGTATCCAAAATTTTATTTGCATTATTATCGTGTATACATAATTTTCACACCTTGTGAAAGACCTATAGAATTGATTTTTTACTCTCAAAACTGATTAGTACAATGAAGATTAACACACTCTTCTCAAAAGTGGTATTACTATTATACTTATCACTTACACTTCCTATTTTTACAATTAATAATTTACAAGCTCAAGGCTCTAGCGACGTCATGATACAGGGCTTCAATTGGGACTCTCACGCTCAATCAGGAGGCTGGTGGAATCATGTTTCTGCAAAAGCTTCAGATTTGAACTCAGCCCAAATTGATGCAATATGGTTGCCACCATCGCATGATGCAGGAGCTCCTCAGGGTTATCTTCCTAGAGAACTTTATGATTTGAATAGTGCTTATGGTACTCAAACAGAGCTTACTTCGTTGATTAGTACACTACATGGACAAAACATAGATGTTATTGCGGATATTGTTATCAATCATCGTGTTGGATGTGCTGGATGGACAGATTTTTGTAATCCAACCTTTGGAGGCTGTGAAGCGATTTGTAGCGACGACGAAGCAACTGCTGAAAATCCTCCCCCTAGTCCTTTTCCTTGTGGAGCAGGAGATACAGGGACAAGATATCATGCAGCAAGAGACATCAATCACCAGAGTGCAACTGTTCAACAAGATATTAAGGATTGGATGGCATGGTTGAAAAATACAATTGGTTACGATGGTTGGCGTTATGACTTTGTACATGGCTTTGGTGCTAATTATGTTCAGATGTACAATAACCATACATCACCAACGATATCTATTGGAGAGAATTGGGATACAAATACTGGAACGGTAACAGGCTGGATTGCCGGAACAGGGAATACGTCAACAGCGTTTGACTTTCCTTTAAAAGGTAGCCTCCATGAGGCGATTGGGAATAACAATTATGGAGCATTAAATGTAGGTGGAACTCCTGGAGTGATTGGATGGAATTCTTCTTTAGCTGTTACATTTATAGATAATCATGATACAGGGAGTTCTCAAGGATACTGGCCTTTCCCTACAAATAATAATGGGGTAATGCAAGGATATGCATACATCTTAACGCACCCAGGTATTCCCATGGTTTTTTGGGATCACTACTTTACTTGGGGTAGTAGTATGCAAAATGAGATTAAAGATTTGATTGCTATTCGAAAAGCAAACGGGATTACTTCAGCAAGTACAATGTTCATTGATGCTGCTGATGGAAGTAAATATGCAGCAAGAATAACTGGAACAATAGGAGAGGTAGCTGTGAAAATTGGTTCGGGGAGTTGGTCTCCTTCTGGTACTGGATGGAATTTAGTAGCTTCGGGTTCAAATTATTCTGTTTGGGATAAAATAAGTGGCGGCTCATCAACACCGCCAGCAGCACCAACAGCATTGACCGCTACTGCTTCGGGGACGACTATTAATCTTTCATGGACAGATAATGCAACAGATGAAACAAGTTTCGAAATTCAACGTTCGCTATCGTCGGGTAGTGGTTTCGTTACTATCGCTACATTAGGAGCGAATACAACATCATATGCTGATACAGGTTTAAGTGCAACAACAACTTACTATTATAGAGTTAGAGCCACAAACTTAGCAGGCGATTCGGCTTGGTCAAATGAGGCTAATGATACAACAGGAACTCCAGCACCAAGTGCTGTTATTCACTTTGATTTATCATCAGAGAGTTGGTCTACAGTATATATATACACATGGACAGGAACTGCTCCAAATGAGACAAAGCATTCTGGAGATTGGCCTGGTACACCTATGACTCAAGAAGGTGCTGGTTGTGATTGGTATGTATATACGCTACCTTCTGGTGTGAATACTACAAATGTAATTTTCAATAATGGGAATAGCGGAACAGGAAATCAAACAGGTAATCTATCGGCTACGGGTGAACAATGGTATGATGGTTCATGGCATTCTTCTAATCCTTCACCTTGTAGTACAACACCACCTGCAGCACCAACAGCATTGACGGCTACGGCATCAGGAACAACGATTAATCTTTCTTGGACAGATAATGCAACAGATGAAACAGGTTTTGAAATTCAACGTTCTTTAACGGCGGGTAGTGGTTTTACTACAATTGCTACAGTAGGGGCGAATATTACATCCTATGCAGATATAGGACTAGCAGCTACTACAACATATTATTATAGAGTTAGAGCTACCAATACAAATGGCGATTCAGCTTGGACAAATGAAGATGATGATACAACAGGAACAGCCCCTCCAGCTTTGACCGTACATTTCCTTAAGCCATCAGGTTGGGGAGCCGTAAATATACATTATTGGAATCCGGTACCAGTAGGTTCTGTAACACCAACAGCATGGACAGGAGATCCAATGACGCAAGAATGTCCTGAAGAAGATTGGTATAGTTTTACTTTTCCTGTTGGAGTGAATTGTATTGATATTGTATATAATAATGGAAGTAGTGGTACAGGAAACCAAACGGGAGATTTAACAAGTATATGCCAAGAGACATGGTTTATATATGATGGAACTAGTACAACATCATATACGTCGAACCCTGGTCCAACTTGTCCAGCACCAACTATCCCTGCTGACCCTACAGCTCTCACAGCCACAGCTTTAGGTACTACAATTAATTTGTCATGGACAGATAATTCGACGAATGAAGCAAGTTTTGAGATACAACGGTCATTATCTTCTGGTAGCGGTTTTGTAACTATCGCTACTGTGGGAGCAAACGTTACGACCTACTCTGATGTAGGCTTAGCAGAAAGTACAACATACTATTATAGAGTAAGAGCTACAAATGCAACAGGCGATTCTGCATGGACGAACGAAGCAAGTGATATGACTGGCGTTGCTCCTCCTGCAATATCGGTCTATATGAAAAAGCCAGCGGGCTGGGCAGGGATGAAAGTACATTATTTTGATGCGGTTCCAACTGGTTCACTAGCTGATACACAATGGACAGGAGAAGATATGGATCTTCTTCAAAGTGGTTGTGATTGGTATGGCTTTACTTTCCCCGCAGGGGTAACAGAGATAAGTGTGGTTTTTAATGATGGAGCAGGTATACAAACCGATAATGTCGTAGGAATAACAGCGGAAACATGGTATGAATATATTGGATCTACTTTTACCACTCATACTTCTGCACCAGCTGATTTTTGCCCACCAGATCCTTGTGATAATTTTGTTGTAAGTGCTTCTGCTACACCAACAGCTATTGACCCAGGACAAAGTTCTAATTTAAGTGCTACGGGTGCAACAAGCTATACATGGTCACCTGCTACAGGCTTATCTTGTACCAATTGTCCAAACCCAGTTGCTACACCTTCGGTCACAACAACCTATACCGTAACAGGAACAGGCTTAGGAACAGATGGAACGACGACTTGTATGAGTACAGCAACAGTAACGGTAACAATCAATGGACCATGTACTAATTTCTCGGTTTCAGCAGGGGCTTCTCCTTCGAGTATAGATGTAACAGCAGGACAAAGTTCTACCTTAAGTGCTTCGGGAGCGACAAGTTATACATGGTCACCCGCTACAGGTCTATCTTGTACCAATTGTCCAAGTCCAATAGCTACTCCAGCTACTACAACGACTTATACTGTGACGGGAACAGGCTTAGGTACAGATGGGACAACGACTTGTACGAGTACAGCAACGGTAACCGTTAATGTTGGAGTTTGCACACCAGCATCTCCTGGAGATTATTTCACTTGGGATGCGGCGACAGTTTATTTTGTATTGACCGATAGATTTGAAAATGGAGATACTAGCAATGATAATTCTTATGGAAGAGGATTGGGAGGAACTCAAGATACTATTGGAGGATTTCTAGGAGGAGATATAGTGGGTATGACCAATAAAATTAATTCTGGTTATTTTACAGATTTGGGCGTAAATGCCTTATGGATAACAGCTCCTTATGAGCAAATACATGGTGCTGTACCAGGTTATTGGACATCTGCAGGTTATCCTGGAGGATATCATTATGGTTATCATGGCTATTATGCTTTGGACTGGACCGAAATGGATGCAAATGTAGGAACAGAAGCAGAATTTGAGGCGTTTGTAGATGCAGCCCATAGCAATGGTATTAGAATCGTAATGGATATCATATTAAACCATACGGGATATGAGACGACAGTAGATTCACAAGATCCAGTTTATGGTTTTGGGGTACTTGGAGATCCATGGGTAGTTGATAATCCTACAGCGGACTTTGACGATCCTTCTTGGTGTAATTGGTGGGTCGATCAAGCTAGTGGCGAATCATGGATAAGAAAAGGAGATACTGCTACGGATTTTTGTTCACCTGCTTGTGGCGGTGGAGATTTAGAAATGTGTTTGGCAGGCTTACCAGATGTTAGAACAGAATTTACAGGCGATATTGGTTTACCTCAAATACTTTTAAATAAATGGGATGCAGCTAGAGAATCTCAAGAACAAACAGAATTAAATAATTTCTGGGCAGCGAATCCATCTTATCCTAAAAACCCCGCAAATCATATCATAAAATGGTTAACGGACTGGGTAAGAGAATATGGTATTGATGCGTATAGAATTGATACATACAAGCACGTAGAAACTGAAGTTTGGGGTAGATTGAAAGATCAAGCACAGATAGCTTTAGATGATTGGAGACAAGCTAATCCAAGCAAACCTATGGCTGATGAGGAGACGCCTTTCTGGATGGTTGGAGAGTTGTATGGTGCAGGTATAGGACGTAATACGGATGCTATTTTTAATGGTAAAACAGATGCAACCATTAACTTTAATTTCCAAACATCAAGTCATGCACCATCTTTCTTAGAAGGAATATATGCTAACTATGCAAGTGTATTCTCTGCACCAGATTGGACAACTATGAGTTATTTGTCTTCACATGATACTTACTTATACGACAGAGGAAATTTGATAGAAGGTGGTACTGCATTATTCTTATGCCCAGGGCCTGTACAAATTTTTTATGGAGATGAAACAGCTCGTCCAGCATCAACTACTGGTTCTGATCAAGATTCACGTTCTTATATGAACTGGGGAAGTATCAATACTGCTGTTCAAGATCACTTCCAAAAAATGGGACAATTTAGAGAAAGGCACGTTGCTATAGGAGCAGGTTCACATACTTTACTAAATTCTTCACCATATACGTTCAAGCGTTCAATTTCGAATGCAAATGTTCAAGATGATATTATAGCAGTAGTAGGTGCTTCGGGAGCAACAACAGTAGATGTGTCAAGTGTATGGGCAGATGGAACAATATTAGAAGATGGATATACAGGGGCTTCGGCTACAGTATCAGGTGGAATGGTAACATTCACAGCGGGTGCTAATGGAGTTATCTTAATTGAAGATCCAAATCCAGTAATTCGTCCTTCTGTGGTTATTACACCAGAGAATAATGCTTATGATCCTGCTGGACATACAGTCTGTATAGAAGGAAGTTCTTTAGACTGTGAAACGGTAACGGTATACTATTCACTTGATCCGAATGCAGATCCAACGGATTTAACACAATGGACAGCATATACTGGTTGTATAAATATGACTTCAAATGGTTCGGTTACAGCTATTGCTGTAAATGACGCCAATGGCTTAGTTTCTATACCAGTTACACATAACTATTGGGTGTCTGTGCCTGATTTGACTATTTACTATGAAAATCTGAATAATTATCCAAATGTATATTTGCATTATTGGGAATGTGAACCAGCAGGTACCGGTAATGCGGAGACAACTTGGCCAGGAGTTGCTATGAGTCCAGTAGATCCAGGAGATCCAAGTTGCTTATGGTATGAAGTTACGATTCCTTCAACTTTTGCTTGTAATTTTATATTTAATTGTGGAAATAATACTTGTCAGACAGGAAACCTATCTGCTTCTACATCGGCTCCGTGGTATTCAGACGGTACATGGTATACAACAGCGCCTGCTAGTTTCTGTGGTTCGGTAAATATTCCAAATGCACCAACAAGTTTGACTGCTACTACAGCGAGTTCAAGTTCTATAACGGTAACATGGGCCGATAATTCAACAGATGAAGACAATTTCGAATTACAACGTTCTTTAACAGCTGGTGGTCCTTATACAACGATTGCGACATTAGGAGCGAATACAACGAGTTATACGGATACAGGTCTATCAAGTAATACAACATATTGGTATCAAGTAAGAGCAACCAATACTGCTGGAGATTCAGCGTGGAGTAATGAAGATGATGCTACAACAACTCCAGGGGCTCCTGCCGATCCTAGCGGTTTAGTTGCGGACAATCCAACCTCAAGTACAATTGATGTGACTTGGGTAGATAATGCAAGTGATGAAGTTAATTTTGAATTGCAACGTTCCTTAACAGCAGGAGGACCATATACAACAATTGCAACACTAGCAGCAAATACAACCAGTTATACGGATACAGGTTTAGCAAGTGCTACGACTTATTGGTATAGGGTTAGAGCAACGAATGGAGGTGGAGCATCTGGATGGAGTAATGAAGATGATGAGACGACGACGACACCGACCTCAACGATACCTGCGACAC
>JAHDBJ010000064.1 GCA_020630435.1 Saprospiraceae bacterium
GTCAAACTTCATTCTAGTCGGAGATGCTCAACCTTTATCAAATTCCTCGAATTTTGGATTTGGTTGGATTCTTTTAGGTCTATTTATTCTTCTTATTTTGAGTTGGTATATATTGAAGCTGTTTAAAAATAGAATGCTCAATTAGTTATAAGTCATGGTATTTCAATATTTCAGCTAATTCTTTTCACCCTAGCGAAGGCTGTGAAAAAAAATAAGCACTTATAACCAAAAGAAACCTTCATTATTAAACAACGTCATTAAAAAAGTAACAACTTATCCTTTTCCAATTTCATTTTCAATATCTGAAAGAGAAGATAGTGCATTTTGATAGGTTTCATTCATTGCCTCAGCATTATCTTTTCCTGCGAATAATGCCATTTCACAAGTTTGGATAGTTTGCATGAATTTGTTGATATGTTGATGACTGACATTTAAAGACTGCAATTTTTCTTTTACATTATTCTTAGTCAGTTCTGAGAGTGGAATTTTTAATTTATCACAAACATATCCTAATAAAGCTCTTGATATACCATTATAGAAGGAGCGAGGATTTTGTTCTTTCAAGTGTTGATGAGCTTCAGATAAATGCTTTTGAGCGATTTTATTGGCACGTTGTTGTTTTAGTAATACTTGATCAATGCCATTTCTTTTTTCTTCAATTCTTTTATAAATAAATACACCACCAAGTAAAAGAAAAGGAAAGCAAAGTAAACTCCAAAACGTGGTTGTACCAAATAAAGAACGATGATTACGAACCAAAGCAGTACTAGCTTTAATGCCCCTTATTTGGTCGCCATTATTATCTAGAGATGGATTTAAGTGTGTTTGATCACCTTTATTACCTTGCCTGACAAAAATATTAAAAGCATTAGGCTTCAATCCTACGAATTTCATACTATCAGTATCAAAATAGGTAAAGGTTGGTTTTAGGATATACTTTCCAGCAGCCTTAGGCAATACTAAGTATTCAAAAGTCTTTTTTCCAATGATGACACCATCTTGCTCATAGCTTTTATCTTCAATAATACGAGGCTCATATACTTCAAACGTATCGGGTAATCCTAACGCTGGAGCTTGAATACGTTTTATATCTCCTGTTCCTGATATAGCTAGGTGTAAGGTAAGTGCATCATCCGTACTCAATTGTCGTTTATCTATTGCGGCATTCGTTGTATATTTTCCAATACCACCCGAAAAATCAGGTGGAGTGTTTTTTAAACTTTTTACCTCAATGCTTAGAGCATTCGTTGCGAGTTCGTGAGCATTAAAACTATTCCCAAAGAAAAAACGACGCCCAGTACCTAAACTTACAGAAATTTGTGCAGGTTCTATGTCAAATGTTCCAGCTTGTTGAGGAAACAAAGCGACCCTTCGAATGATTTTAGTATTATATTGTTTACCATTTACGACTTCTTTAATTACTTGGCTAGGATAACGACGGATGGCTTTAGCAAAAAAACCATCATAAGCAGATTCGTTTAAGATATTGTAATTGTCTAAGCCTACAGAAGTATATAGTTTGTAATCTAAAACCAATTGTTGGCCAATAAATGCTTCTAAGGTATTGATTTCTGCACGAATGAATACTTTATCTCCTAGCTCTTCAGTCAAATCTTCTTGTGTACTAGCACTTGAGTTTTTGGGTTTGATAACCTCTATAGTAAGGGGTTTTGAAGCAAATGTTTTACCACCTACTTTTATTTTTGCACTCCCTATCGTAAACTTTCCAATCTTCTTGGGCTGTAATATATAAGAGTAAGTGATTGATCTTGTCCATTCTCCATTAATAGCTGAGGCACTAGTTGAAGTATTTTGACCACTTAATCTATTAAAGTTACTAAACAATGGAGGTTTGAAGTTTGTTCCTGTAGCATTTTCTAGTGTGAATGATGCTGTAAAATAGCTCCCTAGCATAATCTGCTTTGTATCAGCACTGGCATAAAATTTCACCTTCTTTTGCTGACCATATACTGCAATGTGTAACATAAAAGAACAACACAATATTATACCATAATTCCACTTCATAGTCTATATGTTTTCCCTTTTTTTGTTGATTTTTTCTGTTCCTTTGGTTTGATTTCAGGTTTAGATTTTTTCATTGGAGGAATTCTTTTACGTTCTCCCCATTTAAAAAAGAAATCATTTGAATCAATTTTTTTTGGAGGAGTATAACCTTCTAGTACAACCACTTTTTTCCAGTCTGTTTTATATAATTTACCCTCAACAGAAATACTAGCAGGCTCTATGACAAATGTTCCAACAGATTTGGGTTTTAAATAATAAGAATAGGATAGTTCTTGGCTCATTTCTCCATTAATAAACATAGAACTACTAGAGACATTAGGTCCTCCTATTACAATGAAATGCTCTTCTAGATCGGGAAGTTTTATATCTTTTCCAGAACTGTTTTTTAATACAAAACTTATATTAAAAACGCCTTTAAAACCAACGGTGTCAGCTACTTCGGTGGTAAAATGTGCTGATTTATCTTGCCCAAAGCTACTACTGGAGATACAGACGAATAATATGATCAAAAACCTCATTACCTTATTTTTACGTACAATAATAAACAAATTACCAGTCTTTACTTGATTTAGAGGGTTGTCCTTGAGCTTTACGTAGTTTTTCTTGAACTTTTCGTTCTTCGTCATCCATAATTCTCAAAAGCCGTTCTGCTTCTTCCTTTGACATTTCTCTATCATCTGAGGACTCTTGTTCTTGAGCCTCTTGCTGTTGTTCTGATTGTTGTTCTTCATTTTGTTCTTGCTCCTGATTTTGCTCCTGATTTTGCTCCTGATTTTGCTCCTGATTTTGCTCCTGTTCTTGTTGCTCTTCTTGGTTTTCTTGTTGTTCTTGATTCTGTTGTTCCTGGTTCTCTTGATTCTCTTGATTCTCTTGATTCTCTTGATTCTCTTGGTTTTGCTGTTGCTGTTGTTGAATAATTCTTTTGGCCAGTTGTAGATTTTTTTTTGTTCCTAGGTCTTGGGGGTTTAACCTTAGTGCATTTTTATAAGCTTCTACACTTTTATCTAATTCTTGTTTTTGAAAATAAGTATTTCCTAGGTTGTGATAAGCTTTAGCTTTCGTTTTTTTATCTTTTGCACCAAGTGCTGCTTTTTCAAAATGTTCGATAGCAGAATCAAATCGATCTCCTTGTTTGTACAAGGCATTGCCTAGGTTAAAATTCCCCTTTGTAGAATTAGGTTTATCTTCTAATGCTTTACGATATTTCAACTCAGCATCTGTATAATTTGATGATTCATAATCTTTATTACCTTCTCTTAAATAAGTATGCTCAGATTGAGCATAACTAGTTATAAAATTAAATCCTAGAACTATTAGAATAATACTGTATCGTCTCATTACTTGCAAAATTATAAAAACACTTGGTTTAAATCAATATAGTATAGTATTTAAAAAGTATGACTAATAAACACTAAGGACTCATCATTTATTTTCTAGAGTTAAATAAGTCCCTTTAAATCTTAAGTTAATTTTTTTGTTATTAGAAAGAATAAATCTCATCTGTGTAGCAATCTTCTTTTTGTTATAATTCTTATGCCAAAAACAGACTTCAAATTGATAAATAGAATCTTTTTTTAACCAACCACTAGGATAATCACAAATGTAATGTGGATCGTTAGAACCTATATTTATAATACGAATCGAATCCTTACCAAGATATTTGAAATGTTTGGTTATGCGTTGAGTACCTCCGTATTGAATGTTTCCCAAGTTATGTTGTATAGAGTCGATTGCAAAATTATGTATTATATCCTTAAGACCAGTTTCATAATCGGCAATATTAGAGGACTTACAAGCAAAACCAAATAATATCAAGCCTATTAAAATTGCCTTCATTTTAGTTTTTCTTTTTAGAAAAAACTAGGGAATTGAAAAGCTCAATTCCCTAGTTTGATATAAAAACAATTATTCCTTCTTCTCTGGTGTCATTATAAATTTAGCATGATTTTTCATGTCGAAAATCTTATTTGCCATAGCTTTTAAAGAAGCGGAATCTACTGCATCTACTTCTTTTTCATAAACTTCATACTGAATTCTGTTGATGTCTAAATCATTTTTATAAACAGAGTTCAGGTAGCCTGACCAGAAACCATTTTCTTTCAATTGTTTCTTACGTTCTTGCTTTTGAGTTTCTTTAACTTTTGTTAAATCAAGCTCTTCAGCACCATTCGTCTTTACAGTTTTAATATCGTTTAAAGCAGCGTCAATTAGCTCTTGTTCTCTTCCTGGATCACAGTTAAAAGAAACAGCTACATTATATCCTTCTTTAGGGTATCTTGATACATTACCAGATACACGCACACCATATACCCCACCTTTATCCTCACGCATAGATTCTCGCATTTTAATTCTCAACAAAGCGATAAGTGAACGAAAATCTTGTCTAGCTTTCGTATCATCCCAATCAAATGCTCCTCTAAAATCTAAATGCACTTGAGATTTAGGTGCTTCGCCTTTACTAAACTCGTCAACGAGTGCTCCTTTGAAAGATTCAACATTGGGATCTGTCCATTTTTCGTTTCTATTGGTTGCGGGAAGATTCCCTAAATATTTATTCAGTAAAGGTTTGAATTTGGCAACATCAAAATTTCCTACAAAGATAAACGTAAAGTCACTAGCATCTGCAAAGCGATCTTTATAGATTTCCATGATTTTATCATGAGAAATTCTATCCAATTCTTCAGGTGTAGGGAAGATTTTTTTCCTAGGACTATTTTTAAACGTTTTCTTTAAACGTCTATCTATAAAATAATATTGAGGTAAAGAAAGGATATTAGCACCTTGAATTTTCATCTTTTGAATCATAGATTTAAAGGCTTCTTCATCTTTTCTTGGTTGGGTGAAATTAAGGTAGATTAGTTGGAACATAGTCTCAATATCTTTAGGCGCAGCATTCCCTCTTAGGCCTTCCGACAAATCACTAATCCAAGGAGTGACTTTGGCGGTTTTACCTGTCATCATTTTGTCTAGACTGATCAAATCAAATTCACCAACTCCTGATTGACTGATAACCGTTGTCGCAAATGCGGCTGCTAAATAGTCATCTCCAGAATAAGCACCATGTCCTCCATCACTAAAGGCTCTAAATTGGATTTCATCATTTTTGAAATCGGTTGGTTTTAATACTACTTTGATACCATTGGCTAGTGTTAATTCGGTAACGCCTAAATTCGCAATTGTTTTTTCATCTTTTATAGCCGTTGGTTTTAAATTTGCTTCTAAAAGAGGCTTGTCAAGAACTTTGTCAACATAAGGAGCTACATCTTTCATCTTAGCTTTTGCCAAAATATTTTGTACATCTTGCTCCGTAGGCATTACAACACCGTCTTTTTCAGGCCCCGTAATAACCACTACTCTGTTCTCGTCTGTTATCCATTTCTTTGCTAATTGATTAACCTCTTGTAAGGTAATAGTAGGTATAAACTTTTTATGAAGCTCTAGAGATTGCTCAGGACTTGGCATAGGACTATTCTCTAGGTAGTTATAAACATATTTAGAGGCAAGCCTTCTTGATTGTGTTTTATCTCTTTCTTTAAAACTTCTTTCTATCCTTTCTAATAAAGCGACCTTTTCTCTCTCTAACTCTGTTGCAGTAAAACCATGTTTTAAGACCCTTGCGTTTTCTTCCAACAAGGTTTCCAATCCTTTCACAACACCAGTTTCAGAAACCATGGCAGAAGCATAGTAGGCATCAGAAGCACGAACAAAGCCAGAGTAACCAGAAAATGCTCTGATGAATGGAGGATCTCCTTTTTGTGCTAATTCTCCTAGTCTACCATTTAACATTGAGTTATACAATGAACGAACCATCCTGTTGCGATAGTCTTTTAAATTATTATTTTCAGAAGCATCGTGTTTATATAATAATTGAATATTGGTAAAAGGAGCTTCTTTATCGGTTACAACAGAAACTAAGGTTTCTTTATGTTTTGGAATTTCTCTGGATACTTTTTTTCTAGGATTATCTGATTTCTCTATTGGCGAAAAGCGGGTTTTTATTTCATTTTCCATTTTATCTAAATCGACATCACCAACTACAACAACAGCCATCAATTCAGGTCGATACCAATCTTTATAAAAACGCTTAAATGCCTCGTAAGGTGCTTTCTTAATAATTTCAGGCTTGCCTATGGGTAATCGGTTGGCATAACGAGAATCTTTGAACATTACAGGAAACCACTCTTGACGCATTCGTTCACTTGGTCCTAATCCCGTACGCCATTCGGATTCTACTACACCACGTTCTTTATCTATTTCTTCTTCATTAAATGCTAAGCCACTAGCCCAATCTTGTAATATTAGCATTCCTTTATCTAACATCTCTTGTTCATCTGTCCGCACTTGTAGCATATATACGGTCTCATCAAAACTAGTATAAGCATTTAAGTCTGGCCCGAACTTAGTCCCAGTTGTTTCTAGATAATCTATGAGTTCATTTTTTTTGAAATGCTTTGTTCCATTAAATGCCATATGTTCTACAAAATGCGCTAAACCTTGTTGGTCTTCATCTTCTTGCATTGCTCCTGCATTAACTGCTAGCCTTAGTTCTGCTCGATTTTCTGGCTTTTGATTTTTTTGAATATAATATTTAATTCCATTTGGTAAGGTTCCTGTTCGGACACTTTCATCGACAGGAATAGAAGCAGTTTCCCAAGTTGGTTTGGGTTGAGGGGCAGTCCCTGTTCCTACCATTTCATCCTTGGGCTTTTTTACTTCTTCTGCAATCTTTGGTGTGCAAGAGTAATACATAGACACCATGAAAAAACAGGTAGAAGCAATTAAAAAATTAAGGGTTCTTTTTTTCATAATTTATAATTTGATATAGAAGTTGATTAAAAAATATTTACTGGATTAGAAAAGGATCTTTAGATGTCTATATTTTTTATGATTTGTCAATTAGCTATGCCTTTTAAAAAATGACTTAATTTTCTTCTTCTAAATTTCTTTTTTTGTTTCTAGTAATAATTTTTCTTGGACAACTTCATAGTTTTAGAAATGAGTACCAAAAATATTAAAAAATGATCCTATTTAAAACTGGATTTAATATGTTAACAAATAAATAACTCTACTAATTAAAAGCTAATTAGATGCTTTCAAGATAAATTTTTCAATTAAGAGAAATGATTAGCAAAGATAAAATAAAAAGCCTAGGCATCATTTTTAATATACGAGGTATCATATTAAAAAGATGAATTGCTACTTTTAATCTACGTGAGAAAAATTTCGATAACTTAACTACAATCTTCCTAGCAAGAAGAGTACTCTCTTATTGAAGTTGTTCAAGAATGACTGCTGAACTTATTAAAATTGAATTTTTGTTTCCA
>JAHDBJ010000045.1 GCA_020630435.1 Saprospiraceae bacterium
GCGTGTACACGCACACACGCAGTAAATTACTTTTTTCAATAGAATATCAACTAATTTATAGATCCTATTTTTTTGAGTAATCATGATCAAAATCGCATTAGAAGTGTACTTGGAGGGAATATTGAAAAATCAAAACAAGCAGCTACATTATTATTAACGTTGCCAGGCTCACCATTTATTTATTATGGAGAAGAGTTGGGGATGTTAGGAGAAAAGCCTGATGAACAAATTCGAGAACCTTTTATTTGGAATGTGTCGACGAAAGATAGTGGTCAAACGAATTGGGAAGAAATTATTCACAACACTTCTGATAATACAGCTGCTTTAGTTTTACAACAAAAAGATGCTAATTCTTTGTGGCAATATTATAAAAACTTAATTCATCTGCGTAAAGCCAATAAAGTTCTAGCTGAAGGGGCATTAAAATTATCTAATTATAATAATGAGAATGATATAATAGCTTTTATACGAAGTTATAAAGAGAAAGAGTTTTTAATATTATTAAATATTGGGGGGACTATTCGTAAAATATCTATTAAAGAAAAGTTCAACATTTTATTAAATAAGGATGTTGTGATTAGGGATAATCAATTTACTTTACAAAGATATTCGTCAATCATTTTAGAACTAAAAACAAATTGAAATGCTCAAACAAGTATTCGTAATAATAAGTGTCTTGGGATTTTTTGCCTGTCAACCTTCTCCTAAAGCTCAAACAAATAAGCTAGAAGAAAAAACGCAAGAAGAATCAACCACAGGATCAGCTTCGGATAATAATAAAACGGCTACAAAGAAAATTGTCTTTTTTGGGGATAGTTTAACAGCAGCTTATGGATTATCGGAAGAAGAAGGTTTTCCAAGTCTTATTCAAGAAAAGTTGAAATCGGAGGGGTACGAACACTATGAGGTGATAAGTGCAGGAGTTAGTGGTGAAACAACGAGCGATGGGAATAATCGAATTAGTTGGACACTAAAACAACCAATCGATATTTTTATCTTAGAACTAGGGGCGAATGATGCATTTAGAGGGACAGATCCCAACATTACAGAAAAGAACCTTCAAGCAATAATTGATAAAGTCAAGACTAAATATCCAGCGTGTAAAATTATTTTAGCAGGTATGTTAGCACCACCAAATTTAGGAAGTGCATATACCTCTAAGTTTAAGCGGATTTATCCACAATTAGCCAAAAAGAACAACTTAGCTTTAATTCCCTTTATTTTGGATGGGGTAGCAGGAGATAAATCGCTAAATTTACCAGATGGTATTCATCCGACTGCTGAAGGATATAAAATTGTAGCAGAAAATGTCTGGAAAGTATTGAGAGAAGTATTGTAATAATTACTTTTTCTTGGATTTTTTAGAGCGTTTTTTAGAAACCATATCAATTTGTGCTTTAGCTTCTGGGGTTTGTAACAAATTATATAAAATCTCTTTAGCTCTAAAAAGTTGGGCTTTGACGGTTCCTAGGGGAATGCCGAGTTCATTGGCGATTTCTTCGTAGCTCATTTCTTCAAAATATCGAAGTTCAACCATCAAACGGTACTTATGGCTTAATTTACTCATGACAGTTCGCATGAGTTTTACAATTTGTTGTTTGATATAAATCTCCTCAGGATCTAGAGTATTAGACTTTAGGTTTTGAGAGTAATCACTATTTCCCTCTTCATCCATAGTTTCATCTATGGAAAGCAATTGAAGTTTTTTCTTTCGTATTTTATCAATACAATTATTCGTAGCAATTTTGAAAAGCCATGTACTGAAGGCATACCGAGGTTCATAACTAGGAAGTTTGTTGAATGCTTTCCCAAAGGCTTCTAGTGTTAAATCTTCAGCATCATCACGATTATTTACCATCTTTAGCATCATGTGATAAATGGAACTTCTATATCTTTCCATCAGCATAGCATATGCTTTTTGGTCTCCGCCAACTGCTTTTAAAACCAAGTCATAATCATCTTGAGCTCTAGGAGAAAGATTATGTTTTTTCTTTTCTAAGTCCATTTATTTGTTTTGCCAATTAGAAGTGCTGGTGTAAATATGATTGCATAGACCAGCAAACCTATATCTAAGAACGCTAGATAATAAAATAAAGTTGTATCCTCTAATTTTTTTAAAATCTTTCCATAAAAAAAACATTTAACCAAAAATAATAATATTGCAATACTTAATACAATATTTAATCTAAACTTTAATAATATTAATAATAATATTAATATATAATGCAAAAAATGACTTAAACTTTGCAAACCTAAATAGAATTTGTGTTCCAAATGGTAATGCATTCCAGTCGTTAAATGTCTTGACTTTTGTTGAAAATATGCTTTGAAATTTACTTTAGGTTCGGAGTACATAAACGATGAAGGGTGTATGCATACAGCGACATTTGAGGTGTTGGCAACCTCATTAATAAATAAATCATCATCACCTGATGCAATGTGTTCGTGCCGTTCAAAACCCTTATTTTGTGTAAATAAAGATTTTTTATACAATAAATTGCGTCCTACACCCATATATGTTTTTCCCCATAAAGCGAAAGAAAAATATTGAAGAGCCGTATAGATGGCTTCAAATCGTATCCATTGATTTAGCCATCCAGTTTTAGTATGATATGGACTATAGCCAAGCACAATCTCTTTATTATTTTTTAAATGTTGAGCCATTGCTTTTATCCATTGGTTGCTACCAGCTGCACAATCAGCATCTGTAAGTAAAACATGAGCATATTGTGCGGATGTTATCCCTTTTGATAAAGCATATTTCTTCCCGCTTCGATTTCCTTTTTCTTTTTGACTAATATTAATAATATGAAGATTAGAATAGGTGTTTTTGAAATAATTTAAAACGTCTTCTGAATTATCTGTAGAGCCATCATTCACAACAATAACCTCAAACTCATGGTAATGTTGTTCTAGAATAGAGGGAAGATTTTTTTGAAAATTAATCCCTTCATTTTTACCACAAATAATAATAGAGATAGGGGGAGAGGACTTGGAGCTAAGTATAAATTTTTCTTTATAAAATGCTAACTTTGAAAAAATAAAAGTCCAGTAAAGGAGTTGAACAAATGATGAACCAATAAATAGCCAAAACAGTATTTCAGGAATCAAAATCGCACAACAATTGATATAAAAAAGCATTGAATGGAATTAACATTAGATTATTCACACCATGTTCAAAACCTAAAAATAAAGAAAGAGAATGATAAGCAGTATGTATTTGACCCAATTCGTAAAAAATGGTTGGTTTTACAACCAGAGGAATTTGTTCGACAGACGTTTCTTCAGTATTTAATTCTAGAAAAAAAGTATAATGTCAATCGCATAAGTGTAGAGCAAGAAATCAATGTAAATGGTTTGAGCAAACGCTGTGATATATTAATTTATAATGAAGTAATTAAGCCATTTATAATAATTGAATGCAAATCTCATTCTACCCCTTTAACCCAAAAAACGTTTGATCAAATTGCTAGATATAATCTATCGCTAAGGGTAGAATTTATAGTGCTTACAAATGGCGCACAAACATATTGCTGTAAAGTGGATTTTGAAAAGGAATCCTATGTTTTTATAGACAGGATTCCTTTTAACTGATTAGTAGTCTAAATTTTTTTTAATTAAATACTATCTGTTTTACACGATAGATATTGAATACTTTTAAAATTTAATTATATACTATTCAGTGGCATAGATATTTATTATTTTTTAATATAATTCGAAAGTACCCCAGAAAAGTTTTTTGCCCATTTACATGAACTTTACTAACTTTGACAAGGAGTATCAATACCTATGTCTATGTCTATTATTATTGTCATTATCATTATCATGCAAGATAGATGATAATGCTATTATTTATTAAACTTTAAATTTATACAGATGAAAAGTTTGAGACTACTACTTATTTTATTTATTTATTTTGTAGGATTGGAGGCGAGTGCTAAACCTACTTTAGTTAATGTTGAGGTTCATTTGGATAATGATTGTACTCAAAGTGGCAATTCTTTTGAGATGGAAATCAGACTTTATGGTTTAGATTCAAACCCTTCTACCTTGACTTTTAGAGATATAATATTTGATTTTTATCTTTATTCTAGCCATTATGATATAGATATAAGCGAACTCGATTGGATGACAGATTCGGGGAATGATTTGTTTTTTTTAGGAAATGATACTTATAGGTATATTATAAATAGTCCTAGTGGATTAGAACTAAGATATGATGGTTCTCAGTATTATTATACAATAAAACGCTATATCAGGTCAGATATGATTATTGTTTTGAGTAGTGCTAAACTAGGGGTGGAGGGGATTCATGAACATAATGTAACAGTTAATTTGTTTGATTTGAAAATAGAAAATTCTCCTCATTCTAACACGAATTATTCTCCAGGTTCTATACAGAATGACTCATATTCTTGTCCATTTTTAGATTCCACTAACATGGACACTAACATGGACACTAACATGAATGGTAATAGTAATGTCAATGTTGTTAATTTAAGAACAATAACAGGAAAAGAATCAAACAACGTTTTTTACCCCAATCCTGTTCAGGATATATTAAATATTGAAGTAGCAGAAGATAAAACACTCCAAATAATAAATAGTACTGGAAAAATTATCCTACAGAGAAGCATTAGAAAAGGAAAGGACGTAATTCATTTAGAACAGTTAGTTTCAGGTATGTATTTTATTAGCTTTTGTGGTGAGAATAGGAAAGAAAATTACAAATTGGTGAAGCAATAATATCTATTTGATATAAAATTATAAGAGTAGAAGAAATGATAGAACGTCAATGCAAATCTAAGATCCTATTTTTTTGTTTTTCCTTCTAATATGGTTGAAATAGTATAGCTTATTTCTATAGATCGTGACATATTTGTTATTTTTAAATATAGATTGTTTTTTATGCCTTAAGTTTGTATTGTATAATGTGTATTAAATTAAAATAAATAATAAAAAATAATATTTTTAGATAAAATATTGATCAATAGATTGTTATATTTTGATTACTGTTTTTTTGAAAAAAAAAAATATAAAAAATGTCTTTTAAAAGATAATGAATTAAGTGTTTATTTGTAACGAGATAAATAGTTAATGGGGTAAAATGTGACATGGAAAATTTGATTTTATAAGTTACTTTATCTAAATTTGAATATATATTTTACAATTACTTGTAAATATACTTTCAAGAGCACAATTTCCCCCCTTTTGTAAAAAACATATTTTAAATTACAAATTTAAACTGAACACTTATGAAGTTATTTAAATTAACACTATTACTATCATTATTTTCTATTAGCATAAATGCTACAAATTTAACTAATGTTGGGGGCTATTACATAGAACCAGTATTAGAAGATTTTTGTGATCAAAGTGAAGCCCGGTTTAATTTTAACATCTATGGTTTTAATAATCACCCTAGTAATTCTTTTGGAAGAATTGATATTGTAATAGAAATTACAGTACCTGAAGTAATTAATTTTGAACTGGCAGAAGACACTTCTTTTGGTTTAGAATTAACGGATTTAGGCAATGGAAGACATTTATTTAGTATTACCAATCTTAACCTTCTTAAATATGATTTTAATAAAGGTTGTTTTTATGTAAAAGAATTGAGTACTAATAGTCAGCCAGATATGATTTTAATTTTAGGTGGTGCTAAAACAAATGTAGATTTTTCTTTCCAGATGGCTGTCAAGGGGGCTTATATGTATGGAGGAAGTAGCCCTTTTGAATTTATTGGTGAAAGTGATGAAATTGCCTCTGTGTATTGTTATGACCAAAACTCATCAAGACTAAATTTAGAGTCGTTAGAAAAGGAATCAAAATTATTCCCAAATCCTGTTCAAGACCAATTAAATATAAGCATAGCAGAAGACAAAAATATATTTATTAAGGATACTGCTGGAAGACTTGTGTGGCATCAAAAATTAACTCAAGGAAATCATAATGTTGATGTAAGTGATTTACCTAGAGGATTATATTTTGTGGTATTAGAAGGGATTGCACAAAAAAGAGAAACGATCAAATTATCTAAACTATAAATAAGAGTTATACTCTTTTGGGTAAAAAAGAGGCTTGCTTTAATAACCAAGAGCGAAAATAGACATTTTCCTCTTGGTTTATTTTTTTAAGGATTTCCTCTTTATTGATTTTACTCGTATATCTTGATTTATCCAATAAGATAACGATTCTGGCATAGTTTAAAAATTGTTCTTTTATTATAGGAGACATTACAGTATGCCTTCGGATAAAGGCATAAAAAGTATCAACATAATTGTGCAGCAAATCAGAATCGTCTGATAGATAAAAACAACGAATCGTTAATGTCTTGATAACCAAGTCATAATAAAAGTGTTTTTGTGCATTAACCTCTCTAAGATACTCTAATGTTTTATCATACTCCCCTAAACTGCAACTTATATAAGCATGAGATATTAGACGAATGTTCTCTTGGTGTTTCTCATGTATATTTGGCAATTGCTCTGATATAAATTGTTTAGCCCATTCCTGTTTATCCAATTCACAAGCGACTTGTACGGCATTATATATAGCAAATGGAAGTACTTTTCCATCTTTTTCAAATAGTACTTTATTTTTTATACCAAACTCATAAAGTTCTAGTTGTTCGTTCACTAGATCAACTTCTGTATTATATTTTAATTGGCTAACATATTGCATAAATAGAATAAAAATATTGCTAAATTCTTCTAAAGATAACTTAGGGAAGTTATCAAAAATGAGAGATTTCGTTTTGAGGTAATCATCTTTATTAAAGCCTTTCTCTTTAGGAAGATATTTTATAAAAAATAAATAAATCGCAATAATAGGATGCTGATGGAGATATGGAGTGTTTTCGATATTCTTGACGAGATCCTCAACTAAAAATAATTCGTTTTTTTCATTGATGATTTTCTTTCGATTGATGTTGATTAATACTTCTTGGAGCTTAGCGTAAACGTAAAATATATCGAGCGATTGGTTCTTTTCTAATAATAATGATTCATTAGAGATGGATAATTTTTTATTTGAAGGATGTCGATAGAGCATAGAGTTAAGCCTATATTGTTGTAAATAAAAAACCAAGTCAATCTCTTTGTGCTTTTGTTTTTCCTTATTTAAGGCTTCTATTTTTTTAAAATAAAACTTATCCAACTGACGCCTTTCGTAAGCCTTTAGTGTCAACATATCGATATCATCTTTTTGTTGCTCTAATTCTAACCAAATCAGATAATTTTCTAAACACTTTGTCAAGTGAAACATTGGATAACTAAGTTTTTCTTGGCTCTCTTTAGAATCACTCCCATATAGTTTTTTAGCAAAATATTTTTTTGAAACCTTATAGCCTTCTAGCTTAGGAAATACCTTTTTTAATTCCATATAGATTTTAATAGCCTCATTGCTTTTATTTAAAAACGGACTCTTTACATAAGACTCTAATCGTGCAAATTCTTTTTTGTTTAAACTTTTGACCAGAAGTAATAACTTGCTTTTTTCCATAAATAATTCACCTGATTTGTAACAACGTTTTTGTTTGATTGGATTTTCCAATATCTCTACCTATCAGACCTTTAAGATATATTTTCTAATAGACATAACGCATAAATATCAAATAGTATTGATTTTTTATAAAAAATAGATTTGTAAAAATAATATTAATTAAAAATAATTATATAATAATAAAGTTTTAAGTATTTGATTATCAATGTTTTAATTTTACGCTTATAGGCTTTTCATGACAAAAAAACAATAAAATGTCTTTTCAAAAAAAATGATTTAGTTATATGTTTGAATTATCAAAAACGATTAAAATTTATTGCTAAAAAATACAATTTGGCAAAATCACTAACAATAAGAATAGAAATTTATCAACTAATATTACAACATAAGCTCCTAGTATATTGAAGGATTAACAAGTTTACTTCGTTACTCTTCTTTCTAAGAGTATAAAAAAAATAATATGATACTAAAAGTAAAAGATTTTAAAAAAGTAAAATTTGAAGCAGCATTTGAAATTATTGGAGGTAGAGAAGAGGAGGATCCAAATGTAACACCTGGTGGTAGTGAACTGGTTGGGATGCAAACAGCTACTTGGTCATCTGATTATAATGGTGTAGATGGCGTGGAGTATTGTGATTTAACTTATGAACCTTTTCTCTGGACACCATTACATTAAACAACTTTTTTATTAAAAACCATACGATGTTAAAATTAGAAGATTTTAAAAAAGTAGGTCTTGAGTCGGCATTGGAAGTTGTTGGAGGTCGACCAGAAGAAGATCCTAATGTAACCCCAGGAGGAGAAGTCAGAATACAATTGACAGATAGATATTTGATAAACAGGTGGTCGTCCGATTATAATGGAGTTAACGGGATTGAACTTTGTGATTCAGAGATATTTACAGTGAATTTATAAAGAAAATTTAGGGTATTCTTCTCACCCTATTCAATGAGGAGGTCAATCAAAAATAATATAAGATGTTAAATATAAAAGATTTTGAAAAAGTACAACTCGGTTCGGCTTCTAAAGTTTTTGGAGGTCGACCAGATGGTGATCCCAATGTAACATCTGGGGGGAGTGAGAGTGATTTTAGTCCCAATGCAATTTACGGAGGTTGGACAAGGACTTGGTCATCTGATTATAATGGAGTGAATGGCTTAGAATATTGTGATGAAGAGATATTTTATCTTAATCCAAACCCGGCATTTTGATTCGATCTCACCCTTTTTAATGAATAGCTCAATTAAAAATACTACAATATGTTAAAATTGAAAGATTTTAAAAAATTAAAACTCGAATCTACTTTTAAGATTTCTGGAGGTCGACCAGATGGAGATATAAATGTAACACCTGGAGGAAGAGATCTTAGTAATTTAGATCCTTTAGAGGGGGCTGGATATATAAGGAGTTGGTCCTCTGATTATAAAGGAGTGAATGGTTTAGAGTATTGTGATGAGATGTATGAATATCCTTTTGGTCCGTCCTTCATGGTTTAGATAAATCAAAGGCTAAAATATATTTAGGGCATTCTCCCAACCCTTTAAAAAAGGAGGTAAAATTTTAAAGTTCAATACTATGTTAAGTTTAAAAGAATTTAAAAACGTGAAACTGGAGTCTGCTTCCTTGATTTTTGGTGGCCGACCAGAAGATGATCCAAATGTAACAGGATCTTGTTATAAGGTCGTCAACTCTCATAATCTTGGAGGAGGAGTTACGTGTTATGATTTAGAAGTTTGGAATTCGGATTACATGGGTGTAAATGGCTTAGAGCCTTGTGGTGAGTCAACGCTAGTATTTGGAGTGTGCTAATAGCGTTAGGTCTAATTTTTAGAAAAAATCAAAAGAAGTTGTTCAAAAATAACTCATTTTCTGAGCGTTTATTGAACAACTTCATTTTATCTCAACAATAAATCAAAAAGCATATAGATACGCTTCTAACCTTCAATTATGCCTTCTAATTCCATAGTTTTCGTCACAAATGAAAAAGATCAATTAAGTTCTAGAGTTTTAGACTGGCTTAATTATTATGATCATCCTTTTTTTCGATTGAATACGGATACAATAAGCTCCAATCTGAACTTTAAACTATCGGATGATGCCATTATGCTTTTTATTGAATTGGAGGAAGAGTCGTTCTGTTTTGACATTGAGGCGAATTCTTTTTTCTTTCATCATGCAAGTTTACCATTTAAGCCCCCATTTAATGGAACGTATTTCCAAAACGAAGCAAATAATTTAAGGTTTTCTATTGCTCAAATGATTTTTGATCAAAATAATATTGGAGCGCTTCCCGAAGAACAGAATTTTAAACTCTATAACCTTTTTATTGCAAGAGAAGTTGGTTTGAAAATCCCTTCTACGTTAATTGGTAGCAAACCGTTTCTTGAAAATCAAACAATAAATAATGAAAATAAGTATATTTCAAAATCGATTACAAATGTTTTCAAATTGTTTTTTAACGATGGAGTCCTACTAGGACCTGGAACAGTAGAATTGAATAAGGATTCTTTTCAACGAGAAAAAATAGCCTCATCTTTAGTCCAGAAAAAAATAGAAAAACAGTTTGAAATCCGAACAGTACTTTTTGATGGAGACTTTTATAGTTTAGCGATATTTAGTAATAATGCAACAGATTATAGAAATTTATATATCGATTCGAAGCCTAGAAATATTCCTTTTAAACTTCCAGAAGAGATTGAAGAAAAACTCTTAAAAGTAGCCCTAAAATTAAAATTACAGTTTTGTTCCTTTGACCTTATTTATTCAGATAAACGAGAATATATTTTTATAGAAGTAAATCCAGAAGGCGTCATTGACTGGGTCTCCTTTTATGGCAACTTCGGAATAGAAGAAAAAATCGCTAAAAAAATAATGGATGAAAAAAGAAGAGCTTAAAGCCTTAAAAATTGAAGGACCATTGCATTTTGAGCGCCTTAATTTTATTAAAACAAATAACCAAAAAAAGAAGGTTTATAGTGGACTCGCATATAGAAAAGCGATAAAGGGATATTCACAGATAAAGCATTTTTACAAACAATCTATCAGGTTAATCAATGACTAAAACGAATACGTATTTTCACCTTTTTTCTTCTATTAAAATAGTACATGGGTACAGTCAGTCGATTCTTGTAGATGTACACAGGCGACAATACTTAGCAGTAGGAAAAAGTATAGCTACAGCACTTGAAAAAATTGATGGCTTACCATTGGAAGTGATTCAAAAGAGTAATTTATTGGCTGAGCCAAATAGTATTCTCAATCATCTCGTTGAGCATGAAATTGGTTTTTTTAGCGATCTTGATGCTTCCTTTTTTCCGAAGATCGACGAAGTATTTTATTATCCTCATAAGATTACAAATATCGTTTGGGCCTGTTTAGATTTTAATACATTTGATTTAGAGAAGATATTTAAAAATAATGCAGAATTTTTCACGAATAATGCTACGTTTTTATTTTTTAAAACAATAGATAAACGTGAATTACTTAAACTGCTAAAATTAATAGAACTACAGCTTTCAAATCTAATATCCTATTCGATATACATAGCTGAAATAGATGTATCTCTAAGGAATTTAGAATCTATTATAGAGCAATATCCTAGACTTTCTGAACTTGTAATTTTTAATTCAGATAAACAGGCGGATTTATCAAAACATCAAAAGATAGTTTTTTCAAAACAAAAACTCACAAATTTCAAAGCCTGCGGAATTGTTAAAAAAACAGATTTTAATAAATCGCTTTTACATTTTACTGAGTCCCTAGACCACAATACTTGTCTTAACCGTAAAATCTCTGTAGATGTACATGGGAATATTAAAAACTGTCCTTCTATGGTAGAACAGTATGGGAATATAAAAGATACAACATTAAGAGAGGCATTAAGGCATCCTGATTTCAAGAAATATTGGAGTATTACGAAAGAGCAAGTGAGTATATGTAAGGACTGTGAATTTCGAAATATCTGTACCGATTGTCGTGCGTATTTAGAAGATCCAGAAGATATATACAGTAAGCCTTTAAAATGTGGATATAATCCATACACAGGCGAGTGGGGAGAGTGGAGTACCAATCCTCTTAAGCAAAAAGCAATTGATTATTATGGGATGAGAACACTAGTTTGAGGCTATTTTATAAGAACAATAAATGGTTATCAATTTATCCACATTACTATTTATCCTATGGCGGTTTCCCTATCTTGGGAAACCGCTTTTTAGTCGTGAAAGCCAATAAAATAGCTTAACCTTCTATATCAACTTCCGAAGTTTTCTTTTTACCAATTTTATATTTCAATCCCAACATAAAATATTGTCCTAGTGTATTATACCGTTTTTCTAGGAGTGTATTCACCCCCGCAGTTCTTTGAAAGCCGATATTTTGATTCAACAGATCATAAGCAGAAAACGCTAATTCCCACTTACCGTTTAAAAATATTTTTTGAATACTTGCATTAAGAAGTACAAAGTCAGGCGCAGCAGCAAATTGTTCATTAGAGTATTTTTTATAATTAAAATCTGCTGAAAGAACCCAATCCTTACCCAAATAAACTTCAGAAGAAATAAAGTAATCAAGATTAAAGAAACGCTGATCAAAACTAGGGTTTATGCTAAAGCCTTGAGTTCGATAATTTAAGCCAATCCCTGTCTCCAAGAAAAAGTGTTCTTTATTGCGGTTTTCTAAGGTCATTTTCAACTGCCCTATGTTCTCTGTTGTTTTTGTTGAACTATCGTTGAGGTAACTATCATAAGTAGACCACTGATAATGGACAAATAGTTTATAATTGATTTTTAACGGACGAATAGGACTCGAAAAGCTGCTAGATAAGCTAACATCACCATAATAGCTTGAATTGACAGGACTAATTGTCTTAAATAGATCCTCTGAAAATGATGTCTTATATGTGATACGATTTTTGGAAAAAGAACTGCTAAGCATTCCCCAAAAATTTACAAAATTAAACCTATCGAAATAAAAAAAAGTACTTTGTAAACGGTGGGTATAGGAAGGTGTTAAATTTGGATTTCCGATGAATACCTCATTTGGGTTTAGATTGTTTTGCACAGGCATTAAATCGTTTAGATTTGGGGCAGCGACTTGAGTTGTATAACTAAGATCTAAATTTTTTAGCCCTCCAAATTCTTTTTTAATAGAAACAAAAGGCAGTAGATGTCTATAGGTTTTTCCGATTTCATTTTCGTTATTTACGACTCCTTCTAATCGACTCAATTGCCCCTTAAACCCAGCCTTTATTTTGAACATTTTGCGGACTCTATTTATTTGCAATCCTATCTGTTGATAATGAAAGTTTTTGTAAAAATCACGACTTAGATCCTCGTTTAATACATGTTGTTTTTCGACAATTTCATAGAAATTTTTCTGCGGTTTTTCCTTTTCTTGTAAATGTTTAAAGTGGATGCCCAAATACAGCTTTTTTCGTAAAGGTTCAGTATAATTACTATGGAAAGATATTTGAGATTGTTTATTATTAAGTGTTTGATTTTGAGAAGTTATAGCAGTTGATGGATTAATCTGGTTCTGGTTATTCAGCCAATCATCGTTACGACGATCCGCAAATTGATACGCTGCACTATTGATCCAATTTCTACCTTTTTTATTGAATTTTTGTTGATAAGAAAATTGAGATTTTGCTTGATGGTTTAGTAAATTTGAGTTTAAGTTCCCTAAAGTATTTCCTAGTAGGGTAGAAGATTGAAAATATTCTTCAAACGAATTTTGATTCACCTCTTGTTGCTCAAAGTTTAGATGATTTTTCCAAATAAACTTAGTGAATGGATTAGGTGTATAAACAAATTTGATGTTGGCTTGTTGATTAGAATCTTTAATTAACTGATTTAGGGTTTGTGTTGTCTCAAAAATCGTAGTATTGGTGAAATTTTGACTGGAAGTCTGTTGATGCAAATCATTTTCTATAGTTTTAAACAAAAAATGACTGTTTAATTTTAAGTTGTCGCTAAAGTCATAGTTGAAATTTAATCCTGAAACGAATGCTTTATTTTCCCCTTCATTACGGAGGCCAAATTGGTTATTCGTCAGTTTTATCATATTATTCCCTCCAGATACCATATTCCCTATCCCCCCCGCAAATTGTATACGATCTTGCAAAGAGAATATTTGTTCATTTAAATTATTACTAGAAAGAATTAAGGATAACTGTAATTGAGGGGCGAAACGGAAATAATTGAGTTTGCTTTTATACCTTTCATTTGTTCCAAGATTAGCAGCAATATTTCCAAATCCGCCTTTTTTATGCCCATCTTTGAGCTTAAGGTTAATGGTTTTTTCTTTTTCACCATCATCAATACCTGTAAATTCTGCAAGCGCTGATTTTTTATCATATACTTCTACTTTATCGACAGCTTCTGCATCTAGATTTTTAGTTGCTATTCTATGATCCTTTCCAAAAAATGATTTCCCATCAACATATACGTTTTCTACTTTTTTACCCTGTGCTCTAATGCTCCCATCTCGTTCCACTTCTACACCAGGTAAGCGTTTGAGCAAATCCTCAACCGTCGCATTTGGTTTGGTCTTGAAAGCAGAAGCATTATAGGTAACTGTATCTCCTTGAACACCCATCGGAATATGTTCTGCCTTAATGGTGACTTCCTGTAGGACTTCACTAGATTCATGTAGTACAATGGGGGCTACTTTTATACTAGCAACCGTCCAATCAATGTCAAGAGCTTGACTGTAATTTTGATAACCAACATAACTGACTTGCAAAATACTTTTTACAGAGTCCTTTAGAAATAATTTAAATTGACCATTCCTATCAGAAATACTAAACGTCACCATCGTAGAATCAATGGCATTTACTAGAACTACGGTAGCTCCTTCTAGATCTTGATTATCATGGTTTAAGATAGTGCCTTGAAGTGTATATTGAGCCTGAAGATTTATAAGCAATAAGATACTGCTACCCAAGATGAGCATTAATTTTTTCATGGTATTCTTATTTTTAGTTGAGGAGGCAGCCAATAAGAATTGTTATTGGCTGCTTAATGTGTGGGGCTTAATGTATTTTTATATGTTGCACATTTTTTCCACTATATTGTTGCATTAGCTCTTTTTTCTTTTTCTCTTTAATGATTTCATATTCCTCAGGGCTTACTTTTTTTCCCTCATCAGGAATAGTAATGGTATTTTTTTCTAGTTCGCCTAGCTTTACGTTAGTAGCTTTGTATTCTAGTTTACCATCATTTATCGAAAGCATTAAAATCGCTCCAGGAAGACCTTGATATTGACTTGGGCCAACAGCATTTGGAATTTGGCTAGTAAACCAAGCCACTATATTTTCGTCGCCTTCTTCTAAGGTCGCTTTCTGACATATATAACCTAAGTATTTTATTTTTTCATTCGTGATTTTCCATTTGAGCGTAGGAAACTTGGCATTGACTAAGAATGCTTTGCCCATAAAGTCTTTTTGATGTATATAGTGACGAGCTGTATTATTTTTATATAAAATATCTTTAATACTAGAATTAGCAACCATAATTTTGATTTGCCCTTCTTCATTTTCATTATAATCATCGAGTTGGGCTTCTGTTCCTTCTGTTTCACTAAATATAGACTGATTCGTATCAAAAATTAATGTTTTCATACTACTTCTAGATTTAGGAAGTTTATCTAAAATTGATGGATCAATTCCATCAATCTGAATATTCATCTGAGCAACTTCTTTATAGATAATCTTTCCCGATTGCTGGGCAATAAGCGATAAATTGACCAATATAATTGTGACTAATAATGCGATTAACTTTTCCATTTTTGTGTTTTTATTTTTTTAAAAAATTAGACTTTTAGCTTTTTTCAAAGCACAATACAAATCTAAGCGAGATTTAACTTACACTAAGTTAATCAACCTATATCTTAGGTTAATTAAGGTTAATAGGCTTTCAATTCCATTCGAATAATCTTAAATTTAGGGTATGAAAAAACGGGGTTTAATAGTTACAATGTTGATTAGTAGTATGCTCCTATTGGGATTTTTGCTGTATTGGTTGAATTCAGTATACCTCAATGAAAAGCAACGAATGGTATTGGAGTTGAAGAATCAAAACTTAGTAAATTATATTGGAACGGTAAGAATTCCAACAAATAATTTAAATCCTTATAAGGATCTAAGATTAAAAAATAGAGATTTAAGTTACACTAAACTATTCTCAGATGATATTGCATTAGCTACGGATAGCATTCCTATTGTAATTAATACTCAAAGTCAAGAAATGAAGATATTTCATAGAAAATTTGATAGAGACAGTACGAGAAATAATACGACTATTAATGTTAAAGATTTATTGAATAATTATAATAAGGTTTCAGTCAAATTTGAACAGGTATTTCCTAATATCTTAAAGGAAATTGGTTTTGCCGCATTCTTACTAGGGAGTATATTGTCTGCTTTTTACTTAGCATATAGAAGCCTGAGAAAGGAAAAAGAATTAGCAATAATGCGAAGTGATATGGTTAGTAATATGTCCCATGAATTGAAAACGCCTATAAGTACGATTGCAGTAGCACTTGAAGCAATACAAAACTTTAATGCAGGAAATGATCCTGTTCTTAGAAACGAATATATCAACATATCAAAATCAGAAGTAGAACGTTTGAATTTATTAATTGATAAGACTATTAATATCAATGCTTTTGAAAAAGGAAAATTCACGTATAAAAAAGAAATAGCTGATATTAAAAAGGAAGTGGAACGTATCTTAAAGATTTTGAAAATCCAATTTGAAAAGAGCAAAACTATAGTTTCTTTTAATTTAAATGGGACAAATTTTAAATCTAATATCGACAAGACGCATTTTGCCAATATTATTCATAACCTTATCGAAAATGCGATTAAATACTCTGAACCTCCTAGAAAAATTAATATCGATATGGAAGAAGAAACAGAAACTATTTTATTTCGTATTCAAGACAATGGGATAGGTATCCCTAAACAGTACCAATCGAAAATTTTTGATAACTTTTTTAGAGTACCACAAGGCGATCAACACAATATCAAGGGACATGGCTTAGGACTATCCTATGTGAAAAAAGTAATTAAAGCCCATGGTGGAAATATAAAGATGGAAAGTGAAGAAGGAATGGGAAGTACATTCATATTAAGATTACCAAAACAATGACAAAAATTTTATATTTAGAAGACGAGCATTTTCTGGGACGTATTGTAAAAGAGAGTATTATAAGTCGAGGTTATGATGTTCAATTGGTTAGTGACGGTGCAGACTTTATGCGACATTTCAACAGCTATCACCCTGATATATGTATTCTTGATGTAATGGTGCCAAATATTGATGGTTTTACAGTAGGAAAGCGCATAAAAGAACAAGACTCCGCTATGCCTATAATTTATTTAACTGCTAAGACTCAAACTCAAGATGTCCTCAAAGGCTTTCAATCTGGTGGCAATGACTATATCCGTAAACCCTTTAGTATGGAAGAATTGTTGATTAGAATTGAGAATCTTTTAAATTTAAAAATAAACCATCAAAAAGAACTAGATGAAATCAAGTTAGGCGTATTTATATTTAATGCATCAAAATATCAACTATCTTTTCAAAATGAGACGATAGAGTTATCACATCGAGAGAATGAATTACTGAAATTATTTGCTTTAAACATTAATCAAAAATTAGATCGTAAGTATATCCTAACAACAGTATGGGGAGATGATTCTTATTTTAATTCTCGAAACCTAGATGTGTATATTCGGAAACTAAGAGTATATTTTGAAAAAGATAAACACATTCAAATCAAAACACTTAGAGGAGTGGGCTATTATTTTTCAATAGACGAGCGAGACTTATTGAAGCAGTAAAATTTGTTTGAGAAGCCAACTCTTAAAACTTATGGCATTGTTTTTTTTTACAGTATCTACAATTTCTTCTAGAGGTTTTTCGTCAAAAACCCTATGTTTTTCAAGTAAAGTTATCACTTTTGCAAAACCTAGATAACGTCCTTTTAATGTAGGGGACATTTCTTTATGTCTTTTAATAAATGCATTAAAGGCAACGAGATAATTTTCTAGCAGCTCATGTTCTTGCATTTGATAAAAACATTTGATCGAAATCGTTTTAACGATGATGTCGTAGTAGTAATGTTTTTTATACACCACATCCCTTAAAAGAACTAAGGCTTCTTCATGTTTATTGATACTATTATAAAGATTGGCTTTACAAACTAAGAGTATATTTTCTTTATGATTTTCTGGTAAGTGAATACCTTTTCTTTCTATGAAATTTTCGACCCATTCGTGTTTGTCTAATTCGCAAGCCAGTTGAGTGGTGTTAAAGAATGCAAAAGGCATAATATAGCCTGATTGATAGAGTATTTTATGTTCTATCCCAAATAGAATAGCATCAAATTCTTCTTGGATATGATTTTCAGAGACATTTCTATCTTGAAAGGAGTTAACATATTGATGCAAGAGTATAAAGATGTTTCGTTTTTCAAGGTCTCCAAAAGAAGAGATATTCTTGAAAATGATTTCTTTCGTTGCATAATAATCAGAGGGATTGAAAGTGCTATTGGAAGGCAAATATTTTATAAAGAAAATATAAATAGATAGGAGAGGGTGTTGTCTAAATACTGGATTTTTTTCGATCTCTTCAATAACTTCTTCAATTAAAGAGAGTTTTCTATTATCATCAACGAGCGTTGTCCTATTCAATAAAATAAGATATTCGGTTAGTTTAGAACTGAAATAAAAAAGGTCGAGATTATAATTTTTTTGAACTAGTATAGACTCTAATTTTGTTGTAAGTTTATGGGTATTCGGATGTCGATATAAAATTGATTGTAATTGAAATTGATGGTAATAAAGACTAGGCTCAATCTTTGTATGTGTATCTAAGCGTTTTTGTATATCTTCAGTTTTCTTTAAAAATATTTTATCAAGACCTCTTTCTTGAAACCCTCTTAAGGTTACAAAGTCATAATCATTTTTACTCTTTTCTAGTGTTTTCCAAGTAATTAATTCCTCAATACATTTAGATAAAGCAGACATGGGATATTTGAGGCGGTTGATATTTTTTAGGTTATCTGCACCATAAATCATTTTAGCCATTCGTTCTTTCTTTACCCTATAATTATCAAATTCAGGATAAGCACGTTTCAATTGCTCATACATTTTTATAGCATCTTTGTCTTTATTGTGACTAGGGCATTTGACAAAGTGTTCTAGCTCAGCAAATTCTTGTTTGGATAAGGATTTTAATAATTGAACCAGTTTACTTTTTTTCATAAAAAACAAGGATTTTTTATCTACATGGTGAAGATAAAAAATCCCAAGGTATAAATATGATTAATTTTAAAGCTATTTCTTTACAGTCGCTTTTTTACGTTTTGTTTTAAAGAGTTCTTTAACTTCTTTTTCTTTTAAGAAACCAAGACTAGGAAAATTATTGCTCACAAACTTTTTAACCTCCTGATAATCTTTTCCTCTTTTATCTGTATATCGCTTAAGCAGCTTTTTAACATAAGCCATATATAGACGTTTGATGGATTGGCTAAAGACTTGATTATCAAATATTTGCATATAGGCGGCAAATGTTTTATTCATTTCAAAAAATTGAATGTATTCAGAAGTATCTAAATTATTCATTACTTTTTTGACATATGTTAGTATACATTGACGGATAGATTCTGTATTATCAGAGAGTCCTTCATATCCAGTAATATGTCGTTTAACAGCACTCATTACTTCTTCATTTACATATCCTTTATCATGAATTTCATTTACGATTTTGTAATGTTCACTAAGTTCGTCTTCAGTCGAACTTAAAAGGATGCTTTTGACCCTTCTATCGGCTTGACTATCTATGAAAACATCTTTTTTATTATACGTTTCTAATAAAAATTGATAATAGAGGTCGACAAATTTAGGCTGCTCCTTCCTCAATTTGTCAAAAGCTTTTGACAAAGAGTCTTTATGTTCTTCCTCAAGGTCAAAGAAGTTGGCGTATAGACCAATTAAAGGAACAATTTCTTCTTCTTTTTGAAAATCTTTATTGTTGATCAATTCATTCATAGGAGCTATTAGAGCCTTATAGTTTTTACCTTTAGAGACGGTATGCTCAATGAATTTTCTTAGTGCGCTATGCAAGACCTTTAAGGCTGAAATGTTTTGTGGGAATTCGGCAGATTGAAAGTTTGTACTCAAAAATTGTTTGTTATAACGCACATAACCACTACGCCTTCCTGGAAGATCTCTATAACGATCAATTTTTTGATTTTTTAAAAAATAACGGACACGTTTATTACTAATTTCATTAATTAAACCAGTTATCCATATATCGCTACTTAGAGCAAATCCTACTTGGACAGATTGTCCAATTCTACGCTTGATATAATCAAAGTTAGGAGAATGCGCAATGGCTTTTAGAATAACTTTGAATTGTTCTTGAGGACGAGTATATTTATAATTTTCGTTGATTTCACCACGAAGTATAGAGTAACCTAGAATTCTAGGCAAAAATAACCCTTCAAAGACTTCATTAATAAGCATTTGTTCAAATGCCATCAATTGTAACGGATCTTCAGTTGCTACCTCTTCATATAATGCCTCAATTTTAGGCTCAAAAATTTCTTGAAGTGTTTTATAATCATCCAATTCCTCCGATTCAATATAACGTGCAAGTTGTGGAGAGTTTTGTATCGTTGAAGCAACCTCTTCTAACTTTTGTATATACTGGTCATCTAATACTTTCATTTCTGTCTGATTTTGTTTAATTGAAATAAGAGTCCATAGTTGATGGCAATTCAAATATTGGCAAAAATAATATATGAATAGGTGCTATCAACTATGGACTAAATAAAACAACACTGCCTAATGCAGTTGAAAAGTTCCACAAATTTAATGTAAAAAAGATAAAGAGTTATATATTTCTTGAATATTTTTTATAAAACTATTGGAGTAATATATAGGAAAATAGATCAAACCGTTTTAAAAATTATAAACATACTATTTTTTCTATTTTGTAATAAAGGTTTACTTAGTGGATATAAAAGAGTATGAAGTTGTTCAATAATTGACTGCTGAGCTTATTAAAATTGAATTTTTGTTTCCATTGCACTTTTTTAGAGCTGCATAGCCGAGCTACGGAGCGATGAAAAAGTAAAAATGGAAGCAAAAAAGCTTTTTCAGAAGCTCGTAAGCTATTTTTGAACAACTTCTATGTTTAAAATTGACTTTTGGAGATAAAAAAAATATTTTTAACCCAAAGTGTTAAATTCAAACATACTCTAAACCTTTATTTAGCTGGTTGTAAAAATGTTGCTATTTTAAGCTACACATTTAGGCATTGGTCTCTGATTCATAGGGACACAAGTCTCTGATACAACATCAAAACAGGTTCCAGCAGGGCAACAACCATATTCGTTTCCACCAGAGATTGATTTTTGCGTTTCTCTATCTAGTACGATTGAACCAGATAATTTTTTTAGATCTTTCATAATTATTAGATTTTTAAAATGTTTAAAAAAAATTGAATTTCTTAAAAAATAAAAATGCGGAAGGAGCTTATAAGATAGTTCTGATAAGTACCCTATTTTTTGTATAAAAGTGTAATGCTTAGAATTTTACTTTGAAGCAATTTATGCTACAGTAGTTAATCGTTGTTGAACCTTTATCTGTGCTGATAATTCTTCTATAAAAAAGATTAAATCAGGACGTTCGTATTTGCTTGGAAATGCTTGACCATTAATCAATATTTCGGGAGTGAAATTGATGTTATTCTCTAAACACCATTTTCTAGATTGTTTTAAAATAGGAATATAGTATTCAGGAAATGCACAGGGTTTCCATCTTGTTAACCATTCTGTAGCGGTTTTATGGATATATATATCTTGAAGAGCTGTAAGGCATTTTAATTGACCTTCTTGATGATAAATTTCGAGCAATCTACTTGTAATTTGTACAAGATCGGATTGTTGGTCTTGGGTATCTATATTAAATCGAATACTCAGTTTTACTTTATTTTGATACCTTTTTAATATATCCTCAATAAGTGTGTGAACCGCCTTACAATGCCCACAAAATGGATTTGTAATTATCGTAATGTTTAAGCTAGCTTTGGGATTTCCTAAGATAATCTCGCCTGCAAAAGTAGTGTCATAGTATCGAGCAGATTTGTTAAATAATGCCTGAAAAACATCAAAATCTCTTTTGAATTGATAATGACTAATTTTTAATTTCTTTAATTTTATATAGCTGGTAATAAATGGTTTTAAGAACAACCAAATGGATAGTGTAACAATTAGCCCAATAATTAATGGTAAACATAAAGTTAGAGAAATAGAAGGTATTGTAAGGGGAGTAAGAGTGATAAAAGCCAGTGTAGTTTGTAACCATAATATTCCTACAATACCTAGACATAAAGGACACCATTGTTTAAGCACAGAAGATTGGTAATAAAGAGAATATATAGTAACAGGAATGGAAAGAAGACTGAAATAGTAGATTGAATATAAAGAGATTCCTTGAATGGTGTATAGTATGATAGAAAGTGTAAGACCTACAAAATATACTAGGCTTAAATCACTTAGTTTTATATCAAGTCTTTTGTATAAAGTGGCACCTTTAGAAGCCAATACAATATTACAATTTTTTTTCTCAGATTGTGCTGAACAGAAGGCATTTCCTAACGTAGATTCTAAACCCAGTTCTTGTTTTAAAATAGAAAAACTAATATATGCACCTACTAAATTTAAAAAAAGTAGACTCGTACTTTGTAGACTAATACCAGCGAAGTATATGAGTGATGCTAGGGATAGCATGGCTAGAGAAAATAGAACATATAAGTAGGTCTGTTTTAAGTCGACCACTTTCTCTTCTATACTATCATTATCTACACCAAGTATAATCCCCGTAAATCGTTTGAGAAATTGCGTTTGAGATAATATCTCTTTTTTATCTTTAGAAAATTGGATGTGGTATTGCTGGTTTTTAACGATTACTAGTGCTAACTCGTTATCGTCCTCTAATTGTATCTGACCAAGAAAAGCACTCGGAAAAGCACTTAAATTTTCGGCGTTTGCTTTAACACTTAAAGCCATATTTTGGATGCTGAAATGATCAAGTACAGCTGTTATAGCATGAAGACTAGGGTAGGAGGGATGGCTTTGAATCTGAAAGGATAATTCTTCATTATCAATTGGAATATGATTATGATTCAATAGTTTTTGAACTAAAAATGTGAGTGTATCTTTCACTATAATTTTGTTTATTTGGTATCTTTCAAAATGGATTGAAAGGAACGAAATATATTTGTTGTCGATTATAAAACAAAACTAATGTGAAATAAAAGGAAAGAAAAAAATTTTTTTTGTGTTACTTCATTTTATATTTTATTATATAAATATGTATCTATTTTATTTTTAACTTTTTATATTGTTTTTTTTGTGTTTTTTATCGTAAAAAAATACTAGTTTTTTATGAAGTTGTTTAATAATGAAGGTTGATTTTAATTATAAGTGCTTTTTTTTTACGATAAAGCTCTATTCTTTTTTCGTAGCCTTAGCTACGGTGAAAAAAATTAGCTGAAATATTGAGATACAATGACTTGTAAATAATTCATCATTCTATTTTTAAACAACTTCTATATGTGAAGACCATTTTCTTGAGTGATTTTAGCATAATATTTTCCAGCATCTGTCATTGTTCTTTTCATTGTTTCAAAATCAACAGTAACTAAACCAAATCGGAAAGTCGGCCCAATATTCCATTCAAAATTGTCCCAAGTACTCCAATGGGTATACCCATGAATAGGAATTCCTTCTTCGATTAATTCGTGCATGATGGTTAGGTATTCTTTAATGCTAGAGATACGCCTTTCAGTATCGTCCGTACAGATACCATTTTCTGTAATTATGATGGGTTTTTTATATTTTTTATAAATTCGCTTGATGATTTTTCTAAAGCCTTCAGGATAATAGCCCCACATCTTATCGTGTGGTATTCCCATTTCTGCGAGTTTACCAGGATTGTCGATTTCAGTAACAGGAAAAGGCGTAAAAGGAATATAAGCATAATAACTCAAACCCCAAAAGTCAACTTGTTTAAATTGGTCGGCAGCAAATTTCATAAACCACCAATCGGTAAATTTAGCAACGGGCTTTCCTAAAAAGTTTAGCCCTTCGAAATAGCAAGTATTGAAAGAAATTCCAATCTTCTTATCAGGATAAGCATCCTTGAGCATTTTAAAAACAATATCATGGGCTTTACCCATATTTCGAATGGCTCTAGAACCCTTAAAGATATTCTTTTTTTGTGGAGGGAAGTTACCTGTAATAAAACCATTCATACAGTACACATTCGGCTCATTGAATGTATTCCAGATGTAGACATACTCTCCAAAATGCTGGATACATTTTTTAGCAAAATCAATAAATGCAGGAAGGTTGTCTTTATTGAGCCAAGTACCATTATCTTCAAACCAAAGTGGGTTACAAAAATGATGAATCACAAACATGATTTTCATGTTTTCCAATTCCAATTTTGCAAAGAAATCTTGATATTCCCTTACGGCATTGATGTTAAAAGGAGCAAAAGCTTCAGGTTGTAACCTTGCCCAATCAACACCACAACGATATATACTACCAAATTGCTTGATGTATTCAATGTCTTCATCTCTTCTCAGTTCGTGGTCAGTCGTACGATTAAAAACATAACCGTCTTTTGCCTCAAATCCTTTCCAGTTGTGATCAGTAGCAGTTTCAACTTGGGCTGCCGCAGTAGATGTTCCCCAGAGGAAGTCCTTTGGAAATTTAAGAAATTTACTATCACTCATTTATTACTGTATTTTACTCAATTAAAGTTTTCTTTCGGTTTATAAGATATTTTTAAAACATCAAGTTTGGGAACATACGAATATGGTCAAGCATAAATCTAATATTTAATTCCCATTTTATCTAACGTTTCTTTATCAATAGCTCCTATAGGTAGAGCATTTTCGTTTTGATAATAGGAAAGTGCTGTCCACGTAGCCGCATCTAAACGCCCAGTTATAGCATTTTTGTAATGTCCAGAGGAAGATAATTTAGTTTGAATTTGTTTTATCACATCCTCTGTTGGATTCGCTAATGCCTTGACTTTTTGCTTTTTACCGCCTTTTTCGATTAGTTTTTTCTGTTTTATCTTTTCTAATTTTGGAGGAGTATAATTAAGCAATTCGATCTTTTGTGGTTCAAATTTTTTAATATCCACTAAAATCTCTTCAGGAACATTACTAGGAAGTGTAACCGTTTTATCAGGGAAAATGACGGTTTGGATTAATTCATATTGAGCATCAACAGGAATTTTTTTGCACCTAGCTTTTCGCTTTATCTTTTTAACGCTTACTTTTTTATAGGTTTTCTTGATTTTAGAACTAGGAATACCTGTTTTATCGACAATTCTTTGAACTGTAATAGTTTTATATTGGGCGGGGATTTCTTTTTGGACACATTGCCCTGCATTGATTAATTCCTTTAACTGAATTGTTTTATATTTCGCTTCAATTTTTTCCACTTCTTCATACCCATATTTTATAACCTTGTTTTTTTTCTGAATTACTGGAGGATTATAAATTTCTTTAGAACAAATTTTTTGTTGCTCATCAAATTGAAACCCTTCGGGACATCCTGTTATAACATTTACTTTTTTAAGAGTTGATTGTCTAGGTTGAATTTCTTTTTTCATCCAAGTCATACAGGATCTAACGTTTTCAGCTCGACAACCAATAATAGGTTCTAATAGTTGATAAACAACAGGAGGTTCGTCAATTTGAATTTCTTTTTCTTCCGTTAAGGGTTTTGCATAATCGGTAATGGTATATCCTTTTATTAGAGTATCAACTACACTTTGATAGTGTGGAGGATGAAAGGTCGTTTGTTTGTATGCAGACTCAATAAGATACTTCTTTTCAGTAGCCTTGAAATTAGGTTCAATACAGGAATATTCAGTGGTTGCGGGCTGTATCAATATTTTTTTGTTTATCTTTTCATATCGAACCGACTGCCCGTTCGTTACTTCTTCTTTCACAAGTATTTCTTCCGTAGTTTCTATAAAATCTGTAGGCGTACATTCAAATATAAAATATTTAGGAACAAGTACAACTCGCTCTGTGGTGGTTTTAGCTGTTTTAGGAAATACAACAACAGCAGACGATCCAATACTTGGCAAAATATTAATATCAGAGCGATCGGGCGTTCGCTTGATGTCTAACGCAGCTAATTCAGTTGTAAATTCTACATCATTGGATTCGAATTTATCAGGAGTGAGTACTTCTACATCCGCAAATTTATCATTGGCAGCGTTCGTATTTGGTTTTAACTGGAAATAGCCAATTACAGCAAGCAATAGAGCGGCTGCTATGCCTCCGATTTGTCCAAAACGCCGTTTGGTTTGCCCTGTTTTACTAGGAGAATTATTTGAAGTTGTAGGAATAGTTTTATCAGATGGACTAGCACTACTGGGAGTTGAACCAAGCACAAAGGCTTCATTCGATTTTTTAAAACCTTCAAGTTCTTCTTTTGGTACAGCAGTAGTTGTTACGCTTATAGCCTCTTCTAATACAATTTCTCGTTTTCGTTCTTTATTTAAAATTAATTCTATTACAGCAACCTTAATGATGAGGGGAAAAGTACCAACCTTCAATGCTTTTACATAGAATGTCCATTCGGTATAACCCTCTTCAAAAATGATTTGCTCAGGTTCATTAATTGTACGAATTTCAAAAGCAGGAACACCGTTTGGGTCCATCAATAGGACTTGCATTAGATTCGATATCCGTTCTAATGACCTCAACTGGACATTAGGATTTAACTCCAAATTCTTAACGATTTCGTCTTCATCAAAAGCTATTCGAACAATACATTTTACCTCTTGTTCTAATTCCATTTTACTTGGAATTCGATACAAAAGTTCTCCTTGTTGAGCACCTGACTTTGATTTTTTTGAGGTAGTTTTATTATTAAAATCTTCTTCTTCAATTGCACCAATTAGATCCAGCAAAGCAGCACGTATTTGGTTATAAGCCAATTGAAGAGCTTCATTGCTAATAGTGCCTCGAAGTACTTTTTTGTTTTCTTCATTTAATCGAGCTTCTAAAAGGAGAACTTCCTCATATTTTGCTGAATTATTTGGTAAAAAATGCTTTAAGGCCTTTATGGTTTCAGGAATTCCTTCAATGAGCAATTGCTTTAACTCTAATTTGGCTGTTTTGAGATCCTTGTTTTTCATTGGAGCGGAGATTGTTACATGACAAACAGAAATACAATCTAACTAAAAATAATCAAACAAACTATAAATGAAAAGAGAATATATCTGTTGAAAGTTGATTGATAAATAGATTTTTCAATCCATTTATGAGTTAAATAAGTATTGGCAATCAAGTTTTTTACTTGAGTTATTGTAAAAATTACAATAATTATTGGCATCACTTATGCTTTTTTCATAAATTGCAAGAATTTTATGAAATTGTTCAAGAATGACTGCTGATTTTATCAAAATTGAAGCAAAAAGGCTTTTTTAGAAGCCAGTAAGCTATTTTTGAACAACTTCTATGACTAAATATTAAGGTTCAATGCTTAGTACAGCGAAAAAAAATGCGGTTTTAGCAACTATGGCAGATCTCCTAGAAGCCAATAGAAAAAAAATCATTCAGCTAAATAAAGAAGATGTCGATGCCTATGACGGTGAAGATCAATCCATGTTTGATCGACTTAAAGTCAATGACAAAAAAGTGGATGGCATGATTAAATCCGTTTTAGAAGTACGAGAAGGAGGTGATCCTGTAGGGAAAATCCGCTATCAACATACGAAAGAAAATGGCTTGCGAATTGAAGATAAGTCGGTTCCATTCGGTACGATTTTGATTATTTACGAATCTCGACCCGATGTGACTATAGAAGCGGCAGCTTTGGCATTTAAAGCAGGCAATAAAATATTATTAAAAGGGGGGAAAGAGTCCAAAAAGAGTAATCAAAAACTCGTAGAGATATGGCATGAGAGCCTTACAAAAAATGGTTTGAAGACAGACTGGATAGAGTATCTAGGTTTTAATCGGCAGGAAACACAAGACTTTTTAAAAAAAACGACTAAAAGAATTGATCTCATTGTTCCCAGAGGTGGAGAGCGTCTAATTGAGTTTGTAAAAACACACGCTAAAGTGCCTGTTATCGTGAGTGGACGAGGAAATAATTTCTTATATGTACATTCAGAAGCGGATTTTGAAAAAGTAGAACCCATTATTGTGAACGCTAAAACACAAAAAATTTCTGCCTGTAATGCTTTGGATAAGATTCTATTTGATAAAAATATTCCAAACTTAAAAGCTAAAGTTTTAGGAATTTTGAAAACATTAGAAACAGCAGGAACAGAGATATTAACAGATAATCATACCGCCAGCTTATTGAACGGTCAAGCCTATGGGGTTGATGCAAGCCAAACGATTTGGGAAGAAGAATTTTTGGCACTAAAAATCATGGTCGGTATTGTCGAAAATCAAGAAGAAGCCATCCAAAAAATCAATGATTTTTCAGGAGGACATTCTGTAACGATTATGACAGAAAATGAGTCTATTGCTGAACATTTTATGTACGAAGTCGATGCGGCTCAAGTATACCATAATGCCTCAACACGTTTTTCTGACGGAGGACAATTTGGTCTAGGAGCAGAACTAGGGATTAGTACAGAAAAACTACATCATAGAGGTCCATTAGGTTTGGATCAGTTAGTCACGAATAAGTGGTTTTGTTACGGTACTGGACAAATAAGAAACTAAAAAGTAGATAGTCAATCAAATTAAGTTTAAAAAATGGATATAACAGTTGAAGAATTAAAAGGAAAAATAGATAATCAAGAAGAATTTGTATTTATTGATGTTCGAGAACCCAACGAATACCAGCAGTATAATATAGGAGCAGAACTGATTCCTTTAGGAAATGTCATGGCTGCTATTCCTGATTTAGAGGAGCATAAAAACGCAGAAATTGTGGTGCATTGCCGTTCGGGTAAACGTAGTGCGATGGCACAACAATTATTACAACAAGCAGGCTTTTCTAATGTTCGTAATCTACTAGGAGGTGTACTTGCTTGGCATGATAAATATGGTGCTTAAGAGCAGACATGAGTTCCAGCACCAATGTTTACAGCATATGTTTCGGGCATTATTCCGAATTGTTTTTCATAAGCGTATGAAAACTGTTGTATGACCGTATTCAAAGCGTCATTTTGTACAATATTTATTGTACAGCCGCCAAAGCCACCGCCCATCATTCTAGCTCCTAGTATGCCTTCTAGGGCTTTGCTCTGTTCTACTAGAAAATCTAACTCTTTACAGCTTACTTCGTATAGCTTACTCAGTCCATGATGAGATAGATACATCTTCTCCCCAAATGCTGCCCAATTATTTTTGCTTAAGGCATCGATTCCATCCAACACCCGCTGGTTTTCTTCGACAACATACAGGCATTTTTGAAAAATATCATCCGATAGCGCAGATTTAAATTCATGGAGTTCAGACAAAGAAATATCTCTAAGTGATTGAATATTTGGAAGGTGTTTTTGAAGCAATTCTACACCCTCTTGGCAAGCATTGCGCCTATGATTATAGGCAGATTCTGCCAAAGAGTGTTTGACTTTTGTATTGATAAGTAGTATGGTAATATTTTGTTGATTAATAGAAATAGGGGCAACTACTTGAGATTTACAGTCAATTTTTAAGATGGTATCCTTTTCGCCCATTAAACTAGCAAATTGATCCATAATGCCACATTTGACGCCAATAAATTCATGCTCTACTTGTTGACCAATTAGAGCTATTGTTTTTCTAGATAGTCCGAGGTGTAAGAGCTTATTTATAGCAAACACAAACCCACAAGATAAGGCAGCAGAGGAAGATAAGCCCGCACCGATAGGCAAAGTACTTGAAAAAGAACAATTAAATCCTTGTAGCTTAATCCCTTTTTGTTGTAAGATTTGGAGTGCCCCCCAGAAATAAAGTTGCCAGCCTGTGTAATCTTTTGAAGAGGGATTTGATAATGAAAATGCTGTTGCCTCCTTAATATCTTCAGCATAACAGTTTATGGTGTTAGCATCATTTTTTTCTAAGCTAAATTGAATGCCTTTAGATATTGCAGCAGGCAAGACATAACCTTGATTGTAGTCCGTATGTTCTCCTATTAAATTGATTCGACCAGGAGAGAAGATATGTAACATAAGGGTAGTGTTTAAACAACTGTATTATTAAAGTACCCTGTAAGTTAAACTAAAAAATTAATAAATGGTTTGTGAAAATCCTATAAAAAAACGCACTAAGGATCGTGTAAAGAATAAGTTGTAAGAAAGGTGAGCATTTAGTTTTTCTTTAATTGAGGCAAAAAACGTAGGCGATGCACCGCATCGACGAGGCTTTTTAACGAAGAGTAAAGGAAAACTCAAACTCAAACTGTTATAAGTTATTTTTTAAACGATCCTTAGTGCGTTTAGACAGAAAATTTTGTGAAATCTTTTTGCCGTAAGGCCTTCTTTGCGGATTGGAATCGCTTATCCTTTTCTCGTTTCAGCTTTACAGATTTTGGAAGTTTTGTCGGTTTTCGAACTTTATCAAATGTCAATGCTTTTCCAATAAGTTGTGTAAACTTTTCAAATACCAAATCTTTATTTTGCTGTTGCGAGCGTTTCTTTTGACAAGACAATCGTAATATCCCTTCTTTAGAAATTCGATTCTTTAGCTTTTCTTGAATACGTTCTTTTTCTTCATCCGTCAATGACAACGATTCCGAAATATTAAAAAATAATTCAACCTTCGTTTCAACTTTATTAACGTGTTGACCACCCTTGCCTGAACTTCTGGCTGTTTTATATTTTACTTCGTGTTGAAGTCGTAGATTTTTCATGATTTTAAACATTATGGAAATAATAATTCACACTAAATAACTCTTTCGTACAGTATTTCGTTCCATTTTATAAAAATAGATAAGATGTATTTTGTCATTACTAAAATGGTTTAAAATTTGATATTGCATCATAATAGAATGATTTTTACCTTTGTACAAAACTCAAAAGTATGTTTTATGAAACGTCCATGATTAAATAAACCTTAAACACAGAAGGAAAAAAGGTTTCTTTCATCATGGTACGTTCCACCTGACCTAAATATAAAATAAAAATAAACAGATGAAATATTATTTATTTGTCTTGATAATGGGAATTATGGCTTTTTCCAATCAAAAACCATCTATGAAATTAGCACTTCTAAAATACAATGGTGGTGGTGACTGGTATGCCAATCCTACAGCCTTGCCCAATTTGTCAAGGTTTTGTAATCAGAATTTAGGGACTGATTTTGATCCGAATTACGCAACCGTTGAGGTAGCAAGCGCAGAATTATTCAATTATCCTTTTGTGCATATGACGGGGCATGGTAATGTCGTATTTTCTGATCTAGAGGCTGAAAATATTAGAAACTATTTACTAGCAGGAGGCTTTTTACACATAGACGATAATTATGGGATGGATCCCTTTGTTAGAACCGCTATGAAAAAAGCTTTTCCTGAGTTGGAATTTAAAGAGTTACCATTTAATCATCCTATTTACAAACAAAAATATACCTTCACGAATGGACTCCCTAAAATTCATAAGCATGATGATAAACCCGCACAAGGATTTGGGCTTATCTGGGAAGGGCGCCTTATTTGTTTTTATACTTATGAATGTGATTTAGGAGATGGATGGGAAGACCAAGAAGTACATAAAGATCCAGAAACAGTCCGCCAGAAAGCATTACAAATGGGTGCAAATCTAATTCAATTTGCATTTGAGCAATAATTCTAAAAGGATAGAACTAAAATAGTAAAAAAGAGAGATTTGAAAAGAATCTCTCTTTTTTTGTAACCTATCCGAATCAGTATTGGTCTAACCAGTGTATTTAAAATTAATAATCAATAAATTTAGAAATATGGGACCAGGAGAATTTTTTTCATTACTAGCAATGGTTGTAGGAGTAACCATGTATTTTTTCATAAAAGCTCGACATACAGAACGAATGGCAATGATTGAAAAAGGGATCCTACACGAAGAAGAACCACCTAAAAAACGACAAAGTTACTTTTCGGTTAAATTTGGAATGCTATTACTAGGTTTAGGACTTGGGATGACTATTTCATTTTTTATTTCTTTAGGAGTAGGCTATCCTCAATCAGAGCCGCTTTTTCCTGCCTTGATGCTCTTGTTTGGTGGCGTTGGTTTGGTGAGCTCTTATTTTATTGTTAGAAAATTAAAAGCTGAAGACGACATTGTCTAAATGGAAGATTTTTATTACATAGATAAAGTCTTAAAAGGAGAAGTTCAGACTTTTCGGCATCTCGTTAATCGTTATAAAAATATGGCGTATTCCATTGCCTATGGTATGGTTAAAAATCAACCCGATGCCGAAGAGATTGTCCAGAATGCTTTTGTAAAAGCCTTTAAAAATTTAGCTTCTTTCAAAAAAGAGGCTAAGTTTTCGTCATGGCTGTATAGAATTGTGGTGAACCAATCGCTTAACCATATCAAAAGACATAAGAAATATCGTTCAAGTGGTGATGTGGATGCGATTCAAGCAGCTCAATTAATAACCTTAAATAAGGCTAGCGCAGATTTAGAGCGAATGGATAAAAAAGAACTGATTCAAAAAGTACTTCAAGTTTTAAAAGCCAAAGAGTCCTTAGTATTACAATTACATTACCTTGATGAGATGTCTATCAAAGAAATAGAAGAAAGTACAGGTTTTTCTACCTCAAATATCAAGGTACTCTTGCATAGAGCCAGAAAAAATTTTTATATTTACTGGAACAGATTTTATAATAAAGAATCCTTCTTACTATGAATGAGGAATTAAATAAAAAAGAATTGGAAGAAGTAGATGACTTATTTCGTCTTCTTGGTGAGGTAGATGCACCCAATGGTTTGGAGAACCGCATTATGAAAGCTGTAGAAACGGAACATTCCTACCAAAAGACTATCCAAAAAAATATTCGTCGAGCAACTATCGGTGTAGTTATTACTGTCGTGTCATTAATAGCATTTGTCATACTGGCTTATGTTGTACCAAGTGAAACGTCTACTAAATTCCAATCTAGTGTATTTGTTTCTAGTCTTGTGATTACAGGTTTACTCTTCTTATTTCTTGAATTGGAAATGTTGTCTTCCTATTTATTTAAAAAAACAAAATAAATATATTTCGGCTGAAATTTTTTCTAATCGTATTAATTAAACTTGAAATTGTATTATTTTAATCAAGAAAGTGAACGTTTAAAATATAGGAAGCTTACAGATGATTATCTCGAAGAGTGGACTAATTTTTTTGAACACAAAGAAGGTTTAAAGTATCTTGGCATTGATTTGAACAGGACGCCTCATCAAATGGCTAAAGATTGGATTGATAAACAACAAAGTCGATATGAAGAAGGTTTAGGGCACTTAGCGGCTATTCATAAACAAACAGGTAAATTGATTGGGGTAGGAGGGATTATTAAAAGAAACTTAGAAGGAAAAATGGAATACGAAGTTGCCTATTCTATTCTCCCAGACTACTGGAAACAGGGTTATGGTACAGAGTTAGCAAAACAAATGCGTAGCTATGGCTTTCAAAATATAAATACCCATAGACTCATCTCCATTATCGCAAAAGAAAACAAACCCTCTGTAAAAGTTGCCCTTAAAAATGGTATGGAAAATCTATTTGAAACGGTATTTCTAGGGATGAATGTTTATGTTTACGGTTTAAGTAAAGAGTAGAAAATACTAGTCTATGGAAAAAGAATCAACTGGAATTACCAATTTAGACAAACTCATACGCCAAATGCAGCCTGTCCTGAATGAAGGAGCGTTTGTTTTTGCTACAGTTACTCAAGAATTGTTGAAGGCTATACCTAGAGAAGCGACAATCTGTGAATTCAAAGAAGAAGAAGGCGTAACCGTAATTGTTTCAAAAGATGCTGCTATGAAATTCAAGTTGCCATTCAGTTTTGTAGCTTCTTGGATAACCCTCAATGTACATTCTGCCCTAGAAGCTGTCGGATTAACAGCAGCCTTTTCGTCGGCACTCGGTCAACATGGAATCAGTTGTAATATAGTAGCAGGCTATTACCACGATCATATTTTTGTTGATATAAAAGACAGTAAGAAAGCAATGGAAGTGCTTACAAAACTTTCAAAACATGGCTTGTCTAAATTATTCTAGATTATTAAGGTTTTAGGCTTACCGCTTTTTGGATCAATGACCAATACCCATCGGCAAGAATCGCTTCTTTGTAATAACCTCGTTCGACTAATAAACGGTGCATCGTCGGGAGCCGATAGGCTGGTACATTCATCAACAAATGATGTTCGACATGAAAGTTTACATTTAAAGGGGCAAAAAGTATTTTTTCAAAAAAATTAGCTTTAGTCGTTCGTACATTTTTTACGGGATCTAGGAGGTCGGGCGTCATGCTATGCTCCGACATAGAACGAATTCGAATCGAAAATTGATACGTCGTCAATAAGGCAACTATCCAAATTAGATACAACCACCAATAGCCAATTCCCCAGAAAAATGCAAAGAACAATCCGTTAAACAAAATCGTACCTTTGAGGTATTTCCAATAATGTAAAAATCGCCGTCCTAGAGAATCGGTAGAATTGCCTAAATATTCTACTACTCCTGCTAGGTTGTATTTTAAATAGCCCAAGTGCATGGCGAGTACGCCAAGCTGCCCCTTAACACCACTAACACCAGATAAATCTCTTGCAATTTTTCGAATAAAACTTTTCAGCGTCACAGGATAGTTGAGGGCTAATTTCAAGTCAGGATCTTCACTCGTACCATTGCTTCGATGATGTTGTAGATGGTAAGGACGGTATTGTTCTACATTATGCCATATAGGATAAGCGCCACACCAATTTCCTACAATTTTATTGAGTTTTTTATTTTTAAATAAAGAATAATGAGCGGCATCGTGCATGATAATAGCACAACCCAATTGTTTGCCACCAATAATGAATAAAGCAAGAATAATCGTTAGAGGGTTAGGAAAAAGCGCTACTATCATTAAGGCAAATGCAATCCATAGCCAATTTTTTAAGACTTCCCAAGTACCAAGCCAATCCGATTTTGCTAGCAATAATCGAATCTCTTCTTCGGTAAAAATATCTTTCGCATTCATAATCAATTCTATATTTGGTTGGAGTACTAAATTAGAATTTTATTTGATGAACTCAAAATCTATGTGATAATGATCATCGTGTCGAATAACAACAGGATTTCTAGAAAAGGGGAGATGGCGTATTGTTTTTCCTGTAGGCGTTTGAAGTAATTTTTTGCGTAAAGCAGGATGAAAAATAATTTTTTTGATGCGTATCCCATTTGCTTTAGCAGCGATTTCTAGGGCTTTAATATGTTTAGCCGTTGTCTCAAAATCAATTGAAATTTTTCCGTTATTCCCCTTATTATCAAAATCTAAAGCATAGCCCCAAAGATTGCCAATCCAATGTGTCCTATAAGGCTTATTATTTTTTAATAAAGGCGTCATTAAATCAACGCTCATCCCATTTCGATGCGTTCGGTGTGGTGGGAAATGCCCTCCATTTTTCAAACCAATTTCTCCTACAACGAAGGTGATTGTGGGACTTGTTTTTTCACAGGTTTCGTAAGCCTCTAACAAGACAGTTCGTAGTTGATCATTGACAAAAGTTCGACCTAGAATATAGTGAGGAAAAGAAAGGGTTGTAAAGTTCTTCCCTCTAAAATTCATTCGCTTAGCATTTATTATAGAACCCTTTCCAACAGAGCCTTTTGAAATGCTAGGATGACTATTTTCAAACCAAAGTAAGGTGTTTGGGAACAACCAAATAAAAAACAATCCTCCTAGAACTATAAAGAGTAGATACTTAGGAATGGGTTGAGTTTTTTTGAGTATATATTTTAAAAGAAGAAGAATGGACAAAATGTAAGGAAATACCACGATGTGACGTACAGTTGAGCTTATATACTTTCCAAAAGGATATACAAAACCAGTTTGGAGGTAAGACACAATTCTAGGAGCATCACTACCAGCGTATCGACTATATTTAGGAATAGAGACTATCCAGTCCGCGATGATTGGCAAAGCAAAATAAAACATTGTCAAGAACAAAGCGATGATGAAAGGAAGCGTACGTTTTAGGGTTTGGAGTTTCAAATTGTGGTTTGTTTTATAGACAAACGTCAGATTAGAATTGAAAATTGAGTAGAATAGTAGAAAAATTAAAGACTAATCACAAAATTAATATTTAACAAGATAAATTCTTTGTGTAAATGTGTCGTCGTATAGGAAATAAATCTCTTTTAAAACAATAATAATTCGTTTTTTGTAAAATTGTATTAAGTTTACTATGTATAAATGAAAAAAAAGTGTTAAATTTTACAACAATTAAAATTTAATTTAGAGCATGTCTAAAAATAAAAAGTAGGAAAAACGAGAATCAGTGATTAAACTTGTAGTTGACTAAAACAATAAGTTTATGCAAACTCAATATGAGCGTTTAACTGATTCTCAATGGGAAAATATAAAAGAATATTTACCTATCCAAAGAAAACGAAAATATGATTTACGAGAAATTGTAGATGCTATCTTATGGCTACTACGAATTGGTAGCCAATGGCGAAATCTGCCCGACAATTTTCCTCCATGGAAAAGTGTTTATTACTATTTTGGTAAATGGAAAAAGGAAGGCCTTTTAGAAAGGATGAACGAAGGTCTTAATCGTAAAGAAAGAAAACGTCAAGGTAGAGCATCGACACCAAGTATGTTCTGCATTGATAGTCAATCGGTTAAAGCTGGTCCATTTATTAGTAAAGATAAAGGCATAGATGGTAATAAACGAATCAATGGGAGGAAACGGCATATAGTTACAGACACCCTAGGTTTAGTTTGGAATGTTGTTGTGCATGCTGCCAATCAAACAGATGGCTCTACAGCCAATGAAGTTATAAAACCATTAGTAGGCTATATGAGTCGAATGAAAAAAATACTCGCAGATGCTGCTTATAAAAAAGGGTTTATGGATTGGGTATTTGAAAACTTACTAGGAGTAGATTTAGAAATTTCATCAAAGCCTCCTACCACTAAAGGATTTGTCCCTTTAAAGTGGCGGTGGGTAAGTGAACAGACCTTTGGTCGCTTCAATTTCTTCCGAAGGCTTGATAAAGATCATGAACGAACCGTACAAAGTTCTGAAGCTTGGATTCTTTGGCATAACTGTCAAACTATTCTTTTCAGAATGCCTGAAACTAGCAAAATTTAATTTTTAGACATACTCTTATAGGTTTGTGAAAATAAAATATAAATAGAGATAATATGTAGCAAAAAAGCCTTTGGTTTTTAAGGATTTTTGCTGCACAATATGAAAAAATTAAACAAACCAAAATTCTATGAAATTGAAAATTTTTCTATTTGCATTAATTCTATCTCTTTTTTCTATTCTAGAATTAAATGCCCAATGTATTAATCAATCTGGAGGTGTTTTTATTAATGAAATTGCCAACCTTGTATCTGATTCTAATGGTGAATATGTAGAGTTAGTGGTTATTGGTGCAGAATCTAATCCTACAGTAGGTGTAAATTTAACTGGTTGGATATTGGATGATAACAATGCACCATTAGCCGATGTTGGAAATCAACCTGGACATATCATTTTTGGGAGCTGCTTTTCCAATGTTGCACCTGGAACTATTATTTTGATTTATAATAGTGATGAGGTTGATCCAAGGATTGATCCAGCAAAGGATGGTATGCCAAACTCTGATGGTGTTTACCAAGTACCTACTAGTAGTAGTTGTTTATTAGGGTGTCAATTTACACCAGATCATACCAATTCTTCTTATGATTGTGCTGGAGACGTGACCACAACCACCAATTGGTTTAATCTAATTCCATTTAAAAATATTCGAGATGTTGTACAAATTAGAAATAGAGATGGAGAATTGGTACATGCTTTAGGTTGGGGGAATAACCAATTTCCAGAAAGCAATAATCCTAAATACATTACGATACCAACTTCAAATGCAGCATTAAAGGCATTTGTTTTAACAGGATCTAATCACTATAATCCCTCTGATTACAGTATAACAGGATCAAGCCTTGCTTCACCAGGAGAACCAAATTCTACTGCAAATGAAACCTTGATTAATCGCCTTGTAGCTGGTGAAACAGATTCCCCATTAGCAATTAATTGTACTGAAGAACATGAATTTACTGGAGCAGGAATTGAAGGAACTATTACAGTTGAAGTTTCGGGTGGTGTTCCTCCGTATAAATTGGAGGTGGATATTGCTAATCAAGAAGGAGGGATAGTTACTCTTGAAGAAGCAGGAAGCCATTTGACAACTATTTCATTATCAGGAACCTACTCCTTTAAAGTTACTGCTGCAAATTGTTGTGAGGTGGAGTGTAGTATTTTTATCCCAGATGTTGAGATAGCTGAGGAAGAGAATACTTGTGAAGGAGCTTGTACAAATATTGGTAAAACTACTGAAAATTGCTTTAAGTGGATTCCAGAAACTGGTTTGTCTGATCCTTCTAGTAGTACTACTGATGCATGTCCATTGATTACGACAGATTATAAATTGGTTATTATAGATGATGGAGGGACTATAATCGAAGAAAACATCTATACCATCATTGTAGATCAAAATGGAGCAACGATATATCCTGATAATCCAGTATTGTGTGTAGGAGGTAGTACAAACTTAGAGGTGTCGTTATGGGAGAGTGATGAAAATTATGAATTTTTATGGTCGAATGGGGAGACAACACAGTCTATATTAACAACACAATTAGGTGTCCATTCTGTTACAGTAACAGATCAAATTTCAGGATGTAAAGAGTATTTAAGTACAAATGTAATAGAAGAAACATTTTCTGTGTCAGTAGCATCTAGTTCATCTTCTGCTTGTCAAGGATTGCCGATAGAGCTTTCTGCTAATATAGATACTCCAGAAGGTATATATTCTTATTTGTGGT
>JAHDBJ010000046.1 GCA_020630435.1 Saprospiraceae bacterium
TGGACCTACGGATTAACAGTCCGGCGCTCTAACCAGCTGAGCTATGGAGGCTTTTTAAGTATCTTTTTCATACTCTTTCTTAAAAGAGCGACGCAAAGTTAGCACAAGAAAAATAAAATCACAATATTTGCAGCGGATTTTTCATAAAAAAAATAAAAAATAAAAATTATGAGCCTATTAACTGTTGGAACAGTTGCTTTTGATAATGTAGAGACGCCCTTTGGTAAAGCTGAAAATATCATTGGAGGAGCTGCTACTTATATTAGTTGGGCAGCTTCCTATTTCACAAATAATATCCAATTGGTCTCAATCATTGGGGATGACTTTCCACCTGCTGAACTAGGAGCATTAGAGCGACGAGGTGTAGATATGGCAGGTTTACAGATAAAAGAAGGAGAAAAATCCTTCTTTTGGGCAGGTAAATATCATACCGACATGAATGGCCGTGATACACTTGACACACAACTAAATGTACTGGCAGACTTCGATCCTGTCCTTCCTCCAAGTTTTCAAGATCCACAATATGTCATGCTTGGCAATCTTACTCCTACTGTACAAATGCGTGTCATAGAACAATTGACTTCTACACCAAAGTTGATCGCTTTAGATACTATGAATTTTTGGATGGATATCGCTATGGAAGATCTAAAAAAAGTCCTTAAAAAAATTGACGTCCTAATTATTAATGATGAAGAAGCACGGCAATTATCAGGTGAATACTCCCTAGTTAAAGCCTCCAGAATCATCAAAGCTATGGGACCTAAGTTTTTAGTGATTAAAAAAGGAGAACATGGTGCATTATTATTTCATGGAGAGGATATTTTCTTTGCTCCTGCCTTACCTTTAGAAGAGGTGTTTGACCCAACAGGAGCAGGTGATACTTTTGCAGGTGGTTTTATGGGCTATCTAGCAAAAACAGATAACCTTAGTTTTGAAAACATGAAACGTGCTATTATCTATGGTTCTGCAATGGCATCTTTCTGTGTTGAACAATTTGGAACAGAGAATATGAAAAACTTAGACCAAGATAAAATAAATAAAAGGGTTCAAAAGTTCGCAAATCTCATCAAATTTCAAGTATAAACATTAGAATCGGTTTCGGTATTGCTCCGTAAAAACCAGCATATTCTATCAAAATTCTAATGATAAAACACAATTGGAATATTCAATTTATTCCAGGTATAAAAAAGCAGTTCTAAAATTTTAGAACTGCTTTTTTTATATACAAGTCGTTTATTATTTTTTTACACGTACTTGTAGCTCAACATTTCAACTAAGGCTACAGAGTAAATTTTCACCTTGAGATATAAGTATTTATAACTAAAATCAATTCTTATTATTAAACAACGCCATAAAGAAAAATTATAACTGGTTACATTTCTCGCACTAAAAAAGATAGATAAATAGAACGTTCAATAAATCATCTTCGAAGGTAAACTTATATCAAATTTAATTTTTTCAGTATACCTAAAAATAGCGCATAATGAATTTCAATATAAAAAAAATTTTATCTCTCTTAACGTTGACTTTGATTGTTTTGCAAGCTAATGCACAGTTATTTTCAAGAACATCCGAAGCTAAAAAACTATTTTCAAAACAACAAAAAACAATACAAAAACAAACCAAAGAATCTTCCCTTTCATTCTATAAAAACACCCAATATTTCTTAGTAGAATTTGAAGAGATACCACTACAAAAAACTTATGACTTACTAACATCAAAAGGGATAACTGTCTTAGATTATTATGGTAAAAATATATACACTTTAAGTGTTCCAAACCATATCAATTTACACACTTTGAAAGCCGCAAAAATTAAAAATGTAGCGCGTGATTTTTCTGATATGAAACTTTCTTATCCTTTAAGAAATGATTTAATACCAATTGATAAAACATCTAAAAAAAGCACAACTAAAATAATTATTGAATTTTATAAGAATGTACACTCTCAGGATATAGATGCAACATTAGAAAAATTCAATGCTTTAAGGTTTCAAGCAGATAGACAAAGTGGAAGATTAGTATATGCAGATGTAAAAATTAACGATGTAAAACGAATGGCAAAGTCACCTATTATATCTTACATATCTATATATAATGAATCTTTTGAACCTCTTAACTCTAAGACCACTCAAACTCAAAAGGTTAACATCATGAATGCTCCAACTAGTCTTGGAGGTTATAACTTACAAGGAGAAGGTGTAGTTGTAGGTATTGGTGATGGAGGTGAAGTTGGGGATCACCTAGACTTTGAAGATAGAGTAATCGATGAAGCTAGTTACAGTTCACAATATCAGCTACACGCTACACATGTACATGGTACTATTGGTGGTGCTGGTATTATCAATGAGAATTTTAAAGGACTTGCTTCTGAGTGTACGATGATCTCAGAGAACTTTAGCAATCTAATTCTTGAGTTAGGCAACCATGCAAATAATTATGACATGGTGCTTACTACACATGCTTATGGAGGCATGAAAAATGGTTGTGGTCCATCCTATTTTGGAGACTATACTAGTAGTAGCCGCACGCTTGATATTTTATCCAACGATTATCCCGAAGTACTTAATCTTTATGCCGCTGGAAATTCTGGCTATGGTTGGTGTAGAAATAGCAATGGAAATCCAATACTTGGAGCAAAATTTTATGGAACTGTTGTATTAGGACCAGCATCTTCAAAAAATACACTTACGGTAACAGGATCTAGTATCTCAAGGATTGTTAGTAAAGGGCAAAGTCATGGACCAACTAGAGATGGTAGAATAAAACCTGAAATTACGGCTGTTGGAGTAGACGTAACATCTTGTGGGAATGCTCAAGATTATTATAATAATGAAGGTTCTAGTATGGCTGTAACTTCCGCAACAGGTACAATGGCTTTACTTGTAGAACAATATAGAAAAACACAAGGGGGGAGTAATCCAAAAGCTGCCTTAATGAAAGCTATTGCTTGTAATACTGCTGACGATGTCGATAATTATGGACCAGATTATTTTTCAGGATTTGGGATTATTAACGGAGCTAAAGCCGCTGAAGTGATTGCTAATGGTCAATTTTTAAGTGATAATATTTCCGAAGGAGATAGCCCTAACACACATACTATCTCCGTAGCATCAGGCATCTCGGAAGTTAAAGTATTATTATATTGGCATGATATCGAAGGAACTGTTGGTACAGCTCAAGCCTTAATCAACGATCTAAATTTAACCGTTACCGATCCAAATGGTAATGTTGTACAACCTTGGATATTAGACCCCGCAATTCCTGCTAAAAATGCAGTTAGAGGAGAAGATAACTTGAACAATATAGAACAAGTTACTATACTAACCCCTACGCCAGGAAACTATACGATTACGGTTGAAGGGAAAACATTTCCAACCGCAGTAAAAACACAGGATTATGTAATAACCTATGATTTTATTTCTCCTGATATCGAAATAACTTTCCCTCTTGGTGGCGAATCAATGGTTGTTGATAGTGTAGCAATGTGCTATTGGGATGCACCCTATGATCCAAATCACACTTTTACCTTTGAATATTCTCTAGACGGGGGAAGTACATGGATAGTTGGTGATAATGCTATAGCTGCGAATAAACGAAACTATCGTTTTCGCCCTACTGCTAGTTATCTATCAAATAATGTTATTTTTAAAGTAAGTAAAAATGGAACTACCTATTCCGATCAAAATTCTGTTCCTGCAAGTATACTCCCTATGCCTGAATTTAACATGGTAACAGGTTGTGACAATACTCTTGATTTATCTTGGAATGCTTATACTCTAGCAGATGAATATGAAATATTATTGTATGAAAATCACGAATGGACACTTATCGGAACAACAACCAGTTTAAATTATACCGTTGATGAAAATTTTGCTCCAAATACAGAATATTGGCTAACTATTCGGTATAAAACAGATAATGGAAATAAAAGTCTAAGAGCAATTGCTCAACGCATTACAACCGATGATGTTGCTTGTGTAAATACTGCTCCTAATGCACCAAATAACCCAACCGTAACTTCCAACTTATCTTCATTAACAATTGGTTGGACTGATAACAGCGATAATGAAACTGGATTTAGAGTTTTGAGAGCTACTTGTGGTACTAGCTTTTCTCAAATCGCTGTTGTCGGTGAAAATATAGAAAGCTATGTTGATACAAATGTTTCTTCTGGTGTTCGGTATTTTTATAAGATAAAAGCCTATAATAATATTGGCGATTCTGCTCCAATCGTAATAGCAGGAACGATAGAAAATGGTCAAGTCCCTCATATTGCAGAAATGCCTACAAATGTTGTAGCAGAAATCATAAATACTACAGAAAACGAATTATCATGGACAGACAACAGCAGTTTTGAATGTGCCTTTAAAATTATGCGTTCTACCAATGGAAGTGGTTATACTACCATTGCTACAGTAGGGGCTAATAGTACCAGTTATACCGATTCAGGTCTAGATCCGAATTCAACCTACTGTTACAAAGTAAAAGCACATACTCCTGGAGGATGGTCTGCAGCCCAAGTAGCTTGCGAATCTGCTCCTACAACTCGTTTAGGAAATATGGGAAGTAATAACATTTCAATTTTCCCAAATCCAACTACAGGACACTTGAATCTAGTAGGTGTAAACAACGATGCCCTAAATATTACAATACATGATGTTAATGGCAAACAAGTGAAGGCAAATCATATTTCTAGTCAACGTATTGATATTTCCAATTTTGCGAACGGAGTTTATATTCTTTCTATTCAAACAGCAAATGATACTATTATAAAAAGAATTGTAAAACGTTAGATTATTATATACTTAACTTTATCTGATAGCTAAAGTTTGACAAAGCTATAAACCTAGAAACGCTTGATTCAGTATACTGAATCAAGCGTTTCTAGGTTCAGTATACTTTATTCCTTTGGTGGAATAGGAGAACCATGCGGATCAATGGTTGGATAACCAAGTTTTTCATCCATCTCATCTAGTACTTCCTCAGTAAGTAGATGTTCATATTTTTCAGCATCTTCATGGATTTGTCCTTCATTCAATCCCATTTGCTGAGTGAGGTAGGTTTCCCAAAGACGGTGGGCTCTGACCAATTTATAGGCTTCTTTTTTTCCTATACTACTTAGTTTTAGTGGCGATAAATTCTTTTCAAAAAGTCCCCTTTGTGCTAAAATATTGAGTCCTGATTTTACTTTTCGCTTATTTATATCGAGCTTATCTACTAAATTTTGTAAAGTCAATGCCTCTTTTTCTTCCAGTCGAATTGATTGTTTCAAGATATCTTCTAATCGTATCTTATGCTGTTGTTTTCTTTTTGCTAAAAATTTAAACAATAAACCTTTTTTAGGAGAGAAAAATACAGCTCCAATGTAAAGTAATGTAGCAACTAAAACCATTGCTGGGCCTGGTGCTGTATCTTGGTAAATAGCTAAAACTAATCCCATTATAGCTGCCATCAAGCCAAATACTGCGGATAGGAACAAGACATTCTTTAACCTATCAGAAAGAAGCAAAGCTGTAGCTGCGGGTGTTATCAACATAGCAACCACTAAAATAACACCAACTGTTGACAATGAAGCAACTACTGCAAACGACAACAATAACATCAAAAAATAGTGTATCAACTCAACTTTCATCCCCATAGTACGAGCTATAATCGGTTGAAATGTTGTAGCAAATAAATGTCGATAAAAAAACAATATACTATATAAAACAACGATACAAACAAAAGCCGTTAGGTACAGATCTTCATTTGAAACTCCAAGGGCATTTCCAAATAAAAAATCTTTCATATCAAGGTGCGCTCCTTCTTCTTTACTTAACCTTGAAATACCAATTACTCCAATAGAAAACATCGCCGTAAAAACAATACCTATAGCAGCATCATTCTTAGTTTTAATTTTTTGTTGAATCCAAGTCATCGCTACTGCGGAGAGAAGCCCTGCTATAACTGCCCCTATAAAAATACCTAACACACTATAACTCCCCACTATGATAAAAGCAAAAACGACTCCTGGTAGTACAGCATGAGAAAGTGCATCGCCAATTAATGCCATATTTCTCAATACTATGAAGCAACCTAAAACGCCACACATTACCCCAACCATTGATGACGCTAATAAGGCTCTAATTGCCCAATCTTGTTGAAAGGCTTCTAGTAATTCCATTCTTTGATAAGTCTAAGATTTTTTTTATACTAGTTTAAATTAATTTATAAAATTAGTGAAAAACACTTATTCTTAAAACTTTATCAACACAATTAATTTTAAAGATGTATAAAAAAGTAACTCTCGGTACTACCTTTGTAGCCCGAGAGTACGAATCAAAAAAACAGCAATAACCTGAGGAAGGAAGTGCAATGAGAAGTATACACTTCCTTATATTTTTAAGTAAGCCCTGTAAGCCTACGTTTTACTTTTAATATTCTTCTTACTTCATTTAATTCAATTACAAACGGATCATATTCTTCATGATTATCAGAAATTAATCTTAGATGAGTCCAATTGCCTCTTCTATCGTAACATCGTTGTACTCGTTTTACCCATACACAAAAGTTAGATACTACAGCATAAACCTCATCATCTATCAACTCATTATTATTAGATAAAGGGGAACAAATTACCATGTCTCCATTAGAGATAGTTGGTTTCATACTATCCCCATTAATATTAAATGCGATGAGATCTCCTTTAATTCCAGGAATACAAAAACGTTCATTTTCCTCCCAAATATCAACAGAAACCGTATTGCTTGAAAACGCTTCAATATTGGTAAATAAAATATTTGGAGAAAAATCAATTCCTAATGCCATACACAATCGTTGTTCTGGTTCTGGGAAATTGGTGGGCTTGCTAAATGGTTCACCAATTCCTTGAAACATATATAATTCACTTACTTTAAAATGAGCACATAATAGTTTTGTCTGTTCATAAGTAATATCTCGCTTGTCCCTTAAAAATAAATCTATAATATGGTTCTTTGTTCCTAATTTATGAGCAAAAGCAGACTTACTTTTTTGACGATCATTCTTGATAATTTCACCACGACTTTCTAAAATCTCATACACTCTTTTAAAGCGTCTATTTAACTCTTTTCTGCTTATGTTTTGCATGGGTTTTAGCTTTTTGATTTCGATCACAATATAAAACATTTTTTTTCAAAATTCAAACCAATTTAAATTATTTTTAAATTTTTTGTTTAAAAATTAATCCTTAAAAAACAAAAGCGATTTCGCTCAAACGAAACCACTCTTGTATCGAAATATAGACAGACCTTTATATAATCTTATTACATCCCTATAACTGAAACCTTTTCATCGGTAATATGTATAGCTCTCTCTTGTACTGTACGTGTAGAAATATCTACAGTACCATTTTCTAAACGAAGAACCCCCCTAGGACAAACAGCAGAACATATGCCACATCCTACACAACTTGCCCTTACTATATCTTGTCCTTTTTGAGCATATGAACGAACATCAATCCCCATTTCGCAATAGGTCGAACAATTTCCACAAGAAATACATTGCCCTCCATTTGTTGTAATTCTAAATCGTGAAAATATACGTTGCTGAATCCCTAAAATAGCAGCCATTGGACAACCAAAACGACACCATACCCTACTTCCCATAATTGGATAAAATCCTACGCCGATCACCCCTGAAAAAGCTGCACCTATATAAAACCCATACCATTGTTTTAACTTCCAACTTTCAATGAAAAAGACATTGCTGTTTCCAGAAAAAACATTCATTAAAAAAACGAGTGCTACTACCACACATCCTCCTATAAGAAGTAAAGGCATTATTTTACTTATCCCCTCTATCTTTTTCCGTAAGGAAAACATTAATAAAGTCAGCACTAATAAAAAACCTACTACCCCCCAAACAAATAACATTCGATAAGGTGTATTTTGAAAATAGGTAAACAATACTGCAATTGTTGTTACTACCACAGATAATAATACCAAATGGATTAGCCAACGTTCAATCTTCCAAGCATTAAGAGATTTGTCTGATAATTGTCGGTAAGGATCCCCAGCTGTTTCTGCTAGTCCTCCACATCCACAAACCCAAGAACAATACCACCGTTTTCCATATTTATAAGTCAAAAAAGGAGAAACGACAAAAATCATCAGTAAACCCCATACTAGAAAGAATAAGCCCATATTGCCTCCTCCTAACATACCTTTCAAATGCCAATCTTCAAAAAAGTAATAATTAAGCGGCCACATATTTTTCAAATCTTTCGCATAATACAAACTGTCTTTGCTATTAAGGTTTCCTAGTAATTCAGCCAGTAAATAAGCAATTCCCAGCTGGAAAAACATTACTGAAATTGTTCTAATAACTTGATATTTATTATGTTTGTATTTTAAAATAAATTTATAGCCCATTGCTAAAATAGCCACAGTATAAATCGTTCCATACATAAACCATTGGCTAGCAGGTTTTCCATTCAACAAGTAAGAAAGTGGGTCAAAAAGAGCAATTAGCCCTGTATTAGAAGCTCCATTTTCTCCTAGACCTAAATACTGGGGAAACCAATACAACAAAACATAAAACCCTGTGATAATTATCCCGAAAATCCATCCCCAAAGTCCTCTATTGCTTAAGCTATTGTGCCATACTGCTGTATTTTTTATACCCTCAGGGACAGCACTATATGAACCAACGGCATAGATGGCAGTCCCTACTAACATTCCTAAAAAAGATAAACCTAAGAATAAGCCTTTATTGGGGAAGTTAACACCAAAAAATGCTAGAAATAAAATCAAAACACCTATTACAGCTAATGCTAAACCTATCTTTTGAGCGGTATTGGTATAGATGGGATGCGGATTGGCTAAGGATAAACTTTTTGAGGATTGATTAGACATGAGGTATTGGATTTTATATTTTTATAATGGTATATTTACTTGGCATCTTTTAACCTCCAAGGCGGGTTTTTACGGTTTTCTCCTGCATGGTATAGAATGAGTTGATTGTTATCTGGATCTTTCAACCTAGCCTCTCGCCAAAGCCATGATTTATCATTGGGTAATTCATCAAATTCTAAACCCTCTTTTTGAAGCCTATCAACATCTTCATCCAGATTTTTACATTCGAAATAAATCCATATTCCTTCTCCTCCTTTCAACTCATCTGCTTGATGTATCGAAAATGTACTCGTACCATTAGGACATTCAAATCTTGCATAATGATTGGTAGAATGCACAATAAGTTTAAGCCCCAATTTTTGATAAAAAAGGATGGCGCTTTCTATATTTTTTGTAGGAACAGTTACTTGATTCAAATCCATATTTATATTTTTAAAAACCTTAAAACAGCATCTAGTCCTCGCTTTTGCTTCAACTTCAGTTCTTTCCCTGTTTTTTTATTATAAATATCAATTAAAGCCGTTTCATACTCTTCAAAAAATTCTGGATCAAAATTTGCCATTCCAAGATTTTGCAAAACTGCTTCGATTGTCGTTTTTTCATTGATCCATTTCTCACAAACTTCATGTCGATAACGAATTCCCATCAAATTGAAACCTAGTATATGGGCTGTATTTTTATCATAAATTAAACGAATACTTTTACGCCCCTCTGAATGCTCCCAATATAAACTTTCATGATTTTCAGGAGGATTCGCTAGAACAGTCCCATACACTTGATATTCTATATCTAAAAATTTTGCAGAGTTGAACCAAGTACCTGGAATATATTCAACTTTTTTACCACAAATATTATAAGCAACCGTTTCGCCCATCATCCTACCAGTATACCATATCGCTTCGACGGGACGCCGCCCTGTTTGAGGATTTTTTTGTTGTGAACAATCTCCTATTGCATATACGTCTTCAATATTCGTTTCTAAGTACTCATTTACGACAATCCCTCTTTCTATTATTAGATTTGTATTTTTTAAAAATGCAACATTAGGACGAACACCCGCAGTTAGTCCCACATAACCACAGTCTATTTTTTCGCCTTTATTGGTAATGACAGCGCAGGCTTGACCATTTCCATTATCTATTATCTCTCGAAGTTCTGTTTCTAATCTCAAATCTATACCATGTTCTAGAATATGTCGGTTTATCATATCCGACTCTTCATTTGGAAGTACCCCATTCCAATAACTTTTTTCTCGTACTAAGAAGGTAACTGGAATATGTCGAGTATGAAACATCTCTGCCATCTCTATACCTATCAATCCACCACCTACAATAACCGCTCGTTTAAGGCCCTTACTGTATCGTTCCATATTCTCTAAATCTTGATAACTGTATAAGCCACCCACACCATCTAGATCTTGTCCTTTCCATCCAAACTTATTAGGAGTAGAACCAACTGCCAGAATCAATTTATCATAATCGATACCATCCCCTGAACTGAGTTGTAACTTTTTTGAATTAAAATCAACATCTTTAACATACCCTTTTATAAGGTCTATCCTATTTTTTTTCCAAAAATGAGGTTCATAGGGTTGGGTATCTTTAAACCGCATATGTCCCATATAAATGTACATTAGAGCCGTCCTAGAAAAGAAGTAATCTGTTTCCGCTGAAATGACTGTAATGTTGTGGGTGCTTAGTTTTCGAATCCATCGAGCAGCAGTAATACCACTAATTCCATTACCAATTATGACTATATTCATTGTATTTTCATTTTATCCTTGTGGGTTATTTTTTTCTATTTATTATCAAAAAGTACAGTAGTTGCTTTTTGCCCCATAAATTTATAAACAATACCAAAGGAATATCTAGGTGCTAAACCAATATTCTTCCCCCAAAAAGTATACGCTCCTCCTAAGAAGGCACCAAAATTAGGCGATAGACTATAATAGAATACCCCTCCTGTTTTAGCATAGGTACTTCCGCCACCCCCTAATACCAATTCGTTCGGATCAGCATTAAGTGTGAAGACGCCTTCAAGCCATGCATCTACATAAATTTTTGACGTAGCAAAACCAAATCGAATCAAACTAGGAATTGCCGTTCTTTTTTGTGGTGATAGTCGATAGGTAACTCCTGTCTTAACGAAAGCAAAAAGTCCGTTGTTCCAATTATTATATTGAAATCCTATTCGTCCTTCTAGACTAGTCGCTCTTTCCCCAATAGGATTAGAAGAATCGGGGCTAATTGGATATTTAGAAAGGGGTGTTGTAACTCCAGCAGCCGTAATCATATTGTAACTACCACCATCAAACGTTTTTGCTAAGGGTGCAAATTTTAGTAAAAATTGAGCATCCTGTAGACCTCTATTGTTTTCATCGGTCCACATATAGGGTAAAGACACAATTAGATTCAAATTATCTTCAAAGCCATGAGCAATAAAAAGACTCAATGAATTATACTGTCTATCAAAAGTATCCAATAATTGTTCCCCTAAATAATATTTTGTAAAACGTTCTGAACCAAAAGACAGCGCAAAATCTGTTTCTCCAGATTTTTTCATATAACCATCAATAGGTCCTTGTGCAAGAATAGGAAAGGATATGAAAGATAGTAGGACAAGTTTTAAAAAGCGTTGATACATTTACATTTGAGTTTGCTCAAATATAATATTTTCTAAAAGGAATGAATTGTCTGCCTTATTACATTTTAAATATTATACTAAAAACAGCCATACTGAATTGTCTTTATTGAGACTTTCTCTACAAGCAATAAATGGGAAACTATCCTAATCATCCCAACTCCCAAAAAGAACGAGGCCGATTATAGACTGTTCGGGTGTCTTTGAGCGTCTGATAGAAATACCAAAACAATAAACCAAAAACAGGGATATAAGCATAAATCCCAACCAATTTTATCCATATAGGCAAACTAACCAGTACCACAAGTACCATCTTAAAAAATTGTTTCCGCTTTACATATTTATAAGCATAATACAGGTGAATTGCACTAACAACTTGCCATATACCAAGAAGAATAATGAAGGTGTTTGTCCAGCTATAACTACTTTCTTGGAAGTATAAAAAAACTAGTGCGACCATAAGCAAAATACTCTGCCCTATGCTATCTATTTTCATTCTATATCGTGAGATCATTTTAAGCTGGTTTTTAGTATCAACTTTTCTTTTCTACATTTTCTAAAAAATATCGAATACAATGGAATTCGTACAATATTGCAATAATAATAGGTATGATTACAAATTGCAAGAAAAGGTAAGTGTTATAAGCATAAGAATCCGTATAATTCGACCAAAGCATTGTATCTCCAGAATTGCTAAGTACTATTCCTATAAATGAATGTACAAATAAGTACACAAATGTAAATACAAAATACAATTTTCGTTTCTCATCATCTAAAGAAATACCTAACATCAAACCACTTCCCATCTGGTGAAGCCCTAGAAAAAACATTCCTAATATGGTAAATCCCAATATATCTTTAGTATAAAAATCAAAGTATTCATATCCTATTCCTATGATTCCTGTTATGATTACCACTAATAATAAGGCGTTTTGGATAAACAAATCAGTCAATAATAATATTTTTCTTCCTGTTTTCATTTTATAATCATTTTAGTAATGAATTCACTACAATATTAAACCTTTTTATTTAAACTTTCAATATTTTCTGAAAATTTAATTAATAAAATATTTAAAACCCCGCAAATATGCTTTGCCTTTAAAAAATACTACCTATTTTTGACCTTAAAAAAATACTATGTTTGACACAAAAGAAATTAACAGTCTTATCCAAAGACGCCGATCTATATTTCCGAATATGTATAATGGTGAAAAAATACCAAAAGAAATTATTGAGCAAATCTTAGCGAATGCTAACTGGGCTCCTACTCATAGATTGACTGAACCGTGGCGTTTCAAAATATTTGAATCCGAAGAAAGTCGTCAAAAACTAAGTACGTATCTTGGACAACAATATGAACTAAAAACACCCAAGGGTAAGTTTTCACCAATGAAGCATAAGAAAACCAAAAAGAAACCTTTACAATCTTCTTGTGTGATTGCTATCTGTATGCAACGAGACGAAAAAGAAAGTGTACCAGAATGGGAAGAAGTAGCAGCAGTTGCCTGCGCTGTTCAGAATATGTGGTTAACTTGTACAGCTTATGGTATTGGTTCTTATTGGAGTAGTCCACAAATTATTCTTGATGCTAATGATTTTCTAGAATTAAAAAAAGGGGAATCTTGTTTAGGATTGTTTTATATGGGCTATTATGATGCTGCTACCAAAGTCGAAAGTCCTCGAAATCCTATAGAGGACAAAATAGAATGGAAATAATTTTATTTCCTAATTTGATAAAAATTTGTTAAAACAGGATTTAAATATGATTGAATCTTAGGGTTCTACGTATATTGAATTAGAAGCCCCCTTCTTTGTTTTCTCATCATTTTGATTTTAATGAAAGCTATTCTAAAATATTTTATCCTTATAATTTATATTTCGCTACCTCTAAGTGCTATTTTTTCACAAGATACTGTCCTTAATGGTAGAATTATCGATAAGGAGACCCAAAAGTATATTGATTATGTAAATATTGGTATACAAAATATACCAAGAGGTACTGTAAGTAATGAAAATGGTCTATTTCAATTAAGGGCTAATAGTTCTAAAGATTCTATAATTTTTTCCTCTATTGGCTATAAAACTCAAATTATTGCAGCATCTTATCTAACAAAAGATAGTATTATTGAATTAACTCCTATCAACTATTCGATGCCTTTAATTGAGGTAAAAGCAGAACGATTTGGTTTGGAAGATAAAATTCTAGGTACGAAAAACGAAACTAGAGGACCAAGCGTCGGTTTTGGAAGCCAACAACTAGGAGCTGCAATAGGAGCTTTAATTAATATTGATAAGAAAACTTACATAAAAAGTGCGAACTTTGTACTCAACCATGCGAGTGGTGATAGTATTCTCTTTAGGATGAATATTTACCAGTTTAAGAAAGGTAAAGTAGGGCAAACGATTTTAACTGAAAATATTTATATCATTGCACAACAAAAAAGAGGTATTCTAGAAGTAGATCTAAGACCGTACAACTTAATTTTAGATAATCCTGTTTTACTAGCATTAGAATGGATTAAAGATGATGATGGAAAGGGCAATATCGGTATAACATTTGATTCTAAAAAGTCTAAAAAAGAATGGGGCGGATTTTATTTAAAGCATACTAGCATAGGGAATTTTTATAAAAATAAATACAAACCTCGATATAAACCTTGCTTTTATTTTGTAGGTAAACAAGTCAAAAAATAATTTTAAAAATTTTATATACCATGAAACATATTGTACTTATACTACTTAGTCTAATATTTAGTTTATCGGCTGTAAATGCAGATGGAATAGACTTTTTCAAAGGTTCTTGGGAAGAAGCACTCCAAGAGGCAAAAGCACAAGATAAATTGATTTTTGTGGATGCTTATACCAGTTGGTGTGGTCCTTGTAAATTAATGTCAAGAAAGGTTTTTCCTGTAAAAGAAGTCGGTGATTTTTATAATGCGAATTTTGTAAACCTGAAGCTCGACATGGAAAAAGATGCCGATGGTGTTGCCGTTAGAGGAAAATATGGTGTCCGATCATTTCCTACTTTTTTATATATCGATCCTAACGAGAAGGTTGTTCATAGAGCCGTTGGGGCAAAAAAACCTGAGCAATTTGTTCAACTAGGGGAAATGGTGGTTCGTAAATACGATAAAAGTGCAGACTTAAGGCTTTTATATGAAGAAGGTAATCGTGATCCTGAATTTTTATTGAAATATGTTAAAGCACTCAACAAATCGAATAAATCAAGTTTAAAGATTGCCAATGAATACTTAAACGGACAAACCGATTTAACAACTCCTATAAACTTACATTTTATTTTAGAATCTGCGATTGAGTCCGACTCTAGAATTTTTGGTTTATTGCTTCAACATCGAGATAAAATTACAGCCTTAACTTCAAAGGAAAAGGTAGATCAACATATTGAGCGAGCGTGTAGAAATACTGTCAAAAAAGCCGTTCAGTTCGAAAGTGAAGATTTATTAAAAGAGGCTAAAACCAATGCTAAAAATATTTCCGATGCTAAAAAAATCCAGCAATTTAATATCGAATCCGATATGGCTTTTTATAAAGCCTTAGGCAATAGTAAAAAATTTTTGAAGGCTTGCGCATTATTTTTAAAAACAGAAAAAGGAAATGAACCTGAGCAATATATCAAATTGGCAAATGACATTCACAAAAATATGCCTAAAGACAGTAAAGCAATGTCAAAAGCCGAAAGTTGGGCAGGTATAGCTGCAAAAAAAAGTAATGACCCTAAACATTATTTGAAGCATGCAACATTATTATTTAAAAATGGGAAATTGCAAGCTGCTTTACCAATTGCAGAGAAAGTGCTGAAATTAAGCGAAAAAGATCGTGCGCTCACCCCTTTGGCGCAAAAATTGATCGAACAAATAAAGTTAGGTTTAGGCAGTTAAACCAAGATCATTTTTGATCAATTTAACTCAAATGTCTACTAATTTTCCAAACAAATTATTCACAAAACTACTGTAAATCTTCTGAATTACAGTAGTTTTGGTATTAACAAATCCCTTAATAATACTTATTTTATGAAAATTACAAAAACTACATTTTTTTTTATTTTTTCCCTTTTCTCCACTATAATAATTGCTCAAGGTATTGAATTTCAACCTTCGTGGGAAGGTACTATAAGTAAAGCTAAAGAAGAAAACAAATTAATCTTTTTGGATGCTTATACTGTATGGTGTGGCCCTTGTAAAAAAATGGATAGAGATGTTTTTTCCCAAAAAATGATTGGTGATTTTTTTAATAAAAATTTTATCAATATCAAATTAGACATGGAAAAAGGCATTGGCAAAACATTAGCCAATCAATACAATGTTAAGGCATTTCCTACCTTATTATTTCTTTCTTTTGATGGAACTATGATACATCGTGTAGCAGGTTTTCATGATCCTGAAGAGATGCTAACACTTGGAAAAACCGTACTTGACCCCGAAAATAATTTATCTGCAATGGAAAAGCGTTTTGCGAATGGTGATCGAGATCCTAAATTCTTAATGGAATATAGCAAAATTAGATTTGATATTGCAGATAAAAGTCATATTCCAATTGTTGATGCTTACTTGAAAACTCAAGAGGATTGGAAATCAGAAGATAACCTGAAGTTTATTTTCGATTATGCCACAGATTCTAAATCCGAAGCTTTCCCTTTTTTAGTCCGCAATAAGCCTTTATTCTATCCTTATTTTGAAAAAAGAATGGTTGATCAAAGAGTCAACCAACTGGTTTACGACAAAATCTATAATGAAAATGACGATTTAAGCCTAGAAAGAATAGAAGGCATTATGAAGGCAGCATTTCCAGAAAATGCAGATTTATTATTCGCTAATTTTAAAATGAGTTATTACCGCCAAGCTGGCGATCGTCAAAATTATGCACTAGCTGCACTCAACCGATTTGCACAAATTCCTTGCAAGGATGCAGGAGAATTAAATGATGCCGCTTATACATTCTATCGTGTAATTGACAATGAAAAAATGCTTAAAAAAGCTACGAAGTGGGCGAAGAAGTCTATTAAGATTAGTAATGAATATGCCAATAACGATACCTTAGCTTCATTGTATTATAAACTTAATAATAAATCCAAAGCCAATAAATATGCTAAACGAGCAATTGATATTGCCAAAGAAGATGGGGATGATTTTTCTAAAACACAGGAACTTCTAGAAAAAATTAGGCAGTTGGACTAATCAAGCCCAAACCTTACAGCCTTCTGTACAGTTGGTACATATATCAATTTTATCTCGTCCTTGGAGAAGCATTGTCCTAAATTGCTGATAGTCTTCACCTTGCCATAAGGTACGGAAAGAGGTTGCTTTTAAATCGCCTAAACGGTGGGTTGCATCTTTATCAAAACAACAGGGAACAACCATCCCATCCCATGTAATTACGCAAGAATGCCATAATTTCCAACAATGATTCAGCAATTCGTTTTTCACCACATATGTACCGTCTTCTTGTTGGGCATATCGAGCATATTTTTCAATTGTAGGAATCAGTTCGTTTCCATGTTTATAATCATAAACTTGCGCTGTTTTGAGTTTAACTTCATCTATTCCAATTTCTTCTGCCAATTTATAAACTTCAGGAATTTGATGTTCATTCGGACGCACTACCAAAAACTGAAAAATAATATGAGGTGTGCTTGAACCTAATTTTTTCTTCCATTTGACCACATTTCTTGCACCTTGTAAAACGGCTTCTAATTTCCCTTCTTTTCGATAATTCTCGTAAACTTCTTGTGTTGTCCCGTCTACTGAAATAATCAAACGATCAAGTCCCGATTCTATCGTTTTTCTTGCATTTTCATCGTTCAGAAAATGTCCATTTGTAGAGGTAATCGTATAGATGCCTTTGTCTTTAGCATATTTGACCATTTCTAAAAACTTGGGATTGATATAAGGCTCTCCTTGAAAATAAAAAATCAACCACAGTAAATCTTTAGCGATTTCATCCATTGTATTTTTAAAAAAATCGGCTTTCAAGTTTCCTGTTGGTCGTGTAAATGCCCTTAATCCACTAGGACATTCTGGACATCGAAGATTACAAGCTGTTGTAGGCTCTATAGATACCGTAAAAGGCATTCCCCACTGTATCGGTTTTTTTGTCCATTTTGTAATATAAAAAGAACAGTACACCTTTAGCATATTCCAAAGGCGTCGAATCGTCAGTTTAGAAAGAAAATTTAAAGTATCTTTTGTGTAAATCTTCATCGCTACAAAAGTAGCAAGACCAACAATAAAAAATGCCATTTTTTAAAAAAATGGCATTTTTATAACAAAAGTTGAGTGCTATTTTACAATAAGGTAAATATAAAATCAATAATTTCTTGATTACACGTAGCACAACTAAACAATGGCGCACTATGATCTCCATTTGTAATCGTGATTAATTTATTCTGAAGCCCTACAGCATCCGCTTGTTCATGGATAGTACAAGAACCCTCCACAGGTACAGGAGCTACACAAGGAACAGCCGCATTGCCATTACAGTAAGGAACAACAGAATCTTGATCTCCATGAGCGCTAATCAAAGGTGGATCTCCTGCTTTGACAAAATCCGCATCTAACATAGCACCAGAAAGATTAACCACCCCACTAAGGCTCGAATCATATCCTGCATTTCCACTATCTCCTTCAATTCCACCATGCATATTCATTAAATCCTGAATATTTTGGGGAACTTCGCTCATATCATTCATATAGCCTGCTGCTAGAGAAGTAATTGCTCCCGCAGAATGACCTATCGCAAATATTTTATTGGGATCAATTCTATATTTATTATCCGTTGCTGCATCTTTTCTGAAAAACCGAATCGCTGCTTTTAGATCTGCCCTAGCACGAATGACATTTTCATAAGAATTCTCAACATCTACAATAGGATTACATAAAGCCAAATCCCATACCCGATAGTCAATATTTGCTACAACATAACCATGTCTTGCTATATACTCCGCCAAAGGTTCAAATGCTTTATAATCTGCTGTCAAAAAACCTCCTCCTACAACTGTTATGATTAAAGGACGTTTATTTAAATTATCCCCTTCAGGTTCATAAAAATCAAAAATCAAATTTTTCGTTGCTCCTGATTCTGTTGTATTTTGTCCATACTGCACTCCTAAAGTCTTCGTTAAACTAGTATAGATCGATTGTTCGAAACGTCCTTCATCAATCTCATCTGTAGTTGTTGGTGGGCTAGGTTCATCATCATCTTGACAAGACAAGAAAAAAAGAATCGATAATGCTAATAATAAAAAATATGGAATTTTTAGTTTCATAATTATAAATTTTGAAGGACGTTGAAAGTTATTTTTTCAGGAATTGAGATTTTAGGTTTTATTGTTCATAACGAATAAAGCAACACTTCTGTTGAATATTTCTTTAATGTAATGCTGCCCGTATTTCTAAGTTTTCTACAATTTTTGCTTCTTCATCAATAAAATATTGTAGTCTAGGGTACACTTTTTCTTTAGGAAAATAGCTTAAAGCCATCTTCACAAAGATATGCCCATGTTTTGCCTCAGAGGCCCAAAGCATCCGATAAAAACGCTCTAATTCTGGTTCTTCTTGTGCTTCTGAAACCAATCGAAAACGTTCTGCTCCTCTCGTTTCTACTAAAGAAGCGAGCATCAACCTATCCATAAAACGATCATCCCTACCATGGCGACAAAGTTTTAGCAATTGTTCAATATAAGGATCTTTTCCCATAGATGCGGGTAATTCAATCCCCCTTGCTTCCATTAATTGATAGACTTGCTGAAAATGCTCTAGTTCTTCGATCGCTGTTTCGATAAGTTCAGGAATAATTTCTTTACGGTTGGGATATTTTGCCACAAAACTCATCGCCATGGAAGAGGCTTTTCGTTCGCAATCTGCATGATCGATTAAAAAGGCATCAAAGTTATCCATTACAGCATCAATCCATGCCTGAGGACTCGGACAGGCAACATCTAAATTTAGTTTCATTTTTTTATTTTAAAAATCTATCTGATATGCATGAAAAATACGAAGATAACCTAAGCCCAAGAGATTTTCAATTATTCTTTATATATCTTTGCAGAAGCCTAGACCACAAAATACAGATCTCAATGACAGATAGAATAAAAACAATTATTTCAGATAGTATTGATACAAAAAAAAGACTACTAGACGATGTTGATTTTTTAAACCTACTAGAAGATGTTGTTCAATGCTGTATCAAAGCCTTTCAAGCAGATAAAAAAATATTTTTTTGTGGAAATGGTGGCAGTGCTGCAGATGCCCAACACATCGCCGCAGAATTGTCTGGGCGGTTTTATAAAGATCGAGAACCTTTATTTGCGGAAGCACTTCATGTAAACACCTCTTACCTTACTTCAGTCGCAAATGATTATTCTTACAATGAAGTTTTTGCCCGTCTAGCAAAAGCTAAATGCCGACAAGGGGATATTTTATTTGGCATTTCTACTTCTGGTAATTCCCAAAATGTACTTCTAGCATTTGAGGAAGCAAAAAAACGAGGAGCTACTTGTATCGCTCTAACAGGAAGCCAAGGCGGAAAAATGGCGAATCAATGCGATTTTTTGCTTAATGTTCCTTCCAAAGACACTCCTAGAATACAAGAAGCGCACATTATGATAGGACACATTATTTGTGAACTCATTGAACAAAACCTTTTTGAATAAAATAATTAATCATCTTTCGCATATTATAATCTAATTCTATATTTTTATAAAAATATAGTTATCATAATTAATCATTTTATTGAAAATCTACTTAGACCCCAATTTATTTACTAATCCATTAGCCTTGTTCAAAACTAAACAAGACTATTAAATAAAAACTTTCATGGGTGAACAACGAGTCTCTCTAGTTACAGATCAAGATCAGATGCACTATTTTGTGAAAAATCTTTTACAAGACGTCGAAGCCTTAAAGTATATGTTGGATAATGACTGGTTTGAAAAAGGTATTACACGTATTGGAGCAGAACAAGAAATGTGTTTGGTCAATAAAAATACTTTTAAGCCTGCTTGTATCGCTATGCAAGCCCTTGATGGAATGAAAGATCTTAAATGGGTAGAGACAGAATTAGCAAAATTCAATCTAGAAATCAATCTTGATCCACATGAATTCACAAAAGATTGTTTGAGTATTTTAGAAAATGAAATCAATACTAAGCTCAACAAAATGCGTAGACGTCTTAAGAAGTTGGATGCTAAAATCATCCTTACAGGTATCTTGCCGACTTTGCGTAAGTTTGATTTGAGTATGAATAACCTTACACCTAAAAAGCGTTACTTTGCTCTAATGGAAGCAATTAATTCTCAACTTGAGTCTTCTGCTTATGAACTAAAATTAGATGGTATTGATGAACTACAGTTCAAACATGATTCTCCTCTGATTGAAGCCTGTAATACGAGTTTCCAAGTGCATCTTCAAGTGAGTCCTGAAGAGTTTGTAAAAATGTATAATATCGCTCAAACACTTGCTGCTCCCATTATGGCAATTGCTGCTAACTCTTCTCTAGTTTTTGGAAAACGATTATGGCATGAAAGTAGAATTGCACTTTTTCAACAAGCCCTTGATACTAGAAGTAGTAAGGAATATATGCGAGAGAAAAGTCCTAGAGTAAGTTTTGGAAATGATTGGCTCAACGATTCAATTTTAGAAATCTATAAAGAAGATATTGCTCGATTTAGAGTTCTTTTAAGTAGCGACGTCAAGGAAAACGCTTTAGACAAGATTGCGAATAACGAAGTGCCTAATCTTAGAGCTTTACAGGTTCACAACTCAACCGTTTATCGTTGGAACCGCCCTTGTTATGGTATTAGTCCTAATGGCAAACCACATTTAAGAATTGAAAATCGTGTTCTTCCTGCTGGCCCTACCGTTTTGGACGAAGTCTCTAATGCCGCATTTTGGCTAGGAATGATGAAAGGGATGGCAGATGAAATTACAGACATAAGAGATCATATTTCTTTTGAAGACATTCATGACAATTTCAATAAAGCCGCTAGATTTGGGATTGATTCCAAGTTTACATGGATGAATAATGAAAAAATCTCTGCGGTTCAACTTATAACCGAACGATTACTTCCTTTATCAAAAAAAGGATTGAAATCAGTCGGTATTAAAAATAAAGACATCAACCGCTATCTAAAAGTTATAGAAGATCGTACCCGAAATCATTCTACTGGCGCTCGTTGGTTATTACGTTCTTTTACAAAATTATCAAAAGAAACAAGTATTGACGAAGCTGTTACAACAATTACCTCTGCTACTATCCAAAATCAAGAACAAGAAATTCCTGTACACCAATGGAAATTGCCAGAACTAGGCGATCTCAAAAAATATAAACCTTCAGATTTGAGGGTAGAAGAATTTATGATAAAAGATTTATTTACTGTTCAAAAAGACGATATTATTGAGTTAGTTGCAGATATGATGGACTGGCGAAAAATACGTTATACAGCCGTAGAAAGCAAAAAAGGAGAACTCGTAGGGCTAGTGACTTCAAGAGATATGCTAAGGCATTTTGCTAAATGTGCAAAAGGAGTCATTCCTAATGAAGAACCAACTACTGTAAAAAGCTTAATGATCGAAGATCCTATTGTTATTAGTCCCGAAGCCACTATTATCGAGGCTTTAAAAATTATGCGTAGAAAAAAGATTGGGTGTCTACCTGTCGTACAAGGTAAAGAACTCATTGGGATGATAACAGAAAAACAATTCTTAAAAATATCTGGTCGATTAATTGAACGATTGAAACTTGAAGAAAATAAAAAAGATAAATAATTCAATTATTATGAGATGCTCTTTTTAAGAGCATCTCATAATAAAGATTTATAGTTTAAACCCTAGTGTTAATACAAATGTACTATTTCGTCCTGAATTCTCTACTAGGGGTTCGGAACCGTCAAATATATATGGGTTAAAATTTCCTTTACTAAAAGACTGCATAAAGGCTGTATCTACATAAAAATACTTCTTCCGTAGACCTAATCCCAAGTGAAGAGTATTTCGATTCTGCTCTTCCACAACATCTTCTTTATAAGGATTACCGTTAAAGGTATAACCACCTCTTATTCGAAATTGCTCTAAAGCGATTTCTCCTCCTAAACGTATATTTATAGTACTTTTAAGTGTATTCGAAATATTATCATTTAGCTCTTGTTCGTAAATTAAGTCATCTTGTGTAGAAATTTCCTCATCAAATTTGAAATTCGCAAAGTTATAATTGACCCATTCTACTTCAGCACTAGCAAAAGCAAATTTATCAATGATAATTCCTACATCTCCATATACCCGCAAAGGACTTCGGTAGACATAACTAAAGTCACCCTCAGGAGAGGTTGCCGTATTAAGGCTTTGAGTAGTAGGATCGGATTCATCATATGTAATATCAAAGTCTAAAGTATTTCCAAAGAAATCCGTCAATGTAATAAAAGAAGGACTGTGTACAGCAGCTCCAAATCTCAACATTTGACTCGCCCTGTATATCATACCTAATTTCAAATTAAACCCTGCTCCTGTCGTTTCCAAATTTTGCTGAAAAGCCAAAGAATTAAAAAATGGAGACGAGCCATCAAATGTGCCATCATTCTGCTGTATATCATCTATTTCTTCATACAATTTTTCTTCTGTATAATTTACAAAAGGTAGTCCCAAAACTAAACCAACATAAAACTTATGATTCAAATTCGCTCCAAATCCTAAACTCAATTCATCAATACCTCCTCTGATATCAACCGTTTGCTTTTTGCGTAATTGGCTGCCTACCGTTACATCATTTTCATAAAAAGTTGGTTGGTTCGGATCAGGGAGGTAAATTAAATCCGTTTCATATGCCAATCCTTCTTCAAACCCATATAAATCTTCTGGGAAAAAATCCTGAGCATAAAAGGTAAAATAATCCGCAATTGTCCCTTGTTGTGTCCCTTCGTAAGCAAACTTTTGATTAAAATTGCTCAAGCGATTCAAGCCTATAGAAAAATTAAACGTTTTCCACTTACTCTCTGTACTGGTACTCACAAAAACTACCGCAGCATTAGAAATATTGAGGTTAAACTTATTTTCCTTCGTATCATCTCCAGCAAAAGAAGAAGTTGTATTGGCTAATAAAACACCTGGAGATACCGTAAACTCCGAACGTCTAAAGGTAGCTATCCCAGCAGGGTTAGTGCTTAACAAACCCAAATCCCCACCCAATGCCCCAAATGAATTGGCGGCACCTAGACTTCTTGCTGTTCCAGCATATTGAAAATAAGCATAACGTAAAGCATCTTGAACACTTTGGCTTTTTAAGCCTAATGAAAAAGTAACTAGAAATAGTGTACTAATAATATATCGAACCATTAATTTTTATTTTTAAAAATAAAGCTAAAAAAAAAGGTGGATATTTTACATCCACCTTTACTTACTCTTTAAATATTCTACAGTACTTTTACCCTCTCCTTCTAATGCGGCTATTAGAACTGCTTCCTGATGAAGAAGATTTTATACTACTTCCTCTTGAAGATGAACTCCCTGAAGAAGAACGTGTACTACTTCTAGGAGTAGAATTATTACGTGTTCTTGGTAAACTAAAACGTGTTCTAGTTCTAGTTCTTTCTTTATAGGTAGAACGACTACCTCTATTTACATTAGGCGTAGTAGCTCGTGTTCCATTGTTTCTTCCTATTTTAGTACTCGACGTTCTTGTTCCTGTACCCGCAGCAGGCGTATTTCTAACTACTCTGGTAGAACGTACTTGTCTTGAACCAGAAGTACTTGTGCCTCTAGGAACATTTCTTACTCCAATACCTGAACCATATCCAGACGGTGGACAATAAGCATTACCAACTCCGTATCCATAGCCTCCAAAACCAGCATTTCCTCCAAATACATATGGAGAATAGTATGGAGAATTGAATCCAAAAGAGTTATTATAATAACTTGAATATCTTGGTATGAACGTAGAATTATAGCTTGAATAAACAGCAGGGCTTCCTAAATAAAACGATGTCCCTGGTCTGTAATATGAACCATAAGTATAAGGGTTGATAAAAATAGGGCTATTGTACCCAAAAGATGAATAAACTCGATTAAAACGACGGAGACGATTTGTATAGTAATAACCATCATAGTCATCATAATCTTCTAAATCACTATAGTTATCTCTTTCATAGGCATAGTCCTCAATATCTTCACTATTTTCTTCAACTGCCAACTCATCAGCAGGATTGAAATATAGATCATCTTGTGCTGTTACAGTGCTTACTATAACTAATACGAAGAAAGGTAATAGGATACTAATAATGTTACTCTTTTTCATAATTATATTTTTAATAAAATTTATTTGCTTATAATTGCTTCTAACTGTATAATCACAAAATAAGAAATTTGTTTGATTTTTTATGTTAATATTCTATTAATCTGTGAATATATATTTGTTAAAAATGTTAAAATGTTCAATTAATATTAACGTTTTATTCAATTAGTTACTTTTAGGACGCTCTTCTAATTTATTTGTAACATTTTATAATAAAATATTAACAAAACATTATTTTTTGCTGTTTTGTTAATATTTCATGCTATATTTCTTAAACAAAAGATGAATTCTCAAATAGCTTTTTATATTTGTACCAATAATTTTCATTCTCAAAATCAATACGATGCTTTCTAAAGTACAGTTCTCTCTACTAATCTTATTATTTTCTCTTATTACTACACTATCTTTTGGTCAAAAAGCAACGCTTAGTGGCTATATAAAAGATAAAAACAGTGGTGAAACACTAATTGGTGCAACTGCCTATGTCAAAGAAGTAGGCTCTGGTGCGAATAGTAATGAATATGGTTTTTATTCGATCACCTTAGATCCTGGCACCTATACCTTTGAATTTTCTTACTTAGGATATAATACTGAGACTATTACATTTGATTTACAACAAAACACAACAAAAGACATTGAATTACCAGAAGCGACAGAGGAATTGATTGAGGTGGTTGTAACCGCAGAAGCAGAAGATCAGAATGTAAAAAGTTCTGAAATGAGTGTTAATAAAATGAATATGAAGACCATTCAAAAAATGCCTGCTCTACTAGGAGAAGTCGACCTTGTTCGTAGTTTACAACTCTTACCTGGTGTAACTACTGTGGGAGAAGGTGCTACAGGTTTCAATGTTAGAGGTGGTAGTATTGATCAAAATCTTGTACTACTAGACGAAGCACCTGTTTATAATTCTTCACACCTTTTTGGCTTCTTTTCTGTATTCAATCCTGATGCGGTTAAAGATGTTAAATTATATAAAGGTGGAATCCCTGCTCGTTATGGTGGTCGACTATCTTCTATCCTTGATGTTCGAATGAAAGAAGGAAATAATAAAAAATTCGAAGTTGCAGGAGGGATAGGATTAATTTTTAGTCGCTTGGCCGTTGAAGGACCAATATTAAAAGATAAGGCTTCTTTTATTGTTGCGGCTCGTCGTTCTTATATTGATATTTTAGCAAAACCCTTTCTACCTGATGATCTTTCAGATTCTAAACTCAATTTTTATGACCTGACGTTAAAAACGAATTATAGTGTAAATGAGAAAAATAGAATTTTTCTCTCTGCTTATCTAGGTCGGGATAACTTTGCTTTTGGGGCAGGTGTTGGCTTTAATTGGGGTAATGCAACGACGACCCTTCGATGGAATCATCTTTTCAATGATAAATTATTTTCAAACTTTACCGTTTATTATAGTAATTATGATTATGAATTACATTTTGGAGAAGAGACCGACAACCAATTTGATTGGAACGCTAATATTATTAATTATAGTTTAAAAACAGATTTTACTTATTTTCTCAACCCCCAAAATCGTCTAACGTTTGGTGGTCAGGCGATTATTTATGAGTTTCAACCTGGTAACGCCGTTGGTGTAAGTGAAGGCGAATCTAGAGATTTTGGTCTAGCCAATAAATACGCTTTAGAAGCAGGATTATTTGTAGAAAATGAGCAAGACATCACTTCAAAAATAGCTCTTAATTATGGTGTACGTTTTTCACATTTCAATTATATGGGGGAAGGGAAAGCCTACGAATATAGGGATACAGAACTAGGCGAGCGTAAAGAACTGGTGAGTACTTCCACTTTCGACCAATGGGAAAGTATCCAAACGTATAGTAATATTGAGCCTAGAGCCTCTATTAAATATCAAATCGATCCTAGCACTTCAATCAAAGCAAGCTATAACCGAACAGCTCAATATTTACACCTTATCTCAAATACTACCGCTTCGACACCTTTGGATGTTTGGACGCCTAGTAGTAATAATATTAAACCACAAACTGCGAATCAAGTAGGGCTTGGTCTTTTCAAAAATTTTAAGGATAATACTTATAAAACATCCGCTGAAATTTATTACAAAACCTATAAAAACCTTGTAGACTATATAGATGGAGCAGATTTATTTTTAAATGAATTTATTGAAGCGGATCTTATTTCAGGTAAAGGAAGAGCTTATGGTTTGGAACTACAACTTGAGAAGAAAAAAGGACAATTTACGGGTTGGATAAGTTATACCTTAGCTCGTACAGAACGACAAATAGATGGTATTAATAATAATGAATGGTTTGCTGCTCGCTTTGATCAAACCCATAATCTGAGTACGACTTTGTTTTATGATTTAAATAAACGTTGGGATTTTTCTTTAAATTTTGTGCTTAACTCTGGTACACCTGCCACTTTCCCAACTAGTCGGTTAGAGCAGCAAGGTTATGTTATTCCTTATATTGCCTCTGGTGAACGAAATAATGTCAGAATCCCTGTTTATCATCGTCTAGATTTATCAGCTACTTGGAAAAACAAAGAAAAACCTGATAAACGCTGGAAAGGCGAATGGGTATTTGCTATTTATAATGTCTATAATCGTAGAAATCCTTTTACTATTTTCTTTCGCCAAAATACGATTCGTCCAACTGTTGGAACACCAATACAAACAGAGGCCGTTCGTTTATCTGTTGTCGGGAACTTCATTCCTTCTGTTGCTTACAATTTTAAATTTTAAAAATTATATTTCCAATGTAAAAAACGTCGTACAAGTATAAGAAGTACGACGTTTTTTATTTCTATTTTCTATTCTATTTCTAGTGGAAAAAGTGTCTCGTGCCTGTAAAAACCATTGGAAGACCATTTTCATTACAATAATCAATACTTAACTGATCTTTGATAGAACCTCCAGGCTGAACAATAGCCGTAATCCCTGCTTTATGTGCAATTTCTACACAATCGGGAAATGGGAAAAAAGCATCGGATGCCATAACAGCACCTTCAAGCTCTAAGCCAAAAGCCTTCGCTTTAATGATAGCTTGTTTGAGAGCATCTACTCTAGACGTTTGCCCACAGCCCATACCTACAAGTTGTTTATTTTTCACTAAAGCAATGGTATTTGATTTTAAGTGCTTTGCACAAATATTAGCAAAGACTAGATCTTCCTTTTCTGCTTCAGTTGGTGTTGTTTTCGTTACTACTTTGAAATCTTCGACCGATTCAATTTTTTTATCTGTTTCTTGTTCAATCACTCCATTTAACAAACTTCTAAAGGATTTTTTAGGTACAAAAAAGTCTTTAATCTTTAATAACACTCGTTTTTTCTTTTTCGATAAAAGATGAAGGGCATCTTCCTCAAAATCTGGCGCAATTAAAACTTCATAAAATAACTTATTGATCTCTTCAGCAGTAGCTAAATCGATAGAACGGTTACTAATTAAGATTCCTCCAAAGGCAGAGATTGGATCACCTGCTAGAGCAGCTTTCCATGCCTCTAAAACAGTTGAACGAGTTGCGACACCACAAGCATTTGTATGTTTAAGCACTACAAAAGTAGGATCATCATCTTTAAATTCTGACATAATATTAACGGCCGCATCAATATCCACTAAATTGTTATAAGAAATTGCCTTTCCATTCAATTTATCAAAAATCGCTTCAAAGTTTCCATAAAACTTTCCTAGCTGGTGTGGGTTTTCACCATATCTCAATTCACTAAATTGGTGAATACTATGTTTGAAATAACTATCATCCGACCCTTTATCAAAATATCTAAAAATAGCCGTATCGTAATTTGAAGAAATTTTAAACGCTCGCCTTGCTAGTTCTTTTCTATCCTCTAGATCTGTATGTCCCAATTTCTTTTGTATGGTTTCTAAAAAAAGTGTGTATTCATCTTTTGAAGGAACGACCACAACATCTTTATAGTTTTTAGCTGCTGCTCGGATTAGAGAGATTCCTCCAATATCAATTTTTTCAATAATGGCAGTTTCCTCCATTGTATAGGCTACAGTTTCCTCAAAAGGATATAGATCCACAATTACAACATCAATTTCAGGAATATCATACTCACTTAGCTCTGCTAAATGTTCTTCTTCACGACGTGCTAAAAGTCCTCCAAAAACTTTAGGATGTAAGGTTTTTACTCGACCATCTAGAATAGATGGATAAGACGTGATAGACTCTACAGCCGTAACATTTATACCTAATTTCTCAATAAAGGCTTGTGTACCTCCTGTCGAGTAGATTTGTACCCCAAGTTTATCCAATTCTTGAGCAATTTTATCTATACCATCTTTGTGAAAAACAGAAATTAAAGCGGATTTGATCTTTTTAGGCTCCATTTTTTATAACTATTTTAAAACGGTCTATAAGGCAAGGGTAGAAAATGATGGCACAAAGTTAAAACTAAAAATGAGATATATCGAATATACCTCATTTTTTAAAAATACATTTTATACCTAATCACGAACAATTACTTGATAGCCTCAAATGCTTGTTCTAAATCGGCTATAATATCGTCAATATGTTCTATTCCAACACACAACCTGAGCAGGTCTTCTGTAACACCTGCTGCCGCTTGTTCCTCTACGGTCATCTGTCTATGCGTCGTTGAGGCTGGATGACAAGCCAGCGATTTAGCATCACCGATATTTACTAGGCGTTTAAATAGTTTTAACTCGTCATAGAATTTTTCTGCTTTTTCAAACCCTCCTTTTATACCGAAAGTAAGTAAGGAAGAAGGTTTACCCTCACAATATTTTTTTGCCAGTTCGTGGTACTCGCTACTTTCTAAACCTCCATACCTTACCCAAGCAACTTGCTCATGTCCTTCTAAATATTTAGCTACTGCGATTGCATTTTCACAATGACGCTCCATCCTAAGACTAAGTGTTTCCAAGCCCTGAAGTATTTGGAAAGCACTCATCGCTGCTAGGGCAGAGCCTGTATTTCTTAAGGCAACTGTTCTTACACGGGCAATATAAGCGGCTGCTCCAAACGCTTCTGTGTATACTGTTCCATGATAAGAAGGTTCTGGGGTATTCAGCATATAAAATCTTTCTTTATGTTCTGTCCAAGGAAACTTCCCTGAATCGACAATGACACCTCCTAGTGTTGTACCATGTCCTCCTATATATTTCGTCAAAGAATGGATAACGATATCTGCACCATATTCAATAGGATTAATAATAGCTGGAGTTGCTACTGTATTATCAACAATGACGGGAACGCCTTTGGCACGGGCAACCTTAGCAATGGCTTCAATATCTGTAATATTTCCAGCAGGGTTACCGATAGATTCACAATAAACTGCTTTCGTTTTGTTATCAATGAGCTTTTCAATATCCGCTGTATCAGAGGACGCTGCGAATCGAACCGTAATACCTTGTTTGGGTAACATATTGGCAAATAATGTATAGCTTCCACCATATAGTTGTGGCGTAGCCACAATATTATCCCCAGCTTCTGCTATATTTAAAATCGCATAGTTTACAGCGGCACTACCCGCACTGACGCATAGTGCTGCGATGCCTCCTTCTAGTGCTGCAATTCTTTGTTCAAGCACATCTACCGTAGGATTCATTATACGGCTGTAAATGTTTCCTGCTACTGCAAGATTAAATAAATCTGCCCCATGTTGAGCATTATCAAATTCATAGGCTACTGTCTGATAAATCGGAACAGCTACGGATTTAGTTGTTGGATCGGATACATATCCTCCATGTATAGAGATTGTTTCTTTTTTCATATGGTATATTTTTTTTGTAAAAAAGGATGGTAATCGTAAGTGTATCACTTACTATAATGGTTAGGCTAGTGCAAAAATAAGAGATTGAGGGAATAAACAAAATGATATACCCAAATGAATAAAAAAAGCCGAGTACTCCAGTGGACTACTCGGCTCTATTTTCATGTTAGGGGAATATCATTTCCCATGACATTGTTTATACTTTTTACCACTACCACAAGGACAAGGTTCATTTCGTCCTACTTTTTTCTGTGTTCGTTTGAAGGTTGTTGGACGCTTCTGACTCACACCTTCCGCTGCTGCTCTCGCTCCTCCATCCTCTGACTTATTCGTAGTCAATTTGCTTGTATCTGCTTTCTGGACTTTAGCTTCTCTAACTTGATTGTTCTCTGGTAATACTAATTTTCCTTTTATTAAATAAGAAATAACGGAACGGTTTATATTATTCATCAAACTTTCAAAATAATTATAGGCTTCCATCTTATAAACGACTAGTGGATCTTTTTGCTCAAAAGACGCAGCTTGAGAAGACTCTTTTAATTCGTCCATATTTCTAAGATGTTCTTTCCAAGCATTATCTATTAGAGCTAAAGCAACCGTCTTTTCAATATCTCGCATGATACTCTTTCCTTCTGTATCTACACCAGATTGAAGTTCAGCAGAAACATTTAAAGCTCTAGACACACCATCCGTAAACGGTATTGCGATACGTTTATAACGATGTCCTTCATTTTCATGTACTTGCTGAACAATCGGATACAGATGAGTGGTTAAAGCATCACTTTTCTTTTTGTACATATCCAACACTTGCTCTAGAAACTTATTATGCAAGTCATTAAAATTTCCTTCTTTAAACTCAATAGCATCAATCGCAGGATCTATTCCTAAAACTCGAATTACATCCTCTCTAAATGATTCATAATCGCCACCTGTTTGGTGGTCTTCTATCATATTCTCTGTAAGCCCTAAAAACATATTGTATAAGTCTACAGAAAGGCGATCTCCAGAGAGTGCATTACCTCGTTTTTTATAAATTGCTTCTCTCTGAATATTCATTACATCATCATACTCTAGTAATCGTTTACGAATACCAAAGTTATTTTCTTCTACTTTTTTCTGGGCACGTTCTATCGATTTTGTGACCATTGAATGTTGAATCACTTCTCCATCTTCATAGCCCATCTTATCCATTAATTTCGCAATTCGTTCTGAACGGAATAAACGCATTAAATTATCATCCAAAGAAACAAAAAACTGTGAAGAACCAGGATCTCCTTGACGTCCAGAACGACCTCTTAATTGTCGATCTACACGCCTAGAATCATGTCGTGCTGTACCTATAATTGCTAGACCTCCTGCAGCTTTCACTTCATCCGATAGTTTAATATCTGTTCCACGACCTGCCATATTGGTTGCAATCGTTACATTACCTGCTCGTCCTGCTTCGGCTACAACTATTGCCTCTCTTTCATGCTGCTTTGCATTCAGTACATTGTGTTTAATTCCTCTCATATTGAGGATACGACTCAATTTTTCGGAATATTCAACCGTTGTTGTACCTACTAAGACAGGACGTCCAGCATTACTTAATTTTACAATTTCTTCAATAACAGCATTGAATTTTTCACGCTCTGTTTTATAAACCAAATCCTCTCTGTCATCTCTAGCAATTGGACGATTTGTAGGTATAACTACTACATCTAATTTATAGATTTCCCAAAACTCTCCAGCCTCCGTCTCTGCTGTTCCTGTCATTCCTGCTAGCTTATGATGCATACGGAAATAGTTTTGGAGTGTAACCGTCGCATAGGTTTGGGTTATATCTCCTACTTTTACATTTTCTTTAGCTTCAAGTGCTTGGTGTAAACCATCAGAATAACGACGTCCATCCATAATACGCCCTGTCTGTTCGTCTACGATTTTCACTTGTCCATCAATCACAACATAATGGTCATCTCTTTCAAATAAAGCATAAGCCTTCAATAATTGATTAACGGAATGTAACCGCTGCGACTTCATAGAATAGTCTTGCACTATACTATTTCGTTTTTCTGCTTTCTCTTTATCGGTAAGTTCTTCATCTTCGTCAATTTCCATCACCATCTGTGTAATGTCTGGTAAGACAAAGAAGTTAGGATCAGATTCTCCTTTTGATAAAAATTCTGCACCCTTTTCTGTAAGATCTATAATATTATTTTTCTCATCAATTGTAAAATACAAAGGCTCATCCACTAAATGCATATGCTTATTTTGCTCTGCCATATAATGATTTTCTGCTTTTTGCATTTCTACTTTCACTCCTTGTTCACTTAAAAATTTGATAAGTGGCCTTGTTTTTGGATAACCTCTATGCGCTCGCAACAATGACATCCCAGCTCCTTCTTCATCGTATCCTAAATCGCCGTCAACAAATCGCTTTTTAGCCTCTGCTAAGTATTGAGTGACTAATTTTTTCTGTGCATTAATCAATCTATCTACTTTAGGTTTTAAGGTTTTGTATTCTTGTTCATCTCCTTTAGGAACAGGTCCCGAAATGATAAGTGGTGTACGAGCATCATCGATTAAAATAGAATCAATTTCATCCACCATCGCATAATGGTGTTTACGTTGCACCTTATCATCTTGAGAGTTGACCATATTATCCCTCAGATAGTCGAATCCAAATTCATTATTTGTACCATACGTAATATCACAATTATACGCTGCCCGTCTTTCTTCAGAATGTGGTCTATAATTGTCAATACAATCAATTGTTAATAGCAAAAACTCCATTATAGGTCCAATCCACTCCGCATCCCTTCGAGCCAAGTAATCGTTTACTGTTACAACATGTACACCTTCTCCTGCTAAACCATTTAGATATGCTGGTAATGTTGCTACTAATGTTTTTCCTTCCCCTGTTTGCATCTCTGCTATCTTTCCATCATGGAGTACCATCCCACCAATTAACTGTACATCATAATGTACCATATTCCAGACAATTTCTCCTCCTGCCGCTTCCCACTGATTCTTCCAAATTGCCTTATCTCCTTCGATCGTTACATAAGATTTCTTTGCTGCAATATCTCTATCATGTGGCGTAGCAGAAACAGTCAAGGTAGGGTTTTCCGCAAATCTCCTTGAAACTTCCTTTACAACAGCAAAAGCTTCAGGTCTAATATCTTTTAATATATCTTCGAGATGTTTATCTTTTTCCTTGATCAATTCATCTATCTCGTCATATAAATCTTCCTTTTCTCCAAAATCCTCTGTTTCTTCTGCTTGTTTTTTTAAGGTATCAATATCTGTATTGATACCTTCTAAATGCTCAGTAATTCGTTTCTTAAAAAGCAAAGTTTTACTTCTTAATTCATCATTACTGAGGTTTTTCAATTTTTCAAATTCCTCGTTGATTTGGTTGACATAGGGCATATAAGTATTGATGTCTTTCTCATACTTTGTCCCAAATATTTTTCCGATTGATTTCGTGATAAATTTTAACATATATACTTGATAATATTTTAAGTCTTAGTTACAGAAATGGCTTACAAAGATAGGGAATATTTATAAGCGATGTTGGTCAAATTTAATCTATGTCTTTAAAGTACCCTTATTCAAAAATAAAAAGTCAATTTTCAGGAAACATTTTCCCCTAAAACTAGATTGTAATTAACATAATTTATACCAAAGCAAATTACAACTACTTTTCTGCCATTATTACAGAATACAACTACACAAAACTGCCATTATTACAGAATAATATTTATATTAACTCTCGTAATTCAAATGAATAAACAAATTACAACACCTACATATATTTATGTGTGTTTTTTGGAATAAAATTTTTCTAACTAAATAGAATCACTATTATGAAACCAACAAGAGACGAAGCTCCATCTTATTATTTTCAATATATAGATAATGTACCTGATGGCAAATTATTAAAACTACTAGAATCTATCCATCAAGACACTCAACAATTATTAAAAAGTATAAATGAAGAAAAAGGTGACTTTGCTTATGAAATAGGAAAGTGGTCTATAAAACAAGTTATACAACACCTTATTGATAATGAACGCATAATGACCTACCGAGCATTGCGATTTGCAAGGAATGATAAAACGACTTTACCTGGTTATGAACAAGATAATTATGCAATGGTAGTTAATGTAGAACATAAATCCATAGCAGACTTAAGGGCAGAATATCAAATGGTGCGCAATACAACGATTGCATTATATAAACATTTAACAGAAGAAGAACTAGAGCGTCATGGAACCGCAAGCAATAATAAAGTTTCTGTCAAAGCCTTAGCATATATAAATATGGGACATGAGATGCATCATGTTAATATAATTAAAGAACGTTACCTCTAAACTATTTCATTAATCAATAGTGTTCTATTCGCTACTTCAAGAGGATCTTGATTGAAAATTCGTACATATTCTTCGTATATTTTGGGTAATAGAGCATCAAAATGTTGTGGTGCTTTGAAGAAATGTTCAATGCTAACTTGTACAGCATTAACCTCTGGTTTACCTATGAAATTAATAATATATTCTTTATCAAAACCTCTAATTTCTGCTAGAGTTTCCCAAATATTTTCATCAAAATCAGGGAAAATGATATTAGGGTTTTGAATTCGGAAGATATTACCATATTCATGTAAAATAAGGTTATAATGTTTATTATCAAATATTCCTTGGCTTGTTCTTTCTAGATCAAAAATCGTAACCCCATCCTTTAGATGAATTTCTGAACTGTGGAGAAATTGCAATTCAGGAGTACCAAAAGCGTGTTTATAAATAACAATTCTATCAAAATCTTTCGTAAGGTATTCTTCTAAACCAAAGGTCAATTGTAAAATTTGAGCTGTTATTAATACTCGAACATCTTCTGGCATTTTCTCTTCTTTCGTCATATAGATGAACTCTTTGTCCATCATATAAATCATCAAGCGATTTCTAAAACGCTCTTGTTCTTGAGGCGATAATCGTGCATAAAAGCCAAAATGCTGACGTAAAAAAAACTCTAGTTTAGGATTCATAGTAGGGGGATTTCTCTTTGCCCACCACAAATCTATCTGAGGATGAAGTATATAAATAATAGCTAAAAATACTACTATTCCAAAGATAATCATCTTATAACTCCCATCCTCTGCTGATTTAACAATCAGTAAAGCTAGTATAAATACTAGAGGAGATGCTATGCGCATTGAAAAACTCTTCACAGGCTTTTTTAAGTTTTATGTAAGATAGTAAGCTGACCGCCATAAGCCTTAGCAATATTTTCTTCTGTAAATGCTGAATTTGTATCGCCATATGCTATCAATCGTTGATTTAACAAAATAATTCTATCGAAATATTCATGTACTTTTGATAAATCATGGTGGACAACCAATAAAGTTTTACCTTCGTTGGCTAAACGTTTTAAAATTTCAATTATTTTATTCTCTGTAGTTACATCAACTCCTACAAAAGGTTCATCTAGTAAAAAAACAGTTGCTTCTTGACATAAAGCACGTGCTAAAAAAACACGCTGTTGTTGCCCCCCTGACAATTCTCCTATTTGTCGATCTTTAAAACCATCCATTCCTACATCTACCAAAGCATCCATCGCTATTTTTTTATCTTCCCTAGTAAGTCTCTGATAAAATTTTCGATAAGGAAAACGTCCCATCAATACAATATCAAAAACCGTTGCAGGAAAATTCCAATCTACATCATCTTTTTGAGGGACATAAACAACTTTTTTTCGAACGTCTTCAATTTCCTCTCCTTCAAATGTAATTTTACCTGCATCTGCATCAATCAAACCTAGTATTGCCTTAAACAAGGTTGATTTCCCTGCTCCATTTGGGCCTACTACACCATGTAATTTTCCAGCCTCTATCTCTAAAAATATATTAGTTAGAACGCGTTTTCGTTCATAAGATACAGAAAGCCCTTTTATACTAATGATTGTATTCATATTTTTTTTATCAAAAATATAAAAAAGTTTTGTTAAAGGCTTTATTTTCAAATCTAACAATATGGTATACTTTATGCTAATAGTTAAACCTAGTTCAAGTAGTCAATACGACATATGTCTAAGAAATAAGATACTTATATAGAAAATTGATAACAATACTTGACTATCCATAAAAAAGGAATACTTTTGCAATCGAATTTTTACGTTTGGACTGCTACCAAAAAAAATTGTATGGATATATTAATGTATGTTGGGCTTTTTGCAGTAAGTATCGCTGTTTTACTTAAAGCATCGGATTGGTTTGTAGATTCCGCAGAGCGTATTGGTTTGTCATGGGGAGTTAGTCCTTTTGTAATCGGTGTAACGATTGTTGCTTTTGGTACTTCCTTACCCGAATTAGCGAGTTCTATTGCTGCTGTAACATCTGGAAACTCCGAGATTGTAATTGGTAATGTTGTTGGTTCTAATGTGGCTAATATTCTTCTTGTACTAGGGCTAACTGCTTGGGTAGCTAAAAACATTGAAATCAAGGATAATATTATGGACATTGATATGCCCTTGTTGGTAGCATCCTCGTTTTTGTTATGGTACTCTTGTAGTGATGGTAAACTGACGATTTTTGAAATTATTCTCCTGCTTATAGCTCTAGTCTTTTTTCTAGCGAAATCATTTTCTGGTGAAAAAACAGATAAAGATGACCGTCCAAAAGCTAGTGCTAAAGATTATGTTTTTTTGTTACTCGGTGGAATCTTAGTAAAATTCAGTGCTGATTATACTATTGTTGCCATCGAACAGCTTTCAAAAATTATGGAAATCAATCAAGACTTTATTGCACTTACAGCCGTAGCAATTGCCACCTCTCTTCCAGAAGTTATTGTCAGTATTGGAGCTGCTCGGAAGGGAAAAGCGGATATTGCAATTGGCAATGTACTTGGTTCTAATTTATTTAACACCTATGCCGTTACGGCTATACCCTCCTTTTTTGGTAGCCTTGCAATTACCGATTCCATTATTAACTTTGGTTTACCGTTTATGATTTCTATGACTGTACTTATGGCATTAATGTGTATCACGCATCGCATCTCTAAATGGGAAGGTTCTATATTATTAATCTTATATTGCTTTTTCACTTATCAACTCCTAGTAATTGAAGGATTAGTGTAGACATTTTATAAATCAAGTCTTGGTTTCTTAACCTTTTACTAAATCACTGTGACCAATTACTCATTCTTATTGAAGATTGATCACGAAGATTGATATTTTTGTTTTGTGAAAACACACTATAAAATATCAAGAAGCATAAAACTATTTAAACAATACCGTTTAGTGCTTATCCTAAGTTTATTGTTCCTTACATCATTAAAAACCTACAACTCTTGTAAGTTTTGTTATAAATAATATTGTCTAGACCATCCTAACAAGAAGATAAAGCAATGCACTAAAAACAGTCCCTTTTTTATCGTTATTCCCTGTCTTTAAAAAGTTTTTTTATTGTTATTAACGTGAGGTTCACAGTTAAAGAACTGAAATTCAGCATTATATAATAAAAAATGAGGTTAAAACCCGATTTTTGTAGTTAAAGACCAATTT
>JAHDBJ010000047.1 GCA_020630435.1 Saprospiraceae bacterium
ATTTAAATATTTGTTTAATAAGTGATTATGTATTTTTTGTTTGGCTATTTTCTTTTTCTAAGAGGATGCTAAACATTTTAAAGTAAGTTTGATTATTTTTATGACTTGTGACATAAGACAATTAAAAGAAAACTATAGAATGAATGATTAATTGTCTTTTAATTGACATTTTTTTCGTGTAAATCGAAGTTGAAAACATCTTTTTTATTCAAAAAACTTAAAAGACTAGAAAAGAAAACAGAAATTTTAATCATTTTTTAGGTTAAAAATGTTTAAATACTATAGCTATGAAAAGAGATTTATTGGAATTTTAAACGCATTATTTCATAGAAAAAAATTACTTTTGTGGTTCAAAATTGATATTGTTTAGAAACAGGTCTTGGTGTATTCAATATGGTGTTCCATATTATTGTTTTTAAACCTGATTTTTAATATTAAAAATAAAATTTAATATGGTATTTGATTTAGACATGATTAAAGCTCATTATACGAGCTATAAGTCTAAAGTTGATGCTGCCAGAGATGTATTGGGTAGGCCATTGGCTTTAGCAGAAAAAATTCTTTATGCTCATTTACATAAAGATTCGCCTCTTAAAAAGTATGAACGAGGTAAGGATTATGTATTCTATGCACCAGACCGAGTAGCTATGCAAGATGCAACTGCCCAGATGGCATTGCTTCAATTTATGATGGCAGGAAAAGACAAAGTCGCAGTACCTTCAACGGTTCATTGTGATCATTTAATTCAGGCTAAAGAAGAAGCACATATTGATCTTACTGTTGCCAATGAAGCAAATAAAGAAGTTTATGAGTTCTTAGCATCAGTGTCTAATAAGTATGGTGTTGGGTTTTGGAAGCCAGGAGCAGGAATAATTCATCAAGTTGTTCTAGAAAATTATGCTTTTCCTGGAGGAATGATGATAGGAACAGATTCACATACCGTAAATGCTGGAGGATTAGGAATGGTGGCTATTGGTGTTGGTGGGGCAGATGCAGTAGATGTGATGGCAGGAATGCCTTGGGAGTTAAAAAATCCTAAACTTATCGGAGTTAAGTTGACAGGGACTCTAAGTGGTTGGACTTCGCCGAAAGATGTTATCTTAAAAGTAGCAGATATTCTAACTGTAAAAGGAGGTACAGGAGCTATCGTTGAATATTTTGGAGATGGAGCGAAGAGTATGTCTTGTACTGGTAAAGGAACTATCTGTAATATGGGAGCGGAAATAGGTGCTACGACTTCTACGTTTGGTTATGACGAAAGTATGTCTCGTTATTTAAAAGCCACAGGAAGAGCAGAGGTAGCAGCTTTAGCGGATGAAATTGCAAATGAATTAACAGGTGATCCAGAAGTATACGCAAACCCAGAAAAGTACTTCGATCAAGTAATAGAAATAGATTTATCTACATTAGAACCTCATTTGAATGGTCCATTTACACCAGATTTAGCAACGCCTATATCTCAGATGGCTACTAGAATGGTAGAAAAAGATTGGCCTTCTGATTTAGAGTATTGTTTAATTGGTTCTTGCACAAATTCTTCTTACGAAGATATTACTAGGTCAGCCTCTATTGTGGAACAAGCTATTGCGAAAGGGATTAAACCTAAATCTCACTTAACGATTACTCCTGGTTCAGAACAAGTACGTTATACAATTGAAAGGGATGGACTTATAGAGACCTTTGAAAAAGCGGGAGCTACGGTTTTTGCCAATGCCTGTGGGCCCTGTATTGGTCAGTGGGCTAGGGCAGGAGCAGAGAAAAAGGAAAAAAATAGTATTGTACATTCTTTTAATAGAAATTTTTCAAAAAGAGCAGATGGTAATCCCAATACGCATGCTTTTGTGGGATCTCCAGAATTAGTAACAGCACTAGCATTAGCTGGAAATTTGGGTTTTAATCCTATTACGGATACCCTAACAAATGAGAATGGAGAGCAAGTGAAATTGGAGCCGCCTAAAGGATATGAATTGCCGCCTAAAGGATTTGATGTAGAAGACGCTGGATTTATTGCACCAATTGAAAATGGTAGTAGTGTAAATGTAGTCGTTAGTCCTACTTCTAATAGGTTACAACTACTTACTCCTTTTGTTCCTATTTCATCTGATGAAGTTAAAGGCATGAGGGTTTTAATTAAAACAAAAGGAAAATGTACGACTGATCATATTTCAATGGCAGGTCCATGGTTGAAGTTTAGAGGACACTTGGAAAATATTTCAAATAACTGTTTGATAGGAGCGGTTAACTTTTTTAATGAAGAGACAAATAATGTTATCAATTACGCTGAGAACAAATATATGCCCGTTCCAGATTCCGCTAGAGCTTATCAAAAGTCAGGTATCGGAACAGTCGTTTTTGGAGAAGATAATTATGGAGAAGGCTCATCAAGGGAACATGCTGCAATGGAACCACGGTTCTTGGGCGTGAAAGCTGTTATTGTAAAATCTTTTGCTCGTATCCACGAAACGAACTTGAAAAAGCAAGGTATGCTAGGATTGACTTTTGTAAATCCAACAGATTATGATAAAGTTCGTCAGGATGATACGGTAGACATTCCTGATTTTGCAGAAATGACAGCAGGGAAAAACTTAACAATAGTTTTAAATCATGCTGATGGTACAACGGATAGTTTTGAAGTTGCGCATACATATAATCAAGCACAAATTGATTGGGTTAGAGCAGGCTCAGCATTGAATAAAATAAGAGAGGAAGCAGGAGTAAGTTAATTAGTCTCTATATTAATAAACTGTAATATTTGTTACTATTACAGTTTTCTTCGTCTCTAAATCGAGAGTGCGAATCAAACGTTAAAAATTATAACCAAATTAATCTTAATTGAAGTATATTTGGTTGTTTACAGTTTGATTCGCATTTTTTTATCTACTAACTAACTTTTATTTTTTAACTAACTTTAATCAACAGATGATTCAAGAATTCAAAGATTTTATTATGAAGGGCAACGTGCTAGAATTAGCAGTTGCTGTTATTATCGCTGGTGCATTTGGCGCTGTTATTACTACTTTTACCAATGATGTTTTAATGCCACCTATTGGTATGGCTCTTGGAGGAGTAGATTTTTCTGAACTTAAAATGGTTTTACAAGAAGCAGCTCCTGCTGTAATGGAAGGTGATAAAGTTGTTAAAGCGGAAGTCGCTGAAGTTGCTGTTCGTTGGGGAAAATGGGTGAAAACAATTATTGACTTTCTTATTATAGCTTTTATACTATTTTTAATTATTAAAGGGTATAATAAAACTCAAGAACCACCAGCAGAAGAAGCTCCTGCAGGACCAACTCAAGAAGAATTACTTGCAGAAATTAGAGATTTATTACGAAAATAAATTTAAAATAGCATTCAATAAAAAGGCACTATTCTATTTTTTATAGAATAGTGCCTTTTTATTTCATTAAACTGATGTTGAGTTTTGATGTACTTTATTTTCTTTTTCGCCCTTTATTTCCTCCGCTACGATTATTATTGGAACGGTGATTTCGCCCACTATTATTCGTTCGCTTTTTATTCCTCCTATTGTTATTATATCCTCCACTATGATGATAACTATTACTAGAGACTTTAGATGTAGCTTCAATGACTACATTTTCATCTAGTTCTAATTGACCTTCAGAAATGGTCTTTAAATCATTTCTAATATTGTCATCCGTGCTAAAGTTTTCTTTATTCCAAATGTTATGGGCTAGTTTCATATAAGACGCAATGACTTTAGTATAGCCTTTTTTCATTTCTTCATCTTCCATCTCTACAGCTTTTTTGATCATCTTTTGAACATTATAACCATAGTGTTTATACTTAACATCACCTAGAGGGTATGAGATTTGTTCAGGCTTTTTTACTATATCATTTGGAGAAGGCATAGGCCCTAGTGTAGGTTTTACGTCTAACTCATAATTTGCAATTCTAAAAATATGTTGCCATAATTTAATCCTTGAATCTTCTTGATTCCGAGATTGAGGATACATACGTTGCATTAAATCAATAACCTTTTCTACATAAGCCTGACGTTCTTGATCATTTTCGATTGTCTTAGCATGACGAATCATTTTTTGAACGTTACGTCCATATTCTCGTATTACAAGTTCATCTTTCTCTGAATTATATTCAATATTTATTTCGTCCATATAACTAACATATTTTATGATTTCTTTTAAAAATATACACTCTTACTCTACAGTAACAGACTTGGCAAGATTTCTTGGTTGATCTACATTGCAACCTCTCATTACAGCAATATGGTAAGAAAGAAGTTGAAGCGGAATAACCGATAGTAAAGGCGTAAACGGTTCTTCTGTATGAGGTATTTCTATCGTATAATCAGCGATTTCACTAATTGTCTTCTCACCTTCATTAACTACAGCAATAATTTTGCCTTTTCTTGCTTTTACTTCTTGTACATTACTAACTACTTTTTCGTAAGCACTCTTATTTGTTGCAATGACTACTACAGGCATATTTTCGTCAATGAGTGCAATAGGCCCATGCTTCATCTCCGCAGCTGGATATCCTTCCGCATGAATATAAGATATTTCTTTCAATTTTAATGCTCCTTCAAGAGCTACAGGAAAATTATATCCTCTACCTAAGTATAGAGCATTTGGAGAGTCCTTAATTTCTTCTGCAATATACTTGACTTGTGCATCACATTTCAGGGCTTCACCAACTTTTCTAGGAATATTTTCCAACTCTGTAATTAAGGTATGAAAATAAGAATTAGAAATTGTTCCCTTCTCCCTTGCTAAACACAGTGCCATCATTGTAAGCAATGTTACTTGACCTGTAAAAGCCTTTGTAGAAGCAACCCCAATTTCTGGACCTGCATGAATATAAGAGCCTGAATCTGTAACCCGAGCAATGGATGAACCTACAACATTACAAATACCATAGGTTAATGCCCCCTTACGTTTTGCCAATTCAAGTGCTGCTAAAGTATCAGCAGTCTCTCCAGATTGAGAAATTGCTATAACAACATCATTTTCGGTAATAATAGGATTTCGATATCTAAATTCAGAAGCATACTCTACTTCTACTGGAATCCTTGCAAGATCTTCAATAAGATATTCTGCAATCAAACCTGAATGCCAAGATGTACCACAAGCAGCAATAATAAATCTATTGGCTTTACTTATTTTATTTTTATGTTCTTTTAACCCTCCCAACGTAATCCAACCTTCTTTTGCATTAAGCCTCCCTCTCATACAATCATCTACAGTAGTCGGTTGTTCGTGTATTTCTTTTAACATGAAATAATCATACCCTCCCTTTTCTAACAATTCAATTTGCATATCCAATTCATGGATAAAAGGTGTTCGGATTTCATTATCAGTAATATTTTTTATTTGTAGTCCTTCTTTACGACTTACAACAGCAATTTCTCCATCATTTAGATAGACAACTTGCTTGGTATGTTCAATAATTGGTGTAGCATCAGATGCAATAAAAAACTCTCCTTCTCCAATACCAATTACTAAAGGACTAGCTTTCCTAGCAGCAACTAATTTATCAGGATCATTTCTATCAATAACAACAATGGCATATGCACCAATTACTTTATTTAAAGCTGCTCTTACCGCTTCTTCTATGGAAAGATTTTCTTTATCCTGAATTTCTTCAATAAGGTGTACCAAAACCTCTGTATCGGTATCACTTTCAAAAACGTGCCCTTCTCGTTGAAGCATTGCTTTTATGGGGGCGTAATTCTCAATTATTCCATTATGAATAAGCGTTAACCGACCATTTCCAGAAGTATGAGGGTGAGCATTGACATCATTAGGCTCTCCATGAGTAGCCCAGCGAGTATGTCCAATTCCAATACTTCCTTTTTTATCTTTTTCTGTTGTAAAACTTATTAATTGACTTACTTTTCCTTTTTGCTTGTAAATATTTAGAGAGCCATTAAACAAAGCGATACCAGCACTATCATATCCTCGATATTCTAATCGTTGTAATCCTTTGATTAAAATTGGGTAAGCATCTTTATTTCCAATATAGCCAACAATTCCGCACATAATAATTTAATTTTAATTTCTAAAGAATAGGTTTTGGGGACTGAAAAACAGTTTTATTTGGATAATGGAACGGGATACGGTCTGAATACTTCAGAAAAGTTTTTCAATTGTATTTTCTAATAGCTTAAAATAACATTAAGGACTAGTAAGAATTAAGGTTATTTGTCTACTATTTAGATATGTAAGTTATTAAAATAAATATACCTCTACAAAATTTGTGTGAATTATTTTTGTGACAGGCATATTATTTAGTTATAATAAAATTTATATTTATTTATACTTTATGTAGTTCTAACCTAGAAATACACTACGGTTAGACTTAGTCTATTTTTGTATAAATAATATTAAGCTTAATAGGATATTCACTACCTGCACCATATAAAATACTTCTTTCGGCTGTTCCCTGTTTTACCAAACCACTATTCTGAATCCATTGAGGAGACAGTATTTTCAAATAAAGATTATTGTCAAAGGCACTACCATTAATAATATTTTGGAAATGACTTGAAATTTTCATAGTGTATTTTCTAATAGTTTGCCCATCAATAACTTCCTCCTCAACTGTACCACCAAAAAAGTTACTATTTCTAGTAGAAATCATATTGAGTACTTCTACAAGACTAATAAATGTACCATCACTATTTTTATAACCACATATAATATTTGAAGCAGGAGGATATAGTCCTGTATCATCCCCCATTATATCTGCAATAGTAAACTCCAATTCTGCACTATTAACAATAACATCTCCTAGATTTTCAACTGTTGGGAAACTAAGTTTTATATTAGGCCCTGCCATAGCTTGTATAAATAGCAGACTATCTGAATTTTGTGGATTGTCAATATAGTTATTAACAAGAGCATTTGACCAATCATGCTGAAAACGAACAGATCTCGCACTTAAACCATTAAGGGGATATTCGACCAATAAAGACTCTTCGTCTTTCGTGAAATAAACTTGTAATTGTGTGTTATTGGATACGAAACTCAACATTGACTTACTAGTTTCTTCAGGATAAACATATAAGCCAGGAAAAGCCTCAATAAATGATTCATTATTTTCATAATCCAAAGAATCAAGTTCAAATAGAAGTTTCTCTCCTAAGGCATTATCAAGGGGAATTCTTAATTGAGGATATGTATAATTAAAATACGAGGTATCTTGCCCCATGTCAGTAGTATCTTGTACTAAGGTAGCATATCTAGTATATGGAGTTGGATAAAAGGTATATGTACCAATAGGAGTAGGTGCTACTGCAAAGCTTTGATCTGAATTATAAGTAGCTGTATTATCCATAGCTTCTGAAAGCTCTTTAACCGTAACGGTGAAAGGAGCTAAGGTATCACCATAGATAGCTAAAGTATCATACCTCATGGAGAGAATAACAGAATCAATAACAGCGTCGTCAAAATCAAAGACACTACTTGCACTTGTAAATGATAATCTAGGCTGTATATAAAAACTAGAATTAGCTTTTCCAAAGATAGGTTCATTTATTTCTCCTAATAGCATATAGGCAATAGGTAGATTAGGATCAAACGTGATGACTTCATCAGATGGTACAGTAAGACCTATAACAGAGAGTGTATCTGTTGAAAAAAAATTAGATTGATCGTTTTCAACTAATTCTGCTCCAACATCACTAGGATCATTACAAGAACCAGATAAAACCAAGATAAGGGGTAGCACTAAAAGTGCATAGATAACTTGCTTCATTAATATTAAGTATGACTGTTTTCCTGTATTTATTTTTCTACTTCTTTTTCCAAAAGAGAATCAAAAAAGTCTAAACATGCTGGAAGTAACTCGTCTCCCTCAATGTAACTCAATACAGGCTTGTCTAATGTTAATAATGCATTTGAAACGTTCTCATTTATTGTTTCGCTGCCTTGAATCACAGCATCTGCAAAACTATATGCACCTTTTTCTAATGTAATATCATCCCCTTCAACATAAGCAACAAGATCACTTTCTTCCAAGGCATTGATAGAAGCCTTCGAAATAAAATCTTTTGATAAGGTATGTTCTAAAGTATTACTGTAAGAGGAATAGACTACTTTAGAATTTCTAAATAAGGGATCATTTTTATAAGCAGTCTTAAGATATAACGGTACTAAACTTGTCATCCATCCATGACAATGAACTATATCTGGAGCCCAACCAAACTTTTTGACCGTTTCTATTACACCTTTGCAAAAGAATATCATTCGCTCTGCATTATCCTCAAAAGGTTCACCCTTATCATCTTCAAATACTGATTTTCTTTTGAAGAAATCTTCATTGTCTAAAAAATAAACCTGCATTCTTGCGCCTGGTAGAGAAGCAACCTTGATGATTAACGGATAATCATCATCATCTACAATAATATTCATCCCTGACAATCTCACCACTTCGTGAAGACGGTGCCTGCGTTCATTAATAACACCAAATCGAGGCATCAATACACGTATTTCCATACCCTTTTGCTGGACATATTGTGGTAGTTTTCTTGCAGTATCAGATATTTCAGATAGGGCGGTGTAGGGGTTCATTTCTTGCGTGACAAACAATACACGTTTCTTATTGCTCATGTAAAATTTTATTTTTTGTTTTCTTAAAAAAGAAAAAAATCAGAATAGGCTTGCAAAATTACAAAAAAAAAACGAGTTTACCCCAAATTTTGACAAATTCAAATATTATTAACAGCTTTATATCGTGATATTATATTGAAAATTGTCAAAAATGATATGCTTCTAATCAAAAGCAATTTTTTTAAAATACACTCACCTTTGAGCTTTGTATATTTACTCACCTAATTTAAGGTATTATTATGTTGTTGTTCAAGACATTAAATGATCTTCAAAAACATATTACATTACTTAAACAAAAAGGATCGACCATTGGTTTTGTGCCTACTATGGGGGCATTACATCAAGGGCATCTTTCCTTAATCCAAAAAGCGAAAGCTTATAAGGATGTTGTAGTCTGTAGTATCTTTGTAAATCCAACGCAATTTGATGATGCTAAAGATTTAGAAAAATATCCTAGAACACTAGGACGTGATATTGAGTTGTTGGAGCAGATCAATACCGATATATTATTTGCTCCTAGTGTACATGAAGTATATCCTAAAGGATTAGATACTTCGTTATCCCTAGATTTTGGACAGTTGGATAAAGTGCTTGAAGGAGCATTTCGTCTAGGACATTTTGATGGAATGGCTCAAGTCGTTAAAAGATTATTAGATATGGTGACTCCTGACCGTTTGTATATGGGGCAGAAAGATTATCAGCAATTTACAATCGTTCGGAGTATGCTAGAGCAAATCAATCTGGATATTGAACTTATTGTTTGCCCCATAAAACGAGAACAAGATGGCTTGGCAATGAGTTCTCGAAATACTCGCTTAAATGTTAAAGAACGAGAACAGGCTACTTTATTATCGGAGTTACTTTTTTATACAAAAGACAATATTAAAAATCAATCTATTAGAGCGTTAAAAAAATACGCTCTAAAACGCTTGTCGCAAGAACCAAATTTTAAAGTAGATTATTTTGAAATTGTAGATGGGAAAACGTTGCAGGAGATAGATTCTATTGAGAATGTGGATAGTGCAATTGCTTGTACTGCTGTATTTGTAGGCGAAATTCGTCTAATTGATAATATAATTTTGAAGTAATTTTTTAAAATCCTATTCAAAGGTTATGAAGAAAAAAATAATCGATTTTTTAAAATTTCTTTTCTTTTTAGGGATAGGGCTTACCATATTGTATCTTTTATATCAAAACTTAGATGGAAAATTTCAAGAACAATGCAAGCTAGATGGTGTCTCGCCTAACGAATGTGTTTTGTTTGATAAAATTATAGCAGATTTCAAAAGCACTAATTCTTTCTGGATTTTAATGGTGTTGGTTGCTTTTACAATAAGTAATATTAGTAGAGCCATTAGATGGAATATGTTGTTACGCCCTTTAGGTTATTCACCTAAGTTTATCAATGCTTTTTTTACAACAATGCTAGGTTATTTTGCCAATTTAGCGTTACCAAGAATGGGAGAAATTGTCAAGGTAGGTGCAATGGCACAATACGAAAAAATACCTATTGAAAAAGTCATGGGGACAATAGTTGTCGATAGAACGATTGATGTCATTAGTTTATTAATGGTAATCGGAATAGCCTTATTTTTAGAATATGATAAAATATGGGGTTTTTTATCTGAACAAATGAATGGTCAAGAACAATCTACAGATGGTCTCCTAGGTAATATTTATATACAACTATTTCTGGCTTTAGGATTTATAATACTGCTACTGGGATTTCTTTTTAGAAAAAGAATTATGAACTCTAATTTATTTATAAAAGGAAAAAATCTCCTACTAGGATTTTGGGAAGGCATCAAAAGTGTAGGACAACTGAAACGCCCTTGGCTTTTTATATTCCATAGCATCACTATTTGGTTGATGTATTATTTGATGACCTATTTTTGTATGCTGTCTTTTGCTCCAACAGCTTCTTTAGGACTGACTGCGGCACTGCTGGCATTTGTATTTGGAGCATTTGGTATAGTCATCCCTTCTCCTGGAGGAATGGGAACGTACCATATTCTAGTCGTTGCAGCATTATCGTTTTATGCAGTAGATCAGTTTGATGCTTTTTCTTATGCCAATATAAATTTCTTTTCTATTATGATAGGATGTAATGTCTTATTAGGTCTTTTAGCTTTATTATTATTGCCAACTTTAAATAAGAATTATATCCCAACTCCTAGGCAGGAATGAAAACACCCCAACGAATCGGAGATTCATCGAGGTGTATATCAACTAAATCAATTTTCTATAGTACGATAGCTTCCACTTCCTTTACTAAAGCATTTCGATCTGTTTCAAGTACCTTCATAGTATCAAAGATCTTTTCGCTGAAACCTGCCAATTCGAAAACATTGTTTTCTGGGAACTGTAGGCTACCATATCCTCGAAGATCAATTGAGTACACAAAAGGATCAGCACCTGTACGTTGCTTGTAGTCCGCAAAAGCCTTTGTTGGTGCACCGCCGCCAACCCACGCTTGCATATCTGAAAAGATGACAATTCGACGATATGCCTTCTTCGCTGTGTTAAAGATAGCATTGAAACTTGTTCCATGACCTACCTTGTTTTGACGAGCAAAGTTAGCACCAAAGGTCATTACTGAATTCTTCAGATCGTATGAAATGTATCGTGCTGATGTACCAAATTCCATTAGGTCAGCATTGCTACGCTTTGCTAACATCATACCAAATACAGCACCTAGTTCTGAACAACGCATATGTTGTGACTTACTCACCGGGCTTTCCATTGAACCCGAATTATCAACCACTACTAATGTATCTTCTAGAGCAGGTACATTTTGACAAGCAATTTCAATCGCTCGGTCAAGTGCCGCACGGATCTTACGTTCTTGAGCATTCTTACCGTTGAATTGCTTGTAAGCTACTAAGTATCGGAATGGTAGCACTAATGACTTTTGGATACGGTGTTCATTCGTTAGAATTGCTAACGCAGCATCCAATTGCTTAGGTGCTTGTTCTGCAATATTACGTAGATTACGAAGTACTGCGAAGTAACCAATCTTACCACTTTCGATCAACTCCTTCCATACGGCAGCCTTACGGATTTCCTTATCCTTTGCATTCGTTGCTGTTTGACCTGCTTGAGTTAACTTTGATTCCCAAGTACCTGTTGACTTAAGTGTCCCTGCGACTAATTGAGCCAATGCCTTCGCATTCCGTTCTGTCGCTACAGGATGTACCAAGTTTACAATATCTACTAGCTTTACAGAACGACCTTCTCCACGATACTTTGCCAATTGATAACCATCAAACTTATTGAAGGCTTGTGCAAATCCCTTCTTCATAGCATTTGGAACAGTTGAACCACCAATTGCCTTGTAGTATGCTACTGTTTCCAACATATCATCAGGACGGAAGATCATCTTTTCATAAAAATGCTTTGCCCAAGGCTTACCCGAAGCATAAGCTGCTAATTCCGCACCCAATACATGTGTAATCGAACGCATACCAAACTTTGTACGGGCATAAATAGCTGCCTTTGCTGCAAACTCTGCATCAACCTCCTTTACCAACTTCGCTAAGTCCTTAAAAGTATCCTTTGCCGAACGGTAGAATTGATCTTGGGCAAATGAAGTCAACAGCATAGAAATCAATTGCATCTTAGCAGATTGCTTGTAAGCTGTGCCATTTGCTCGGTTGATAGTTTGCAACTTTTGCTTTGTTGCCTTGTTGAATAGTGCCATTTTTAAAATAATTTTTTGAAAAAAAATAGCTTCGATAACGCCCTAAGAATAAACAAATTGAAAAAATATAGTTTCCAATCGTTCATTAATAGGACGTGAAACGAGCGTTAGTATTCCCGACGGGGATCGAACCCGCAACCTTTGCTGTGAAAGAGCAACGACTTAACCAATTCGTCTACGGGAACAGATGGTATCGGACGAACCTCGTCCGATACATATTTTATTTATTTATAAGTACTAACCAATTTGATATGACCTATAATATGTTGATTCATCTCTTCAAGTTCTTCAGCAGGTATCCACAATTCTAAGTGATGATCCAAACCTACTTTTTGAACCTCATATTTTTGTATAAACTCATCCTTTACCTCAAACTGAACAACATGACCAATACCATAAGTCGGTACATTCCATTCTCTTGTAATTTGTGTGGCATAAGCCTCATTTAACACAGGATAGAAAATGGGTTGTCCCAGTAATCTAGGAGGAAATGCTTTCCAGTTGGTCTGGATGATTAAATCCAACTCCGCTTGATTGACAGGTCTGAAAAGTAACATGATTTTAAATTTTATATTAAAAAAATATGAATTACTACCTGACATTATCATCCCTACAAAACTCAGACTTCCGAACAGGACTCGAACCTGTATCCTTGGAGTCAAATTCCAAGATCTTAGCCTTTAGACCATCAGAAGAAATTATTGACCTTTTTACTTCAATATATAGAGGAATCAGAAAGTCTTTTTTACTTTTTCGATGTTTGGAAACTTCTATTCGTCTTTATATTTAAAATATTTTGGTCGTAAATGGATAATTTGTATATCCCTGAGTTGGTGCGGAAGGAATCGAACCTACAACCCACGGAGTAAGAATCCGCTGCTCTGCCTAATTAAGCTACACACCAATATTTATGGATACTTAACATTCATACTTCAATCATTTGGAGGAATCAGAAAGTCTTTTTTACTTTTTCGATGTTTGGAAACTTCTATTCGTCCTAACACTAAAATATGATAGTCACCTATCTACATAGTTGGTGCGGTGGGGCTCGAACCCACAACTCACGGATTAAAAGTCCGTTACTCTACCAATTGAGCTACGCACCAAGATGTCAAATAACAAAAAATAGCAGGGGCATAAGGATTCGAACCTTAGCAAAATGGTTTTGGAGACCATCGGGCACAGCCTACGCTTGCCCCCGTATTACCAACCCAATATCTATGTTGGATTGGTAGAATACTGTCCAGTATATGTATAGTCGCATGAGCGAGATTCGAACTCGCAGCTTCCAGCATATGAAACTGGTATGTTGCCATTACACCATCATGCAATATAGTGGGAACGGTCGGATTCGAACCAACACAAGTCACAGGGCTTCAACCTATCGCTCTACCAGTTGGAGCTACATTCCCATATTTATTTAGCGGCCAGGATAGGATTCGAACCTATGACCAATCGGTTAACAGCCGACTGCTCTACCACTGAGCTACCAAGCCAAATATCGTCCTAAGGGGTGGACTCGAACCACCAACCTCCATCGTATCAGAATGGTACACTGCCGATTGTGTTACCTCAGGAAAATGTATGTTTTATATCGTAGCGATGGAAGGATTCGAACCTTCGATCTTCTGTGTGTAAGACAGACGCCATAAACCGCTAGGCTACACCGCTATATTTTAGAGCGAATAATCGGACTTGAACCAACATCTCCTGATTACAAGTCAGGTATTCTACCATTGAACTATACTCGCACATTTTTGCCCGTTTTTTTAGAGCGAATAATCGGGCTCGAACCGATATCCCCTGATTGGAAGTCAGGAATTCTGCCATTGAACTATATTCGCAATTTCAAAACCATTTTGGGGTAAGTTCGGGACTCGAACCCTGTACTCTGCGGTCACAGTGCAGTATTTTACCTGTTAAACTAAACTTACCATTTCAAAGTGTTGAGAGCATGATGAGAATCGAACTCATACAATCGGATTTGCAATCCAATTTCTAACCTTTAGTCATGCTCTCTTAAAATCGTTTTTCGGTTTTTCTAGCGGAAGAAGTGGGAGTCGAACCCACACGAGTCATTAACTCCTAACTGTTTTCAAGACAGCGACCACCGCCTATTGGCTTGTTCTTCCGTTTAATATTATTTCATTAGCGGAGGATATTGGAATCGAACCAATGTTTCGGGATTACCGAAAGCCTTACCTTAGCAGAGTAGCACCTTTCCAGCTCGGTCAATCCTCCTTGAATTATCAAATTAATGGTACCCTGAACAGGAGTCGAACCTGCAACATTTCGGGTCTAAGCCGAACGCCTCTGCCGATTGGGCTATCAGGGTATATTTATGAGATATAACTTTCATATCTTCTTTATTTTTTTAAAATTGTACCTCTAGTAGGACTCGAACCTACACTTTTCAGGGCTTAAACCTGTTGTCTCTGCCGATTGGACTATAGAGGCAGTTGTGGGAAAGGTAGGACTCGAACCTACAAGATCATCTTGACGACAGTTTTACAGACTGCAACGCTACCAAATTACGTGCTACTTCCCCAATTATGTTGTAGTCACACAGGGACTCGAACCCCGACCTGAAGGTTCGTAGCCTCCTATCCTTCCGATTAGACGATGTGACTATTTAATGTTATATTTTGGTATAAGAGGCCGGATTTGAACCGGCACCTACATGGCTCCAAACCACGTGCTCTGCGCATATTAAGCTACTCCTATATATTTGTGGAAGCAATGGGTATCGAACCCATCTCATCCGATTTGCAAAACCGAATCGCCTTGCCTTGGTACATTTGCTCCCATTATAAATAAGCGGTACTGACGGGACTCGAACCCGCATACTCACCGAGAGACAATCGGGACGGCTTCCTATATTGCCTACACAGTACCGTTTTTTGGACAAAATATGCCCATGTTGAATTTTCTCAATTCAACTAAAAGAAGTGAAGAAAAACGAACAGCGTGTAATGTTCCTATTGATTTTCTGTCAACGAAGTAACGCTATTCTCACTATCACTTTTTTTTATAGATTTTTAATTATTATTAAAAAATAATGGAGAAAATTACCATGAGTATAAGATCCCCTGACACTGGTGGAGATCATAGGATTTGAACCTATTTTCAATTGGGTAAATTGATTGTTAATCGAAGTAACTCAACAGTTTACTGCCATTATTTTATATCTTGAAACCTAGTAAAAAAGATGAACAAAACTAGAAGCGTGTTTGAATCTCGGCCAGACTCGAACTGGCTACTTTTAGATTAAGAGTCTAATGTTCTATCCAATGAACTACGAAGTAACGCTTTACTATCAGTATCACCTATTTTTTTAGGTCTATAATTGACAAACTTGTATTAATATTTGAATTTTCGCCAGTTTGTCAGTCTCCCAACAAAACTAGCTCTAAGAAGAGATGTTATTGAGAGAGGAGTGAGGATTTGCCCTCGACGGCTCCTGACCGTTCCCAACTAATGAATGTGGGGCAATCAGGTTGATTAAATTTATTATGTATTTTTAAATAAAACATCTTTTAAAATTTGTGTTTTTATATAAGTTACAATAATAAAAGCCTTTTAAAAGAGATTTAGTTCCGTGTAGAGTGAAAAAAAAACTAAAAAAGATAGTATTTTTTTTAAGTTGTTGATTATTAGTTATTTAAAGCGATGTTTTTTTGAAAAAAAATAATTCCTTATAAAAAACAACGTTTAAAGAATGGATATTTAGAGATAAACAATGATTAATTTTATATTTGCTGAAATATATTTTATACCATATAAATAATAGAAATTTGATATGAAAATATTAGTAACAGGTGGATGTGGATATATCGGTAGCCACACGATTATAGATTTACTAGGAAAAGGGTTTGAAGTAATCTGTGCAGACAATTACATTAATTCGGATGCTTCGGTATTGGAGCGAATTCATAAAGTAACTGGGCAGACCGTTCAAAATTATGACTGTAACTTAGAAGATGTTAAAGCCGTTGAGCAAATTTTTGAGGATCATTCTGATATAAAAGGGATAATCCACTTTGCTGCCTTAAAAGCAGTTGGGGAATCTGTAGAACGACCACTATGGTATTACAGAAACAATATCAATAGTCTACTAAGTATATTGGAATGTATGGAAAAGTATAAAGTGCCGCACTTAATTTTTTCTTCATCTTGTTCTATATATGGTAATATTGAAAAGCTTCCTGCTACAGAAGAGACACCTATTCAGCGAGCAGAATCTCCGTATGCTCGCACAAAGCAAATGTGCGAAGATATAATCCTTGATGCCCAAAAAGCATTTGAGTTTAATGCTATTTTATTAAGGTATTTTAATCCTGCTGGAGCGCATATAAGTGGATTGATTGGAGAGTTACCGATTAATCCACCTTTAAATTTAGTGCCTGTTATTATGGAAACAGCTATAGGTAAACGTTCGAAGATAATGGTTTTTGGAGACGATTATCCTACCAGAGATGGTTCATGTATTCGGGACTATATACATATAGAGGATCTAGCGGATGCGCATACAAAAGCAATGGAATATTTGAACGAAAATAGAAATGAAGCGTCTTGTGAAGTTTTTAATTTAGGTAGTGGTATTGGGGTTTCTGTTTTAGAAGCGATTGATGCTTTTGAAAAAAGCACAGGACAGAAGTTAAACTATGAGATAGGAGGGCGTCGTGCTGGTGATGTAATTGCAATTTATGCGGATTATAGTAAGTCTACTCAATTACTAGGATGGGAACCGAAACGAAGTATCCAAGACATTATGAAGTCTGCTTGGGCTTGGGAACAGGTGAAGTAATGATTCCATTTTTTGGAATAAATTATTTTTTTGGAATAAATTATTTTATTTTATATGTTTTGATGGTTGATTTTTAGTTTTTTACTTGTTGGCACATTTTTGTAGAATTCTATTAAATAAAATTACAAAAATGACAATAGCCAAAGTAAATAAGTTAACCGTACCTACTGAAAAGATTGATGTTTATGTTATCAATAATTCAGATGGAACACCTAGGTGGATATGGCCTACCAATTTATCCAAACCTCTATTTTTAAAATTTTATAATCAAAGTACTCCTAAACAGCTTATACTTGTAGGCTTAATCAAACTCATCTTCTTTCTTAGGCTACAAGCCTTCTTTTTTAAAAGAAAACAATATTCGAAAATTTGTGATTTTACTGCTGAAAATTGGAGCTTGTTTACAGGTACACCTGGGCCAAATAATAAAGCTGTTTTATACGAAGAAGACGATAAGGGCAATGGTGTTTTTACAAAAATTGCGGTTGGCAAAAAAGCGAGGAAAGCCCTGAAAAATGAGTATGTAATCCTAAGAAAATTAGGAGCGTTTCAACCGCAACTTTCTTTTGAATATGGACAATGTGTAGAAGCAAAGGATGCTGCTTTAAAAATAAAAGAAGTAAAACGAGTAGGACAGACGAATTGCTTAAGCCCACTTCATATCAAAGCATTACAAGAGTTAAGAGAAGCTAGTGAACAAGAAAGCACATTGAATGACTGGGTTCAAAAAACAAATATAGAGACAAGGGTAAAACAGATTTGTAATGCCCCCATGACTAAAATCCCCAATTTTATTGTAGAAGGTTTAATTGGTTTGTCCTATGAATGTATGAATGGAGATGCTGTAAATCTTTGTTTAGCACATGGCGATTTTACGCCTTGGAACACCGTATTCACAACCAATAAAAAGTTAGGTATTTTCGATTGGGAATTGGCTAGAGAAGGGATGCCTTTAGGATTTGATTTTTTCCACTTTATATTTCAAACAGGCATTCTGCAAAAAAGACAATCTTGGAAGGGCATATTAGAAACTATTTATAAAACAGCTACTCCTAGTATTCGTAAAAAGGTGTTTGGAGACATTGAAGTTGATATTGAGCAATACCTTAAGTTGTATCTACTTTTTCAAATTAATTATTACGCTCAACTGTATTCGGAACAGGAAAAATGGCATGAACAAGTGTATTGGCAATTGGCAGTTTGGTCAGATGCTTTAGCTTGGTGTTTACGTTCTCAAAACAATAGAAAGGTTTTTATAAAGCAACTCTTTTCAAATTTAAAATATACCAATTATGCTGCATTGAAACTGGAAAATATCTCCCCTGAAAATATAAGTAAATATAGTGATATAGATTTAGTAATCCTAAAAAAAGAGTATACTAGAATAGTTCAAGCTATTCAAGAAAATCCATTAATCAAGGACATTAAAATTGTAAAGAAATCCTTTATGTCATCTATAGTTTTGAGATTTAAGGATGGTACTCAGTTACATCTAGATTTAATATGGATGATTAAGAGAAAAGAATTGGTTTTTATGAATGCAAAACGAATGCTAACGAATGCTAAGGTAAATCAGTATGATGTTAAGATAGCTTCGGATAGAGATACAGCACGTTACATTCATCGTTTTTATACACTTAATGGTCAAACAATTCCTGAAAAATATACAGATTTAGTAGAGCGAGAACTACCGAATGATTCTAAACGAAGTACAGAAGAATTGACTAGATATTTTGCAAAAAGTAAAGTCAATATTGGCTTGTTAGGATTATGTAATAAATTAGTTTATTTCTGGGATACCATTAGGAGTTTTTCTATAGGCGATGGGTTTACAATTACGTTTAGTGGTGTAGATGGAGCAGGTAAATCTACTATTATTAATGCGATTAAAAATGAAGTAGAAAAGAAGTATAGAAAACCAGTAATAGTTCTAAGACATAGACCATCGATGTTACCAATTTTAAGTGCTTACAAGTATGGTAAAGAAGAAGCTGAACAACGTTCTATTGCCAGCCTTCCTAGACAAGGTCATAACAAAAGTAAAGTATCATCATTAATTCGTTTTGGGTATTATTTCATGGATTATGTATTGGGACAATGGGTTATATATTTTAAATATATCTGTAGAGGTTTTATTGTTATTTACGATCGTTATTACTACGACTTTATTAATGATGCAAAACGTTCAAATATAGAGTTGCCTACGAATATAGCGACAAAAGGACTTGCCTTTATTCGAAAGCCTGAATTCAATTTCTTCTTATATGCTTCACCTGAAGTTATTCTTTCGAGAAAGAAAGAATTATCGGCAAATGATATTACAACATTAACGGAGCGATACACAAATCTTTTTAATGAATTGGATAAGTCTTGTCCTAAGACTCGGTTTATCAATATTGAAAATATTGATCTTCAAAAAACCATCAATAGAATAGTAGAAATGATCGGTTAAAAATAGACAAGTAATATTTAAATAATCAAAACTTTATAGCGCATGAAAAAAATTATCGAAATAATTATCGGACTAAGAAATCCCAAGTTTGCCTTTGATCCTGCTATGGACGATAGAATATTACTCGCTTTTTTCTGGGATACTATCATTCGAATTATTAGAGGGGGGAAGGCACTTTTATATTTTAAAAACCCTAAATGGGCAATGTTTGGTACAGGAGTGAATTTTAAATATGCCCATAAAATCAATTGGGGTAAATTTTTAAAACTAGGAAAACAAGTCCAACTCAGTGGCTTGGGAAATATAGGGATTGTACTAGGAAATAACGTAAGTATAGGGAGTTACAGTCAAGTAATTGTAAGCACTTCACTTAACTACTTGGGGCGATATATCAAATTAGAAGACAATGTAGGTATAGGAGAATACGCTTATTTAGGAGGAGCTGGAGGACTACATATTGGCGAAGGGTGTATTATTGGACAATATTTTAGCTGTCACCCTGAGAACCATATATACAGTGATATACAAGAAGAAATAAGACATCAAGGAGTCATTCGAAAAGGCATCAAAATTGGGAAGGATTGCTGGATTGGGAGCAAAGTAACGGTGTTGGATGGGGTAAATATAGGAAGTCATTCAGTCGTGGCAGCTGGTTCTGTAGTTACGAGGTCTTTTCCTCCTTATTCTGTTATCGGAGGGGTGCCAGCCAGAGTGTTGAAAAATCGTATTGAGGACGATATTAAGAATATTAAAAAAATAGGATAATCAAATTTCAATTTACAAAGATGAAGACAATACTAGCAACAACATATGCTGTAAACCCCAATAAAGGATCGGAAGATGGGATGGGATGGAATTATGTTCTCCAAATTGCCCGATTTCATAGGATTATTGCGATTACAAGAGAAAATAACCAAGCAGCGATTGAAGCCTATATGGCAGCTAATCCTGATGAACGCTATGAGCGAATACAGTTTTTATATTTTGATTTGCCCTATTGGATGCGATTTTGGAAAAAGGGAAGCAGAGGTGCTTTATTGTACTTTTACTTATGGCAAAGAAATGTTGTCCGTTTTATTCGCCAACAAAAATTGGATTATGATATTGTTCATAACCTTAATTTTCACAACGATTGGACACCTAGTTTTTTATGGAAATTAGAAAAACCATTTGTCTGGGGACATATCGGACATCATCCTCAAATTCCAAGTCAGTATTTAAAACATTACTCCCTAAAAGATAAAATCAAAAATAAATTAACATGGTGGGTGAAGAAGTTGTTTTGGAATAATAGCCCTAGCCTCAAAAATACGGTAAAATGTGCCAGTCATATATTGTGTATGAACGATAGTGTACCCCAAGTATTAGATCTTTCTAAAGCACAATACTCAATATCGCCATCGGTAGCTACTCAAGATTACGGATGGTTGCCAAAAAATAGTGAAGAAGAATTTAATATCATCTCCGCAGGGAGATTTGTACCATTGAAGGGTTTCGACCTAAGCATAACTGCTTTTGCAAAATTACTGAAGAAAGTTCCGAATCCTGCCAAGTGTAAACTCACTTTGGTAGGATCTGGAACTGAATCAAATACACTAAAAAAACTAGTCAAGGATTTTGGAATTGAGGAAAATGTACAATTTATCGATTGGATAGAACGCTCTGATTTGATGACCATGATGAAAACATCCTCTGTTTTTATCTTTCCGTCACATGAAGGGGCGGGAATGGTTGTTCCTGAAGCCTTATCATTTGGACTACCCGTTATAGCATTAGATAATTGTGGACCAGGACAATTTATTGATGAAAAATGCGGCTTTGTAATTAAAATGGGAAATTATGAAGAAACAACGGAGGATTTAAGTGAAGCTTTATTGGAATTATCTCGTAATAAAGAAAAAAGAAGCTCAATGCGTAAGAGTGCTAGACAAGTATTTCTAGAAAAATTCCATTGGAATAGAAGAGGGGAACTATTGAAAAATATTTACGCTTCAATTCTAAATCAACAGGAATATAGTATTTCTAAAAAAACTTTGTAAAACAATTTAAAACATGAAAAAAGTATTTGCATTTCATCTGTTTAACGACTACAGTGGCAGTCCAAAAGTGCTAGGACAATTATTAAAAGGTTGGGTTAGAAATAATTTAGAAGTGCATCTTACTACCAGTCTAAACCAAGAAGGATTTTTATCCAATATTGACAATGTCCACTATCATTCAAACCCTTACACTTTCCAAAAAAACAAACTACTCAGAATATTCAGCCTGTTTTATAATCAGCTATGGTTAATGATTAAAATGTGGCGAAAAGTTAATCGAGAAGATATAATTTATATTAATACAATTCTTCCATTTGGAGCAGGAGTACTTGGCAAGTTAAAAGGTTGTCGCATTATCTATCATGTTCATGAAACATCGATAAGCCCGAAGATTTTTAAACGATTTTTATTTGGAATATTGAAGTGGACGGCTACGGAGGTGATCTATGTCTCTAAATATTTAGCGGACGAAGAACCACTTGAAAAAAAACAGACAATATTATATAATGCAATTGAAACAGAGTTTTTACAAAAAGCAAAAAAACATCAAAAAGAAGAAAGCAATTTAAAAAATGTTCTAATGGTTTGTTCCTTAAAAAAATACAAAGGCGTAGATGAATTTTGTCAGCTTGCTCGACAATCATCGGCATACCAATTTAGGCTTGTTGTTAATGCGTCTCCTAAGCAAATTGCTCAATACTTTGAGGCTCAAAAACTTCCAAATAACCTAAGCATCTATCCTTCTCAAAAAGACGTCCACCCATTTTATCAATGGGCTGATATTGTCCTAAATCTTTCTAGACCAGATATGTGGGTAGAAACCTTTGGTCTAACTGCTATTGAAGCAATGGCATATGGCTTGCCTGTTATCGTCCCACCTGTTGGAGGCATTGCAGAGCTTGTAGAAAATGGGAACGAAGGCTATAAAGTAGATAGTCGGCAAAGCGAGAAGCTACAAGAAACCCTTCAATATATACTCAATAATGAGGGAGTATATCAACAACTATCTCAAACCACTAAACGATCGATTCTCCGTTTTTCAGAGCATACCTTTATTCAACAAAGCCTAGCTGTTCTTACATAGGTTTCCAACTTTCAAAATATTTCCATTTTTTGGAAAATATCTATTTTTATTTTCATTTTAAAATGTTGATAGTCAGATGTTTATTTTTTGGCAGGGCTTTGGTAATTCCTATAGGTAGAATTAATTAACTATTTGGAAATATCAATTTTTATCATGGTAAGTTCCATCTGACCTTAACATAAAATAAAAAAATAGATGAAAGATACTATAAAAAAGAAATTAGCCATCATAGGAACAGTAGGACTACCAGCAAATTATGGAGGGTTTGAAACCCTAGCAGAACGCTTAGTCGAGAACTTAGCGAGTCAATATGATATGACCGTTTATTGTACGACACATAACGTTCCAAAAGAAAAAAGAATTAAAAAATATAAAAGAGCGAGTCTAAAATACATCCCTTTTAAAGCGAATGGAGCGCAAAGTATTCCCTACGATACACTTTCTATACTTCATGCCTTATTTTTCGCTGATGTATTATTGATTCTAGGCGTATCAGGGGCTTGGATTTTGCCTTTTGTAAAATTATTTACCAACAAAAAAATTATCATCTCGATTGATGGAATAGAATGGAAAAGAAATAAGTGGTCACTACCCGCAAAATGGTATTTGTGGTGGGCAGAGAAAATAGCCGTTAAATATTCCCATTTTGATATTTCAGATAATGAGTCCATTCAAGATTATACAGCTATGAAATATGGTAGTTTAAGCAATGTAATTGAATATGGAGCAGACCATACCCTAGAAGTTGAACCGACACAAAAAGATATTGAAAAATATCCATTTCTAACTCGACCTTATGCTTTCAAAGTATGTCGTATAGAGCCAGAAAATCATGTTCATTTAATACTAGAAGTATTTGCTAGGTATCCAAATAAGCCTTTTGTTATGGTAGGAAACTGGAAAAATAGTCAATATGGAGAAAAATTAAAAATAGAATATAACCAATATGAGCATATTCATTTACTAGATCCCATTTATGACCAAAGAGGGCTAGATTTATTGCGAGGTAATGCTTCTTTATATGTACACGGTCATAGTGCAGGAGGAACGAATCCTTCTCTTGTGGAGGCCATGTATCTAGGATTGCCTATCGTGTCCTATGGCGTATCTTATAATAGAACGACAACAGAAGGAAAAGCAAAGTACTTTAAAAATGCCAAAGAACTAGAGCAAGTATTGACCTCAACAGATAGTACAGACTGGTTTGAAATTGGCAAAACGATGAAAAACATAGCAATGCGAAGATATATTTGGTCAGTCATTGCTGATAAATACAATCATTTGATTATGCAAACCTTTGAGGTCGGATATAAATCTTCTGTTCGTCCAATTACAACTTATTTGGATTATGGTGATTTGAAAAATGTACAAGCAGCACATTTAGCAAACCAAAACCTATTTTTTGAAAATTAATAAACAACTTTAAACACAAATAATCATGGAATTCAATTATATATTAACCTTTAGTCTATCGCTTATCTTGATGTTTTTTATCGTACCTTTTATGAGGCAGATAGCAAAACGATTCAAATTAGTGGATCAACCAGATAATATTAGAAAAAAACATGGTAAGGCGATTCCATTAGTTGGAGGAATTAGTATAATGATAGTCCTATTACTTGTTTTTTTTTTACAAATATTTTTATTTGACCAATTTTCTAAAAATTATATAAGCCTACTTTTTGGGAGTTTGATTCTCTTAGTTACAGGTGTCATTGACGATAAAATAGAAATTCACCCTTATTATAAGTTGATAGTTCAATTTATTTGTGCCTATACAATAGTTGCTTCAGGATTTATTGGTATTTCTTTTTATAATGCCTTGGGACTTGGTTTTTTACCTGTATCCATACAATATGCGCTGCTAGTTTTGTTTGTTGTCGGAGCTATAAATGCTTATAATTTAATGGATGGAATAGATGGTCTAGTGGGCAATCTATTCTTGATTAATTTTACAATAACAGCGATGATCAGCTTTATTTTTGATATCAATAGTATTTTAATTGTAAGCCTTGGTGTACTAGGCGCAATTCTAGGGTTTTTAAAGTATAATTTTTCTAAAAAGAAGAAAATTTTCCTAGGCGATGGAGGAACCCTATTTCTAGGATTTATTACTGTTGTAATTAATATTAACCTGATAGAACAATCATTAATAGCTAACACGAATAGTTTAACGATTTTTTTGGGATTAACAGCTGTAATGATTCTGCCGATTTATGATGCGCTTAGAGTCTTTTATCGAAGAATACGAAAAGGAAATTCTCCTTTTTTTCCAGATAGGACACATATTCATCATGTTTTCTTAGATATAGTACCTTCTGTTAAGAAAGTTAATGTTATGATTATTACTATTGTTTTAATGATACTAGGGGTAGCTACATTATGTAGTTCTATTTTTCAATTTGTTTTGATTACAAGCATATTATTATTCTTGCTACAATTATTTATTAATATGAACCTTGCTATCGAGGAAGATAAACAGATTATACAAATGATAGAGCAAAAGTTTTTGTATTAGCAATAGTAGTTGCTTTAAATATTATTTTTTATTCAATATTATTATTGGAAAAAACTTGAATCCTATCATAAATTCATATCTTTGGTAACAGTTGATTTTCCATATTTTAAAGGAACTATATAAGAATCAGTCAGAAATAATTGACGAATACCAAAAAAAGTGAATTCATTTAAAATATTTATTGTCGAAGATGATCCATGGTATGGGCGACTGTTAGAACATCATCTATCCATGAATCCTGATTACCATGTCGTTTTATTTACGGATGGTAAGTCTTGCCTTAAAGAACTGCATCAAAAACCCAATGTAATTTGTATAGATTATGGTTTGCCAGATATGGATGGTGAGCAGCTTTTGGATAAGATTCAATCCATTGACTCTAGTATTTCAGTAATTATTATAAGTGGACAGGAAGAAATAAGTATAGCCGTCGATTTATTAAAAAAAGGAGCAAAGGACTATATTGTAAAAGATGAAAATACAACCGATCATCTTTGGAAAACAATAATCAATGTTCGAGAAAATTCATTTTTAAGACAAGAAGTTGAAACACTCAAGGAGCAACTGGAACAAAAATTTAGCTTCAAGAGTATTATTGGAAATTGTAAGGCAATGCAGGGCGTTTTTAGTCTACTCGAAAAAGCAATTCGGTCTAATATTAATGTTAGCATTAGTGGTGAAACAGGGACGGGGAAGGAAGTTGTTGCTAAAGCAATTCACTTTAATGGCCCTAGAAAAAAGAAATCATTTATTCCTGTTAATATGGCAGCAATCCCTAAGGATCTACTAGAAAGCGAACTGTTTGGTCACGAAAAAGGTGCGTTTACAGGGGCGGTTGCCCGAAAAATTGGTAAGTTTGAACAAGCAGATAAAGGGACATTGTTTTTGGATGAGATTGCAGAAATGGATATTAATCTACAAAGCAAAATCCTAAGAGTACTGCAAGAAAGAGAATTTACCAGAGTAGGAGGGACTGAAATCATTAAATTTGATGCAAGAATTATTACAGCAACTCATAAGGATTTGGTAGAAGAAGTGAAAGCAGGTAATTTTAGAGAAGATTTGTACTATCGCTTAATCGGTTTGCCCATTAAACTTCCGCCTCTAAGAGAAAGAGAGGGCGATGTGATTTTATTAGCAAACTTTTTTATTGAACAATACGTAAAAGAAAATAAACTACCCAACCTAAAACTACTCAGTAGTGCAAAAGATAAATTATTGAAATACCGATTTTCGGGGAATGTCCGAGAATTAAAAGCCGTTCTTGATTTGGCTTGTGTAATGTGTGATGGTAAAAGTATAAAGGATAGTGATATTATCTTTTCAAATTTGAAAAAAGAAAGTGTTTACACCCTAGAAGAAAAAACACTCAAAGAATACAACAACGAAATCATTAGCTACTTTCTAAAAAAATATAAAAACAATGTGGTACTAGTTGCCAATAAATTGGGAATTGGAAAATCCAAAATATACAATTTGATAAAAAGTGGAGAAATTAATCAAGAATAAAAAAATCAACCTATGTACGGAATTGTTAACAAAGCCATCGAAGATTTAGTTGTTACAAATTTTGGGAGAGAAAAATGGGAAATAGTATTAGAAAAAAGTGGGATTGATGTCGATTTCTTTATTAGTAATGAACCTTACGACGATAATATTACCTACCAACTAGCAGGAGCAATATCGGGCGAAATGGATATGGAACTAGGAACGGTATTGTTTACCTTTGGTGAATGGTGGGTGCTCAAAACCGCTAAAGAAAAATATGGTGGATTAATGGAGGCAGGAGGCTCAAATTTACGTGATTTTTTGCTTAATTTGCCAGTGTTTCACAATCGTGTAATGATGATTTATCCCAAATTGACCCCCCCTGAATTTAAAATATCAGATGTTAAGGAAAATAGTCTTCATGTACATTATCATTCAAAAAGAGAGGGATTGAAGGAGTTTACAAAAGGGATTTTGAGTGGGTTAGGGAAGATGTATGAGACACCAGTTGAAATAGATGAGGTACAATCAAGAGATGAAGGGGCAACACATGAGATTTATAAAGTAAGCTGGTAAACTCATTCATTATAACGTAAAACTACTACAAAATAGATTGACTTTGGTTAATCCATTCTATTACTATGAGAGCCAGAGGCTTATAATAACTAGCACAAAATGTTTTCGCAATCAATTGAATTTTCAAAAAGTAAGTTGGATAGGTTATTCCCTTTTCACGTTGTTTTAGACAATAAGTTAACGATACAATCCTTAGGAAAGAGTTTCCTCAAAATGAATATTGATTGTGTAGGTAAACCATTTTTTGATGCTTTCATTGTTGCTAGACCATTTATAGAAGAGTTTACCTTTGATAAATTGATGTCTCTTCAAAACGATTTAATTATTATTAAAACAAATGGAGAAAATCCTATTAATTTTCGTGGAGAGATTGAATTTTTTGAAAAAGAGAAAGCACTTATTTTCTTTGGTTCTCCTTGGTTCAATTCAATAGATGAGCTTACAGCAAAGAATCTGACGATTCACGATTTTGCAAAACACGATCCTTTAATCGATCTTTTACACGTCCTCAAATCGCAAGAAATTACGAATGATGAGGTAAAAGAATTACTGATTCGAGTAACCAAACAAAAAAGAGTCGCTGAAGCAACCAATCGGCAGTTATCTCTCCTTCAGACGTTGCTCAATAATTCTACCGATGCTATGCAAATGGCATATATTGATGGTCGTTTATTTTATATCAATAAAGAAGCCTCTAAACGTTTAGGAATATCTGTCGAGGAAATTCATAATTATAATGTAAAAGATTTTGAAAAAGTTTTTGAAGAGGATGCTGCTTGGGAAGAACACGTTCAAGAATTAAGAGATAAAAAACAACTTACTGTAGAAGGGATTAATGAACATCAACAAACAGGAAAAGTTTTCCCCGTTGAAGTTACGGTTTCTTATATTGAAGTGGGTGGCAGAGAATATATCGTAGCCAGTTCTAGAGATGTGACTAACAGAAAAGCATTTGAAGAAAAACTAAGGATTCAAGAAGAGAAATACCGCAATATCATTGAAAATATGAATCTTGGTATTGTGGAAGTAGACAATGAAGAAATTATCCAGTATGCCAATCTGAGTTTTGCAGAGTTAGTAGGAGTAGAATTAGAAAACCTTATGGGTATCTATATTGGAGACATAATGGATTTGGGCAAGGACAAAGACAAAATCGAAACCAAAAGAAAATTAAGACAACAAGGAATCTCTGATAATTATGAGATACAAGTAAGATTGATGAGTGGAGAAGAAAAATGGTGGTTTATTAGTGGTGCGCCTAATTTTAATGACAAAGGAGAGTTGATCGGTTCTATCGGAATTCACTTAGATGTTACAGAGAAAAAAGTGCTAGAAAACGAGCTAGAATTAGCAAAAGAACGAGCAGAAGAAGCCTCAAAAGCAAAAGAAGCCTTCCTTGCAAATATGAGCCATGAAATTCGAACACCACTAAATGCCATAATCGGAATAATAAGAGAACTTGGACGAGATGAATTGAGTCAGCAACAGGAGTTCTACCTCAACCATATGGATACAGCTGCTCGGCATTTATTATCCATCGTTAATAGTATTTTAGATATTTCTAAAATTGAAGCAGGAGAGCTAGAGTTAGATGAAATTGATTTTAGTTTTTCTTCGGTTATTGGCAATGTCAATAGTATCATGCAAAGTAAAGCGAAGCGGAAAGGAATTGACCTTGATTTTTGGATTAGTCCTGATTTGTTCCAAGCTCATCTAGGAGATGCTGCTAGGATTCGGCAGATTTTACTCAACCTCGTCAGCAATGCCATTAAGTTTACAGAAGAAGGTGGCGTATTACTAGAAGCAAAAGTAGAAACGACACAAAAAAATGTACAACATATAAAACTAGTAATAGCAGATACAGGGATTGGAATGAATAAGAAATACCTAAAAGATGTATTCTCTAAATTCAGCCAAGAAGAGAAAACAACGGCACGGAGATACGGAGGAACAGGACTTGGAATGTCGATTACTTATGAGATAGTACGATTGATGGATGGAAAAATTCATGTGGAAAGCGAAAAAGGCAAAGGCACAAAAATTATAGTAGATTTTGAGTTGCGAAAAGGTGATCCACGAAAGTTAATCAAACAGAGCGAAGAAATCATCCAAAATTCCCTTGAAGGTGTACGGGTATTATTAGTTGAGGATAATGAAATGAATCGGTTTATTGCTATTCAGAGTTTAGATTATTTTGGTTGTGTGGTTGACGAAGCAGAAGACGGTTTCGCAGCAATTGAAAAAATTAATAACAATGAGTACGATCTAATTTTGATGGATATACAAATGCCAAACATGGATGGTGTTGAAACGACTAAAATTATTCGAAATGAACTTAAAATCGATACCCCAATCATAGCAGTTACCGCCAATGCGTTCAAAAAAGACATTAACTTATACTTGAGTATTGGAATGAATGATTATGTTACAAAACCCTTTGAAGAAAAACTATTGTATGATGCTATTAACGTACAGATAAATGCTTCCTATATCCAAAAAGAACACGCAGCACTCCTAGCAGGTATCAATGAACAAAATTTATACAGCCTTGAAAAGCTAGAAAAAATCAGTCGAGGAAATCAAGACTTTGTGCGTGAGATGGTAAACATTTTTATGAAAAATACCCCTAACACACTTGATGAAATACACCTTGCCTTTAAAGAAGAAGATTATATGAAGGTTAGCAAACTAGCGCATCGCCTAAAACCCAGTATTGGCAATATGGGAATAGAGGGACTAAAAGGGGCAGCCCTAGAAATCGAACAATATGCAAAAGGCGATACGATCGACGCCGCTTTCCTAAAGTCAAAAATCGAAAATCTTGACCATTACCTTCAAAAAGTATTGAATAAGCTACACGAAGATTTTCATAATTAGAAAGACTTTCCATTAAACTCCATTTCCAAATTTTGGAATATTTCCATTTTTTACTACAAAGATTAATTTGATTAAAATTTAACCAATTGATTATCAATTGGTTGTTTGTTGGCATTTCGTTGGTATAAGTGATAGTAGAAATTAAAAATTATTACTTATGCAAAATATAATTCAATCCAAAGTTTTTGTAGTCGATGATGACTCGTTTACGTGCTTATTGTTTAAAAAACATTTATCCAATCTTGGCTTTGAAAATGTTTCCTACTTTTTAAGTGGAGTAGAATGTTTAAATAATTTTTCAGAAAATCCTGATATCATCCTACTAGATTATCAGATGGATCACCTTTCTGGTTTCGAAACCCTTAAAAAAATAAAGCGATTCAATCCAAATGCTTTTGTCATTATGATTTCTTCTCAACCCGATATAACCACAGCGGTGGAGTCGCTTAAATATGGTGCATTTGATTATATTGTTAAAGGGGAAAATGAAACGGAACTCATCACTAAGTCACTACAAAGAATAGCCATTTTAAAAGAAAAAATGGTGACTAAAAAAACCTCTTTTCTAAAAAAGATTTTTTCCTAAAAATATAATCAAAATAGACATGAGAACGATATTGATTCTACTATCAAGCATATATTTAGCACTAGGCATGATGTCGTGCAAAACCCAAAATATGTTTGCTGAAGAAATGACGAATAAGCAGTATAGAGACGGCGTAGATTCTTTGCTTTTATACAATCCAGACTATCAGTATACGATTCGAAAAGACGATAAAATTACGATTAGTATTTGGGGAAAAGACGACTGGAGTGTAGGGTCGACTTATGGTATTTATAATTCAAATGAGGTATACGGTAAGTGGTTAATGGTAGATGCAGAAGGCATCATTGAAGTACCCAAAATAGGGAGTGTATATGTCGAAAATCTAACCATAATTGATTTGAAAAAGAAACTCAAACAAGCAATGGGAGAATGGCTAGTCAATCCTATTGTAGACATTAAAATTTTAAATAAAGAAATTTCTTTACTAGGAGAGTTCAGAGATCCTGCGGTGATAACAGTAGATAAAGACCGCAATTATTTACTAGAAATGATTACGAGAGTAGGCGGCTTTGATAACTATGCTAATCTAGAACAAGTAAAAGTGTTGAGACAAATAGGCGTAGACACACAAGTCATCAATATTGACTTAACAAAGAAAGGCGATTACCGATATAGAAATATTCCACTTTATCCTGGTGATATTGTCATCGCTACTTCTGTGAAATACAAAACATTTGATAAGCGAATCTCTACCATTATTCCTTTTACCTCTGCTATTACGGCTGCAGCAATTTTTATGAAGGCATTTTAAGAACAAACTAAAGCATTGTAAAAATGAAATCTACGATAAAACTTTTAAAACCCTACTTCAGAGGATTACCGCTTATACTGGCACTAATGGTAGGCTGCGTGATTTTAGCAAATCGCTACTTGCGTTATGTTACGCCAATGTATGAAAGCACAACAAAAATCAAACTAGCCGATTTACAAGAAGGCGTTACCGCTAATAACCTATTTCAAGATTTAGATGTCTTTTCAAGTAAAAATAAAACAGCCGTAGAAATTGAAGTGATCAAGTCACAAACCTTGATAGAGAAAGTAATCGATAAGCTGGACTTTGATACTGAAATATTTAGAGTAGGAACACTTAGAGCGACAGAATTATATGACGATAGACCTTTTGTAGCGGAGGTAGAATTGTACAATAAAAAATACTACGGAAAGAAGTTGAATATTATGGTATTGGATAATGAAAATTATAACATTCAACTTCACGAAAATGATACGACATATTCTGGCATTTTTGGTCAAAAATTGGAAATCGAGGATGTTTTAAAGTTAAGACTCTCCCTAAATAAAACCTTATTAAATGGAAAAAAGAAGATTGATCTAATTGGTGATTATGCCATTACAAAATGGAGCAAACAAGGGCTTTATCGAAAAATATACGGTAACCTTGACGTAGTGGCAGTAGATAAAGATGTCGCTGTAGTAAAAATTATTTATAAAAATAACCGTCCAGAAAAAGCGGCATTGCTAGCCAATACACTAGCGAAAACATACATAGAAGATTATATAGAATCCAAATACAGAACAGCAGATGTTACAGCGAATTTCTTAGACAATCAAATTAAGAATGTTTACGAAAAATTATCCCAATCAGAAGACAATATCGAAAATTATAAGGAAGAAGAAAACATCATTAACCTCCGTCAAGAAACAGAAACAGATCTTAGGAAGATCGCTCAATTAAAGATACAACAAACGAATGTGAAAATGTCTTTAGATGCGATTACAGAATTAGATGATTATGTACAAAAAGGAAAAGCAAACTTCCTAGAACTTGCCCCCAATTTTGAAGCTTTTACAGATTTATTATCGACCGAAATGGTTAAAAAAATTAAGGAATTACAGATAGAAAAGACAGAGCTTTTGCTGGTTTACAAACCACAGACCGAAGAAGTAAAGACGGTAGAGCGACAAATAGATTTATACAAAAATTACTTTTTAGAAAGCATTACCAATACCCGTAAAAACCTAGAGATAAAATACAAAAAATTGTGTTCAGATATCGAATCTTCAAGACAAGTTTTTAAGCCACTACCTAAAAAGGAAAAAGCCCTAAAAACGATGGATAGAGACTTTAGGTTACACGAGAAAGCCTATATTTTCTTAAACGAAAAAAAGATAGAAGCAGAGATTGCACGAGCAGCTAAAATTGCTTTTCATAGAATTATCACGAAGGCAGAAGTACCTAGAAAACCGATTTCTCCCAATACTGTAATTATCAAAATCGTTGCAGGTTTACTAGGATTATTTGGAGGTCTATTTCTAATGTTTTTATACACGATGTTCAATACTAGGGTAGAAGATATAGAAACCATAGAGCAAAATTCAGACATCGAAGTATTATATGCAGCTCCACACCTTAGAAAGGTCAATAAAAGAAAGGCATTTTTTCAAGGGGAAGCCTTAAGGATGGAAATGCAAGGATTGACAAAAGATAAGTCAATTATCTCTTTCACTTCCTTAAAAAATGGACAAGGCGCAAACTTTCATGCACAGGAACTAGCGCAGACATTAAATGAGCAAAACCGAAAAACGGTACTTGTGAATATTGATAAAAAAGCCTCAGAAGTAGCAGCTCCTAACACGATGCACATTGATACTAGCAATTTTAAAAATCAGACATATGCAGAGATGCAAGGTTTTTTCAACGATTTAAAAAATCGATTTGATGTCGTATTGATCAATAATGAACAATTGAAAACAAACTTTATCTCTACGGTGATTATGAAACTCTCTGATAAGAACTTATTTGTCCTAGATAGTGGAAAAACCTATGCGAAAGAAATAGCAAGCATAAATTTAGCAAGAGATAAATATGAAGTTGGTCACATGGCATTTATCCTTAATAATGAGGGATACCGCCCTTGGTTACCAATCCGAATTATCAAAAGCATTTTAAGATTATTCAAAAGAAAATAGAACCTTTTATCACTTTTTTATGAAAAAGAAAATCACATTAATACTTGACCAAGCAATATTTAGCGGCACTACTTTCGCGCTAACGATTGTATTGAGCCAACTATTACCGATAGAAGAGTTTGGGATTTTTGCGGCATTGGTAGTCGTCCTCTACTTAGGATTATCTATTAGCCATGCGGTCATTATCCAACCGATGCAAATACGAATAGCAACAATAAAAGAAATAGGAGTTTATAAAGCATTTTTAGTCGTCTTATTGAGTGCTTTATTGCTTGTTTTTATAGCATTAATGGCGGGTATAGTTTGGATGGATATTGAATTATTTAAACCCTACAAATCCCTATATCTTCCATTTTTATGTTACGGTGTCGTTTTTTTAATTCAAGATTTTTTTAGAAAATATTTTTTATCACAAGATCAACTTGGAGCAACATTACTGATAGATGCTTTAGCAGCAATGGGACTCTTTGCCTTAATTATAACTACGCATATTTTTTTTGAGGTAAAGCTAGGCAACATTTTCTACTTACTCGGAGCGAGTGTATTACCAAGTTGTCTAGTGGGGGCATGGATTTATAGAATGAGTTCTGTTTGTTTTTCATGTCCCCGTTTTTTTTCTTTTTTAAAATACCATTATGAAGAAGGAAGATGGTTTTTCCTATCAGCATTATCCCAATGGTGGTCGAATAATATTTTTGTATTGGCAACAGGTGTCCTAATCAATGTAGAAGCATTAGGTGCTTTACGCTTAGGACAATCTATCTTCGGGGTTTTTAATATTATTTTACAAACAATAGAAAACTACTTTATCCCAACCATTAATCGCTCGTATCAGGCGTCCGCAACAACAGGAATAGCACTTTTACAAAAGTTAAGCAAACAATCACTACTGTTCTTCGCTGCTTTACTGATACCTATTGTACTGTTTTCAAAAGAGATTTTTGGCTGGGTAGGCGGCGCAGCGTATACACCGTATTACTATGTACTTCAAGGTCTGGCAATACTTTACTTTATCATCATCATAGGTTATCCCATTCGCATTGCTATCCGAATCATTGAATTGAATAGAATATTCTTTTTAGGCTATTTAATTACGAGCATTTTAGGCGTATTTACCTACAATTTTTTACTAGAAAATTTTGGTTTATATGGTGCTTTAGCGGGCTTAATGATGAATCAAATTATCATGCTAATTCTTTGGCAAATTACCTTAACACATCAAAAATTTAAATTATGGAAATCATACATATCGTACTAGGAAAAGCAAATCCCAATAGAATGAATGGCGTCAATAAAGTCGTTTATCAATTAGCGACAAATCAAGCCAATAATGGAAAAGTGGTAAGCGTCTGGGGATTCACTAAAGACACAAGCATCAATTATGAAGAAAGAGCGTTTAAAACAAAATTGTTTCAGTCCTACGATAATCTCTTTAAAGTGGATAATCAGTTTGAAAAAACGCTTTTACAACTTCCGAAATCAACCAGATTTCACTTGCATGGAGGCTGGATTCCAACATTTCATACGGTAGCTGAATTGCTGACGAAGCATGGTTTTGAATATGTGATTACACCACATGGAGCCTATAACACTATTGCGATGCAAAAAAGTAAACTAAAGAAAAAAATCTATTTCCAATGCTATGAAAAATATGTATTAAGAAATGCAAAGGCAATTCACTGTATTGGCAAAAGTGAAGTAGAGGGCTTGGGCAAATTGTATGATACTTCTAAAGTTCAATTATTACCTTATGGATTTGAGTTAGAACAAAATGCGAACAATCAAAAAACGGAAGAAGGCTTAGTTTTTGGTTTTTTAGGACGGTTGGATATTTATACAAAGGGCTTGGATTTAATAATGCAGGCTTTCGCCAAAATAACCAAAACGCACACAAATTGTAAATTATGGATAATCGGAGATAGCAATGAAAGAACAGCATTAGAAGAATTAGCAAAACAGCTAGGTGTTTGGGATAGGATAGTTTTTTGGGGCGCTAAATATGGAAAAGAAAAAGATGCTTTATTAAAACAAATTGACATTTTCCTACACCCCTCTAGAAACGAAGGTTTACCAAGTTCGGTCTTAGAAGCGGCGTCTTTTGGTATTCCTTCAATCGTAACAGAAGCTACAAACGTAGGGAGTTATATTGAAAAACATAATGCGGGGATTTGTATTAAAAATGAAAATGTAGAGGCGCTTGCAGAGGCAATGGAGTATTTTCTAATCACTTCATACTGTCAAGTGATTCTAAAAGGGGAAAACGCTAAAAGAATGCTTGCAGCAGAATTTTCTTGGAGTCACATTGTAGAGCAGTTTGATGCAATTTATGCCTAATTAAAATCTAAAACAACGACTTCAAAATGGATATAGCAATACACCAACCATTTTTAAAAAAGATAGAAAAATACTTATTTGTTCTATTACTGTTAATGGTGGCAGGGTTTTTTACATGGAGTGAAAATATTACGATTACAAGAGCGATAAAGGTAGTCGGAAGGAACGGTGTTTTGCTGGCTACTATCTATGTTTATTACTTGGTGAAGTCCTATGGAGCTGTTGACAATTTGAAGGCACAAAATCCACTAGCCCTAGGCTTATATATTGGATACTTAGCATTGGGTTTTGCTTCGTTTATGTGGAGTACCAATGTAGGTTTTAGTGCCTTACAGTGGTTTATGACTTTTCAGAGTTTGGTATTCACTTATTTTTTTATAAAAATATTAAAAATACTAGATGTTCATTTCAAAGGGCATCAGATTAGATTGTACAATCTACTAGGAAAAGTCGTTTTCTACCTCATGTTAATATTTGTGGTTGGGATGTGGATTGCTCCAGATACCTTTTATAGAATGACACATGGGGGAGAAGAAGCGAGGCTAGGCGGCTATATTATGAATCCCAATGAGCTAGGAATGTTGGCAGGAGTAGGTATTGCTTGTTTGATTTTTAATTTTTATGAAAAAGGAAAAAAAAGATTCTGGAACATTTTTATGCTTGTCGTCATTTTCTATGGACTGTATGCCACAGGTTCTCGTTCTTCCTTGATTGGTGCTTTATTGATTATTGTCTTCCATATTCAACAATCCAATAAGCGCAGCATTAAAGCCTTAATGATGGCAGGAATTATAGCGATTGCACCACTAGCCGTTTGGAAGGTCGTATTAAAAGATGGGGATACATCACGTTTAGAAGAAGTAATGAGTATGACAGGGCGTTTGCCTTTCTGGAAAGCCTTAATCAATGAAGGACTTCCAAGAGAACCTTACTTGGGATTTGGTTTTATGCGTATCGACTATAAAGAATATTTCCAATCTACTCATACCTATACGGGGAAGATGACCCACAATACTTTTATCCAAGTATTAATGAATTTGGGGTTCGTTGGCTTTACAATCGTATTATTTCAAATGCTATTTACCTTGCGGGGAATATTTAAAGAAGAAAAAATGAAGAAGTTAATGCTCATTGGTATCTTCATTCCCATACTCATAAACTCTTTTACAGAATTTGGTTTTTTTGGAGAATCTAATTATGGTATTCTTTTTTATCAACTTATTATCCTATCCGTTTCATTCGATCACCGTAAATTTCTGACCCGTAAAGAAAAGTTGAA
>JAHDBJ010000009.1 GCA_020630435.1 Saprospiraceae bacterium
CGTTTACAACGGCGAGTGGCACAGCAGGAAATGGTGATATAAATATTACGATATGCGATAATGCTGATGCAAGTTGTTGTATACCAGTAACGATACCCGACCCAGGAACTTGTTCAGGAACGTGTAATATCACAAGTGATGGCTTATCGAATATAGGGTGTAATACAGGAGCGAGTTCAAGTGATGCATCAGACGACTACATTACCTTTGATTTGGATGTAAATGGTTCAAATGTAGGAAGTAGTTATACAGTAAGTGTTGTTAGTGGAGCGACAAGTATTACACCGACGAGTGGTAATTATGGAACAATATCTAGTTATGAATTAAATGGCGGCACGTCAGGGAATGGAGATGTAGTAATTCGAATTACAGATGCTAGTGATTCAAATTGTACATTTGATGTAACAATTACTGACCCAGGAACTTGTTCAACAGCTTGTGCCTTGACAATAAGCTCATCGAGTGCAAGTTGTGAAGACAATAGTACTCCGAGTGATTCCTCAGATGATTTCTATGTAGTAAGTGTCGGTGCGAGTGTGGTGAATGGTGGGACGAGTGGACAATTTGAGGTCTTGAATGGAGGGGTGAGTTTAGGAACATTTACATATGGTACAGGAGGTACAGTGAATATTGCAGCAGATGGAAGTAGTGTAACTTTAACTTATAGAGATGTAGACGATAATACTTGTGAAAATACTGTAGACTTAGGAGTATTGACACCTTGTTCAACAGCTTGTGTATTAACAATAGACGAACTTACTGCTGTATGTAATGATGAAGGAACAGGAACAGCTGATGATGATACCCATACAGCAACAATTAACGTTTCTGGAACGAATATAGGTGCAAGTGGAATGTATGAAGTCGTAATTGATGGTAATGTTGTTGCAACATTGCCCTATGGTACAGACGAAACCTTTAACTTAGATAATACCTATAGAGGTGACTATAGTGTTATAGTAAGAGATGTAGACGATAATAGTTGTACGGCAAATCAAGATTTTGATTCCCCTTTAAATCCTTGTTCAAATTGTAATATATCAATTACAGACATTGATGTAATACCAACAACTTGTGGAGAGGACAATGGACAAATCGTAATTACATCAACAGGAGCGAGTGGAACAGAAGAGTTTAGTATTGATGGAGGAACAACTTTCCAAACAACGAATACTTTTACAGATTTGCCAGAAGGTAATTATTCTATTGTTATTAAAGATAATAAGGATTGTACGGATACAGATAATGTTGATATTGCATCATCTATTAGACCAACACTTACAATTTCTACATTAGACGATGATTTATGTCAAGGGGAAGATGCTATTATCGAATTTGATTTTACGGGCATAAATGGAGCATTATATGATGTGGTATTAAATGATGGTACGAATGATATTACAATAGAGGATATAGGCGATTTATCGACGCATACGCTTCCTATTACTCAAACAACAATATTCACAGTCGTTTCTTTCGCATATGCTAATCAAACACCGAATTGTGAACAGAATGATGGTACACAAGCACTTACATTCACTCTTAATTTAGCCGCTACCAATACAATTGATCAAACGCTTTGTTCAGGAGAAACACTAACAGTAGGAACAGAAGTATTTGATGCTAACCGACCTAGTGGAGTAGTCACGTTGACTGCTGCTGCTACAAATGGCTGTGATTCAATTGTAACTGTTAATTTATTATTCTTAGAACTATCATCAACAATTACGGCTACTTGTTTCGATAATAATACACCAGTATTGACAACAGATGATATTTATAATGTTAATATAAATGTAGAAGCAACTAATGCAGGAATAAGTGGAATGTATGAAGTAGTAGTAGGAGGAAATGTTATTGAAACATTTGGATATGGAATAGATCAGACTTTTGTATTACTGGCAGATGGTACAGATGTTACATTGACAATTCGAGATGCAGATAATAATACTTGTACGATTACTGAGCCACTTGGAACATTAGCACCGTGTTCAGCAGGTTGTGCTTTAGAAATTACCAGTCTTACACCAACCCATACAACTTGTGGAACGGATAATGGGGCGGTACAAATAGTGACAAGTGGAGAAATAGGTACAGTAGAATACAGTATAGATGGAATTAATTTTGTTACAACTGATGTGATTGCCAATTTGCCTGCTGGAGATTATATGATTACTGTCAGAGATACTGAAGACTGTACAGATACAGAACAAATAACAATTAATGATTCGGATAGTCCAACGATTGGAGTTAGTACAGTTACTCCGAATATTTGTTTTGGTCAGATACCAACATTAAGTTTTGATTTTGAAGGAATTGATGGAGAATTGTATAATGTAGTATTAACGGATGGAAATACGAATATATCCTTTGATAATGTCGCAGACAATGAAGTCGTTTCATTGCCTATATTACCAATCGGCATAACTTCGTTCTCCGTCGTTTCATTTGAATATGCGAATATCTCTCCAAACTGTGTTCAAACAGCTAGTGATGTATCACTAACGTTTACAGTTAATGAGAGAACGACAAATGAAATTGACACGACTCTATGCTCTAGTGATTTCTTCTTAGTAAATGGAGTGCGTTATGGAGCAGGAGGAGAACTTTTTGGACAAGAAGTATTAACGGGAGGGAATAATAATGGTTGTGATTCGATTATTAATATCCAAGTAACACTCCTAGAAGATATGATGGGAATTGTTCAAGATACAATTTGTAATACAAATGATACCTATCAAATTGTCATTGAAGTAACAGGAGGAGATCCTACAACGTATCAAGAGACGAATAATAATGGAACATTCTCTGGAAATATCTTTACATCAAATGAATTTACAAATGGCGATCCTTATGCCTTCACATTCATTGATGATTTTGGTTGTGAACCATTAGTCATTTCAGGCTCTAATAATTGTAATTGTAAAACAAGAGCAGGTTCTTTAGGAACAAATACTTTATTTGTTTGTGAAGACGAATTGGCAATAGCAACAAGTACAGGTGTTTTCCTTGAGCAAGAAGATGTTATTGAATTTATCTTGCATGATGGTACAATGACAAGCATAGGTAACATACTAGGCACGAATAATGTTCCAGAATTCAGCTTTGATGCAGATATAATGAATTATGGCGACATTTATTACATAACGCCAAGAGCAGGAAATGATGACGGTTCAGGGCTTCCAGATTTAGATGATGAATGTTTATCGGTTGGACCAGGTACTCCAGTTGTCTTTGACAAACAAGGGGCGGCATCTTTTGACCTTAGTGCAAACGCAGTTTGTTCAGGAGAGTCAGTAACAATCACGTTTAATATTGATGGTATTGCGCCTTATGATCTTATCTATTCAGATGGGGCTAATACATTTACATTAACAGGTATAAATGATGGGCATCAAATTCAAGTGAATCCAACAGTAACAACTACATATACTATAGTTTTAATTACAGATGCTGTTCAAGGGTGTAATAATTTTGATATTCCATCTAATGCTCAAACAGTAGCGGTTAATAGTATCGATGTTAATGTAGAATCTTCAGATTATGATGGTTTCGGAGTAACCTGTGCAGGAGCTGATGATGGGTTTGCGACAGCAACAGCGACTGGAGGACTCAGCCCCTATATATATAATTGGAGTACTGGATTTACAGGGAATACTGTTCAAGGTTTAAGTGCGGATTCAACATATTATGTAACGATTACAGACGATACAGGTTGTTCTGTTATTGATAGTGTAATGCTAACAGAACCATCAGATATGCAAATTTTCTATAGTATGACACCACCACTTTGTTTTAATGGAAGCAATGGAGAAATTGCAATTGATTCAGTAACAGGTGGTGCGGGAGATTATATGTATGCTTTAGATGATGGAGATGGAAGTGGATTGAATTTTAGACCTAGAGGCGTTTTCCGTTTCTTGAGAGCTGGCGTTTATACTATTGTTGTAGAAGATGCCAATGGTTGTCAAGCTAGCGAAGAAGTTGTTGTCACAGAACCAACAGGTTTACAATTTACGCTAGGACAAGATACAACCATACGTTTAGGAGACAGTTTACAGATTACAGGAATAAATGTTCCAGCAGTATTAGATACTCTTATTTGGGAACCAGAGAGGTGGTTGTCTTGTACAGATTGTTTAGATCCTGTAATTAAACCATTACGTTCGACGAATTATGCCTTGACACTAATAGATGAAAACGGATGCCAATATCGAGATGAGATGCTTATAACGGTTATTAACAAAGGAGTATTTGTACCAAATGTTCTCTATCCGAAAAGTGGCAATGATAACAATAACGGAATAACCGTTTATGCAGGCTCAGAAGTTGAAGTCATCGAAGATTTTAAAATCTTCGATCGTTGGGGGGCTTTAGTGTATTCTCGTGAGAACTTCCAGCCCAATAATCCTACAGATGGTTGGAAGGGAGAATTTAGAACTCAAGAGATGTCTCCTGCTGTCTTTGTTTATTATGTCAAAGTTCGCTATATAGATGGCACTACGGAATTATTTAAAGGAGATATAACGATACTACGATAGAAAATTATTGAAATTTTAAAAGTCAAAAAGGCTGTTTCTATATTTTAGAAATAGCCTTTTTGAATGATGGAACAAAGCTATTAGACAATAGGTTGTGTTAATGTTTAAAATGCATAGTTATTTTTTTTAGTATAAAATAACAAGACTATTCAATATAAAAACTCGCATTTCCGACACGAAATACATATTTTTGTACCTTATACAATCATAATACACGACAAGCATACACATGGCAGCCGCTAGAAAAAAGAAGAGTAAAACACAGCTATCCTTTAAAATGGGGATTAATGATGAGCGTATTCCTAAACTAGGAGGGGTTGTCTGTTTATTCCTAGCACTCATTCTTTTTATTGCCTTTACATCATACATTTTTACATGGAAGGCCGATCAAAATCATGTAATGAAATTTTCTTGGGAATTGCTTATTCATAGAGAAGTAGCGATGTCAAATTGGTTAGGAAGACTAGGGGCTATTCTATCACATCAATTTTTTTATTGGTGGTTTGGTTTGCCTTCGTATTTGATTGTTTTTTTACTTGGAATATCAGGAGTTGCATTAATTCAACGAACGCCCTTTAGCAGATTATGGAAAGTATTTCGTTATGCTTTTTGGTTAATGCTTTTTTCTTCAGTTTTTTTAGCTTTTTGTTTTAGTACTTCTGAATTCCCATGGGGAGGAACATTTGGCTCTAGCGTTAGTGGCTGGCTTACAAATTTTTTAGGAACATCTGGGATGTTTGTGTTTTTCGTAGCAGTTATTATAGGATTCTTTATATGGGTATTTAATCCTAACTTCAATGAATTTTCTTATAAGAAATTCTCTTCGGATTTTTACACTTATTGGAATAATCTTGTTAATGGTAGAAAAAAGAAACCTAAACCATCTGCTCCAATACCCTTAAAACCAAAAGGAATTACAAAACCTGTTCAAGAAGAAAAAGATTTTGAATTCTCAGATGAGCATTTACCTCAAGGGGAGCAACTAGAATTTGATTTGGTTGATAAAAATAATTATACACCGACCAACAAGGAAAGTTTAAAAAAAGGAGAAGGAGAACTCGAAATTAATGTCCCTTCTGCTTCTGAATCCGAAAACAATTTATCGGTAACGGTAGAAAACCAAAGCCATAGCGAGCCTTACGATCCAACGCTTGATTTATCGCATTATGAACATCCAGTACTGCAATTGTTAAATGATTATGACAATACAGAAATAGATATTGATAGAGCGGAATTGCAAGCAAATAAAGACCAAATTATTGAAACGCTTTTAAATTATAAAATAGAAATTGTAAAAATAAAAGCGACAATTGGACCTACGGTTACACTCTATGAGATTGTGCCTGCGCCAGGAGTTCGGATTTCTAAAATTAAAAATCTAGAAGATGATATAGCCTTGAGCCTTGCCGCTTTGGGAATTCGTATCATTGCACCAATACCAGGTAAAGGAACAATAGGGATAGAAGTACCCAATAAAAAGCCTAGGATCGTTTCGCTCAAAGAGGTCTTAATGTCGGATAAATTTCGGAATGCCAAAATGGATTTACCCATCGCATTAGGAAAAACAATTTCGAATGAAGTCTTCATTGCAGATTTGGCAAAGATGCCACACCTCTTAATGGCAGGAGCAACGGGACAAGGAAAATCTGTAGGGATTAATACAATTTTATGCTCTCTGTTATACAAAAAACACCCCTCTCAAATCAAATTGGTCTTAATCGATCCGAAGAAAGTGGAGTTGTTTCCGTACAGTAAGTTAGACAATCATTTCCTTGCTTTCTTACCAGGAGAAGATGAACCGATTACAACAGAAACCAATAAGGTTGTTCATACCTTAAATTCACTATGCATTGAAATGGATCAACGGTATAATTTATTAAAAAATGCACACGTTAGAAATATTAGAGAGTATAATGAGAAGTTTGTAAAACGATCATTGAATCCCTTAAATGGACATCGATTTTTACCATTTATTATATTAGTCATTGATGAGTTTGCAGATTTGATTATGACAGCGGGTAAAGAAATCGAATTGCCAATAGGTCGATTAGCACAATTAGCACGGGCGGTAGGAATTCACTTAATTATTGCAACTCAAAGACCATCTGTAAATATTATTACAGGAGTAATTAAAGCCAACTTCCCTGCTCGTATTGCTTATAAAGTATCCTCAAAGATTGATTCCCGTACAATTTTAGATGGGGGAGGAGCTGACCAGTTGATTGGTCGAGGAGATATGCTCCTATCTGTCGGAGCAGATGTGATAAGATTACAATGTGCTTTTGTAGATACCCCCGAAGTGGAAAGTGTTATTGATTTTATCAGTAATCAACAAGGTTATCCAACACCATTCTACTTGCCAGAATTTCATGGCGACGATGAGGTGCATGGAGCAACAGGAATTAAAATATCAGAATTAGATGAAAACTTTGAAGATGCTGCTCGATTAGTTGTTCAAAATCAATCAGGATCTACTTCAATGATTCAACGAAAACTAAGGCTAGGATATAACCGTGCAGGGCGTATAATGGATCAAATGGAGGCATTAGGCATCGTTGGCCCTAGTGAAGGAAGCAAAGCTAGAGAAGTATTGATTTATGATGAAATCGAATTGATGAAGTATCTAGATAAATTGAAAAATAAGAATTAATCTTTTTTATAAAAACGAAAAACCCAACATGGAAATACTGGTTATTACAGGACCGCCATACTCAGGTAAAGGAACACAATGTGGAATCTTAAAATCACAAGTCGGTTACGAACATATTTCAACAGGCGATAGAATTCGTCAAGAAAAAGAAGAACAGACATCTATCGGTCGATTGATGTCAGAATACGAAGAGAAAGGCGATTTAGTACCTGATTATATTATGAAGGATTTGCTAGGGCAAATTATTGATGAAAATTTGGATAAGGAAGGCATCATTCTGGATGGTTATCCTAGAACGATTCCACAAGTAGATACACTTATAGATTTGGTAGAATCGAAAAACTTGAGGATTGAAAAAATTATCAATATTGAAGTTCCTAAAGAAGAATTATTAGAGCGTGCTGGAAAAAGAGCAGAAACTTCTGATAGAGTAGACGATAAAAATGTAGATACACATCTCAAACGGATTCAAGTCTTTGAAGCTTCAACAAGACCAGCTATTGAATATATGAAAACAAAGTTGGATGTCCTAACATTCGACGGAATGGGAAGCATAGAAGAAGTAACCCAAAGGATAAAAAGCAGTCTTTTTCCCGAAGAGACCGTTCAACCAGTTTCGACTTGGGAACAAAATCGCCTAGATTTAAGCCCTGTACAAGATGCTGTTCAAGAAATTAGAGCAGAAGTGAGTAAAGTGATTATTGGTCAAGGAGAAATGTTAGATTTACTCCTAGCAGGTTTATTTGTGGGAGGGCATATCTTACTGGAAGGAGTACCAGGAATTGCCAAAACATTGATAGCTAAATTACTGGCACAAACCATATCGGCAGATTTTACCCGCATTCAATTTACACCAGACTTGATGCCATCAGATGTTGTCGGAACGACTATATATAATTTGAATACCTCTTCTTTTAGTTTTAATAAAGGCCCAATATTCTCTAATCTGGTACTCATCGATGAGATTAATCGTGCACCAGCAAAAACGCAAGCTGCCCTTTTTGAGGTGATGGCTGAAAAGCAGGTTACAGTAGATGGGACAACCCATTTGATGGAATTTCCATTTTTTGTATTAGCGACACAAAATCCAATTGAACAAGAAGGGACGTATAAATTGCCCGAAGCGCAGTTGGATAGATTTTTATTTAAAATCAATATACAATATCCAGACTTAGAAGAAGAAAAATTGATCCTACGTCGTTTTAAAAATGATTTTAAACAAGAACAAACCAAAGAGGTTAAAGCTGTCATGACTGCCGAACGGATTAAACAATGTCAAGAGTTAGTCGAAAAAGTACATATTAAAGATGAATTACTAGACTACATTGCGAATATCATACACAATACAAGAAATAGTGGTGACCTTTTTCTAGGCGCATCTCCAAGAGCTTCACTGGCAATAATGCAAACAGCAAAGGCAATTGCAGCGATGTCGGGAAGAGATTTTGTAACACCTGATGATATTCAGTTTGTAGCTTATCCTGTGCTTAATCATCGGATTATTCTTACTCCCGAGCGGGAAATGGAAGGCTACTTTACAAAGGACGTAATAGATGATATTATCAAGCGAATTGAAGTGCCAAGATAGTTTATTTTAACAGACTTTCTAGATAGTGTTCCTGAATACCATAGGCATTTTTTATGTTTTCAATGGCTTGCTGATTATCTGATTTTTGATTTGTTTTAATAGCTGTTATCATTAGATTTTTGGCAGTATGTTCAGAAGATATAAATTCAAAAACTTTCGTTTGGTATCCTGCTTGTTCTAGGAGTAAAGCTCGGATGCCATCTGTAATTAATTCTGCTTGTCGTTCTAATAATATCCCATGTTCTAAAATTGGCTTCAAAGGCGATTGCACCTTCATTGCTTTTCGAATTTGTTTATGACAACAAGGTGCAACAATAATGATTTTTGCACCAGACTGAATGCCTTTTGCAATGGCAATATCTGTAGCAGTATCACAAGCGTGTAAAGCAATAAGTATGTCCAAATCATCTACTTGGTAATCAAAAATATCAGAAGCTACAAAATCAAGTTGTTCAAAACCAATTTTTGTCGCTAAACGATTACAAAAATCCACTAGATTCGAGCGTAGTTCTATACCTGTCAGTTGTAGGACAAATTGAAGCGTATTCTTTAAATAATCGTATAGTGCAAAGGTTAGATACCCCTTTCCAGAGCCCATATCGAGTATTCTAATATTATCTTTTAATCGAGCTTTTTGAATAAGGTGATCAACGATTTCAATATATTTATTGATTTGACGGTATTTTGCTTGCCCTTGTTTTAGAATTTGCCCATTTTTTGAGGCAATACCCATTTCTTGTAAATATATTTTATCGGTATGGACGAAGCGTTTTTTTGTTCTATCATGTGATTTATCAGGGAGTATCAGATGTGTAGGCTTTTGTTCAAGGAGTCTCGCCTTCCTTTTTTTATTATGTAAAAGATTATAATTTCGTTCTAATGTGAAGAGATTTCCATTTAGAAAATGATTGCCTAAATAGACTTCCAATAAAACAATTCCTTCCTCAATACTATAATTTTTCACTTCATCTCTTTGTTCATATTGCATATGGAAAGATAACTTATCTACTCCTTTAATATGAACAAGTTTAAGTTGAATCTTTTTTAAATCACTAGGTTCTCCAATATGTCTACTAAGGATGAGCTTAACAAATAGTTGTTTTTGAATACTTTCTATTATTTTTCCAATAAATGTAGCTTTAGGTGCAGACATTAGTTTTAGTTGAAAACTTGAAGATATAAATTAACGTTTATCCGATACAATATTATTTTTTATAGAACAATATTAAAAATTCATCTAAGACTTCCTAGTAATTACAACAACCTTTCTAATTTTGTGTTTCAAAGTAAGGAAGTTGAGTATCAAAATGATTTGAAATAAACGCATTGTACTCAATCATTCTTTTAATTTTATTTAAATTTAATGAGAATATCAGCAATTATAATATATATTGGAATAATAACAGTACTATATTTTATAGTAGACTATTTCTCTAAGAATGCAGCTACCAATTTAAACGTAATTAATAAAATGGAACATACTGAAACAATCACAAAAAAAGGAAATCTCAGTCTACCGAGTTCTAGTGATGAACTATCTAAATTAATCAACTATGAAAATGGAGAATACAAATATAGTGTAGAAGACTTTTTTAAAAAACCTAAAAAGACAGCTTATCAACTTTCGCCAGATGGAAACTATTTTTCATATATGGGACCATTTGAGAATAGACAAAATCTGTTTATACAAAAAATAGGCGATAGCACAGCAATACAAGTAACCCATGAAACAGATCGGGATATTGCAGGCTATCTTTGGGCAAATAATGATAGGTTATTGTATATAAAAGATGATGGTGGAGACGAGAATTTTAAATTATTTGCAGTAAGCAAAGATGGGAATAATCCCAAAAACTTGACGCCATTTGATGAAATCCGAATTCAATTTATAGATCGCTTAGAAAACAATGATGATGAGGTCATTATTGGAATGAATAAAGACAATAAACAATTATTCGATCCTTATCGTATCAATATTAATACAGGAGCCTTTAAGCAATTGGCTAAAAATAACCCAATGACACCATTTACAGATTGGCAAACAGATCATGATGGTAAACTTCGCCTAGCATTCAAAGTAGTGGATGGTATTAATATGACTCTTTTACATCGAACAACAGAGGAAAGTGAATGGGAAGAAAGTATTACGACCAATTGGAAAGAAAGCATTGCTCCATTATTTTTTGACTTTGAAAACCCGAATCAAATCTACGCAACTTCTAATCTGGGCAGAGACAAGAGTGCTATTGTGAAATTTGATTTAACAACAGGAAAAGAAATTGAAAAAATATTTGAGCATGATCAAGTAGATGTATATGGTCTGTCGTATTCTAAAAAACGGAAAGTATTAACGACAATTTCCTATACAACGGATAAAAAACAGCATAGTTTTTTAGATAAAAAAGTTGAAGATTTATATCAGGAGCTGAAAAACCAATTGGGGGATTATGAAATTTTTATTTCTAGTAAAAATAAAGAAGAAGACAAATTCATTATTAGGACGTATAGTGATCGTTCATTAGGAGCATATTATTTTTATGAGGCTCAAACGGGCAATTTGACGAAGATAGCAGATGTGAGTCCATGGATTGATGAAGAAGATTTATCTGAAATGATTCCCGTATCTTATCAATCAAGGGACGGACTAGAGATAAAAGCCTATTTGACCTTACCAAAAGATAAGAATAAAAACCTTCCTGCTATTGTATTGCCACATGGAGGGCCTTCGGCTAGAGATGCTTGGGGCTATCGCCCTGATGTCCAGTTGTTGGCTAATAGAGGATATGCAGTATTACAAATGAATTTTAGAGGTTCTACAGGATATGGTAAAGCTTTTTGGATGGAAGGTTTTAGAAAATGGGGAGAAGAAATGCAAGACGATATTACCGATGGGGTCAACTGGATGGTAGAACAAGGTATCGCAGATGCAAGGAAAGTGGGAATCTATGGTGGTAGTTATGGAGGATATGCGACCTTAGCAGGTTTAACATTTACACCTGATGTATATGCTTGTGGTGTAGACTATGTAGGGGTTTCCAATATTTTTACCATTTTGGAAAATATACCACCTTATTGGGAACCATATCGTAAAATGATGTATGAAATGATAGGTGATCCAACGGATGAAAAAGACAGCCTAAGAATGGAAAAATATTCTCCAGTTCTTCAGGCACATCAGATTACAGCCCCCTTATTAGTTGTACAAGGGGCCAACGATCCTAGAGTTAAAATACTAGAATCGGATCAAATGGTAGAGGCACTCAGGAATAGAGATATAGATGTTCCTTATATGGTGAAATATAATGAAGGACATGGATTTAGTAATGAAGAAAACCAATTCGAATTCTATAAAGTTATGCTAGGATTTTTAGCTAAACACCTAAAAGAAGATTGGCATGACTAAAACAAAAAGATTCATATCCCAATGAAAAAGCTGTATTCTCTAGTTATTATTATAAGTATTCTATTACTTTCCTGTAAACGAATAGCTGTAAATCCGTTAACGTTTAAAAAAGATTTTCAAGGAGAATGGAAAAAAGAAGGTGCTACTCAAAAAGCCTTTACGGTAAAAGGAGATTCAATGTATTATACTGGTATTAAAGGTGGCTATTATTACGAATTGGAACAAGATACCCTGGTTATACATTTTTCGAGCAGAACCACTCGTAGTCCTTTGTTAGAAGCAAGTCAACAGAAAATTACAATTATAGATGCAGCAGTAAGTGGTGATACACTATCCCTAGTGAAAATATTGGAATAATTTTTTTAAAAATCTTTTTCTAAAAAAAATTAGCGTAATTTCGCTGCGTTTAAATTTGTAGTCAACCAATTAAAATCAACCAACCTATGAAATTTGATCTTTCCGAAGAACATTTAGCGGTAAAAGAAGCTGCTAGAGACCTTGCTCAAAAAGAACTTAAGTTAGGTGTAATAGAAAGAGATCGTACAATGTCTTATCCTAAAGAACAAGTGCAGATGATGGGAGAACTAGGGTTTCTAGGCATGATGGTTTCACCTGAATATGGAGGAGGTGGAATGGATACACTTTCCTATGTTTTAGCAATGGAAGAAATTTCTAAAGTCGATAATTCTTGTTCTGTTATTATGTCTGTTAACAACTCTCTAGTCTGTTGGGGATTAGAAACATTTGGAACAGAAGCACAAAAACAAAAATATTTACCCAAACTTGCCACAGGGCAATGGATTGGTGCTTTTTGTTTATCAGAACCCGAAGCAGGAAGTGATGCGACTAGTCAGCGGACTACAGCTGTAGATATGGGCGATCACTATGTATTAAATGGGACAAAGAATTGGATTACCAATGGAGGAACATCAAAAATTCACTTGGTCATAGCACAAACGGATACCGAAAAAGGGCATAGGGGAATTAATGCCTTTATTGTAGAGACAGATTGGAATGGAGTAGCAATTGGAGCAAAGGAGGATAAGTTAGGAATACGTTCTTCGGATACCCACACCATTATGTATAATGATGTAAAAGTTCCTAAAGAAAATAGAATAGGAGAGGATGGTTTTGGATTTAAATTTGCTATGAAAACTTTAGCTGGTGGTAGAATAGGAATTGCAGCACAAGCATTAGGAATTGCGGGGGGGGCATACGAATTAGCAGCAGCCTATGCCAATGAGCGAAAGGCTTTTGGAAAACCAATTTCAGGACATCAAGCAATCGCTTTTAAACTTGCAGATATGGCGACTCAAGTAGAGGCTGCTAAATTGTTGGTTTATCGTTCAGCATGGTTGAAAGACCAACACATGGATTATACAGCAGCAAGTTCAATGGCAAAAGTTTTTGCTTCGGAAGCCGCTATGCATATTACAACAGAAGCCGTTCAAGTACATGGTGGTTATGGTTTTGTAAAAGAATATCATGTAGAACGGCTGATGCGTGATGCTAAGATCACTCAAATTTACGAAGGAACTTCTGAAATACAACGAATGGTAATTTCTAGAAACCTTATCAAAGGAGGACTCTACGTACCCGTTTAATCAGTTTATTGGAAAAATAAACTGAGCTTCTTTGTGTTTTTTATAAAATCTTTATATTTTCAATATTTATTGAAAATATAAAGATTTTTAGTTTTAATAAATCTAAAATATGAATATAGAAGAAGGAAAACAGACGTTTATACAAGCATGGGGAACGCTTGGATCTGATTGGGGCGTTAATAGGACGATGGCACAAGTACATGCTTTATTGTTGGTTTCTGCAAAACCTTTAAGTGCGAAAGACATTATGGATCAATTGAAAATATCAATTGGTAATGCTAATATGAATATTCGAGCTTTAATCGATTGGGGACTGGTATACAAGAAAATTATACCTGGAGAACGGAAAGATTATTTCATTGCTGAAAAAGATATGTGGGATATTATCAAAAAGATTATTGCCCAAAGAAAAAAGAAGGAGTTAGATCCTATGAAAAAAGTATTGACTCAGATTTCAGAAATTGAGGGAGAAGGGGAAGAGGTGGAAACATTCAAAAGTGTGGTTCAGGATATTCAATCTTTTTCAAACAAAGCGGACAATGCCCTTGAAAAACTAATTCGTTCGGATGAAAGCTGGTTTTTGAGTACACTCATTAAGTTAATGAAATAAGGCAGAGAAAGGAACATATGGATAAAAATAAACTTAAAGAGACTTATCAAAACCGAAAAATAAAATTTCAAGGAGTAGCAGAACAGCTCCGACAGCGATATAACAAATTTGCTTTAGTACGATTAGTCGTTTTTGTAGTAGCTGTAGCTTTGTTCATATACTTATTATCGAATTTATGGTGGTCAGGTATCTTATTTACGGTTGTTTTTTTATTGGCTTTTGCCAAATTTGTAAAATGGCATCAAGCCATTAAAGCTTCTGAAGCCCACCATCGAAACCTAGTTTTAATCAATGAGAATGAACTAAAAATTTTAAACGACTCCTATGTAGACTTTGATAATGGAGAGGATTTCAAAAATCCCTTACATCCCTATACCATTGATCTGGATATTTTTGGAGATTACTCTTTTTACCAATATACCAATCGTACGTCTACAAGCATTGGTAGACGTCGGTATGCCAATTATTTAAAGAATGGAAATGAGACAAATTTAAATAGTATAAAAGAACGCCAAAATGCAGCTAAGGAACTAGCAGACAAACTGGATTGGCGGCAACATTTTCAAGCCAAAGGACAGACAACGGAAGATGATCTAAAACATATCGAATTACTAAAAAAATGGTTGGAAGAACCTAATTTTATTATTCAAAATAATTGGCTTAAAATATCCTTGTGGTTCATTCCAATATGGATGCTAGTAGGGACTTTTTTAAGTATTTATTTAGAAATAGGTTGGTTGTTTTTACTCTTTTTAATACTACCTGGATTAATATTGAAACAAACGCTTTCGAAAGTCAACGATACTCATTTATTTACGACCCATGCTGAAAAAATATTAAGTGGCTATAGTCGCCTTATTGGGCATATAGAAGAATACGATTTTTCGAGTTCAAAATTAAAGATGCTTCAAGCTGTATTTGAGAAAAATGCTTCAAAAGATATTGAACGACTTTCATATATTATTAGTCAGTTAAATGTTCGTTATAATGTATTTGCAATCTTCTTGAATATTTTCGGATTGTGGGATTTACAATGGGTGAAACGCCTTGAAGATTGGAAAAAAAATCAGAAGAAAGCCCTGCCTAAATGGTTCGAAGCACTAGCAGAATTTGAAGCAGTAAATTGTTTAGGAACAATGTATTATAATCATAATCGATGGGTTTTTCCTACGATTAAAGAGAATGGCTTACTAGAAGCAAAGGCTCTAGGACATCCTTTAATAGCTGCCGAAAAAAGAATTTGTAATGCTGTTCATATTCCTACACAAGGACATATTAAATTAGTAACAGGTTCGAATATGGCAGGAAAAAGTACCTTTTTGAGGACGGTTGGATTGAATATTGTATTAGCAATGATAGGTGCTCCAGTTTGTGCAAAGGAGATAAATCTTCCTTTATTAAAAACGTACACAAGTATGCGAACTCAGGATGCTTTGCACGAAAGTACGAGTTCTTTTTATGCTGAACTAAAACGATTGAAAACGATAATCGAAGCCGTAGAACAAGGCGAAAATATTTTCTTTTTGTTAGACGAAATACTTAAAGGAACAAACTCTAATGATAGGCATACAGGCTCAAAAGCATTGATTAAACAATTGATAAAAAGCAAAGGAACAGGGATTATTGCAACACATGATTTGGAACTAGGAAGCTTAGAAGCTCATGCTAACGGGACGATTGAAAATTTATGTATGGAAGTAGAAGTCCGAAATGATGAGTTAATTTTTGATTATAAAATCAAAAAAGGCGTAAGCCAGAGTTTTAATGCAACGCATTTAATGCGAAATATGGGCATTAAAATAGAAATGTAGGTTATTTTTAAACAACTTCTGCATTTATATTGTATAATATTTTGTTATAAAAATGATAAATTTGTAGAGTAATCTAATTTTAAGAAAAAGTCAAAAGATAGTCTTTGACAATACTAAATTATAGAATTATGTATCCAATAGAAATAACAACTCCGATGGCTCAAGAATTGACGGACTTTGGGTTTGATGGATTAAAAACAGCTGATGAAGTAACAGCATTATTATCAAAAAAAGAAGGAACTGTTTTAGTGGTCGTGAATTCTGTTTGTGGCTGTGCAGCAGCTAATGCCCGTCCAGGAGCAAAATTGGCACTAGAGAATGAAAAAAAACCAGAACAATTAGTTACTGTTTTTGCTGGAGTCGATAAGGAAGCGGTCAATAAGGCTAGGGAATTTATGTTACCTTATCCTCCGTCATCTCCATCTATTGCTTTATTTAAAGATGGGAAATTAGTTCATTTTTTAGAAAGACACCATATTGAAGGACGTTCTGCTGAAATTATCTCTGCCAATCTTAAAATGGCCTTTGATCATTATTGTTAAGAATAATTTAGATTCTTTTGGGTGAAAAAATCAAAATAAGCCCAAAATGTGATATTTTTTATATACAAAAAAGCCTAGCATATTATATGAGATATGCTAGGCTTTTTGATTTTTTTATTGAAAACAACTATTGTATCTAGTTAATGGTGGTTGTTTTTACTTTATAACCCATTTTTAGAGCTTGCTTATTAAAGGTATTTCCCTCGCTAATATTCCCTTTTTTACTGTGTACCTCCCCCATAATAAAATAAGCCTCTGCATCATTTGGATAGGTATTGAGTAGTTTTTCTCCATATAAAAGTGCCTCATCATATTGGGCGATGGACGTTAACGATGCTACTATGTTTTTTAAGCCTTTCTTATGACGTGGAGCATTTTCTAAGGTTTGCTTATAATATTTTATAGCATTATTATACTGTTGAGTTACTTGATAAGAAGCCGCTAAATTAAAACTAAAATCTGCAAAAGTAGGCTCTATCTCTAAGCATTTGCTATAACTAACAATGGCTTTATCATGAATCCCCAATAGATTGTATATTTTTCCTAAGGTATAAAAAATAAAATCGTCTTCTAAACCCATATCTACTGAGGCTTGAAGGTGTTTGCAAGCTGGTTCTAATTGACCTTTGGCGTAGTAAACTTCTCCTAGTAATGCCTTGGCTTTTATATAATCAGGTCTTAATTCTAAAGACTTAGTTAGTTTTTTTTGTGCTACTTCTAATTGTTTTACTTCATAATATACCACTCCTAAATTATAATAGTTTCGTGCAACATTTTCATTGGCTTGAATGGCTGTTTCATATTTTAGAATAGCAGCTTTTAATTCTTCGGTTAATTGGATCTTTTGACTCTGTAAATATTCGTTATTAATAGTGTTATCCTGAGCAGACAACTTGGTTACATTAAATATAAAGAAAGTAATAAGTATAAACTGGGTCTTCATAATGAATTATATTTTATGTTCTTAATGTTGTAAGTGTTTATATTTCATAATATGGAAAAATTGAAATAAAAATACACTATTTAAAACAGGGATATTGTGACGTTGATTTAGTTAGAACTTATAGTATTAATAAAGCCGTGAATACTTAGAAAAACTAGAGTTATTCACGGCTTTAATGTAATTTAGAAATCCACCGTCTTTGACGGTGGTTATGTCTATTTGGCTTTGCCAGTTAGAACTAGAAATACCTCATAAATAATTGTTTGGTATTTTTTCTGAGTTGATTAAGCGGGAAATCCCCCTTTGGGGGTAGCCCTTAAATCCACCTCCTCTGGGGGTGGTTGTTTAATTTTTAGTGGATTTAATGGTTTAAATACGAGGATTTACAAAAAATAAACCTATAAATATTTTGGTAATGATACACTAGGTATTAGGTATTCTGTTTATATTTAGAAAACGGAGGTTTTACATATTGTTGTGTAACGATACGTAAAATCCAATAATTACATGAAATTACTAAAAATATCCAATGAAACAATTGCTCACACTATCGTTAATATTATGTGTTTTTATAGCTTGTAAAAATACCTCTACGACACAAGAAGTTTTGTCAACAGCCAAGTTGAAAGGGAAAATTATAAACCCTGTCGGGAAACAAATTACATTGACTAGTATTGTTCCTTTTGGAGAAAAATCTTCAACGGATACTCTACTATTAGATGATGAAGGAAACTTTGAAGGAGAATTTATAGTGGAAAAGCCTCAATATGTAAGATTGAACCATAAAGAATATGCTACCTTATATCTTACCCCTAATGATGAACTCAATATTACGGTTAATATAGATTCATTTGATGAAACAATTGTATATACTGGAAAGGGTGCAGATGCTAATAATTATCTAAAGGATAAGGTATTATTAGAAGAAGATAAATTACCTGGGGTAAAAGATTTATATAGCCTAGAATATAACGATTTCAAAGAAAAAATTGGAACATATAAAGAAATACAAGAGACTCGCCTTACAGCGTTTAAAGGCTTATCAACAGATTTTATAAAAAGTGAAAAAAGAAACAACCAATATAAATGGGTAAATCTAATGAGTAGGTACAGTAGGTATCATAAGCATTTTACTAAAAAAGAAGAAGTAGAAGACAATTCTAAGGATTATATGGATATAGTAGATCTAAACGATGCATCAAGTCTTCAAAGTATGGAGTATACAATGTTTATAGGAGAATATTTGTCAAATGAAACGACTAAACACATCAAAGAAAATGAATTAGATGAGAGTGACAGCAATTTGTATTTTAAGACTTCCAATATTTTTATTAGTAAGTTATTTAAAAATGATAAAATTAAAACATTTTTAGAAGCCAAGAATTTACATGATCGAATTAAATATTTGGGGGTTAACGGTGTTGATAGTGATTATGAAAAATTTAAATCCAAAGAGAAATATAAACCTTATTTAGCATCTATTAATGAACAGTATGATAAATGGGCACCTTTAAAAACAGGGGCTTTAGCGAAAGATTTTGAAATTGTAGATCTAGAAGGACAGAAGAAGAAACTAAGTGATTATCGAGGAAAATATGTGTATATTGATGTGTGGGCAACGTGGTGTGGTCCATGTCGTGGAGAAATACCACACTTGGAAAAATTACAAGAAGAATACGAGGATAAAAATATTGTCTTTATGAGCGTTTCTATTGATAACAAAAAAGAGACTTGGGCGAGAATGGTGAAAGATAAAAAGATGAAAGGAGAACAAGTCTTTATTGAAGGCGCATGGAATTCTTCATTAGCCAAAGACTATAATATAGGAAGTATTCCTCGTTTTATGTTAATAGACAAAGAAGGGAAAATTATTTCTGCCAATGAAAAACGACCTTCGAGTAAAAGCATTAGAGCCTTGTTTAATGGTTTAGATGGGATAGCAATGAGGTAATTATATTTTTTGTAAAAAAGATAGGGTAGAATAATCAAATATTCTACCCTATCTTTGTGTTATGGAATCAACGATGATTAAGAAAGACATTCGAAAATTATCTCTTGAAGAGTTAACAACGATTTTTGTAGAGCTAGGGGAAGCAAAATTTCGGGCAAAGCAAGTACATGAATGGCTCTGGAAGAAAGGCGTAGGGCGTTTTGATGAAATGAGTAATTTATCAAAAAAGCTGCGCTTATTCCTAGAAGAACACTTCCTAATCCATCGTATCCTAGAAGATAAAGTGCAGCGCAGTTTTGATGGAACTATCAAAAGTCGCTTTCGATTGCATGATGGTCATTTAATTGAGTCTGTCCTGATTCCTGTTCCTAGTGAAAAGCGATTTACGGTCTGTGTATCTTCTCAGGTAGGTTGTAGTTTGACCTGCAAATTTTGTGCAACTGGTCAGATGAAACGGATTCGTAACCTCGATGCTGCCGAAATTTATGATCAAGTTGTTCTTGTGAATCAACAATCATTAGCAACCTTTGATCATCCGCTTACCAATATTGTATATATGGGTATGGGAGAACCCTTACTAGCCTATAAAAATGTACTGGAAAGTGTAAAATTAATTACAGCACCTTGGGGCTTAAATATGTCTCCTCGTCGGATAACTGTCAGTACAGCAGGTATTGCTAAAATGATAAAAAAACTAGCCGATGATGCGGTTAGATTCAATTTAGCTTTATCGCTCCATGCTGCTAACGATGCCAAACGAGACGAAATGATGCCGATTAATGAACAGAATAATCTAGCAGTTCTCGTAGAAGCACTTAAATATTTTTATAGAAAAACAAAAAATAAAATCAGCTACGAGTATATTGCATTTCAAGGTTTAAATGATGGCTTGGAAGATGCCGAGCAATTGGTGAAATTGTGTAAACACTTTCCTGTAAAAGTAAATATCATTGAGTACAACCCCGTCGATGGCGTAGATTATATTAAAGCTGACGAAGATAAGATAGATAAATTTGCTCGTTACCTTAGAGCAAAAAAGGTAATGGTTACGGTGCGAAGAAGTCGAGGAAAAGATATAGATGCCGCTTGTGGGCAATTGGCAAATAAAGATTGAGATTACAAAAGCAGCAGATTAACTTATTAGAGAGTTTTATCTGTAAGATTACAAAACGAAAAACTAATACCTGACTAGATATGAACCGCCGAAAATTTTACTTTCTGCTTGGTTTCGTTTCCTTGATTTTATGCTTTGTTTTAATACCCATGCATATTTCAACGGCTCTTTATGATAATATTGGCTTCTCGATTTTTTGTTTATTGTTTTTTATTATCCTATCAATAATAGTTTATCAAATAGGTGAAAATATTGCCAATAGCAAAAACAAAAATGATTTTACAAGACTCATAATTGGTGTAATTGCCTTCAAAATGTTTGCTGCTGTTGCGATTGTATTGATTTATGATAAATTATTTTTGCCAACATCTAACCTATTTATTCTTCCTTTTTTTATTATTTACTTTTGTTATTCTATTTTTGAATATTATATTTTAATTAAATTAGGTAAACAAGAAAAATAAAACAAGCGAACAGATAAATGGAGAAATATCAAATTAGTGTAAACGATAGCTTTGAATTGAATATCAGTCCTGATGAGCATTCTCTTGATTTTGTGAAAGAGCAGAACGGACAATTTCATATTTTATATAAAAATAAAGCATACAAAGCAGAACTTTTGGAACAAGACGCCAATGGTAAAACTTTTTTAATAAAAATTAATAATAATAAATATACTATAGCAGTCAAGGACAAATACGATCAACTCGTTAAAAAACTAGGTCTCTCTAACCTTTCTTCTAGTAAGATGAATAATGTGAAAGCGCCAATGCCAGGCTTAGTATTAGATATTCAAGTAGAAGCAGGCCAACGTGTTCAAAAAGGAGATCCTTTACTTATCCTTGAAGCTATGAAAATGGAAAATGTTATTAAAGCAACAGGCGATGCGACTATCAAAGAAGTTATCATTGGTAAAGGAATAGCCGTTGATAAAGGACAACTTTTAATAGAAATGGAATAGATTATATTTCATTCGCTATTCGTTCAATAAAACTCAGCAGCTCATCGAATTCTTGTTCTCCACTAAAAGGGTTCATAAGTGTGGTACGCATATATTGTATACCCCTTAATTGTGTTTGGACAATATAGAAATTTCCCTTTTCGAGAATAGCTTGTCGGAGTTTTTTGTTTAATAGATTTTGTGACGTTATTGAATTGCCTTCTTTTTTATATCTAAAACAAACAATATTGGTCTGAGGGAAAGTTGCTAGTTCGAAATTAGGGCGTTCAGTTATTTTCTGGGCAAATAATCGTGCTGCATCATACGCTGCTGTTACATATTCATCAATAAATGGAGTTCCATATTCTTTAAATAATACAAAAGGATGCAGGCACATCATCAGCTTAGTACATTCTACGGTTCGGGTTCCTGTATTGTACCAATCAGAATTTTCATCAAATAAATAATCGGCTTTTTGTTTAAAAGTTTGATAAGAGGTCTTATTATTTTTATAAATAATGGCAGTTGATAAGGCTGGTGTCAACATCATTTTATGAAAATCAATAATGATAGAATCGGCGTAAACTAAACCATTTAAATAGTGTTTGTATTTTGGCGAAAATAAGACTGCTCCACCATGCGCACAATCGGCATGAAACCAGAGCTTGTGTTGTTGACAGAATTTCCCGATGGCTTCCAAGTCGTCATAAACGCCAGTAGCTGTATTACTAGCACTACCCACTACAGCTATGACTTCTATACCTTCTTTGATTGCATTTTGATAGTAAGTTTCAAGTAAGTCTGTACGCATTTGAAAGTGCGCATTACTAGGAATTTTAATGATACCGTTGCTTCCCCATCCCATCATACGCACCGCACGATCAACACTATAATGCGCCTCTTCAGAAACCATTAGAGCATATTGTTTATGTGTACCATTTTCCCAAATATCTTCTTGAGATTGAACACTTCGGGCTGTTAAAAGAGCGGTTAAATTAGCTAATGTTCCTCCAGAGGTAAAGATGCCGCCAGCGTTCCCATCGTACCCAATAGCAGCAGCTAGCTTTTCAAAAATCAATTTTTCCATAATGGTAGAAACCATGCCCATTTCATATACAGCCATTCCATTATTCAATAAAGCAGAAACCATATTCGATAATAAACCAGTAGGCATAGGAGCAGATACTTGATGTCCCATATAATTAGGGTGGTGGACATGGATAGAGTGTTGAATAACAGCTTTATAAAAGTCAGCTAGAGGAATGGACTCATCTTCTAATTTTTCTTTCCAAAATTTATATTGAGCATTTGGGGTTTGATAGGGGTAGATTGGGATGTTTTTAGCCTGACAGTCTTGGAGATAATCAGCTATGATGTCAATAAGCTGTTGTGCTATAGTTCTAAATTTTTTAGGATCATAGGCGGTATGAAGCGTAGGTCTCATTTTAGTTTTTTGGGCAAGATATAAAAATTAATATCATTTAGAATTCTAAAAAGCAAGGAAAAATAGCTGAACAAATAAAAATAGTGTAGTTTATAAAACCTATAGCTAAAAAAGGCAATTTCTATTTTAAACAGAAATTACCTTTTTTAGCTTCCTGAGGATAAGGTTAAATTTTAATCTGTAATGTCTGGTCGGTTACGAAGATAAAAAAGTAGAGCCATAGGATCACCATCTGCAACTACCCTAATCGTTCTAATAATGGGGCCTGTTTCTATAAGATTTTGAAGTTCTTGTAAATCTGCAAGCCTTCCGCCTTCTTCATTTGACCAATCGTCTTCGTGCATTTTCATTTTAAAAGTGATTTTGGATTGAGGGTCTTTTAAATCAATTTTAAATATTCGACGATATTTGTCTGGAACAAAAAAACTATTGTTATTATTAGTTTTTCCTGAAGCATTAATTAGGAGTGGAGTACCACTATAAAAGGGATAATTGTTGTCTTCATCTACCATAATAGGATTATTCTTAGAACCATAATACATCATTCCTTTATCAATTTTTACGGTTCCAAGAGCAGTCTCTGTAGTAACTACACCCTTGTTTAAATGATCTTTATCTTTAATTTCTCCATCTGTACCGAAAGCCTTAATTTTTGCCCAGCCACTCATTTCAGATTCTCCATCAATCCCATCATCAGAATCTATGGCGTCGATTTCATATAACCCCGCTTCAACCCATTGATAACGTAATTCACAGGTTCGCTGAGGAACTTCGTCAATATTTGTGCTAGATTCCATTAGATCACCATTGAGATTAAATAATGAAAAAGAAATAGGGAAAGCTGATTGAGGACTAGTATTTTCAAGAAAGGTTGATAATAAATTGATAAAACGATTGAAGTCTGTTAGGCCATTATCATCTTGAGTTAATGTTTTTACGACCATCCCATTTTGATTACCTGAACCGCCAATAAACATAATATTTATTTTACTCTCTTCTATTAATTTGTGGTATTTGTATAGTGAACTGAGAGAAAAACTACCTACAAGATTTTCATACTTAGCATTGGCTTTAAACATTGTATTATAGGATTCAGAGGTTGTTTCCATAGCAATAAGGCAGCGTTTACCATAAGTTACTGCTCCAACATAAACGGATGTTTGTGGATTATAATTTGAAGCATTAACTTGGTCTTTAAAAAACTGTTGATTCATAGGAAATGCTCCTATTGAAAATTGATCCAAATTAATATCTATTAGTATTCGATCAATTACTTTATTATTTGAATAATCAAACATGGAACTGCCTTCAAATCCCATATAAGATCCCCCCATACTTACTTGGACTTGTTCATCCTCCTCATTGTGTATTTTTGAAAATCTAGCAGACATTACTGTAGGAGAATTTGAACTAATACGATTTATCAATTGATTTTGGGCTGTCATAATATATGCAGGATTGGAGGGGTCAGCTTCTATATAATTTTGTCCTTCTGTGAGTATAGCATCTGTAAATATTGACATTTTTTCTCTTGGGGCTTGCTCTGCCACAAAATTTCCAGTCTGTGCAAATGCAGATAATTTATACAAAGCACCAGGATAGATAGAATGTTTAACTTTAGAAGAAGGGGGAACGGCTAGATCTAGATTTTCTACTGTAATTTTATTTATACGAGAAAAACATTCAAATTGTCCTTCTTCTTCTCTAGTATCTTCTGAAGTAGGTGTTAATTTTTTACCGTTATTGGGAACACCATTATCTTTTATTATTTGTTTTGTGGTATTACCTGAATTGTAAGTAGTATTGAGCTTGACGAATTTAGTGATGTTTTTTGACTTGATATTGAAAGTAGTTTTGGTTTTAGAGATAGTAGATGGCGTGGTGGTTGGATTAATTTTACTTGAGGCAATGTTATTTCCTAATTTTATTTTTAATGTTTTTTCAAATTGTTTTTTTGCACTTATGTTTTTGGGTGTATCGTAGATAGGGGCAAAGTAAATTTTGGGATTAACCTGTATAGAGGTTATTTTATTTGAGTGTTTAAACAGTTTAGGTTGGCTATTCAAAAAAGGGATGAAAATAATTAAATAGACTAGGGGTGTTAAAATGGGCTTGATTTTCATTTTATTGTTTTTAGTGAAATAATATTTCATAGGGTACAACAGTTATCATGTGATTACTGTTATTGAAGGATTTAGACCAATTCTTTATAGTTGAAAAATAAAACGAGGTAAAGGCAATTCGGCTACAATACGGGGTAAAACATTAATGTCGAATGTATCAATAAAGGATAATCATGAGTGAGGTGATTTTTCTTATTAGAACCTCATGGTGCAGTATAGATATATGAAATGTATTATTGCATACATATTGTATAATACGAATATAAATGTAGGGACAATTTGAATTAGAGTCAAGAACTACTAAGGATAGCACTTGTTATTTTTACGTTAAAATGAATAGCACTCAAAAAAAACCTTCTGCGATTCAGATTTGAGCAATCAGAAAATACACAGAAGGTTCTTAAAAAATCCTAATAAAATTTAGGATGAAATTTATATTGATATTTTTTAGTTAACTTTTGCTTCCATATCGTATTTAAGTCCTTTATAACTTTTTAGAATGGCCTTTACAGAACCAACGGATACAGGAGACTCAATCAATAAAGGGATTCGATTTTTATCGTCCGAAACCCAAATGTTCATTTCGTCCCCTTCGTTAAAGACTTCTCCTGTTATCAATTCTGGACTGAATTTGATCGTTTTGAATTTACCTTTCCCTTTCACCCTTTTTTGAGCTTCTTTTCCCTTATATCGGACACTTAAAGGATAGGTTTTTTTATTCATAAAAATTTTAACAGGGAATTTCTCTCCTTTGTCAAAATTTTCAAAATCAATATTTCTAGAAAAATAAACGATGGATAAAATATCGTGCATACAACCATCTAAAGGATACTCCCTTCTGACGGCATCATGCTCTGATTTGCCTCTATGAGATACAGCGACATTGTTTTCTTGATCAAAGTTTATCTTATCGTAGAGTTTGTATTTTCCTTCGTTCAATTTAACAACTGAAGTTTCAGGTAAGAGTGTATTTTTATTAATATAAGTATCGTAGTAATCTCTAACTTTGAAAAACCACTCGTAGCTTTTATAGGTACGACCTACGGCAGAAAGATGGTATTGACCATCTAATTCTTTTACCTTGAATCGGACTTCTCCTGCTGAAAGCCAAACAAAATTCCAGTTATAGTACAGTTTATAGACGATTTCTTCGCCGTCTGTAAATACGTTATTTTCCATTAGACAAGGATCGTATTGTCTAATATTTTCTTCGTTGGGATTTTTTGTTTCCATAGGAGCGACAAAAGCAAAACTAAAAATAGTCAACAGCGCAAGCCCACTTAATTGAATATATCGTTTCATTGTTTATCGTTTTTAAAAAAAAATTCTAAAAAAGCAAAATAGAATATACTTCTTTAAACGAAGAATACCCCTAATCCGTTACTTATCAGAATGTTAATTTTTGTTACGCAGATTATTAAAATACGCAGAAAGGCAACTTTTTTATAAGCTAGAAGCTAATAAAAGATTAATATCAGTTGTCTTGATTTGAAATCTTTCTCCCAAATATCGGTTCGTTAGAATACCCTTATATAGATATACACCATGTCTTAGCCCCAAATGATCATAGATAAGTCGTTCGATGCTACCTGTATGCTGGGTTTTTTGGAGTAAGGAGGTAATAATATTACTAGTAGCAGCTGATGCGGTTCGAGCTACTTTAGAAGCAATATTAGGGACACAATAATGAATAATATCATGTTTGATAAAGGTAGGATTGTCATGTGTGCAAATTTCTGAAGTTGCGAAACAGCCGCCTTGATCAATACTAACATCTACGATGACAGCACCAGCCTTCATATTCATCACCATTTCTTCACTAATTACACAGGGCGTTCGTCCAATCTCTGAATGAATTGCACCAATAGCCACATCCGCAGTAAGTAATTCTCGTTTGATATAAACTGGGTTTAATGTAGAAGTATACAATTGATGCCCAACTTGGTTTTGAATACGCATCAATTTATAAACATTATCATCAAAAATCCGAACTTCGGCTCCTAATCCTAAGGCTGTTCTGGTGGCAAATTCAGCCACAACGCCTGCTCCTAGTATGACTACTTTTGCTGGAGGGACGCCTGAAATACCAGCTAATAAAACGCCACGTCCTCCTTTGTTTGTAGAGGCGAGTAGCTCGGCGGCTGTAAGCATCGCACTGATACCAGCCATTTCGCTCATAATACGTACTAGAGGGAAGGTACCATTATCATCTTGGATATATTCCATTGCTAATGCGATAACCCGTTTTTGACGTAGTTGATTAATATAATCTGCGTTCATGGTAGGCAGATGGAGAGGAGATATAATAATCTGCCCAGGGTGTAACATATCGATTTCTGCACGGGTTGGAGGAGCAATTTTAATCAGTACATCAGATTTAAAAACACTTTCTTTGCTATACGAAATCTCAGCACCAGCTTCGGAATAAGCATGATCAGAAAAATTGGATTTTTCGCCAGCACCAGCCTCAATAACCACTCGGTGACCATTACTAACAAGTGTATAAACAGATGAAGGGACTAGAGGAACTCTTTTTTCTTGAAATGTGGTTTCCTTAGGAATTCCAATAAATAATTTATTGGGTTTTTGGCGTACAGCAAGTCGTTCTTCTTGTGGGCTTAATTGACCTTCGGAAAAAAAAGTAGGAATTTTTATTCGCTTATCACTCATCGAAAATGCTTTAGTTTTAAAAGCAAGACATCTAAAAGATTATTTGAATACGCTACTCAATGGAATAGGTTTTTAAGTATATACTCCAGATAACCTATTACAAAAATAAAATTTTTCGAGAGGACTTTGTAATATTTTCAATTCTAATTTTAATATGCCTTTCAGGCAGTATATTCATAATAACCTCTGGCCATTCAATAAAACAGTAAGCATCATTGTAAATATAATCTTCAATACCTAAATGAATGGCTTCTTCTTCGGATTTAATTCGATATAAATCTATATGGTAGATAAGGGTGTTGGTAGTACTTTGATACTCATTTATAATAGAAAAAGTTGGGCTATTGGTCTCATCAATTACGTTGAGTTGTCGACATATTGCTTTTACAAAAGTTGTTTTGCCTGCACCTAAATCTCCTGTAAGCGTTATTTTTTTTGCATCGCCAATAATCGTCAAAAATTGCTTAGCGGCATTATCTATATTTTCTAATTCGTATATAATACTTTCCACAAATATATTAGCGTTAAAAAAAGAAGTTGTCAAACCTGTTACAACTTCTCCTATTAAAAATTTAAATAATTTCTATATCAACGTATAAGTGATAGGCTTCCTACATTTGTTTTTTCTTCTCCATCACAAGTATATTTAACCTTATAAAGTAATATGCCTGGATTCATAGGCTCTCCTCTAAAGTTGCCATCCCATTTTTCAAAAGCATTGTCTGTCATAAAGACTCTACTACCCCAACGATCAAAGATTTCGAAGGAAACTAAGTTTTGAATTATATAGGGGTTACTAATACCATATTCATCATTGAGTTGATCATTATTAGGTGTAAATGCTCTAGGCAGAAATATCTCTTCACAACCAAGTTCAGCGGGATCGATAACAGTTACTCTAAGCGTATCATAAGCAATGCAGCCGTCGGGATGTGCAAAACTAAGACGATATGAGGTTGTTTGCTCAGGGATTAAGGTTGTGTTAGAAGCTGTTTTATCTTGGATTCCCCCATTAGGATTATCGGCTATCCATTCAAATTGGTCTGCACATGTACCTGTAATATAGGTTTCAATAGAAGAACCTAAAAAGACAATGGTATCATTAGTAGCGATAAAATCAGGCATGAGGTATTCTTCTTCAATCTCTTCGGGTAACATTGCTTTGTCAAAAACTTTCAACTCATCTATATACCCTCTAAAACGCACAACCGTTGGACTTGCATTACATGGGCTGTCAGCAATGCTTAATACATTATTAAGCAAATCCACTCTAGAGACTGTTTGTGATTCACTAACAAGTTGCCCATTAAGAAAGAGCCTTGCTTTGCCAGCTTCTCTAACAACTACTGCGTGTTGCCAGCAATTAGTAAAATCGGCATTAGCAGACATGGAATTGGATTTTGAAGTATTTTCACTTATAGAAACATTAACGAAGCGATTGCTATGCGTATAATTGAAGCCGAAAGCATTATTGGCAGTACAATCATCTCTATAGGATAAAATATCCATGGGGATATTCCCGCCACCGAGAACTTTGAAGTAAAAACTTATAGTAAAGTTTCTAGTTCCAAAATAGTTGTTTACATTTCCAATGAATATAATTCTATCATCTATGCCATCAAATGAAAGTGCATTCCCTGATACGCCACAAACACAACCTGGATTTCCGAACATTTCACCACCAGCAATACTATCTAAAGAATCTCTAGCTGTACAATCATCAAAGGAATAATAAGCGACTAAGTTCGGATGTAATTGAGCAGCTAAGTTAGAGGTAAACCATAAGCCTAAAAATAAGATAAAATATCTCATATTGATATTATTATTTTAAATACAATAAATTAGATTTCAAGAATTTCTAAAAAAGTTAAGGTCTTTTCTCCTACTGTAAAAGGAGGATATTTAACCACCAAATAATCCCCCCATACCAGGAGGTAACATATCGTTGATTAGTTTTTGAGATTCTATAGCTTCTCTTTCTGCTGCTTGAGCCAATACTCTATTTATTGCAATAAGTAAAAGATCTTCCAACTCTTCTGAATCTCCAGAATTTAATTTTGTTTTATCAATCTTTATATTGATAATTTCTCTGTTGGCATTTGCTTCAATTACGACAGCTTTATCGCCAACTTCTTCTTTAACGATAATTTCTGCCAATTTCTTTTTCATGGCAGCTTGTTTTTCTTCCATATTGCCTAATAAATCTCCAAACATATCTTAGACTGATTTAATGTTTCAAAATAAAAGCCCAAAAATACCAAAAAAGCTGTCTCTTTAGTATAGGAGACAGCTTTTTTATGATTGATTTTAAGGTGCTATTTTGATAGAACCTTAAATAGAATTACCTGCAATATTATACAAACATTGATTCTTTTCCGAATTTTTGAACCAATAGGTAGTAGAATACAGCTCTGAATTTATTTCGATTAGAAGAACCGAAAGTATCAACAACACCTGAAATGGCTTCGTCTAATTCAGGACCATCCTTTAAGCCTAATTTTTTGATTAGGAAATTGTTTTTTACTCTTGCTAATTCTTCAGAGTCAGAGCTTGATACTAAAGAAGCATCAGCCTTATAAATAGAAGGACCACATGCTTTAGTAACTGCTTTCAATAGATCAGCATCAACTTTAATGCCTAATTTGTTCATTTCATCGGTGTATTTAGCCAATGCGTCATCAAATTTACTCATGATTCTTGTTTGTTTTAAAATGATTATAAAATGAGTTTGTTTTCTTATTTAGAGTAGAAAAGTGTCTAATAGTCACTCGCTTCTATTCCGATGCCTACAAATGTATTAAATTTCATTAAACTTCCGTACTAATTTTTAAAAAAAATAAGCCATTAGACTTGATATAATCATTTATAAATTGCGAATTATTCTAATTTGTACTTTGTACTAAAAATATTTATTGAATAACTATTTTTTTAAAAATAGTCTTATTGATTTTTACAATATATAGAGCGGGCGATAAGTTGGAAATATCTAAATCTATTGTATTAGAATTAATCTGAGCTTGTTCTATAAATAATTGACCCTTCAAATCAAATATTTCTACAGATTTAATTAGTTCTGAGTGTAATATTTGAATGTGATCTGTTGCAGGATTGGGTGCGATATTTACAGTTTGCGTATTAGGTTCATTTATTATTCTATTTTCATTATTAGATATTTGACAGGCTTCTGAAAAGGATTGTGAGGGATCTCCATGATGTATAAATTGATAGTAGTTATTTGAATTAAAATGGTTTTGGAAATAGGTATATTTTGAACCATAACCATTCGTTGCTACAAAAGCTAAATTCATAGGTGTTTCACTGTTTATTATATCAAAAATAGCAATTCCAATCAGCCGCCATTGTGGATTGTTTAAATCAGGACAAGCGTTAACTTCTGAATAATCTTCTGCATCCAATGGTGTAGGTTGTTCTAGTGTAATATGGATACTAAAACTTTTATTAGTAACATCATTTTTGTAAAGTTGTTTGCCATAAGGTGATTTTGCTTCTTTGCCAAATGTACATAGGGGGGCATCCCCAAACCAAGCAGGATGATAACTTTTGAATAAAAGTGCACTAGTGTTATAGTTAAATGTAACATTACTGTCACCGATAAAGATAGGATGAGATTTAGGATAGTAAGAACGAACATAAACCTCTATCCCTATTTGATCATCATTACTGTTAAATAGACAATTATAGGGGCTTTTGATCATTGATAATTCAATCGCTGTTGGTTCATATTTATATTGTGCAGTACTAGAGATTGAAATAAAAGAAAATAACCCAGATAAAATTAAGAGATATAGATTTTGCATTTTTTTTTTTGTATAAAGATTCTTTTGTCCCTAGTAGAAGGTTGGTGAATATTTATAATTTAAAATTAAGAATAGGAGGGAGGAGAAATTAGCTTCTAACCAATGTATATAAACATAAGTTTAAATAAGGTATTCGAGGGAGCTATCTTCATAAAACTAATGGTAATTCGGTAATATCTAAAACACGAATGTATAAGTGCTTCTTTTTTCTGTATAAGTGCGTATTTTTTTATAGAAAAGAATAGAGCTAGAAATCTGTTCCCATAGAAAAATGCCATCTAGGTTTTTGTATGACTTTTGTTTCTATACCTCTTGCATAGTCCACTTTTAGGAAGTAGCCAAAGATGGTTGTTCTAAGCCCTACACCGTATCCTGCGACAATGGGATCTCGAAAATAGTTGACTTGTACAGAAATCGCATCTGCACTTTCCACAAATACAGTATTCAATGGATTATCATCATCAAAAGGAGAAGTTCCCTGCCAAGCAGTACCTACATCAAAAAAGCCAATGACTTGGAAGTTTCTAATAAAACCTGAACGAATAGAACGACGATAAAGATATTTGAAGACGGGGACTCTAAGTTCTACATTTGCCAGAGCAAAAGAATTTCCGTTTCTAATATTTTGTTTAAAACCACGAATATTAGTAGCAAGTGTTTGATAAGCAAATTCATCAGAATTAGGAATTGGAATGGTTGTATTAAAACTTGGAAATAAAGAATTGTTGACACCCCCTAAATAGTAAAGTATTTTTTCAGAGCCAAAAGATGTTGCTGCTGCAATTCTACCAGCAATAATAGAGTGTTTACCAAGTCGCTCATAGTGTCTAGCATCCAATCCTACCAGAGTCATAAATCCTTTATTAAATTCAAGCTTAAGCTCATCTTTTAATTGTAGGTCGAAACCTTTGATAATTTCTGTATAAAACTTATAACGACTTCCATTTTTAATATTAAGACTAACATCTAATGTATTGTCAAAAACATATTCTAATTTTAGACCTACTCGTTGCTCATTTTCTAGAGGAGAATTCAAAGAAAAATCATCAATAGCGTAATAATGGAATTTATCATTTCTAAGAGTAACAATTCCTCGGATACTAGTGAAGATATCCAAAGGATAACGTGCTTCAAAAGTTCCTAAATCTGTAGCAGAGCGGGTTCTATAGGGCGTGTATTGTGTAGGTAACGCACCATTAGGAGGGACATCAAGTGTATTGGATTGACTTCTATGGTAAAAAGAATAGTATTTATCCAACCTATTTTTTTTATCTTTAAATACCACAAAGTATTCTGCACCATTAAAAGTAGTCGGTACACGAACACCTCCTTCTAGTTCATAGTCTTCGAATAGATCTTCTACACTTCCTTTTAAAAATATACCAGGAGGAGGAGTGGTCAATCTATTATTGATACCACTATTAGTAAATCTATTCCCCGCATAACTATCCAAACCTCCAAAAAGCAAACCATTATCTAATTGTGTAGTAATGTGGTTTGTTCTAAATTTTAACCTAGATGGTGTGACACGAGACTGTCTAAATTTATGAATGCCTTCTATTTCTTCAATGGCATTTAAAGAAGGAGATGTTTTGACAATTAATGATTCTACAACGGTTTCCTTTTCTCCTTCATCTGTAATGATTTCTTTTTCAACAATCTTCTTTTCGACTTTTTTCTTTTTTAATAAATCCTCCTTAAAATCACTTTGGAAAAAATCATAATTCATATTAAGTTGAGTCGTATCTTCTAGTTCTCTTGCAGCGATTTTGTCTTCTGGGAATTCAGTTACAAATTCGATTTTATTTTGTTCTTTCAATTCTTTTTCTACAGCTTTGATCTGTGCTTGTTCTTCTTGTATCCGCTGTTCAGTAATATATGTTTTAACTATTTGTTGCATATAAGAAGTATTCAGCGGAAATTTCTTTTGATTTCTATCAATATCATCAAAGTAATATTCATAAATACCATTATTATAGACAGCCTCTCCGATTTTTTGCGATAAAGGAGAGGTGTTGAATTCTATTATATTTCTATTATATGATGTATTAGGAAATGTTAAAGCATATTTTTTTATGACAGGTTTGGTAATGGTTGAATCTATTAATTTTTTATCAATGTTAAGGGTTGAGTCTTGGTGTAAAATTATTTCTTCCCCATCTTTCAAATAGATATATTTTTCGTAGTAAGCAATATAATCTTTTAGGTATCCAGTATATCTGTTATAAATGCCTGAATCATCACTCAAATAAGCAAAATAAGTAGAATCTAATAGCATAGGATTACGCTCATTTGCTGTAGGAGTATTGGTGACACGAACCAATTCATCGTTGTCGGGTTCTAAACTATGGTAGTAGATATCGAAAGTTTGAATAGGTAAAATAGTATCTAATCTCATTTTAGTTAACACAGAATCTTGGCGGTTAGAAGAGAATAAAATACCATTTTTACCATCAATCTTAACAACTGTTGCATCCAAATCATCCCAGAAGTCATTGGTTATTCTAGATGTTTGGCGGTTGGTCGTTCTATATTTAAAAATATCTGAATAACCATTGACCATAGCTGAAAAAATGAGGTCTTTAGCATTGAGATAATCCATACTGAAAATACGCTGGTATTGAGGTGCAAGGACATCTTCAAAAGGTTCTCCTGTTTCAGTGTTGTATAATAAAAATTGTATAACATCTCGTTTTTCGTAGATGATAGCCAGTTCTTGATTGTTAGGATTCCACTCTAATAAAGGATAATTATAGTCTGTAGCCTGAAAAGGATTACGATGACCGCCTTTTAAGATAAGTTTTCGCTTACCTGTTTCTAAATCTTGGACATATACTTTGAATTTGCCTATCTCATTAGAAACATAAGCGAATCGTTTTCCATCAGGGCTAATTTTAAATTGACTAAGTGGAAGTTTTCTTTTATTTTTTATTTCAATTTTGTTTTTACTAGGAAGTTGACCATTTAGTTTTTCGTTTTTATATTTTTTTTCATAAAAACTATACCATGTCTCGGTTGTCCGATAATAGGTTGTTCCTAGAACATATAAGAAGCCATTTTCGACACTTCTATTAATCCTAGTAAGGTATAAAAGATTAGAAACAGTCGCTTTACCATAATTTTGACTTATAAAATACCACATAGATTGACCAGCTAAACGAGGATTGGCATCAACAAAGTCCTCAAAATCTTCATACCGTTCATTTAAGAAAGCATCTCTTAATTGATCATCTAAATCTGTATTCCATTCTTCTCCAATATAGGCAACAAGCCCTTCTGTAAACCATTCTGGCAAATTGAGCAAGACAGCATTTTGTACGATTTCTTGTAAGTTAGAACCGAACATCATAGTATTCATGTACACTCTAGCGATTCCTTCTCTTACTTGTTTTCTAAAATTGGTATGATTACCATCAAAATAGACAAAAACTTTATTTCCTACTATTTTGGTTTGTCCACCTGTATTGACAAAAGTTTCTTCACTCCCAATATTACTTTGTTTTAAATCAGTTAAATCATTATAGATGATAAGTTGTATTTTCTTATTGATTCGATGTTCCATCAAATTTTGAATTTCTTCAAAATCCATTTCTGCAATTTGTATGGCAGCTTGTCCTAGTGTTCGACCTCCTGCATACCAATAAGCGATAAAATTTGGACTCTCATATTCCATCCAGTCAAATTCATGGTGTTGAACTCTATTCTTACCAAAAAGAACTTCTGTACCTTGACCACGTAGGTTCAATACACTAAAAAGAAAAACAACAGATAATGTAATTTTAAAAATCTTCATATATAGAAAGGATGTTAATACTTATTGAGTTTATCCAATACCTAATTTACTACTTATTCTGTACTTTTGCTAATCTAAGTACCTTGATAGAAGTAAACCTTACTAGAAACAACGTAAAAAAAAGCATTTAGGCTAACATAAAAGCTGAATTTTTACACAAAAAAACAAAAATGACAACTGTACAGTCTTTTGTATTCAGTCCTTTTCAGGAAAACACTTATATATTATACGACGAAACGAACGAATGTATTATAATCGATCCAGGTTGTTATAATCGTAATGAACAGAAAATATTAGAACAATTTATTACTAAAAAAGGATTAACTCCAGTCCGTTTAATTAATACACATTGTCATCTAGATCACATTTTTGGGAATAAATTTGTTTCTGAACGATATAATTTAGGTTTAGAAATTCATGAAGGAGAATTACAAGTATTGGATTACGCTTTAGTAGCAGCCAATATGTATGGTGTCCAAATCGAAAAATCGCCAAATCCTAGTCGTTTTATTGAAGTTGGTGAAACAATCAGTTTTGGAAATACTTCTCTTAAGACATTATTTACACCAGGACATTCTCCAGCTAGTATTTCGTTTTTTTGTAAAAAAGATAACTTTGTGATTTCAGGAGATGTACTGTTTTTTATGAGTATTGGTCGCACAGATTTGCCTGGTGGAAATATGGAAACCTTACTAGCAAGTATTCGTAATGAATTATTTCCACTAGGAGACGATGTTAAGGTGTACTCAGGTCATGGTCAGTCTACCACTATAGGATTTGAGAAAGAGAATAATCCTTTTTTGAATGGGCAGTATTAGACGGTTATAATGATTCTAGTAAATTCTTAGCTTTCTAGTAATATTTCTGGTTATATCTTTAAGTATGATTCTACTATTACACTTCGTCATTTTTTGGTCAAAATGGGCATAAGACCTATATTTTTTGAACTTAGTGTAAAAAAAACAATAACCATTATTTACTTATTAAAAAATTATTATTAGTTTTGGCGAAAATTAAACGAAAAAACAGCCAAACCTATGAGCAGACAAAGCAGAGTCATTATTGAAAATGTATATCCCGAAATTGACAACGGACGCTATTACATAAAAAGAGTCCTTGGAGAATCCGTAACAGTAGAAGCAGATATTTTTGGCGATGGGCATGATGTCGTGGCAGGTGCTTTGCTTTATAAACATCAAGACAGTAAAAAGTGGAAAGAAACGAGATTCTCACCAACAGAAAATGACCGATGGATAGCTACTTTTAGAGTTGAAAAACAAGAAATCTATCATTATAAAATTCAGGGATGGGTTGATTATGCTTTAAATTGGCAACATAACATAGAGCGAAAAATTCAAGCTGAACAATATGTCAATGTTGAGTTACTTGATGGAGTCCAGTATTTAGAAAAACTGCTAAAAAATGCAGGTTCCAAACATCATCAACATATAAAATACCTTATTGGTTTATTTAAAGATGAACAACGTTATGAAGAGGCGATTCAAGAAGCTCTTTCTGATAGGTTGCACGATCTCTTTGTAGAATATCCAACGAAGGATTTTGCAGTAACTTATGATAATAACCTAAGGGTTTATGTTGATAGAAAAAAAGCGCTGTTCAGTACTTGGTACGAATTCTTCCCTCGCTCTGCTTCCGAAGAAGCAGGGAAGCATGGTACATTCAAAGATTGTGAACGACTGATTCCACGAATTGCTGCAATGGGATTTGATGTATTGTATTTTCCACCGATCCATCCTATTGGGGAAGTTAATCGAAAAGGAAAAAATAATACAACAGAAGCTTTTGAAGGTGATGTTGGTTCTCCTTGGGGAATTGGCTCTAAACATGGTGGACATAAAGACATTCATCCTGAATTAGGGACAATTGATGATTTCAAAAACTTGATCAAGATAGCAAATGATTATGGCGTTGAAATTGCTATGGACTATGCTTTACAATGTGCCCCTGATCATCCTTATGTAAAAGAACACCCACAGTGGTTTAGATGGCGACCAGATGGTTCTGTACAGTATGCCGAAAACCCTCCTAAAAAATATCAAGATATTTTGCCGATCTATTTTGAAACAGAAGATTGGGAGAATCTTTGGAATGAATTATTAGATATTGCACTCTATTGGGTGAAACAAGGCATTCGTATTTTTAGAGTAGATAATCCACATACAAAACCTTTTCAATTTTGGGAGTGGTTGATAGCTAATGTGAAAAAAGATTATCCTGATGTGTTATTTTTATCGGAGGCATTTACTAGACCTAGAGTAATGCATGAATTAGCAAAAGTAGGATTTACTCAATCATATACGTACTATACTTGGAGAAATTTTCGACATGAGATCTTAGAATATATGGAGGAACTTTCAAATTCAAAGGGAGCAGAATACTTTAGACCAAACTTCTGGCCCAACACGCCCGATATTAATCCATACAGTCTACAAGGTGGTAAGGAATCTATTTTTTTGATGCGTTATTTTATGGCTGCAACTTTAAGTTCCAACTACGGAATGTATGGACCTGTATTTGAGTATATGATTCATGCTGCGGTACCAGGGAAAGAGGAATATCTAGATTCTGAAAAATATCAAATTCAGCATTGGGATTGGAATCAAACGAATAAGATGACACATTTGATTACCATGATTAATCATATCAGACGAGACAATGAAGCATTGCAGTTTACAAGGAACATTACCCTTTGCGACACTGATAATGAAAGTTTGTTTGCTTATTACAAAGAGACAGAAGATAAATCTAATCAACTCCTAATGATTGTAAACCTTGATCCATACAATCGTCAATCTGGTTGGATAAAGACACCACTAAATCTGATTGGTGTAAATGAAGGTGAGCCTATCATTATGCATGATTTAATAACTCAAAGTAGTTATACTTGGAATAGTGAATGGAATTTTGTAGAAATAGATCCAAATTCTCCTTTCCATCTTTTCCAAATCAGAAGACCTAAGGTATATCGTTCGGGAAACGGTTATCAACACCCATCATAAACAGCACTAACCCATGATGAACATTAAAAGCGTACTCAATACAGATGTAGAGTGGAAAAAAATATTCAATGATAAAAATCTCACCACGGAATTACTAAGTGGGATAATTCCTAAATATTTACAGACCTGTCGCTGGTTTGGAGGTAAAGCAAGTACTATCAAAAAGGTAATGATTGAAGATAGTCTAGTACTTTCATATAAAAATACCTGTGCTTACTTATTGTTGTTAGAGGTTTTGTTTGAAGAAGGCTTTGTTCATCAATATTTATTACCGTTTGGTTTTAAGCCCAAAAAGAAAGGAAAAAAAGAGATAGAAGATAAGGCCATTATTGCTCCCATCAAGATTCAAGATAATGCGGGTTGGTTAGTCGATGCCTTATATCTAGAAGATTTCAGAAATTACCTTTTTTACCAAATTATTAATAAAAAACGCAATAAGTTTAAACAAGGTAAATTAACTTTTGACAGAGGACGTATATTGGCTAAAGAAGCTAAAAAGAATGAAATTACGGTTTCCTCAGAAATACTAAAAGCAGATCAAAGTAATACAAGTATTATTTATAATGATAAATATTTTTTAAAAATATTTAGAAGATTATTTAGAGATCCTAACCCCGATTTGGAAATGGTACATTTCTTAAGTGAGAAAGCAAAGTTTAAAAACACCCCTCGTTATGCAGGCAGCATAACATGGAAAAAAGAAGGGATGTATGATATTTCACTAGGTTTAATGCAAGAAAAAATCGATAATGAAGGAGATGCTTGGAACTGGTTGTTGAAACATATCCAATCTTTTTTTAAAAAACTAGAAAAAAGAGAAGTGAAAGTCAAGTCTATCGAAAAAATTCCACTTTTCAAGCCCCTTAAAATCAATAATCTATCTAAAGACTTGGTCGATTATATAGGAGAAGAAGTACTTATAGGCGTTGAAAAATTAGCAAAGCGAACGGCTCAGATGCATATCTGTCTTTCTAGAGAGATGGTGAGTACTAAGTTCAATCCTGTATACTACAATGGTGACTATGTAGTATGGTTGAAAAATAGATTGATGTATCAATTTGATGCTCGTTATAATTTAGTTCAGAAAAATATAAATAAGCTCAGTGGACTGGCATTAGAATATGCTCAAGAATTTATTCGTCAAAAACCAAATATTATTAATCATATTTTGACATTTAATGAAACCAATTTGACGAGTAGGAGAGTAAGGGTACATGGAGATTATCATTTAGGACAAATTTTAGTACGAGATAATGATTTCTTTATCCTTGATTTTGAAGGAGAACCTGAAAGCACAATACGAGATAGGAAAGTAAAACAATCTCCACTTAAGGATGTAGCAGGTATTTTTAGGTCTTTTCACTATGCGGTATATGCTACGATTTTTAATGAACATCAAAATTGGAGATACTCAAGAGATGAACTTTTTGATGCTGGTGAAAAATACTATCGTTGTCTTGTATCCATCTTTTTACATAAATACCTCAAGATGTCTTTCCAACATCAGTTGGATATAGGCTATTTCCCAGAGATTATTTACTTGTTGAAATACAATTTACTAGAAAAAGCAATATACGAACTCGGTTACGAACTGCAAGGGCGTCCTTCTTGGGCTATCATTCCGCTTCAAGGGATTATGCAGTTGATTAATGATGATGGTAAAATCTATAGTTAGTTTATTGGGTAATATAAGTTTTACCATTCTTTCATTGTTTTACTACTACTTTTTAAGGTTCTTTTATAATAAAAATCTACTTAAAATAAAATAAAATGAATAACCAAGTCCAACCACATAGTCTCTTTACAGACTTCGATATATATTTATTCAAAACAGGAAAACATTTCAAACTTTACGAAAAATTGGGAAGCCACCCAATGACACTTAATGGTGTAGAAGGAACGTACTTTGCGGTCTATGCTCCAGCAGCGAATAGTGTAAAAGTAATTGGTAATTTTAATTATTGGTCAGGAGATGAACATCAGTTAAATGTGCGTTGGGATGAGTCAGGTATTTGGGAAGGTTTTATTCCTAATATTGGTAAAGGAGAAATTTATAAGTACAAAATTCATTCAAATCATAATGGGCAGGTTTTAGAAAAAGCAGATCCTTTTGCATTGTATTCGGAACACCCACCAAGAACGGCTTCAATTATTTGGGATTTGGACTATAAGTGGAAAGATGCCCGTTGGATGAAGAAAAGAGCAAAGCATAATGGATTAGATAAACCTTATTCTGTGTACGAAGTACATTTGGCTTCTTGGCGAAAGAAAGCGGAAGAAAATCGTTCCTTGACTTATAAAGAGATGGCAGATGAGATGGTAAGTTATGTTAAAGAAATGGGTTTTACACACGTCGAATTTATGCCTGTAATGGAACACCCATATGATCCTTCTTGGGGCTATCAGGTAACAGGTTTTTTTGCGCCAACTTCTCGTTTTGGAGAACCTCAAGATTTTATGTATTTGGTGGATACTTTTCATAAAAATGATATAGGCGTAATCCTTGATTGGGTACCTTCACATTTCCCTTCTGACGCACATGGATTAGCGAACTTTGACGGCTCTCATGTGTATGAGCATCCAGATATGCGTAGGGGATACCATCCTGATTGGAAGAGTTTGATTTTTAATTATGGTAGAAATGAAGTGCGATCTTTCCTTATCAGTAGTGCCATGTTTTGGTGCGAATTATATCATGCAGATGGTCTACGTGTGGACGCAGTAGCTTCGATGTTATACTTAGATTATTCTAGAAATGATGGAGAATGGGAACCCAATATATATGGAGGTAATGAAAACCTAGAAGCAATTTCTTTTATAAAAGATTTGAATGAAGCAATATATAAAGCATTTCCTGATGTACAGACTATAGCCGAAGAATCGACTAATTTTACCAATGTTTCCCGTCCAATATACAATGGTGGTCTAGGGTTTGGGATGAAGTGGATGATGGGCTGGATGCACGATACTTTAGATTATTTTAAGAAAGATACTATTTATAGAAAATTTCATCAAAATAACATCACCTTTAGTATTGTATATGCTTTTTCAGAAAACTTTATGTTGCCTTTGTCGCATGACGAAGTGGTACATGGAAAGGGAAGTTTGATAAGAAGAATGCCAGGAGACGAATGGCAACGATTTGCAAATCTAAGAACGATGTACGCCTATATGTTTACACATCCAGGCACGAAACTATTGTTTATGGGAGGGGAGTTTGGTCAGTACGACGAGTGGAATCACACAAAGAGTTTAGATTGGCATTTACTAGAATATGCGCCACATAATGGGGTGTCAACCTTGATTAAAGATTTGAATCAATTGTATAAAAAAGAAAAGGCATTACACGAAAAGCAGTTTTCTTATGAGGGCTTTGAATGGATAGATTTGCAGGATGGTAATAATTCTGTTATTGTATTTATGCGTAGTGGAGAAAAGGCAAAAGATAATATTATTGTAGCTTGTAACTTTACCCCTATAGTACGTGAAAATTATCGAATTGGTGTACCCGATTCTAAAGCATGGAAAGAGATTTTAAATAGTGATGATTCAAAATATTGGGGAAGCGGTAAACTAAATGATAAAACGCTCAAGGTCGAAGAAGTAGAAAAACATGGCAGACCACTTTCTATATCTTTGAACCTTCCACCGTTGGCTGTTTCAGTATTGAAAATGTCGAAGTAAAGGGCTAAGTCTTTTAAAGTAGAATGCTCAATTATTTATAAATCATGGTATCTCAATATTTCAGCTAGTTCTTTTCACTATAACTAAGACTACGAAAAAAGAATAGAGTTTCATTAGCTAAAATAAACCTTCATTATTGAAGAACTTCATAGAATTCTTTATATGAAAATAGAAATACTCAGGGTTTTTTTATCAAAAAATTATATTTGTTGTAATATTAAAATGTAAATGTTATGACAAATAGATATGTGACGTTTGTAACAGATGAGCATTTAATCGGTTGTATTTCCGAGCTATACACCAAATATGCTAAAGCAAAGGAAGCTTTTACCAAAAGAGATTTTAATAAAAATAAGGTCGATGTTTTTAAGATGCTTTTTGATAAACGGTTTAATAACTTAACAGATGAAGAACTAGTTGAAAAAGAAATAATGCGTCAAGTTGATCGAACAATTGTTAATGCAATTGGGATTTTCCATGAAAATATATTAGCAGGCGTAGATGGGTATACTAAAGTTTTATCGGGCATAGATATTAAATCAGATGATGATAAAATATTTATTGAATTAAAAAACAAGCACAATACAGTTAAGGGAGAAGATAAAAAAAGTATTTTTTTAAAACTTCAAGAAGAAATCAAAAAACATCCCAATTCTCAAGCTTATTTTGCTAGGATTTTGGATAAGAAATCAACTTATGAGAAATGGGATTTTTCTCATAAAGGAGAAGCCTTTTCGAATGAAAAGATTTTTATTATTTCAGGGGATCAATTGTATAGAATGGTTACAGGTCGTGAGGATGCGTTATTTAATTTATATCAGAAATTACCATTAGCAATAGATGATTTCCTAGGCTTACTAGAAAATAAAGAACAAACGACTATACAAAGTTCTGCGTTAAAAGAATTTAAGGAAGACATTTGCATATCAAGAAGACAGGTAATTGATGAGATAACGTACTCAAATTATCAATATTATTTAGGATTTGATAAATTATAATGGTCATTTAAAAATCTTATAATTGAATAACCAATTTCCTGTCCTAAGTTACAAGGAACGGCATTTCCGATTTGTTTATACTGCTGAGAAACAGAGCCTATAAACTCCCAATTATCGGGAAAGGTTTGAATTCTAGCATATTCCCTTATAGTGAACGGTCTGGTTTCATCAGGATGGCATCGTTCGGTTTGCTTTTGGGCAGGACTACAAGTTAATGTAAGGCAAGGTTCATCCCATCCTATTCTTCTAGCCATTCCTGTTTTTCCACCACCTAAGTAATAACTTTTACCCATATATTTCTTTTGTAATTCAATGGGTAAGTCTCTCCAGTATCCTTTAGGAGGAACTAATTCTAAGACTTTCTTTTTATGTTCTGGATATTTTGAGCCTTTAGAGGAAGGAACATCACAATTATATAATTCTCCCTTTTTTAGGGCATCAGATAAATTATAAATTTTAGTGTGTGGTTTAGGATAATTATAATTTACTTTTACATCTTTTCGGATACCAACCAAAAAGAGGCGTTCTCTTTTTTGGGGAACCTTATAATTTATTGCTTTTAGAATTTCAACAGGTACTACATTATAGCCAATTTCATTTAAAATAGAAATCATACCACTTAATGTTTTTCCTTTTTCATGTGATAATAATCCTCGAACATTTTCGCCTATGCATATCAGAGGATTTACTTGTTTTACAACTCTAGCAAATTCATAGAATAAAGTACCTCTTGCATCTTTCAAGCCTAATTGTTTTCCAGCATAGCTAAAAGCTTGACAAGGGAATCCGCCAGTAACGATATCAACATGATTTTTATATTTTGAAAAATCAAAATCTTTAATATCACCTTCTAAAATATTCCAATTAGGTCGATTTTTTCGTAATGTTTCACAAGCCCATTTATCAATTTCATTAAGGGCGATACATTTTATTCCTGCTCGCTCTAAGCCTATTGCTAGCCCACCGGCACCCGCAAAAAGTTCTAATGCTTTGTATTGTTTTAATGGATACACAGAATTGTCTATAGTGTCTTCTAAGTTATTATTTAAAAATTGAGCAAAAACCTCTAATTGTTCTTTTTTATATATACGGTAGTTACTCATCGGTTCTCTTAAAGCAACTAATTTGCCATTTCTATCCCATCTTCTAAGTGTTTCTTTACTTTTACCAAGTAGTTTTGCAGCTTCTGAAAGAGAGTAACTTTTACTCATAACCAAGTTATACAAGATTAAACAATGGTTACAAAAATAATGTTTTTTAAAGAGGATCAAAATATAAAATACTGAAAACAATATTTTTCATAGAGCATCAAGTAATATTATATATTTATTAATTTTTTATAATTAGCATATAACACGATTAGAGTAGGAGTGTATTTCGATGCTTTTATGAATGCTCATTTTCTGACCATCGTTCTGTTTTAATATCTAGTCCTGCTAAATCTAATACTCTATCGACAACAGTAGCGGCTATTGCTTCAATTGTTTTTGGACGATGGTAAAAAGAAGGACTAGCGGGGCAAATAACCCCTCCAGCTTCCGTTATGATCTTCATATTATTCAGGTGTATCAAATTGTAGGGTGTTTCCCTAGGAACTAAAATCAGCCGCCTTCTTTCTTTTAAAATTACATCAGCTGCTCTGGTAACAAGATCTGAAGATATTCCATTAGCAATCCTAGCTAGTAAACCCATAGAGCAAGGACACACAATCATAGTATTATACTTGGCAGAGCCTGAAGCAAAAGGAGCGATGAAATCCATTTTAGAATAAAAGTCAAAAGAATAATTTTTATAAGAATCATCTTCTAGTTCCAATTCCCAATTAAACTTTGCATTATCACTCATCACTACCCCAACAGCCTTGAGTTGGTTTGATAGATTACTCAATTTATCAAAGAGTACTTTAGCATAAATAGAACCACTTGAACCGCCAACAGCAATTATTATTTTCTTTTTCATCTTTCCATTTTTATTACAAATATCTTAAAAACTAAAAAGTTGTAGTTTCTATAACTTTAACATCCTGAGATTGAGTATTCATCACGAATATCTGAAAATAAAAAAAATATACGTACACATTTTATTTAATCTATTTGAATATGCTAAAAAAACGTCTTTTAGACTTTATCTAGATATATGGATATTTGAATCATTGTTTTTATAGACATAGTTATTTGCGGTTAAAATTTATAAAAAAGATGAGTACAAAATTACATTACACAAAAGATTGTTTAATAAGTAAGCTTAAAAATTGGTTAGTATTATGGGGTTTATTTTTTCTTAGTTTTAATTTGAATGGACAAAATATATGTTGTGAAAGGGCTGTTTCAGTTACAAGTTCTTGTACAGATAGTAATAATTATATATTACAAATCACAAGGGGAGGGACTCTTATAAATATTACAGGAAATGCTACATGGAATGAATGTGAAGATGGCACAGCTTTTTTCAAATTCATAAGTGATACCTCAAATGGTGATCAAATATATCTTACAGCATATTTTTCAGATAAAATCTCGACTGCTCCAGCAGGTAGTCCTATTAATAATGAATGTGGAGTTACAGATAATTCTAATTGGATGTATTATACCAGCGTGGAGTATAAATTTGCATCCATAAATTATGGACCATATCTTGTATCTAACCTAGGAACACCACTCCAAATAGGAGTAGGAGCTAATATTAATAGTCCTAGTTTTGGTGCTTTTGGAGCGTTTTCCCTAAGTCGTATAGATGATTCAGGAACTACCCTTTATGAAGGGGATGGTAATCTTAACATAGTCTTGAATGATTCTTGTATTCCGAGTGTCACGAATAATCCTCCAATTAGTTCTTGTGCTGCAGAACTTGTTCATTACGATATGGATGCTTGTAGTTCTCCTTTTAAAGAATGGGCAGAGTTTACTCCTACAATTGTAAATCCTAATGGATGTTTAGAAATATCAGCTTCAGATAGTATAACATCATTTTTAAATCATTCTTGTTTGAGAACACATGATGGTTTAGGTTTTTGCACACCATATAATGGAGGTGACCAATGGCAGACAATACCTGATATTAGATTCCAAGTAACAATTGATCCAGGTAGTAGTATTGGAGAAATATCAAGTTTTTGTTTTGACCATGCTGCACCTCTTGTTTGGGATGGATTAGGAATTTCAGAATACCTTAGATTTAACCTCTATCCAAGAAAGTTAGGAGTTGTGATTTCAAAATATAGTAACTTTTCTAACCCCGTATATCAAGAAATTGATATACCAACTTCTCGGGTATTTAAGACGATATGTGTAGATCTAACAAACGATACGGATTTTCAAAATATAACTACTCCTACTACTTATTACATAGGTATTGATGCCTATTATCCCGAGCCGTTTACTGGTGCGGCATTTAGAGTTTGGGAATTAGATAATTTTAGGATTTATGGTGGATGTTGTGTACCAGAATGTACACCTCCTACGCCTGTATTTGATAATTTTACAGCTTGTCCTAGTGAACAAATAGTAGGAGATCTAACGCTAAATGATACAGTTGGAATTAATAGCATTTATACCTTAGATACTCCGCCCAATAGAGGTGGAACCGTAACAGTTAATTCTGATGGGACATTTACTTATATTAATGATTCAGGTTATTCTGGCTTAGAGTGGTTTACGTATCAGGTTTGTGAAGATGGGAGTACCGAAGGAGTATGCTGTGAGACGGCTAATGCTTTTGTCAGAGTGGATAATGAGAATTGTGCTGAAATCTGTGGTATTGGCTGGCGAGACATTAATAATAATGGTCTGCAAGGAGATTTGGGAGATGTGGAAATAGAAGGAATTACTGTATACTTATACAATAGTTTGGATAGTATTGAGGCGATTACTCAAACAGGAGCAGATGGTTCTTATCATTTTTATAATGTAATTCCAGGAGACTATTATTTATATTTTGATGAATCGACAAATATCCTAGAACTGACGTTCGTGTCTGGAACATTCCAAAATGTAATGACAGATTCCCTAATTGATAATGGAGATAGTGATATTGATACTTTGTATAGACAAACTGAAGTATTTACTGTTGTTGGTGGTGAACAGTATTGTAATATAGATGGAGGGTTTACAACTACTCGAGTGCCTGTAGAGTTGACCTATTTTAGAGGAAAAGGGAATAGGTGTACAGCAATGTTAGAATGGGAAACAGCAAGCGAACTAGATAATGATTATTTCTTAATAGAGCATAGTTTTGATGGTAGACAGTTTGAATCTATAGGGATAGTCAAAGGACATGGTACAACTAGTGAAGTGCAACAATATCGTTTTGAACACAATAATTTAAGACAGAATTTGAATCATTACCGTTTAAAACAAGTCGATTTTGATGGAACATTTGAATATTCAGAAATCGAGATTGTCAATACCAATTGTTATGAGAATAATAGAGAAATAACAGAAATATATCCTAACCCTACAAATGAAAATGTCAAAATAAAGTTTTACGCAGAAAATGCAGAAAACGTAGAGGTGATAATTACGGATATAGTTGGTAAACAGATGGATAGAATAATGTTGGAATTACATCAAGGAAATAACCTATTTGATATAGAAATGTCATCTTACCAAACAGGAATATATTTCATACAATTAGAACTTAAAGGACTAAATACTCAAAGCTTTAAAGTTATAAAGCTAGACTAAATCGAAAGTTTATATTGATAATTATAGTGAATCAGGGGAGACTGAAAAGACGGTCTCCTCCAACACACTTTTCCCTCCAGTTTTAAGATTCTTACAAAAGATACCTTAGCGTATTAATACTATAATGAATGCCCCTTCCTAAGACTTTACTTTTATTAGATAAGTTTTTATTTAAAATTTTGAAAATCAATAAATTGGAGTGTTTTCAATATGCTTTTCTATTGGTTGAATTTTAACAATGTTATTATTATAAAAATTTAAATTAATCATGAAAAAGATTTTATTTACAGTTAGTTTTTTACTAATCGTAACGAGTGGAATAATAGCTCAAACCTGTGGTATAGGGTGTTCACTATCTCCTCGTATTTCTCTTAAAGACGTTTTAACGGTAGAATTAGACGCCTTGGATCAATCTGTATCCATAGATATTAGCAATCATTTTGGTTTACCTACTGGTAGTGTTATAGCGACTAGCAATGATTTAAATATCCATGCTAATGGAAATCCTGTAGTAGCTGGAATTTCTGGAGGTTCTACGACTTGGACATTTTCTGGTACATCTCCAGTAGTCATTACTGTTTTACATGGAACGAATTTGGCAGATGAAGGTGACCAAGATGGCTTTATAGATGAAGATGGTGTAGGATATACTTTTGAAGCACCAATTCCCCTTCCTACAGATTGGAGTAATGGTCAGATAGGTAATTATTATTTTGTAGAAGCAGGATCATCAGGAACGGATGCAGGTGGAGGAATGCTCTGGACTTCTATGGATTTTGCTACAGAAGTTACTATTAATACTACAAATACCAACGCATATAACAATAATTATAACATTTTTCTTTCAGCATGTGTAGGGACTTGTGTTTTTATGTGTCCATCATCATTAAATATTTGTGATGATACTGATGGAACTTTTATATGTTATGATAATACAGAAGATGTTCCAACTATAGGTACAGATTTATCTGTTACAGGTGGTTGGAATGGAACCTGTTCAGTAACCGATGTAGTAGATACTTGTGCAAGAATAGATTGTACATTATTTTCATCTAACTCTAATCCTGTATCCATAAATGGATGCGCTCCTTTAACTCAGGCTGTTGAAAGTTGTACTCCAGCTCCATGTCCATCATATATAGAACTAGCTGGAGATTGTGTTGCTAAAGGTGATGTGATGATTTGCAATTATAAATTATGTTATGATAATAAATCAGATATCCCGACTATAGGAGATGAAATATATATTGATGGCTATACTGTTCCAGGTCTTGTAAATAGTATATCTGATAATTGTGTAATAGTATTTGTTCAGTTTAATCCAGATGGTTCAGAAGGTACTCCAACTGTACCTTTAAATGTACAAGGTTGTCCTGATATACCTTTTTTGGTTTGTCCAGAGCTGATGTATTGTATTGCAGGTGATTGTACAAAAGACGTATTGTACAATATTTGTTATGCTGCTCAGGATGATATGCCAGTAATAGGAAGCACAATAATTGTTGATGATGTAGTCGGAAAGATTACAGATATATCTGCTGAGGAGAAATTATGTATGGTAGTAAGGTTTGAAGATATAGTACTTGGACCAACCTTTGTTGTTGAGGGAACAGGACAGAATTGTATCATTACTCCAATTGAATTAAGAGCTTTTAATGCAATCTATAATGAACGAAGTAAAGCGGTAGATATCAATTTTATAACAGCAACTCAATTTAATGTTGAAAATATTGAATTAGAACGCTCTTTTGATAATCGTGATTTTACGACTATACATACTTTTGAAAATATAATGGATACTTCACAAGAAATCGATTATACCTTTGAAGATGATAGAGTAAGTAAAGCAAGCACAATCTATTATAGGCTTAGAACCAATGATAAAGATGGTTCTTTTGAATATTCAAAATTTGTAACAGTATCTATTAAACAGAATATACTAGATATTAAATTGTTTCCGAATCCTACGAGTGATGAACTTAATATTGATTTACCACAAGATGGAAGAATACAATTATTTGATATTTACGGTTCAATAATAATGGACATAAAGGTAAAAGAAGGACAAAAATCTTTAGATGTTAGTGGTTTACAGGAAGGAATGTATATGATGAAATTTATAACAGATACATTTGAACGTATCACAAAACGACTAATGATTATTAAATCATAAAGTAGTATGAGAATATTATAATTAGTTTTTGATTGATTGTTTAAGCTGTTTATTGAGAATTGAAATAAGCAGCTTTTTTCTTTTAAGAAATATGAAGTTATTGAGATTCTATTAAGAGACAAATATTAGCCTTGTTTCATTTTATTAAAAATATCTTATATATTGAGACAGAAAAGAGAAAACTATCATTTTATCCTAAAAAATAACAATTTAGAGGATGTGTTAAATTTCGTTAAGCTTAGGTTAATGATCGGAACTTACCCAAAAACCTTTCGTAAATTTGTTAAGTTGGTAACCCAACAAAATTGCAAACCACTTTTATTGAAAAATTGTTCAGGATATAATAGCTATTAAATTGTTCAAAAGATAGATTAATGTTGATAGTATAATGAGATATTTTGTTTATCTCATTATGGACAAGAAGTCTTTATAAAGAGAAGCAATAATTGAAAAAATATTATAATTAAAGATAACATGAGGAATGTTTTGGTGATTGGTTTATTAGGAGTTTTATTATTGACAAGTAGTTTTATTTTACAAAAAAAAGCTGAGATAACTGATGAACCTACTATAAAATGGTATACTTGGGAAGAAGCAATGGAGGAGAATAAAAAAAATCCCAAAAAAATATATATTGATATTTATACTAAGTGGTGTGGCCCTTGTAAGATGATGGATCGCCAAACGTTTTCTGATCCTGAAGTTATTAATTATATCAATAAACATTTTTATCCTATAAAGTTTGATGCAGAACAAAAAGAAGACATACAATATGATGGGTTCACCTTCAAGTTTATAAAAAACGGTCGTAGAGGTGTCCACTATCTTGCGTATTCGCTACTAGAGAAAAAAGTAATGTATCCTTCTTCTGTTTTTTTGGATGAAAAGATGAATCGAATAAGTATCGTACCTGGATATGTTGATGCTCACAAGTTTATGAAATTACTTAAGTTTCATACAGAGGAACATTATAAGAAAGTAACTTGGGAACGTTATGAGAATGTTAGAGATTGAGTTAATCTTTTATTAAAGTAAGCCATTTCAGTATCAAAATCCTTAAATTGATGTTTATGAGAGTGACAAGATTATATAAACATCAGTCACAAAGACAAAACTTATCTATCAAAACAATTAGTAAAACCAACGGATCTAAAAAAAGTTATTAACAGAGCGTGCATAAAATGAAAAAAATAATACTTCCAATTTTCCTTACTGCAATATTGTTTATCTCATCAGCTTTTACAAGTGAGCCTAATAAAGCTGAGGTTCAATGGCTATCTTGGGAAGAGGCCTTACAACTATCTAAAACAGAGCAGAAGAAATTTTTTGTAGATTTATATACAAATTGGTGTGGATGGTGTAAACGGATGGACAAAACAACATTTAGTAATCCACGAGTAGCGAAGTATCTTAATGATAATTATTATCCGATTAAGTTTAATGCAGAACAAAAAGAAGAAATTGTCATTGGTCAAAAAACATATAAATTTGTAAATAAAGGACGTAGAGGATACAATGAATTGGCTGTAGCCCTAACGGGAGGTAGGATGGGCTTTCCTACAGTTGTCTTTCTCAATGAAAAACTGGAGATTATACAAGCCATACCAGGCTTCCAAAAGCCTGAGGATATTTTACCGATAATGGTCTATTTTGGAGAAGATCAACATAAAAAAACGCCTTGGGCAACTTTCCAAAAAGAATATCAAAAAAGAACCAATCCTACTCAAAGTAATGAACCAAAGATTGAGTTTATCAAAAATTAAACTCAACATCATAATAATTTTAATCACGTTTATTCTTATTTGAGTAAACGTGATTTTTTATATTAAACCTCTCGATTTTAATTCAAGATATTTGTTTAAGGCATTTAAAGAAAGATCTTCTGGACGGGTTAAGATAGCCTGAATCCCAAGTTGCTTGAGTTTGTAAACCATCTGTTGTTTTTCATATAAATAATTTCCAGCAATTGTTTGATGATATATTTCATCAATATTATTTGCCTCTTGCTCCGAAAAATTTTTGATTTCGGTATTTTCAAAAAATACAACCACCAGTAAATGCTGACGGCTCAATCGTCTAAGCACAGGAAGAACCCTATCTAGCGCATATTTGCTTTCAAAATTACTAAATAGAAATAGTAAACTCCTTCCTCGGATAAGGTTACGGACAGCTCTATAAAGTAGCTCAAAATTGGCTTCCAGGGGGCGTTCTTCTTCTCTATATAATGCTTGCAAAATCTTCTGCATTTGATTGCTTTTGCGTTCTGCCTTAATAGTTGTTCCTATAATATCGGAAAAACTAATCATGCCCGCTCTATCGTATTTTTTTACAGCAATGTTAGAGATGACTAGCGTTGTATTAATAGCATAATCCATGAGTGTTAGCCCTTCAAAAGGCATTTTCATAGAACGGCTTTTATCAATTAGACAATATATCTGCTGCGCCTTTTCATCTTCGTATTGATTTACCATCAAGCGGTTAGAGCGGCTAGTCGCTTTCCAGTTTATACTCCGATAATCATCGCCTCGTACATATTCTTTGATTTGTTCAAACTCATAACTGTGTCCGATTCGACGTATTTTTTTGATGCCTCCACCAGTAGTAGAAATTCGGTCAAATGCTTTAAGTTCTAATTGTTTCATCTGGATTATAGAAGGGTAGACGGAAGCAGTCATTGCCTCACTTGTACGAATGCGCCGTTGGATGAATCCGATTCGACCAGAAATGAAGGCATTCACTTGACCAAAGGCATAATCACCACGAACCGTAGGGCGCAGGGTGTAACTTAATGTTCTAACTTCTTGTGGTTGTAATACTAGTTTTATAGCTGCGTCCCGTTTTTGAAACTGGATGGGCATTTCATCGATGACTTCAAGGTTTAGTACTTGATTGCTTAGACTTTTAATTTCGATTTCAACGGGGTTATCATCTCCTAAGGAAAATAGGCGAGGTAATATCCGTTTGATTTTTAATTGAGTATTTTTATTAAAAATTAATAAAACATCAACTAATGTAATAATGAAACCGATAATCAATAAGGCTTGTGCCAACAGAAATATTGGAACGAAAAAGCTGGCTGTGAAACAAATAACCACTAAACCAAAGAAGTAAAAAAAGCGATTTGTTAAAAAGAGGTTTTTCATGTTTGTATTCAAAAGTCTTTAGTAAGGGCAATATAATACTTTTTATTTCAAATACTTGAATATTTCAAATAACCAATCCCTAGAAGAATCAGAATCTGAAACAATAGTATAGCATTTAGTGTGGTTTTATTTACACTTATGTATTCGTCATATTCGTAGGAAATACTAGTGTTTTTATAATTTTGGGAATTGTCTAGATACTCAATAAAATTTAATAAAGACAGCCTTAATCTATTTTGTAAAACGATGCACTTTTCTATGGGTACTAATTTATTATTAATCTGTTTGTTAATAAAAGCAGATCTTGAACTAAAGAGAATGAGTGTGTTAAATTGGGAAGATTCAGTATCTACTTTTTCTAGTAAGAAATTAATTAGCTGCTGATTGTCCAAATCTTTAGCTTTTTCAAGTGCTTCTTTTTTGATTTCCTTTAGTGTTTGCATTATTCACTTTTAGTTTTTTTAAAATGCAGTTTCATGCCTTCATGTGTTGCTTTAAACCCTAGACTTTGATAAAATTTAAGGGCTTCTGGTCGTTGTTTATCCGTTGTCAGTTGTAGTAGGTGCGCTCCTTTTTCTTGGGCTCGTTCAATAGCCCATTCAAACATTTTTTTGCCAAGTCCTTTGCCTCTATGAGTGGTTTGTATTCTAACGGCTTCTATTTGAGCACGTATCCCTCCTTGATAGGTTAGATATGGAATAAATGATAATTGTAAGGTACCAATGATGGTTTGAGTTGTATCTACTAGAACAATTAACTCTTGGTTTGGATCATTGTTTATGCGTTCAAAGGCATCGTAGTATTTTTTAGGTAGAGGAATTTTAAAGTTTTCTCGTTGGCTTCCTAGTTTATCATTAGCAAGCATTGCTATGACTTCGGGAAGGTCTTCCTTGGTGGCTTTTCGAAAAGTCATATTAATCGTTCTATTAGGTTTTAATTTCTATATACTCTGATGTACCGCTTCCTTCTTTCCCACTTATCCATTGCCAGTTAAGGCTCAACTTGATTTTATCTTCTTTTGTTTTTGTAACAATGGCTATAGCTTTACCTGCTAGTAATTCATCATCTACATTAAGACATTGGTACAACATATCTATTTTATCTTCCAATAGTTTACCAATGATTTTTCCATATTTTATGAAACCACCTTTATAATTAGCAATAATCAGATTATCATATTGTTGATATTCAAATATCGTATCTGTATTGACAGTACCTTTTTCGGAATTGGAGAGCAGTACAAATTTTTTATGATTTAAGTTTATCATTAGTTTTTTAAAATTTTTCTATTGTAAAGAAAAATGTTGAACCTTTGCCTAGCTCAGATTCAAACCATATCTTTCCGTTGTGACTTTCAACGATTTTTTTGCAAATAGATAAACCAATACCTGTTCCAGAATACTCGGTTCTACGATGTAATCGTTGGAATATTTTAAATACTTTTTCTTGGTATTCAGGTTTTATCCCAATCCCATTATCTTTTATTGAAAAATGATAATAATTAGATACCTCTTTAAAACGGACGTCTATACGAGGTTGCTCAGAATTATTATACTTTAAACCATTACTGATTAGGTTTTGAAAAAGCTGAATCATCTGAAATTTATTGGATTGTATAGTCGGAAAGGTCTGGTTGATGTCTATGATAGCATTTTTTTCTTTGATAGAATGGTTTAGATTTAAAAGGATTATTTCTAAGATTGTACTAAGGTCAACAGTCTGTTTTTCTTGAAGGACGTTATCAATTTTTGAGTACGTTAATAAATCATCGATGATGCTATCCATTCTGTGAGATGCCTTAATGACAAAATCCATATATTCTCTTTCTTCTTCATTGAGCTTTTCTTCCGCTGCTCTTTCAAGAAGTTGTAAAAAACCTGACATTGAACGAAGGGGTTCTTTTAGATCGTGAGAAGCAACATAGGCGAATTGAGCCAATTCTTTATTACTTCTTTCTAATGCTACAATGTTTTGATTCAGTTCTTGAGTACGTTGCTTTACTAAACTCTCCAGAACGACTTTGTCAGTATATGTTTTATAAATAGAAAAAATAAAAAATAACGTTAACAATGTAGCTAAGGTAGCTAGTAGGATAAACCAGTAGGTTTGCCAAAATGGCTTTTTTACACAAATCTTAATAGCAGCAGCAGTAGTAGATTCATTTCCAAATTTGTCTTTTGCAAGTACTTGAAATTCATAATCCCCTGCGGGCAAATTGATATAACGGGCACTGCGGGAATTTGTAATTACCCATTGTTTGTCTATGCCTTTAAGACGGTATTTATAACGAATATTTTTATGACTTTCATAAGAAATCCCAACAAATGAAATTTCTATATCATCCATATAGTTTAGATAATAAGTATGCATTAGTGCTGAATCTTGTTCATTGATTTTTATACCTGTAATGTGGGTAAGAGGTTTACTTGAATATTTAACCATTTTTTGAGGATCATAAATAGATAAACCTTTATTGGTACCAAGTACAATATTATTTTTGTGTTTAACAATAGCATTTATTTCATTAGAGGCTAGTCCGTCAAAATAGTCAAAGTTTAAGATGTCGAATGCCTTTTTATTCCAATCAAATTGATTTATTTTTGAAAGACCATTATTCGTTGCTATCCAAAAAAAACCATTATCCTCTAAAATATCATTGCAAATATCAGATGCCAGACCATTACTTTTATTAATTGTAATATAATGAGTGGAGTCTTTTACAACAATAAGTCCATTACCGTGTGTCGCTATCCAAAATAATCCTTGTTTGTCTCGAATAATCTTCTTTATACTAAATCGGAATGTAGGATCTTTTGTCCCCCAGTATCGAGTTATACCATTCTTGTGAGTTCGTAAACCATCTGTAGTTCCAAGCCAAATTGTACCATCTTCTTCTTCATATAAGGCATATTGTCGCCCTTTTTGAATAAGTTGTGGAGGAGCTAATCGTTTTTGTTTAGTACCTAGATATTTAGGTATATCTGCTAGACCTACTCTTATAGCATAAGAACTATTAGCGATGAGTAATGTGTCTTCATCGGGAAAAAACATGGTTTTGGTAGCTCCAAATACTTCATAGTGCCTAAAAGATTGATCATTATTTAGCTCAAATACTCCTTTATCCGTTGCAATAAATAGTCTGCCCTTACTTTCATCAATGGATAAAATACGGTTGATGCTATTAGAATATTGATGGACTTTTAGATTTTTAAATTGTTCATCTTCTTTAATAATTATCTTGTTTACATTTGTTCCAATATATAATTTATCGCCACTACTATGTAAGGATAGTACATTATTGGACTCTAGCCCTTCTTCTAAACCATAATTTTTAATATTATAGGCATCACTAGAAAAAAAGTATACACCATTTCCTAATGTTGCAATCCAGATATTTCCTTCATCATCTTCAATAAGATCATTGTGTAAACGACCTCTTAGATAGGTGTTTTCTATAATTATTTTATTGTCTTCAAGGCGTCCTTTTAGTAACCCATTTTGAGGGGTGGCAACCCATATTCTTCCTTCTCTATCTTGGTGGTATTTGTCGTAGTTATTATGAATATATGATAGGGCAATTGGTGTTTTTTTACCTGTCGTAATATTAATTTTGATGAGGTGATTTTTTCCTGGATATAAAATAGAACGACCATTTTCAATTAAGGATACATCATTAAAACGATAATCTTTTTTTGGATGATCTAAAAGATTGAAGTAATAAATAGAATCCTTTTGATAGTAGAAAAGGGAGTCTTTATGAATCATAAATGTATTTTGTCTACTATCCGTAACAAAATGAGGTGTTCCTTTAAGTTCACTTGTATCATTTTGATAATCTGCTATTTTTTCTACAAAACGGAGAGTAGAATCTATTTTAAAGATTTCTTGTTTATCAATAAAACGATATAGACTATCAGGGGTAATTGCAAATGTAGTGTAGGTTTCACTTTCCCTATTTTTAATAACTTCAGGAATGACAAAACGATCGTTTTTACGATCGTAATAGCACATTCGTTTCATACTATTTACCCAAACGTTCCCTTTTTTGTCTTCTAGAAGATGAAGAATATCATTATCGGTTAAACCGTCTTTTAAAGTATAATTTTTAAATTCATAACCATCAAATCGACTTATACCAGCTTCTGTACCAAACCAGATATAACCTAAATGGTCTTGTAAGACACAATAAACTTTAGAACTAGGGAGTCCATCTTCCACATTATAAGCAGTAAAAGGAAGCCTAGATTGCCCAATACTTAAATTAATATTGATAATTAATGCTAATAAAAAGACTATATGGTATTTTGGTTTTATAACAGAGGATTTTAATTTTTTTCGTTAAAAAATAGTATTAATTTAATTATTCGTCAGTAGAATTTTGTTTATTTTTTGTTTTACAAACGAAATTTATCTGCACAAAAATTACTGATTTTAATAATGAAAGTTATTTTAATTTCGTTACTACAATTAAAGATTGATATAATTCATTCTAAAATTTATAATAATCACATGAACATTTTATTTTTGACACTTTGTTTGAGATTAGAAATGTAATATTATAAAATAACTTATCTAATCTTCTATTAAATACACTGTAAATTAAGTTAATTGAGATTTTTTAACAATGAATTTTTTTTCAAATTGAGACGTGACACAGCCTGATAGCCTTAGCTATGAAGGTGAGTACACAATGACAAGATGGAGAAAAAAGCATGGTCAAAAGTTTAAGAAATTTAGTTTATAGCGTATTAAATATTGCTCAAAAATAATTCCTGTTTTTCGACTGTCCTATAAATCACACTATGAAAGAGATTTTATTAACATTTTCCGTTGTTGCCATAATCGTTTTGAGTGCCTGCCAAAAAGATGAAATCCTTACTGATTCTAATGTTCGATTAGAATTCTCAATGGATACTTTACGATTTGATACGGTATTTACAGAAATAGGTTCTGCCACACGTATTTTAAAGGTATATAATCGGAATGATCAACGTATTAGTATTAGTTCTATTGGCTTAGAAAATGGGGCAGCCTCTAAATTCCGAGTTAATATTGATGGCATAGCTGCGGCACAGGCAACAGATATTGAAATTCCTGCGGAAGATAGTATTTATATCTTTGTCGAGGTCACAATAGACCCTGATGCCCCCTTGTCTATTAGTCCTTTCGTAATACATGAAAATATTGTTTTTGAGACCAATGGGAATATTCAAGAGGTGGTGCTAGAAGCTTGGGGGCAAAATGCAAATTATTTTCCGAGTCGTTTTTCTGGAGGAAATATTGCCCTGTTAACCTGTAATATGTCGGAGTTTGCATTTGACGATCCTAAGCCCTACGTTATATTTGGCATTTTGGCAGTCGATAGTTGTAAATTGACCCTTCCACCAGGCACAAGGATATATGTACATGGGGGGCTGCAAGGAAGTGGCGAACAATTGTACAATGACGGTATCCTCTATTTTGGTAAGAATGGTACTCTAAATATACAAGGAACACTCGATAATCCAGTTATTATTGAAGGGGATCGATTAGAAGAAGAATTTGATGATGTGCAAGGACAGTGGGGCGGCATTCGGTTAAGCGAGGGGAGTAAAGATCATTATATTGAAAATGCCATAATTAAAAATTCTATCGTAGGCGTACGAGTCGATTCAGCGGCTTGCTTAATTATTAAAAACTCACAAATTGCGAATGTTGCAGGAGCTGGTTTGCTAGGCGTTCATGCAGATATTTATGGAGAAAATTGTTTGATTAATGATTGTGGTAGTTTTGGGGTACAATTAGAATATGGCGGAAATTACGAGTTTAATTATTGTACAATGGCGAGTTATGGTGTTGATGCAGAAGCATTGCGTTTAAGTAATGCACTTTGTTTGGATCAGTTGTGTCGAGAATTTAGACCGAACCCAATCAATGCTAAGTTTAACAACTGTATTGTAATGGGGTCTAAATCAGATGAGTTGACCTTCTTTAACCGTTCAGATGAAATTGGTTTTGATTATGATTTTAAAAATTGTGTTGTGCGGATTGATGATTTGGATGAACCAGAAGCTTTCCCTGATTTTTTCGAACATTGTATTGGTTGTATTAATTATACTCAAGGAGATGCGCTGTTTGTAGATGTAGACGAAGCAGATTATCATCTCGACACGTTATCTATTGCAGATAAAAATGCCTTTGTGATTGATGAAATACAATTCGACTTAGAAGGAACGATGAGAGATGCCGTAAGTCCAGATATTGGAGCTTTAGAAAGGGTAGATTAAAAATCATAAAAAAAGATATGCCTAGATTCAAAGCATATCTTTTTTATATAGAAAATTTTATTGCCTATCTCGCTGCCCTCTCTTAGTTTTCATCTTTTCTACAACTTTACGGCGAAAAGTCTTATTAACTCGTTCTAGGCGTAGTAGTTTTTTGGTAGGGATGACGGTTTGCATTTTTTTCAAATATTTTCGTTTTACAGCGAGTTGGTCAGCTTCCAGATCTAGTTTAGCTTCCAAAAAATCATTAGCTTGTTGTTCACTAGCCTCGCTTAGTTTTTTGCCTTTTCGATACTTTTCTACAAAAGTTGTTTTTAGTGCTTTTTGCTCTTTTTCAAATGCTCGGATCAGCTCAAAAAGATCGTTGGACTGTGTATCTGTTAGTTCTAATTTATCTTTTATATATGCCTTACGAAGGGCTTGGATTTCTTCTTTTTTACTAGCATCTTGGGCAATTAGTTGTATAGATAATACCCCTAGTAAACATAAAATAAATAACTTTCTCATTCTTTTTTGTGTTTTGTGTCTGTTTAAAAAAGTTCGTCTTCTTCTAATAAGATGTCATCCAAATAAGTATCAATTTCATCTTGTTTCATTTGATCAACATCATTAAAGTCAAAATCATCAGATTGAAGAATATCGGCTTCTACTAGGCTATTTATATCATACCTATCTATATTTTCTTCTATATATTTTTCAACATCGGACGCAGAAAAAGTGATAAATGGATCTGCGGTTTTAGTATCTTGTTGAAAAAAGTAAATCCCTGCAAACAACAATAAAAGTACTGAAGCAAATCCCATTGCCATGCGTGGTTGTAATAAGGCTTGTATTGCATTTGCTAAACGATCCATCAAAGACTCTTTGGGAACACTTACCGTTGAATGTGCTTTTAAAGGTTCTTGTATAGGAACTGTCTCCTTCAAAATATTTTCCGAAAGGGTCTCAAAGTAATTGTCAGGCACGACAAAGCCATCTTTTGCTTTGAGCTTATCCGCTAAAAACGGAGACAATTCATTGAGTTCGTTATGTATATCTTTCTTCATGCTACTGTTTTGACTTTGTAAAATGGAATTGGTTTAATTTGTTTTAAAAAAATCTTCAATTTTTTTAACGGCGTGATGGTAAGACGCCTTCAAACCACCGATAGAAACTTCTAAAACATCAGCTATTTCTTTATAGGTCATCTCATCGAAATACCGCATATTGAAGACTAGTTTTTGGCGTTCAGGTAACTGTGCTAGGGCATTTTGTAATTTTAGTTGTACCGCATCACCATCAAAATATTGGTCGGCTTTTAAACGATTATTCAAATTCAAATCCTCATTATCGAGGGGATCGGTAGAACGTTTTTTTTGTTTGTTCAAATGTGTAATCGCTTCATTTGTAGCAATTCGATACAACCAAGTATATAATTTCGAATCGCCTTTAAAGTTATGAATGCTTCGAAAGACCTTGATAAAGGTATTCTGAATCACATCATTGGCGTCTTCATGGTGTGTTACCATGCGGCGAATATGCCAGTATAATCGCTCTTGGTATTGTTGTACCAACTGGCGAAAACCTTTTTGTCTGGTATGTTCATTTTTTAATAATGCTACCAGATGATTATCTGTTCCGTCTTGTTGTGAAGTTGCTTGCACTGAACTAATATTTTTCAATTGGACTTTCGAATGGTGTGATGGTTTAAGCTCTAATTTAAAAAAAAATAATTGGGTTTTTTGTTTTTTTTTATAAAAAATTGATAATCAAATCTTTATATTAAATTAATTCTGGGTTTTATTTTTTATTTTTTTGAAAAAAATAAATTAAAGGCGTTAAAACTGGTTACAAAAATAGCACTCAATTGCATAAATAGACAAACAAGCACGCTTGTATTATCTCTTCGAAGAGTGATTTTTGTAACAACATTTAATTCAAAAAAAAATGAAAAAAATAGTCGTTTTTATATGTTTTTTAATATCAAGTATCAGCTTTGTCAATGCTCAATGTCCGACAGGAGATATTACCCTCACTACTCAGGCAGAAATAGATGCCTTTGCCACAAACTATCCTAACTGTACGGAAATGAATTATGATATTACGATTACTGGTGCGGGTATTACGAATTTTAGTGGTTTAGGGAGTTTAATAGAAATTAGAGATTTAAGAATTAAAAATTGTCCCGATTTAACATCAATAATAGGATTAAATAACCTTGAAGATGTATCTAGTTTAGAATTAATCGATAATCCTAATTTGTCATCCTTAGCAGGCTTTTCAGGTGTTGAATCCTCTACATCTTTAATAGAAATTATTAATAATGATAAACTCATTAACCTTGATGGGCTGCACAATATTCTTGGAATAGGTAGTTTGTATTTAGAAGATAATGATGAATTGGTTTCACTTACAAATTTTAATGTTGGATCTAGTGGTCTTCTTGGGGTCTCTATTAATATTGAAAATAATGATAAATTGATTGATATTGATGGATTAAGCAGTCTTTATGGACCTGGAGATATATGGATTTTGGGAAATGAAAGGCTGCAATCCTTAGAATCGTTGGGGGGCTTGCAATATAATGGCTCACCGTACTCTGTAGTGATAGGAGCTAATCCTAATTTAACAGTTTGTAATATTCCTATAGTTTGTAGTTATATTGAAGATGATAGGGTCGATTTTCCTCAAATTGGTGGAAATAGTGGTTGTTGTTTGTCGTTTATCCCACTTTACAAGTATTGTGAGGAAGAACTTCCCACTCCTTCTACTAACTTTAGTATTGAATCAACATGCACAGATGGTTTCCTACAATTAGATAGCGAGATTGATAGCTATGATGAATATTTTTGGACATTTTCAGGGACGTCTAATCCTAGTCCTGCAACTTCTTCAAATCCAAATCCAGTAATAAATGTATCCAATTCAGGGACTTTAATAGCAACATTGAAAGTAATAGAATGCTTAAATTCTGCAGAACAAACTACGACCTTTGACATTACAGTCGCAAATACACCTATTGCAGGTTTCCATTCAGGAGCTATTGATTTTAGCTGTCCTTTAGATGGGAATAGCGTACAATTTTTTGATAGCTCTACAGATGCAGTGTCTTATCATTGGAAATTTCTGGGAACTTCTAATCCTTCTCCTAGTGTTTCAACCGTAAAAGATCCAATTGTATATTTTGGTAATTCTGGTTCTCTCAAAGTTATTTTGACAGTAACTAATTGTCTAGGAGAAGAAAGCAATCCTTTTGCTGAAGTATACAATATATATTTAGACCAAGCAGACATTCCTAGCCAAGATTTGAATCTAGAAGTTTTTGAAGGCGATAAATTAAGCTTAGATTGGGTAGAGGCTTGTGGCGAGGATCGATATCGATTGTTAAGAGCAACTTGTGCTGATCCTTTTAGTACTATAGCAGTCCTTCCTTCTGGCAGTTCTAATTATGTAGATACGGATGTGGTAGTAGGTATTGATTATTTTTATAAATTAAAAATAGAAAAGCCTACTGGCAATGAAGTTTATACGGTTGGGGGTAACCTTAGCGATGGTGAAATTCCTAAATTACTCAATACGCCTCAAAACTTTAAGGCCGTTGGGGCAAGCTGCTCTTCTATAGAATTACAGTGGGTTGATAATAATGAGCATGAGTGTCAATTTTATGTGTACCGTTCTGTTGATGGTGGTGATTTTGAAGAAATTGATATTCTTCCTAAAAATGCTACAAGTTATATTGATGAAGGGCTACAAGCTGGTATAGCATATTGCTACAGGGTAAAACCTGCACATAAAGTTAGTATCTCTGGTTCTAGTACTGTAGCAGAATGCAAAACACTATCTGGTTCGGCTCCCGAAGCTCCAAATAATCCAGCACTTTTTGCGGTGAGTGGTTTGCCTGATAGAATCGTTGTTACTTGGCAAGATAGTGAGGAAGCGGAAAGGTATAGAATATTAAGAGCAGTATGTGGTGAAAGCTTTACCAATATGGGGTTAGTAGATAGAAATGTTGAAAGTTTTACAGATACTTCGGTAAGTAGTGGTGTAGAGTATGTATATAAAATAAAAGCAGAAAATTGTGAAGGAAGTACGGCTATTGCTGTAGCAGGGAGCTTAGATGAGGGGGAACTTCCAGTAACGCCTGATGCCCCTACTAATCTTACGGCTCAAGCCAATGGCAGTAACGTTGTGGATTTATCATGGTCTTATACCAATGGATATGAATGTGGTTTTAAAATATTACGCTCAGTAAATGGAGGTAGTTTTACGCCTTATGATGAAGTAGGAAGATATGATCGTACTTACCAAGATGATGCCGCTTTTGATTTGGCTAATAATCAATATTGTTATAAAGTAAAGGCTTTTACACCTGGAGGAAGTTCAACTTCAATGGAAGTCTGTAGTGGTGCCAATATGCGATTAGCTATAGAAAAGACTAGTCCAAGTATCAAGGTTTACCCCAACCCTACAAGTGGGCATTTGACCCTAGAAGGAATGAACGAAGCAGGAGCAGATATTTTAATAATGGATATTAATGGGCGTGTATTGATGCAACAAAAAGCGGTAGGGCAGTCCTTAAACATTTCAAGATTTCCTGTGGGTGTTTATTTGTTGAGTATTAAAACGGAGACAGATACGATAGTGAAACGTATCGTCAAACAGTAATTCAATTGCTAAAACTTTATAAAGGTAAAATAGAGTGATTTTTTAACTAGTACCATTAATTGGTACATTTGGTTAAGGCAGTAATTCTCCTAGAGAATTACTGCCTTTTTTATGATTATTATTTTTTATATAAAATTCATTATCAAATGGTTACGTTATTGTTGTTTCAATAGATTAATAAGTGTAATACAATTCAGTTTTCTTCGAAGTTAAACTCCAAATTTAATAACAATTAACAATTTTAAAATGAAAAAAATAGTAGTTCTTATCTGTTTTTTAATATCAAGTATCAGCTATATCAATGCTCAATGTCCAACAGGCAATATTATCCTTACTACTCAAGCAGAAGTGGATGCCTTTGCTATAAATACTGCGGGTTGTACAGCAACTTCTTACACCATTTCAATATCAGGTTCGGATATATCGGATATCTCAGGACTTAGTCATTTCCAAAGTATTGGAAGTAATTTATTTATTGAAAATACGTCCTTAACGGATCTCAATGGCTTACACAACGTAGAATCCATTGATGGACATTTAATTATACGTGATAATTTAAACCTGAGTAGTATAAATAACTTAAGCCTTATTAATATAGGTGGAATACTTGATATTAGTGGAAATCCTCAATTGCAAAATTTAGATGGCTTGGAAGGGATAACGAACCTGAATAACGGCGCTTTGGTCATAGATGATAATGATATGCTTACTAATATAGACGGTCTAAGCAATATTCAAAATATAGCCTATAATGTTTTTATTACAAATAATGATATGTTAAGTAATTGTACTGCTATGTGTTTATTTTTAGGTAATGGCGGAACAATACATTTAATCAGTAATAATTTGACGAACTGCAATAGTGAAACGGAGATAGAAGCGACGTGTACTCCTCCTTGTCCCGATGTAATCCCTGTTAGACCGAATGGTTTAGTTGCAACAACAATAAGCGAATCAAGGATTGGTTTGGAGTGGGCAGATAATAGTTGCAATGAAGATCATTTTGAAATCAAACGTTCTTTAACAGAAGTGGGAGGGTATAGTAACATTGCTACAGTACCAGCTAATACAACAACTTTTACAGACATGGGACTAACGGCAAATACGACTTATTGGTATAAAGTAAGAGCCGTCAATGTAGGTGATAATGTTAATTCTACAGCTTCTAATAAAGCCAGCGCTACAACGTTACCCTGTCCTACTATTACGGTACCTGCTATTCCTAGCGATTTAGTAGCTATTGATGCGAGTGATCTGAAGATTAATTTGTCTTGGATAGATAATAGTTGTAACGAAGATAATTTTGAAATCAAACGTTCTTTAACAGAAAATGGAGGGTATGTTACTATTGCAACGGTTTCTGCAAATACAACTACTTTCACAGATACGGGTTTGGCTCAGAATACAACCTATTGGTATAGAGTAAGAGCTATTAATACAAGTGGTAATTCTACAGCTTCTAATAAAGCAAGTGCTACAACTGTATTATGTACTGCCACATCTGTTCCAATTGCTCCTACTAATTTAGTGGCAACAGATATTGGGGATTTGCGTATTAGACTGGATTGGTTAGATAATAGTTGCAATGAGGATAATTTTGAAATTAAACGTTCTTTGACAGAAAATGGAGGGTATGTTACTATTGCAACGGTTTCTGCAAATGTTACTGCTTTTACAGATACGGGTTTGGCTCAAAATACAACCTATTGGTATAGAGTTAGAGCCATCAATACAAATGGAAACGCTGCCTTTACAAATAAAGCAAGTGCGACTACTATACTTTGTACCTCAACTTCGACACCCATTCCTCCAAGTGATTTAGTGGCTACAAGTATGGGAAGTTCAACTATTGATTTAACATGGTCAGATAATAGTTGTAATGAAGATGATTTTGAAATCAGGAGATCCTTAACTCAAAGCGGGGGATATGTACCGATTACAACAGTACCAGCAAATACGACTACGTTTACAGATACAGGATTAGCCTCTAATACAACCTATTGGTATAGAGTAAGAGCCATCAATACAAATGGGAATTCTGCTTTTACGGATAAGGCAAGTGCGACTACCTTTAATGGATTGCTTAGAACAAGTACTAGTGTATTGAACTCGAATAATATAAAAGTTTACCCCAACCCTACGAGTGGTGATTTAAGGTTAGAAGGTATTAACGAAGCTGGAGCAGACATTGTAATTATGGATATTAATGGACGGGTATTGATGCATCAAAAATCGGTAGGAGAGTCCTTAAATATTTCAAAATTCCCTGCGGGTATTTACTTGTTGAGTATAAAAACAGAGACCGATACGATAGTGAAACGCATTGTCAAACAGTAATCGAATGGGTAAATATTTGTAAAGGTAAAATAGAGTGATTTTTTAAGTAGTACCATTAATTGGTACATTTGGTTCGGCAGTAATTCTCCTAGAGAATTGCTGCTTTTTATATTTAAATAGGAGCAGTCAGTAATGGGGATCAATCCCTTATCTTGTCCTCTATCGATGTCTCATCATTAAGCTCTCCTTCTGCATTGATAACGTGATTGCGTATTAAGAGTTTTAACAGATAAGTACTCGGACATAATTATTTGTGGAATTATAGGGCTAAGATTTTTTCGATAGTTTTTCTTTCAAAATCCTTTAATAGCAGGGTTATTGAAGGATTTTCAAAGGAAAAATAGCGTAAAAAGATAGTTCTATAAACTATTAATAAATGTGTCCTAGTACTTAAGTAGATTTACTTACATTAATCGAATATAAGCACTCAAGACATAATCCCGAAGAGTAACCTCTTTACCTTGTGCTGATTCTTTAAATTTTTCAAAACTCTCGATACCATAAACCGCCCTAGCATTAAAAGCGGTTATAGCTTCGTCATTCGCAATGAGTTTCATAATTTCTTCATTCTCGTCATTGTCAGTTTTTACTTTGTCAAAGAATGCTTGAGTAATTTCTGTTTTAAGATCTTCATGTAAGGTAATGCTTCCATCTTCTGTTTTTTCCTTGTAGATTTCAGCAAGAACGGTATCTAGTTTCAAACCAATGTACTCATCCTCCATACTATCCAATTCTTTTTGGTATTCTTTATCAGAAAAAGAATAGATCTCATCTTCTTCAATCTGGCTATAGACTCTAGTAAAGTTAAATTGATTATTGCTTATTCCTTCTTCTAATTCCTCATCAAAACCTTCCTCGTCATATAGATCATCTTCTAGTTGTTCCATTAATTCTGGAGGAATAACCATTTCATAATTCCCAAGACCTAGGTTTGCATCTAAGGTGTTTACTATTTTTTCCATGTTATCATACGGACCAGGTATATAAAGGGGCTTTCCATCTTTTCCAAACTCAATGTCAATATATTCTATCGCATCAGCAGGAGGTAAAATATATTCTGTTATTCTAAAGTCTTTTGCAGGGTTTAAACCCATGTCTTCAGCATATTCAACCGCACCGTAAATAAGATTATAGGCAAAATCGGGTTCTACTTTTTTAAACGCAAATTCCATTCGTTGTGCTTGATTTGCAATCATTTCTTCATACTGGTACATTTCCATGTTGTAGTATACAGCAGTTTGTTTCAGCCCCAGACAAAAAACATCTAATACATAACCCGCTCCAATAATCAAACCATTGGCTTTTTTTCTGGCTACAATTACAACAGCTATACCTCTTTCTTCCCAATCTTCGCTTAACAAACATTCGTGAATTGGTAGCTTCCGAGCGTGTTTTTTGATGTAGTTTTCAGGCTTTATTTTTACAGTTTTAGCAGTTGTTTTTTTTCTCTTTTTTGCCATTTTTGGTTTGAATTATTTCTAAGAAATAGTGTTTTATCCTGTATTATTTTAAATCACAATATTAATCATGCGTTTAGGCACGACAACGACTTTACGTACAGTTGCGCCCTCCAACCATTTTTGGACCTCTTTTAGTTCTAGCACTTTTTCTGCGATTTCTTCCCTTGTAGCATCCGCAGAAAAAGGGACTTTAGCTCTTACTTTTTTACCTATTTGAACAGGATAAATATAGCTATCTTCTTTTAAATATTGTTCGTCGGGACTAGGATAATTAGCATCTTGTACCGTACCGTCATTTCCTAATTGATGCCACAATTCTTCGGCTAAATGAGGGGCAAAAGGTGCAATTAAAATTACTAAATTTTGTAAAATCTCTTTTTTATGACTTTGCTGTTTTGCCAAATCTCTGGTTACAACCATGAAGGCACTAATACAGGTATTGAAACTGAACCGTTCTATATCTTCATTGACTTTTTTGATAGCAGTATGTAATATTTTTAATTCTTCTTTATTAGGAGTCGTATCCTCTACAAGATATTTTCCATTTTCGTCATAGAATAATGCCCAAAATTTACGGATAAATTTAAACACGCCATCAATCCCTTTTGTATCCCAAGGCTTGGACTGTTCTACTGGCCCTAAAAACATTTCATACATCCTAAAACAATCCGAACCATATTCATTGACCACATCATCAGGATCAACTGCATTATGATAACGTTTTCCCATCTTTCCTACTTCGGAGTTGGTAAATAAATGGGAGTCAGTTGCCTTGCCTTTCGCCTTAAATTGACCATCTTCATAGATGCCTTTAGAACATTCAAAAATTGCATCCTTGTATTCGGGTCTCCATTCTATTAATTTTTTAATACTATCAATATTAATAAAAGAATCGGGAGAACCATATTTTTGAACCGTGCTTACTTTTATAGGAATAGCAATAACATTATTCTCTAATCCTTCGCTCTTTAAAAGTTTGGCGCAAATAAAGTGCGCTTTACCATTGGTCTTTTCCTTTTTCATATACAAGTATTCAATCACACCTTGTATCATGCCTTGATTGACTAATTTTTTGAAAGGCTCATCAGTAGGGACATACCCCAAGTCATATAAAAACTTATGCCAAGTACGAGAATATAATAAGTGTCCTACAGCGTGCTCCGTTCCACCTACATAAAGATCAACATCTTGCCAGTAATCTATAGCTTCTTTAGATGCCAATGCCTCATCGTTTTGAGCATCCATATACCGCAAAAAATACCAACTAGACCCTGCAAACCCAGGCATGGTATCTGTTTCTCTTGTCCACCCATCAGGCAAATTAACCCAATCTGTAGCTTTTGTTAGTGGAGAACTTCCATCTGCCATCGGCTTGAAATCCTCAATATATGGAAGTTCTAACGGTAATTCGGCTTCTTGTAGTGGATGTGGAATGCCATTTTGATCATATTTGATTGGAAAGGGTTCTCCCCAATAACGCTGTCTACTAAAGTTCGCATCTCTTAATTTATAATTGACTTCTCTAGAGCCTATACCCATTTTCTCAACACGCTGTGTCAGAGCTTCTATGGCATCAGGCACTTCCATCCCTGTAACAAAATCAGAATTAATCATTACCCCAACCTTATCATGTAGTGTAGCATTGGGATACTTCGTTTTATCCACAACATCAACGATCTTGATGCCAAAATGCTTGGCAAACTTCATGTCTCGTTCATCATCACTTGGTACTGCCATAATAGCGCCAGTCCCATAATCTTTTAAAACATATTCCGAAATCCAAACAGGAATTTTATCCCCATTAAAAGGATTAATGGCATATGCTCCTGTAAATGCGCCAGTTACATTTTTGACTTCTGCTATTCGTTCTCTTTCTGAACGAGATTGAGTGTATTCTAAATATTTATCAATTTCATTTTGCTGTTCAGGAGTAGTGATGGAGGCAACTAAATCGTGCTCAGGAGCTAAGACCATAAAGGTTGCACCAAAAATGGTATCTACCCTTGTAGTGAATACCTCAATTTTACCTTCATTTCCTTCTAAATCGAAGAAGACTCGACAGCCTTCCGAACGACCAATCCAATTGCGTTGCTGTGCTTTTAGGGCATCTGACCATTCTAATTTATCTAAGCCTTTCAATAAACGTTCGGCATAAACTGTCGTTCGTAAAGACCACTGTAACATAGGTTTTTTGATAACAGGATGACCTCCACGTTCTGAAAAACCATCTTTTACTTCATCATTTGCTAGAACTGTCCCTAAAGCTTCACACCAATTTACATACTGTACTTTTCGGTACGCCAAACGATAATTCATTAGCACATCACTTTGTTCTTTTGGGGACATTGCATTCCATTCCTCAGCAGCAAAAGTGGTTTCTTGTGAGCTATTCGCTTTTATGTCTGCATTTCCATTTTTTTCAAAAATAGAGACTAAAGATTCAATCGACATTGCTTTATTCTCTTTTGCATTATAGTAATGTTTGTACAATTGTAAAAATATCCATTGTGTCCATTTATAGTAATCAGGACTACTAGTTTTAACTTCTCTACTCCAATCAAAAGAAAACCCCAGATTATCTAATTGAGCACGATAACGATTAATATTCGTGTCTGTCGATTTTTCAGGATGTACTCCGATTTGAACAGCATACTGTTCAGCGGGTAAGCCAAAAGCATCATAGCCCATTGGATGTAGTACATTATATCCTTTCAATCGTTTATATCGTGCGAAAATATCGGATGCAATGTATCCTAAAGGATGACCAACATGAAGCCCAGAACCTGATGGATATGGGAACATATCCAATACATAAAATTTAGGTTTAGAAGACTCATTATTGACCTTATATGTTTCGTTTTTGGTCCAATATTTTCTCCATTTGTGTTCTATCTTTCTAGCATCGTAATCCATATAAAATTATTTTTTGGACAGTTTAAGATTTATCTAGAAACTTTATTTAATACCATAAAAGTTTCTTTGGTAATACGCTTTCTTTTTTTTTCGTCGCAAAATTAGTCAAATTGTCTTAAAATTAGATTTATTTTAAGCTTTGTAAGCTAAAAACTGTTTAGTGATTAATAATTACTTGCGGTAAGTGGTGGTTAGAAATGCTTGATTTTATATATACTAAATTTTGAAACATAATAAAAAAAACTTAGTTTTGAAAGGAGCGTATTACTAAAATAAAAGATGGCGTCTCCTGTTATTTACAGTAACCTACCTACCTTCTTGGTTAATAGGAATATTAAACCATTTTTGTTATAATTTTCGCACTAGTTTCTTCACTTTGAATAGAGAAGAGGACTTAGTGTTTATTTAAATTATTTCTAGAGCTAAATCGTAAAACGATGATTAGATTATTTACACTTGTTGCTTGTATTGTTTTGTGCTGTACTATAGATATTTCAGCACAAATTACAGATCTTCTAAAGAGGAATACCAATTACCTTAGGGCATTTCCAGGTTCTAAAATTAAAGTAGATGGATGTCCATTTTTAAATAAAGAGTGGTTACCTTCTATTATTGATGCAGGAGATGATCGAAAAATGTCAGCTTTAGCAAGATATAGAGTACATGGTGACGAATTGGAAGTGTTTCACAAGGATAGAGTTTTTGCTTTAGATAAATCCTTGATTCGGTCCATCAAACTAGGCAATAGATCGTTTATAGTGTGTTATGCTTTGAAAAAAAATAAGGAAATCCCAACCAAAACTTACTTAGAGGTCGTTTCTAAAGGGAGGGTGAATCTTTTATTACGCTACGGAAGTTATATACAAGAGGGAAAGAGTGATAGAGGTTTGATAGAAAGTATAGATGCTCAGTTAGTTATTAAAAGATCTTATTATATTCTTAGAGCTAATTCAGACATTGCTTTTGAGATTAAACGGAATAAAAAGCATATCCTTAACTTATTTGGTGAAAAGGCTTTGTTTGTCAAAAAATATATTAAAGACAATAGGTTGAGTTATAAGGATATAAAAGATCTAAATAAAATTTTCAATTATTATAATAATCTTGAAAAGAAAACGTCTATAACAATATAACATTTAATTTATAAAGAACAGAAAAAATTGATTATGAAGAACAGTATTCAAGTATTATTGATGGTATTATTTTTTGTAATGACTAACGAAATGGTAAAAGCACAATGTACAAATTGTGGAGCAACAACTATTCTTGCTACAAACCCTGATATAAGTACAGCCTATGGAAATAATTCAGCTTTACTTAATCCTAGAGGTGTTATTACAACATTCTCTCTTAAAAAGAAAACAATAGAAGGGAGTTCATATATAGATGAGGAATGGAAAGAAGCTAAAATCGTAACAGTTGATAATGAAGTTGTTCCTGCTAATGCAAGATATAATATAGAAAAAGATGAAATAGAGGTACAAATTGGACTTGAAATGTTTGTTCTAGAAAAAAAAGCTATACATAGGGTATACATTGGGAAGATGGCATTTATACCTCTACCAATGGTAGATGAAAAAACAGATGAAATTACAAAGCCTTATTATGAGCTACTTTCTGAAGGACAGATACCATTATTATTACACCATAAGAGCTATATTCAAGAGGGAAAAGCAAGTACAGGGATGACAGAAGAAATTCCGAGTAAGCGAAGGGTTAGAACCATATATTATGTTCTTGAAGAAGATGGAAATATTCCTGTTAAACTTGGACGGAATAAAAAAAGTATACTAAATCTATTTGGTTCAAAGGCAAGTGAAGTTGAGAAATATGCTAAAAAGAACAAATTGAAATTTAAGAAAAAAGAGGAACTGTCTAAGATTTTTAGTTATTATAACAGTCTTTTTGAGGAGGTGGATAAGTAAGGTTAGACGAAATGGTCTTGGGGTGAAATTGTTGAAAAATAAACGTAAATACATCTCTAAAATAGGAGATGTATTTATTTTAAATAACAAAATAAGGGGTTGTTCTCTTTTTGATAGCATAATAATTTGTCTAACTTATTAAAGGCAAGAGATAATTTAAATACAATGAGTTTTAAAAATTATTAGATAGAAATTTGTTTAACTTAATACTATATAAAATTATGGATAAATTATTACTTCTAATCATTCTGTTTGCATTTTCAATTACAATTAATGCTCAATCTACTGGCTACAAAGTTGTTACTAAACAAACAGATATTGAATCGTTGATGATAGCTCCGAATAATGTTGAGTTTGAAGTTGAAGGCAGTCCTTATCTAACAGAAGAGTGGAAAGAAGCTGAGATATTTACAACTAAAGAACAACAAGCAAATGCTACTCTTAGATATCGGATATATGACGATATAATGGAAGTGCAACAAACTGATGGGAACTATCTTCTAGATAAAGAAATTGTTCGAAAAATTGTCTTTAATGATAAAGTATTTGCGCCATATTACTTGGTCAATAATATGAACAAGTCGTACAAATTTGTATACTTCCAAGTATTATCAGAAGGTGATAAAACATTATTATTAAAGTATAAGCAAATAGTGGAAGATGTACAGAAAGATAATGGTTATAACAGTCATAATACTACCCCTAAGTTAATACTTAAAAAAGATCTTTATGTATTGAATAAAGGAGAAAAAATAGCGGTTAAAACATTAAAAAAGAAAAAATCAATCCTTACACTTTTTGGTTCTAAAGCCAAAAAAATAGCACAATATGCCAAAAAAAAGAAACTAAAGTTTACTAAAAAAGATGATCTGATTTTGATTTTCGATTATTATAATAAACTTTCAGTTTAGGAGAATTAACATTTTCTGCTTTCCTATTTTTAATTGGAATTTGTATTTTTGAGATATTCAATGATTAAACATAAATAAAAATGATCAGAAGTATTTTAAAAATAGGAGTAGTTGTTGTTTTAGGTTTATTGATTTATAATTACTTTTTGGGGTCTCCTGAAGAAAAAGCACAATCCAAAGAAATTTTTGGAAAATTTAAAGAGGTTGGAAAGTCTATTGGGAATATGTTGAAAACAGAAAAAGGGAAGTTTGATAGTGGAAAATATGATAATGCATTAGGGAAAGTTCGGGAAATGCTAGGGAACTTGAAAAGTAAAGCTGGAGAAATTGGAGGTGATTATAAAGATAAGATCTCAAACCTCGAACAAAAAGAAAATGAGCTAGAAAATATGTTGAAACGCTTAAAAGAACTCGAACAAAACGGAACAAATTCTATCGCTCCAGGGGATCAGCCCTCTAATGAAGAATTTGTCAATAAGTTTGAAGGTTTCTTTAAAGAAATGGAAAAAGTCGTTGACGATATGGAACGGCAACAATAACTATGAACGAAAGCCCTACAAAAATTTGTAGGGCTTTTTATATGTCAAAATGGTTTGAAAATATACTCTACAAGTAGTAACGAACACATCGGTAATTATATGCTTCTATTCTCCTTTTTATTTAATCATATGTCTCTAAGTAATTATATCCTAATCACTAAATAACATGAAAAAAATGGGCTTCATTTTGCTTTTTGGATTATTAGGATGGATTGGTATTTCTATATTTGGCTCTTTTTTTGCTACTAGACCTAGGCCTTTAAAAAATATGCCAAAAGCTAGCCATTTTTTTGATGTTCCTGTTGAACAAATCCAACTAAAATCTAAAGATAGTACAGTTATCTCGGCTTGGTATATTCCGAGTAAGACAAAGGATAAAGCTGTTATTTTACTTAATGGTATAGGTGGAAACAAAACAGGATTAATCAATCATGCTAAACTTTATTTGTCAAATGGCTTTAGTGTGTTTATGCCTGATTTAAGAGGGACAGGAGGTAGTGAAGGAAAGGCGATTACCTTCGGATGGTATGAACGCTGGGATTTTTTAGCAGCACTTCAATTTTTAGAAAAAAAAGAATATTCGACTATTGGTGGACATGGATTGTCACTAGGAGCGGCAACAATTGTCTATAGTGTACAAGAACAAGAAGTAGTTGACTTCGTTATCTTAGAGTCTTGTTACGATAACATAGAGCAGACTTTTCAAAACCGTCTAGATAAAATGAAATTACCTTATTTTGTAATGGTGTTATTGGTGAAGATAACAGAATGGCGATTACAAATTACAACAAAGAATTTGACTCCCGATTGGTATATCCAAGCACTTAGAGTACCTACTCTTATACTGGCAGGGGATAGCGAACAAAAAGTTAAGCCTGAAGAAACTAAACGCCTGTTTGAACGATGTGGAACTACTGAAAAGACACTTCATTTTATTACGGATGCCATTCATGTTAATTTTTATAATCATGAGCAATATCAAACAGAATACTTGAATTATTGGGAGACATTTATGAAAAAATATGCCTTCATCATAGATTAAAATAATCTAGTATACAATTCAAAATAACGCCTTAAAGTCAATAAAATTGATTGAATCTGAGGCTCAAGGTTGTCTATTTTTCAATTTAGAAGACTTTGAAATTAAATTTATTGTAATATAATTTTCTGCCATTCTAGTTTAAAAATACTACTTATAAAATATATTAAGCCGTTTGTCAAGCGATCTATATACGGTTATATATCAAATCCTGCATTGATTTTTATTCCCTCCTATTTTTGTATTTAAAATTTACTAATTATAAAAAATAATGAATTTGTATATGAGAAAATTGATGGTTTTATTTACAAGCATTACAATGCTAATATTTTTATGTGTTTATAATACCTCTTGTGGTTTAGTAGGAAGTAAACATGATCTTTCAACTGTAGAAGGGAGCAAGGCTATAAAGGATGAATTAGTTAGTACAATAGGAGGGGATAAAGAGGTCTCACAAATCACACTATCATCTATTGAAGAATTATCTACACAATTAGACATTGCCGTTATTACACACCAACAAGGCGGGAAAGCCTTATCTACCTCTTATGACTTGAATGCTCAGAGACAAGCAATGGAATCAGAACTTAATAAACTTTTAGCAAAAAGTGTATTAAAAGGAGAAACTAAGAAAATCGAAGATATTGATTTTTCTTCTGTTCCAAAGCATATAGAACAAGCTCAAAAAATGATTCCCGAAGAGTATCAATATGAAGCAATTCAAAATTACACTATTGATTTTGCAGATAATAAAAGGAAAGATAAGTTTTTATTAAATGTAACTAAAAAAGGAGAAGGGAAAGAGCTTAGTGGGAAGCAAATTGTAACAAATTATTATCAAATTGGGTTTGAAACTCAATCGGATGGGACTCTTGTAATGAATGAACAATAAAATCACTTTAGAATGCCTATATATTATATATTCCCAATTTGTGTTGGTTTATTTTTTCTGGTTTATTTTCTTATCATTTTACCAAAGATAAAGGGAAAAGCAGATAAAACCTATGCTACTCAAATGGAGGAAAACTACTTGAAGTTTAAAGGAAATGAGCAAAAGCATAGAAACGAGTATGCACAGAATAGTGAATATATCAAACATATTGCTGTTTCTATACCTGATGAACCTATAAGAGGAGTTGTTTCCTGTATGGAAAGGCGAGAGTTCAAAGACGTTGTGAGGCAGGTAGGAGTAAATATAGCAGGTAAAGTGGTAGGAAAAGTTACAGGGTTTGGATTTAAAGAAGTGGATAACTATGACAATTATTATCTCCTAATAACAGAAAAACATTTATACTATCTTCATTATGATGGGAATGGAGACTGTATTGAAAAATTAAGTTTTTATCTTGATCTAATTGAAAATTTTGTAGTAGGGAATGCAAATTCAAAAGATATGCTTCAATACAATGCAACTCTTGGAAGTAGTAAAAGAATAAACTTTACATATGATGGTAAGAAAAGGCAATTTTTCTACTATCAAGTATTACTTCCTCATCCATTAGCCCAGGTTAAAAAATACTTTAAGAATAATGAGTTAGCTTCGGTAAATTATTTATTTGTAGAGCCTTTTAAAGATTTTATAAAGAAATACTCAAAAAATATTTAAAATATGAAATGTGATATTGAATCAAGAGAATTAAAACCCTCTTGATTCAATTCTAAATTTCTAGCGAATCTAATTTAATGATGCAAATACCGTTGATTTTTATAATCTGCATAATTCCATGAAAAGAACGAATGCCTTTGGGTACGGTGTTCAAAGTCATCAACTTTTTGATTTAAATTATGCTCTATCCAGTGCATATTCTTCCCACTTTTTTGCTTTAAAAGTGTTTTGTTTTCGAGTAAATAGTACAAATTTTTATCCGATACATCATGTATTAAAAAATCAGCATCAACATATTCACCTTTATGGATTTTGAGATTATAATGTGTGATAAATCCATCCCAATTTACAGCACTCGCCAATATTAAAACGATATAAATAGCCCAAGAATTTTTATATAATAAGTGATAAAACGTCTTCTTATTTTTCACCTTAAGAAACATTGTCCAAAGGCCGTAAATGACCAAGGTTACAAAGATGAAAACACCAATTCGTTTGTAAGCTAAGGCATGGTGTTCAACGTATCTGAAATTTCTAGCAGCTACAGAAAGGGCTAGGAGAACATTTTGTGCAATCCATATATATGCTCCTATTTTTAAGGGTCGATTAAAGGATAGAAAATTGATATTTTTTCTAAAATAATAGACCAATATCCCCATTGCTAGGAGTATTGCCAAAATGAGAAGATATGTTCCTTGATGAACAAATGCTTTGAGTTCTACTGCAGAGTAGCCTTCATAATTAAACCAGACATACGATATATCACTGATATTTACAACAAAGAGTAAACCATTCAAAGCGATGATTAAAATCATGGCAATTCGGTATTCGTTTTTAAGGTCTACAGGCGTATAAAATGCTTTGCCTTTTTTTCGTTCTCGTGTGCGTTCTAGGTCTTCCTTTTTCCGATTTTGAATAAGGGTGAAAATTTGATCTTTTTCTTTCCAAATGATTCCCCCTACTATCAGTAAACCAAAGAATAGAAACAATAAACGTTCAATAGAAACATCAAAAGAAAAAAAGCCTCCTATAAAATCTGAAAAATTATCCGACCATGCTGCAAATTGGCTATTGGCATGATAGTAAATTCCAAAAAATACAAATAAAATAAGGCAAGGGATAATCGCTAAACGAGCATAACGAAACCGAAGCCATATGACATTAAGATCGTCAAACTGCGTAATCAACTTCTGGAAAGCCGTAAATGGTGTTTTTACGATTTGGGCGAATGTCATATTGAAACTATAAAAAATAAATTTTAACGCAGATTCCTTAATAAACCCAACAGCCGTTACAAACGAAAGCATATACAAGACTTTACTCATTAACGAGTTATGCCACACGATAAAGCCCGCTAGGATAAAAGTGCCTAAGGTCGTCCATAAGGCTTGTGGCGACTGCCGAGCTTCAGGGTTAAAAGCATATAAGACTAACATGATAAACAAGGTGAAAATGAGAACATTGATCCCTAGTCCTTCCTGCCAGAAAAGGATATTGTATAGGATGATTCCCATTAGGACAGCTATGTTCTCTAAGACTATTTTCTTATTCATGATGGTTGATTTTAAGTTAGTTTAGAAATGATTTTCATCTATACTATTTTACTATGTTGATAAATCGGGTATTTTTATTCCCGCACCTCTACCAAAACATAGAGCATTTGGTAAGTAATCATTAAAAAAATACTGATTACTAGGGCTAGACCTAGCGTGTTAAAATGCGCCACAGGTTGAGACAAAACATTTAATAAATCGACGAATAAGGCATGAGGTCTAGTTATCACGTCCCAAGAGTTCCATCGTAAGAACCGCCCGATATAAATTCCAAACCCACATAAAGGAATTGTAAAAAGAACTAAAAAATGGGCGATTCTTTTGCGGCACTTTTGCCGCAAATAACGATGAACTTCTAACAAAGAAAATAGCCCCAACATCAGACCCGTAAATGAAAATGAAAACAACAACATAACGTCATACCAACGGGGAATTGGGAGTCGTGTTTTCAAATGCAAAAAATCAGTAATGATGTATGGGGCATTGGGAAACAAAACTAACCATGCCATCAAAGTAATACCTATCAATATCTTCGAATTCCATCTTTCCAGCGTAAGCGAGACCAAGTAGGGCAACCATGCTAAAAATAAATTCCATAACAAAAAAAGATAGCTGATGTAAAAAGGGGCATCCCGTTCTACTCGAAACAAATCACCATCGTTTTGATAGAATAACCTGACAAGGATTAGCATGAAACAGAATAAAGTTGCCAAGCATAGTGAAAAAAACAGATGGTACTGTTGCTTATCCCTGAATTGATTTTTTATAAATTTCATGTGTTTGAATGTTGATTTATTAAATACACTATAAATTAAGTTAATTGATATTTTTGAACAATGAATTTTTATTCAAATTGAGGCGTGACACAGCCTGATAGCCTTAGCTATCAAGGCGAGTACACAACGACAAGTTGGAGAAAAAAGCATGGTCAAAAGTTTAATAAATTTAATTTACAGTGTATTAAAGACTTAAAGTTGGATTAGTATTTAAATAAAGCAGCACTTCATCGATTGGTCTATTTAATCTTTTCTTGAAGTTTATATTGTAAATGATAGGAGAAGTTGCGCCACGTTTAAAGTCACGAATGAATTTCCCCCATACTTCGGGCATCAGTAGCCCTACGACCATTGTGCCGAGTACAGACAATGTTATTTTGCCGTTTCCTAGCAGGAAAAACTGCATTCTAATCTCATCCTCAACTTCTGTTTTATAACCTAAGATCAGGTGCAAAACGTCGTGTTCTTCTGAATTAGGGATGGGTTTTAAATTTCTTTTTTGTAAAAAAAGACCTAAAGCATTTCCTAGGGTATCTTTGGGAAAAGCGAGCAAATCTTGTACGCTTAAGTTCCATCGGGGTTTCTTTGGAGGGCGTAATTTTACATAAGAAGGAATTACAATTTCTACCAAAAAGTAGAATATGATTTCTCTAGTTTTTACAATTAATTTTTTCATGTTTGTTGTGGATTTTATACACAGCACGACCTGTAAAAACAGTACTGTTTTATTCAATAAAAAATGTTCGTTTTATTCGTTTATCCTATTCTAAGTTGGATGTTATTTAAAATAGATCCAATATGCCACCATTTGAAAAAAAGAAATCTTTCCCCTCTGTAAACGCTCGAATAATTCCATCAATAGGTTGTCCGAACAGCATTAATAAAAATTGGACAATGCTTATAATCCCCAAAAGCATAATAAAATTTTGAGGGCTATAAGTCCATCGAAAATGGGCAATAAATCGCTCTTGCTTTTTAGGAATAATTTTATTTTCTAATGCTTGGTTTAAATGCTTATTATTTTTATAAATTTCGATACTCAAAAAAATAATTGCAGGCAATGGAGACAAAACAGGTACCCCAAAAAATGGAAGCACAAATGAAAAAAGAATAACTTCAGAGATATAATAATGCAAGGTCATAAACAGACAAAGAATGACTCCTATAATAAGGATGTAGTTCATAATGACCGTTTTGCTTAAGGCATTTGAAGCTCGAAAGTTTTTCGAAAGCCAATACCCTACAAAAGTAAGTAAGGTGTAAGCTGTAACAGATAAATTATAATCGTATTTAAAAGCAGCTACCTTATCTCCCATTGTCCATATCATCAAGATGCCGCCTATGGGAGCTAGTAGTAAAAATAGAATTTCAGGATACCGATGACGGGGATAACCTACAAATTCTGTTGTTTCTCGTTCAAAAGGAGAGTCTAATACCAATTCATCATTACTTATTAGCTGCTTTTGAGTTTTCCCAGTGCGGTATTGTAAAAACCGACTAAGGTGAAGAAAAGCATACACCATTGGAAGGATAATAAACACTAGATTTAAGATTATTAGTAATAGCAATATGGGAATTTGTACGAGTGACATAATGTTTTATTAAAAGTACTTTGTGTTACAAAGTTAATAGATAAAAAAATTTAACCTCTATTCTTCAATATCTTTTCGAGTGCGTCTAAATGATCATTAAATGCTTTCTTGCCAAGTTCAGTAGCGGTGTATGATGTCTGGGGCTTACGTCCCACAAATTCTTTTTTTACGTCAATGTATGCTTTACCTTCCAGATGTTTAATATGGCTAGCCAAATTACCATCCGATGTATCTAAGGTTTCTTTCAAGGCCGTGTATTCCATCCAATCGTTGACTACTAGAAGAGACATGATGCCTAATCTTATCCGATTTTCAAACGATTTATCCAGCTTTGTCAGGATGTTTTTCATTAATACTATTACTTTAAAAATCAGCTTCTGTATATACAACTTTAAATTCTGCTTGTCCGATGTCAACTTTTTGGAATTGCACTTTTTCCGAACACCATTCTAGGGTACTTGGAGTATTCTCCGAAAAACCCTTTATATATTCAGCTACTAAATTACAATGTTCGGCAGTAGTCCATGTATTTCCATCTATCGGTTCTATGTTCTTTGTACTTATAATTCGTTCGATTTTTCCATTTGGAAGAATCACTTTTTCTGTAATTTCGCCCTTCTTATCGTGTATAGTCTTGTATTCTATTCTTATAGGTTTCGTCGTTTGATTTTCTACGTACACATCATATTGAACAGTAGAATCGCAAGATACAAATATGCAAAGTGTTGCTAATAAAAAATAAAAAGTTATCGTTTTCATCATGTATTTATTTTTTGACCGTTCCTTATTGTTCTGCTAACCATTGCTCAATGTATAGATTTTCTATTTTCTTTCGACCTTCAGCGTCTATGATTTCTCGAACTTCCCAATTGTTATTTTCTGCTAAGGTAGCTTTATACCAAATAGACTCGTCTTCGTTATTAAATTGAGCATCTTGATTTGTATTTCTTAGTGTTTTTAGTAAAATATCTTTTGTGTTTGGAATTACTTCAAAATATTGCAAATCTTCATCTTGTGGTGAAATTCGCTTTAGGTTTTTTCCATCCTGATCAGAAATAAATAAAAAGCTAGGATCTTTAAAATTCAAATTTTTGTCTTCATTATAATCAATATCTTTCATAATATAAAGTACCTTTTCATCAAGTATTTTTTTCCTATGATTTTGGACAAAAAATTGAGAGATTTTAACTTTATCTTCTGTCAATAGCCTGTACTCTCCTGTTTTTTGATTGTAAAAAACAATATTCCAGTAGTTTGTAGAATAGTCGGAATGATATTTATTAATAGAGTACATAGATATTCTATTACTAGTTTTATTATCTTTATTTACTGATATGGGAATCAATATTTGATCTGAATTATCTAGAACAATTGTCGAGTTATATTCAAGATTGAGGTCTTGACGTATCAAATTTACCTGTTCGTCTGTTAAGTTTTCAGTATCGACTGATTCTAAAACTTGTGAGCGCTGGTCAGTACAAGAGAATAAAACAACAACAACTAATAATATTCCAATTATTTGTCTCATATCTAATTTGTTTACTTATCATATTTAAGGTACATTCGTATACCATAAAGAATATGCATAACGCCAAAACCAATTGCCCAAAAGAATAAACCAGAACCTATAAAATAAGTAGCGGCAAGGCCTAGTGCTATTTCTGTAAACCCTAAGTAGCGTATATCATCTAAGGTATATTTACTGGCATTAATACAAGATAGCCCGTAAAAAATCAACATACTTGGAGCGACCAAACCGAAGTATCCATTTTTAATTAAAATCAAGCAAAATAAACCACCTGTAACTAGCGGAATTAAGAAATTAAGCAATAATTTTTTTGAGGCTTTTGTCCATATTTTTTGACCTCGATTACTGGCTTTTTTAGAAGTAAAATAATACCCAAAGACTACAGCTAAAATGACGACACTTGCAGCATCTACTAAAAAAAAGGTAATATAATCCATGCCCCATTTTTCATAGTTGGGACTAGGAATGTAGTATGGTCGTTTTATATTCAATGGCGATGTTCCTGAATAAATATAGACCATCGCTGCACCGATTAAGGCGAATACACCTGCGGCCACTCCCGATAAACCACTTAATGAGATAAATCGAGTAGAATTTTCCATTAAACTCCGAATATGAGCTAGATTTTTTAAATGTTCGTTATTATTCCCCATTGGTTTGCACATATTTAAAAAGTACTTTGTATTGCAAAGTTGATGATTAAAAATGAATGATGCAAGTTTTTTTCTTATTTTTTATAAAAAAGATTAACCTTTTACATCAAGGGCATCCCGAAGTCCATTCCCCACAAGATTGAAGGCGAGTACTAATAGCATTATGGCAAAAGCAGGAACAAAAGCAAGGAAAGGTTTACCTCCAATCGCATAGCCATAGTTTTCATTGAGCATTGTTCCCCAAGACGGTGTCGGCGGTTGTATTCCAAATCCGAGATAACTTAATCCCGCTTCTAAGAGAATAGCTGTAGCAAAGTTCGCCGCCGCAACGACCATGACAGGGCCAACGGTATTGGGTAAGATATGTTTAAAAATAATACGGATATGATCAAATCCAAAGCCTTGAGCAGCTTCTATATATTCCATTTTTTTAATCCCCATTACTTGACCTCGTACAATACGAGCGACATCGACCCACATGGTTAGTCCTACAGCTAAGAAAATTGTGCCTATCCATTTTCCGAGTGCTAATACAATGGCAAAAACAAGTAATAGGGTAGGGAGCGACCAAACAGTATTAATCAAAAACATAATAATATCGTCAATCCTTCCTCCAAAATAACCCGCCAAAGCTCCAAGAGAAATTCCTATAGTCAAAGAAATAAAAACAGCGATTAAACCAACCAATAACGAAATACGGACGCCTAGAATCAAACGACTTAAAATACAACGACCATAATTGTCAGTTCCTAATAAGTAGCTTTTTTTAACGATTTGCGTTGCTTGAATTTTTTGTTGAAGTTCTGTAGTAGGGATATTCAAGTTTTTATTATCAATCGTTTCAAATTGAAGTTGACCACCTTGAAGCTGGATGTTATTCTTATCTTTTAATGGATAGTATATATCTGAAATGTGATACTGCTGGCTCGTTCCTTCAAAAATATTTACGACTAACGTATCATCTTCAAATTGATAGGATTCTATAGGTAGCCATTTGTAGGGCGTTGGTTGACCGAAAAGCATTTTTTCAAGAAAGGAAACCTTATCGGTTACTTGATTTTTATGAACTTTTAAAATAGAAGTAGAAAATCCTGGATTTTGGGTTTTGATTTGTGGAATTTGATTATTGGCGTTAGGCGTTTTATCTGGAGTGATGAGATAACCAAGTATTGCTAGTAATACAGCTAACGCAATACAACCCAACCCAAACAAAGCAGGCTTGTTTCGCTTGAATCTTAACCATAACTTTTGATTGGGTGTCGTAATTTTTTCCAAAAAATATTTTTAACAAAAAAATAGATTCGCAAAAGTAAAAGATAATCAGAAGCCTTTAGAAGATTTAATTGATTTTTTTCTTTTTAAATGCTTCTATGGCTTTTCCTAGATTCTGGTAGATCGTACGGGCCGAATCCTCCCAACTAAAGCGCATCGCTTCTTGGTGTCCAAGTGCAATGAGTTGCTGTCTTAGCATTTTATCACTAGCTATTTTAGTCATGGCTAAAGCAATGGCATCCAAGTTTTTTGGATCAACTTTGAGAGCAGCATTGCCGACTACTTCAGGCATAGAACTAACATTAGATGTAATTATAGGAACACCACAATGCATCGCTTCCAATAATGGAATTCCAAAACCCTCATAGAGTGAAATATAGACCATCGCTAGGGCAGAACCTATAATTTTGGGTAGCGCTGATTCTGGAATATAGTCTTGAAAAATAATATCCTCTTGAAAAGGACTTTGTTGATATGCTGTTTTTATTTTTGCTGTTTTCCATGCCATCCGACCTCCTATCAGTAATTTGATTGGTGAGGAATTATTTTTTTTGAAAAGCGTAAAGGCTTGAATTAATCGTGCTATATTTTTTCTAGGATGAATAGAACCCAAGTATAAAAAATACGGTTTCCCTGCTGTATATTTTTGTAAAATATTTTTCTGAATTGATGGGTTAATTGGGTTGAAGTGCTGGGAGCAAGCATTATAAGCAATTTCAATTTTTGAAGAAGGAATTTTATATTGTTGGATTAAATCTTGTTTGGTGGCATTGGAGACAGCAATAGTCCTATCGGCTCTTTGGGCAAATTTAGGCATGAAATATTGGAAATATTTTCGCATTAAAAATGGAATAAATTCAGGGTAGTACTCATATGCTAAATCATGTGTAACCAGAACTGTGGGGGTATCAGCTTTAAGTGAAAGGAAACCATCTGGAGATAGGAATACATCAATATTGTGTGTTTTTAAAATACTGGGGACACACATTTCAAACCAGTAGTAAAATAAAAAAGGATGTCTTGCGGGAGGAGAGATACAAAGAGGTGTAATGTTAGAGGCAAATATAAAACTTTTGTCATAGGGGCGATCAAATAAAAAGAAAAACTCATCTTCAGGATGCTGCTCTACCATCTCCTTCAATATTTCAAAGGTGAAACGTCCAACACCTTCTAATCTGTTTTTTAATAAGAAACGGGTATTTACAGCAATCTTCATATAAATGGTTTTACTTTTAAAAAAAGTAAACTTACTTTTATTTTACACAGTGTACCAAACTCAAAAACTTGCAACGACAATTTTTTTCAAATTTAGCCTTTTTACTCTTTGTAAATCTGTTGATTAAACCGATTTATATTTTTGGAATCGATAGAACAGTGCAAGTTACAGTTTCTGAAGGGGTTTATGGATTTTATTTTGCCTTGTATAATTTTTCTTTGCTCTTTTATATCTTATTGGATCTAGGACTTACTCAGTATAATACTCGAAACATCGCTCGGCATCCTGAAAAACTGCAAGGTGCTATCCCCAATTTTATTATTGCCAAATCAGGATTAGGAGTTCTCTATCTTATGGTTCTTTTTATAGGAGCATATTGGAATGGATATAATGAACAAGGATACTATTTCTTGTCTTTATTGGGTTTAAATCAAATTTTGATTTCTTTTATTTTTTATTGTAGATCTAATCTTACAGCCTTACATTATTTTAAATTGGATGCGCTCCTGTCTATATTAGATCGTAGTTTACTAATTATTATTTGTGCTATATTATTATGGGGAAATATTGTACCAAGGTTTAAAATTGAGTACTTTATCTTAGCACAAACACTTACCTATGCTATTGCTGCTATTATAGGGGCTATGATTATTTTTAATTATACTCGCTTTCAATTTGATCGTATTGATATAAAACAAATATCTAAAATTTTAAAAGAAAGTTATCCTCTAGCTTTGCTAGTATTTTTAACGACGATATTCACTAGAGTTGATGCTGTAATGTTAGAGAGAATTCTTTCTGATGGGTGGATTGAAACGGAAATTTATGCCGCTTCTTATCGTTTATTAGATGCTATCAATATAATAGGATTATTATTCGCTACAATATTATTGCCGATGTTCTCAAAGATGTTGGAGCAAAGGAAGAATGTTCAAAACTTGGTTATAGAAAGTTTCCAGTTTATTTTTTTTATTTCATACTCTGCGGCCATAATGATTCTTTTTTATAAAGAAAATATTGTGGAACTCTTGTATGGTGAAAAATATAGTATCAAATATACCGCCCAAATAATGGGACTCTTGATGTTTACTTTTATACCAATATCCGGAAATTATATTTTTAATACGTTATTAAATGCTAATTTAAATTTAAAATCTTTAAATGGGCTAGCCTTCTTTGGGTTGGTTTTAAATGTATGTTTAAACATATACTTAATCCCTGAATATAAAGCATTGGGAGCAACTATCGCAACTTTAATTACTCAGTTTCTAGTCTTTATACTTCATATTCTTCTGGCGTATTACTATCTGAAAATCATTTTTCCGATTAAGAAAATCGTCTTTTCGATATTTTTTATTATTACAAGTATTGTTGTAACGTACTATTCTCTTTTTATGTTTAATAATTGGATATTCAATTTTTTACTGGCAGGATTCGGATTATTAGTAGTAGGATTTTTATTAAAAATGATAAACTGGAAGATATTACACTCAAAACATTAAAGATTTATTATTATATTTTTAATCTTTACAAACGAACAGTTATCATATAAAATCTTAAATATTGGAAATCACTTTTTTAGGAACAGGAACTTCAATGGGTGTACCCGTCATTGCTTGCCAATGTTCCGTCTGCCAGTCTTCTGATCCTAGAGATAAGCGGTTACGAACAGCAGCATTGATAGAAACGAATGGAAAGCGAATCGTGATTGATATTGGCCCAGATTTTAGACAGCAGATGTTGAAAGAGGGAGGGAGAGAAATTTCAGGTATTTTATTGACACATGAGCATAATGATCATGTTATGGGATTAGACGAGGTACGAGCTTTTAATTTTTTTTATAAAAAAGATATGCACGTTTATGGGCAACCTAGAGTTTTGAAAAATTTAAAAGAACGTTTCCCGTATGTTTTTGCTGAAAATCCTTATCCAGGTATTCCTATTGTAGAATGTATTCCTATTGATAAAAAAACGATGTTTGAGATTGATGGGGTATCCGTTATACCTATTGGAGTTATGCACGGGCGATTGCCAATACTTGGATTTAGATTCAATGATTTAACCTATATTACAGATGCAAAGACGATTGAAGCAGATGAGTTTAAAAAGGTGAAAGGCACAAAGATTTTAGTCTTGAATGCTTTGCAAAAAGAAGCTCATCATTCACATCTGACATTAGAAGAGGCTTTAGAAATGATTGAAATATTGAAACCTGAAAGAACATATTTGCTACACATCAGCCATAGAATGGGAAAACATCAGGAGATACAAAATATACTTCCTCCTAATGTTTTCCTAGCATATGATGGTTTAAAAGTTAATGTTTAAACCGCTACAGAATGCGCTCTTAAAGCATCATTTAAAGATACTTTCTTATCGGTACTTTCTTTTCTCTTCCCAATGATTAAAGCACATGGAACTTGGTATTCCCCTGCTGGAAATTGTTTAGTATACGTTCCTGGAATAACGACCGAACGGGCTGGAACACGTCCTTTATAAGTAATCGGTTCATTCCCTGTTACGTCAATAATTCTGGTGGACTGAGTAATCACGACATTTGCACCTAATACAGCTTCTTTTTCGACAATGGCTCCCTCCACCAAAATACAACGAGAACCAATAAAACAATCGTCTTCAACGATAGTTGGGGTTGCTTGAAGGGGTTCTAATACACCGCCAATACCGACACCACCACTCAAATGGACATTTCGACCTATTTGAGCACAAGAACCAACTGTTGCCCATGTATCCACCATTGTTCCTGTACCAACACGTGCTCCAATATTAACATAACTAGGCATCATAATGACACCAGCTTCTAGGTATGCACCATATCGAGCAATTGCATGAGGAACGACCCGCACTCCTTGACGTTTGTAATCAGATTTTAAAGGTATTTTATCATGAAATTCAAAGGGACCTACTTCTATTGTTTTCATTTGTTGGATGGGGAAATACATTACGACAGCTTTCTTCACCCACTGATTTGCCTGCCATCCATTAGCTGTTGGTTCGGCTACCCGAAGCTCTCCTTTGTCTAAAAGTTCAATGACTGCTCTAATTTTTTCTTGGGTAGCAGCTTCTTTTAGAAGCTCCCGATTGTCCCAAGCAGTTTCTATGGCTTCTTTTAAGTTTTCCATTTAAGTAGATTTTTTTTTATAAAAATGATGGCAAAAGTACTATTTTATTGCAAAATTGATACAGCACATTTGGTCTATTTTTTTAAAACTTTCTATATCAAACCTTGAAATGTATTTAAATATGGTTATTGAGAAGTGGATAGATTAAAAATCTAGTATTCATATTATTAATAATGATAAAAACTATATCTTTACGTGCTTTTCAGTTTAACCAAAAATTGCCATAGTGGTATTTTTTGACAAACCTAATCCTTATTAACTAATTAAAATTATTTACAAAAATGAAGAAATTAAATATCTTTTTGATAGCCCTGACGATGATGATTTTTTCTACAGCAAAAGCACAATTTGGAGTAAAATTGGGACCAAGTTTTAATATCGTTGCAAGTTATGGCAATACAGAAGATGGAGAATCGGCTGATATGAAGCTAGGATTTCAGGGAGGTCTATTCTATGTAACCCCAATATCAGATAAAGCAAGCCTTATGGTAGAGTTAGCTTATGAAGCAAGAGGAACTGTTTCTAAAAAAGATTATACAATTAATTTTCCATTGATTGATCCTACTACAGGTGCACCTGCAACTAATCCTCAAACTGGCGCTTTAGTAGATCCTCAAGCCCAGTATGATATAAGTCAAGAAGCAGATTCTAGGCATAATTATATTAACCTTCCTATCTTACTTTTGTTTGGAGGTGAGAAATTTAGATATTACATCGGCCCTAATATAGGGTTTTTAATGTCTGCAAAAGCAGATTTTACACGCTCTACTACAATTACATCGGAGCTATTTCCTCCAGCAAATACAACCCTTGAAACAGATGTAGAGGCAGATTGGTTAGATTATAGCTCATTTAAAGAGACGTATTCAACGGCGCCTCCAGATAATGGCAACTTTCTTAATTCTCTTGAGTTGGGAATTAATATAGGTGCTATGTATAGTTTTACAGATAATATCTTTATTGATCTTAGGTTGAATCAAGGAATTACAGATACAACGAATAATGATTATGATAATAGTATTTATCCAAACGCAAATTTTGGATTTGACTCTAGGGAAGATACAGATCGAAATTTGTCTATTCAATTAAGTTTAGGTTATAAATTTTAAGCAATTATTTTATACTTTCTATAATAAAAACTTCCGAAGCCTTGATTGGTTTCGGAAGTTTTTCGTTTATTATTTATTATGGAAAATCTTGAAAAAATTTGTCAGCAGACGACTCAATTGGCTAGAAATGTGGGACAGTATATCAAGGCTGAACTTGGGAGTGTTATGGTCGAAGCAATAGAGCATAAGTCTTTGAATAACTTTGTTAGTTATGTGGATAAAACAAGCGAGAAAAAACTAGTAGAGGGATTAGGTAAGATATTACCAGCATCAACATTCCTTACAGAAGAAGAAACGATAACATCAGAAGAAAGTGCTATACAGTGGATAATTGACCCACTAGATGGGACAACTAATTTTTTACATCAAATTCCGCCTTTCGCCATAAGTATTGCTTTACAATATCAAAAAAGAACAGTATTGGGAGTAGTATACGAAATAACAAGAGATGAGTGTTTTTATACTTGGGAGGGAGCAGCAGCATATTTAAATGGAAGTGTAATTAAGGTCAGTGTTCAACATACAGTTGAAGATTCGGTTATAGCTACAGGCTTTATGCCTGGTAAACACGATTGGATGCCAGCCTATCTCGACATTTTTACGTACTTTATAAATACAGCAAGAGGCGTTCGCAGACATGGAGCAGCAGCGGTAGATTTAGCATATGTTGCTTGTGGGCGTTTTGACGCTTTTTATGAATATAATCTTCATGCTTGGGATGTTGCAGCAGGAGCATTACTTGTACAGCAAGCTGGCGGTAAGGTGAGCGACTTTAGAGGAGGTTTGAATTATATATTTGGTGGTAGTATTATTGCTGATAATGGATTAATTCATGAAGAAGTCATTAAAGCAATTATTCCCTCATCTTTATAAATACTTTTTTTATCGAGGTAAAAGGCCTATGTCTCGAATTTTATTGTGATTTCGAAAATCGTTGCCTAACTTTACTTACAAAGTTGCTCAAAAATACCTTTAATGAATCCTATTGAAAATATCAAAATTGCTTTTAATTCTATTCGTGCAAATTTATTAAGAAGTATACTCACCTTGTTAATTATTGCTTTTGGTATTATGGCATTAGTCGGTATTTTGACAGCCATTGATGCTATTAGTTTGTCATTGAATGATAATTTTTCGACACTAGGAGCAAATTCATTTTCGATAGAACGAAAAGGAGAAAGCCTTCGAAAAAATCGTAGGGGGCGAAAGCAAAAATTGGGAGCTGTTGTAACATATAAACAAGCCGAAAAATTTGAAGAACTATACGACTTTCCTGCTAAAGTATCGATCTCTTTGAATTGTACAGGAAACGCTTTTTTAAAAAATGGGAAAAAGAAAACTAATCCTAATATACAAGTAATAGGAGGAAATCAAAATTATATTGAGAATAATGGCTATACCCTAGCTTATGGACGCAATTTTGCTCAAACGGAGATGGACAATGGGTTACAACGAGTTATTATAGGTAAGGATGCGGCAGAGTTACTATTTGGGAAAAAAACAGATAAGGCGGTTGGGCAGAATATAGGGGTAGGAAACATTAAATATACTATAATTGGAGTACTGGATGCTAAAGGATCAAGCATGAATTCTAATAGTGATTTGGTGGCGATTATTCCTTTATTGACAGCTAAGAGGTATTATGGACACGATCAATCAAACTATAAGTTATCAGTAATGGCAATGCAGGCTATTGATCTGGAAAATGCTATGGCTGTAGCAGAAGGAACTTTTAGAAATGTAAGGGGTCTAAAACTAGTGGAAGAGAATGACTTTGAGATCAAATCTAGTGATAGTCTTGTGAAAATAATTGAAGAAAATACGGCCACAATTCGTATGGCTTCGGTATTTATTGGGTTGATTACCTTACTAGGAGCAGCCATAGGACTAATGAATATTATGCTGGTATCCGTTACTGAGAGAACAAAAGAAATTGGTATTTGTAAAGCGGTAGGGGCAACGAGCGGAAATATTTTAACTCAATTTCTTACAGAAGCGATTGTTATTTGTCAACTGGGCGGATTGGTTGGTATTGTATTAGGAATTTTGGTTGGAAATATCGTTACATTTATCACAGGAAGCCCATTTGTTATTCCTTGGGCATGGATGATATTGGGAGTTATTGTATGTCTGGTGGTGGGGCTAGCATCGGGTATTTATCCCGCCTTAAAAGCGGCTCGGCTTGATCCGATAGAATCGTTAAGGTATGAGTAATATCTATTTTTTTTTATAGTTTAAAATATTCAATTGTTGGGTACAAAATTGATAGTCCTCAGGGATATTTGAGGCGACTATTATTGTTTTCTTTTTGGAAAGTTTTTCGATTAACTCTAAGTACCAATTCATCCCTTGTTTATCAAGATTTGTTGTTGGTTCATCAAGTAATACTAACGATGTCTGGCTACAGAGTGCGAGAATCAGTTTGAGTCGTTGCTTCATTCCTGATGAAAAAAAGCGAACTTCTTTATGTTTTGATTTTTGGAAATTTAGTAATTCAATAATTCCATTAACAGAAAACTCAGTTGAAAAAGGTTTGAAATGATGATGAAATTGGAGAGTTTCTAAGAGTGTAAATTCCTCAATTAATTCAATATAAGGAGCTGCAAAACTCACATTTTTATAAACGGAGTCAATAGGAAGTTCTTTTGATTTTTGTAAAAAACGGATGCTTCCTTTTGAAGGGCTGAGATGTCCAGAGAGTATTTTTAAAAGCGTGGATTTTCCAGAACCATTAGGCCCAATAACAGCGTAGTGTTGTTGACTTTCAAAGCGAAAACCTATGCCTTTAAATATCCAGTCGAATCGGTATCGTTTTCCGATATCATTTAACACCAACTCCATTTGCTCTATTTGCATTAAGTTGGCGGAATCCTTTCATTAGGCCTCTACTAGAATTTTTAATAAAATCTAATACGACATCTTTTTCAACACAATGTGGGATCATAGCCTCAATTTCTTTTACAGCTTGAGTGGTATTGAATCCTTTTACAAATAAAATTCGATAGATATCTTGAATAATTAGGATTTGAGAATCGGAAAACCCTCTACGCCTTAAACCTAAAGAGTTGACACCAGCATAAGAGATAGGTTCTCTAGCTGCTTTTACGTAAGGAGGGACGTCTTTTCTTACTAAAGAACCACCACCAACCATTGCATGATCTCCGATTTTTACGAATTGGTGTGCAGCCGTTAATCCTCCAAGTATAACAAAATCGCCCAGTTCAATATGACCAGCTAGGTTGACATTATTTGCCAAAATACAATTTCGACCTAGCACACAGTCGTGGGCAATATGGACATAAGCCATCAAGAGACAGTTATCGCTGATTAGCGTTTTAAAGTTCGCTTTTGTTCCACGATTAATCGTACAATATTCTCGGATGGTAACGTTATTGCCTATTTCTAAAATAGATTCTTCACCTTGGTATTTCAAATCTTGAGGAACAGCTCCTAGTATTGCTCCAGGAAAAATTTTACAATTTTGCCCAATTTTCACACCATCCATTATAGTTACATTGGAACCAATCCAAGTACCATCACCAATTTCAACGTCTCCTTTGATGTTTACGAATGGTTCAATGACAACATCTTTACCAATCTTTGCATCCGGATGTATGTACGATAAGTTATTTGTATTCATGACAATTTTTGATATTAATTTTCAGTATAAACATCCAATCGTTTGACTGAAATTTGGTTGATTGAGTACTTTAAGTTATTACTGTATTTCAACTTTCTTTCCGTTTCACAATTTGGGCTATCAGCTCTGCTTCTGAAGCAATTTTATTTCCTACATATGCCGTTGCTTGCATATGACATATTCCACGTCGTATAGGAGACAATAGCTCTAATTTAAAAATTAGGGTATCTCCAGGAACGACTTTATTTTTAAATTTTGCATTATCAATTTTTAAAAAATAAGTATCCCAATTATGAGGGTCAGGAACAGTAGAAAGGGCTAAAATGCCACCAGTCTGTGCCATTGCTTCTATTTGTAATACACCAGGCATTACGGGGTTATTGGGGAAGTGTCCTTGAAAAAAATGCTCATTGAATGTAACGTTCTTCATACCTACTACGTGGTGTTCGGACAATTCCAAAATTTTATCTACTAATAAAAATGGATAACGGTGTGGTAGTCGCTTTGCAATTTCGACTACATTATAAATAGATTTTTGTTCAGGTTTATATTTAGGAATACCTTTTAGTTTTCGTTGTTCTTTGTAGGCTTTGGATAAAATTTTAGCAAAATGTGTATTGGCAGTATGCCCAGGTTTTGTGGCTACAATTTTCCCTTTAATGGGTTTGCCAACAAGAGACATATCACCAACAATATCTAATAATTTGTGCCGAGCAGGTTCATTCTTAAAATGTAAATCTGTAGTGTTTAAAATGCCTTCTTTCTCCACACTAATACTAGGTTTCCCTATTTTTTGAGCGAGTTCGTCTAATTCCCTCTGTTCTACTATTCGGTCAACAATGACAATGGCATTGTCTAAATCTCCTCCTTTAATTAGATTTTGGTTCAGTAGCTGTTCTAGTTCATGTAAAAAAACGAATGTTCGACAAGGAGCAATTTCTTTTTTAAAATCATCGATGCTAGAAAGTGCTGCATACTGTTGTCCCAAGACAGGAGAGTTGAAATCTATCATTGTTGTCACTTCAAACTTTTCTGAGGGAAGAGCAAGTAGCTCTGTTCCAGTTATTTCGTCTTTATAAGCAATTGGTGTGGTGATTTCAAAATATTCTCTTTCTGCGTCTTGTTCTTCTAAGCCTACTTTTTCAATTGCCTTAATAAACTGAATAGCACTTCCATCCATAATTGGGATTTCAGGACCATCCACTTCAATCAAAACATTATCAACAGAAGAACCGACCAATGCTGCTAAAACATGTTCTACTGTGCTGATTTGTGCTTCACCGCTCCTCAATGTTGTTCCTCGATTTGTAGAAACCACTCGATTAGCATCTGCATTAATGATAGGTTGATCAACCAAATCAACTCTCTGGAATTTATATCCATGATTTACAGATGCGGGTTGGAAAGTCATCTTGACTATTTTCCCTGTATGTAAACCCACACCTTTTACTGTTATAGGAGCTTTTATGGTTTTTTGCTTCAAAATAAAATATCTAAAATTAACAATAAAGATTGGCTTTGGTTGGCATTCGACTCCTAGACGAAGTTGCATAGTTCGCAAAGATACATTTTTTTAAATTTTCTATACACTAGCTTTGCTTTTTATTAAACAAGTTCTATCAAATTCGTGTCATTTTACAGTCTTAACAACTTTAGTTTATACAATTTGCTGCCTAATTTCTACTTCTTTATTATAATATTTTAAAAAGTCCTTAGAAGGAAGGTTCATTTTTTTCTTAGGAAGCCTTAAGACATCCACCTTATTTTTATGGTAGACAATGATAATGCCGATACCTCGAAATTTACAAATTGCTTCTAAGTTTTTTCGTTTAGTTGCGGAGACTTCTTTATAACTATCATTAGAAAATGCTAACCATTGTTCGTTAGCAGGATATTGACCAACCTGATTGACAACATCTACTACTTTATGTTTATAACTTTTTCGGGTTACAAAACCATAGATAAAACTACTCAATACAAAAACATTAAAGGGGATAAGAAACTGCCAGAAGCCATCATCCATTTTATATATTGCAAATAAAGAGCCACTAAGAATGCAGATTAATAAGCCAGCCCAAAGGCTATTTTTAATCCACAGTTTATCATCTCGATAAGGCTTCATAGCAGGTAAGGTTTTATAAGATTTTGCTTCCATCGATACAACATAAGTTCCCCATATAGGACGCTTGAAGGCTAATAAACCATCAGCCCGTTTTCCGCCATATTGTTTTTTAGTGTAAACTTCTGATTTTGCAAATATTTTTTTTCTTTTTGCTTTAGGACGATATAGTTTTTCAAGCTGCTTTAAAGCTATTTCCTGAACAGTAATTTCAAGTAGGCGAGGCATTGAGAGGTTTTGACTTTTGTAAGAATGCAGCAAGATAATTATTTTTTATTCAATGATAAGTATGTGAACATTTTATTTGAAATAATTAACTGAAAAATAACTACTGATTATCAAAGATTTAACAAAAATTATTTATATCATTTTTTAGATTCATTTACTTAGATGTTTTTTAAATATAAAAAAGGAAAGTAAACACAGTAACCCAATTGCTAAAAATAAGCAATAGTCTATGAGTAGATTTGAAGAAATATTTGGATAGGTATCTCCTATAAGCACAAAGTTAGACCAGAAAAATGGGTGTGTTATAATACCAGCATTTTGTTCTAAATATTCTTTCTTGGCAAGATATAGGGCATCAGTTTTGGTTTTTCCATCGTTCAATTTTTTAAAAAAAGTTTCTATGATCGATGCCGTAGAACTATCTTCTGCTTTCCACATACTCATAATCGTATTTGGACAACCTGTATAGGTAAAGGCTCTAGCAATACTCATGACACCTTCTCCTTGAATAAAATGCCCTTCTCCTGTACTACAAGCACTCAAGACTACCAGTTCAGCATTCAGTTTCATGCTATAAAGTTCATAGATATTTAAATAGTTATCTTCTAGTTGATTTTTTTTAGGTGTAAAAATCATTTTAGACTGAAGGGGATTGAGATCATCTACAAAAGCGTGCATAGCAAGGTGTAGTATTTTATAGTTTGGGGCATATTGTTTGAAGTTTTGTTCGTTTGCTTGTTCTCCTAGCCATACATCTCCCTGAAAAATAGTATTGGTGTTTTTGACTTCATCTTTATTGGCTTTTAGTTCGCCTAAATCATCCCTTAAAGAAAGTACAGAACGGCTGGTTGTTAAAGTATCGTCTTCAAAGCCTTTATAACTAGGAGCAATGCCTAAATAGGGGCGTAGTGTTTCTTTTTTTTTCGTAAAATGATGAGACAATGAAGCGGAATAGCTGTATTGAATAGGGGCTAGTCGTAGCAAGTAAGGGAGGTTTTTATAATCTCTATAGGAAAGATCGGCTTCTTCCGTTAGTAATGCTTCAAAAGGAATGAAATTAAGCCATCTATCAGGGATAATTGTCAGTTCTACTTTTTTTTCTAATAGTTTATCTTGAATATTTTTAGAAAATAATTTATTGAAAACATCATGTGCATTAATAGCGTAATCCTCATAAGCGGCTTGAGGTTGCTCTGTAATATAATTTATATCAGAAATACCTTTTCGTATTGCTTGAATCTTGTGCTTGAATCTTGAATCAATAGGCAAACTTTGAACAGTAAAATTATTTTTTTCTATAATAAACGAATACAAGCTACTATCAGAAACAAAGTATTCAATTAAGATTTGATTTGAGCGTAATTTTTCTTGAATTTCATTGATAGTCGTAATATTGGTATCGTATTTATATTGATAATATTGAGGATGATTTTCTTCTAGTTTCCTAATATACTTTTGTAATTTTTGTTTTGAATCTAGTAGACTTTTTCGGATCTCTACATTGTCTTCATAGGAAAGTTCTAGCTCTTTTTCATAAATAAGGTTTTGTTGTCTTTTAATGGTCATAGAGATACTGTCGGGAAGACTAGCAATTTCTTTTGCTTGGTTTTCTCTTAATACATCCATTAATAAAATGGCTTTGCTTTTTTCGGAAAAATGGAAAGCTGTTTTTTTATCGCCTAATTCATAAGCCGTTTCAATCGCTTTAACATAAATGGGATGTACTTTCTCTCTCCAAAACAACTTCGAACCTTCTTCATGATGCTCAAAACGGATTTGATCAATAAGTTTATCCACCAGCAAATAAATATCCAAAGCAGCTTCTAGGTGTTTTGGATTTTTGGTATCTTTATACCAAGCTTTAAATGCTCTAGCTTTTGAAGGCAAGTAGATCAGTAAATCTGTTTTTTCACCTATAATAATTTCTTGCTCAAAGTTCGGATTCCTAAAAATGGAAGTATCTCGAAAATTAACAGTATTATTGATGATAGTAAGTTGGTAATTTTTAAGTGCCTTAGGATAGTCGCCCTGAAAATAATACAGGTCGCCATATTTATCATATAGGTTAGAGTACTCAAAATTATAGTTTGTTTCGTAGACTTTAGTACAAATGTCAAAAGCAATATCTAGATTTTTTTTTGCTTTTTTATATTGTTGAAGTTCAATCTCCGTATACGCTAGGTTGTGATAATTGGTATAGTTAACATCTGAATAAAAATCATTATACTTTTCATATTCCTTGGTAGCTTTTTTGTAGAGTTCTAGGCTCTTTTTTTTATCTATGGTACTCCAAATATCTGCAAGATTTGTTAGTACAACAGGCTTTATACTTATATTTTCCGTTGTTATATTTTGTAAAGTTTGTTCAAGTAATTGTATGGCTTCTTCGCTTTTTCCATAGTAATTAAGAGAGAGTGCTTTACCATTGGTACTGCTAATCATTAATCGTTCATCACCTATTTTTTTAAAAATTTGCCGTGCCAACTCATAATTGTGGATAGCAAGTTTATAATCACTTTGACTAAAATATATATCTGCTAAGGCTAAATAAACAATGGCGATATAAAAGGGTTTATCTGTATGATGTTTATCACGTATGTCTTGGGTTTTTAGGATGTATTTTAAGGCTTCATTATATCGACCTAAGTTTTCATAATAACTTCCGATATTGAATAAACTTTTGGTAATATTTAGGTGATGAGGAGGATGTAACTGGTATTTAATATCAAGAGACTTTTGTGTTATTTCTATTGATTTTGTATAACGATTGTAGTAAAAATATTCTTTACCTAATTCATGGAAAATATCAGCTAATATGGAATCTTGTATGAAATTGCGCTTGGGATGTTTTAGAAGAAGTGTCTCTATTTTTGCTTCGGTTTCATTAGGTTCAATTTCTGCTATATTATCAACGATTTGGATGAGCATACTATCTATAGAGACATCCTGTGCTTTGCTAGAATAGTGTGTTACAAAAAAAAAAGTACAGCTTATAAATAGGAGTTTCATCGTTTTAGTTATATTGAAATGATGAAACTCCTTACAAGGAATAGATATTGTCTTATTTATATAAAAATTTAAATACTTGTTCATTACCTTGGATTAATACTCTTCCAAGATAAATACCTTTTGCTAAACGAGCAAGGTCAATACTTTTAATTGTGCCTTTTTCGCCTTCAAGCGGGTAGCTTAACCATAATTTACCAGTTGTATCATATATCTCCAGAACTCCTTCACTATAAGAACCTCTAAAGACAATATCTAGGCTTTGTTCCGTCGTATTGCTTAAAATAGAGATTGCGCTTTCAATTTCATTAATTTTAACACGCTCAACATTCGAATAAATTTCGTCTTCTGAGCTGATGGCTTTGATACGATAAAAACGCTCCCCATCAAGACCATGAGGACACCAGTCAATGAATTGATAATTATTTTGGGATAGGTTATTAGCCTCGACAAAGCCTATTTTTGAAAAGGTTATATTGTCAGCAGAACCTTCAACATCAAACCCCAATATGTCGATTTCAAATTGTGTTTCCCAATCCAAAATTACTCTGTCAGAAGTAGGATTGGCGTTTAATCCAATAAATTGTATCGGCTCGTAAAGGTATTTAGGAAGTCGTCCATTCGTACTACATTTGCCCTCTAAGGAAGTAGGGAATTGGAGACGAGCAAAAATACTGTCTTTTAATTGTTGATAATTCAAATCAGGATATTCTATCAATAAGCGTGCTGCAAAGCCTGTTACATAAGCTGTAGACATCGACGTTCCATTAAGGGATATGGTATCGGTATAAAAACTAGGAATGTCAGCACCCAATGCGGCTAGATCTATGTGTTCAAAGCCATAATTAGAAAAATCAGGAATACTATCTTTATCATCAACAGCCATGACTGCTACGATGTGGTCGTGATCATATGCCGCAGGATAGAAAAGGATAGAATCTTTAAGCTCTTGGTTGCGATTTCCTGCAGAGGTGAAAAACAAAAAGTCATCGGTTCGCTGTTCAATGGTATCTAGCTTTAAGGCATTGTATAATATTGTAGAGGGTTCTCCTTGATAGCTCCAACTAGCATTCATTAATTTAGCGCCTTTTTCTTTCGCATAATAAACACCACATACGCTTTCAAAAAGACTTCCCCAACCACCAGCGTCATGTGTTTTGATAGGGATGAGGTCAATATCACTTGAACCTAATCCTTGTGCGACCAATCGTCCGATATTACTACCATGTCGATTATAGTGATCATCATCAGGGTGCGCTGATTTATCCGTAACATACATTCCGTATTCGTCATTTTCGTAACAATTGCCATCATTGTCATTTCCTTCTTCATCGGGATTTTCCCAGCGAAGTGGATAGAGGACAGCACTTTCGTCAAAAACATCTAGTCCTGAATCGAGGATAGCAATCTTTACACCTTCACTTTCACGGTTGCTCAGGTAGTTATAATACGATTGATTACTAGGAGAACGATACGATTTACTAGGCATTCCGTCTGTATTGACGATGTAATTAAAATCACATCCATTTAGCCTATTTTTTCGCTCTCTTGCTCTTCGCCGTTTTGTATTGTCATCATGTACATTTTGTGTTTCACCATCGATTTCTAATTGTATGAAACTTGGAATTTCCCAGAGTTCGATCTGTTGTCCACACATACAAGAATCTAATACTGTAGCATTGAATTCTTCTCGAATGATTTGTTTAGCCTCCCAGTCATACAGAGGCTGTGCAAATTGTACGACATATTGATTAGGGTAGTATAAACCGCCTAAGCTGTCAATGCCATAGACGTATGTTTCTACTAATATGGAAGTGTTGATGATTCCAGGAACAATTGTATTATTTACTTTATAATAGTAATCCCCTCGGTCTGTTGTAGTGACGGTATCAATTTTTAAAAAGGGTTCTTGAGATCTTTTCAATAAATTATTGTCATTATCCTTATACCACCAATAATATGTACTATCTCCTCCTACGTCTGTTGCGGTAAAAGTATAGGTGCTGTCGATATAGGTACGACCTATTCTAGTATTTTCATCTACATAGAATAATTCTTGCGCTTCTATAAATAAAGAATCGAGTGTTTGGGTTTTATAACTAGTTTTAAAACCAGGGTTTCCTGAATTAGGATGGTTAAAAATCTTTTCGAGTTCAGCAAAATTTAAATTATTGTCATTACAATTGTACTCTAATAAATTCGGAGCATTGGACAAGTCAGGAATACTTTTAAGACCTAAATTAGAAAGTACAACGGTTGTAAGTTTTGTTAAGTTTTCTAGCCCATATATTGTATCTTGTTTTAAGGGATTATTGTTACAACGTAAGACTTCAAGGTTTTCTAAGTTGGAAAAATCTGGCAGATAACATAGACTATTTTGCTGAATTTGTAATTCTACTAATGTTGCAATATTCTCTACGCCAAGTAGTGTGTCTAGGTTGTTTTCATGACATTCTAATTTCATTAAGTTCGTGAGATTTTGTAGTCCATTTAATTCAGAAAGATTATTTGTTGAGCATATTAGTTCTTTTAACGACGTAAGGTTGGATAAATCGGGTAATTCCATTAGTCCAAGATTGCTACAACTGAGTTCTGTTAAGTTGAGATTAGCATCTAAGCCTTTTAGGTTAGTAATTTGGGTATTGTTGCAATTAAGTGTTTTCAATAAGGGAAATGTACTTAAATCCGGTAAGGCGTCTATACTCGTATTCTGAATGGTTAATGTTTTTAAATTAACAAGATTTTGAAGTCCTTCAATCTTTTTGAGGTTATAATTATTTTCACATCTCAGTGTTTCTAAATTGATTAAATTAGATAAATCAGGAAGGCTGTCGAGCTCATTGGTAAAACAGACTAATGTTTTAAGAGCGGATAAAAATTCAATATTCTGAATAGAAGTCAAACTATTGTCTGATATATTAAGACTCTTAAGACTGGTTAGATTAGAAAAAGAGCTGGGCAATACACCTATCAAATTATTATCATTAAGGTTAAGTGCATTTATTCTTGTACCATTAGAAGTTAGTCTAACACCTCGCCATGTGTTAATTGGGGCATTCGTTAACCAATTTGTACTATTTGACCAAAATTCACCTCCCGTATTATGATAGAAATCGACCAATGCTAGAGAATCGGTCGTTAGATTATACTGTGCTTGAATACTGATGTATAGACTAGTAAAAAAATAAAGGAACAGTGTTTTTTTCATGCTTTAAAGATTAATTTATGAGATTACATGGTTTATAAACGATTAAAAAGTTTCCTCAGATAATAAAATTAAGGACAAGTTTCTATTTAATAATATTTTAGGAGGTATTTAATGTAACCACTAATTTTTTTTGCATAAAAAATATAGTTATTAGAAGAAGTATATTGTAAAGTTAATACATCAAAGAAATTAGGGTATTGAATAATAAGAAATTTAATTGGTTTTATGATTTTTTAATAAAAATGCATCATTTCTGTAACACAATGATGTTTCAAAGTATAAAGGAGTAAGCAATCAATTTGATATTTTATTACTCAAAAAAAAATCATAGAATGAAAAAGCTAATTTCAATTTCATTATTCACAATACTATTCTTATCAATATTCAATGTTTCGGAAGCACAGATTCGTATTCCTAAGATACCCCGAAATCCTAAAATCCCCAAAACACCAATTCCTAGAGTTCCTCCTATTCAAAACTTTACAGATGTTACAGGAGTTTACAGGGGAGAAAGAGGAATTTATATTTATATGAAAAAAATAGGCTATAATGAAGTCTATGGGTTGATTGAATGGGACTATGCTGCGGTTGTATTTAAAGGAAAAATAGAGAAAAGAGGAGATAATGAAGTGATCGTTAATCAGTATTTCCCCGTACCAAAAGGGAATTCGATAAATTCAACAGAAGGCTATCGTGTATCCATAGGAAATATTTATATTAAAAATAGTGGTAGGACGGTAGCATTTACACATACTTTTGAAAGTTTCAGACAAAATTATGAGTTAAATAAAACAACGAGCAGAAGTTTTTACCCCTCTAAAGACGACAGTGGATTTACAGGACCTTCGGGGGCAGGGTTTACAGGAACATGGGAATGTAACGATGGAGGTCGATATTATATGTATCAAAAATCTGGGACTAGAGGTGATGAGCCTAACTTGGTCTGGTTTGGAGAGTCCGCTAATACCCGTACGCCAGGTTTTACGAATATTTTTGTAGGGAAGGTAAGGAGAACAACGACACCACCAGATGAGTTTGGGCAACGTCGATCGGTTTATGAAATTAAAGGAAAATATGTCGATATTCCTAAGGGAAGAGCAAGTGGGAAAGGAGAGTTAACACTACGAGGTGATTGGTGGAATCTAGGAAGAACGGCTGTTGTTGGAGGCTTTGGTGGAAGTACTTGGCGAAAAAATAGAGATTTGGAAGTGAATATTCAGCGTTTAGAAGCTATTTCCCCAGATGCCTGTGGTTCTATGGATTTCTTTGGATACACGACAATTGGCGCAGATAGAAAAAATTATGGTGTGAGTGAAGGAAACGATATTCGACCCAATTGGAAGCACCGTGCAAAATGGGAATATGATCGTTATGGAATGGTAAATATAAGTATTGTTTTAAAAGATGATGATGACTTTGGTTGTGGAGGAGGAGATGACAAAGTAGATATAAATCCACAGCCAGGAAGCGATGATAATATAAGGGCTTTGGGATTATTTTTAGCGATTGATAGCCAAGGACATATTTATCAGAAAAAACTAGATGGTACTAGGGGAGATAAAATTGGAAGAGTAGGACAAGCAATAGAGATGCGAGGGAATTCTTGCTCTACAGCATGGAACGATCCATCTTCTGGAAACTCCGACGAAGAGTGCGCTAAAATCACCTTTAAGATTGACTATGTTTTTGAGTAATATTCTATTTTAAAAGACCTATAATAGGAAATAGGCAAAACAAAAACTGTCTGCATATCCAAGTTTTTGACTTGTGAAATGTAGACAGGGACATTCAGCAGTAAGTACAAAGGATTCCCATAACAACCTAAGCCGTCATGGGAATCCTTTGTACTTACTGCTGTAATATGCCGACATGAAAATACCAACTATTTACTTCTTTTTCAAAGGGTTAAACTACTGCTGAACAGCCCTAGACAGTCCCATTATTTCCTTACTCCAAGATCAATTTTTTTCGATGCTGTTTTTGGTTCGCATTAACTTCTAAAAAATAAACCCCTTTTGGTAAATGAGAAAGATTTATTCTATTGTTTTTAGGGCTAATACGTTCGATTAAACTGCCGTATAAGTCGAAAATATTAATCACGTCAATAGGTAAATTATTATCAGCTATGATAAACTCTCCACTAGAAGGGTTGGGGTATATTTTCAATACATCACTTTCTAGGGATAGTACTTCAATGTCAGAATATTCAAATCGTCCATCAATATCAATTTGTTTCAATCGGTAGTACAAATTCCCTAGGGGAGGTACTCTATCAATGTATTCATATTTTTTAACTTCACTTGTCGTTCCAGCACCTTTAACCCATGCGATATTTCGCCATTCTTTTTGATTGGTACTTCTTTCTATTTCAAACCCTTTATTGTGGGTTTCTGAAACTGTTTGCCAAATTAGTTTTACATCTTTTCGGGAAGGAGTTGCTTCAAAATAAGTTAGTTCTACAGGAACAATAATATCTTTACAAATGGTAAAATAATCATCTGTATTTCCCGAATCATCCAAAAACTGGACATTCATTTCTTGTCCATCGACTTCTACACAGAGTGAGCCTAATTCATTTAAAGACAAAAACATAGCATTATGATCTAGAGGTCCACCAGTTGCTTTGCCAGAACTTCCAGCAGTAATATAAACTGCTCCTTCTCCTTCTTCTTCCCCTTCAATCGTTTTGCAGTAGATGCCATCACCATCTATTCGACCATCACCATCGCCAGTTGTTCCTACAGTATGGATATTGGTATCAAAGGTGCTAGACACGCCGTAATGTCCATTCAAAAAATAAGAACGTTCATAAGAATGGCTATGCCCGTTTAACACCAAATCGACACCATAATCCTCTAGTATTGGGAGGAAATTACCTCGCATTTCGATTGGGCGTGTTTCAAAATCAGAATCGTGGGAACCTCTACTATAGGCTGGATGATGCCAAATTGCGATTATCCAATCGGCTGTTGTATTTTGTAAATCATTCAAGCACCAATTGTACATGGCACTTCCAACAGCTCGACTTTCATCGTAAGAATTTAAGACAATGACGTGTATATTTCCATAATCAAAGGAATAATAGGATTCTGTTCCCGAGGCAGTTCCTCCTGCTTCGGCACTTTTGGGGAAAGTGAAGATGTCGTAATAAACACCCGTTTGTGTAGAAGAGTTCGCAGAATGTCCATCATGGTTTCCTAAGGTTGACCACGAAACTGTTTTTTGTAACATATCTTCATACATCAATTCAAACATGGCTGCCTGGTATTCGGCATCTGTTCCATCATTATAAGCATTATCGCCTAAAAACAATATCATATCTGTATGATTGCTTCCAATATGGTTATAATAAGCATCTCTTACATTTCTTTGATTTGTGTTTTTCGTTCCAGGATCACCCAATACCCATATTTTTGTAGGACGAGCAGTTCCTATTGTAGGAGACGTTTTAAAGTATAAATCGGTTTCGGCAGGACGTATGATGCCTCCAGCGTTTGCCAAATTATAATAATAGACCGTTTCTGGAGCTAAACCTGTGATTTCTATACTGTGTTCCGTTTTGAGGGTCATATCAGAGGCGGAGTTGCTCAAGGTCGTTGGAGTAGTTCCATAATTTACAATAGATTGAGTAGGAGAATCCGTTCTCCATCGAATAGTCATCTCTCCCGAAGTACCTTGTTGTAAATAAGGTCCTCTAGGAATATCGATTCCTGTTTTTCCTTGTAACAAAAGGTTGAAGGTGATATCAGTACTGGTAGAAGAAACTTGATGAACCTCAACAGCTAAAACATTTGTTCCAGCCACAAGTGTATTGGCAATATTATTGAATACCCATGCATTGGCACTTGAAGAAGCAAAGGTATTATAGTTAACAGCTCCCGAAGGCATATTTGAACGCCATACTTCTACACCGTTAAGATAGACGATAGCACCATCGTCTCTTTTCAAATTGATATCCAAATTCAAATACGGAGTAGGATTAACAACATTGAATGTATTTCTAAAATATGCGGTATTTATACTACTGTTGATAACGGTATCTTCATCACCGTCCCCATACCCCAACTCCGCAGAACCTATTGACCAAGAACTGTCGTTGTAGCCAACCGACTTCCATGCCCCTGTTGGCTCGTTTCCAGCATCGTAATACTTCCAAGTATCCGAAACGGGAATTAAGGTTGTTTGAGCATAGGTAGTTATATTTGGAAATATAAAAAGAATAAAAAATACCAGTTTTGTAGAGTTAGTTCTTGTCATGATTATTAAGTTTTAGGTTCTAGCTCGGTTATTTTTTTATGAAGCCGAATCATAGCTTTGGTTCTTTTTAATCTAGGGTGTAAGATATCGTAGGCTTCTTTGGCTTTCTTTAGGGCGATATTCGCTAATTTCAGTTGTTTCGATTCATATAAAAAGATAGCTTTTTCTAAATAAATACTTTCCGTTCTTTTGCTCATTGAGAGTACCTCATCATAAACTTTTAGGACACCTTGAATATCTTTTTTATGTTTCAAATAATCCAGTTGTTGCTTTTTTAAAGAGAAGATATACGTTCCAAAATGATCTAAACCTTCTTCAATTACTCTTAAAGCATCATCAATAAAATCGTCTCCTTTTGTAAAATAAGTATCAGAAAGTTGTAGAAAATTTTCAGGTCTCAAATCTGTGGCATTTTCAAGGACAAACCGAAAGGAAGAAATCGCCCGATCGAAGTTTTTGTTTTTCAAAAATAATGCGCCTCTGAGTTTATGAATTTTCACATCATTGGGTCTTTTCTCCAAAGCATATTGACTCTGTTTGATGCCCTTTTTATATTTTTTTAAGTGTAAATAATTCTCAGCTAGCCGAAAATTCAGTATTTCATTTTTATATCCTAAACGCCTAGCTTTTTTATAATCTTTATCCGCCTTATAATATTCAGAATGTTGAAAATATAATATTCCTCGTTCTAGGTAAAGTATAGCATTTTTGGGTGTTTCTTTTATCTCATCTGTTTTCATTTTTATCCGACCATCTAGATCACCATGAGCAAGTAGAATAGTTGAAACCCAAAACACCAGAACAACTGTGCATGTATATTTCATTCGTTATAAATTTAGGTAGTCAATACAAGTTTTGTTTTTTGGAGAGAATCAATATATAATATTTGAGTAATATAGTTTTTTTGTAATAAAAATAAAAGGATAGTATGGATTTTTTAAGGACTACTCATAAAACCATTACCAAATACATTATTGTAAGATCGAATTTGATTATGAAGTCCTTTTACGATAGGCAATGAGATTTTTCCTAGAGTATCTAATATAAGGGCTTTTGGATTATTTTTAGCGATTGATAGCCAAGGACATATTTATCAGAAAAAACTAGATGGTACTAGGGGAGATAAAATTGGAAGAGTAGGACAAGCAATAGAGATGCGAGGGAATTCTTGCTCTACAGCATGGAACGATCCATCTTCTGGAAACTCCGATGAAGAATGTGTTAAAATCACCTTTAAGATTGACTATGTTTTTGAGTAATATTCTATTTGAAAAGACCTATAAATAGGAAATAGGCAAAATAAAAACTGTCTGCATATCCAAGCTTTTGACTTGTGAAATGTAGACAGTTTTTTATTCAATCTTTTATTCAAGTAGGAGAATTACCATTTAATCAATGCCGAAGCCCATGTGAATCCGCTACCAAAAGCGGCTAAACAGACTAAGTCACCATCTTTGACTAAGCCTTTTTCCCATGCTTCACAAAGAGCAATTGGTATAGATGCTGCAGTAGTATTCCCATATTTTTGGATATTATTATAAACTTGATCATCTTTTAATTTAAGAACTTTTTGAACAAATTGTGCAATTCTTAAATTTGCTTGATGTGGTACAAGGAGATTAATATCTGCAGGTGTATAACCATTGGTCTGTAGTGCTTCCATGATAACTTCAGGGAATTTTTTTACCGCAAACTTGAAAACAAACTGTCCATTCATATTGGGATAAAGATCTTCATCATCCCACATTTTTTGAGTTAGGAACATACCTCCAAACTCTTGATCGGGATAACCAAATTTTTCTCTATCACCATGTATGCCACAATGAGAACCAGGATTAATGTATGCTAGCTGTTCTGCGTGTTCCCCATCAGCATGTAGGTGAGTAGATAATATACCTTTCCCTTTTTCTTCTGTAGGTTGTATGACTACGGCACCTGCACCATCCCCAAAGATGACACTTACATTCCTTCCTCTTGTTGTAAAATCTAAGCCCATAGAATGTGCTTCCGAGCCGACAAGCAATACATTCTTATACATCCCTGTCTTTACAAATTGATCAGCTATAGAAAGACCATAGACAAAACCACTACATTGGTTTCTTATATCTAAAGCACCAATCCCAGGAATGCCCAGTTGACGTTGTAGAAGTACACCACTGCCAGGGAAATAATAATCAGGGCTGAGGGTGGCAAAAATGATAAAATCTATATCTTGCGGAGTGATGCCAGCACGCTCAATGGCAATTTTGGCAGCTTCTGTCCCCATGGTAGACGTTGTTTCTTTATGACGTTCAATGTACCGTCTTTCTTCGATTCCTGTACGCTCAATGATCCATTCATTAGAAGTATCCATAACTCTAGTAAGATCATTGTTTGTGACAATTTTTTCAGGTACGTAGTATCCAATACCTGCAATCTTAGATTGTAGCATTTTGGTTTATTTTTAATAACTTGCCTAGAATGGTAAAAATTAATAGCGTTATGGATTTTTTATTCTAAACAAGAGTGTTAATAAATCAATATTAGAGCATCTGCGAAATTGCGATTTTATTATGACTTTTTAAAATAAAGAGGCGGTTAATTTCCTACGATTCAAATTTTAATGTACTATTTTTATACAAATAGTATGCTGAAAGAAAGCTAGAATACTATGAGAAAATACTTCTGTTTTATACTAATGATAATTGGTGGAACAACTATACTTATGGCTCAACAAGATTCTATTGAATTAAGAAAAGAAGCTCCAAATATATTCATTGATTGTGCATATTGTGATATAGCCTATTTTAAAAAAAATATCCAAATGATCAATTACGTTAGAGAATTGAGAGATGCTGATGTGTATGTACAATTTACAAGTCAAGGTTCAGGAAGTGGGGGAGAAGTTTATGAGATTCATTTTGAAGGGCGGAAAGCATTTTTAAATCAAAACCATCTATTAAAAATATCAATTCCTATTAATGCCTCTAATTATGAGCAGCGTACGATATTTATAAAAAACCTGAAAGCAGGCTTATTGCCTTATATTGCGCAGACACCCATTTTTGCACAAATTAACCTTTCTAATATTGATGTTCAAACGATAGAAACGACCGATACGGTAGAAGATAAATGGAATTATTGGGTTTATTCGGTCGGTTTGGACGGTAGTATTTCAGGTGAAGATGCCTATCGCTTTTTAGATGCATCTGTTAATCTGACAGCAGATAGAGTGACAGAACAATGGAAACATTCCTTTGGTTTAAATAATGTGTATAGTCAGAATAAATATTTTTTTGGAACAGAGGAAATTACATTGAAAACAGAAAGCTTTAACCTTCGAGGTTTTTCGGTCAAAAGTATTAACGACCATTGGTCTGTAGGAGGAGCTTTTAGCTTATACTCTAATACCTTTAGTAACATCAAAGCGTCTTATGCCGTAGCACCTGCCTTAGAGTATAGTTTATTCCCTTATGAAGAAGCATTTACCAAGCAATTAATATTTTCATACAAAATAAATACAGCTTATCAAGTCTATAGAGATTCAACTATCTTCGACAAAACAAAGGAGTTGCTTTTTCAGCAAGATTTGTTGATAAGTTATGACCAACAAGCGTCTTGGGGCTATTGGACGGCTTCCCTAGAAGGAGCAAGTTATTTACATGATTTTTCTTTGTATAATCTTCGATTTTCTACAAGTTTAAACCTAAGACTTGCTAGAGGTTTATCTTTAAATTTATTTGGAAATATAGCCTTAGTACTAGACCAAATTAGTCTTTCTAAAGAGGTCGCATCCCTAGAAGAAACACTACTACAAATTAGAGAAATCTCTAAAAATTACCGCTATAACGTCCGTATTGGTATCAATTATACCTTTGGTTCAATTTATAGTAATGTGGTTAATCCGAGGTTTGATAAGACATTTTAAATTATTTTTTATAAATGCAGTATGTTTTTGCTAAATAATCATGTAGACCTTTTTTTTGAGTGTTGAATACGATTACTATTATCGAAATGAGGGTTATAAATGAACTCAAAATTGCAAGAAACCATAAAACTGTCTTTTGATTTAGTCGTTGTAATTCTACTAGGGTAATAGATTGGTGAAAATCAGGATGATTATATAGCTGAATAGCTAAAAGAATTGCAAAAAAATCAGAAAACATCCAAGGGATATAGCGGATAATCGCTTGACGCATCGTTATAGGCTTTAATTGTTTATCAACCACTTTAAGACTAAGCGCCATTTTTCCTAAGGTTGCACTATACTGACTTTCCATAAAAGGTTTGTAAATAAAATGAAAAACTAATATAATTAAGGCAATTTCTAAGGATTTAAATGTAGTATCATTCCATTGTCCTACCATCGTTAATGGGAGCAGGGCACAGCCATCTAGTAATGTTGCAAGTACACGCACCCAAAAACCAGCATAACGTATACTTGGTGTTGGGATGGAAGCTTGAAGATTTTGATTGAAATCTTCGTCTAGAATTTGATTTTGATTCATAAGTAGAGCCTATTCTGTATTCATAAATTGAGCGACTAAACGATGAAAATGGTGAACGCCTTTTTCCATTGTTGGAGAAAAACGACCACTCTTGTAATAACGAGACTGAATACCAAATTGAACACTTTCTACAACCGCTTCGTCTTCCATTTCTGTTTGGTGCAATTGATTAACAGACCAATCTTCAATATTTTTTCCTTCGTAGAGATACGTTCTAAAACGAACTAGCGTTTTATCATAAGCTAACGGTTGAACAACATTTAAGGATAAGCCCCAAGGATAAAAATTGAACATGAGATTAGGGAAAATCCAATAATAATAGGCATATATATTCTTACCATAATCAGGACTTGAAGGCGGAATATCGAAACAGGGTTCACCTTCTTTTGCAACGCCTAATTGTAGATTACCATAATCAAATAATTCATAATCATATTCTTCAAAGGCTAGTGCTTCATTCAAAGCAGGATGAACGAAAGGAATATGAAAACCTTCTAAATAATTATCACAATACAATGCCCAATTGGCATTTACCATATAATCTTGAGATGACGGCTCGTGAAAGGTCAGCTTGTCTAAAGGTAACCAGCTCAACCGTTCTTGCATAGGCCCAAAAACAGCATCAAAATCAACAGTTGGTTCTAGTGCAACAAATAACATTCCTGCCCATTCTTTGAAAGGAATTTTTGTTAAATCATCCTTTGGAGAAGGGAAGCCTTCTACTTTGTCAAATTCGGGCATACTTTTAAAAGAGCCATCTAATCGAAAACATCGTCCATGATACATACAGCTTAACATACGCTGCTTTTTTGCTTCTTCTACTACGATTTTACCTCGATGGGTACATACATTGGAGAGACAATGCATTTGGTTTTCTTTATCTTTTGTGAAAACCAAAGGTTCATCTAATACGTTTTTTAAAAAAGTGAAAGGATAGGTATCCATTGGTTTATTGACAACTGAAGCATCGGCAACATACTGCCAAGTCCTAGCAAAAATATATTCTTGACTTTTTTCAAAAGAAGGTCTAATTTTATAAAAAGCAGAAGGTAAAGTACTTGCTTTTTCAATTTGGGTTTCGATCTCCAGTTTTTTCATCTTCAATAGTATTTTATAAATTTACGCCAACAATATAAGCAAACCCCTAAAATTATCTATTTTAAAAAACTATGAAACATCCATGATTAAATAATTTTAAACACACAGGGAAATTTATTTCATCATGGGAAGTTCCATCTGACCTTAAACATAAACTAAAAATAAACAGATGAAATTACTATATAGAGATTTTAAATATCTAATTGCGTATATCTTACCACTATCTGTAGTATTTGCTATTTATCAAAAAGGTTTTTTTTCTTTTTCTGGAGTTTTACTCGGTTTTGGAATCCTTCCTATGCTTGAGTTATTCTTCCCTGCTTGGGAAGATAATTTAGATGACACAGAAGAAGAAAGTCAATTATCTAAAATAATTTTTGATATTTTATTATATTTAAATGTACCTCTTTTGTGGAGTATTATCATCTATTATCTACATACAGTTACAAGTTACTCTTTAGCGACCTACGAGTTTGTTGGAATGACCTTAAGTACGGGGGTTATTTGTGGAACAATTGGTATCAATGTAGCCCATGAATTAGGGCATCGATCAACTTGGTATGAACAATTAATGGCGAAGATGCTCTTATTGTCCGCACATTATACTCACTTTATTATTGAACATAATAGAGGACACCATAAAAATGTTGCAACAGAAATTGATCCTGCTTCTGCTAGGTTTAATGAGCCAGTATTTGCTTTTGTTTTTCGTTCTGTATTGGGCAGTTATAGAAGTGCATGGCATTTAGAAAATAAAAGATTACAACGTTTGTCCTTACCAGCGTTTCATTATAAAAATGAGATGCTACGATTTTTAATTGTCCATATATTGTATTTTGTAACAATATTTTTATTCTTCTCTTGGAAAGGATTATTGGCTGCTTTGTTAATAGGAATTGTAGGTTTTGTTTTGCTAGAAACAGTCAATTATATTGAACATTATGGTTTGAGAAGAAAACAACTTCCTTCTGGTCGATACGAACCTGTACAACCGCATCATTCATGGAATTCTAACCATGAATTGGGACGTATATTTTTATATGAACTAACACGGCATTCGGATCATCATTATAAAGCCAATCGGAAATATCAGATTTTACGACATTTCAATGAGTCGCCACAATTGCCTTATGGTTATACTCCATCCATGTTGATGGCATGGTTTCCTCCACTTTGGTTTTGGCGAATGAATCCACTTGTAAAGCATTTTAATCAACAAGTAAATCGTTAAGCCTTATAGTGCAAGTTGTAAAAGGGATCGGCTCAAGTTAGATTCTATTAAATTTTCGTGTTGCATATCAATACTATGAATGCCCAATAAAACAGAAGTGATGCTAACGGTTCTAACGATATTAAAACGATTCATCACTACACCAAATTCAGAATTTTCTTTTCCTGCATTTTTATGAAAATCTAAAATGGCTGCCCTGTCAAATTGTTTATATTTTTTTTGCCAAGTGTCAAACCATTGAATGCGTTTTTCTTGCCATTCAGGAGGGTATAGGGGGCTAGAAGACCAAATATGATTATTGTTGATATTAAGTTTTTTAAAATGAACCTTTTTTTCATCCCATCGCAATTCATACAATTTTTTATCATCAAAAATGACCATTGTAAAAGGCTCAATTCCTATAAAATCAAATTGATGAGCAAATGCTTCTGCATTTTCATAACTAAAAAATTCTAATGCCATTATGCCTCGACTCATACGATAAGGCGGACGATGTTGGTGTTTTATAAATGCACCATTTAAAACGCAAACTAATTGCTTGGTATTTGAAGCGGCAATCCACGTACCGTTGGCTTTTGGATCTCTAGGAAAAAGTAATTGTTTACCCCATTTCTCAACGTTTGTCATCGTGGTTGCAGAACGCATTGGCCTTTCATCTCTATTAGATGTTAAGATATAAGTATTATCAGCTTGAGGGACAAAAGTAACGGTACACATAAACTTTGAAATTGTGTTTATTAGGACTTTTGAGATGAGAAATAAAAGATTAAAGCGTAAAAATACTATATTCTGTTAATAGAGATGTAATATTTTTTATCGTCTATCATGCAACATAGTTATCTAATACCTCTTCCCAGGAATATTCTTTATAAATGATTTTATACTGATTGGTCTCTATATTCAATTTCTCAGTTAAAATTTTTTTAATACCCTTTATACCACCAAAATCTCCCAAAAACCATTGGAATAAACGTGTAACATGAATCTCTTTTTGTGCTTTAAAGATAAGTGTTTCACTTCCTAAAAAAGAAATTGTTGCTAGTTCTAATTGTTGCTCGAGTTTTTGAGGGGTATAAAAAGCAATAGGGGGACAGGACTTAGCGCCGCAGTTTAGTGCAAAATGAATCCGATAATCCAATTGTTCTACAGCCAATTTTTTTATATATTTTTTAATAAAAATATTTGGTAGAAATCCTAGCGAATATTTATAACGATATTTTCTTAGAATACCATGTTCAATATCATCTAAACTAAATAAGATCCCTGCAATATTGATTACGCTTTTTCTATAAATATCAGGTTTTGTCAAATCTTTATCTTTCCGTAACAATTGAAAAAAAGCATTGTAACAATTGATCCAAAATGTTTTCTTTAAAGTATCATTGTGCAATTCATCTTCCAATTGCTTGAAGGATATATTTTGTATAGCCTGAACGATTGAAGCATAAGGCCGTGCTGATTTGACTTTAAGCAACAGATCCTCAGAAAGTTTAGGTATATTGGTCATTAAGCTATATTTTTAATTGACAGGCTGTACAAACTTTATGATTACCATCATTTTTTAGCTGAATTCCAGTAAGATACGTCTCTACAAACTGTTGGATGAAGGCTTTTTGATGCAACTTGTCACCACTAATATTTGATTTGGTTTGGTCTTTGACGTAATCAATATATTGACCATCATATTCTTGTTTGCCCCAACAATTTGGACATACACCCGAATTAGCAATTTCCTCAGACGTAAATATTGTTGAAACTTCTTTTTTGTCCCAAAAACGATCAAAAAATCCCATAACTTAAGTATTTTAGAATAATGGTTAAAAAAAAAGCTGTTTCAGGTACTTTTACAGAGTGCCTGAAACAAAACTTTAACTAGACTAACTCAACTTTATTGACTTCTACAGCACTTTCAATATTCCAATTTCCTTCTATCATGCGGTGTACATAGCAATTATCTGCTTGTTTTATCAATTCTTTTCTTTGTTCTTCTGTAATATTTCCTTCAATATTAAGTTCTACATTGACGGTTGTACTTAGTTTTCGGTTCTCTGTACGTTTGACTTCTTGAATGAGTTTCGCTTGTACATCTTTTACATCCCATCCTTTAGAGCGAGCAATATACCTTACTGTTGCAACTTTACACATCCCTAAACCTGCTAATAATAATTCTGTTGGAGCTAGACCTAAGTCTGTTCCTTTGCTTTTTATAGGTTCGTCACCAATAATTGTATGAGTACCATTTGTAATGATTGTTTGATATCCCTCAGGTAGATTTTTCAATTTTATTTCAGTTGCCATTTTATATTATTTTTTAATGATTAAGTAATTATTATAATACAAATATGGGGAGATTTATAGTGCAAGGCTTCATCCATTCTTCCTTGTATGTTGTCTATTTTTCCTTTATCGTTTATTTCCTAAAATCACTAGGTGAAATACCAGCTTCTTTTTTAAAAAAACGACTAAAAGATTGTACATCAACAAATCCTAAATCATATCCTATCTCAGAGATAGTTTTATGGGTATGTCCTAGTGTTCTTTTAGCCTCTAGCATTTTACGGTCTTTAATAAACTGTAAAGGAGATTTACTGCCAAGTTTTTTAAACAAGTTGGATAATGTCTTGGGAGATTTATGCATTAATGCTGCGTATTCGGATACAGTATGTTTCTCTCTGAAATATTGTTCTACGAGGATATTATATTCCCGAATGATATTCATATTCTTTTTATCGATTTTTTTATAGTCACTTTGCTCTTTATACATTCTAGTGCATAGGATTAAAATTCTTTTTAACATCATTTGAAGCATTTCTCCTTGTAGATTGTCATTAGAAACCATTTCTTGCTCTAACATTTTCCAGACTACAGTAAATGTCTTTAAATCCTGTGTTGAGGGATGAATAATAGGAAATGTATTCGCACCATAGAATAAAATACCTCTACAACCGACTTCACTATCGTGGTTGACAACACAATAAAAATGTTTATTCCATTTTAAAAAAAATGCCTTTGAAAATTTAAGAACCCTTATAGTATGAAATTCTGTAAGACAAATAATAGCATTCGTATGAAAAGTATAAGGAATGTGGTCTATTTCTATTTGATTATTATCAGATTGAAACCACAATAATGACAATTCATTTGAAATCAAAGTATTTAAGTTGCTTGCATTTTTTGATGTTATGGATTCGAGTTCAAAGTATTCATTGAATGAACCTTCATATTTCATAGTATCGATTTATTTATGAATATTATATGCATGAAAAATATAATAAGTTCTTGGTTTATAAAATTGACTTTTGGAAATAAAAGTGGCAGTTTTAGCCCAAAGTGTTAAATGTAAACACGCTCTAACGAATTGCAAGTTAAAGGAAGAAATTGAGCTAAACTGTCGTATAAAATAATATTTATAAAAAATCTTCTATATATAAAATAATAAATAATTGACAAAGAGTTACTTCTATAACCTTAATCGTAAAAAACAGATATTGAATTATTTTTATATTATGTCACTTTTTATTAATTTTATGTAATTTTTTATTACAAACAATAAACAGTCACATTTATGAAACCAAGTTTACTTTTTATTATCTTTTCTATTTTGTGTGTCCAGATAGTGGCTCAATCACCATTGCCACCATTACCTCCAGAAGATGGTTGTGCTAACCAACGAAAAATGCTAATGTTAGGAGATAGCTGGGCACAGTACATGTATGATGACAATGTCCACAATACGGCATTAAAGATGTATGGTCATGCGGATAAAACGATGTACTCAGAATCTTTCGAAATTGCGCTTTTCTCAGGAGATCCCGATCCTCAAGGAACTTACTATTCTGTTTCAGGAAGTGAAGCAAGACAGTGGGTTGATGAAGGGACTTATGCTTATATGCAAAATGTCAGAGATGCCTTGGTTGCTAATCCCAGCATCAATCTTGTAGAAGTAAGTATCGGTGGAAATGATGTACTGGCAGGACGTTCGGATTGTGGATGGTATAAAAATATGGATTCTGACCCTAATTTATTTACAAATTGTGGCGTGACAGATGAAGAAGATTTCTTTGATAAAGTGGAAGCGGATATACAATATATTATTGATGAGGTATTGGCTATTCGACCAGATATATATGTCATAATAAGTAGTTATGATTATCCAAACTTTAATGTAACAACTTGTTGGTTAGGATGTTTGTGCTGTAGTTTATGTAATCAATACGCTTGCCCTAAACGAGAAGACTTGAGTTATGATTTAAATGGAAATGGTTCAATTGATGGTAGTGAATTAATTACGGATGCTGAGATTAACCAAATGATGGAAAAAGTAGAGACTAGAAGAAGAGCAATGGCAGATGCAAACCCTAGAATTTTATACGATAATGCAATGGGCTTGATGCATTATTACTATGGAGATGGGACGAATGCACCTGGTACACTTCCACATCCTCAAGGAACTTCTCCCTATGCAGCAGGAGGAAATCCCAATGCACCTGCCTTAAGAGAGAATTTTAGATTGGTTGATATTCCATTATATTTTGATGCTCCTGCTGACCCGATTCACTTAACAGCAGAAGGGTATCTATATAAGGCTAAAAACCAAATGGATAACTTTATCTTTGATATGTATCGTGGTAATCCTGAATATACGTTCTTTTCAGAAAATGCCAATGACGGATATATTTATGTTTATGATGATAATGATCCTCAAAATGTCTATACCAATGATGGAATACGCTTAGGAGATGATGGAGTGGATTTTTGGTCCAATAATAATGAATTCTATGGTGTTTTATCTTTTGATACAGGAACGATTCCATCAAATGCAACAATACTTGGAGCTAGTATCTATTTGATAAGAAGCTCTGATGATGATAATCCTTTCTTTCATAACGATCGTAGTCCTGTTATGGATATTAAGTCAGGAAACTTTGGTAGTTCTGCTGGTTTACAGCTAGGTGATTGGAATGCTGCTGCTTCTGCAAATAATATTGGTTGTTTTAATGGGCAAGCAGATGAAAATAAATATGCTATACGAATTGATGTAGATCCTTCTGCTTTAAGCAATGTGAATAAAGATGGTAGAACACAATTTAGATTATACTTTGATTATGCTGATTGGTCTCCTGAAAATATAACTTTTTATGGTGGTGGAGATTTAGCAGATAGCCGTATTGGAAATGGGAGTATTGAAGAGGTTACACATGAAGACCAACGAATTGTAGCAGGCAAAGGAGAATTGTTTTCTGAATTTAAAATCAAAAGAATAAAAGAAGATGGCGTAGAAAAAGAGATTATTTTAGAAAAAGGTAAAGTAATAAAGAAAGAGGAAGGCATGGTTTATGAAAAAATTAAATTAGGGACAGAAGAATTAGAGGATGGTAGTCTTGTTGAAACCTATCGTTTATTACCTGCTTTAGAGCATCCTGGACTAGCTCAGTATATGGGGAATAATTATAATGGAGGAACACCTTTATACCGCCCATTTATTGATATATGGACAGATTTACAAGTGCCAGTAGAACTAGCTAGCTTTACAGCCATTCCAGTAGGGAGAAATGCCCAGTTGGATTGGACAACTGCCGCAGAACGAAATACGAGTCTATTTGAAATTGAACATTCAACTGATGCTGCTCGATGGTCTTTAATTGGGAAAGTGGATGCTGCTGGTGAAAGCACAACGCCAAAAGATTACACCTTTACACATACAAAACCAGCGGTAGGTATCAATTATTATCGTTTGAAAATGTTAGATAAAGATGGCAGCTTTGAGTATTCGGATATTGAAAATGTTGCCTTCCGACCATTTGCGTCTATGGTTGAGGTATTCCCTAACCCTTTTGAAAATTCACTAGAGTTTAAATTTAATTTAGAAAATGCTGAAAATATTAATATTGTATTGATGGATGTACTTGGTAAAGTAATCTATGAAGAAAATGTCTTTATAGAATCAGGTGTTCAAGCTCATATTATTAATGACTTCAAAGACCTGAGTACAGGTGCTTATTTTTTAAGAATCTCAACAAAAGATACATCAAGTACTATAAAAGTAATGAAAGGACACTAATGTAATGTGCCTTTAAAAGTATTTTTTATGAAAAGCATCTTCGATCAGAAGGTGCTTTTTTATTTTATAGAAAAAGGTTAAATGCAAGTTAATCCCATGGAGACTAACAGCATTAATTTGTATTTTAGCGTTTTGACTATGAATTTTTGAAACAAAAAAGGGATTAGTATTGTCTAAATCAATAAATAATCATCGTGAGTAAAATAGTTATATACAATATTCGTGTTGCTTTACTTAGTTTTCTTTTTCTAGGAATACTAAGCATACATCATGTGGAGGCACAAACAAAAACAGGTAAAAACTTGGTTCAGTTTTCAGGACTAGTATTGGATGGTAGCAACGATAAGCTAGAGGCTGTCCCTTTCACAACGGTTGCGATTGATGGTACAAATAGAGGAACATACTCAGATTGGGAAGGCTTTTTTTCTATCGTTGCAGAAAAAGGCGACAAGGTTATCTTTTCAGCTATAGGGTATAAGACAGTAGAATTTATCATTCCCGATACACTTACTGATAGCCGATATTCCTTGGTTCAATTGATGACCAAAGATACAATCAATCTACCTGAAACAGTTGTTTTTCCTTGGCCCAGTCGAGAGCATTTTAAATTGGAGTTTTTAGCCATGAATGTGGATGATCAATTGTTAGCTCAAAATCAGGCAGAAGAAAACGTTACACCTGATGTATTAGAAAAAATAAGAGAAGTTACCCCTATGGATGGTAATGAAAATGCAGATTATTATCTACGACAGCAAGCCAAAACCTATTATCACTTAGGACAACAACGCCCCACAATGATTACGAATGTATTTGCCTGGAAACAATTTATCGAAGCGTGGAAGAATGGAGATTTTAAACGAAAAAAGAAGAAATAAATACCTTATAAAAGAAACAGAATGCCGAAGAAAAAAAATAAGAAAGGAAATCCTGAAGTCCATAAAGATTTAAAAGGTTTTGATATTCAAATTAATGAATTTGGAGAGATTGTTTCGAACTTAAAAGTAGATGACCTGAATAGCTTTTTAGATGAAAATGTAGAAGATAAAAAACTGAAAGAGAAAGCTGATAAAGAGGAAGAAGAGTAAAGTATCCTAATTAACAAATCTTCATCTTATCAAATCGATTTAAACTTCACCCCCACAAAAAAAGTACGAGGAGCAGCAGATCCATAGATATAATTGCTGTCCCTATTTTTACCAATATCAAAATCATTTTGGTAGGCATTGAAAATGTTTTTTACACCACCATAGAGCTCTATTCCCGTTTTAATATTTTGGATAGGAAAGAGATAGCTCGTCTTGAGGTTGACTTCCGAAAATGGAGCACTTGTTATGATTTCATCAACGGATTGATTCGGAGCTCCTGCAAGGTGAAGAACCTCCATCTTGCCTGTGTAGACATAGTTGAGATTGATGTTTAATCGCTGATTGGGCATAAGCAGAAGATTGGCAAAGCCGTATTGGTTGGGCGTCCGTAGAAAGTTTCGAGTAGGGGAGACACTTTCAATGTAAGATACAGGATCTTCATACTGGCTACGCTGCAAGGTCAAGCCTGTTTCGAGTTGGATTTTTTGCTTATAATTTCCTCTAAGTTCTAAGGTTGCTCCCTTTACTGCTGCCCCTGCACCATTTCGTTTTTCAAAGACTTCTCCAAAGGCATCTTCTCCTAGTGGATGCATATAGAAAGCATTTTTTAAATGGGTATAAAATCCTTCAAGAGTAAAGCCGAAAACATAATCATCCGTAGCCTTATCGTAATTGATCGAACTGCTAAGACTTTGGGAATGCTCTTCTAGTAAATCAGGCGATAACTGCACTCTAGAGATTCCACCACCAGCAAAGGCGATATGCAAATCCGTATCAAATGCTTGCGGTGCTCTAAAACCTGTGCCGTAGTTCAAGCGAAATTGTGTGTTCTTTTTGAATTTATACAACAAGGAGAGTCTTGTATTCAAAATAGGATTGTCGACTAGATTATGCTTGTCTAAACGAATGCCTGAGAGCAAACTCAAAGAAGGTGAAATATTCCAGTCACTTTGAAGAAACACGCCTAGCGTTTTAGAGATTTGATCAATGTTATAATTATAGGCATCAATATTATCAAAAACATCATCTTGGATATATTCACTTCCTAGAGTTAGCACATTTGACCCTTTTAAAAAATTATCTAAACGATGATTGAGCTGAAAGCCGCCTTGTAGGGTCGTAGTATTGGATATTCCATAAGGCGGATTTTGGAGGTGTATTTCAATATCTTCGGCAGTATCAGGAAAGATACCTGTGTAATGGGTTCGTTGGGTGTTTTGCCATGCCATATAACTGATAAACGTGCTATTATCTTCATTAAAATTGAGCTGATAATCAGCGCTACCTAACCAGACGTTGTGTTCTCTTTCCTCCGCTTGCGCCGTCAAATGAACGGTTTTATCTATAAGTATTTCACCACCATGCCTATACTCGTTTAAATAGCTTAAACTGACTTCTAGTTTTTGATTTTCTTTTGGTAGATAGAATAAGTTTGTACCCAAAGCGATATTTTCTATTGCAGGAATTTCAGAAAAATTATCCTTGTTGTGATCATAATAACCTCTATTGCGGTAATTGCCAAAGAGCGATGCGCCTAGATTTTTATTTTTATGCACAAAAGTGGTATTGGCTCTCAAATGGTGATCATTGGTTTGTTGAGCTATATTTTGATAAAAATAATTGAACTCATAAGTATTCTTTTTAGGAATTTTTGTGATGACATTAACGGTTCCAGCAATGGCACTAGAACCATACAAAGAAGAACCACCACCTCGCACGACCTCAATGCGTTCTATCATATTGGTTGGGAGTTGTTCTAGACCATATAAACCCGTAAGCGGACTGAAAATCGGTCTACCATTAATGAGGATTTGTGAGTAACTGCCACCTAGTCCATTTATACGAAGTTGTGTATAATTACAGGTTTGGCAATCAGTTTCTACCCGTAAACCAGGCTGAAATTTCAAACCTTCAGATAAATTACAAGCTTGAACATTATCCATTGTTTTGCTATCTACGATATTGACCATTACAGGAGAGTCGGTTCTTCGTTTAAAGGTTTTTGTTCCTGTAATTGTTACAGCATTCAGTAAAGTAGAATTGGACTTTAACTCAAGTTTTATATTTATTGACTCATCTTTATAAATTAAAATAGATTGACTATAGGATTCATAACCAATGCTTGAAACAATCATCTTGTACTCTCCTTCGGGAATATTATCTAGGACAAAATATCCCTTATCATCACTTACTGTTCCGTAAGAGGTGTTTGCTAGTGCAATATTCGCAAATGCCAGAGGTAGGTCATCAGCATAAACTTGCCCTTTAATGTTTCCTGCTTGTATAGAGAGGGGAACAAGCAATGAAAATAATAATAAGTAGCATTTTGGATGCATTCTGTAGTCTTTAGTTAATTGTAAAATTAAAAATAGATTTGTAAAAATAATAAGTTAGAATAATCTAACAAAATTATATTAACAAATGTTTACTTTTTTTATAAAAAGGAGGAAGGTCGAGAAATAAAGGCTATTTTTGAGGGTGCTTTAAGTACTTTTTCATAAAATAACAATACCAAAAAGGGCTATGCCGACACAAACCAAAGAAAATTACATTAAGGCGATTTACTTTTTGTCACAGAAAGATCAACGTATTTCTGTTACTGATTTGAGCAAAGAGATGGGTGTAAGTACGCCTACCGTTAATAATATGGTTAAGAAGCTAGAGGGCTATGGTTGGATTACGTATAAAAAATATAAGCCCATTGAAATTACGGAAGTAGGACAAAAAATTGCTGCCTTAATCATACGCAAACATCGTCTTGCTGAAATGTTTATGACGAAAGTAATGGGGTTTGGTTGGGAAGAAGTGCATGAAATAGCGGAAGAAATGGAGCATATCCAATCGGATAAATTATTTGATAGAATGGATGAATTGCTAGGTTACCCAACGGTTGATCCGCATGGTTCTCCGATTCCTGATAAACAAGGAAATATTTCTTCCAAAAAATATTTAAAGCTTTCTGATGTAAAAGAAGGCAAGAGTGTTCGACTTTGTTCATTGGCAGATACATCTACGGATTTATTACTTTTTTTAAATAGCAAACAGATTAAACTAGGGACAGAGATGGATATTTTAAAAATAGAATCTTTTGATAAAAGTTTCCTAGTTTCTTATGATGCCTATAATGGAATGATGTTAAGCCACGATGTCTGTAAATGCCTATTAGTGGAAGAGATTTAGGGAATAATTGTGATAGGAAATGTATTCGTAGTATATTCTATCCGTGCTTTGAAAATATAGTTGCCCTCTTGTTTTATCGTCTTATCTTTTCGTTGAATAAAGAAGCATTTTACCACTCCTTCTGGGAGTTTTCTCATATCATTTCTATTGATAGTATACCCTTTTTCTATTTGGTTTTTGTTTCCAAGTTCTAGGACATGAATTTTATTATTTTTATCAATAAATAAAAGATTCAAACTACTAATATGCTGTTTATCTAATTTGAAATTGATTCGCCCACCTTTTTCTTTACTTAGGGTTTCTGGTATTTCAATTTGTTCTATTTCCTTCATATCGACTTCGAAGGGATGTGTTTCCTCTTGATAATCTTTAAAGCTAAAGGTATATTTTTTATCCTCAATCGGAATTGTGGAGGTAGTATAGAAAACACCTTTTGCATTGGTGAATTTTTTTGTCATGGGCTTTCCTATAAATAAAGGTGGCTCTTCTAAAAAGAAGGGCTTAAAATTTGTAGAGTCGCCAGTTTTAAATATTGCCTCTGCGAGTAATTGCTGTTCTTTTTCAGAATATTGAATAAAATAATTAATGAAATGCTGTTCTTGTTCTGCTTGATTGTTGACTTGTAAACCTGTAATACAGGCTTTAAGCCCTAAGAGTAATAAGAAGGATAAAAGTGTTATTTTCGATTTGTTCTGCATATGATAATATTATTATAATAAAGTCTAATATGCTAATAATTCTTGGATTTTTGTTTTAAATCGTTCTACTGGCATAAATTGTTTTTCTAGGTTTTTACCGAAAGGAATGGGGGTATCCAATCCACCACAACGAATTACTGGACCGTCGAGATGTTCAAATAAATGCTCTGAGATATAAGCCGATAATTCGCCGCCTATTCCACCTGTTAGTGTATCTTCATGTAGGATAATAACTTTATTTGTTTTTTGAACACTCTTGCGAATGGTTTCGTAATCTATTGGTAACAAACATCGTAAATCGACAATTTCAGCCTCAATATTTAATTCTTCGACAGTCTCTTTTGCCCATTGTACTCCAAGCCCATAGGTAATAACCGTTATACGATTTCCAGTTTTGACAACATTGGCTTTCCCGATTTCTATAGTATAATAATCGTCAGGAACTTCGGCACTCATACTTCGATATAGAGCTTTGTGTTCAAAGAATAGTACAGGGTTAGGGTCTTCAAAACTAGCTAGAAGCAAACCTTTGGCGTCGTATGGATTAGAAGGATAAAGAACTTTCAAACCTGGTGTGTGCACAAACCATGCCTCATTACTTTGTGAATGGAATGGTCCAGCACCAACATTTCCTCCTGTGGGCATTCTGATGACTACATCAGCATTCTGCCCCCATCGGTAATGAGATTTTGCTAAATTATTAACAATTTGATTGAAACCACAAGTCACAAAATCGGCAAACTGCATTTCTACCATTGCCTTATTTTTCTGAATACTTAACCCTAGTGCAATTCCCAAGATAGCACTTTCACAAAGAGGGGTGTTTCGTACTCGTTCTTTCCCAAAAAGTTTGACGAAACCATCGGTTATTTTAAAAACACCGCCGTATTCTGCTATATCTTGTCCCATCAAGACCAACTGATTGTGTTTTTGCATGGCTTGTTTTAAACCATCAGAAATAGCATCTACAAAACGTTTTTCACTCGTATTATCTGTTTCAGGAAGGGTTTCTAGAAGTACAGTTTGTTGGTATACATCTCCTAGCTCTTGTTCCAATGATGCTTCTACAATTGTTTCTTGTGCAGCTCTGTCTAATCCTTCGTTGATTCGTTGCTTATTCGTTGCTCTAATATTTTCAATGAGATCTTGTGTTAAAATACCCTCTCCTAGCAAATAGGATTCGTAGTTAGCAATTGGATCTTTGCTTGCCCATTCTTCCATTAGCGTTTTGGGGACGTATTTAGTACCAGAAGCCTCTTCGTGTCCCCGCATTCTAAATGTTTTGCATTCAATCAGAACAGGATGAGGATTAGAGCGTATATCTTCAGCAACCTTTTGAATGGTATGATAAACTTCTAAGATATTATTGCCATCAATTTCTATCGCTTCCATTCCATATCCTAGTCCTCGATCAGCAAGCCGAAGACAGTTATATTGTTCACTTGTAGGTGTAGAAAGACCATAACCATTATTTTCAATAATAAAAATAACAGGGAGATTCCAAACAGATGCGACATTCAGCGCTTCATGGAATTCTCCTTGACTTGTTCCCCCTTCTCCTGTAAAGGCGACGGCTACTTTTTCATTCTCTCTAAGTTTATTGGCCAATGCTACACCACTTGCTAGGGATAATTGTGGCCCTAAGTGTGAAATCATCCCTACAATGTTATATTCTTTTGTTCCAAAATGAAAAGAACGATCTCGACCTTTTGTAAAACCTAGAGCTTTACCTTGCCATTGACAGAATAGACGTTCTAGAGGGATCCCTCTAGTGGTGAAAACACCTAAATTTCGGTGCATTGTAAACATCAACTCATCTGGATGTAGAGCGGCGGCTACTCCGACAGATATAGCTTCTTGTCCAATTCCTGAAAACCATTTACTGATTTTACCTTGTCGAAGAAGAATAAGCATTTTCTCTTCGATCATTCTAGGCAGTAAAAGCTGTTTATAAAGTGTAAGCAATTCTTCTTTTTGAAGTGTACTTTTAGGGTACAATATAATAGGTTGGTTTGTCGGCATATTTAGACTGATTTTGAAAGCGTAAAGTTAAGGGAATTTGTTTTCAAAATTTCAAATATGAAGAGTGTAAATAAAAAAAGAGGTGTAGAAATTTACACCTCTTTTTCTATTTTAAATAATACAAATATTTATATCCCTAGTTTTTGTCTAATTAAGGGTGTAATATCATATTGTTCTTTAGCATATAATAGCACACTAGAGCTGGTATCTACAACATAGATATATCCATTTTCTTGGGCAACTTGGTCGATAGCATTCTGTACTTTTTTAAGAATTGGCTCAACTTCTTGTTGCCTTTTTTCTAAAAGTTGTTTTTGAACCGTTTGGTCGTATTCAAAAATTGCTTTTTCGGAATCTGCTAATTGTTTTTTCAAGTCTTCTACTTCTTTAGGAGATAATTCACCGTTTTTATCTCTTTCCATAGCAGCTTTGAATTTTGTTTCATATGAGGCTACCATGTTTTCTTTTTTGCGAAGCAATTGTTTTTTCATTGTTTCTAAATTAGCATCAGCTCTTTTGACCTCAGGCATTTCAGAAAGTATGAGGTTGGTATTGGTATAGGCAATTTTTTGTGCTTGAACCATTAATGTTGTTGCTGACAACAAAAGTGTTAGTATTACAAATTTTAGTTTATTTCTCATTTTTGTATAGTTTATTTCTTAAAAGTATATTCAAGTTTATAGTTCTTTCTTACTTATTGATTCTCTTTATGATGTCAGCAGTTTTATCATATTGAGGATTCATTGCTAAAACACCACCACTATTTTTATCTAATATAAAGTCAAAACCTCTACTTTCCATATAGGTTTGGATTGTTTTGAAGACCTTGTCTTGGATAGGTTGTACCAGTTCTTGTCTTTTTTTGAAAAGGCTTCCTTCAGGACCAAATCGCTTTTTTTGAAGTTCTCTAACTGCTTTTTCTTTAGCAACAATTTCATCTTCTTTTTGACGTTTTGCATCATCACTTAATAAGACCATTTCTGATTGATATTTATTGTAAAGTCCTTTTATCTCATCATATTTTTGGGCGATTTGTTGACGCCATGTTTCGGCAAGTTTGTCTAGTTCTACTTGAGCGGTTTTATATTCCTCCATACTTTCCAATACTTTTTCAACATCTACTACAGCCATTCGTTGTGCAAAGGAAGTAAAGCCTAAAAAACCGATAAAGAGTAAGGAGAAAAAAATCTTTTTAGTCATTTTATATGATTTGAGTATTTGATTAAAATAATAGGTTATTTTATTTATATTGATAATCCTAAGACGGAAAATTACTTATTTTTGTTACAATATTAAATTTTGTTAAAAAAATAGATTTTAGCTTTAAGGTGCTGTCTTTTATTTTTTTATATAAATAAATTTAAATAATGTAATTTTTGTTTTTAACTAAAATTTAACGGCATGATAGCAAAATAAACGGATATTCGAGTATTTATCAATATGATCAGCACCCAACAACTGCTTATTCAGGTTCAAATCCTAGTATTAAATTAAAGTTTCCGTAACGATCTGTCCATGTTGATCCTTGGGGATTTGTTTTATCAAACCCAAAACCATAGTCAAACCCTAGTGTACCAAACATGGGAAGGAAAACTCTCAGTCCTAGTCCAGCTGAGCGTCTTACATCTAACGGATTGAAATCACGGAAATTGCCCCAAGCATTCCCTCCTTCAAAAAATCCTAGTAAATAAATTGTAGAACTTGGATTTAGAGAGATAGGATAGCGTACTTCAAAGGTGAATTTATCAAAAACAGTAGCACCCCCTGTTCCATCACTATTAGCTGGTAAGTCATCGGTTTCATATCCTCGCATAGAGATAATATCTCGACCAGCGATTCCTACAAATTGATTTGAGATTCCATCACCTCCTAGCTCAAAACGTTCAAAAGGACCTGTTCCTATGTCTTTATTATAGTATCCTAACATCCCGATTTTGGCAGATGCTTTGAAAACAAATTTATCAAAAAGTGGCGCATACCATTCTGCATTAAACCGCCATTTGTGGTATTCTAGCCACTTGAATTTTTCTTCAAGATTATCTGATATTTCATTATTACCTAGTGAAGAATAAGGAGGCGTGAATTGACCTGTTAATGATATTCTAGAACCACTTTGTGGGAAAATAGGGTTATTAATGGAGTTTCTGGAAATCGTTAGAGAAAGACTAATATTATTGTAATTTCCTTCTGTTACTCTCGTATTATCTACAAAGAAAGCACCTCTTAACCAATTTTGTAGACGATAGGTCTGAACACTTAAAGAACCATTAAATACAAAGAAATCGTCAGGTCGTTTTAATCGTGTACCAATACTTATAGAACCTCCTAAATTTCCGAGCTTTTGAAAATTTGTACTATTGGGATCTACTCCATTTGTGAAACGAGAATAAAAGCCACCAATAGTGAAGGATGTTGGTTTTTTACCGCCCAACCAAGGTTCAGTAAATGAAGCATTATAAGACTGGAAGAATTTTCCATTCGTTTGTGCCCGAAGGGATAGACGTTGACCATCACCTTGTGGTAAGGGACTCCATGATTCTTTTTTGAAAATATTTCGAACAGAGAAATTATTAAAGGTAACTCCTAAGGTACCGATAACACCACGACCAGCGCCCCCCCAACCCGCAGATAATTCTAATTGATCAGAAGATTTTTCTTCTACAGTGTAGGCAATATCTACTGTTCCTCTCTGGGAATTAGGAATAGGGTTGATACCGAGATTTTCAGGATTAAAGTAGCCTAAACTTACAATTTCTCTTTGTGAACGGATGATGTCTGAACGACTAAATTTGGCACCTGGTTTAGTTCGGAGTTCACGGCGAATGACGTGTTCATGCGTACGGTCATTTCCCGATATAGTAACTTTATCAATAGTTGCTTGAGCGCCTTCAAATATTCTAATTTCTAAATCTATGGAATCTCCTACAATTGCACTTTCAATGGGATCGACTCTAAAAAATAAATAACCATTGTCTAAATATAAAGCACTTATATCTCTACTATCTTGACTAAAACTTAGACGTTCTTGAAGTAATTGGTTATTGTAAACGTCTCCTCTACTGATACCGAGTACTTGCGTAAGTTGGTCATCAGTATAAATAGAATTTCCTTTCCAAGTAATATCTCTAAAAAAATATTGATTGCCTTCTTCAACATATAGTTTCAATACAATATCACCATCTGTCTCTCTCCAAACACTATCTTTTAAAATTCTAGCATCTCTGAAACCAATTGTATTGTAATAATTAATAAGGTTCTCTTTATCCGTTTCATATTCTTTTTTTATCAGTTTGGAAGAAGCAAATAACTTTCGACGACGTTTAGTCTCTTTCATTTGCTTTCGAAGTTTTTTTGCTTTTACGTTTGAATTACCATCAAAAATGATATTTTGAATTTTCACTCTTTCTCCTCTATCGACATTGATTTCCAATCTGACACCATTTTCGAGGTTAGTTTCTGGGATTTGTTTAATATCAGCATTGGCATCTAAAAAACCTTTATCAATATAATAATTTTGGACAGCATTTTTTGCATTATTGATAACATCATCGGTCACGATTCCACCTTTTATAAGATGTGAATTTACCGCTGATTTTAATTCTGATTCTCTCGTTTTTTTAACATTTAGAAAATCATATCTCGTAAGTCTGACTTTTTCTTCAACAATAATTTCTAAAAAGACAACATCCCCAATTTTTTTAGAAATATGAATTTGAACATCAGTATAGAGTCTTAATCTCCAAAGTGCATTGATAGCTCTAGGGATTGCACCACTAGGGATTTTGATTTTTTGACCAACTTTAAAACCTGATATTTTGATAATGGCATTTTCATCACTGTATGTTGCCCCAGTAACTTTTACACCTCCGATTTCGTAGTCAACAGGATTATTGTAATCGAATTCAGCTGGTGTAATATCTGGTTGTGCAATTGCTGTTGTAACCAATAAGAGTGAACTTGCAAGGAATATAAGTACTAGGATTTTTTTCATTAATGCCTATTTCTTTTGTAAAATATTAGAATCGAATTTTAAGCCAATGAGTATAGGGGCTTAACTTTTAATAAGTGGCTACTCGATTGTATTAAATGACTAGATTCTATAGAGATATTCTTGTTTGTGTTAAACAAAATCAAAACGTCAATTAAACGTGTATTGCTGCTTGAAATTGTTTTTAATAGTATCTCCTATAACAAAGGTGATATCGTCAAGCAATAAAAAACGCAAAGGTAAGAAAATATTAGTAAGCAAAACTTGTTTTCAGGATGCTTGTAAAAAAATAAAATTAATTACTAAGGAAATGTCTCTTTTTGGCATTTATGAAAAGAAAACTAGACGGCTATAATTAAAAAATAGCAAGCATTTTAGAAACACTTGCTATTGAATTGCTCGAAACACTTTAATTTAAAATAGAAGTCATTAAAATGTTTAACAATCAGATGATGTAGGGAAAAAGTAGGGTTCTATCGTTTTGTAGAATGTTATTCTTCTATAATTGCATCATCGATGATTTCGTCACCATCGCCATCTAAATCTTCAAAGCCTTTTACTGCGCCATCGTTTTTTTTCGGTTGATGATTTTCAGGAGTTTCCCAGTCTTTTTTCCCCGTGTTATGATAATCGCCTTTTGCAAAACGATCCGCTTTGGAAAAGAAGTCGTCTTTTCCTTCTAGTAAGTCATCTTTTAAATTATCGTAACCGATCTTATCAGAAAATTCACTTTCTTTGGCTTTTTTCTTTGCCTCTTTAGCTTCTTTCTCTTTTTCTTCCCAGTATTCGTCTCCTTTTTCTGCTGCCTCCTGTGCTTCATTCCAAACACCAGTTGCCTTGTCTTTTATTTTATCACCAACCTCTCCAGCTTTTTCTTTTGCAAAGTTCAAAGCATCTGCACCTTTATCTAGAACTTTTTCTCCAATATCTTCAGATACATCTTTAAATTTTTCCCAAGCCTCTCCGCCTTTTTCCATTGCTTTGTTCCCTACTTTTTCAGCTCCGCCTAATACTTTTTCTCCAAGGTTTTCAGCAAGATCTTTACCTTTTTCTACTATAGCTTCTCCTTTGTCTAGGACTTTATCGCCTAGATTTTCTGTAGCATCCATAATTTTATTACTCGTAGAAGGGATAGAATCTGGTGCATCTAATAGCTGAGGGGTAGGATCATCCACAATTTCTTCAAATTCAGCTTCTTCTTCAAAGATACTTTGCTCGATTTCGTCAGCAATGGCTTTTTCTTCAGATGTATTAAAGCCTGTTTTTTCCTTTACAGTATCTACCAGATTATCAACTTTTTCTTGAACAACCTGTCCCCCATCTTCTGCGATTTCTTTTGTTTTATCCCAAACATCTTCTGCTTTTTCTTTGACCTTATCACTTAAGTCACCCGCAATGTCTTTTGTTTTATCCCAAACTTTTTCTCCAACATCTTCTGCTTTTTCTGCTAAATCAGATGCAACTTCTTTGCCTTTTTCTACTGTTTTGTTAGCAGCAGATTTTGTGACAGCTTTTGCACCAAAAAATATTTTTTTTAAATCTCCAAAGAAACCCATTTTAATCTTTTTTTATTAGTAAAGATTGAAGTTATATTTTTTTTTAATAAAAATCAAATGAATTGCTAGTAGCAGAGAAATTGATTGTAGATTGTCAGCCTAGTCAATTTTTATACAATTCAAAAAATATATGGATAAGAAATAAGAAAAAATAAATAAAACTTGTATAATAGTAGATTAACCAAATAAAATTTTTTTTATCATTGCTTTTAATATTAAAAATTATGGAGCTAATTGATAAAACAGCAGATATATACCAATTTACAATTTTATTAATTTTCTTAATGGCAATCAGTTTCTTTCTGTATATGTATTGGTATTCTATTGTTTTGAAAAAGACTGAATATCAAAAAGATAAAGCAAAACAGAAGCTTATAGTGAAAGGTTTAAAGTTGGAAAAAAGTAAAGCTGAAAATGCACGCTTGGAGGCTGAAACAAAGATGAAAGAGGAGAAGTCAAAGCGATTAGAACAAGAAATTATATTAAAAAATAAAGAATTAGCCACTACGGCATTATTAGTTAACCAACATAATGAAGTCCTTTCTAATATTGAAGAGTATGTCAAGAAAATAAGAACAGAAACAACTGTTAATAAAGAAGCGACCAAAGAAATTCGAAAACTTATTCGTAAAAGTGTATCAATTACGAATGACTGGGAAAATTTTAAAGTACATTTTGATAAAGTGCATCCTCATTTTTTTAAAAAACTGATGGAACGCAATACAGGACTATCACAAAATGATATGCGGCACTGTGCTTATATGCGTATGCAGTTAAGTACAAAAGAAATTGCAAGATTACTTGGTATTAATCCTACAAGTGTTCAGATGTCAAGAGTACGATTGAAAAAAAAATTGAACTTGGGCAAACAAGATGATTTACGGCATTATATTATGGAAGTATAGAGGGATACTTTCAGGTTTGTAAAGTCTTATTAGAAAAACAACACAATGGAAAACATACAGATTACGATGACAGATGCGACTATTATCATAGGCTATTTTATTGTAGTCTTAATCGTTGGTTTGTTCATATCGAAGTCTGCCAAAAATGCAAAAGATTTATTTTTGGCAGGTCGTTCTCTTCATTGGGTACCTATCGGCTTTTCCTTATTTGCATCGAATATATCAAGTTCTACCTTGATAGGTGTCGTAGGGGCTGCCTATCTTTATGGTATTTCTGTTGCTAATTATGAATGGATGGCAGCTTTCGTACTTGTATTTATACTAGTATTTATTTTGCCTGTTTTTATTAGAACAAAAATTTCAACTATTCCAGAGTATCTTGAGTTACGATATAATAAATTTACTCGTCATTATTTTTCTATTGTTACAATTATTTTGAATATAATCGTTGATCTTGCAGGATTTTTATATGCTGGAGCAGTCGTTTTGCATTTTTTCTTCCCTAGTATCCCTATAGGAGCTATTATTGTATTTTTGGCATTGATAGCAGGAACTTATACGGCTGTTGGAGGATTGAGTGCAGTTGTATACACAGATATATTACAAGCGATCATTATTATTATGTCATCTAGCATTTTATTATATGCTATATTAGGACAATTTGATTATTCTTGGGACTTGGCGTTTTCAAAAATTGGGGCAAATAAGACTTCTTTTATTCGACCATCTACGGATACATATCTTCCATGGACAGGAACTTTATTTGGCTTGCCTATTTTGGGGTTTTATTATTGGGTATTGAATCAACAGATTTCTCAGCGGTTATTAGCTGCCAAGAATATAAATAATGCACGTTGGGGAGCACTGCTAGGAGGTTTTTTAAAGTTACCTGTGTTCTTTTTATTGGTTGTTCCAGGAGTATTAGCATTTCAATTATTTCCAGAACTAGGAGAAACATCGAATCTAGTTTTTCCTACAGTGGTCAGCGAATTAATCCCTACAGGTGTTTTAGGGATTATACTAGTTGGAGTGATAGCTGCAATTATGTCTAGCGCAGATTCTGCTATTAATTCTGCTTCTACATTAATTGTCTTAGATTTTGTAGAACCAAATAGTCCTAAATTAAAACCAAAGCAGATACTATATTATGGTAGGATTATTACAATAGGCATAATGTTGTTTGCGATAATTTGGGCAATGGTAATCGGTTCATTCAAGGAAATTTTTGATTACTTACAGAAAGTACTTTCATATATGGTTCCTCCTGTAGTAGTTGTATTCATACTAGGAATCTTTTGGCGAAGAGGAAATAGTCAGGCTGCTATGACGACACTAATCGGAGGACATATAATTTCTTTAAGTATTTTAGCACTAAGTAGTTTTGGATATGTTAATATTCATTTTACGGTATTAGCAGGTATATTAACTATTGTGAGTGCTATTATGTACATTACTATTGTATTGCTAACAAATACTGAATTTACACCAAAAGATGAACAAACAATTATTGAGGATTTTAGCTTCTTAAGTGTGCCTATTAAAGATTGGAGAAATGACTATAGAGTAATATCCGCAATATTGATTTTATGCACAATAATATTGGTAATAGGATATTGGTAAAATTGAAAAATGTCCTATCTTTGTATAGTAGAGTTATTGTATATTCTACATCAAGAAACTAAGCACACCTTGTTTTGTATATTTTATATATATATATATGAAATGATAACCTTCCAATTTGAATAAACTTTTTTAAAAGATTTACTTTCTATTTAAACTTCTGAAAGACGTTGTTGTAACTAAGATTTAAGAGCTAGCTTTTACTATTACAAAGCTATAACATTAAAATATTAGTAGATGTGTATAATTGATTGATTACTAAGTGTTTTTGATGTTTTAAGGGGGTGTTACATATGAAGACTTATTGTAAAAGTGACAAAAAGCTGATGTTCGAAATTTTTTTAATTAAGAATTCTTCCCTATTATTACATTGTTTTTATTATAAAAAAACAGCATTTAATAAAATCAAATTGGGCAATACACTGCCTTAGTAGAAAAAAATTTTGAAAGTAAAATTAATTAATAAAAAACGCAAACTAGTATGAAGCCTAAAGTTTATGTTTCTTTTTTAAGATTAGCGATGTGTACGTTGCTTGTGATGATTACAAGTGCTTATGCATATTCACAACGTACCGCTACAGGTACAGTAACCGACGAAGAGACGGGTGAGCCGTTAATTTATGCCAATGTTGCAGTGGTCGGAACAACAGTTGGTGCTACTACAGATTTCGACGGGAAGTACTCCATAGATTTACCTGAAGGAGGTACTCAATTAGAATTTTCATATACAGGTTATCAGTCTAAGACAATAGATGTAGGAGATGGTGGTACATTTGATGTAACGCTATTAGCGGGAGAGGCCTTACAAGAGGTTGTTGTTATTGGTTATGGTGCTGTTAAAAAAGATGATGTAACAGGATCTGTAACACAAATTAGCGAAGATGAATTCAATGCTGGACAGATTGCTTCTCCTGAACAATTGGTTACGGGTAAGGTAGCAGGGGTTCAAATTACCTCTGGAGGTGGTGCGCCTGGAGGCGGTTCACAGATTAGAATTAGAAGTGGATCGTCATTAAATGCTTCTAATGATCCCTTAATTATAGTTGATGGTATTCCTCTAGATAATAGTGGCGTTAGTGGTTCTGCAAATGCTTTGAGTTCTATTAATCCTAATGATATTGAATCGTTTACAGTTTTAAAAGATGCTTCGGCTACAGCAATATATGGTTCTAGAGCTTCCAATGGGGTTATTATTATTACGACTAAAAAAGGAACTTCTGGTAAATTAAAATTTAATTACAATGGAAATGCATCCTTTGGACAACTAATTAATCAAGTAGAGACCCTTACAGGCGATCAATTTAGACAAGTGGTTACAGGTTTAGGAAGAAAAACCGAATTATTAGGTACTGAAAATACAGATTGGCAAGATGCCATTTTCCAATCTGCTTCTGCTACGGATCAAAACCTAGGTATTTCTGGTAGTATTGCGGATGCTTTACCATTTCGTATTTCTTTAGGATACAATAATCAAACTGGTTTATTGAAGACGTCTTCTTACGAAAGATTATCAGGAGCATTAGCTTTAAATCCTTCATTTTTGAAAGATCATTTGAAAGTAAACTTACGATATAGAACAGCCATTGAGAATAATGTGTTTGCTAATCAAGGGGCTATTGGAGCTGCAATTTCAATGGATCCGACCCAACCAATCTACACAGATAATACAATTTATGGTGGCTACTTTGAATGGTTAGACCAACAAGGAAACCCTCAAGCAGTAGGAGCCGTAAGAAATCCATTGGCTTTGTTGGAGTTGACAGAGAACACAAGTACAGTTAAAAGGAATATATTAGGAGCACAGTTTGATTATAGGTTCCATTTTCTTCCTGAGTTAAGGGCTAACTTGAATTTAGGTTTAGATAAATCTAATAGTGAAGGAGCAGTTTACTCACCTATCTATGCAGCTAACAATTACAACCCCGACGAAGGCGCATCAGGGGGACAAGACAATATTTTCGATCAAGATAAAGAAAATCGCCTATTAGAATTTTATTTAAATTATAATAATGATTTAGAAAGTATCAATAGTAATCTTGATGCAACTGCTGGTTATTCTTATCAGAGTTTTAGAAATGAAGGAACAAATAGAAATCAAGAGATTAATGGAGCAAATTTAACAGTGGGAGATTTTGCTAGTGAAAATGTATTGATTTCTTTCTTTGGTAGAGCAGTATACACATTAGCAAATAAGTACTCTTTGACTGGTACATTAAGAGCAGATGGCTCTTCTAGATTTAACGAAGATAATCGTTGGGGGATATTCCCTTCTGTTGCTTTTGCATGGAATGTTGGACGAGAAGATTTCTTAAAAGATTCTAAAACACTATCAGATTTGAAATTTAGATTGTCTTGGGGGGTAACTGGACAACAAGATGTACAAGGACAGGATTACCCATATTTGCCAACATATGTAGCTAGTAATGAGCAAGCCTTATATCCACTAGGAGATACATACTATACTACTTTCCGCCCTTCTGGATATGATGCAAACATTAAATGGGAAGAGACAACTACAATTAATGCAGGCTTAGATTATGGTTTTGTCAATAATAGAATTTATGGTTCTTTAGATGTTTATAAAAGAACGACAGAAGACTTGTTAAATGTAGTTCCAATTCCCGCAGGATCAAACTTAACGAATTTACTCCTGACCAATGTAGGTAGCATGGAGAATACGGGGTTAGAGTTTGCAATTAATGCGGTTGCTATTGATAAGAAAGATATTGGATTAGACTTGGGCTTTAATATTACGTTTGCAACTAACGAAATTACAAAATTGACTATTAATGAAGCAGAGGATTTTATTGGAGTAGCAACTGGGGGTATTAATGGTGCGACTGGATTAACTGCTCAGATTCACCAAGTAGGACAAGCCCCTTCTTCTTTTTTAGTCTATAAGCAAGTATATAATGCTGATGGTTCACCTATTCAAGGCTTATATGAAGATTTAAATAGTGATGGAAAAATTACTGAGGCAGATCGTTATATCTTCAACCGTCCTGCGCCTGATGCTTTCTTAGGATTTACTGCTGGTTTTAGATATAGCAACTTTGATGTTCGTGCGGTATTTAGAGGTAATATTGGAAATTATGTCTACAATAACGTAAATTCTCAATTAGGTACCTATAGACCTTTATTTGATTCATTTGCTAATTTGACAAATAGCACAACAGATGCTTTAAATACAAGATTTGAAAATGGTGAGTATCTATCAGATTATTATGTTGAAAATGCCTCTTTCTTAAAATTAGATAATGTTAATATTGGTTATAGATTAAATAATCTCTTTAATGATAAGGTGAGTGCTAGACTTTATGGTACTATTCAGAATGTATTTGTTGTCACTAACTATTCAGGTTTAGATCCAGAAATTGCTGGAGGTATTGACTTTAATTTATATCCTAGACCAAGAACTTTCTTGTTAGGACTAAATCTAGATTTTTAAGAAATAGTTGATTTTTTAATGATTAAAAAAATTCAAAAATGAACAATATATCAAATAAAACAATATTAAGAGGTTTAGTGGTTGCCCTTATAGCTATTGGTTTTACATCGTGTTTAGATGATCTAAACCTTACACCAATTGATCCTGATGTAGTAACTTCTGCATCGGTATATGAAGACCCTGCCGCATATAAACAAGTTTTGGCTAAAACGTATGCGGGATTAGCGTTGACTGGACAACAAGGTCCAGCAGGAGCAGGAGATGTAGGAGGAATTGATGAAGGAGAATCGAGTTATATTCGTCAGACTTTCTATATGCAAGAGTTGACTACTGATGAAGCTGTTATTGGATGGAACGACAAAACTATTAAAGATTTTCACAATATGTCTTGGGCAGCAAGTGATGCTTTCATTGCCGCAATGTATTATAGAATTTTTTATCAAATTTCTTTATGTAATGAATTTTTGAGAGAAACGACTAGTGATAAATTAAATAGTAGAGGACACTCAGACATTCAGGGAGAAGTGGATACGTACAGAGCAGAAGTTCGGTTCTTAAGAGCTTTGAGTTACTGGCATGCTTTAGACTTTTTTGGTAGTGTTCCTTTTGTAACCGAGGATGACCCGATTGGTGCTTTCAATCCACCTCAAACAGATGCACAGTCTTTATTTAATTATGTAGAGTCAGAGTTATTGGCGATTGAATCAGCGTTAATGGCACCAAGAAGTAACGAATATGCAAGAGCAGATCAAGGTGCAGCATGGATGTTATTGGCTAAATTATACTTGAATGCAGAGACTTATACTGGAGCTAATAGATATTCTGATTGTTTAACGTATTGTGAAAAAGTGATAGGAGGTGGTTATTCTTTAGAGCCTAAATATTACGATTTATTTGGAGCAGATAATGACAATTCTCCAGAGTTGATATTCCTAGTAGCTTCTGATGGAAAACGTTCTCAAACTTGGGGAGCAACTACATTTTTATTACATGCACCAATTGGAGGTTCTATGAACCCTGCTGACCTTGGAACAAATTCTGGTTGGGGAGGATTAAGAACAACAAGTGCCTTTGTAAATAAGTTTGACGATATTTCAGGAAGTACTGATCAAAGAGCAAACTTTCATACAGACGGTCAAAGTCTAGAAATCACAGATATAGGTGTTTTTGAAAGTGGTTATGCGATTAAAAAATTCCACAACACCACTAGAAATGGGGTACAAGGTTCTGATGGGACATTCCCTGATACGGATTTTCCTATGTTCAGATTAGCTGATGCCTATTTGATGTATGCTGAGGCTGTTAAAAGAGGCGGTGGCGGAGATGAAAGTACGGCTTTAGGATATTTGAATGCAATTAGAGAAAGAGCATATGGAGGTAGTACATCAGGTAATATTAGCGAATACAATTTAGATTTCATTATTGATGAACGTGCAAGAGAATTATATTGGGAAAACCATAGAAGAACAGATTTGAGAAGATTTGGTTTGTTTACATCTAGTAGTTATCTATGGCCTTGGAAAGGAGGTGTAGCAAATGGTATTGGGGTAGATGAGTGTAGGAATGTTTTCCCAATACCAGCAGCCGATTTGACCGCAAACCCTACACTTTCACAAGTAGGAGGAGCAGGTTGTTACTAGTCTTTTTGTATATGGGATAGGTAGAAAATCTATTTCCATATATTTCGTTTTTTAACTAAAATTTTTATTTAAAATTAAAAAAATAGAAATGAAAAAAATAAGTATATATTCATTTATATTGATTGCACTATCATTTATGTTATGGTCTTGTGAAAAAGATTTATCTGAAAACCCAACATTAAATATTTCAACTGTTCCAGTCATTTCAACACCTTCTGGAGAACAGACGATAGTGATTATTGCCGAAAATGCAGCAACCCCTTTTTCTGTTGAATGGAGTGCTGCTAATTTTGGATTCGATGCTGAGATTACCTATCAAGTACAGATGGCTCCTGTAGGAACTAATTTTGCTGAATTAGGTGTCATTGGAGCGGTAACTGAAGGGCGGACATCCTTCGTGACAAATTATGATGTTCTTAATGCCACCGCATTATCTCTTGGATTACTGCCTGATGTTGAAACAACTGTGGAAATGAGAGTCGTAGGGATAGTTGCTGAAAAAGCACCTCAAGCAATTTCTTCTAATGTTGTAACCATTAATTTAACGCCCTATTTTACATTCCCATCTTTTAAGAGTTTATATGTCCCCGGTTCACATTCTAGTTGGGATCCTCCGACTTCCCAAGATTCGATAGTAGCATTAGATCCAAATAATAGAAATGACGCCGATGTAGGTGAGGCCTTTGAAGGGTTTGTATATTTTCCAGACGCAGCTGAATTCAAATTGACTCCTAGACGAAATTGGGATAAAGATTTTTGTGATGGTGGAAGTAATGCTTTAGATGTAGGATGCTCGACAAACTTATCTGTACCAGGTGAAGGCTATTATCAAATAAAAGCAAATACGGAGAATTTAACTTTCAGTATTAAACAAACTAATTCATGGTCAATTATTGGAGATGCGACTCCAGGGGGATGGGGAAGTGATACACCACTTACTTTTGACCCTGTTACAAAATTATGGACAGCTGAAGTTGCACTAGTCCCAGGACCATTTAAGTTTCGAGCAGATGGAGATTGGGCATTTAACTATGGAGATAATGTAGATAATAATGGTGCTTTATTCCCTAGTTTAGATGAAGGTTCTGATCAAAATATTATTAATGATAAAGAAGGGACTTATACAGTTACACTTGATTTAACATTGAAATCTGGATTTTATACCTATACAATTGAATAAAGAAGAGGCTAGAAGTAGGTATATTATTTATCAAATTATAAAAAAAAATTATGAAAAATAATAAATTAATAATTTTATTAGTGCTTGGACTGGCCAGTATATGGTCTTGCAATAAGCATGATTTTGACTTTCAAGATACGGCTTTAAAGACAGCACCCGCTGTGATTTCACCAGAAGCAGGCACATCATTTACAGTCACTACGGCAAATATTGGAGATAATCAAGCCGTAGAATGGAGTGCTGCAGATTTTGGATTTTCGGGCGTAATCACTTACACCATACAAGTTGATAAAGCAGGTGCTAATTTTTCTGCTCCTCAAAATTTAGGAACAACTATAGAAACCTCTATGACAGTAGATGTATTAGCCATCAATAACGCAGCCTTGGCTCTAGGTTGTACTAGAGGAGATACGGGGGCTTTAGAAATGAGAGTATGTGCTACTACTAGTGGTGTAGATGCCGCATATTCGACAACTATTCCGTTTGATTTTACAACATTTGTTGTTTATCCTGTAATTACAGGACCAACAGTTGATACAACCTATATGACTACATTTGCAAACGTAAGTAGTGATAATGTAACAATAGACTGGACAGCAGCAGATTATGGGAATAATGAAACTTTTTCTTATAACGTACAAATTGCATTAACAGGGACGGATTTTACGGATATTATTACGACTACTTCAGTTTCAGGATTAACCTATTCTGAGGTATTTATGAGTATTAATGATAAATTAATCGCTTTAGGCTATACACATGAAGAGCTTGTAGCTTTAGAAGCTAGAGTAATTGCCTCTGCTGATGGCGTTGAGCCCGCTACTTCTAATGTTTCTACCTTCAAATTTGAGGTATTTGATCCTCTTATTTCATACTTATATGCGCCAGGAGATTATCAAGGTTGGGATCCAGGTTCTGCACCTTCATTGATTTCCCCTGTATCTAATGGTGTGTATGAAGGTTATATTTATTTTACATCTACAGGAGGCATGAAATTCACAACGTCACCAGATTGGACTAATCCTGATTATGGTGAAACTGGTCCAGGTACAATTGGGTTAGGTATGGGCGGTAATATTACAATTCCAGGCATGGGATATTATTATGTAGTTGTGAATACAAATGACGGAACATGGACGGCTACTCCCACAACATGGGGGATAATTGGTTCAGCAGTGCCACCTTATGATTGGTCTGAGGATTTAGATATGACCTATGATCCTGAAACAAATTCTTGGTCGGTTGTGGCTAATTTGGTTGCAGGAGAAATGAAATTCCGAGCAAACGATAGATGGAATTTAGACTTTGGGGATGATGAACCAGATGGTAATGCTGAATATGGTGGTGCTAATATACCAATTACAGAAGATGGAGAGTATTTAATTACACTTTATTTGACACCTAATCAAGAAGGATTTTACTATTACACCGTAGGACCTGCTACCTCATATTTATATGTACCTGGAGATCACCAAGGCTGGGATCCAGCTACGGCTCCAGTTTTAGCTTCACCAGAGTCTGATGGAGTATATGAAGGCTATGTTAATTTTCCAGGTGGAGGTGGATTTAAACTTACAGTAACACCAGATTGGACTAATGACGATTATGGTGAAACGGGTACAGGTATGATTGGTCTTGGAATGGGCGGAAATATTACTGCTCCAGCCGATGCAGGATATTATAGAGTAGGTGCTGATACCAATGCCTTAACATGGTCTGCCACTAAAACAGAGTGGGGGTTAATCGGTGACGCTGTACCTCCTTACGATTGGTCTGTTGATCAAGATCTAACGTATGACGCCACAACCGATACATGGTCTATTACGATCGCATTGAATGCTGGAGAATATAAATTTAGAGCCAACGATGGTTGGGATATTGATTTTGGAGATAATGGAGCAGATGGCTCATTAGAATATGGTGGTAGTAATATTAGCTTAGCTACTGCAGGAACATATACCATTACATTAGATTTAAGTGGCGGTTTAGGTTCCTATACTTATACAATAGAGTAATCAGGAAAAGTTTATTTTCTTTTAAAGAAAAAACAGAAAGGCTGAGGCAGTTGTCTCAGCCTTTTTTATTTACAATACTTTTTATAAATCAGTCACTTAAAAAAAAACTGATAGCCTATTTTTTCGATTAA
>JAHDBJ010000010.1:0-22225 GCA_020630435.1 Saprospiraceae bacterium
AATATAAGGCTCATTTTAAATGGTCTTTAAAAAATACAATAGAATAATCTCTAATAGTTCAAAAGATTAAATTTCATGTATTAATATATAATCTACTTCAGGTTACATTTCAATCGATTTTCTCATAGAAATGTATGGGGTGAAGCATATATTTTCGTAACAATGTCGAATTATTATTTAATTCTGGTAATATGATTTTCAAACTCAAGTTTAGGGGGTAAAATACTCAAATCCTAAAAAAATCAGCAAAATCATTTGACATATTAGAACATTAAACATCTATAATGTAGAACTATAACTTGGCAATCTTTTATTTGCTAATCTAGCTTAAAGTTGCGAAATATTTTTTTAAAAAAAGAAAAGAAAGCGAAAAAAAATTTCGTATTTTGCAAAAATGTGACGTATGTAATAGGATTATAATACCTCTAAAGGTCATTTAGCTTGATTTTATCTGCCTTTTTTAAACCTGCTACTACTAAAGTGTAAGAGTCGTCAATCATCTGTAACAATAATTTTTCTGACAAATTGCCTTCAAAACTAACGGTATTCCAATGCTTCTTGTTCATATGATACCCAACGGCCACTTCAGGGTATTTTTCACGTAGTTCTATCGCAGTATCAGGGTCACATTTTAGATTAACTTTGAAAATCTCATTCTCAAGTCCTGTTAGTGCAAACATTTTACCCATAACTTTAAAGACAAGTGTTTTTTTATCAAATGGAAATTCTTCTGTCACACCTTTTTTGCTTAGACAGTATAATCGAAATTTTTCTATATTCATTATTCAATAATTATTAAATTTTGAAATGATCATGCTATATGATTTATAAAAAATCATATCCCAAAATTTTAATAAACTTAATAGCACACTAAGCGTTAAGTAACACTCCTCGTTTAGTTTTAGTCTATTATTTCGGATATCTGAATACCTCAAAGGTCACTTAGATTAAAATCTTTATCTAATAAAAATTGGTAAACATATTCCAAAGTACCTGCTCTGGTGGTTCTGCCGTAATAGTTACTGGAATATTTTTGACAGGATGAATAAAAGACAACTTCCAACTATGCAAATGAATAGAAGCATCATCATTTGGGGTGGGATAACCATATTTAATATCCCCTACTATTGGACAATTAATCATAGAAAGCTGTACTCTGATTTGATGAGGTCTTCCTGTTTCAGGATGCACTTCTAATAGATGATGATTATTTAATCCTGCTATCATCTCATATTGTAAAGAAGCTTTCTTAGCCTTTTGAGTTTTTTTACCAATCTTATTATATGCAAAAGTTTTGTTTTTTTCTTTATTTTTAAGCAAATAATGTTCTATTTTCCCATTAAGAGGATTTGGGCGATGTTTTGTAATGGCTAAATATGTTTTCTGAATTGCTCTTTCCTGAAATAATTTATTCATTCGAGTCAACGCTTTACTTGTCCTTGCAAATATTACAACGCCACTGACGGGACGATCAATACGATGTATTGTGCCTAAAAAAACATCTCCTGGTTTATTATATCTTGTTTTAATATAATATTTTACAAAATCAGATAAGGGTTTATCTCCTGTACGATCACCTTGTACGAGCCACCCTGCAGGTTTATTCGCAGCGATTAGATGATTGTCCTCATATAAGATTTGCATAATCTAAAAAATTAAAAAAACAGCCTACGAAAACTTAAATCTCGTAGGCTGTTTACTATGATAGTATATATTGAAAGCAGAATGCTTATTCTGCTATTACCTCAAAATTAACTTTACAATCTACATCCTTATGGAAAAGCACTTCAGCTGTATATGTTCCTAGCTCTTTCACTTCTTCTAAAAGGTTAATTTTACGACGATCAACTTCAATATTCACCTGCTCTTTGATAGCTTGCGCAAGTTGAACGTTCGTTACAGAACCGAAAATTTTACCACTAGTACCAGACTTAGCGCCGATTTTTAATACAACTTCTTTTAGCTTATCGGCATAGCCCTGATACTCTCCCACTCTTAGTGCTTCTGCCGCCTCTTCTCTCGCAATAAGTGCATCCAATTTGGCTTTATTTCTTTTATTGGCAATAATTGCCATTCCTTGGGGAATCAAATAATTTCGACCATAACCATTTTTTACTGTCACTATTTCATGCTTGTCCCCTACTTTATCTATATTTTTTAATAGTATAATTTCCATTTTAGTTGAATTTTCAAATAATTGAGAATTTTGCTCATTTCAAGCTTCTTAACTTGAATGACTTTTACTTCATTAAATCCGCTACATAAGGTAAGATAGCTAAGTGTCTAGCTCTTTTAATAGCTGTAGCTACTTTACGTTGATACTTTAGAGAAGTCCCTGTGATTCGACGAGGCAAGATTTTACCTTGCTCATTGATAAATTGTAATAAAAATTCAGGATCTTTGTAATCAATGTGACGAATTTTATACTTTTTAAAACGACAGTATTTCTTTCTCTGATTTCCTATATTAGGATTGCTTAAAAACTTTATATCATCTCTAGACGCCATGATTTTTTCTTTTTTAAATTAACAAATTTTGATAATTGAATTAAGCCTTTTTTTCTTCTTCTTTTGCTTCTTTTGACTTCTTCCCTATTAAACCATCTCGTTTATCTTGGTTGTATTTCACACCATAACGATCAAGTTTAACCGTTAAAAATCGAAGCACTCTGTCATCTCTTTTCATAGCTAATTCCATAGCATTGATGATTGCGCCATTCTCAAATGAAAATTCTACACAGTAGTAAACACCTGTTCCACGCTTATTAATAGGATATGCTAATTGACGCAAACCCATTTCATCCACATGAACTATTTTACAGCCTTTTTCTTGTAGCTGATCGATATACTCTTGTGCTGTCGTCTTAATTTCATCGCCCGACAGCACTGGATCCACGATGAACGTTATTTCGTAATTTCGCATTTTATAATTGAAATTTATTAAACAATAAAAAATCGGCTGCAAAGGTAATCTTTTCAGCCGATTTTCGAGAATTATTGCAAATATTTTTTACGGTTACTTACAATTAGGCATTTTCTTTATAATTAATAAATTCTTTTTCCATAAAATCTTGTAGCTCTGACACATTATCGAATCGATCGAATATTTCTTTGAATTTACTACTCTGTACAGCATTTGGTAGCACATAACTTAGTACATCCTTATCTGTGATTTCCTTATCACTCAAAATAATCAATCGTTCAACTACGTTTCTCAGCTCTCTAATATTCCCAGTCCAATTCACATTTTTAAGTGCTACTAAGGCTTTATCAGAGATTTTTTTAGGAGGAATGCCATAATCTTCGCATACCACGCTTATAAAATGCTCTACAAGTAAAGGAATATCTTCACGACGTTCATTTAATGGTGGAACATGAATAATAATTACAGCTAAACGATGATATAAATCTTCTCTAAAACGGCCTTCATCAATTTCTTTTCGTAAGTCTTTATTGGTCGCAGCTACTACACGAACATCTACTTTGATTTCCTTATCTCCACCAACTCGAGTGATTTTATTTTCTTGTAATGCTCTTAATACTTTCGCTTGTGCAGACAAACTCATGTCTCCAATCTCATCTAGAAAAAGTGTTCCTCCATTAGCTTGCTCAAATTTACCGATACGTTGTTTATGCGCTGAAGTAAAAGAACCTTTTTCATGACCAAACAACTCACTCTCTATCAATTCTGCAGGGATTGCAGCACAATTGACTTCTACTATAGAAGCTTTGTTGCGGTTAGATTTTTCATGAATCCACCTAGCAACTAATTCTTTTCCCGTTCCATTCGAACCTGTGACCAATACCCTTGCTTCGGTAGGTGCAACCCTATCAATTGTAGTCTTTATATGCTCAATTGCCTCTGTTTCTCCAATAATAGCTTGTGTTTTATATTGAGCAACTTTCCGTTTTAACACTTGCGTTTCGGTGATAAGTGTTGATTTATCCATTGCATTACGGATAGTGATCAACATCCGATTTAAATCTGGTGGTTTAGATATAAAGTCAAACGCTCCTTTCTTTACAGCTTCTACTGCTGTATCAATATTCGCATGACCCGAAATCATAATCACAGGTGTATCAGGACTTAAAACTTGGACTCGCTCTAGAGCATCCATACCATCTAAACGAGGCATTTTAATATCCATTATAACAACGTCATATTTAGTTTTTTTCAGTTTTACTAAACATTCCATTCCATCTCTAGCTTCTTCTACATTATACTTTTCAAACTCTAATATATCTCGTAGGGTACGTCGGATGGCTTCTTCATCATCCACTATTAATATCTTTGCCATTTAAAATCGAATTTTAACCAATAATTATTGAATCTTTTAGACTTATGTTATTTTAAGAGAGCCTTTAAAAAATATTAAGCAATTTTAATAAATGAAAGAGTTCATATCAATTATCAAAAAGGAATATTTTTAAACATAAACATATATTAGTAAATCTACAAATATTACGCCAAAAGTAACGGATATTTTATGAAATAATAAATATAGAATATTTTTATTTTGTGACCTGATATAAAGATAAAATAAACATATATTATTTTTATAACACTTAATACTTTTATTACTCCATGCTACTGTAAACGTAGTTTTTATACTATTGTTGCAAATCCTCAATTTCTTGCTTCCCTTATCCAGTTGTGACATCTAATCTCAACTCATTTTTGAATTTATTTTTTTAATTTAACACCTATCGAAAATACATTTATTAAAATAATTATTTCATAGCAAATATTTTTAATAAGAGTAGGGCTATTGTACTTTTGTGAAAAAATTAATCATGTTTAGAAATCAACTTTATCTTCTTTTTTTCCTTCTTCTATATGCTTGTGGAAGTGATAAATCAGCAGAACAAAAGAATACACAGAAAGTTTTTCATTATAATCAACCTAACGCTATCACTTCTTTAGATCCTGCATTTGCAAAAAGTCAAACCAACTTATGGGCAGTTGATCATTTATATAATGGGTTAGTACAACTTGATGAATCACTCAATATCCAACCCGCAATTGCTAAAAATTGGACAATCTCTGACGATGGTCTTACATATACATTCCATTTAAGAGATGACGTTTATTTTCATAATGATCCTGCTTTTCCTGATACTAAAGGTAGAAAAGTAAATGCGACTGATTTTGTTTATAGTTTTAATAGAATAATAGATAATACAGTCGGTTCTCCTGGTAGTTGGATATTCAAAGGTCGTATAGCTGATAATTCTCCTTTTAAAGCCATTGATGAACATACCTTTCAAGTAACCTTAGTAAAACCATTTAGACCCATGCTAGGAATATTTACGATGCAATATTGTAGCGTAGTTCCCAAAGAAGCGATTGACAAATATGGTAAAGATTTTAGGAGCCATGCAGTAGGTACTGGTCCTTTTAAATTTAAAAAATGGATAGAAAATCAAGCCATGTTTCTTTCTAAAAATGAAAACTATTGGGAAAAGGATAACAAAGGGCAAGCCCTTCCCTATTTAGACGCCGTCAAAATTAGTTTTGTAGCCGATAGAAAAACCGCCTACTTAGAATTTTCAAATCAAAAGCTAGATTATATGTCTGGTATTGAAGTTTCTTTTGTTGATGAATTACTAACAAAAGAAGGTCAGCTCCAAACTAATAAATCATCACAAGTTAATTTTTTAAAAACACCATATCTAAATATGGAATATTTGGGTATAAATCTAGCAATGTCTGCTTCTCCTTTAAACAAGAAAAAGCTTAGACAGGCTCTCAACTATGGCTTCGATAGAGCCTTAATGCTCAAAACGCTTAGAAATAATGTAGGCAAACCAGCTACTTCGGGATTTACACCTATTGGATTGCCTTCTTTTAATGCAGAGCGTGTAAGTGGCTATAATTATAATCCTGACAAGGCTAGGAAATTATTGGTAGAAGCTGGTTATCCAAATGGAAAAGGACTTGATAAAATCACTTTATTTACCAATCAAGATTATGTTGATGTTTGTAATTTCATAACCCGACAATGGGAAGAATTAGGTATAAAAGTACAGATAGAACTTCTAGAATCTGCCAATTTAAGAAATCGAATGACCAAAGGAACTGCTCCATTTTTTAGAGCTTCTTGGATTGCGGACTATCCAGACGCTGAGAGTTTCTTTACTGTTTTTTATAGTAAAAATCCTGCCCCTCCAAATTACACTCGTTTTAAAAATGATACTTTTGATAAACTTTACGAGGCGACATTAAAAGAAAATGATGATGCAACAAGGAATCAGTTGTACCAACAAATGGACAAAATATTAATTGAAGAAGCACCAGTTATATTTCTATTTTATGATGAAACAGCCGTATTTACACAAAAAAATATCAGCGGTATTAGCAAAAATGCTATAAATTTGTTATCTCTCAAAAAAGTAAAAAAATAAATATGGCTAACTCCAAACTATTGATGGGTTTATTCGTTGTATTGCTTTTGGCTTGTACAGAAACTCCTAAGACAAATGATAATTCAACAGCAGACAATATTGTAATACCAACCGACGAAAAAATTATAGAAGATAATCCTTTTCGTGTTGAGATGAGTCGCTCTACTTTTGACTCTTTGCATACCGCCGAATTGGGGAAAGCGATTATTTTACCAATATATGAAAAAATATTTGAGGATGTTGAAAAAGAGCAAGAAGTCGTAGAAATGCTAGGAGAGGAACAAAAGGCATTTTATTATTTTTGGACAATGGACAATGCTGTAAGTGAAGATGGGTTTATTGGTTTATTTCAAGGTGATCTTGGAAATAAAATTCCCGAAATATCCCGCAGTTTAAAAAAAATGGGCGATAAAAAAACAGCTAAGATACTTGATGGTATGTTGGAAGATTTTGAAAAAAATCGTACAGCATTTGATGAGCATGCTAAAAAAGGAACATTGCCTCAGCTGGCTAAAAAGCTAAAATGGTTTAAACGATTTAGCTCTAAATACTTTGATAGACAAGCTGAGACAATGGAAACAGTCGAAGCATACATTCGTAAGCATCCTGACAAATTTATTGTCTTTACGGATTAAATGCTTCATTTTTCATACAATACACTATAATTATTATAATCTTAAATAACTTTAACATTTGATTAAACAACTATACGGGTATAGAGTACGTCTTATGTTTAAAATCTTGAAATATTTATAAACTAAATAATATTAAAATGAAAAAATTATTCCTTTTAATGCTATCTGTATTCTTAATCAATTCAATAGTTGCCCAAAAGGTAACTCTTGAAGGATATGTATTTGAAGATGCGAATAGAGGATTTTTAAATGAAGTAGCGATTACGGTCTTAGATGAAAACAAAGCGATTAAAGCCGAAACATTTACAGATAAAAAAGGATTCTTTACTGCAGAGTTAGCTCCCGAAAAAGAGTATATCATTAGAGCAAAAAAACTTTTAATGCATGATATAGAAGTAGAATTATCTACAAAGGGAAAAAAAGCAGGTGATAAAGTATATTCTAAAATAAAAATGGAAAGAGAGCCTGGTTATCTTTTTGATGTAACGCTATCCGAAGCGATTTGGGGAAGCAAGGAAGAACCTGGTGTCAAAACGGAAAGGGACGCTATTGTAGGTGCAAGGATTGAAATCTTCAATGATACTAAAGAAATTGAAGAACTCGTACTCGAAGATCACAAACAGCCTACCTTTAACTTCACTTTTGAGCAAGGGAATCAATACACAATAATGATTCGTAAGAAGAATTTTTTAACTAAAAGGATTGTAGCAAAAATTAATGTAGCAGGATGTATTATGTGTTTTGAAGGTTTAAATAATGTACGCCCTGAGGTTTCTGATGTATTAACTCAAGGACATACAATGGGGACATTGATTGCCAATATCGAGTTAGAAAGAGTAGAATTGAATAAGGCAATAGAAATTGAAAATATTTACTATGATTATAACGAATCTTTTATTCGTCCTGATGCAGCTGTTGAGTTAGATAAAGTTGTTGCCTTAATGAAAGATAACCCTGTTTTATTAATTGAACTTGGTTCTCATACAGATGCTAGAGGAAGAGATCAATACAATCAAACGCTTTCCCAAGCTAGGGCAAAATCAGCCGTTAATTATATCATTGAAAAAGGAAATATTCCTTCCAATCGAATTACGGCTCGTGGATATGGTGAAACAATGATTACAAACAGATGTAGAAATGGTGTAGATTGTTCTGATAAAGAACATGAAGAAAACCGTAGAACAGAGATAAAGGTAATTGGTTATGCTGATTCTGATCCTTACGACAATAAGAGCCTCCGTCAGATTTTAATGGATGAAAAGATTGAAAGAATGGCATCGGGTGGTTTTGCTTCCGAAGAAGTAAAAGTAGGAGAAGATGGAGAACTACCAGCTCATATTAAAGCTGAAATTGAAGAGCAAGAAAGAAGAAAAAAAGCAAGAGCAGAAAATAAACTAGATTTATCGAAAAACAATACAGCTTCAATGCCTTTGAAATCAGGGCCAAAAGAAACTGCTACAGAAGAAGTAGAGGAAGAAGTTGTTGAGACAATAGAAGAAGTCGTAGAGGAGGTTGTTGAAGAAAAAATGGAAGCCACAGAAGAAATTGTTGAGGAAGTAGAAGTAACAAAAGAAACTTTTAAACCTACTAATGCTGCTACACTTTTAGAAAAAGACTATTCAGGACATAAGATCGAATTTTTTACATCTAATGCCGAATTGCCTTCTAGCCATGAAATTTTCGAGAACCATGGTAATGTTTTTGTCGAGCAACGCAAGGATGGTTCTTTTGCATATTTATTAGGTGATTTCAAAAAAGCAAAAGATGCTAAACGTTTCTTAAATACCGTATTATCCAATCGCTATCCAAATGCCAAAGTAATTGAATATAGTGATGGTGTTCGATCAAAATAATTAAATTTATCATTTATTAATACAAAAAGGAGCATTATACTAATGCTCCTTTTTGTGCATATAGCAAGAACTGTGGAAGACTATTATTGTATTGATATCTCTATCGCTCGCAAGTTTTTTGATACAGCTGTTGGTTTCCTTTCTATTTATGAGAGTTTATCTTTTGAAGAAACAGATTCTACACTAAAGGCATATATTTCTGTTAAAGACTATTCAAAAGATTTAGAAGGCTACCTCGATGAGCTTGCTCAAAAAATGGCTTTTACTTGGTCAAAATCCGTGTTAAAAGGACAAAACTGGAATACCGAATGGGAAACAAATTTCCAACCTATCCTTGTAGATGACTTTTGTTCTATTCGAGCAGATTTTCATCCTCCAAATCAAATTGCCCAACATGAAATTATTATTAATCCGAAAATGGCATTTGGTACAGGACACCATGAAACAACGTTCATGGTTATCCAATTGATGAGTGCCTACAATTTTAATAAAGCAAAAGTGTTGGATTTTGGTAGTGGAACTGGTATCTTGGCAATATTGGGAGCTATGCTAGGTGCAACAGACATCGATGCAGTAGAGATTGAATCTCCTGCATTTGAAAATAGTCTAGAAAATGCAACCATCAACCAAGTCTCAAATATTAATTTTATTCATGGCATTTTGGATAATGTAATGGGTAATAACTACGATATTATCCTTGCAAATATCAATCGTCATGTAATTTTAAATTCGCTGGCAACGTTAAATAATATACTGAAATCAAATGGCACATTGATTGTTTCTGGCATTTTAGAACAAGATGAATCACTAATACTTGAACAGACCCAAAAGCATCACTTTCAACTTGTTTTGAAAAAACAAAAAGGAAATTGGCTAGCCTTACGATTTAAAAAAGTAGAGCATATTAATATACTGTAATTTATCAAATTGATCGTTTATGTACAAAATAACCTTGACCCTTCTCTTTTGCTGTTTTTCTTTTTTACAACTTTCTGCTCAAACCCTTAAGGAATTTTCATCGGATAAAACCGTCTATCTTGAAGAATTAGCAACATATCTCAATGTCAAAAATCGAAAAGATACAAAAGGGGTTTATGAAAAATTTTCTAAAATTTATCCTGCTATTGATGCCGATCAATTTAAACATTTACATACTACTTCTAATACGTTCTTACAAAAAAGAATGGGAGTCAATGCCTTTATGGAATATTTAAATAGTATTATTGGAATTACAAAAAAAGAAGATGTTGGTCGTAAGTTTGATCAATATCACAAAATACTAAATCAAGTTCTTGCCAATAGTAAAAAATCTATTTTTCAAAACTATCTTAAATTTTCTAATCATTTTTATAATGAAAATGCGCTAAAATATTCTACTAGTGGGGCATGGAAAGTCTTAACGAATAAATATGAATTTGTATTTAAAGATAATGCTTTGACCATAAATTTCCCTGACCTCGATTTATTAGGTTATCGAAAAAAGGACTCCTTACTGATTACTCAAACCGCAGGGATATATTATGTCAATGAGCAAAAATTTATCGGTGATAAAGGGCAAGTTTCTTGGGATCGACTTGGTTTCCCTTCAGATGTCTATTGTACTATTGGCAAATATGAATTAAATATCAAACAAAATGAATATCGAGCAGCAGAAGCAATGCTTAATTTTCCTGAATTCTTTGGAACAAAACAATTAAAAGGAAAATTCGAAGATAAAATAATTGTCCTAGGCCCAAACTCCTCTCCTACTTATCCTCGCTTTGAGTCCAACGATAATGTGCTACAAATTGACAATATTGGTGCTGGTGTAAAATATAATGGAGGATTTAGGTTGCATGGAAAAACAATTTATGGTTATGCCAATGCTCCAAAAAAAGCAAATATTAAAATTTTTAATAAAAAGAATAATCAACTGCAATTTGAGTCCTTTGCTGAACAGTTTGTCATTCGTAAAGACGATAGAATCATCAGTGAAAATGCTGAAACCATTATCTTTTTTGACAAAGACTCTATACACCATCCTTCTGCCAACCTTCGCTTTGATATTGAAAATCAAGAACTCCAAATTTCTAGAGGTAAACGTGGAAGCAATAGAAATCCTTTTTTTGACACTTACCACAACGTACAAATAGGAACAGATAAAATTACTTGGAATATTCAAACAGACTCAATCTTTTTTGATAAACAAGTACTCGGCTTGGGTGGGCTTGAAAATGAAAACATCTTTGAATCCGTAAACTTCTTTAGTGAACGAACTTATAGAGATTTACAAAGTATCTCTAGTAAAAACCCTATCGCTGTCATTTCTAAATTGACCTACGAAATGCAATCTCAAAAAATAGATGCACTCGATATCGCTAAAAGTATTAATGGAAATTTTGGCATCAGCAATGTACAAGGACTTTTATATGATTTAGTAGAAAAAGGGTTTATAAAGTACGATAAAGAAAACGAAATGATAGAGGTACAACCCAAGCTCAACCACTACGCTAAAGCTGCTGTCAAAAAAGCAGATTACGATGCCCTTTCTATAAAATCTATAACCAAAAAAACAAATGCTGTACTCAATTTAAGCCGAGAAAAAGAGCTTATTATTGATGCTGTAAAGTTTGTTGAATTTAGTGAAAAAGGTAGAGTAGCTGCCAAACCACTAGGGCAGCAATTGGTGCTTAAGAAGAATAGAAATATCGATTTTGATGGTCAAATTTTTGCAGGACTTAGCACCTTTGAGGGAAAAGATTTTCATTTCGATTATGAGCCTTACAAATTTATAATGGACTCTATTCGGTATTTGAATGTATTTAAAAATTCCGCTAAAAAAGATGAAAAAGATCGTCCAATTGCTCATTCCATTGCTTCTAAAATTGAACATACCAATGGCATTTTATTGATTAATGAACCAGACAATAAATCAGGCATAAAAGATGTTTCCAATATGCCTACGTTTACAAGTACTGGTCCTGCCTATATTTTTTATGATATTGATGAAAAATTAAAAGATATATACAAACGAGATTCCTTTTATTTTAAATTAGATGAATTCACTTTAGAAAACCTAGGCGACTATATGCCTGAACAACTCCAGTTTCAAGGAATGATGCATGCCGCTGATATCTTTCCACCTTTCAAAGAAACGGTTAGTCTACAGGAAGAAGATCAATCCCTAGGGTTTGTAAGTAATACTCCTAGTGGTGGGTTAAATATGTATAATAGTAAAGGCAAATACAAAGGAGATTTCACGCTCAATAACAGTGGCTTTAGAGGAAAAGGGACAATTAATTATTTGGGGGCATCCATCAATTCTGAAGATATTCGATTTCAGCCCAAGAATTTAATATGCCATGCTAGTGTTTTTGAAATGGATGAAAAAAGAGGGACACCTGAAGTTCCTCAAGTTCGGGGTGCAGATATATCCATCAACTGGGTTCCTCATAATGATAGTATGTATGTGATGCCAAAGGCTGGACAATTTAACATATTTAAAAACTCAGGTTACACCATGAAAGGAAATCTGATTTTAACACCAGGGGGATTATTTGGGAATGGCACATTTGATTGGGGTACTGCTGCTGTAAAATCCAAACTATTATTATTTGGTGCAAATTCTGTAAAAGCCGATACGAGTGATTTGGTGATTCGAGCTTCTGATGCCATCAGTAAATTGGCATTTGACTCTAAAAATGTCCAATCAAATATTGATTTTGATAAAAAATATGGTGTATTCAAAGCCAACTCAACAGAAATTACGACTACAATGCCCTATAATCAATACCGTACTTCTATGGAAGGGTTTGAATGGGATATGGAAAAAGGTCGTATTACCTTTACAAACGAAGGGAAAGATCTTGCTTCTTTCCTATCCATTCATCCAGAACAAGATTCGCTAATTTTTGAAGGTAATGCTGCTATCTATGATTATAAAAATAGTGCCTTAAAGATTTCAGGTGTTCCCTATATCAATTCAGCTGATGCTTTGATTTATCCTTCTGATGGTAATGTCGAAATTGAAGCTGGTGCGAAAATAAAAACACTAAAAAACGCCAAAATTGTTGCGAGTAAGGAAAATAAAAATCATGTTATCAATAAAGCAAGCATCGATATTAAAGGCAAAAAAGATTTTACAGCAAGTGGCTATTATGAATACAATTTAGGTGAACGAAAACAAGAGATTTTATTCTCTAATGTTATTGGTTCTCGAATTGGTAAAGGTGACCGTAGTGAGAAAAAAACCGCAACCAGAGCTAGTGGAGTTATCAAAGAAGAGGATGATTTTTATATTGATAAAAAGACACAATATCAGGGCAATATATATCTCAGCTCAGACAGTAAAGAACTAGATTTCGATGGTTTTGCCCGAATAAACATTGATAATATTCCTTACCGTTCTTGGTTTTCTATCCGAAGTAAAGGAGACAAACAGAATCTAATGTTAGATTTTAATGAGCCTAAAAGTATTGATGGTCAACCCGTTCGTTGTGGTCTCTATCTAGGAAGAGAAGATGCACAGATCTACCCCTCTATTATGAATCCTTTGACATTCAGAAAGGATCGAGCCATCCTAGACACTAGAGGTACATTCAAATATAATGCAATAAATGATGAATTTGTATTTGGCGATTCGTTACGAATGCGAAGTATGAGCCTGAGAGGCAATAAGATGATTATCAACAATAAAACAGGCGAAATTGTAGGTACAGGGAAACTTGAATTTGGACAAGGACTAAAACACGCAAGCATTGAAGCTGCGGGAATTGCTAAAACACAATTAATCCCACCTAGTCAAGATTCAACAGAGACAGCTCATTTTTTTAATACCCCTGTTGAAGTCGAAATTATGGCTGGGTTTAAATTTCCTTTTCCTGAAAAGATTTTACAAATCATGATTAATGACATCAACAGTACAAGCTTCAACTTGAAAGAAGTTGAAATGGATGTCAATAGTGAACATAAAAAAATACTTTCAGAATTTATTGTAGATGAAAAGAAATACAATGAAGCCTTAGCTGATTTTGAAAATAAAAAAAGTATCGCTGCTCCTAGAGGCAATGCCCATACATTCTTTTTTAACCAATTAAAAATGAAGTGGGATTATAATTATCAATCCTTTATGTCCAAGGAAAAAACCTCTATAGGGCTTGGGTCAATTAATGGCAAGTCAATGAATGTCTATATAGACGCTTATATAGAGTTTAAAATGCCTTCCAATATGGAAGATGGCTTGTATTTTTACATTCAATTGCCCAACGATGGCAATTATTATTTCTTTGCTTATAAGAAAGGAATTTTAAGTACTGTATCCAGTAATACTCGTTTCACCAATGCTGTTATTAATTTAAAAAAGAAAGAAAAGTTAATCAAAATGAAAAACGGTGCTATTTATGAGATTGCGCCTGTCAATCCTGGTTCTGCTCAATTCTTTGTAAATCGTATCAAAGCGGCTTGGCGAGGAGAATAGACTTTACAAAAAACATTTCAAAAGCTGATAAAATTAAATGTAATTAATTTTAAAAATAGTTCAATATTCAATTAATATTTTTGTCAATACGTTAAAAAAATAAAATTTAAGGGAACTATTTTATAAAAACACGAACAATATTCTATCTTTGGAATCGCTATATGAAAACTTTTTTTTGGAGGGTGTGGAACACATTAGCTAATCTTCATTAAAACAAAACAGTGAAATTAAACTTAGAACGCCTAAAGAGACAATTATATACTTATAAAGCCAAAATTCAAACCCAATACAATAAGCTTAATAAACAGAAAGTCTTCACCATTGCTGGAGTTGGTGCTGCTTTGTTCAGTGGAGCTTTATATTTTGGATTATCTGATAGTTCAAAAATAACAGCATCTCTTCCAGAGACAAGCATTGAAATGGGTGCTTTACCTATTCCTGAGGTTGATAAGAAATATGGATTTGTCACAGATAACTATCTGACAACTGAGGATCAAATCAAAAATGGAGAATTCTTATCTGATATACTGACCAGACATGATGTAGCCTATACTAATATTGATAAACTAGTAAAAAAAGCCACTGACGTTTTTGATGTACGTAAATTGAGAGCGGGTAAGAAGTATATGGTTTTAAAGAATAAGGATACTCAAAAAGCAGAATATTTTGTGTATGAACCTAGTGTTTACCAATATGTCGTATATGATTTGAGAGATGATATGAACGTGTCCATTATTGATAGAGAAATTACGACAGATATTCAAACGTCTTCTGGTGTAATCAATTCATCTTTATGGAATGCTATGACGGATAATGGTATGAGCTATGATCTTGCTTCGAGAATGGAAGAGGCACTAGCATGGTCTGTTGATTTTTACCATATTCAGAAAGACGATAAGTTCAAATTGATTTATGAGCAGAATTATATAGAAGGTAAAAAAGTAGGTGTTGGTAAACTATTAGGTGCTTATTTCAATCATTATGGTAATGATTATTATGCTTTTTATTTTAAAAATAATAACCATGAAGGTTATTATGATTTAGAGGCTCGTCCTACCAAAAAAGCCTTTTTGAAAGCTCCTGTAAAATATGCTCGCATTTCTTCATCCTTTAATTTGAGGAGATTTCACCCTGTGTTAAAAAGAATCAAACCACATCTAGGTACAGATTATGCTGCACCTAGGGGTACACCAATTTTAGCTGTAGCAGATGGTGTTGTGACGAAGGCTAGTAGAACTAGGGGAAATGGAAATTTTGTAAAACTGAGACATGATAAAGTTTATGAAACACAGTATCTTCATATGAATCGCTTTGCTAAAGGCATCAAACCTGGCGTTAGAGTTAATCAAGGGCAGGTTATAGGATATGTTGGTTCTACTGGACTAGCAACTGGTCCACACGTTTGTTACCGTTTTTGGAAAAATGGAAGACAGGTTGACCCTAGAAGAGAAAAATTACCACCTCCTGAACCAATGCCAGAAAAGGATATTGAAAAATTCAATGAACTTAGAAATAATCTTAAAAAAGAACTAGACGAGATTCCTTACTTAACAGTTGAGGAAATCGAAGCAATAAAAGCTCAAAAGAAAGAAGAAGCTAAGGTTAATCCTTAATTAATTTATACTTCTTTTTTTGTAAAAAGCCGATAAAGCCATTGCTAACTTTATCGGCTTTTTATATTACGCTTATTATAAAATACTTAACTCCACAATGCACCAAAATACAATAATTGGTTTAGGATTAGCCGCTACTGGTCGTCCTCAGTATATCAATATTCGAAGTATTCAGAATGCTGCTTCTCCTTTTAAATATCATAACTTTTACCAAAAAGGATTAAATTTTATTACAGATGCTTATCAAATGGGAGTTCGCCACTTTGACACGGCACCTGGATATGGCATCGCAGAACAATTGTTATTAGATTGGCTGTCTAGTAAAAATGATATACCTGACCTAGCAATTTCTACGAAGTGGGGATATACTTATACTGCTAATTTTGATCCTACCGCCCAACAGCATGAAATAAAAGAACATAGTCTAAAAAAACTAGAAGAACAATGGACTATTTCTAAACAATTATGTCCTAACTTAAAAATATACCAAATTCATTCGGCAACATTTGAAACAGGCGTTTTAGAAAATGAAGCCGTACTCAATCGATTATTTGAAATCAAGCAAAAATATAATTTAGAAATTGGTCTGACAACTACAGGAATCAACCAAGCTGACGTTTTAAAAAAAGCACAAAATATTAAAATACAAGGTCAGTATCTATTTACAACCTTTCAAGTTACTTTTAATATTTTTGATCAAAGTACATTTAGTATTTGTAAAAACTTGATCTCTTCTAACAAAAAAATCATCATCAAAGAAGCATTAGCAAATGGCAGAGTTTTTCCCAATCAAAACTATCCGTACTATAGAGATACATATCAAACATTAACAGCCTTAAGTAAAAAATATAAGGTTGGTATAGATGCAATAGCTTTACGATTTTGTATACAGGCTTTTTCACCTTATATGGTACTGAGTGGCGCATCTAATATACAACATCTTAGAGAAAATTTACACGCATTATCTTTTACATTATCTCAAGAAGATTTTATTCGTCTTTCCAAATATCGTATATCACCCGTCGATTATTGGTCAGAACGAAAGCAATTGTCATGGAATTAACCTTTTGATGACTTCTATTTTTGATATCATTAAAACCTTGTTGTTTAAATCCATAGTTCATTGATTATAGGTTAGAACGCTCATTTTTTTAGTAAAAGAGAAGCTCTTCAACCTATTCTACTTATCGAAGAATTCTAGAATAAAAGCAAACTTTAAATGAATATTTTTCGCTACTTTTTGTAATTCTTAAATAATTTCATCACTTAGAATTTTAAATACTATCAAGAATTCCATTAATCAATAGTTTACAAAACTCATTTTAATCATATATTTATATAAACACAATAAATCCTGACGACAAACTATACAAAATCAAGATTAAGTATTGTTTATTATATTTTTATAAAGTTTTTTTTCATTAATTTAATTTGGAAAATGACTTATCGTGTACTTTAATTTTTTTTTCTCTCTTTCTAACTTTGATTTATTATCATTATTTCAGCTAATAATGCTTCAGATAATAACATTATCCTGTATTCTCTAAGTAAACTTTTGAACAGTTCTCAATTGCTTTAGAATAAAGATTCTATAAACAACATTACTTATATCCTTTTATTAAGAGTCTCTAAAATCTATTTGTGTAGGAGACTTAAAATAAAATTTTACTAATGATGTAGTCATACAATAAGTTCAAACGGACAAACATACTTTTATAAAGCAACGAACTCCCCACCAAAATACCAGCATAAGTAGCCCCTCCTCCAATGAAAACAAATGTAAATAAATTTACTACTTAATATTAAAATTACATTTATGAAAAATTTTAAAAAAATTCAAGATTTCACTACTAAAAGTCTGAATCAATTTTCAGAAAAAGATATGAGCCAAATTAGAGGAGGAGATGCCTTTGATTTTGTTATCGTCTGGAAAACAGAAGAACAAAAGAAAAAAGAGGAGGAAAGTGGTGATTAAATGTTTTATTGTGGAGCCATTTGGATTTAAAGGTGATACTAATTATTAATTATATTGGCATGGGAATACTTTTTCCTGTGTCAATTTTTTTGCTCCTAAAATGTTATTATCACTTAAATATAGAAGTTATCCAAAACTACTTGCTAAATTATAAATTGGTATTTTAATAAGTTTTTCACCTTTCCTAAATCTATCTAAATCATATTACTTTATCCTGTTTTCTTTAGTGTATTGACGGATGCCTCTAACAATTAAATCTACTCTATTAATCCTATCTCGCAAATTACTGAACCAATTCTTTTTGGTCATTCTCAATTAGTAAAACCTTCTTTGCTTGGGGTTTAAATCTATTCTTGATTTTGGTACTAAAAAACTTTGGGATATTAAATTTTAGAAAAACATCATAAAACTCTGAAAAAAAATACAAAAAATTCATTCTATACAAATAATAATCAAACTACTACATATTAAAAAAAATAAATTCATTTTGAAAAAGTCATTATTTTGCACTTTAATATCTTTTTACTTCTTCATAATTTCATACTAGAATTATTTTATTGGTAAGATTAGATACATATAGGATTATTTGAAATTATAATACTGAACATAATCGAAGTTTTAAAAAAAAATTGACAATTTCCTTAGAGTAAGAATCCTATATTTTCTATACAACAATACTACCATAACTTTACTATTTAGTATATAAAATCTATCAGTATGAATCGTTTTAAAAAAATCCAAAATTTCGCCAATGAAGAAGCTATTAAATTAATTGGCCGTGGTATGAATGGTATCAAAAACAACTCAATTTTTAATACTCTGATTCTTATAGGAAAAGAAGAAAAAAATGACCCCTAATAAGATGTAGAACCTTTCTAAATATAACATATCATCTTAGATTTTGTTTATTAACATCAAAGAAGATTTAAGAAGCTATTTTTTATGAAGTGGAAGTGGTTCAAAAACAACTTTTTATATAAAATCGGTATCAAAGCATTTTGATATCGATTTTTATTATTTAGGAATTAGGATAGTGTATATCTTAAAACATAAGAACTTCTTAATATTTTATTTTAAAATATTAGGAATATTTTATGGAATTTTTTATTCAAAGTACTCTAATAAATATAAGAGCAATTAAAAAACGATATTTTGACAGTTTAGCAATGCACAATAAAAGCAATCTGTCATCTAACCCCCAAGAAATTAAATAGTAGTTGTAGGATTTAAATTGGTTAGTAGTTCTACTAGGAAATGACTTAGTAGAACTTTTTTTTGGCTTCAATTTACATATAAATTGTTATGGATATTAAAAAATATACTCCCTCTATATTTACAATAAAATCATGGGCTGAGGAAGATCGTCCAAGAGAAAAGTTACTTATCAGAGGCAAAGAACATTTATCTGATGCCGAATTAATAGCTATATTGATTGGTTCAGGTAATAAAAATGAAAGTGCTGTAGCTCTAGCTCAAAAGATACTCAATACTGTAGAAAACAACCTAAATGAATTAGGTAAAGCTACTATTAAAGAATTGATGAAATTCAAGGGAATTGGAGAAGCTAAAGCAATATCGATTGTTGCAGCAATGGAAATTGGGAGACGCCGACAACGCTCCCAAATCAAGAAAAAAACACAAGTTAAAAGCAGTCGAGATGCTTATAATGTACTCGTCACTTTGCTGGTAGATCTCCCTCATGAAGAATTTTGGATTCTCCTTTTAAACCGTTCTAATCGAGTAATTCATAAAGAATGTATAAGTCGTGGTGGTGTAGCAGGTACTGTAGTTGATGCAAAAATAATTTTTAATAAAGCCTTATCCTATTTAGCATCTTCTATTATTTTATGCCATAATCATCCTTCAGGTAACTTACGACCAAGTCAAGCAGATATCGATATTACGAAGAAGCTCAAAAAAGCTGGAGAAGTGCTTGAGATTAACGTTTTAGACCATTTAATCATTTCAGAACAAGGCTATTATAGTTTTGCAGACGACGGGGCTTTTTAAAAAGAAAGCACGCTGCGATCATGCTAATCACAACGTGCTAAGGGGGGGTCTGTATTACATACTTGTCAAACTCTTCTAACTACTTACTTACTCTTCGATCTTAAAGAATTTCTTTGCTAGTTTTCTTCTACCAATTTTAACAACAACAATATAAGGAGCTGCACTTAATTCCGTAATATCTAAGAACATTCTATTTTGCCCTATAACTACTTTATTATTACGGTCAATCAGTTTTCTACCCAGCATATCAAATACCTCGACGGTAATTTGTCCAGCTTCATCAGCTTTGATCAAAAGATCTATTCTATCTGTGGCTGGATTAGGCATAACTTGCAATCTTCCTGGATTGACTGGTGCTATAATACCACCATTACAAGCTGGCTTACAGTCTACAAATTGAACAGTTACTGTATTTATAGCAGTAGATAACTCATCTAAAGTTACAGGACTAATGTCTGCACCACCAAGTGCTTCATCAGCTAATTCGCTCAGTGTTTCTACTGTAGCTCCTGTCCCTAGTTTATCATAAATCGATTGAGGCAATTGGGTACAAACATCTGTCAATAATAGATATCTATATCCAAGATCTAATCTAAGATTCAATTTGAGTGTTATTGCTCTTGCCAATAACTGATTCTCCAGTTGTCCATTTGCATCTAAGGCAATTCCTGGTAAATCACATCCTACAACATCTAAATCACCCATTGGTAATACTGCATTTGTAGTTGTAGAAGCTGGCAATAAACTTGAAATACACATAATATCATTACCATCAAATATTAAAGACTGTCCTGGCAAACCAAGCACTAGATTATCCATAGCACCATCTCCGTTATAATCCATTTGTATAAATGAATCAATAAGAGCAATATGAGAATTACCGTTGAATAGTCCATTAGGATCTCCATAATCTTCAGGCGTTAATGCACAGTATATCCCATCCTCTACAATACATGTTTTAATAATATTACAGGTGGATGAACAACCATTCATATCTGTAACCGTCACTTCTAATTCTAACACTCCTGTACCACTACTTAGTGTAACCGTCTTGCTATCATTAGCAGATTCAAAAGCATAACCATCTCCTTGTACAATCGCCCAACTATACTCATAAGGTGGTAAACCTAGATAAGCATGAGCTGTAAAGTCTATATTAGATACACCACAGAATATTTCAGGAGTAGTTGAGATATAACATATTGCACCAATGCGATCCAATACTATTGTCATAGTGAAGTCATTACTATTTCCACAAGCATCCGTCGCTGTCCAAGTATAGTAATATTCTCTATTATCACAGTCTCCATTATCAGTTACAATAGGTACTGAAATCGTAGGAGTACTACAATTATCCGTTGCCTCTAGATTTGTAGGAGGTGTCCAATCTCGGAATTCATCATACGTCATTATCATACTACTCGATGGTGTACTTGTAAATACTGGTGGTATATTGTCTATAATTTGGATTGTCTGAATATACTGCGCTGAATTTCCACAAGCATCTGATGCTTCCCATTTCCTTTCAACAGAAATTAAACAATCACCATCATAATTTTCACTTTCGGTGAATATGGGTGTAAATGCTTCCCCTGAACAATCATCAATAGCCGATACTACAGGTATACTTGGAAGTGGTTGACCACAATCAATTGATACATTGCTCTCATTTGGCAATCCTATAAATACAGGAGCTGTTGTATCTACATATGTAATAATTTGAGATGCCTCGGCAACATTTCCACAGGAATCAATAGCTGTCCAAATTCGTTGTACTCTTCTTGAACACCCTTCTTCTAATACGACTTCTAAGAAATCAGGTGCAAATATACCATCACAATTATCTACTGCATTTACTGTTGCTATCGCCACATTTGTATTACATTCAACTTGTACATTATTTGGTACACCTAATAATAATGGTGCCTCGTTATCCTGTATTACTGCATAGAACTCTAAAGTATCTCTATTCCCACAATTATCTTCTGCAAACCACGCACAATAGAATACCTCTTTGAAGTCAGATGTAGAACAATCAGGACTAGTATATGTCAGGTAATCTTCAAATACTACACTAGTCGTTCCACAATTATCAATAGCCTGAACATCATTTTCATCTAACAATGGGAAATCTGTGCAATCAAAATATACAGTATCTCCATCCATTATATTATTATCGACAAAAAATGGATTCGTAAATTCAATAACTGGAGGTGTATTATCAATTATCGTGACTAATTGGGAATCACTCGTTGCATTACCACATGAATCTATCGCCGT
>JAHDBJ010000010.1:22325-40194 GCA_020630435.1 Saprospiraceae bacterium
TTGTATATTCTATCGAAGGTGCTGTCGTATCCAATACATTTATCGTTTGCGTAATCGTTGAAGACGCAATACATGAACCACTTACAGACCACGTTCTTGTCAATACATAGGTATAGTCACAAGCACCGTCGGTTCGTTGTTCATTGTAAACCACATCCAATGTGCTGCCATCACAAGAATTTGTAGCGGCCACTACTGGTGCTGTCGGTACCGCATCACATTCTACTGAAAGTTCTAGCTCTGTTGGTAAGCCTTCCCAATTTATACTACTACTACCTTCTACATTTATTGTTTGTGTAAAAGAAGTAGTATTTCCACAATTATCAGTTGCTGTCCATATTCTTGTAATAATTAATTCCGTACAACCTTCGTTCGAGTCATTTGACAGTTCATCAAAATCAACAACTATTGCGCCTTCACATACGTCATTAGCCGTTACATTAGGAGTAGATGGTAAATCTTCCCCGCAAGTAACTTGAACGACTTCTTCAGGCATAACATCAAAATCCAATGATGGTGCTTGTGTGTCCTTAACTTGTATATCTTGTTGATGGCTAGCCTCATTACCACAAGGATCAATAGCTGTCCATGTTCTTCTTATAATATAATTCCCAAGACAATCCCCGTCTATCCTTTCTTCATCAAATAGAACTTCTACAGCTCCAAAACATACATCTTCTGCAGTAACTTCTGGAGCTTGTGGCAATGCTGTACCACATTCTACCATTACCATTGTATCATCTGGAAGGTTATTTAAAACAGGTGGTGTGGTATCTATAATTTTGAGTGTCATTTCAAGATCTGCTATATTTCCACAAGCATCTTTGACTATCCATTGACAATAAAATATTTTTATAAAACCATCTTTATGACAATCTTCTGATTCAACTAATAAACTATCAACAAACATAATCATTGGTGCTTCAGCACAATTATCAGAAAATACTACTGCACTTTCATCAAAGATTGGCACATTGCCACACTCCACAACTAGTTCACCTCCATCTTCTAAATTTTCTAATAAAGGATCACTAAACGCAATCTCTGGAGGAGTTGTATCAGATACATTTATCGTTTGGGTAATTGTTTCTGTTCCATTACATGAACTTTCTACAGACCAGGTTCTGATAATAGTATAATTATGTGTACAATCACCATCAATTATTTGCTCGTTATATGTAACGAGAAGAGTTGTTCCATCACAAGAATTCGTTGCCGTAACGGTTGGAGCTGTCGGTACAGCATCACATTCTACCTCCATTTCTAGGTCTGTAGGTAAGCCTTCCCAATTAATTTGTCCTTCCCCTTCGATAGTAATTGTTTGAGTAAACGATGCTGTATTTTCACAATTATCTGTAGCCGTCCAAGTTCTTGTAATAACACGTTCTGTACACACTTCATTCGATGTATTACTGATTTCGTCAAAGTCTACTGCTAAATCACCTGAACATTCATCAAAAGCCGTCACGTTTGGTGGTGTCGGAATAGCCTCACCACAATTTATTGTCATTTCTGCGTTGGGTAGATTACTTAATGTCGGCTCATCTTCATCTATTATCGAAATACTACTTTCTGCAGTAGCGATATTGCCACATTCATCTACTGCTGTAAAGCTAAGTAGTAAATTAACTGGACAATTACTACTTAATACTGTTGTATCTATAGTTACATCAACTATTCCTGATAATTCGTCTTCTGCTGTAGGGAAATTACTAGGTACTTGATCACAAGGGAACGCTCCACTTTGAGGAATATTAAATATTTCTGGTGGAGTATTATCTGTTGTATTAACTGTAATTATTAATATTGTCTCTAAATCACACTCATCAACTACTGTCCATGTATAAACAACAGTACTTAGATACCCTCCTTCTTCCGCACAAGAACCCGTTGTTTCCATAGCATCAAAATCGACAGTAGGTGTTCCACAATTATCTGATGCAGTAGCACTATTTATATCAAAAATAGGTATATTAGGATCATTATAATCAAAAACTAAAATATCACCATCATTGTATTGAGAATCATTAAACACAATCGTAGGTGCTTGGGTATCTCCTAGGCTAATTTCCTGTTTATGTGTCACTTCATTACCACACTCATCAGTTGCTGTCCATGTTCTTATAATTAATCTACCACAACCATTAGATTCCATAGACTCCTGAAAATCTACCTCTAAAGCTCCTTCACAAAGATCGAAAGCCGTAACAGTTGGCGCTGGTGGAATAGCTGTATTCAGATTACATTCTAATTCTAAATTACCATCTTGGGGCAATCCATACAATACAGGAGGGACAGTATCTATTACAGCTACAATAATTTCGAGTGAGTCTAGATTTCCACAACAATCAGCAACAATCCATTTGCACAAGAATGTTTTTAGGTAACCATCTTCTAAACATTCTCCATCTTCGTCCATAGGTTCGTCAATAAAAATTACATCACCTATACAACAATTATCATCAACATCTACATTATCTTCATTAAGGTTAGGAAAATTACCACACTGTACATATAATACATCTCCGTTTCCTGTCATATTTGCTACGATAGGATTTTCATCATTAAAACTAATATTTGGGGGTGTATTATCCGAAACAGATATTAATTGAGTAATTGTTTCTGTCCCACTACAATCACTTTCTGCAGTCCATGTACGTACTAGGGTATAATTAGCTCCACAATCTCCTACATCTGTTCGTTGTTCATCAAAAATAACATCTATAACTGCACCTGTACAAGAATTCGTAGCTGTAACATTTGGAGTTTCAGGTATTTGATCGCATTCAACATTTGGTTCTAGAACTTCTGGTATACCAAACCAATTCACAGTTCCTCCTCCTTCTACGTTAATCGTTTGAATAAAAGTTGCTGTATTCTCACAATTATCTGTTGCTGTCCATGTTCTTGTAATTACCTGTGCTGTACAATCTTGATTAGAATTATTAGAACTCTCATCAAAAGACAACCCTAGTTCTCCAGCACATTCATCAAAAGCTGTAACATTAGCAGGAGTAGGGATATTCTCTCCACAAGCTACATTAATTTCAGAGGGAGGAAGGTTGCTTAATATAGGCTCATCTTCATCTATTACAGAAATGCTGCTCTCTGCTGTAGCAATATTCCCACACTCATCCATAGCTGTAAAACTAAGCAGCAGATTAACTGGACAGTTACTACTTAGTACTGTTGTATCAACCATAACTGTCACTACACCTGATAAATTGTCTTCTGCCGTTGGGAAATTACTCGGTACTTGATCACAAGGAAAAGCACCACTTTGAGGAATATTGAATATTTCAGGTGGTGTATTATCTTCTATTGTAACTGTAATACTTATAGATGATGCATTATCGCATAAATCTGTGACTATCCAAGTATAAATTGTTTGGTTTACATGACCTTCTTGTTCACAATCATTATTTGTAATAATATTTTCATTAAAATCTACAATTGGTTCACCACAATTATCGCTCACATTAATACTATTAGCATTAAAAGAAGGAATATCGTTTCCATATTCAAAGGTTAATTCATCACCATCAGTATAATCAGGATTAACAAATGATATCTCTGGAGACTGTGTATCTTGAATAACAATATCTTGATATTCGACAGTTATATTACCACAAGGATCTGTAGCTGTCCATGATCTCCTTATTGTATAGTTATGCGGGCAAGTACCTTCTATTATTACTTCATCAAAAATAACCTCTATTACTTCATTTTCAAAACAAGCATCTAAAGCTGAGACATTATTATTTTCAGGATTTGGTAAATCATCACTACACTCCAACGTTAAACCATCAGGTACACCTGTAATTACTGGAGGTATTGTATCTATTATTATAATAGTCATTTCTAAATCCGCAGTATTCCCACAATCGTCTGTAACTATCCACTGACAATAGAATTTTTTAATAAATCCGTCTGCTTCACAGTTGGGTGACTCTACTAATAAACTATCAATAAAAACAATATCTGGATCAATTGTACAATTATCTGAATAAACCACATCTGAGGCATCAAAAATAGGAACATTACCACAATGTACTACAAGCTCTCCACCATCGGGAATTCCCTCTAATAATATGTCATCAAAAGCAATTTCAGGAGCTGTATCATCAACTACTGTGATTGTATGAGAACATTGCTTTATTTGTCCAGTTAAAATATCTCTGACCGTATAAGATCTTGTAATAATTAAAGGATCATCTGGACACCCTAAACCACCATTAGTTTGGTTACTCATTGTAATAGTAACAGTACCACAAGAATCTATTACCTGCACATCATAAATAGAGATAGGTGGAACATCTTCAACACATTGATAGGATAGATTTTCAGGGCAGTTAATTTCTAAACTACAGGGAGCATCGGCTTTCAACCCATGATTCCAAAGCATAAAAACAACAATACAAATAGATTTCCATAGATATGGAACTGAGGGATAGGTGCAATTCGTTGTCATAAGTTTTGTAACGTTTTGGTACATTGTACAGCCCTAATATTGTAACCATTGTTACAATAAAAGACACCGTCAAGCACTATTGGAGTTATACATACTAGCATTATGTGGGGGGCTAATATGTGCTATCCAATAATGAATAAATTATAAAATTCGTTTCTGTCTTATATATAATATATTTTGGTTCAATACTCAAAATAAGCCAAGGCCAATCAACATCAACTTTGAAATTTAATGTAAATAAAACCTATTTTAAGTAATACCAATTTTTACAACTTTTACATATATATCAAATGACATATAGGGGGGAGTAAAATAGTTGCTCAATATTTTGGTATTAAGAGTATGTCATTGGCTACAAACCTAATTTTAAACATACTCCAATCTACATTTCTAAAATCATTATATCATGTAGAATAAAATATTTAACCTATATTATATTTTACTAAGAATACTCTTTATATAGAGAATTGATTAAAGAATGGCTTGAATTTAATTATAGGTATAATTTCATTGAATAAGACAATGCAAAAGGTACTTGTTTTTAGGAGTGTAAGTTTTAAATTTATACCTAATGCTTTATTTCTTCATAATCACCTAATTTTTATAAAATCAAGTTCAAATCTAATCTTCATTTAAAATAGCTCTATTACAAAAACGTGAATTTGAATGACCTACTTGATTATTTTTGTCAATTATTAAGTAGAAACCATCTTACCGACACATCGATTTTGATAATATGTGGGGAAGCCTTTTAAACGAAAGACTCTATAATTACTCTGTACTCTTATAGCAAAAATACTAATTATTTTGAAAAACCAAACAAAATCTTACATATTCTATTTATATAGATTAATTGGTTACTTTTAAATATACTTTTTATAGTTGAAATCGAAGTTTTTTTTATCCAAAAAAAAAAGTATTGACGTATTTTTGTCAAATTAATTTCCTTATTTACAAACACTTATAAAAGGAAAATGTAATTTGTTATTTTATATTGCTTGTCAATTTTCCCGATTTCATACTAAGTCATCTTTAAATTAAAAATTTAATTGCTAAATAAAATAAACTCCATTATCCATTATTTTTTTTATCTGTGTTGCACCTATTCTTTACCCCATAAACAAAAAGTCTAATTTTAACTTGTACTGAGTACACTCTAAACTAATTTTTTTAAACTTTTGACTATGCTTTTTTCTTTAACTTGTCGCTGTATACTCGCCTTGATAGCTTTAGCTCTTAGGCTGTGCCATGCCTAAATTTTAAGAAAAGCTCATTATGCAAAATTGTCAATTAACTTCATTTACAATATAACGTTGTTTAATAATGAAGGGTTGTAAATCTTATTGATTGTTTATATAGGAGTTATAAAACTATTTATTCGACTACAAAATGATATTTATTCGTTTAGGCATTCTTTATATTATTTTTCTAAAACCTAAAAACATTTAAAGCATATATAAAAACAACTCGCTGCAAATCATTAATTTACAGCGAGTTGAAATTTACTTAGTAGCAGAGACTGGACTCGAACCAGTGACCTTCGGGTTATGAGCCCGACGAGCTACCAACTGCTCCACTCTGCGATATTAGGAGTGCAAAGTTAAGGTTTATTTTTAATTTTCCAAACCCTTGCAACACTAAAACTCTAATTCCTTATAAAAAGTTCAAATCTCTCTTATTTTCCTTTGAGTAATTCTCTAGAAATGACCAACTTTTGAATTTCAGAAGTCCCCTCTCCTATTGTACATAATTTTGCGTCTCTATAAAATTTTTCTACAGGAAAATCTTTCGTATAACCATACCCTCCATGTATTTGAATAGCATCCGTCGAAATTTCAACAGCGATCTCTGAAGCATAATACTTCGCAATAGCTGCCTTTTTAGTCACATACTTGTGTTCGTCTTTCAAACGTCCTGCCTGACGTGTCAACAGCTCGGCTGCCTCTAATTTTGTGGCCATATCTGCTAATTTGAAGGCGATTGCTTGAAATTTAGCAATAGGTTTTCCAAATTGCTCTCGTTCTTTCGCATATTTAACAGATGCCTCATAAGCTCCTTTCGCAATTCCTAAAGAAAGAGACGCAATTGAAACTCTACCCCCATCTAAGATTTTCATCGCCTGAATAAAGCCTTCACCTTCTTCCCCTAAGATTTGACTTTTGTGTATACGGCAATTATCAAAAATCATCTCCGCTGTTTCAGAAGCCCTCATTCCTAATTTATTTTCTTTTTTACCTGCATTAAATCCAGTTGTACCTCGTTCTACTACGAATGTTGTCATTCCATGACTATCCAATAATTCACCCGTCCGAGCAATAACAACCGCTACATCTCCTGATTTCCCATGCGTTATCCAGCATTTAGCACCGTTCAGTATATAATAATCTCCATCTTTTGTCGCCGTACACTTCATACGCATTGCATCACTTCCTGTATTTGGTTCTGTTAATCCCCATGCTCCTATATGTTCACCACTAGCCAATTTAGGAAGGTATTTTTGTTTCTGCTCTTCTGTACCAAACATAAGAATATGATTCGTACACAATGAATTATGTGCGGCTAAGGATAAACCTATAGAACCACAAACTTTGGCAATTTCTACTATTATTGATATATATTCTTGGTATCCCAAACCTGAACCTCCATATTCTTCTGGTACTAAAACCCCCATAAATCCTTGTTCTCCCATCTTTCTAAATAAATCTACTGGGAAGTGTTGCGCTTCATCCCATTCCATTAAATGAGGTCTTATGTATTGCTCTGCAAAATCTTTAGCACTTTGTTCAATTAGTTGCAAATTTTCTTCTACTTCTGCTAGCATTATTAAAATTTTATTCTGAATTTAAAATATTAAAATTAGAGGCTTAAAATTAACATCTTTATTTAAAACGTCGAAAATATACATTAATATTTTTAGTACAAAAAAAGACGATTGATTGTTTTATTCATCTTAAAATAAAAAGGGTACTGATAATACTATATCAGCACCCTAAACCTAAACTAGCACCCTCTACATGCTAAAAACCTAAATCGTTAAATAAGGAGAGATTCTTGCAAATACTTCATCTGTAATCAGATGGATTTGTTTTATGTCTTCTACACTCTTATATGTACCATGCATTTTTCTATAACTAATAATTACTTTTGCTTTATTCCAATCGATATATGGGTGTGCTTTTAAGGTGTCTACATCTGTAGTATTTAAATTAATTTGTCTAATTTTTGTATCCTCCAATTGTAAAAATGGCTTGATAGTTTGAAAGGTACTATCTGGTATTCCATATGTTTCTCCTACTTGTTTTATAGTGTAAAAACCTCCTAGTTTATCTCTAAAGTTTATAATTCGCCTAGAATAGGCTGAACCAATTCCTTTTAGTTTTTGGAAATCTTGAGCCGTTGCTTTATTTATATTTACGAGGATTTTGTTTTCAGTTTTCTTACTCCTATTCTTCCGTACTTGTTTAATTGTATCTTGAGTATCAAATTGAATGTAAGGCTCTAGTTGCTGATACTGTTGTTCAGTAATACCATATATTTTCTTGATTTGTTGTTTTTTAGAAAAACGAGCGCCAGCCTCTCTAAACCGAATCCAAGTATTGGCTACTTTTGATGATATTCCCATTTTTATCAACTCCTCTTTTTTAATTGTATTCGGATTAAATGGTTTGAAATCAACTTGGACTTTAGGCTTGGACTGCTTCTGTTTATTTACAATAGGTTTAATTATTTTTCTTTGTTTTATTTTTATAAACGAACTCAACCGATCAAAATCAGCAGAAGATAATCCGTATATTTTTTTAAAGTCTGCCGCTTCTTTAAAAAAACCACCTTTAGACTTATAGTTTTGGATAGTTTGTATAACTTTAGGTGCTAATCCTAAGTCCTTAAAATCAGCTTGAGTAGCTGTATTTGGATCAAAGAAAAATAGTTGATTGGTTTTAGCTTTTTTAGCCTTTTGAATAAACTTTTTTGCTTGTTTTCTAACTTGATTGGTCTTATTTACATTTGTCTTCTTCCCAACCTTTGTTCCATTATTCTTTTTAAATACAATAGGTTTATTTGTGGAAATAGGATTCGCCTTAGCTACTTTTATCTTTGTCGTTTCCTTTTCTAGTTCAACAAATTGGTATGTCTTCTGATGATTAGGAAATGAGAAGAGTTTTAAGACTAGAAACATACTCACCATAAATAAAAGTAACACGAGTACTCCAACACGTTCAGATTTTTTGAATTGAAAAAAATTTTGAGTTATCATTATGTACTTGGTTTGTCGTTTTGAAATATTGTTTTCAATAACTAGAGTACATAACAATCCTATTTCCATAAAAATAAACAATATTATTACATTTTTATTTAGCGTATATTTTTTATCAATTATTTAATAACAAAAAAAATAGCCCCAAAATGAGGCTATTCTTTCTATTATTTTCTAGGACAATATTATACCAATCCATATTGAGTAGTTCTATTAAGATACTCCATTTGAATTCACATCAAATCTATCGGCATTCATTACTTTTGTCCATGCTTTCACAAAATCATTGACGAATTTATCTTTACTATCATCTTGGGCATAAATTTCTACATACGAACGTAAAATAGAATTTGAACCAAAAACAAGATCAATTCGAGTTGCTGTCCATTTCAATTTACCTGTATTGCGATCTCGTATCTCATATAAATTATGGTCAGAAGGCTTCCATGTATTCGCCATATCCGTCAAATTGACAAAAAAGTCATTGGTCAATGCACCTTCATTATCCGTAAAAACACCATGTTTCGTGCCGCCATGATTCGTGCCTAAAACACGCATACCACCTATAAGGACAGTCATTTCTGGTGCTGTTAAACCCATCAATTGTGTACGGTCTAGCATCAATTCTTCTGGACTTACCACATAGTCTTTTTTCAGCCAATTCCGATAGCCATCTGCCAGAGGCTCTAGAGGAGCAAAGGATTCTGCATCTGTCATTTCATCGGCAGCATCTCCTCTACCTGGTGTAAAAGGAACTGAAATATCATATCCTGCTGCTTTAGCTGCTTGTTCAATCCCTAGATTACCCGCTAATACAATCGTATCGGCTACGCTTATTCCAGCATCCGAAGCGATCGTTTCAAGTACTCCCAGAACACGTGCTAGGCGTTTTGGTTCATTGCCCTCCCAATTTTTCTGCGGTGCTAATCGAATTCTAGCACCATTTGCGCCACCTCTTAAATCTGAACCTCTGAAGGTTCTCGCACTATCCCAAGCGGTAGACACCATATCTGAAATTGACAATCCAGAAGCCGCTATTTTTGATTTCACGGCTGCTACATCATAATCCGTTGTTCCACTAGGAACGGGATCTTGCCAAATCAAATCTTCTTCTGGTACATCTGGTCCAAAATACCTTGATTTTGGCCCCATATCACGATGCGTCAATTTAAACCAAGCTCTAGCAAAGGTGTCAGAGAAGTAATCTTGATCCTCTTTAAACCTCAAAGAAATTTCTTTATAAATCGGATCAATCCGCATTGCCATATCGGCATCGGTCATGATAGGATTATGACGTATTGATGGGTCTTCTACATCCACTGGTTTATCTTCTTCACTAATATTAGTCGGTTCCCATTGCCAAGCACCTGCTGGGCTTTTTTTCAATTCCCATTCATGCTCAAATAACATTTTAAAATAACCATTGTCCCATTTTGTAGGATTGGTCGTCCATGCTCCTTCTATTCCACTTGTTATTGCATAACGCCCCTTACCAGACTTGTGCGGATTCGCCCAACCGAAGCCTTGTTGCTCAATAGGGGCTAATTCTGGTTCTGGTCCTAGTGCACCTGCATCTCCGTTCCCATGTGTCTTTCCTACCGTATGACCACCAGCCGCAAGTGCTACGGTTTCTTCATCATTCATTGCCATTCGTTTGAAGGTTTCTCTTACTTGAGCTGCCGTTTTCATAGGGTCAGGATTTCCATTCACGCCTTCAGGATTAACATAGATTAGTCCCATCTGTACCGCAGCGAGTGGGTTTTCCATCGTCGAAGGATCTTCCACATTTTCGTAACGCTCATCACTCGGTGCTAACCACTCTTTCTCTGCGCCCCAATAGACGTCTTTTTCAGGATGCCATATATCTTCACGTCCGAAAGAAAAACCAAACGTTTTTAATCCCATACTCTCGTAGGCGATATTACCTGCAAGAATCATCAAATCTGCCCAACTGACTTTGTTTCCATATTTTTGCTTAATAGGCCAAAGTAGTCTTCTTGCTTTATCCAAACTCGTATTATCTGGCCAAGAATTTAAGGGTGCAAAACGTAGATTGCCTGTTCCAGCACCACCACGACCATCCGAAACTCTGTAAGAACCTGCAGCGTGCCATGCCATTCGTATCATCAACCCACCATAGTGTCCCCAATCCGCAGGCCACCAATCTTGGCTGTCAGTCATCAAATCATGTAAATCTTTTTTAAGTCCTTCGACATCTAGTTTTTTGAGTTCTTCTTGGTAATCAAAATCTGCTCCTAGAGGATTGGTTTTTTGATCATGTTGGTGAAGGATATCCAAATTCAATGAATTGGGCCACCAATCTATGACTGATTTTTTGGTAGAGGTAATTCCTCCATGCATTACAGGACATTTTCCCATTTTGTTTGTATCCATAATTTTGTTTTATTTAAACGTTCCAGTTATTTCTATTTTGAAATCTTTTATTTTAAAATTTTTGATGCCTTTCTTTTTTAAATAGGTTTTGATCAGTTCGTCCAATTCTTCATCTTCAAAATCTTCAATTCTATCGGTCTCTTTACAATAGAGATGATGATGCTTTTTCAATAAAGGATCAAAACGCATAATCCCTCCATCTGTTTTGACCTTCTTCAGTAATCCATTCATTACAAAAGAATCTAAAACCTTATATACTGTACCGACGGAAATACTAGGATAATTTTTTTTGATGTACTCAATAATTTGCTCTGCTGTGGGATGATTATCTAAGGTCGTTACAGCCTCAAGAATAGCAATTCGTTGTGGTGTAACTCGAAGTCCTAAGGCTGAAAGTTTCTTCGCTATTTGTTCTTTTTCCATAACAAGTCTTATCTAAGAATTATTATCGTCTAAAAAAAACACAAATATAATATTTTAATAAAAAACACATAACTTTCTATTAAATCTATTCTAATAATTTTAAGATGAGTATAGAATTCGTTTAAAAATAGCATGGTGGATTATTTACAAGCCATTGGAAAAAAGAAAAGAAGCCATTGTCGTCGTGAATTGAAAAATAAAAATATATCTTTAGCCATCACCTGAGGCTTAATCTGTATTATTACAATTTAACTGACGTCGCCATGAACTCCATCTTAAAACGCCTATTTTCTAAAAAAGGTCGATATATCTATATTTTACATGATGGTTACTTTCGATATAAAATTGGAATCTCTTTTGATGTCGAAAAGCGTGTGGAGGAAATTCGATCAAGCATGAATGGATACAGAATCTCAAAACGATTCGCCTTGAGGCTTCAAAATGCTCAATTACTAGAGACTTGGTTACATTTATTCTATCGACCATTGCGCCAACCACATAAACGGGGAAGCGGAAAAACAGAGTGGTTCTTTTTTATCTTTCCATTTACCCCAATCATACAGATTCTACTCTTTTGGATATTAGAGTTCGTTTTCAAACATATTATCTTAATTGGTGTAGTGGTCGGAATTTTGTATTTATTGAATCGCTTCTAAAATACTTTTTGCAGATTTAAAAAGTTTGGCACTTTTTCCAAATAAGTATAGAATCTATTATTTGACCATTATCAAGACAACCTTACCATGATATTTATAATCTAATTGATATTTAGAATTTTGATTAACAACATTTAAAAACGTGCGACTTTCAGCCATATCTGCATTATCTACATAAATAATCGTATTGGCATGATAATTCGGTTCAAGCATCTGGAATAAAGGCAAATACAAATCCTTCCAGCCGTCTAGTAATAATAAATCGATGGGCTTATTGTAATTCTTTAAGGTCTGCATAGCATCACCAGTCCTAAGTTCAATGAGGTCGTTTACGCCTGCTTTCTTAAAATTTTCAATTGCCTTTTGGGCTTTGGATGCAATCAATTCTGTCGTAATAATACTTCCACCCGTTTCGATAGCTCCTTGTGCTAAAAATAGCGTTGAGATGCCAAAGGAAGTCCCAAATTCTACAATATTCTTACTCTTTTTTGCTGTTACTAGTTTGACTAAACCTTCTCCCTGCTCCTGAGAGATTGCTAGATAAGCATCTTTAAAATCAGCTGGTTGCATCGGACGAAAGATGCTTTTTGCTACACCTTTCATCATTCGCAAATAATCGTTTTTGGCATCATGATAGAGTTCTGCTATTATACTTTTTATTCTCCCTTGTTGTGTAATATTCATTTTATAAAAATTAAAAAAGGAATATTGATTGTAAGTTATAATCAATATTCCTTCTTATTTAAAAAATTAGATTTTTGATTAAAACTTACCGTTGTCGTTTTTCCATTCTGATTGTGGTGGAATTGGTGAGATGACATCCCAATGTTCTACGATTTGACCATTTTCCAGTCTAAACAAATCATAGAATGCTGTATGTTCACCTTTACCAAATTTACCTTCACTCAATGTTAAAACAAAGTTACCTTCGCCTAGTACTTTGTGCAATTTTGTGTATTCCATTACTAATCCATTTTCTTCAAAATACTTCATGGCAGCACCAAAGCCTTCTAGCCCATCAGCTACCGCAGGATTGTGCTGAATGTACTTGGTTGGATTAATGTAAGTAGTGACTTTATCCATTTCATGATTCAATAAAACCTTTTCTATAAAATCTCTAATGGTTTGTTTATTCGCTTCTGTTTTGTCTAAATCCGTAATTTCTGTCGCTCCATCAAACTGTGTTCGACCACTCGGGTTCGGTTTTTGAACCTCTAATAGATTATCCCAATGTTCTACGATTTTTCCATCCTCAAAACGAAATACATCAAATGCTGCTTTGGAGCCAAAAAAATCATATTCGGTATGTGTAAATACATAATCGCCATCCTCAAAAGCACGGATAACATTCGCTTTGAAGCCTTGTGGTGGAGCGTGTTGCATTACTTCTCCGAAGCCTGCTAGACCATCTCCAACTGCTAAATTGTGTTGGATGTATTTATTAGGGTTAATATACGAAATAGGCGTTTTATCTCCTGTGTTAAAACTGTTGAGTAGTGCGACTACTTTTTCTTTGTTGGTTAAGTCCATGTTTAAAAATTTATAACGTCCCATAATCACAGAAGATTGATCCATCTCCTGCATGAATTCTTTTGATATTGGTGCTTCCATAAAAGGTGCTAAAGAAGCATCCGAAGTTGCTTTGCTTGCCCAGTAAACAGCAACTACTTGTTTACCTTCTTCATTGACTCCTGTCAATCGTTGTAAGAAGCCATTTCTTTTAGCCGTAAAATCCGTCTCTACTTTTTGATTTAAGGCATCGAATTGCGTCATGTCTGTGCCTGATTTTACATCATAAGACATAATTTCTACAAATCGGCTATCCTTCGCTGAAAATGCCTTGTCCATAGCATACCTAGACATTTTCATTGATGAAGCATCAATCATTTTGGCATAATCAGCAACTGAAGCATCGCCCATAAATTTATTCATCGAGGCATCGGCATCAGCTACACTTTCCCAGTAAACGACCACCACATAATTTCCTTTATCATCCATACCACTCTGTCGTTTTATAAATCCTGGTTGCTTGACTGTAAAATCACTTTCTACCTGTGCATCTTGTTTAGCAAAAGTTATTGGCTCTACATCAGTATTAATTTTGAAGGTTGTCACCTCCATTATCGTTTTTCCTTCCATAGTTGATTTGACATTTTTATTTGTTGTACAATTTGCAAAGCAAAAAAACATTGCAAAAAGATAAATTGAATGTATTATAACACGCATTTTGTTTAATTTAATGATAAATATTGAACCTGAACTGTAACTAGAACCTTACAAAACACTATGTATAAGAACTTAATTTTAGCAGTTTCAGTCGAGGATACCCTAATTAATTCTGATACTACAAAGGTAAAGCACCTCAAGTATGAAAGGACTATAAAAATGATGACAATAATGGTAAAAGTGTAACCGAGCGTTATAGCTGTTGGCGAAATTTAAGTGGCGTGGTGGTGGTATTTTTCTTAAAAAACTTAATCATATTGGCAGGTTCTTCAAATCCTGTCTCGTAGCTTATTTCCTTTATCGATAGTGCAGTCGATATTAAATAGCGTTTAATTTCAATAGTAACAAAATCGTCGATAAACGCCTTTACTGTTTTACCTGTTAATTTCTTTACAATATCGTTTAGAAATTTATACGATACAAACAATTTAGAAGCATAAAACCTTGAACTCCTAGTGTTTTTATACTCCTTTTCTAGCATCCTCCTAAATTCATTAAATACTTCAAGCCAACGAGTATTGATATTGGTAACAGCATGAAATTCTTTCGCTCTTTCCGCTTTTAATAAAATCACCCGAAGCAACGAAGCCAATATTTCCGATTTTGCAAAATTATCAGGGAAGGTATATTCTTGATATAGCTTAAAGACTAAATCGATTATACTGTCTCCTTCTATTTCTTTTTGTTGGATGATTGGGCTTTCTAGGTGATAGTTGAATAACCTATTTAACCTAAGGTTATCCGATAAAAAATAGTGATTATCAACGAAAAGGTTGTTAAAAATAATTGCAAACCCCTCAGCGTCTTTTAACTCTTTATTGAAATGGTGTACCTGATTTTTAGCAATAAATAGTGTACTGCCTTCACTTATTTCATACGATTTAAAATCAATAAAATGCGTATATGTGTTTTGAGTAACAAAAAAAATAAGGTAAAAATTAATTTTATGTGGGGCAAAAGGATTATGATCTTTTGATTGCTCTAATTTACTAAGAAGTTTCTCAAAATGCATTACCTCTATATCAAGGCTCGTATGTTTATTGAAGTGTACTTCTGGTAGTTTCTTTTTCATGCTTTTAGGTGTAGAGAATATTGTAAATCAATACACTTTAAAGTTAGATTTTGTTCAAACATTTTATCCTTCATTTTTTAAAACTTTCGAACCTTTGAAAAGCATTTTTCGAAGTTAACAAGACTTGCTTCTTTCTAAAAATTGTTTGAGATTGGTATTTCATTCAATTTTAACAGCATCAATTGCAGCATAGTATTCGTCATAATACTGGTCAAATTCTTCCTGATATTCTTCTTTAAAAGTCATGGTTTCATCTTCATCTATATCATATAATAAATCTACTACATCCTCTACCTTGTGAGAATACTTTTCTTCAATTTTTTTTGTAGCCAAATCTGATGCTAATTCTATAATATTGATTGTAACATTCATTTTTTTTATTTATAAGTTTTGTAAAAAGACGGTCTAACTAAGAAGTTGTTCAATAATAGTAATTGACATTTTAGCCTTTGTTGTGTTTAGTTATTTTATTTATCATTCCACTAAATACTATCCCATGAAAAGGTAAAACAGAATACCAATAAAATCTACCTAATATTCCATGTGGTCTAAAAGTCGCTGTTTGAATCAATTTATTATTCTTCGTTTTAAATTCCAACCATGCCTCTCCAGGCAATTTCATTTCCGCAAATAATAATAATCTCCCTTCTTTTTTATTAGCATAAAGTACCCTCCAAAAATCTAATGCGTCTCCAGCTCTTATAATAGTGGGATTTGTTCTTCCTCTTCTTAGACCTACACCTCCAAATAATTTGTCAATCCCTCCCCTTAACTTCCATAATATGTTCGCATGATACCATCCAGTATCTCCTCCAATACTCCATATCTTATCAAGGACTTCACTCTTTGAAACAAATTCTCTTTCTCTAACATCTTTGAAACAACCAAATTTAGGAACATTAATAAACTCGGATATATTTATTTTTTTAATGCCACTTATTTGAGAATCTTTCCAACTAGAAACTATATGATTACTTTTAATCTTCGAAAATGCCCTGTGTATTGTTTTGACATATCCCTCAGGATAAACATTTACGATATTATTAATTTCATTGTTTCTACAAACAACTTCTACTTTCATACTTTCAACAAGTGAAATTGCTAATTTATAAGATGTGGATGTGATAAAATATAACCAGTATGATGACAGCTTTGGAGTCATTACTGGAACTGTATATATCCATCTTTTTAATTGCCTAGATTTAGCAAATTCAATTAACATTTCTTTATAACTAAGTATCTCTGGACCTCCAATGTCAAAATTTCTATTAAAAACTTTCTCGTTTAATAGGCATTTTTCTAGAAATTCAATTACTGCCCTGATTCCAATTGGCTGACATCTCGTATTTAACCACTTTGGAGCAATCATAATTGGTAATTTCTCTACTAAGTCTCTAATAATTTCAAATGATGCACTCCCAGAACCCATTATAATACCTGCCCTCAAAGTAGTTAAACTAAATTTACCCCTATCTAGTATTTCTTCAACATTCTTTCGTGATTGTAGATGCTTGGACAAATTATTTTCATTAACTATACCACTCAAATAAATAACTTGTTTGGCTTTTGTTTTATTTATACAGTTTTTGAAATTAGTTGCAGTAATTTCTTCCAATTTATCGTATTCTTTTGAATTAGACATAGAATGAATTAAGTAATATGCAGCATCAATATCATCAGGAATATTTACTAATGATTCTTTATCTAAAAAGTCTACCGTAATAATACTTATAAATCGCTTAACTGACTTTGTATAATTGAATCTTTCAGAATCTCTTACACAACAAATAACATGATAACCATTTTCTACTAATATAGGCAATAGTCGTTTTCCAATATATCCAGTTGCTCCCGTTAATAATATTTTCATCTTATCATTTATCAATTATACACAACAATCTCGCATACCCGTAATTGCGTTTTTTTATTCCAAGATACAAAAAATGTATAACAACCTAATTTTATTAAAAAACATCTAATTCTAGCAAAAACCATCCAAGAAGTTCAAATTAAGATTGCAGTTCAGTGGGAAAAGCTCCTGTATTATCCATACTAGAAAAAAACAAAAAATCCTTGCAAGTCATTAACTTACAAGGATTTAAAAATTATTAGCTGTGAGAGTAGGAGTCGAACCTACAAAGAGCGGTTAGCCATAACACAAATCCGAAAACCGGTAATAGTGGTCAACCCATTATGTTACGTTTATCCCTTACCTCCACCCCCGAGACAGGAGGGCATGTCTGCCAGTTTCATCATCTCACAATTTTATTAGGCACTTGTGCCAAAATAGTTGCTGTAGGAATAGGAGTCGAACCTATATGGAGCAGTTAGCTTTAGTCGCCTAAAATTTATCCCAGCTTCTCCACCCTCGA
>JAHDBJ010000010.1:40294-141596 GCA_020630435.1 Saprospiraceae bacterium
GACAGGAGGGCATGTCTGCCAATTTCATCACCCTACAGTATTTAATTGTATTTTTACAAGTATTCTTTTTTACTTGTGTTGCTGTAGGAATAGGAGTCGAACCTATATGGAGTAGTTAGCCTTAGTTGCCTAAAATTTATCCCAGCTTCTCCACCCTCGAGACAGGAGGGCATGTCTGCCAATTTCATCACCCTACAGTATTTAATTGTATTTTTGCCAAAGAACTTTCTTTCTTGATTACATTACAAATTTAAACGAAACTAGTATAATAATGCAAATTTTTCAATAAATATTTTTAATTTTTATAAAAATTTTAAAATAAATAGCAATACAATATTAAAATCTAAATTTTAAGTTTGAAAAATGAAGTCTAATTTAAAATTTTTCAATTCTCTTTTCAATAAAATAAATAACCGAATTATTATGCGATTAATCCTTATTTTATGCGTTATAAGTTTAAATATTTGCCAAAAAAAAGATAATAATTTGGCAAACCAACATAAAAGCAATATAACCAGTAGAATTAATGGTTTAAGTTTTGTAGCACCTCCTGCCCCTTTTCACTCTAATCCCATGCAAACAGTTAAGAATATAAATTCAAATTGGATTGCCGTTATCCCTTATGGTTATAGCCCAATTGGAAAAGCAGTAGTACATTATAATAGTAGCCGCCAGTGGTGGGGAGAACGCTTAGAAGGTGTAGAAGCAACAATAAAACTAGCAAAAGAACATGGTCTAAAGGTCATGCTAAAACCTCAAGTTTATGTTCCTAGAAGCTGGACAGGTGCAATAGATTTTGAACAGCAAAAAGAGTGGGAAGAATGGGAACAACAATATGAAGAATATATTCTTGAGTTTGTAAAAATAGCCGCAAAATTTAAGGTAGAAATGTTTTGTATCGGAACGGAGTTTAAAATAAGTGAACAAAAAAGGGCTAAATTTTGGATAAATCTAATTAAAAAAATTAGGAAACAATATAAAGGATCACTCACCTATGCCGCAAATTGGGATGCTTTTGAAGAAGTTACTTTTTGGGATAAATTGGATTATGTAGGGATAAATGCCTATTTTCCATTAACTAGCCAGATGGAACCTACAACTAAAGATATTATTAAGGCTTGGCAGCCACACCTAGAAAAAATTCGATCCTTTCAGCAGAAAAATAAAAAACCAATTTTATTTACGGAGTACGGCTATTTAAGTGTTGCTGGCTGCACTTATAATAATTGGGAATTGGAGAAAAAGATCCAAAAACTTTGGGTAGATGAAAATGCCCAAGCAGATGCTCTAGAGGCATTATATACTATTTTTTATAAAGAAGACTATTGGAAAGGAGGCTTTCTTTGGAAATGGTTTCCTGAGATGAAAGGACATGAAGGCTATCCAGAGAAAGATTATACTCCACAAGGCAAAGAAGGGGAACAAGTTGTAAAAAAATGGTTTACTCAATAACTAAAGACGGGGGACGAATGACCTTACCAGATGATAAGCTTTAATGCTGGTAAGTTGTCCTTACTTTTTTCTATGAAGGTACGAATAAGATCCACATCAGGCATTAAGGCATCTTCATCTTCTTCCTCTGCTGCATCATCATTATTGTTAGAGACACCACTTCCTGCTGTTCCTCCATATACAGGTTTATTTACTACCATTTGTGGCTCTACTGAATTGATAAAGATATAAGCAGACAAACTGACGACCATCAATAATACAACTAACACGGAACGAATACTTGTCTTTTTCATAAAAAAATTGGTTTAAGGTATTGTACTAAATAATGTGCATTTTAAATTATCATTATATGTACTTAGATTTGTACATAAATATACTGTTTTTTATTCAAACTTGCTTGAACATTCGCCCAAATCGCCTCATTTTCTAGATAAAAAAGTATATTTTTTAGATAAAAGACAACAAGCATTTATGAAAGGTTGCAAATTATTGAAAAAACTTTGAAAAAATTACAATAATAAGTACTAACCAAAGGACAAATAGCTTCATTATTTCAAATTCATGCACGTAAAATTTTTTATAATTTGCTTTGTAGACAAGAACTTTTTCCCAAGTTAAATCAAAAATAGATACCGCATCTTCTCTATAAAAGAAATTTCCTACTAAGGGATAAAAAAATAGATGGTTCTTCTCTATATCAAACTTTAGAACTTTTACTGTAACTGAATCTCCAATGGAAATATTCTTTACAGTTTCTATTTTTTCTTTGTAGAATTTATAATGAAAATATTTACCTTCATCCAATATGTATCGATCGAGTGTTCTAAAAGGACTCTCAATATCTTTCAAATAGATTAAACGAGTTCCTAATAACCTTCCTTTACGGTTGTACTCAGCTTGATTGGCCAACACTTCTCCTTTTATTAAGGTAAAACTATTCGGATTTAAGCTATCCGAGAAACTCATTCTTAGTTTTAAATGGGCATAAATCATTACAAAAAATAAGCTCATACAAAAGAGCGAAATGATAATAAGATAGATTATTTTAGTAAAACCAAATTTTACATTCTGCTTAGGGATCATTTCTATTTTTATTAAACTTTATACTAAAATATTTCCTTCATTATTGACTTTTACAAAAAACGATCATACCTTAGTTTAAAAAACAAACTAAGTATGTTTAAATCCAACAATTTAAGCCTTCTCACAGACCTATATCAATTGACTATGGCTTATGGATATTGGAAAAATAATATTCACAAAAAAGAAGCCGTTTTTCATCTTTTTTTCAGAAAAAATCCATTTCAGGGCACTTATGCTATTGCCTGTGGCTTGGCATCGGTCATTGATTATATTCAGGATTTTCACTTTTCTACTAGTGATATTGAATACCTTTCACAACTAAAAGGTGCTAATGGAAAAGTCCTATTTGAGTCTACTTTTTTAGAATATCTCTCCCATTTAAAAATTGACTGTACGATTGATGCGATTCCTGAAGGTACTATGGTCTTTCCGCATCAACCTTTAATCCGTATAAAAGGGGATCTCCTTCAAGCCCAACTCCTAGAAACAACACTTTTAAATCTTGTAAACTTTCCAACGCTCATTGCTACAAAAGCCGCTAGAATTGTCTCTGCTGCTGAAGGTGATGAAGTGCTAGAATTTGGGCTTAGAAGAGCACAAGGCATTGACGGCGGTTTGTCGGCTAGTCGAGCCGCTTACATTGGTGGGTGTCATGCTACAAGTAATGTCTTAGCAGGAAAAATTTATGCTATCCCAATAAAAGGAACACACGCCCATAGCTGGGTTATGAGTTTTGAGGATGAACAAGAAGCCTTCAGAGCTTATGCAGAATCGATGCCCAATAATTGTGTTTTTCTAGTTGATACTTACAATACTGTTGAGGGCATCAAAAAAGCTATTCAAATTGGACACAAATTGAGACAAGAAGGACATGAAATGCTAGGTATACGGTTAGATAGTGGTGATCTTTGTAAGCTCAGCATAATCGCTCGACAGTTACTAGACGAGGCAGGCTTTCCCAAAGCAAAAATTATAGCAAGTAATGACTTAGACGAATACGCTATTCAAAAATTAAAAACACAAGGTGCAAAAATAAATGTTTGGGGTATTGGCACTCGCTTATCAACTGCTTATGATCAGCCTGCATTAGGCGGTGTATATAAGTTAGCAGCTATCCGAAATAATAAACGATGGGATTATAAAGTTAAACGTTCGGAAGAACTTATCAAAACATCGAATCCAGGTATTCTACAAGTAAAAAGAATCTTTCATAAGGGATTACCTGTAGGAGACATTCTTTACAATGAACTTGAAAAAAATTTAACTTCTTCTATTATAGATAAAGATGAAAAAGAGATTGTACTACATTCCAGTAATTCGAAAAATTTATTAGTTCCTATTTTTAAAAAAGGAAAATTAGTTTATCATAGCCCATCTGCCACAGAAATTAGAGCACAGACGCTCGAACAATTAGAACTTTTTAAAAACATTGTTCTTTATCCACAAGGATTGGAAAAGAATTTATTTTTTTTGAAAAAAAGAATTTTGCTGGAAAAGAGTGTATAATACATTCGCTAAAATCTTAAATCACTAAAAATGCCATATACCTACGAATATCCAAGACCTGCATTAACTGTAGACTGTATTATATTTGGATTTGATAATGATGTTTTAAAATTATTGCTTATTGAAAGGGGGCATGATCCGTTTAAAGACGCTTGGGCATTACCTGGTGGATTTGTTGATATGGATGAGGACTTAGAGACAGCAGCCCTTAGAGAATTAGAGGAAGAGACAGGTGTTAAAGATTTATTTATTGAACAACTTTTCACCTTTGGACAGCCTGGGCGTGACCCTAGAGGTAGAGTAGTAAGCGTGGCATATTATGCCTTGGTTAATTTGAAGGATCACCCTGTTCAAGCAGCATCAGATGCTAGTAACGCCGAATGGTTCAAAATTGATAAATTACCGCCTTTAGCTTTCGACCATGAAGCAATTGTAAAAGTCGCTATAGAGCGTCTTAAAGGTAAAATTAGGTATCAACCGATAGGATTTGAATTGCTTCCTAAAAAGTTTACGGTTGGACAACTCCAAAAGTTATATGAAGTCATTTTGGGGAAACCATTGAATAAACGTAATTTTAGAACTAAAATAATGAAATTGGGCATTCTACGGCAATTAGAGCGACAATCGGACGTTGCTCATCGTCCCGCTTACTTGTACGAGTTTGACCAAGAAAAATACGAAGAACTAACACAACAGGGAAAAGGTTTTGAAATATGAACAAGCAATCTCCATCATATCTATTATTTATATCTTGCTTTCTTTCTTTAGCTTTTATGGCTTGTCTCAATGATAAAAACACAAGTGATAATAATGATGCTAATCTCCTACCTGCTCCAGAAGAAGAATATTTTGAGACACAAGGGGAATGGGGCTTTATTGACCGTTCGGGGAAGGTTTCCATTCCTAGTCGCTATGATGAAGGCAGAAATTTTTCTGAAAAAAAGGCAGTTGTTCGACTAAAAGCACGTTGGGGCTATATTAATCCAAAAGGAGAAGAAGTCATTCCTGTATTTTATAAATCAGCATGGTCGTTTAGAGATAGTCTTGCCAGAGTAATGACGTTTGATAATAAAGTAGGCTTTATTGATCATCAAGGGAGTTGGAGTATTCCGCCTAGATATGAAGATGCTAAGGATTTTTCAGAAGGGTTTGCTGTTGTACAAGTACATGATAAATTTGGTTTTATTTCTAAAAAAGCTCAACTAGTCATTGGGCATGATTTTGATCAAGCTTGGAGTTTTAAAGATGGATTAGCAAAAGTTAAAATTAAAGGAAAATATGGGTATATTGCCCAGGATGGTTCTTTTGTGATTCCTCCTAACTTTGATAAAGTTGGAGCCTATAATTCTAAACTCATCTTAGCAAAATCCAATAAGCAATATGGTTTTATTGATACACTAGGAAATTTCATTATTCCCGCTCAATTTGATGATGTTAAAAATTTTAAACAAGGACTTGCCCCCTCTAAAAAAGATGGCTTGTATGGCTTTATAGATACTAAAGGAAATTGGGTAGTAGAGCCAAAGTTTAGCCAAATTTGGTCAGCAAGCGATAGTCTTTGGTGTATTGAAGTCGATGGGAAGTACGGATATGCTGACGCTAAAGGAGAAATTATTGTTCCTACCGTTTATGACCAACTCTATAATTTTTATGATGATAGAGCTGGCTATAAACTAGGCGATCTCTGGGGATATTTAGACAAAAATGGTAAACAAATCACTCCCCCTCAATTTGGTCTTGTTTGGAATTTTAATGAAGGCCTTGCGAGGGTTGCCTTTGCAGAAGGTATTGGTTTTATCAATAAAGAAGGGGATATTATCATAGAACCTAAATATCGAGATGTTAGAGATTTTTCAGAAGGATTAGCAAGAGTACGATTAAAATAATCCTACCCTACCGCTTCTTCATCTTAAAGCGCATGGTATCCTTAAACAACTCCTTGTTCTCTTCATTGAAACGAATCAATTTATCGACTAAATTAGGCTTATTTACCGCTTCTTTGGCTATGATTTCATAGGCAATGTTGCGTACCTGCTCCTTTACCTTGGTTTTTTTCTTATACTCATATTGTAGTACTTCCAAAAAGACCAAGCGATTGGCATCATCAACTTTGTTTTGATAAATACGCTCAAGCGTTTCACTTAGTAATTTGCTATCTTTAATATTGTTAAAATAATTATTCAAACAGTTGAAAGCATCTTTTCCTCTATCCCACCCTTCTAGCAAAATACCTTGAGCTTTTTCTAGGTCACACATTTTTCTTCGACTTAATAAAGCTCCTTTTACATACATATTTTTTCCAAGATACGCATCAACCACCATTTGATATTGCTCCATGGCAGCATCTTTTTGTTTTAATTTTAAAAAAAGATCCCCTGCCCTTTCGTTTTGACCACATTCAATAAATAATTCAATCGCTTTGTTTAGCATATTGCCTTTTTCATAACACTCTGCTGCTTTGAATTTGTTTTTATTGTATTTTATATGTATCAATGCCGCTTCTTCGTAATACTTCCCCAACTCCAAAGCATGAGCTGCTTGATAATAATTTCTTAATAATTTCAGATATACAAAAGCTGCTTTTTTATACTGCTTTTGCTTGATCAAATCTTCTGCTGTCTTATTATATTGACGTTGCAAATCCAAATACCTATCTCCAATGTTGAAAGCGCCTCCTCCCCTACCAGAGCTGACGGTGTTTCCGAATAAGGAGAAATTCCCCCAACGCATTCCCCATCCTAATTCTCCTTGGTCATTCCCTCTAGATACACCTTCTCCATCAAGTGGTACTGCATATTTAAGTGCTTCCTCTGGATTTTTTCTGAATAAATCCATTAATCGATCGACTTGTTCCTTATTCCGTCGTTCTAATTCCTCAAAATCTTTCTGTAATCTTCTCATCCAACTGTTTCCACCCCCACCTTTACTTTCCATCAATTTTGCCAACTGTTGCAAAAATGACGAACTGCCCGAAAATCCTTGCTCACTTCCTTTTCCTGATAGCTTCCCTTTGTCTCCAGAAAATAGTAGTTTATAGAATGCTAATTTTCCTTTTTCTGCAAGCGAAAGCGGCTCATCTTTCATTTTCTCAGGCTTAGGAAAAAATTCGTCCTTCATATTCTGCATTACTGTTTCTTCGGATAAAGGTTGTACTCGAAGCACCTTCACTTCTTTTGGTATAAAAACACTATCTGCAGGAATTGTAATCGTTCTAGATTTTAAATCTGGCAAGACTAATAAGGTCGAAAAATCTAAAGGTTCTTCCAATTCTACTAATCCTATTATAGGATGGTATAAATATGTTTGTTTAGGAAATAAGTGCTTCAATTCTTCTAATCGAACCCGAGGAAAAAGTGTCGTTTTTTCAGGTATAAAAAAATTCGATAGTACGGACTGGCATAGTTCGTATTTTCCCAATGCTCGCCCATTTAAGGGCTTTCGCATCACGACCAAACATCCCCAAACAGATTTTACGCTGGTATTGGGTAAGGGATATACTTCTACTGCCTCCAAATCGATATTTAAACCTTGAAGTGCCAATATCCAATCTTTAACTTTCGTTCCTTTAATTAAAAAAGCATTAAGCGGATACGTATTTTGATGATATGGCTTAAGTATCAGTTCCATGATTCATAATATGAGTGATAAACTTACTGATAAATTGTTTGTAAAACGCTGGCATCTCCATAAGCTGTTGCGTTTGTGGAACAGCCTTAGAAACAGCTATTCGCACACCTGCCCCATGTTTTCGTAAGGCTTCTTTAAATGCGACCGCCTCTTCCTCACTAAATTGCTTCGGAACGGTAAACGGAGCCGCATCCATATATTCTTTTGCCTCTTTCAAACCTACCCCACAATGTTCTTTAATCTCTTTTACAACACTTAGTTTCTGATTGCCTGCATTGACTAACGTTAATTCGTATAAATCGCCTTTATTTTTATAATAATAATTCGCACCAGCATAATATTCTTCGGTAGCTGCTCCAAGTATTTCATCAACTGTTGATACGATATATATCGTCGGAATCGCAAGATTACTACTTTTCAAAATAAACATTCCATTGACATTAATTTCAATGGTGCTTCCTTCTGAAAAGATAAAGCGTCCATCCTCTTCTTTAGCTTGACAATACAAATTTTTAACACGATTAACTCTTAAATAAAGTTGTCGATTATGGTTATTGACGATTAATTGATGAATATTGAACAGTAAATGCCCACTTCCTGTAATACATATCGTGTGAATTTTTCTAAAAATTTGTGCTCCTGCACCATATCGGGCTTTAGCCTGTTGAATGGCCATATTATGTGTACTAAATACCTCTGATGGATCATAGTCTATACATCTAGAACGCTCACCATTTAAATCTAATTCCCAACTGCCTTCATAATTATTATAGTAAAATTTTTGATGTTCGTAGATAAAGATAAATGGTTCTCGGATTCTCCAGTCATCAAACGGCACTCTTATCTCCTGCTTTGTTTCTACATTAATAATAACCCCTTCTCTTCTAGCACTGTCAAATGAAAATACAACATATACTCCATCTAAGGTTTTTCCTACCTCGAAAAACATTCCATATGCTGGAAGATCTTCGTATAATAAATCCCAGCCTTTGTGCTTATTTAATTCTACCATTTCATACGAAATAAACAATGATTTAGCCTTTGTCAAGACAATTAGTTCTCCACTTTCTAATGCTCTAACCGCTAAGACTCTTCTTGGCTTTCGGAAAAGTATTGGATAATTACTTTGATTCCTATTATAATGCTTGCCTTCTTGTGGTCTATGTTTTTTAGTCCATAATTTCCCTAGTGGCAATTGTATCGTTTGAAGGTGTTTTTGATTATTTTTTTTATTTTGATAAACTTCTACTTTACCGTCAACATTCGTATAAATATGATAATTCAATCGTTCTCTATAATCATCTACTACCTTTTGCATTTCAGCTTGTTGATGAATCGACGACTCTGTTATGAGGAAGACCTCTCTATTTTTTCCAAAAGGATAATGTTTAAAAAATAATTCAATCCCCTTAGCAGGGTTAATAATTGGATCTAAATGCTGTAATCCTTCTATTATGTTGTCTATGTTCCGAATATCCAATTCATAAAAATCTTCTCCAACGGCATAGGCTTTACAAACTATATCTGTCTTCGGATGTTTTGCAATAGCCAGCATCACCCCATAAGCAATTGTCTTAGGGACTCCCCAGTTTTTTATAGAAACGTCCACTAGAATAATACGCTCTAGTGTATTATTGCTTGGAGGGACTTCTCGCTGGATATACAAGGCTTCATTATTTGCCAACCTCGACATAAAAACCGTCTCATCGTTAGCATACTCTGAAATTAGAAGTCGATCAAAGTCTCCTTTATTCGTCAAATCAGAAATCCCCCCTAAAGGCTGACCACTAGGAATGGTGCTATGTAAAGGAAGATGCAAACCTGACCATAATTGTTTAATCAATGCCCCTACTTTAAACGTGATTGTATTCTCTACTAATTCCTTCACTAATTGTTGTGGAGCGGTTGTCCCTTTATCCAAAATGGGTACTGTCTCTATTGCTTCCTCTACTTTTTGTAGTCCTGCCATTTTTTGGATAATGGATAGCGTTGTTGGGTATTTTTTGCACAATAATTCCAATACTTTCAAATCCCTCGACAATTCATTTTTTGTAATGACTTGAGATTCAATGTGTTGATATTTTTTTACAAAAAACATCCTAGGAGAATCATTTAATAATAATCTAGCATCTTTAGGAGAAACTCTATTATGACAATCATAAAAGACTGTTTGAAATAGGAGAATTCTTTTTTGTTTAGTCTTATATTCTTGCGGTAGTTCTACTAGAGTATTCAGAAATTGTTTTGCAGCTTTATATTGTGTAATATTTTCTTCTAGTATTTTATTTATTTTTTGTTCAAAAATGCTTTCAATGTCTTTTTTTCCGTTGGGATTTGTTGCAATAAATGCCAAAATCAAACTACCAAAGGGGGGCAATCCTTGAGGTAATAAATAGCCTAATACTTCTGCTACATAGAAGGTATAAGCTATCGTATTCCCATTGGGAATTGCTAGTACTTCCGAATCTTCTTCTACTTGCCAGAAGTAATTTTTATAGGGTTTAAAATAATTTTCTGCTTTCATTGTATTTTCTCTGTCGTCTGCCGAAACGAACTTAAGCTCAATGGCTTTAATTTATTTTTTTCAATATCAAAATAGTTATTATCTTCATTCCAAATTATCCAATGTGTAGGATTAGGATTCAATCGTTTTTCTAGATTTTGTTTTAAACTATATAAATCAAAATCAAATCCTGTGGGCAATAAAAAATTATTATATCGCCAGTATGTTATGCCTTGTATCGGCAAAATCGGCTTTCCAACTATCAAAATATCTTCCCCATTTAAAACAACCCACTTCAAGGGGTTCAAACGTACTTTTGGAGCAGTTTTGATATATTGTTTCAAACTTTGAATATTTGTTAGCATAGCTATTGCTTCCGATTCATTCTCCGAAGGGACAATATCCATTTTCATTTGCTCTTCAACCCCAAAGTAGTTATGATTTAAGCTGGGCAATTCTACAGGTAATGCACGTTCAATTGGTGTCCACAAAAGATTGGGAATATTCCTATCTGGAAGCAGGCTATCTAATAAATACAACTTCCCCTTCTGCACTTTGTATAGGGTTTTATATGGAATACTCTTAACTTCTACAGCATTGATCTGCTCTCGATCAAACCCTGTTAACCAAAGTTTACCCTTAGCCGTAGCCACTTTTAAATTTTGCCATGCACGAATTGTTCCTAGATCAACTCGACGACTTTCTTCTATTTCTAGATAATAGTTTAAATCGTTTGTAATATCTTCTGCCATAATCCTTCAATTTTATCGGAAACATATTGACGGTGTTCTTTGTGTTTTATCCAATTCCCTCTGGTTTGAATGTATCTCAATTTATCTTTGATAACGTTTTGTTCTTCAAAAGACAAACTCCCTGTCTCCCATTTATTGGTTAAAGCTTGCACTTCTTTCATTAGTTCTTCAGCACTTGGCGTTTTATTAAACATTGCTTGTGGATGTGCTTCTTTAGATTCCTCTTTTTCAATAATATTATCAATAATTCCTGCTAGGATTTCAATTTGTTCTTCTGTATCCCAGATATATTTCAAGACCCATAAATCGGATAGTATCGCTTCTTGGCGTCCACAAATTAATGCACTAGCAGCTATTAAGTTTTGTACTTTTACTGCTCGGCGATCCGATACTTTAATCCCTGTACTTCGAAGGTTATGAATCAAATCAACATAAGATTTTCGAATGGAGGATAGATCGACTTTTTTTGCTTCGGCTTGTAGTGCTATTACCTCATCGGGATGAATGAGCGGAATATTGATCCTATTGTTCGTTTCCAACTTTCGTCCAGCCAATAATACTTCTTCTAGTAAATCAGGGTTTACATAATCACAACGAACTCGAATTAGAAAGCGGTCTAGTAAGGCATTTAAGGCTTCATCTTCTGGGAGAATATTACTTGCTCCAACAAACATTAATGCTGGTATTTTCCTTGTCTCTTTCCCTCGTCTAAAAATACGTTCATTCAATGCCATCAGCAAACTATTCAGGATTGCAGAATTGGCATTAAAGATTTCATCTAAAAAGACCATTGAGGCTTCGGGTAACATCCCTTCGGTATTGGTTCGAAGTTCTCCCTCTTTTAATTTTCGGATATCAAAGGGTCCGAAGATTTCGTTGGGTTCTGTAAATCGCGTCAAGAGGTACTCAAAGTTTTTCCCACCATCCAAACAATTGGATAATTGACGAATGATAGCACTTTTTGCTGTACCTGGAGGACCTAGTAAAAAGGCATTTTCTTTAGCAATAAGGCTAATCCCCAGTAGGTCAATAATTTCATCTTTTCCTACAAATGTGTCTTTAATAAATTGTAGGACATTATTTAATTTTTCTATATTATTCATTTTCTTGTTTGTTGATTTTCCCTAGTTTTTCAAATCCTCTAATTCACTCCAAAATTCTTTTTTATACAAGCCTAAATTGGCATTGATTTTATCTTTAAAAATCGGCAGATTGGCTAGCATTTTGTTTTTAAAATGGACAATTCTATTTAAATACAATTGTTCTAGACAAGCATTACTATTGATAATCGTATAGTCCAACTCCTCAACATTTAAATCATAACGAATTCCTGAATAATGCCAAATTGATAATTTCTTTTCCAATACGTCTATTAAAGGATCTTCTACATCAATAAGTTTCAATTGAAGGATCATTTGTGGTAAAAATCGTAAACATAGATCCACAGATACGATTGAAGAAGGTGATGGCGTAGATATATAATCAGGTAAAAGTCTTACTAAATCTGCTGCCTCATCTTTTCGATATAAAATCAATTGTGCGGCGATATAAATAATTTTAGCAGCCCATAATGCAGCTTCTTTATCAAATCTTGGCACTTTGTATGGATAATCAAGTATTTCTTTTTGATACTCATTTTCCAAAAACGAAATAACTGCTTCTGTCTCTTTTGGGGGTATCTCTAAACGATGCCCATACAATACAATCTCTTCAGATACTCTTAAGGCTTGAACGACTTGTAAGAAATATTGTTTTTTCACGTTTATGATTTATCTATTTTTAATAAAAAAGCTGTTTAAATTTCTAGAAAATTAGATTGGGATTTGTTTATTTTTTTTGATTTTCAACAAATTTTGCCTGTACGCCACCAAACTTACATTGAGTTCCGCAATAGTATTAGAGTCTTTTATATATTCATAATATTTGACTTTTTCTACCACTTTATCAAGTTCAAAACACCAATATATGGTCATTAAGGGATTAATCCATAATTGGCTACCTTTTGTTCTTCTAATCTTATGATGATTTCCATATTCTCCTTCTAATGCACTAATGATAGAGTTAGAAACAATGCTTTCCATGCCTTTCATTTTTTGATTGGCATAAGAGACCGCTTCTTGATACATACGTCCTTCCTCCATTTCTTTTGTCACTTGAAACAAGCCTAAATAGCCCCCATCTTTTGCAATTGCCGCAACATTTTCTAAAAACCTAAAATGTGATACACCATGAAAATGATCCACACCAAAACCAATACTTAAAAGGTATTTACTAGCAGCTTCACTCTGATATACTGCTGCCATAGAGCAACTATCTTCTTGGGGTGTCCCCAGCCCTTCTTCATCACCAAACATAAGGCTATCTGTGCCGCCATCTACTAGAATAACGGTGTCAATATCGTGTTGTTCAATCAGATAATTATAGGCATCTTTCAGTGGTTGCACCCCAATTCTGTTGAAGCCATAGATCGTAGTATCATAGCCTTTTTGCCCTAGCCATAGTTTTAGATAACGTTCGGGAAAATAGTTTCTACCAGATAAATCACTATCCCCATTTCTAATTTTATAACAATAAGGAAATACCTTCTCTGAACTTGTCCTATCCAACCATGTGAATGAGAAGTTTCCTAGTATCACTTTTTTACCTTGTTGGACAAGGTTTAGGTACAGGGGTATTCCTGCAAAAATATCAAATCCTCCACCTGCTCCTGCAAGTAATATGGATTGACTATTTTTAAGACAGTCAAATAAGGGTATTTGATTTAATTGAAAAGACATAAGTTTAAATGTTTGAGTATTCTTCTAATCGAAGATCATCCCCTTGGGATTGATATGATAATGGTATTTTTGCGCTGCACCAAAATCTTCAAAGTCCATCGCTTCTCCTTTTTCAATTTCTACATATGCTTGATACATTTGTCTAGCCGCAATCTCTACGTCCATTCGTCCCACTCCTGTACAAAATCCAGGGATGGCTACATATTCAATGGCAGGATGTTCTCTTGCAGCAATCAATGCAGCTTTCATTGCTAGGTAGGCATTGACAGATGTTGCAATATTATAATTCATAGGCACTCGCATAGTGGGTGCTGAAATTAAATATTGGATAATTTCATCTTTTGTTTCTATGACTAGAGCTTTGCCTACTAAAAGTTCTCCTTCTGGTAATGCTTTGATTTGTTTTTGCAATTCAAATTGTAAATCCCAGCCCAAACGCAAGGAAATAGCATAATCTACGCCCCCATCCATAAAGCCAAAAGAATTAGCAGGACTTACTATAGCCTCGGAACTGACTTTGGTCAAGTCTCCTTCTCTAATAATAACATTAGATTCGTCTTTGAAATATTGTTGCCATGCGGCAACCAATTTCTCATTTTTGTCTATTAGTAAGTATTGCATTTTGATATTATTTGTCTACTCTTACAACTCTTATAAGCCTAGAATAATTCCTAAAAAAGGGCTAAATCCATATAGTTATAAAATATTTTGTTCTCTTAGCATTTTTAGGCTCTTTCTAAAAACTAGGCTTGGCTGGGCTTCGATTTTAATGGGCGTTCCAACTGGAAACTCAAAATCCAGTTGTTCAGCATGAAGCAGCATATTCGTCATATTGAATTGATTTTTCCAAAAGCGATTTTGTTTGTTGCAGCCATGTGGTCTATCACCAATAATCGGATGGAAAATATGTGCTAAATGTTTTCGGAGTTGGTGGAATCGACCTGTTTGAGGGAATAGTCGAACGAAACTATAACGAACGGTTTCAAATTTTCCGTAAGGAATAGCTAGTTCAAACTGTTCGAGGCATTGGTAATTAGTAATCGCTTGTTGTATTTTTCCTTCGTGCTTTAATGGGTATTCTATTGCTCCTTGAATTGGAATAAACCCTCTTACTATCGACACATAGGATTTTTTAATTTTTCTTGTTTGAAAAAGCTGTTGGATTTGAATATTGACTTCTTTGGACTTTGCAAATAATAAAACGCCTGATGTTTTACGATCAAGGCGATGTGTTGGGAAGACATATTGATTTATCTGATCTCTCAGTTGCTGCAAGGCAAATTCTTGCACATCATTTGCCATCTTAGTTCGATGAACTAGTAAACCATGCGGCTTATTGATAGCAATCAAATCCTCATTTTCAAATACAATTTCTAAACTCACAATGTAGCTAATATATCTTGGTTTTCTAGGATGGTTTTATTTGCCCCTTCTATTCCTGCTTTAAAAATGGCTTCGCCTAGTTCCGTTGATTTTATACTGTATTTTTTACCCATTAATTTTAAGACGGGGTATAAGCTACGACTTATGGAATACATTAAATTCGGAGATTTTCGTTTTTCAACGGGATAAATATAGCCTGGCCTAAACAAATATAAAGCTCCAAACTCTTTTTTAATTAGATAGTTCTCTGCCATGCCTTTATATCTAGCAAAGGAGACTCTGCTTTTTTCTGTTTGATCTGCTCCGCTACCACTTAATAGACAAAAAGTAGCCTTTGGACTTTTCTTTTTCAATATATCTGCAAAAGAAGCAACAAAGTTAAAAGTGATTTTTTTAAATAAGTCATCCGATACTGCTCCTGTATAAACGCCTAAGCAAAAGTAGGCTGCTCCTGCATTTTCAAAAGACTGTTCGATTCCTTTAAAGTTGGAAAAGTCCTTGTGCAGAATTTCTTCTAATTTAGAATGCGTAATTTGTACACTTTTCCGACTTATCGAGACTACTTTAGAGATTTTATCCGAAGCAAGACAATGATTTAAGACGATCCCTCCTACCATCCCTGTTGCACCTGTGATAATAACTTTCATCTGTTTATTTTAATTTTCTGTTAAGGTCAGATGGAACTTACCATGATTAAATAATCATTTCTTTGTGTGTTTAAGGATTATTTAGTCATGGACGTTTCATTTCGTATTTTTAATCAAAAATTTCAACAAACTAAAATAGAATATTTTCATACCAAAATATAAATTTTAATAATACTCTTAATAACTTCGTTTCGATTTTATGATACTTTTCAAAATCAGCTCATCATGTCCATAGAAAATCAATGTATTCAAGCTACTAATTTCTCTTTCCCTCATCAAACGGCTTTTTATCGAGGTAAAGTTAGAGATGTTTATACAATCCAAGATAAATTAGTTATGGTGGCTTCGGATAGAATTTCTGCCTTTGATCATATCTTACCTAGACCAATTCCTTATAAAGGTCAAGTGTTGAATCAAATTGCTACTTATTTTCTAGAAAATACTAGAGATATTGTTCCTAATTGGCTAGAAGCGACGCCTGATCCGAATGTAGCTATCGGAAAGGCCTGTACACCATTCAAAATCGAAATGGTTATTCGAGGTTATTTGACAGGTCATGCTGCTAGAGTTTATAAAAGCGGTCGACGTACATTGTGCGGTGTCCCATTACCTGAAGGAATGAAGGAACATGACAAATTTCCTACCCCTATCATTACACCAGCTACTAAGGCTGAAGAAGGACATGATGAGGATATTTCTAAAGCAGCAATTCTCGATCAAGGCATCGTTAGCGAATCCGATTATGCCTTATTAGAACAATATACTAGAACCTTATTTGAACGAGGAACGGCAATGGCGGCAGCACGAGGGATGATTCTAGTAGATACCAAATATGAATTTGGTAAATTGGGCAATACAATTTACCTTATTGATGAAATCCATACGCCCGACAGTTCTCGCTATTTTTATCAAGAAGGTTATCAAGCGAAACAGGCTAAGGGATTACCGCAAAAACACGTTTCCAAAGAATTTGTCCGAGAGTGGTTGATTGCCAATGGTTTTCAAGGCTTAGAAGGACAACCGATGCCTATAATGCCTGATGATTTTGTATGGTCGGTATCCGAGCGGTATATTGAATTGTATGAACAAATTACTGGTCAATCTTTTCAAAAAGCTGATATTACAAGTGTCCTTGATAGAGTGGAGCAGAATGTAGAATCGTGGATTGATAATAATTTATAAACACCTCTTTTATCAAAAAAACATTAAATTAAAAGTTAATTGTTTATTTATAGTTACAATATGTTCTTTTCCTTAATGAAAAGAACCAAAAATCAAGACTTAATTTCTTTCTTAACACTACAAATTAATCTAAAATCCTAAACAAAATTAAACTCGCTTCGCTCAAACAAAATTTTGTTTTATACGGATTTTAAATCACTTTTCCGTTAAAAGAAATGAGGTCATTAAGAAACACTTAGCATTAATAAACATAAGGAATACTAATCAATAATAACTACATATCAACTAGCCCTCTTAGTTGAATATTTTTAAAACCACCTTTTGCAAACTCGATGATTGGTTTTTCATTGGCTGCTAATTTTTCTTGATGCAGTTCTAGCAGTTCAAGTTGAGCCGTAAAATTGCCATTTGCTAGATGGTTATCAGAAATTTTGATTTGTCCATTTCCATTTATCGCAGTACTTTTTTGTTCTAGATATTGATTATAGGAATAGGTAAAGAGTGAATTTGCTGTCCCCTTATTGTCTTTTCTTTTGGCATTATAGAGTACCTCCATTAGTTGTCCTTCAGGGTAAGAAAAAATTACTTGAATCGTTTCCCGTAAGGGATCAGAATTAAATGTAAACATCACTGTCTTATCTCCTGTACTTCTATTTTCTGTTACCGTACCAATTACATTAGTATATATCCAAGACTTGCCATTTATCGTGCAAAGTTGATTGGTAGGAGGTGGAGGGGTTTGTGGAATAATAACTTTCGTTGAAGTATCTTTTGGTGTAGGTTTCGTTGTTTGGGGTTTAAGTTTAGAAGGAGGGGGTTGATTGACTGTTTCGTTTTGTTTACTGTTTGTACAAGAAACATTAAGTAACAATACTACTAATAGCAGTAGGATTTTTTGTAATTGCATTATTTGAGTTATTTGCTTGGTTCGTTTGGAAACTCAATGTACAAAAAATAAGCCCAACCATCAAGCAAATATATAGCTCCTTTAGGATAAATTTAACTACTCCGAAGCGTCTAGGAGTTCTTTGGGTAAAGCTTTCGTCGTTTTTGCGCCTAGTGCTTTAATTTTTTCTGCCCGCCCAATTAAGGTATCCCCTTTTTTGGTAGAAGTATAGAGTTTATTTAAGGCTGCATCATAAGCTGTCTGCGCTTGATCTAATTGTTTGCCTATCGATTTCAAATCATCAATAAAATTGCAGAATTTATCGTATAGTTTGCCACTTTGTCGAGCAATTTCTTGTACATTTTTCTTTTGTTTTTCTTGTTTCCAAATAAAAGAAACCGTACGTAATGTTGCCAATAAGGTTGATGCTGTTACTAAGACTATATTTTTGTCTAGGGCATCTAAAAACAACTGATTATCTTGTTGTAAAGCTGCCGAGAAAGCAGGTTCAATAGGAATAAACAATAACAAATAATCTGGTGAATTAATTTGATATAGGTATTGATAATTTTTGCTATATAAATCTTTGATATGGTGCTTTACACTATCCACATGAGCTTTGAGATAACGTTTAGCATCATCTGGATTTTCGGCATTAAAATAGGCTTCGTAGGCTTTTAGAGAAACCTTAGCGTCGATAACGAGGTGTTTTTTCTCTGGTAAATTGATAATAAAATCGGGGCGTCGCTCCTGTCCATTTTCGTTTTTAAAAGAGTTCTGTTTTTGATAATGAATATCTTTTTTTAATCCTGCTTTTTCTAGGAGCATTTCGAGTTGAAACTCCCCCCAATCGCCTTGTGTTTTATTATCACCTTTGAGTGCTGCTACTAAATTATTCGCATCCATACTCAATTGTAAATTTAAATCTCGCAATTGCTCAATTTCTTTTTTTAGAGAGATGCGTTCTTTGTTTTCGTCCAGGTATTTACGCTCTATACTTTCTTCAAAATTTTTAATTTTATCTTTTAGGGGCCTTAGAATATGCTCGATTTGTGTTTGGTTTTGAAGCGTAAATTTTTGACTTTTTTCTTCTAGTAATCGATTCGCTATATTTTCAAACTCTAAGGTAAACTTTTGCTGTAAGGCTGCTAGTTCTTCTTTTTGTGTTTCGAGCTTATCTTCCATATTCGCCAAAATTTGTTCATTGGCAGATAAGGCACTTCCCATTTCTCGAAGTTCTTTTTCTTTCTCATTAAGATCCTCTTTATAAATGTCATTCTGAATTTGTAGATTATCAGCAACCTCTTTGTATATATATTTTCCTTCTAATTCAGTCTTAGAAATATACTCCGCAGCATATCTATACCTTGCTAATATCCCAGCAAGAATAAACCCAAATAAGAATGTAAGAACAGGAATTATAATCTCCATGCGTATTTATCATCAAAAAAATTAAATAATTATACGCTATAAAATTACAAAAAGAAAGAATATAAAACAAATTGTACTTGAATTATCCGTCAAACAACATAATTTTCATAAAAAACGTTTTAAATAAACAGCAAATTAATGGTAGGTTATTTTTTGCTTGTTCCTTAGAAGTTTGGACTATTGCAGGATACCTTTTGTATAGATTAAACTTCTTCCTCCTCCAGCTTTTGTTGTTCATACATCTCGTAATAGAATCCTTTTCTTTCTAATAATTCTTCATGTATTCCTTCTTCTACGATTTGTCCCTCATCCAATACAATTATTTTATCAAAATTTAGAGAAGAATAAATCCGATGGGTAATGATAATCGTTGTTTTATCAGCTAACGCACCTTTTAAGTAAGAGAGAATTTGTTGTTCAGTTGTTGTATCTACAGCAGAAAGGCAATCATCCAGAATCAATATACTAGGCTGTTTTATCAATGCTCTAGCGATAGATATACGTTGTTTTTGTCCACCAGATAAGGTAACACCACGCTCTCCTACTATCGTATCAAATCCTTCCGATAATCCCATAATGTCATTATATACGGCTGCGTGACGAGCAAAGTCTTCTACTTCTTCCCTAGAACTTTCTTCTCGACCGAAGGCAATATTCCCAGCTACAGTATCTGAAAAAAGAAAAACATCTTGTGGTACATAACCAATACGTTGACGCAGGATATTTAGGTTATGCTTTTCAATATTTTTCCCATCAATCTTAATAGAGCCATTATTGACATCATACATTCGAACCAACAAATCGGCAACCGTTGATTTTCCTGCTCCCGTTTTTCCGATGAGTGCCATTTTTTTTCCTTTTTCTAGGGAAAATGATACATTATTAATTGCTTTGATTCCAGAATCTGGATATATAAAATCCACTTTATCAAAGATAATATCTCCTTCGAGCTTATAGTCTCTATTTTCTATATTTTGAATACTCGGTTCTTCTTTCAAAAATTCATTAATTCGTTTTTGGGAAGCAGAGGCTCTTTGAATAAGAGAAGCTACCCATCCGATGGAGGTAACAGGCCAGGTTAACATATTGACATAAATTACAAATTCTGCAATATTTCCTGGCGTAATACTTCCTTTTGCGACTTGCTGTCCTCCTACATAAATTACCAGAATGGTGCTGGCACCAATTAACAATAACATTAATGGAAAAAATAAAGCTTGTATCCTTGCTAGCCCCATAGATTTTTCTTTATAATCATTACTTTGCTCCGTAAAGAATTTGGTCATAGGAATTTCTTGAACATAGGATTTCACCACTCGAATGCCCGAATATATTTCCTGAGAAGAACTGTTGAGTGTAGATAACTGTCCTTGTATGATTTCGCTTTTTTTATTAATCAAGTTACTTACATAATAAATCGATATAGATAAGAATGGTAATGGTAAAAGTGCATAAAGTGTCATTTCTTTATTGACAGATAACATAGAAGAAATTACCATAATAAATAAGGAAACGAGATTGATGGAGTACATAATAGCGGGGCCGAGATACATCCTTACCTTGGATACATCTTCTGTAATTCTTGCCATTAGGTCTCCTGTATTATTAAGTTTGTAAAAATCGAGGCTGAGTTTTTGATAATGGACATAGATTTCATTTCGCAAATCATATTCGATGAGTCTTGACATTACGATAATGGTCTGTCGCATAAAGTACATAAATATCCCCATCATTAATGCTAGGAGTAAAACCAAGCCTCCAAATATGAGTAGTGTTTTCCCTAATAAACTATAAAAAGCTGTTTGTACTTCAAACCCATCATAACTTTTATAAAAAGAGACATTTTCTACCACCAAATCGAGGGCGTAGCGAATATATTGAGGTTGTAATACTCGAAAATAATTAGAAACAAAGACAAAGAGGATACCTAGTAGCAACCGCCAACGATATTTATAAAAAAATTTGTTGAGGTATGCTAAATGGTTCATATTATTTGTAAAAAACTAGTATGTATTTTGTCCTAAAGTATAGACAGCTTGATTAAGCTGCTTTCAGTTTATTCAACTTAGACTTACTCAATTGTTCTTCTGCATAAGTAACATCCACCACAAGTTCTTTTGTGTTTTTTCTAGATGGATATTCAAACATGGCATCTGTTAGGATAGCCTCACAAATTGAGCGTAGCCCTCTGGCTCCTAGATTATAGTCAATTGCTTTTTGTGCAATAAATTCAATCACATCAGGAGTCATTGTCAATTTAACACCTTCTAGCTCAAAAAGTTTTTGATATTGTTTAATCAAAGAATTTTTAGGTTCAACAATGATTCGTTTTAAAGTGGCTACATCTAAAGGTTCTAGATAGGATAAAACAGGCATTCTTCCTACTAGTTCGGGTATCAATCCAAAATTTTTAACATCTTTATGAATAATATATTGCAGTAGGTTTTCTCTATCAACCTCGTGTTTTTGATCTTTTTGACTATACCCAATAACCTGCGTATTGACTCGACGAGCAATAACTTTTTCAATACCATCAAACGCTCCACCACAAATAAATAAAATATTCTTAGTATTAATTTTGATCAATTTTTGTTCCGGGTGTTTACGCCCACCATGAGGTGGCACATTTACATCTGTCCCTTCAAGCATCTTTAACATTGCCTGTTGCACACCTTCACCTGAAACGTCTCTAGTAATGGATGGGTTATCTCGTTTTCGTGCAATTTTATCTATCTCATCAATATAGACAATGCCTTTTTCTGCAGCTCCTACATTATAATCGCATACTTGTAATAAACGGCTCAAAATGCTTTCTACATCTTCCCCTACATAACCCGCTTCTGTAAATACTGTAGCATCAACAATCGCAAAAGGCACATTCAGGTATTTTGCTATCGTTTTAGCCAAAAGCGTTTTTCCTGTTCCTGTTTTCCCAACGAGTAGAATATTTGACTTTTCAATTTCTATATCATCGTCCTTCTTTTGTTTTAATCTTTTGTAATGATTATATACCGCTACAGATAAAAACTTCTTAGCTTCGTCTTGACCAATAACATAAGTATCTAGGTATTTTTTTATTTCTTTAGGTGTTAATGTTTCTGGAAGAAAAATTTCAGAGAATCGTCCACTTTTATTAGAATTCAATTCATCATCAATAATTTCTTGAGCCTGCTCTACACAAACTTCACAGATGTGTCCTTCAATTCCAGCGACCAATATTAAAGCCTCATTTTTATCTCTTCCACAAAAAGAACAGTGATAAGTGTTAGTGTTATTCCGTCTCATATTTTATATAGTATTGGTTCATAGGTTGGGAAACCTATTCTATAGATTCATTTGATATTTTAATATCAAAAGAGATTTTATTTCTTTTGATAATTGAATATTATTAATTTTACAAAAGTACAAATACTCTGCCAACGACACAAATAAGGGAATATATAAAGCAAAACATTAAGTACTCTTTTGTCCTTATAACAATTTAGGTAAAAAATAGATTATCAAAAGCCCAAACTTGTCGTGCAAGTTTGGGCTTTCTATTGAATATCTTATTTTAAAAATACTAATCCCAATATTTAATAAAAATACCAGAAAGCAATTGATTATCAAAACGAACACTTGCTATATATTTCCCTTGTGGTAATTGACTGGTATCTAATTCAATTATATCATTTCTAGAAGACGGGATATATCGGTAAATCGGTTTACCTGCAATATCAAAAATAAAAATTTCTACTTTCCCTACCATTTCGTTTGTCAAATGAATTTTTATGAAATTTGGAGAAATTGTAATTGGTATTGAGCGAGGAGATTTCCCCTCAAATACTCGGATAGTTTTAGTTTCTGTAAAAACATATTGACCATTCAAATCTACTTGTTTTAGCCGATAATAATATGTACCATCCGTCACATTTCTATCTTCAAAACTATAATCTTTTTTAGTAGAGCTATTTCCAGCAGAGTTTACTCGACCAACTTCTGTAAAATCCCTTCCATTAATACTTCTTTGTACTGCAAAATAGTCTGCATCCATTTCGCTAAGTGTTTGCCAAGTTACTAGTACTGATTTTTTTCTATGGACAACGTCAAAACCTGAAAATTCAACAGGTAAGTCTGTTTTAAGATTTGTTGTTGGAGTAATATCATTATTAGCAATTATGTTAATCTCAATAAGTGTAGGGAAACCATTATCTAAAAATGCAACTTGTAACAAAAAAGCCCCTTGTTCGCTAGTTTCAAACTCTAAAACACCATCATCTACTAAGACAGAAGAATGTGGTCCACCGTCAGCATTTGAGTATAAATGTACAGGGCCTACCATAACTTCTGCATCAAAAAGGCTTATATCATCAAAATGTACTGATATGATATCATTGGTATTGATAAATATAGTAGGTTCACCTGGAGCTAAGGGGTCTTGTGCTTGAACTTGATAAAAGGCTAGAATAGTGACTGTCAGTAAGAATAATTTTGATAAGATCCGCTTCATACTAATTTTTTTTAATCAATTTTCAAATAGGCTTGTTTTAAGTAAACAATTAACTGTAAATGTTCTGTAACTAAATATAATATTTAAGGGGATTCATAAAGAAATAAACAACTTTAATTGATTCTGAATGTTCATTTCTTTAATCGCTCTTACAATTTAGGAAAAAACTTTTTTAAAAAATAATATAAATCAAAAAAAATCAGCTTCTTTGATAGATGTAAATAACGTTAATTTGCTATATAGCCAATTAGAACGAATTATTTTTATCAAGATATGATTCAAGCTTAAATCTTAAATTTTGAGAAACTTTATTATACGTATTCTACTATCTCCATTGACTCTATTGTATGGTGTTGGTATTGGAATAAGAGATGTTTTATACAAAACAGGTTTATTAAAATCTGTAAAATTCGACATTCCAATTATTTCTATAGGAAATCTTACTGTAGGTGGTTCTGGTAAAACTCCTCATATTGAATACCTGATACGTTTACTTAAAGATTACCTTAATGTTGCGACTTTAAGTAGAGGATATAAACGTAAAACTCAAGGTTTTAGAATGGTTGAAATTGATGATACCGCTGAAACTGTTGGAGATGAGCCCTTACAATTTAAACGAAAATTTCCTGAAATATTAGTTGCTGTTGGTGAAAATCGTTCCATGGCAATTCCACAAATTCTAATGCGAGATATAGAGCTACATACAATCTTATTAGATGACGCCTACCAACATCGTCAAATACAACCTGGTTTAAATATTTTATTGACGGAATACTCTAGACCCTTTTACGACGATTACCTATTGCCTTCAGGAAGGCTCCGTGAATGGCGAGCTGCTTACAAAAGAGCAAATATTATTATAGTGACTAAATGTCCAAACCAACTATCTGATGAAGAGCGACTAAACCTCCACCAAAAAATTCAACCTTATCCACACCAACGACTATATTTTTCTAGATATAAATATGGTATTCCCTATCAACTCTTTGCTCCTCAAGTTCATTCGACTTTTAATCCAGATTGGAATGTGATGGTTATTTGTGCAATTGCTAATGTTAATTATTTAGTAGAATACCTCAAACAACAAGTAGCATATGTACGCCTTATGGAATTTCCAGATCATCATAACTTTAGTAAATCTGAGATAGGGCAACTGAATAAAAAGTTTAAAAATTGGGAAGCAAAAAATAAGGTAATCATCACAACTGAAAAAGATGCAATGCGATTGGAATTGCATGCTCCCTATTTAAGAGAGCAGCAACTGCCAATCTTAGTTCTACCTATAAGTGTTGATTTTCATCATACAAACGATTCGACACATTTTGATGATGATGTGAAGCAATTTCTATTAAACTTTAGAGTTTAAGAGCTTATATTCTTTCAATAGTTTTTGGAAGTGGTCGCCGATGTTTAGGGCGGTCAGAATTCCATTTAAAATCAGCATCTAGTTCTCTACCATACATTTGCTCAAAAAACTCTAGATATTCTTGGTGACGTTCTTTGGACTGTCGTTTCCCATTAATTGTCATTTTTTTAGTTGAAAGCGTAATCGTATAGCCATCGTAAGGATCAATTAATCCTTGCTTTGTTAAGCGATGAGGGATAACCTGATTATTAGCATTAAAATCATAGATTCTTCTAATTGACTGATTGTTAGCATTAATATTATAGAGTCTCCTAATCGATTTTTTAAAGTTACTCGGCTTTAGTTTTTCATATTTAAAAGAAAACGTTGTGACTGTATCAATAGAAGGTTTATTAAGATGTTCAATTTCATTCCCATCTACTTTGATTTCCTCCACTATTTTGACATATCTACGATAATTATCTAGTATAGAATCCATTTTTATCGTGCTATTATCATATATCTTACTTTTCACCTTATCTGAAATTTCTCTATTTTTAATAGAAATTTCCCCTTTTAGGTTTTCAATGACGATTGGTTTTGTTAAGGAATCCTGCAATTGAAGATAGTAGATAGGATTTTCAATATTTTCTAATGTCGCATTTTGATCAAGATGATGTAAATGTTCACTAGGAAAAATCGTTCTATCTTCTAGTAATGTAACCTTTTGCTCACTAGTATTTTCTATTATAACTTCTTTAACGGTTAAGTCTTTTTTATCGTCTCTAGATTCAATTTTTTGTTCTAATATTTCAATCTCATTTAAAGATTCTTCGTCCTTAGAAGGATTTTCTTTAATAGCTACTTCTGGCTCTTTTTTCATATGCAGATCAGAGATATTTTCCAATTGATTGTTTTCTTCTTGTAATACTTTTTCATCTATCTCTTTTACTAGGTTTTTATCTTCTATTATTAGTTGATTATTTTCCTTGAGTTCTTCAAATTTCACTTTTATCAATTCTCTGTTTGTATATGGTTTTGTAGCACTAACACTAACAATAAAAAGAAGACATACTAGTAACGAACTTATAGTTAATTTTTCCATAATATTTGACTTATTTTTAGGTTGATTTAAAATACGTTTCACCCTGTTTAATAAGTGACTTTTATGGTTGGATAAAGGCATCGCAAGTATTGGAATTTGATTTTGCATAGTTTGTAAAGAAACCAGTGCTTTGGCATAATCCAATGGATTATTACAAATTTCAAGTACTTTATCATCACAACAATTTTCTCGTTCTATGCGAATATGATTCGATATCCACCAAATAACAGGATGGTAATAAAATAAAACCTCAATAACCGACTGTATGAGGTTTAGCACGTAATCGTTTCGTTGTATGTGTGCTAATTCGTGTACAATTATGGCTTCAACTTCTTCAATATGGAGTTGGTTAATTGCTCCAACAGGAAAAAGTAATATCGGTTTAAAAAAGCCAATGACCATTGGTGTACTAATAAGTGAGGATTCAAAAAAGTCAACCTTTTGTTTCAGTCCTATATGAGTCGATAATTTCTGTAATTTACATTGCCACTTTTGGGCAACGGGAAAAAGATATCTATGTTTGACTTTTTGAACATAGATATAAGATCCAATCAAACGTAACATAAAAAGTAAAGCACCTAATAACCAGACAAATACGATTAGAGGCAAATGTTTGGTAAAATAGGTAGTCAACTGTATTTGCAATTGTTCTATCAATGGTTTTTGAATATCAACATTCAAGGGATGCATCGTAGATGTTTCTATCATTGACGGTTGTTCCACTAATAGTTGTCCTATTGGGCTTTCAAAATAAAAGAAAAACGTGGATAAAGAAGTAATAAAAACTAAACACAAAGCAATATAAGCATACCAATAACGAAGTTGAGCATTGCTTTTTTGAAAATAAGATAGGAAGAATGCAAGTAGTAATCCTATTAGGCTACCTTGCCATATAGAATGTAATACTGTCCATCCCAATGCTTCAATTATACTTTCTGATAAATATTGATAAATAAAATCCATACGTCTTATTTTATAAAAACAAAAGAGATTGGCGAGACTTTTCTCGCCCAAAGCTAGTATTCACTATCACATTTTTCCTAGCTTAATAATCTCATTACTATCTTTTCAATTATTTATTTTCAATTTTCTTAATCAAGGCCTTAATTTCCGCTAGTTCTTCTTCCGAAACTTCTGGCTGTCCACCCAATGCTTGAACTACTAACTTCATAGCAGAACCTCGAAATGTAGCGTCTACGAATCGTTTTAGTAAATGTTGCTGAGTCGTTTTTTCATTGACTAAAGCAGAATAAATATGAGTTCTACTATTGGTATCTCTCTCAACCATTTTCTTCTCAACCATGATTTGCATTATTTTTAGGGTAGTGGTATATCCCACTTCCCGAATTTCATTAAGTTGATCATTTACAAATCGTACCGAAGAAGGTCCATTCTCCCATAATATTTGAAGAATTTCCAATTCGGACTCTGTTGGCTTTATTGAATGTCCTTGACCCATTATTTATATTTTATAAAATTGATTTAATACACGTACAACATACGAAACGATTCGTAACACAAATATACTACGATAAATTTCGTACTTGCAAATATTACTACGACAAATTTCGTACTTTAACACTTTTTAAGAAAAATTAGCGGATTAAAACTTACAACCTAAATCACTTTTTGAAAGTGGATCGTTATTCGGAAAGCAATTACCTGAAGGGATTTCATTTGGAGTATAACGATGAAGTTGAGGATCTCTAAGACTATTTTTAAGGAACAAAACAATTTTACCAATTTCGTCATCTGTTAAGTTTAGAGGTCTAAACTCTTCTGATAGTGCATTACGAGGGACAACTGGATTTTCAGGTGCAGCATTATTTTTATATCGTACAACTCTCTCTATAGAGCGGAAGCTACTACCATGTCCAAAGAAATTAGCATCTTGTAAATTATAAAGTTGGGGAACTTTAAACCTGTAATAATCTGCTTGTCGATTAGTAAACTCCCCCCTTCCTAGCCCTGCATTTCTAATTGTTTCTTGATCGATATTAATGGTCGGGGAAAGATCATCCATACCAATAGCATGAAAATCCATACTACTCAAAGCTGGTCCAGTGTGACAATCCACACAACCTGCTTTTCCAAAGAATAATATAGCACCTTCTTTTTCTTCTTGGCTCATAGCCGTATAGTTATCTTTAAGCCATAGTTGGAAAGGCGATTTATTAGAGACAAGCGTACGAACATAGGCCGCAATCGCAAGACTAGCATTTTGCTGAGTATATGGTTCTGTCTCGTTGGGGAAAGCTTTATTGAATAATGCCTTATATTCAGTATTTTCTATAAAATTTCTATCAATACCTAATCTATGAAAACTCATACCAGCAATAGCCTGAGTTTCAATGCCCTCAAATCCTAACTTATTGAACTGAGCTAGAGAATCTGCTGACCATAAATTTTCAGTCCCTGCATTGATGCCTGTTGCCCCCAATTTTCCACTCCAAAGTACATTCTTCTGAAAGGCTAAATTAAGTAATGAAGGCGCACGAAGTGGCTGAACATCCACATCTTTATCAAAATATAAACTACCTTTATAACGTCCTTCTCCTTTCACTCCAAAGCCAATTCCTCCTTCTCCTATTCCTTGAGATAAACCTGAACGAAATCCTGCTGAAGCATTATGGCACGTTGCACAAGAATAGGTATTTCTGCTAAATGTTTTTACTGGAGCAATTGCTAAACCTGTTTCATGAAATAACCGCTTACCTAATTCAACTTTTGAAACATTTAATGGATTTTTAGCATCTTGTGGTAGGCTACTTAATGCTGTACTTTCTGGTAGTAAAAAGAATAACTTATCCCCTCCCTCCGCAGCTTGTGTGAGTTGTGCTTCTAATGCTTCATCATATTCATCATAGGGAACTTCCTCCTGCTGACAAGCAGAAAACAGTCCTACTAATATGGATAAGTAAGCTAGGTTTAAATAAATTGTTCTCGTTTTACTCATAACGCATTTGGATAAATCCAAAAATGTTTTGATATTCTATGCAAAAATTACTAACACTCTATGATAAAATTTAACTTTTATTATAAATTTTTTGTGTAGCAATAATTTGTTTTTATATAATTATTTAATGCAAATTTCAATCACAAAAAATAAAGTATAAGGGGGATTATCTCCAAAGGTAAGAAATTGCACTAAAAAAATAAAGAATAAGAAATGCTTGATTTTAACACGAAATAAAAAATAAAAAATGTTATATATAAATATATGTATAGTAGTATTTTTTATATTATTTCAAATTTTCATGTGAAAATGTCTAAGTAAAAACAATGAAAAAAAATAATGATAGTGACAGTTTTAATTGATCAATTTATATAATATTTATTTAAAAAGCTGTTTATTTTTAGATAAATCAGAATATAACCTTATCCATTGCAAACCAATATTTTTTTCTTTAAACTTTTCTACATATTTATATCCCTCTTCTTTCATATATTTCTGCTTCTCAGAATCTGTTAACACTTTAAATATTTTTTGCATTAATTCTTCTTCATTAAAAGCATCAATATACTCAGAGTGTTTTCCACCTGCTTCAGGAAAACATGACCCTTGACTAGTAATAACAGGTATACCACTATGTTGTGCTTCTATAATAGGAATTCCAAATCCTTCGAAGATTGAAGGCAAAACAAATAAATTTGACAGCTGATAAATACAAGGTAATTCTTGGAAAACTACATTATTTAAGAATAGGATATTCTGCTCTAAATGTTGTTTCCTAATATATTGAATAATTTTATTTTTATACTCACCACCATTGCCAATAACAACCAAAGGTATGTCAAGTTTATTTTTTAGTAAATGCATTGCCTTGACTAAGGTAAGCAAATTTTTACGTTCTATTATTGAACCAACATAAAGAATATAATTTTGAGGAAGATTATATTTTAATCTTACTTTTTTTTTCATTTCTCCATCATATTTTTCGTAAAAAATAGGAGCGCAAGATTGATAAATAACATCAATTTTTTCAGCATCAACTTCATAAAAATCTACTAAATCTTGTTTGGTTTGTTCACTAATAGCAACTACCCTATCTGCTCGTTGAGCTGCTGATTTGAATTTCCATCGATATAACTTTCTATCTATATAGGGATATAATTTAGGAAAGCGTTCAAATATTAAATCGTGTATTGTAACTACTGAGGCAATATCTGTTTTCTCTATACTCAAAGGCAACTCATGACTTAATCCATGATAAATATCTATTTTATCTTTTTTTAAATTATTCAAAATATTGCTTGTTCGCCACAAAGCAGAAACCTTTTTGTTAACGAAATTATTGGGAAACCGTAGTTTAATATTTTGGAATTGTCTAATCTCAGAAAGTCTAGGGTTATCACTATTCTTTGGACTATATAACCAGTATTGATACTCAGGATGAAATTTGGCTAATGTTTGGATAAGCGTTCGGCTATAATTCCCTAGCCCTGTTTGGTTAAAAAAAGCTCTTTTTGCATCAAATCCTATCTTCATCATAATAAATAAATCAACTTATTTCCTACCAAAATCCGCAGGTATCTCTCCCCAGTTTTTGGTATCCCATTTAAGAATCGGATTTTCATAGGTATTATTTTCTAGCCATTTTACGGCTCTATCTATTAGTTCAAATAATTTTCGGTTAGCAGGTACTTTTGCTAATTTCGTATTTGGTTTTTTCTTGTTCACCCACCCCATTGCAATTTTAGAATCGGAATATATTGGAAGATGAGGTCTTCCTTTCTTTTGTAGAAGTGCTAAACCATGAACAAGTGCTAAAAACTCTCCTAGATTATTCGTTCCTGCATTAAAAGGACCTTGCCGAAAAATTTCAATACCCGATTTTGTGTCTACCCCTCGATACTCCATGATACCTGGATTACGGCTACAAGCAGCATCCACAGAAATACTCTCCCACACTATTTCTGCTTTTTGAGTTGCTGAGAGGGTTTTAAAAGTGTTTTTTTTCTTTTTAGAAATATTGATAAAATCATTATAATCTCCTCTATAGGCTTCAATAGCCTCCTCTTGACTTTTAAACGATTTGTACTTGGCACCAGAGTAAGATTTAATAGCAAGTTGACAATCTGTCCAGTTATCAAAAATACCTGTTTCATTACCTTCCCAGACGACATAATACTTTTTTGATGCCATTATTTTAGAGCTTGTTTTACAATAAAGAAATAAAAAAAATTTAAAATTGACTAAGGGCTAAAAAAAGTCCGTAGTAAAATAATACAAACACATTGCAACATTAACACGAAATTCTATACTTTTGTACGAAATTTAAAAATATTTCTTCAATAAAATAAAAATAAATCTAAAACCATGAGTAAAGTTACAGTTGTCGGTGCTGGGAATGTGGGAGCAACCGTAGCCAATGTACTGGCACATAAAGATGTTGTAAACGAGATTGTTTTACTAGATATTAAAGGAGATTTAGCACGAGGTAAAGCTTTAGATTCTTGGCAACAAGCTCCTATTGATTACTACAGTACTAAGCTAAAAGGTTCGGATGATTACGCAGATACAGCAAATTCTGATATTGTTGTTATTACTGCAGGAATACCCCGTAAACCAGGAATGAGCAGAGACGATTTGATCTCTACCAATGCTAAGATTGTGAATATGGTTACAGAATCTATTTTAAAACATTCTGATGATCCAATCATTATAGTAGTTTCCAATCCCTTAGATGTAATGACTTATGCTGCTTATAAGGCTTCTGGTTTAGCTTCTAATCGTGTATTCGGTATGGCTGGAATTCTTGATACTGCTAGATATAGAGCATTCTTAGCAACCGCTTTAGGCGTTTCACCTAAAGATATTCAGGCTGTATTAATGGGAGGACATGGTGATACGATGGTACCTCTTCCTCGCTACACTACTGTAGCAGGCATTCCTGTTACAGAAATGATAGGTGATGATGACCTTAACGCAATTGTAGAAAGGACTAAAAAAGGCGGTGGCGAACTTGTAAAACTAATGGGAACTTCTGCATGGTACGCTCCTGGGGCAGCGGCAGCACAAATGGTGGAATCTATAGTTAGAGATGAAAAACGTATTTTCCCTTGTTGTGCATACTTGAGTGGAGAATATGGCTTAAAAGATATGTTCTTAGGAGTACCTGTTCAATTGGGCAAAAATGGTATTGAAAAAGTATTAGAATTACAACTTGATGAAGCAGAAATGGAACTATTAAATACTTCTGCCCAACACGTAAGAGATGTTATGGAGGTTTATAAAGGGATGAATGTATAAGAACTAATATTTTTATATTACATATAAAATAAAGAGAAGCCAAGCTATTTTTCAATTCAGCTTGGCTTTTTTATATTTGCTAGAATTTGTATACAAATTATAAAAATAAATATAGTGACATTAGAACTTATCGCATTTGGTATCGTAAAAGATATTATCGGAGGGAAAACATTAAAAATTGTGGTAAAAGAAGGTACTACTGTTAAAGAGTTAAAATATATTTTAACAAAAAAATTTCCTAAAATTGAAGGTTTGGCATCATTAATGGTGGCTATTAACCAAGAATATGCTGACCTTGATATTGTTATTCGCCCTACAGATGAAATCGTTTTAATCCCTCCTGTTAGTGGAGGGTAAATAAACCAAAACCTTAATACTTTAATCCTGCAAACTTAAATACCCCAATACCTCAATTTTTGATAAAAATTTATATACAAATGAAGCATTTTATACTACTCTTATTTACCTTTTTATTAATATCTAATGATTTAACAGCACAAGAACATTCAACAGCACGTAGATGGAACGATGCACTATTGGAAGCAATACGTGGCGATTTTGCCCGTCCTACTGTACATGCTAGAAATCTATTTCATACCTCAATTGCCTTATATGATTCTTGGGCAATTTACGATGATAAAGCAAAAACCTACTTATTAGGAAAAACGGTAAATGGTTTTGAATGTCCTTTTGACGGCATTATTGATCCGATAGACAAAGCTCGAGCAATAGATGAAACTATGAGTTATGCTGCCTATCGTTTATTAAGACATCGTTTTCAAAATTCTCCTAGTGCTGCCCAAACGATACAAAGACTTAATCAATTAATGATTGATTTAGGGCATGACGCTGGTTATTCTTCTATAAATTATAGTGGAGGTTCTCCAGCAGCATTAGGAAATTATATAGGCCAGTGCTTAATCGAGTTTGGGTTTCAAGATGGTTCGAATGAAATGATCCAATATCAAAACGCTTATTATCTTCCTAGTAATCCTTCTTTAATCATAGATAATCCAGGTAATGATAGGATGGTTGATCCGAATCGTTGGCAGCCACTTACTCTTGAGGTTTTCATTGATCAGGGAGGGAATCCAATTCCTGGTTCGACACCTGAGTTTCTTAGCCCCGAATGGGGACAAGTTTCTCCTTTTGCCTTGAAAGAAGAAGATAGAGAAATTTATCAAAGAGATGGTGGTGAATACTGGGTATACCATAATCCAGGCGCTCCACCATATCTAGGAGGTAATTTATCTGAAGAATATAAATGGGGGTTTGCTTTAGTATCCGCTTGGTCTTCACATCTTGATCCTAATGATGGGGTAATGTGGGACATTTCTCCTGCTTCTATTGGCAATATTCAACAATTACCTGAGACGATAGAAGAACTTAGAGATTTTTATGATTTTGAAAATGGCGGTGATCCTAGTAAAGGTCATACCTTGAATCCATATACGGGTCAACCTTATGTACCACAAATGGTTCCTAGAGGAGATTATGCTAGAATATTAGCAGAATTTTGGGCAGATGGTCCTGACTCTGAGACCCCACCAGGACACTGGTTTACAATCCTCAACTATGTCAATGATCATCCTTTATTTGAAAAAAGATATAGAGGGCAAGGGGAAATCTTAGATGATTTAGAATGGGATGTGAAAGCATATTTGATGATGGGTGGTGCTATGCACGATGCAGCTATAACTGCTTGGGGCATAAAAGGATGGTATGATTATCCTAGACCAGTTTCTACGATAAGATATATGGCAGACCAAGGTCAAAGTTCGGATTCAAATCTTCCGAATTACAATCCTGCTGGTTTACCTCTAGTTGAAGGGTATATTGAATTGGTACAAGCTGGTGACCCCTTAGCTGGTTCTAATGGTGAACATATCAATAAGGTAAAAGTATATGCATGGAAAGGGCCTAATTATATTAATAACCCTGATACCGATGTAGCAGGTGTAGATTGGATACTAGCCGAAAACTGGTGGCCCTATCAAAGACCATCTTTTGTTACACCTCCTTTTGCTGGATATGTTTCTGGTCATTCTACATATTCTAGAGCTGCCGCAGAAATTCTAACTAAACTTACAGGAGATCCATTTTTTCCTGGTGGTATAGGAGAATTTGTTGCTCGTAGAAATGAGTTCTTAGTTTTTGAAGATGGCCCTAGTCAAGATATAACCTTACAATGGGCAACCTATCGTGATGCTTCTGACCAGACAAGTTTATCTAGAATATGGGGTGGAATTCATCCTCCTGTTGATGATATCCCAGGAAGAAAAATTGGAATGCAAATAGCAGAAGACGCTTTTGCACTTGCAGAAGCTTATTTCTTTAACGATAATGATAATGATGGTTTTCACGAATTTATTGATTGTAATGATGATAATCCTGATATTAACCAAGCTAGCCTAGAAGTATGTGATAATATTGATAATGATTGTGATGGTTTAATTGATGAAGGTTTAGAGCTCATCTCTTACTTTAGAGATAATGATAAAGATGGTTTTGGAGATATTAACGATCCTTTATATACCTGTTTTGATATGGAGTTAGTTGACTATGTAAGGGATAGTACAGATTGTGATGATACAGATGCTACTATCAATCCCCTAGCAGAAGATATTCCTAGAAATGGTATTGATGAAAATTGCTCTGGAGGAGATGCTACTAGTACGGAGAAGTTATTTTATCCCAATCCACTTTCTACAAATGAGCTAACCATTAATTTTGACTATGCTGGTATTGCCAATATTTATATTATTGATGCTTCAGGTCGTTTAGTCGGTGACCAAGTATTAACGTTTACAGACAATTATACAACTGTCAATTTTGAAGGATATGGTCCAGGAGTTTATTTTATTAGACTATTTGATAAAGATGGTAATGAATTAGCTACTGAAAAAATAGTTAAATACTTAGGGTTTTAGGAAGCATCGTTCAATTGATTATATTTATGATTATTTATTTTTAAGCTCTTCAAAATATTAACAATGAATAATCATATTCCTTATATTCAAATAGATTTTGATTCAGAAGAAAGTAAAATCAAAAGCCAAGATTACTATACTTTTATGGAACGTAGAAGAAGTATAAGAACTTTCTCTGATAAACCTGTTTCTAAAGAAGTAATTGAGAATATCATAATGACTGCTTCTTCGGCTCCTTCTGGAGCTCATAAACAACCATGGACATTTTGTGCTGTTTCTTCTCAAGAAATAAAACAACAAATTAGAAAAGCAGCAGAAGAAGAAGAGTATGAAAATTATCATGGGAGAATGTCTGATACATGGTTAAAAGATTTAGAAATTTTTGGAACAGACTGGCATAAGCCTTTTCTGGAAATAGCACCTTGGCTTATTGTTGTATTTAAAAGAGCTTATGAAGAAATTGAAGGTACAAGACATAAAAATTACTATGTAAATGAGTCAGTGGGTATCGCCTCTGGATTTCTACTTACTGCAATTCATCAAGCAGGCTTGGTTTCACTGACACATACACCAAGTCCTATGAATTTTCTGCAAAAAGTATTAAATCGCCCTGAGAATGAACGAGCTTTTTTACTTGTCCCTGTAGGTTATCCTGCTGAGAATACAGTCGTGCCTGACATTCAAAGAAAAGGGAAAGAAGAAGTGATCGTTTTTTATAATGATTAACAACTTAAATTATAATCCTCGTATGAACAAACTTCTAGCACTTCAAGAAAAATTTCAAAAGCTTCCATTTGGGCAAGCATTATTTTCCTATGTTGTTGCTCGACAAGCTCCCTATTTTTCAACAATAAAACCTAAAATTTTAAAATTAGAGCCACATTTATGTACTATTAAAATGCGTAAACGGAGAAAAGTAGAAAATCACTTAAAAACTGTTCACGCAATAGCAATGTGTAATTTATGCGAATTAGCTGGAGGACTTTGTCTTGAAGTTACGCTACCAAAAGAATTTCGATGGATTCCGATAGGGATGGAGGTGGCTTATCTAAAAAAAGCAAAGACAGACTTGGTGGGTTTATGTAAGTTACCTGAAATAGACTGGAAAAATACCGATGAAGTAACTTGTTTTGTATCTGTTAAGGATGATAGTGGTATAGAAGTAATGAATGCTCATATTCGCATGAAAATCTCACCTAAAAAGCCTAAATAGAATGCTATGTTAAAAGATATAAAAAATAGAGAAGATATAGAGTTTTTGATGAATGCCTTTTACAAAGAACTTTTGGTTAATGACCAAATCGGATTTATTTTTACGGATGTTATAGCATTAGAACTTGACACTCATCTTCCTATCATTTGTAATTTTTGGGAAGCCGTATTATTTCACCGCCCCATCTATAATGGAAACATAATGAAGGTTCATATTGAACTCGATAAAAAAGAACCACTCAAAAAAGAATATTTTGAGATCTGGCAACAACTATTTATAGAAACTTTAGATAAATATTTTACAGGAAAAAATACAGATGAAGCCAAACGTCGTGTTGCTTTAATGGCTCCTCTCATACAGTATAAAATTAATCGTAGTCGAGAGAATAATTTTATTCAATAGGTACTCGCATATTGACTACTTTTTGAAATTTTTCACCTTTCCCATTTATACCTGAAAAACGGATTTTAACGGTGCTAATACCTGTTGTCCAAATGGGGTCATCTTCATAGTTTTCTTGCGAATTACGGATATGTTTTGCCCAATTATCTAACCCTTGGTTCTGTAAATATGCTGTAATTTCATTCAATGTGAACTTTGGCACTTTCAATAAATCTTCTTCATCAGGATAAATTGTCTTATAATGATTTTCACCTTTATTGATAACCTCTTCCCATTCGGTTGCATGATGTTTCCAATCTTTCAGTACATGAATTTGTTCACCATTTTTTAGGATGATGCTATTTTCATATTGTTGCTCTATTTTTAAATCTTTAAGTTTAGAATCCACTACAACCGTAAGAATATCCGCAATATCTGTATAAGGAGACAGTATTACCTCTTGATTATTTCTATCCTCATTTATTTTTGATATCCTACTAATAACGTTAACACTTGGAAAACTAACACTAATTTCTTTTGATCCTATGAAAAAACCTTTAGATTTTATAGCTTTAGGCATTGTATCTTTAGGTGTTTCCTCTCTAGGAGGCACAGGGACTTCCACTATACTCGAAGGGATTTCTGTATTCTTAGGATTGTTTTGATCGTTTTCAGTATAATTACAACTTACTATATAAAACACAAAAATTAGGATGAGAGACAATCGTATTCGCATTATGATTAAATTTAATGTTGAATTATATTAAAAATAACTAAAAGCACAAGCACTTTATTTGAGGAGATATTGTGCTAGAAATTATCAAAAATATTAATCTTCCATATATGTTGTTAACTCAATATTTTTTTATTCCTTGTCACAAATAAAAGTCTTTGCTATTGCTATTTTTTCAAAAAAAAAGCATTTTTGTTTTGCGTAAATTTTGCTTAAAAATTATATAGAATACTATAAATTAAGAATCATAGGGTGTCCATAGTCTTTTGCCTTGTTGAGTTTCTACTTAGCAAGGCTATTTTTTTTCAATAACGCTGTTTGGACAACTTTCACAAAATGATCATTCACCTCTGGAATATCTTCACTTGTACCTCCAGAACTATGACTAACTTCTAATGAACCAGAAGTTATTTTTGATCTAATCCCTTCACTTGTCCGTTCATACGTACTCATAATGTATGTCTTGTCTAAGCTGTACAAACTATAGAAAGTATTATTAATTAACGTACTTTCTAGCTCTATACCATTTTTCTCGTCCATGAGATAAAGACCTTTTTCTTTATCCTTTAATCGGAATTCATATGGTCTTTTACCTTTCTCCTTATCTTCCCCATAAATGATTGTCCATTGGTGTGAATTGATGTATCCGACAGAGTCAATAGGCAATATATGTAATTCCATTGGAATCTTCCTAGCCATCCCTCTAGGGGAATATACCTTTAGTTCTCCTGTCCAAACACCTTCCCAATCTTCAGGAAAGTTAAACTCTTCCTCAATAGCGCTTGTTTTTATACTATTTGAATCCATATTCTCCTTATCTTCGACAATTTTAGGCTTACAAGAAGTGATAATTAATGTCACAAAACATAATAAAAATAAAATTCTCATACTAGATATTTTTAAAAAAGTTATTTTTGTTCAAAATAAAATAATAAGATTGGAGTTTCAAAGTTTAAGATACATTATATAAATTTGCTTCTTATAAAAATACATCTGCACTATAACCAACTCTTTTCTTATTTGGTTCTTTTCGCTAACTTACAAAAGGTTATAAAATCTTACCTCATATATTAGAAATAGTTTTAGAAATTTATAAATCAATGCACCAATGAATAAATTAATTAGTTTAATTATTTGCTTACTAGGTTTTTATTTATTACCAGCTCAATCAGAAGGGTATTTTCAACAAGAAGTCAATTACGATATTGAAGTAACACTAGATGATGAGCGTCATGTTCTGACAGGCTATATCGAAATTGAGTATATTAATAATTCTTCTGATGCACTCAAAGAAATTTATCTTCATTTGTGGCCAAATGCTTATCGGACAAGAAAGTCCGCATTTGCAAAACAGCAAGTTGGGAATGGGAATCTGCGTTTTCACTTTGCAGATAATAATGCTTTAGGAGGCTATAAAGATTTGGATTTTTCTGTAAACGAAGAAGTGGTAACATGGGCGTTTTACGAAAAGAATAGGGATATAGCTGTATTAACGCTAAATAAACCATTGAAAAGTGGAGAAAAAATTACAATCAGTACTCCCTTAGCCATGAAAATACCTGATTCTTTTTCTAGGTTAGGACACGTTGGTCAATCTTATCAAATAACCCAATGGTACCCTAAACCTGCGGTCTACGATAAAGATGGATGGCATCCAATGCCTTATTTAGATATGGGAGAGTTTTATTCGGAGTTTGGCTCTTTCGATGTGCGAATTACATTACCTGATAATTATGTAGTTGGCGCAACGGGCGTGCTTCAGGATCAAAGTGAGATAGATTTTTTAAACAAAAAAAGTGAAGAAGCCAAAGCCACTTTAAAAACAACTAATCTAGAAATTCGGCGTTCCTTTCCACCATCGAGCGAAACGACAAAAACGATACAATACAAAGCAGAAAATGTGCACGATTTTGCTTGGTTTGCCGATAAGCGATTTCATGTTGTAAAAGATGAAGTCGAGCTTGCTTCAGGCAAAAAAGTAGATACCTATGTCATGTTTCACGATAAAACTGATTTGTGGGGAAAAGCTATAAAATATGTAAACCGTTCTGTCAAGTTTTATTCGGATAATGTTGGAGAATATCCTTGGCCTCAGGCTACAGCCGTAGAAAGTGCTTTGAGCGCTGGTGGAGGTATGGAGTATCCAATGATTACAGTTATTGGCCGTATGCGTAGTGATGCTAGCTTAGATGAAGTCATCACACATGAGGTAGGACATAATTGGTTCTATGGTATTTTAGCCTCTAATGAACGAGATTATCCTTGGATTGATGAAGGTATTAACTCTTATTATGAACGTCGTTATATGGCAGAGTTCTATAAAGATGGTCATATAAGTCCTATTGGTAGGTTAGGACTTCCTAAGTTTATGACGAATGTAGAGGAAAAAGATCTAAGTATGTTACCTCAAATCTTCCAAATGAATCGCTCTAAACACCAGGCCTGCCAAACGCATTCCGAAAAGCTCACTAGGGCAAATTATGGCATCGCCATCTATGATAAACCTGCTATCATTTTTAAATACCTAGAAAATTATTTAGGAACAAGTGTTTTTGATGCTACAATGCAGCGTTTTTATGAAAAATGGAAGTTCAAACATCCGCAGCCTGAGGATATAAAAGCACATTTCGAAGCCTCTACAGGAAAAAACTTAGATTGGTTTTTTGATGATTTTATTAAAACCACAAAAGAATTTGATTATCAAGTCAATGGCATTCAATCGGGCAATGATTATACCTTAAACGTAGAAAATGTAGGAGATATCGCAGCCCCATTTCCAGTAAATGCCTATAAAGACGGCGCTTTGGTAGAGACCAAATGGTATGATGGATTTTCAGGAAGCCAGCAGGTTACTTTTCCTAATGGAGATTATGATGAATTGAGGTTAAATGGAGAAGTTTTGATACCAGAGCAAAACCAAAAAAATAATAACATCCGTCCTAAAGGTGGAAAAGGTGATGGTATTAATTTCAAATGGCTGGGTGGGGTTCAAAATCCTAGAAAAACAGATGTCTTTTGGACACCTATTGTTGGGTATAATGATTATGATAAATTTATGGCTGGTCTAGCACTATACAATTCCTTTATTCCTGGCGCACGGTTTCAGTATGCTCTAGCACCTATGTTTGCTACAAATTCAAAAGAACTTGTAGGAACAGCAGGGTTAAAATACCATTTATACCCTGAATCCAATACCTTTGAACGTGTAACTTTTGGCTTAAATGCTCGACGTTTCACCTACAATCAGAATGATTTCTATGCTCAATTTGATGAACCCTTTTTTAACTATATGCGAATAACACCTTCTATAACCTTTGAATTGGCAAAAGAGGATGAACGTAGTCCCGTAACACATACTTTTGATATACGTACGAACTGGATTAATCAACAAACACCAAATTTTAATCGAGATACTACGTTCGTAGAGATGGGCGTGGATACCGACACCATTGTTACGTATCCTGGTCACCTAGAAGCCAAAGCCTTGATTAATGAAATTAGTTATCAAATACAAAGTAAGGATGCTTTGACTCCATTCACTATAAGAGTCTCCTTAGAACAACAAAGCTATGAGCGTTTATTAAATAATGATAAAGAAAATTATCTGAAGGCGTCGCTAGAAGGGAAGTATCGATTTACATATAAACCAAAGAAGAGTTTTGATATACGGTTATTTACAGGATATTTTATTACCAATACAAGACGAGAAGCTGGAAATGTTTCTGCTGTAGATATTCGTGGTTCGTATGCTTTGGCATCACAAGGTCGAAACGATTATAAATTCAACCATTATTTCTTTGGTCGCTCCGATACCGAAGATATCTGGTCGAGGCAAGTCAGCATGGATGGTGGAGGATTTAAAACCGCTATGGGGAATCTTTCTGGAGGACTTGGAGAAAGTAATGATTTTATTATTGCTTTCAATTTTAAAGTTGATCTCCCTATGGAGTTTCCTCCCTTTATTCCTAAAATTAGACCTTATTTTGATGCTGGATATTTTAGCAATGCTCGTCCTACAGGTCAGGATGATACTTTTGAGGATCAACTACTCTTCAATGGAGGACTTGCTCTAGAGTATGGTGATGGTGTCTTTGGTGTTTATCTGCCTATGTTTGGTTCAGATAATGTTATGAATATTTTGAAACAGCGAGGAGATTTTGCGGCTAGAATCTCCTTTAATCTAGATTTGAATCGCCTCAATCCATTTGAAGCAGTCAGAACAATCCGTTTTTAAAACAGAGCTATAAGATAAAAAAGAAAACGCTTGGTTTCAATAGAATAAACCAAGCGTTTTTTTATATTCAAAATATTCTGGGTCATAACCTATCAACTCGCAACCGTATTCAATTTCGTCAAGAATGAAAGATAAAATACCGTTCCTTTCCCTAATTCACTTTCCACTCTTATTTTCCCTTGGTTGGCTTTAACCAATTCATGTACTAGATGCAAACCAAGTCCCATGCCTTTTTCACCAGCAGTACCTTTTGTGCTTTTATCTTTCTGTAGTAGAAATATAGTATTCAGTTTATTCGAAGGAATTCCTGCCCCATTGTCTCGAACTTCTATATCTATTCCAATATCAGAAGGCTTGGAAGAGACTGTAACAATATCATTAGAAGGGCTATATTTAATAGCATTATCAATCAAATTCCGAAGTATAGTTTGTAGCCCACTTCTATCAGCTACCACAAAAATATCAGCTCTAATTTTAGAAGTTAACCTTATCTTTTTTTCTTTTGCTAATGTGGTCAATGAAAGAAAAACCTCCTGAACCACTTCATTGACATTCAATTCTTCAGGTTTATGGGGAAGGGTATTCTGTTGAGCTAAAGCCCAGTTTAATACGTTATCAATTAATGCATTAAGACCAAGTGCATCTTTTTCTATCTCTTCTCCTAATGCTTCAAGGCTTTCGAAGTCTTGTTTACGAAGCAAATAATTCACCTTTTTCACAATACCTCTAAACGCAATGGCTGGTTTTCTTAAATCATGTCCTATAATAGCAAAAATCCTAGATTTAATAATATCTAGTTTGCGCAATTCTTCAGCTTGTTCTCGTATCGTTTCCGTGCGCTTGAGCACCTCTGCCTCTAATAATTCATTTTTGACTTTAAGTCGATATAAATGCCAACGATAATAGCCCAAGGATAAGGCAATTGCTAAAAACGAACAAAGTAAAATAAACCAGAGTTTTTTATAAAACGGTTCTGTCACATGGATAGTAATACGACGTGCATCTGACGACCAATTCCCTTTACTATCAGCCCCTTTTAAATGTAAGGTATATGTACCCGCAGGAAGTCGATTGTAACGCACACTCGGAGTATTTCCCAAGTACTGCCAATCTTTTTCATATCCTTCTAGCCATGCTTTAAACTGATTGAATTTAGCATTATAATAAACAGGTAATACAAAATCAAACTGAAAATAAGATGTTTCGGGTTTGATAACTACTTCTGTTAATTTGGAAAGTGATTGTGTCTCTTCAGCAAGAGAATCTTTTCTTGCAATATAGTTACTAAATTTTGTCAATATGATAGGTGGTGTTGTTTCTCGTTTTAATAATTCTTCTGTATTAAAAGCATTCACGCCATTCAGCCCCCCAAAGTACATTCTATTATTGTGATCTTTATAGTAAGAAAAGCGATTAAATTCATAATGACTAAAACCATCACCTTCATTGAATGTTCCAAATATTTTATTTTTGGTGTCAAAATAGGTAATCCCATTGAAAGTACTTAACCAATACAAACTATCATTATAGGGTATAATTCCACAAACACTATTATTAGATAGTCCATCTTTTTCAGTATACGTTTGAATTTTTCCAGTTTCCAAATCCCAGATGTTTAATCCACCATTCGTTCCTAACCAAAGTCGTTTGTCTTTATCTTCATGTATTGTCATAAAGTAGTTGCCTGAAAAGGTATTCTTATCTCCATTATTAACACGCCATGTTCTAGTAGTTCCTGTCGATCTATTAATAAAAAAAAGACCATTTACTGTACCTACCCATAATTGTCCTTGGCTACTTTCCATAATAAAACAAGGGCGGCTTTTTTCAAATGGATTCCCTTCTTCTGTTCTAAAAACGAGTTGTTCTCCCGTCCTAGGATCAAAGCGTATCAATTCACCATAAATCCCCTGCTCTTCTTGTTGTCCCACCCAGAAGTAGCCATCACTCGTTCTTGTCAAACAGCTTATAGGATACTTGAACTTATAGAGTTCCTGTGTTTTATTCTTCAAATTATATTTATGAAGATAACCAAAACGATAGCCCGCACAACTGCTTCCCCATAAAGTATCTTCTTCAAGGATAAGTTGACTACTACAATTGATATTCATTGCTTCATTCGTCTCAGGATTTTTCATCTCCAATGGCTCAACTTGCTTGGTTTCCAAATCATACTCATACCAATGCTTCACCTCTCGAGCGATATAGATTTTATCTTTACCATTGCCTGTTATACCTTTCATACTTTTGCCCCACTTTTCGTTTGGCTCAAGTTTTTTGCCTAAAATATGTTCTATTTTTTTACTTTGATTGACAGGAAAGATTCGAATTCCCATATGAGAAGAAAGAAGAATAGATTTCTTAAAATCATGGCTAAATATATGCGTAATCAAATCTTCAATATTTGAAATAAAACTAATATCTGTAAAGCTCCAATCAGGTTCGACTAAGTATAATTGATTGACAACTGCTTCATTCTTGTTATTGCCAATGATAACATTGCCTTCATCATCTTCCCAAAGATAACCAAAGTGTTCATCAGAGGGTATTGCTTCAAATAGTGTTAAAGAATCATTCAATGATGGAATATGATAAACTCCATTTCTATCATCAAAACTAATCCAAATGAGGCCCTTTTTCGTTTGATGAAAAATCGATCTGAAGTAAACGTGTTTTACGATTTTTTCGTTAGATCGGGGCAATGTATAGGTCTTAAGTAATCTTCCTTTATTAGAAATAGACCATATTTTTCCCTTTTTATTTTTTATCCAAAAAGTCGTTTCATTCTTATCTGCAAGTAAGGTTAAATTGCTAGGAGCTGTTTTAATCTCAGTTGGTAATTGAAATAAAGGTAAGAAACTAGTATAGTCATATTCATAAACTACTGTACCCTTACTAGATGTTGCGAGAAGGAAAAGTCTTTTACTTCTGGACAAATGCACATCATGCACATTGGTAGATTCACCAGAAATAAGCCGAAGATTAAGTTTTTGGCTAACCTTTGCTCCATCTTTTATAATATCGATAAAATCAAGGTTATCTTTATAAAATACCAATAGAGTATTATACTTACCTAATGCGATTTCACTAATATCATTATCACTAATTTTGTACGGATTGGAAACTTGATTGTTATAAATAAGAAAGTTTTTCCCATCATAGCGATTGAGTCCATTATCTGTACCAATCCATAGGAATCCTTCTGCATCTTGGGTGATGCAATTAACCGTTCGATCAGACAGTCCTTTTGATACTGAAATACGCTCTTGTCTTCCTAGGTTTATTTGTGCTGAAGCATTGAATAAAACTCCAAGAATTAACAAGACGAATATATTCAATCTTAGTAAAGGCATTGATAAATTTAATATTGTAAACAACTTTATTTAAAAATAGCCACAACTAAGAATTTGTTGGGTAACAATTCTACTCTTCATTGATAGCTCAATTTACAAAAAAATATAAACTTTCTCTAATAAGTATCCATATTCTTAATTAGAATAGCCAATTTTATTTAAAGCGATTTTTCATAAAAAATGTTAAAATTTTAAAAATTGTTTGAACTTTAAGCCGATTGACGTATATTTACGTCATAAAGCTAAGGTATTCGTCAATTAGTCTAACTATTATATGAATAAATTAACACAAGTTGAAGAAGAAATTATGCAAATTATCTGGCAGCTCAAGCGCTGTTTAGTTCGAGACATAATTGACCAAATAGAACAAAATACAGGCGAACGTCCTCCTAGGAGTACGATATCTTCCGTAGTCAGAATTTTAGAAAAAAAGGGATTTTTAGGATTTAAGGCTTATGGAAAAACATACGAATATTTTCCTTTGATAAAGGAAGAAAAGTACAAGCGATATAGTTTAAAGGGATTAATTGATAGTTATTTTGGAGGTTCATTCCAACAATTAGTTTCCTTTATGGTAAAGAAAAAAGATTTAAGTAAAGCAGAAATAGAAGAGATGTTGAAGAAATTAGATAAGTAACGGACAAAGAATAACTTCCTGATTTCGTTTATGTTCTTTTGAGTTTAATCAAGGCATTTTTTTTAGCAATAGCTATGCTATTCCTTAAAAAAATGCCTTGATTAAACTCAAAATTCCTATTCCCAAATCAGGAATTTATTCTTTTTCCGTTACTAAATAGAATCCCCCTCAGTACACTATAAAGTATATTATTTTATAGAAGTTGTTTTTGATTTAACTTTCAAAATTGAATCATTATGTATTACCTACTAGAAGTTTCCTTCTGTTGGCTATCATTTTATGCCCTTTATGCAATATTTTTTAAGAGAGAAACTTTTTTTGGTGGCAATCGAATTTATCTTTTGGCAACCCTTTTTGCAGGGCTTCTTATCCCTTTAATAGAAGTTCCTATTCAACCTGTCATGCCTGAGATAGAAGCTGTGGCTTTAGAAGTTAAAGATGCTACTGATCACTCTTTAAGTGAGGTCTATATGTTATCACAAAAGACAATTTCAGTAGCAAATGATGCTTTCAATTTTGATGTTAAACAAATTCTTTGGGGTATTTATCTATTTGGCGTTCTATTATCGTTTAGTCGTTTTTTGATAGGAATTGCACAAATAAAGAATCTATATTCTAGTGCCACGATTACTAAAAAAGAAGGCTATACTTTAGTAGAAACCAAGTTGCCTCACATCCCTTTTTCTTTTTTCAATTATCTCTTTTTTTATACAGATACAACATACAATACAGTAGAAAAAGAGCAAATCCTTCGACACGAACTTGCACATATTGAAGGAGGTCATTCTTGGGATGTTGTATTTTTTGAATTATTGAAAATGTTCTTTTGGTTTAATCCCTTAATTTATTTTTATAAAAGTGCACTTCGAGATGTGCATGAGTTTCTTGCAGATGCAAGTGTATTAACACAGGCCTCGAAACAAGAATATGGACGATTATTGATTGCTCAATCGAGTAGTCGAATTAAGATTGCTTTAGCTAACAATTTTAATTATTCACAATTACAAAAAAGAATAGAAATGATGACAATAAATAAATCTTCAGATATAGCATATTTAAAATATATACTTTCCATTCCCTTATCAATTTTATTATTCTTGTGTTTGGCACAAGCAGAGTTATTTGCTCAAGAGCAGGGAAGCTTTTCTGAAACGACCAGCCTAATTAAAAGACCTGATGGAAAGACCATCATTATGACAACTTTGACAGATGATAAAAAGGATGCTCAGGGAAATATTATTTATAAAAAGCCACAAGTTCCTGCTACTTTTGGTGATTGCCAAAGTTTGGAAACTGTATATCAACAACAGGCTTGTTCTTATAAATATAGCCAAACCTATATGCTTGAAAAGCTAAAAACACCTAGTATTGCCCAAGCAAAAGGGATTAAAGGAATCGTATTAGTAGAATTTGAAATCGATAAAAATGGTAAGGTACGAAATACCCAAGTTGTAAAAAAGATAGGAGGCGGCTGTGAAGAGGAAGTCGTCAGAGTTTTGACATCAATGCCACAATGGACTCCTGCTAAACAAGATGGTAAAAATGTTGTTTCTCACAAAGTATTATCAATAGAATTTCCTTTGAAAGAAAGTAGATTACAACAAGTTAAAGCACTTCCAAAACAACCCGCAAAGTCTGAACAAAAAACCCCCTGGGCAATTGGTTGTGATAGTGGAGATCATGGACAAAATTGGCTATGTACTATAAATCAATTAGTAGAAAAATTTTCTCCTCTTATAAGTTATCCTCTAGAAGCTCAAAAAGTAGGTATGTGGGGTAGTGTAAGTTTAAAATTCGAGATAGATGAAAAAGGAAATACAACAGATGTTAAAGTAGGAATGAGTAGTTGTGAATTATGCCATGAGGACGCTTTAAGCATTGGCAACAACTATAAAGACAAATGGTTACCTAAAACAGTTAATGGAAAAAGTGTAAAATCGTCTATTAATATTCCACTTAGCTATGTTCCTAAACTAGGCCAAAAAGTTCCTGGTCTCGCAGACACATATATCATTACAGACAAAATGCCTCATCCTGTGGATTGTACAGAAACATCCTGGAAGAGAAGTGAAAGACATTGTACTTATAATTCTTGGTTATCTTATTTAAGCAAAAACTTAAAGTATCCTACCAAGGCTAAAAACAACCGTACAGAAGGTATGGCTGTTATCAATACCATCATTGATGAACAGGGAAATATTACCAATGCTAAAATCATCCAAAATCCTGGTAATGGAACAGGTGAAGAAGCACTAAGACTTGTAAAGCAACTTCCGAAATGGGTTGGTGGAAAACATCAAGGAAAACCTGTCAAAGTAATGTATAACTTCCGTGTACCTTTTAAGTTATAAGCTGTGGTCTAGCAAGTAGGAAAAATTAAATGACTCATATTTTATCTACACTATTTAGTTGTTTTAATTTACCATTTTTTTGATTGAAGTTTTGTATCAATTTATAGATAAATGGAGTCTGAGTCTGAAATCGAATTAAAATATCTTCCGATATATTTTTTCTACTAAAAGGAACAACTTTCGTATATTCTTGAATTTGATGGGCTTTGCGTCCATATTTATATGCATAAGGAAATCTTCCTCTTTTATCAATTTGGTTGTTTTTGTTTTCTTTATTAGGGATACTAATATAGAACTCACTATTCTCAATATTCCCATTTTGATTAAAGAGGGATTTTCTTTTTAAATGTTCATATAACTCTTTGGCCGTATTTATAGCGGGATCAATTAATTCTATATTTTCCGCCATATTTTTTCGATATAAAAATTGTCCATTCTTATTCTTATAATTATACAGCTCTTTGAGGATTTCATTAATTTCTTTTGTTAAATATGGGTAGTGGGTACAGCCAAGAATAATGGACTTCAGCTGATTATTTGATTCAGATTTTCTAATTTGTTCTAATAAAGAAACTAGATGAAAGCGAACATAATTCGCTGCGTCATTAATCTGCAAAATAGAACAGCCCTCTGTCATCCCTTTCACATCGCATAACATTTTATAGTTATTATAATCAAAATTGTAAATACTTTCTAATGTTTTATCAATCTTTATATTTCCATTTAAACTTGGTCCTTTATAAGCTGAACGAGGTTTTTTAAGGTTTTTATCAAAATAATCTGGGTCTTCATCTATAGCTTCTGCTATTCCAATTCCTCCTTGAGAAAATACTTCTATTTCACCTGAATAATTAAGTTCCTTTTTAAATTTATTAATTGTATTGGTATATCCCTTCGACGCTACAGTTCCAACAGTAGCTAAAACGCCAATTATTGCATTTTCATCAGGCTTAATATTGGTTAAAACCGCTCTTACCCCAGCATCTATAACACCTATTATTTTGACATCTGCTCCTACTTTATCAATCAAAGATTCAATATTTTCTTTCCCATAAGCTGTTGCCGTATTACAAGCTATTACAATGACTTTCACAGGCTGTTTGTCTGTGTTTACTATACCATCATCTACATCACTATAATATTTATTTCCCATCAAAAATTGAGCATCCTTAATAATATGTTCTTGCAATAAATCAATTTTGTTCTCTTTAGAATAATTACCATAAGGCATATTGGCTTGATCTCCTAAATAAATAAATGATTCCTTTGCAAAATCTAGAATACCATCTTTCCCTTTCTCTTTTGTTTTATTCTTATTTTCATCATAATTAACGATTGCTTTTAGAACAGTCAATCCCCCTGTACCTGAGTCAAAGACACCAATTGGTAAACTTTTATCTTTATTAGGATAATTTTTAAAATCAATATAAAAATAGTTTGATGTATCATTGACAATTGTACTAACAATATCTTTTTCTTGCTCGATTACTGGTTGGGATTCTTTTACCAAGTTCTGTTTACAACTTGTAGCAATCAATAAACAAATAATAATATAATATCTCATTTTACATCTTTTTTAGTTAAAACTTTACCATTACGTTTTTGATTATAAATACCTTCTTTGATTGCAATAACACCATTAATAATACTGTATTCTAATCCCTCAGCATATAAAAAAGCATTTTCATAATTGGCTTTATCCTTATATTTTTCTGGGTCAAAGATGATAATATCAGCATAATACCCCTCTTGGAGTTTACCTCTCTTTGGGATCTTGAATATTGCGGCAGTTTTAGCACTAGAATTATTGATAAATGTTCCAATATCAATTACCTTTTCTTCTTTAACATATTTACGATATTTTCTAGGAAAAGAACCATATTTTCTTGGATGCCCTGTATTGCCATCAGAGCCTGTCACGACCCAAGGTTGTCGCATAAAATTAGAAATATCTTCACTAGTCATATTGAAAGAAGCAACTCTAGTGGTAGTCCCTACTTTCAATATTTCAAAAACAGTTTCCTCTGGAGTTAAGGCTTGTTCTTTTGAAATTTCCAAGAGATTTTTTCCTAAAAAAGTAGAATCCTCTGTCATTACAATTAACAGTTTATCGGGCCCTCCACGACGAGTAATATTCTTTCTAGTATCCCCTAAAATTTTAGGCTTAAGCTTAGAATTATTGTACCGTATATAGAGTGAATCTTTCCCCCCACTTTCTGCCCATCGAGGAACAACAGCAGATTGAAGTCCTGTAGCAGAAGCATCATAAGGATATTGATTAGCCGTAATATCAATTCCTTCTAAACGGCTTTTTTCTATTAACTTTATAATATCAAGGCTTTGATTCCAAACATCTACGCCCAAACATTTGATATGAGAAATATGAATGGGTAAATTAGCTTTTTCTCCTATTTCAATAGCCTCTTCAACAGCAGCTTTTAAACCAATTGTATAAGAGCTTTCGTCTCTTAAATGAGTGTCATATATGCCTTCGTTTTGAGCTGCGATTTTCGCTAAAGCAATAATCTCTTTTGTATCACTATAACTTCCTGGAGCATAATATAACCCCGTGGATAATCCAAAGCATCCCGCATCCATTTCTCTTTGTACAAGAGTTTGCATATTTTTGATTTCTTCTTCACTTGCTTTTTTATTACTTCGACCAACAACTATTTTTCGAAGGGTATTATGACCTACCATTAGGACAACATTTGTTCCAATGCCATGAGATTCATACAAGGTTTTAAATTCAGTAGAAGGGAAAAAACTATTTCCATCATTTCCTACCACAACAGTAGTTACCCCCTGCATCAAAAAGGGTTGATTATGTGCTTTTTCTGGCTTTCTAAGTTCTCGATCTGCATGTGTATGTGGATCAATAAACCCTGGACAAACGATTGAGCCTTTAGCATCAATTGTTTTTTTGGCTATAATATTTACATTTTTTTTCTTTCCAATATAAATAATTTTGTCTCCTTGTATTGCTAGAATACTTTCTGAAGGTTTATTATCAATACCATTATATATGATACCATTTTTTATAAGAATATCAGCTATTATTTCTTTCTTTTGGCAAGAACATAAAGAAATGATTAGTAATAAAAAAAGAAATGATTTCAGTTGCATAGTGAAAAAATAAAAGAGGCTGCCAAGGAGAATACAAAGCAACCTCTTAATTAAAATTTTGTTTGAGTTAAATGCTAAAACAAAAATTGATAATCAAAAACTATTGTATAAACATCTATTTATTGGTTGACTTCTGTCTTGTCAAAAATTGTTAAGCCCGTAGGTGCATTTGAATTAGAGTTTAGCTCTGCTTGTGAGATGATAAAACGCTGAGGGTGTTCTGTTGTAGAAGAAGTATTAAATGGAACAGGGACAGCAATGTCAGAATCCGTCTTGCTTAATCTTCTTAAATCATTCCAAGGAATAAATGTACCAAAACCGCTAATATACCTTTCTTCAATAATCTCTCTAAGCAATGCTCTGGTGTTATCTATACCATCTATATTTTCCATACCACCATTAGCAAAATCTGCCGCTTCATAACTGTCATATATAAGTTCATCGGAACTACTTCTTTTATCAAAAGCCTCACCAGAAGCTAAAAATGTTCTTACAAGATTTAAATGAGTTAAGCCCTCCTCAAAAGAAACTGTTCTAGCAGCAGTTTCTGCTAGGATTAGTAAATTTTCTTGGTAACTTACCAAATTCATAGGAGTAAGCTCTCCAGCAATATTATTAGTTCTATTGGTACGAGAAGAGTGTCCAGCATCTAAGAATTTAGAACGAGCGTCTTCATTTGTTTTTGCATTTCGCCTAGAAATAGTTGCTGAAGAACTTAATAAATCTTTACAATAAGTATCATCAATATCCATATAACCTCTTCGACCACCAATCATAAACCGGTAGAGCAAATTTTCTGTACCTGTTACTCTAGTTTCAAGGGGAACAAATCTCATAGTTCCAGTATGTGATGCAATCCCATTTTGGGCAGCTTGGTAAGCTAAATCGTATTGTTTAGTTTGCAAATAATAACGAGCCTTTAAAGAATAAGCTACTGCTGTCCAACTATCCTTATCCCCTCCAAAAAAAATATCTTCTTCCAATGAATTTTCAGTATTTGGATCAGATAAATAAACAATAGATTGGTCTAATAAGGCTTGAAGAGCAGCATAAACATCGGATTGTTTATCAAATTTTGGATCACTTATCCCTGATACTGCCTCCGAATAAGGGATATCGCCCCATATACAAGTAGCTGTACCTACAGCATGAGCCTCAATAATATTGGTAATAGCTGTAATAGATTTTCCTTCAGTATCTAAAGTATTGTTGGAATAATATTTAGCGATTTCTCGATTTTGTTTTAAAATCCCATTGTATAAATATGTCCAAGCAGAATTGGATTCCTCTGATGAAAAATCATAATTATAAAGTCCTAGATATAGAGCGATAAGACCTTTATATTGTCCTGACCACATTCCTGAAATACGTTGAAGATGGCTAACATTTATAGAAATATCTGCTAGCATTGTTCCTTTTACCAATAACTTTGGATGAATGACCTCATCTGTTGTAATATCATTAGGGTTATAATTCAGTTCATTAAATGAATCTTCACATGATAAAAATAAAAATATCATGGAGAATGTTGCTATCATCGATTTAAGTTTCATATCGGCTTAATATTTTATTTTTAATGTAAATAGATAAGTTTTAGAAGCAGGGTTAGTAAAATAATCAATACCAAAACCATTACCTACTCCTGTTTGGTTAGTCTGAGGATCTATGCCTAGTATATCTGTCCATAGGGCTAAATTTCTACCTGTAAGGGTAAAAGTAATGGAAGATAATTTGGTGGTCGCTTGGAATTTTTTAGACTTTAAGGTATACCCTAACGTAACTTCACTTAGTCGTGTCCAAGAAGCATCTTGATTAATAGCAAATTCATTAATAACGGAAGAACCAAAACCGCCTCCAATTGTAGTATAATAGCTCTCATTTAATAATACTGGGCCTGCTCCAAAATCACGAATATTTCCTCTGACAGGAACACCAGCAGGATATGTATTTCCAGCTCTATCTACAATTTCGGTTGTTGGGATGACTTCATTTCCTACATCAGCATGTGTTCCAAAATTTCCTAGAATAAATCGAGTTCTTTCTGCAAAAGCTCCTCCTTGAGAAGTCTCTACTAAAACGTTAGCAAATACCCCTTTAAAGTTTAATCTCATCCCTAATCCACCTCTCCAATCTGGATTGGGGTCTCCAATAATTCCTTGTTCGGGATCAAGTTGAGGGAAACCATTGGCATCCAAAGCAAAACTTCCATCTGCATTTCTAAGGGCTTTTGTTCCCCAGAGTACGCCCAATTGATGTCCTGCTACTGCTCTAGAGCTAATAGAACCACTTGTTAATGGTAATGATGTTGAACCTTTTATATCTAATACTTCATTTTGGTTATTATTAAAATTGCCATAAATAGAAGCATTTAATCCTTTATCATCTTTCAAGAAATTATAATTAAAATCTAACTCTAAACCTTTATTTTGAAGTGAACCTCCATTCCCATAGATATTATTGACACCTACACTAGGTGATTCTGGAATATCAATCAAAACATCTACGATTTTATTATAATAATACGTAGCACCTAATGTCAAGCGATAATCAAAAAGCGTTAAATCTGTTCCTATTTCATACTCTGTTTTGATTTCTGGTTTTAAGTTGGCATTGCCTAAATCATCATTAGAACGATAGCCACCACCAAAGTCTATAAGATCTAGAGGATCATCATAGTCCGAATACGTTGGAATCTCATAAGTTGTTTGAAATCTATGAGGGATTGGTTGAACACCTACTTGACCTACACCTGCCCGAATTTTACCGACATTTATAATAGAATTGTCTTTTAAACCCGCTGATTCTGTAAACACCCAAGAAGCATCAATAGAAGGATAAAGGAAAGCCCCTTTTATACTAGATGCTTGTTCTAATGCTAGGGAGGTATTTACAAAAAACTGATTTTGGTAATCAAAAGATCCTGTATAAAATACTCTAAAAGAACGTATTCTCCTTATTAGGTTTCTTGTAGGTTCAATCTCAGAGGCATTCGCAAACGTTTGTAATAAACTATTTTGAATAAAGTTACTTCCTCTATCATAAACACTTTTTCTGTCTTTATCATTAAAATTATACCCAAGTAAAAAGTTAGCATGAATTTTATCTGTCAAATTAAAGGTTTTTGTACGAGCAATGATGTCTAAGTTAAAGATATTATTGTCGATGTTATCTAACCTAAATTGTCCAGAAGTTCTACCTGCCGTATGAACAGGAAAGAAATATCTTCTTTCATCGGTATAAGTATCATAACTTCCTCTAAACTTTAAGGAAAGCCAATCTGTCGTTTTATAATTTAATTCAGAAGAAAGAATAATCCGACTCACCTCAGAGGGGCTTTTTTGCCTATTTAGTGTCCATAAAGCATTATTATATCCTGGATTGCTAGAAGCTCCTATATGATTACGATAAGATCGTTGTCTATCTTTAAATAACTGACCATCCTCATTAAAATAGTCCCCTACATAATCGCTAATGTCAAAATCAGGAGCATTTCTTAAGAGTCCTAGCAAAAGCCCAGCGGTATTAGAGCTTTGCTGAATTCTATTTGAAGAGGTTTTAGCATATCTGATTTTAGTGTTTACATCAAATTTTTCATTAAAACGATATTTTCCACTTATTCCTATATTTGTTTTTTTATAATCACTTGTTTTTATAATTCCTTCTTGATTGATATGACCAAAACTAAATCGATAGCTTCCTTTTTCGTTCGCTGCACTAAAACTTAGGTTATGTTTATTCGAAAAACCATCTTGGAATGCTTGATCTAAGTTTTTTTGCACAAAAGTTTCTCTAGAGTTTTTATTTTTAATCAATAAGATTTCTTTCCCATCGGGCGTCACAAAATAACCTTCTTCTTCTTTGGTATAATATTCATCTTCGCCACCAGATCTATCTGCAATTTTATCTCCCCATGAAGCACTTCTACTTGAAGAATTCCCATATACACCTCCTCTTCCTTGTCCATAAGTTTCTTGTAATGGGTGCATATCAGCTAGTTTATCAAGGGACAAAGTTGTTTTATATTCTACATTGATTTTACCTGTACCTTTTCCTCTTTTTGTTGTAATAACAATTACGCCGTTTGCCGCTGCTGATCCCCATATAGCTGCAGCAGAAGCTCCTTTTAGAATATTAATTGTTTCAATATCATCTTCATTAATATCATTCAATCGAGATTGTTGTGATGTTCCTCCATCTTCATCATTGCTACCATTAATATTATCATTACTAATTGGGACACCATCTAAAATAATAAGTGGTTGGGTGCTACCAAAAATGGTATTTGCACCACGAATTTGAATATTAGAACCAGCCCCTGGATCTCCATTTGCACGAGCTATTCGAACCCCTGATGCTTTTCCTTGTAATGAATTGATAACGCTTGTTTCCCCCGAAGTAGCCAATTCATCTGCCCCAACTTTAGAATAAGTTGCACCTAAGGTCTTTTTATCTACTGTAAATCCTAACGCAGTTACGACAACTTCTGATAAGGTTTCAGCTGATTCTCCCATTGTTAAATCTATGGTTGTACGGCTACCAACAACCTCTTCTACTGTTGCAAACCCTATAAAACTATATACAAGTACAGCTTCGTCATTCGGAATAGTGATACTATATTTCCCATCAAAATCAGTAGTTGTGCCAGTAGTTGTTCCTTTAACTACTATTGTTACCCCTGGCAATGAGCCAACATCATCATTAACTGTTCCTGTAATAGTTCGCTCTTGTGCTATAGCTATACTTGTTAAGCAAATAGACAAGAGTAGAAAAAATATTTTTTTACTCATTTTGCAATAATTTTAATGATTACATAATATCTTCATCATCTCTTGTGCTGAAGTTTTTCCAATTAATTTGATTTGACTTTGGGGTGTATTATCGCCAATTTCATAAGTGATTCCTACTGCATTATGTCCGTATAAAAACCATCCTTTAGAAACAGGTTTTGTACTATTGCCTGATTTTTCATTGACTTTGTAATTGGGAATTTTTTCTTCTAATGCTTTAAACCAATCATCTATAAAACTAGGGAACGTTGTTTTTTCTCTAATTTTATTGGTATAAAAAACATCTTCATAGGTAGAATGAAAATCCAGCCCTAGTACAATTCTAGTTTTATCTTTCTTTAAGGTTTTTGTAATAAACTGAACTGTTTGTTTGACCTCTGGTTGGTGGTACATTGACCAATCTCTATTGGTGTCCACTCCACCACAATTATGTCGCCAGTGTCCTAGATCTACCCCATCTGGATTCATCATAGGAAAAGCAAGAATTCTATATTTTTCAAAAAATCGCTTAGATAATTCCGTGTTTTCAATAATAGTTGTTAAAAACTCTTGAAAGGCATAGTAGCCCGTTACTTCTGGAGGATGTTGGCGAGTCATTAAAACAATAAGGTCTTTCTTCTTTTTTGCCCCTTTGTAAATATCAAGAACAGGCAAATTTCTTCCTTTGAGCGATTGACCAATGCTTGAGATTCGAATCAAATCTTCTTTTCCTTTTGCAATATCTGTATACCACTCTTTTACATGTTGAGTTGATTGAATTTCTTGTGCCGAGATCGTTGTAGGAGATTTATCTAAATCCAGTCGTATCGTAACAATCTTATTTTTTTCAGAAAAATCCATTGAGTCGATAATCTTCCAATTATTCTCCTTATTTATTTTGGGAATATAGCGATGTTGGTGTCCTTCTGGATATTGAAATGTAAAATAAAACGTTTTTGGGTTGTCTGACCATACCTTAAAAGCATAATAAGCACTCTTATTAATAGGTTGATTCTCAGGGTTGATTATAAGAATTGCAGTACTATCATTCTTCAGTTCAAAACCATTCAATCTAGCTCCATCAAATTCATTACTAGCATAGACACCTACTTTCTTAAGCGCATAGGTTTGCTTTATTTGTTCCTCAATTGGCTTATTTGTTGTATCAATAGGCGTTTTGAATTCTACAGTTTTAGGAACGACACAAGCCGTTATCAATACTAGAAGTAACAAACAGAATAGAATATATTTGAATTGAATATGACTATTTCTCATAAGATGGATTAAAAAAAGTTTTTCAAAAAAAAATCATAAATCAAATACTAGGAAAAATAACTAACTAGTGGTATATCAGCCATTGTTTTTAATCCTGCAGTAGAACGCAAAATTTGTGGTAGGGCATTAATAACAATAGCACAAGTAGCAATATCTCCATTGATACCTCCAAATATTTTAGAGTTGATATTTGGAGTGCCTGTAATTACTACTTCATCATAAGACTCTGGAATTCCAATAGCAGCTTTAAAGGTTAGTACTATTTTTAATTCGTCCCTTACAAATCCTTTTCCTGTTTGAAGAACTCCTAATGCTGCTCCTTTTTCTATTTCTAAGTCTTTAGTTTTTGTATTTTCTTGGGCAATAACTGGTTCAATAATATCTTGTGTTTTACTTAATTTCCATCCCATTTGATTGGCAATCAAATGTATAGATTCTGTTATTCCTACATGACGAAGCGATCCATTTTGTTTTTTTTCTTCGAAGGTTTTAAGGTTTAAACCTGCACCTATTTTTTGTTGGAAAGGTATTCGTCTATACGTTGCATCTTGAAAGCGATTAATTCTTATAGAGTCTACATTTTGACAAACTGCAGTTAAAAAACTAGGAAGGGCATCCATCAAAAAGCCTGGATTTACGCCTGTACCAACAACTGCCAAGCCTTTTTCTTTAGCAAACGAATCAATTTTACCTGCAAGTATCGGATTTGTGTTCCATGGATAACTTAGTTCTTCACACGTAGATACAATTGGGATACCATGAGAAAGGATTTCTACAACCTGCTCTGTTATTCTATCCATATCCGAAACCGTTGATAAAATAGCAACATCAGGTTTTACATTTTCAAGAGCTTTAGCAAGGCTCTCTTGAATAAGAATATTTGAAGGATATCCATTACAAATCTTTCCTATATCTCGACCAATCAATTGGGGATTTTTATCCACAGCAGCAATAACTTTTACATTCCTTCTCTCAGAGATATATTGATTAATTTTTTGTCCTAATGGCCCTATACCAATTTGTACTACACGAATCATAGTTGTTTTACAAATTTTTATTTTACAAAATGACTATACGGGCAAATATAAATCAATAAAAATGTAAGATAATATGCAAAAATTGCTAAATTTGAAATCGTTAAAATACAGATACTTAAACAATCAATGAATAAAGTTTAGTCTTCATGACATTTAACTGTCCATATTGTAATAGTCTACAAAAAGCATTTAAGGATCACAATTACTGCTCTAACAAAGGGGATAAGATTGCTCAAGTTAAGAGCAATGCTTTTTATATGAATAGTCGTCGAATGAATTCAGGCAAACACATTTCTCGTCTTTCAATTCGTTCTGTATTGAATGGTTATCAGTATTACCAAACAGGGAACAAAGATCGAATTGTAAAAAAAGATAATTATCTAATTATCAATGAAGGGCAACAATGGTATAGTGAAATTGATTCAGAACAGGCCGTAGAAATGGTTGTTGTCGCCTTTCACTCTGAAGTTTTAAAAAAAGGGATCTATTCGCTTTCATCTACTCCTCTAAAATTATTAGATGATCCCTTCTCTTATTCAGATAAAGATTTTTTTTTTTCTGAAAATACCTATCCTAATTGTGAGGAATTACAATACATTATAAAACAACTAAAAAATGGAATATTGGAAAAACAGTATAATCATTTGTTTTATGATCAAATCTATTTTGACTTGCTTACTCTAATGTTTAGAAAACATCAACACTTATTAGAACAAGCAGAATTAATCCCCTCAAAAAAGAAGTCTATAAGAGAAGAATTATTAAAAAGGTTAGGAGTCGCAAAAGATTACATAGATGCACACCTCTCAACAAAAATACATCTAGAGAATATAAGTAAGATCGCAACTTTATCCCCTTATCATTTTTTACGTCTTTTTAAGTCTGTTTATAAAATCACACCACATCAATATCTTATACAGGAGCGAATGAAATATGCGTATTATCTTTTAGAGTCTTCTAATATTTCTGTTGAAAAAATTTGCTACAAATCAGGTTTTGAAAATCCCAGTTCTTTTGGAAGAGCGTTTAAATCTTTTTTTAAAAAAACACCTTTAAGCATTAGACATTAAGAGCATATTTAATAGAAGTTGTTTAATAATGAAGGTTGACTTTAATTATAAGTGCTTGTAAATAATTGATCATTCTATTTTTAAACAGCTTCGCATTAAGGCTTTTGGTCAATCAACTCCTAGCCGAAACTATTCCCAATAACATCATAACCTTTATCCATAATTCAAAGACAAGACTACACTTTGAAAGCATAGTCTTGCCTTTGAATTTATTACTATAAATTGCTTAAACTTATATTGATCTTAATGTCAAAAATCCACTTCTTCAGAGGCTTCCGCTTTTGAATGACTATTAAACGCTTTTATAACAATTACATTTTTCCCTTTTTTGAAGATTCCATTTCCTGTCATCTGCTTTGTTCTTGAATTATAGGTGAAGTCTGTAATTTTTTCATCGTTAAACAGAAACTCTATCTGATCTTTTGAGCGAATATTTTCAATTTTGGCAATTACTGTCGTCCTACCTTGACTCGGATTTGTAGGAGTAGAAACAGGCTTAGAAATAGATATAATTTCAACTTTCACTTTTGATAAAGTAGGAATACTAGGTGGATTAGTTGATAACGGCTTATAATTAATTATAATCGTTTTTTTAGTATTTCCTGCCTTGTTTTTAGCATCTATTGCCAATCTATTTTCACCTTTTCTTAGCGGAACATTCGCAATACTAAAATTTCCTTTGCTATCTAACACCGTATTCGAAAGTACGACCCCATTTACTGTAAATAAGATATCCGAGCGTTTAGCAACGTCTGTTATTCTAGCTTTGACATTATAACTCTTTGAATTGGTTGTTTGTCCATTAGAGTTCGGTTTAGTAAATGCAATGGTTGGTTTTTTAGTCTCTGGTATTGGTGGCGGACTAGAATTACGGTATACTACCGCAACCGACTCTTGTGCTGTACCATCTTGATTGCTGGCTTTTACTATAATCTTATTTTGTCCTGATTTCAGTTGTACTTTAGCATTAACTGTCCCCTTTGAAAACGAAAAGACGGATACCCTACTACCATTTACCGTTATTGAAATATCATTCTTACTGTTCACGTTTCTTATAATACTTCTCAAACTTACAGAAGCGTTATCTACTGTCTGATTATTATTAGGAGATACAATTGTAATGGTAGGCGGTACACTCGTACTTGGTGGTTGATACCGAACTGTCGCTGTATCTTCATCTCGACCATCTGCATTTCTAGCTGTTATTATTACCGTATTGTTCCCTGTTCGTACACTAATACCTGCTCTTATCCTTCCTGTACTGGCATTAAAACTATAAGCACTATCACCTATTCGAGTGCCATTTACGGTAAAAGTAATGTCTCTTTTGCTTGATATATTTCTAACCTCTGCCAATACTTCGCTGTTTGCGCCTTTGTTTCTTACGCTAGGTTCAGACACACTAATAATACGTACTTGAGGCGGATTATTTTGCTTTTGAACAAGTCTAATATTTACATTATCTCTCGCTTCTCCTGCATTGTTTCTCACCCTGATCTCTATCGCATTGTTACCAGATTGAAGATTAATTCTTGCTTGTAATCTTCCATTATAAGTGCTATACGAAAAATTAGTGATTCTACGACGGTTAACATATAACAATACATCCGATTTGTTGTTTACCTCACGTATATTGGCTTCGATAGTAATATTTGAAATACTCGTTTCACTATTTGTATTTCTAGGATTCGTAATGCTCACACTTGGTCTATTTTGGTAATTTGGTGTCGTTGTCGGAGGTATATTATTACCACCATAATCACCATAAGTGATTGTTGCTTCGTCTTGATCTTGACCGTATCGGTTGTTGGCTTTTATTTGTATCGTATTGTTGCCTCGACCTACAGAAATCGTACTAGAAAATTCATTTCTTGAAAAAGAAAAGTTATTATTTCTACGTCCATTCACATAAAATTCAATATCGTTTTTATTTGAAACATTTAATATTTCAGCGTAGACCGTACTTCTTCCATTATTTCGATTCGGATCACTTGTTGATCGAATATTTACCACAGGTTCTCCAGTTTGGTTATTATTATTGTTACTATTATAATTATAAATAATAACAACTTGATCAGAAGCTGTTCCATCATTATTCTCAGCACGAACTTGAACTGTATTTTCTCCTTCGTAAAGATTGACAATAGCAGCAAAACGACTCCCGTTATAAGAAAAATCTGATTGTTTCCTGCCATTAACCAATAATTCTATGTCTGATTTTCTATCCACATTTTTCACATTTCCTTCCACTTCGTAGGTATTCCTATTCGTTTCATAATTATTAGTTGTAGGGGCTGTGATTTCTACGACAGGAGGTTCAGCCTGTTTTTCATAAACAATGCTTACTTCATCTTTTACCTTACCTGCTTTATTCTCTCCTGATACCACTACTCTATTGCGTCCTTCTTTCAAATCTATATTGGCAGTAATTTCACCAGAATTTTTATCAAATTTAAAATTTCGTTCTTCATTGCCATTTACAAAGACTTGGATTTGACTCCGACCAATAAGTTCTTGAGACGATGCACGCAATTCAAACGATTTGCTCCTAACGGTCTCATTATTTCTGGTAGGGTTTGTAATTTCAATTCTAGGCTGCTTAGGTACATTATAATAAATGGTAATCGTTTCCGATGCGCTTCCTGCTGCATTACTCGCATTGATGATAAACGTATTTTCACCTTCTTTTAAAAAAAGATTGCTTGTAAATACTTCTCCTGCTGGGTTAAAGTTATAGCTACGATGAACACTTTGATTAAATTGACTATTTACATCTACTGTACTTTGAACATTTTCAATCGTTGCTCGAAGTGTAAAGTTGGGATCATTTACTGTATATGGGGAATACGACGGATTCGCAACTTTAATAATTGGAGGTTCAAGCCTTGTACGTTTTCCTTCATTGATAATCCATTTTAGTCCTAAATTGGTATAATGATATATGTCATTGTCCCCTGTCAATTCATTTGCATTTGTCCATTGTTGACCATCTAAAACATCTGTCCTAGCCCACGTCATTTTATGCCCTATTCCCAATGCAAATCGTGGTGTAAGCCAATAGCCCAATTCAAAACCTACAGCAGGCATAAACCCAATAGAACCTCCATCTTCATTACCATCAGCTGTTGTCTCAAAATCAAGGTCTAGTATTGTTTCTAATTCATCTACAGAGGGCGAAGTTCCCAATCCACTATAATCGTATTGAGCGCCATTCCTACTTTGATCAATTTTGGTAAGATGCCAGTCCAAACCAATCCCACCATAAAGTGCTAAATCAATATTTTTTTCTCTCCTCAAATTTTCAAAATTAAGGACTCCTTCTAAAGCCAATTCTCCTATATGAGTTTGGTGATTGGAGAAAACACCCGAAGTATTCGTATAGTTGAGATTTGTTTCGCCCACGAGGTTTCGATCTGTTCCATTAAGGGCTGTATTATTCAAGATACCTGTACTTATCTCATTATCCAAACCGTACGTTTGAGTATAAAGTAATCTTCCTCTCAAATCAAAAGAGATAGGCGCAGTAGGATTATAGTATAAATTTTTTGCTAGGGTTAAACCTGCTCCCCATCCAATAAAGTTTGTTTTTACGTCTGATTGCTGGTAAGCAGTTCCTCCATTAAGTCCCAATATCCAATATCCTTGTTTCTTCGCATCATAATCTGCACTAGAATAATTTTCTTGATTTTGAGCAAAGATATTTCCAATAAATAGGTGTAAAAAGAGTGTAGTGTAAAGAATTTTGTATGTAGTCTTCATAAGCAATCTTTTAAAAATAAAGAATGAAAAAATGAGCTTAGATTTATCGTTTAAATCATATCACAATATACAATAGAAAATAACAGAAAACAGGCTATTAAAACCATTTACACATATAAACTTTAAGAAATATAAAAAACGTAACACCTTTTGAATCCTAATCAATATTTGATAGACACATAAGATAAGTAACTGTTTTAGAAGACCTTACTTGTTAATTATTGATAATGTTTTAGATTTAAGTTTTAATGGCATCTTCTATTGCTGCCGTTAATAAAAAGTATATTTATAGACATATTTAACGGAATTTTAAATTCTTCATCAAGAAAAATTAACGAGTTTTTTTGTGGAAAGCAGGAAGAAAAGAACGCAATAGGAAGATTATTTTGGTAAGATTTCAGTTTTTTCTCCAAAATATTGTACAAATTTTTGCATATCGGTCGCAAGCTCTTTATTGTTTGTAGCTCTAAAATACGTATCAGATAAAGCTCTTAGTGTTTGATAGAAAAATCGATCCATTTCATTGACTTGCATATCATAAGTCCAAAGGTCAATTTTCAAAGTGTCTTTTGTTTCTTTATCAAATAAGGATAATAACATTGCTTTACATTTTTTCATATCGTTCCCCTCTGGATTATCCGTTGCCATCCAGTCTATCTGTGCTGGGACACCTTGTTCGTTTAATCCAATTTCAATTTTGATTGCTGATTTTTTCTTGACTTCCATAGATTAATTTGATAGACTTGTTTAAAATAAACCATGTAACTCTGCTTGTACTTTTCGTACAATCTCTCCTAAGTCTTCAGGATTATTTTGAAAGTCTATATTGTCTACATTAATGATTAATAGATTTCCCTCGGTATAGGTATCGATCCATTGATTGTATCGGTCATTGAGTTTTTTCAAATACTCTAAACTCATACTTCCTTCATAATCCCGTCCTCTAGATTGAATGTGAGAAACCAAAGTAGAAATATCTGCTTTGAGATAAATCATTAAATCGGGTGGATTGATTTGGGATGTCATCAACTCAAAAAGCGATTGGTAATTTTCAAAGTCACGCTTTGGCATCAATCCCATTTCATGGAGGTTCGGGGCAAAAATAAATGCATCTTCATAAATAGAGCGATCTTGAATAACTGTACGCTCTCCGTTTTGAATATTCAATACTTGCCGATAGCGACTGTTCAAGAAGTATATTTGCAGATTAAAAGACCAACGCTTCATGTCGTCATAGAAATCACTTAGATAGGGATTTTCATCGGCATCTTCATAGTGGACATCCCAACCAAAATGCCTAGACAGCTTTGTTGTAAGCGTTGTTTTCCCTGCACCGATATTCCCCGCTATTGCAACGTGTTTTACATTCTCCATGAGCTAATTTTCCTTAGTTTCTTGCGAAGATAAAACTCCTCTTTGAAAAATGTAAAGGATTGTTCTATTTTCAAAAAATAATCCTTTCAATATTTAGTGTACAAAGGAAACAATTTTAATCTACTACAAATTTTCCACTAGCAATCTTGCTCTTATTATTACTATCATAAATTCGTAGAAAATACATACCTGGCGGTAATTGTTTACGGTAAATCTTTAGTCGTTCTTTAGCATTAAACTCATAAGTTTCTATAAAACTACCAGTAAGATCAAACAAATCTGCTTTCAAGTTTAAATTACCTACAACCCCTTTAACTTCAAGGTAAGCAAAATTATCAAATGGATTTGGATAGACTTTTATTGTTCCAGTAATATTAGATGTTGATTGTTTTGAAAGTTGAGAAACCATCTTACTTTCTGTAGTATTTGTTATAATCGGTGGGTTGAAATCAAAATAAATCCCTGCTTCGTTATATATTAGGGTATTTTCAGTCAATCCTGTTTTTGGCTTAATACTGTACTTTATAAACCCATGACTCGCTGGTTCATTGGTTAAACTATCGGGAAGAAGAATATCTCTAAATTGAAATTCTAGTAATCCCCCATCATCGATTGTCACTTCATAGAGATGGCTAGAAGCTATAGGATTAAACGTTGACCAATCTAAGTTCTCGTCTAATTGATCTCTGATAGTAACATTGAAAGCAGTATCAGAATATAAAATTTAGGGATTAGAAATTCTGTGTTTTCTACAATTACCTGTTGAGTTAGAAAATTACCATTATTATTTTCATACCATACAAGCTGAACAGGCTTACTATGAGAAGCTATAATGTCAAGATCACCATCTTTATCTAGATCGTATAAGACCATACTAGAAAGAGAATAATGAAATATACCGTCGCTAATAATTTCTTCTTCTCCAAAATTAAATCCCTCAATATTCCGAAAAAGTGAAATTTTATAATCCAACGCTACAATTATATCTTTATCCCCATCTTGATCAATGTCTTCTAGTGCAGCATCTACTACGTCTATAAAATTAATTGGTGTTAGCGTTTTAAGTGGTATAAATTGTCCCTGTCCCAAAAAGGGAAGCAGTAATAAACAAATAGTCGCTATTTTTTTCATATTTTCAGGCTTTACAACAACACAAAATCAAATATAACAATATATTTATAAATTAGTGTAAAGATTTTTTTTAAGAACTAATTTAATTTTCGTTGTATTTTTACACCATTGGACGATAAAAGAAACAAGATCATCTAAATTACGCTTATGGAAATAGATAAAGATTTAATTTTAAAACTAGAAAAATTAGCACGACTACAACTGTCAGAAACCGAACGAACACAATTGACTGGTGACCTAAATAATATCCTAAAAATGGTCAGCAAATTGGAAGAATTGGATACCGATAATATAAAACCACTTATCTATGTATCCGACGAAATCAATCGTTTACGGGCAGATGAAGTTAAAAACCAAGTCAGTAAAGTGGAAGCTTTAAAAAATGCGCCCGACAAGGATGAAAATTATTTTAAAGTTCCCAATATGATGAAAAAGTAATTTCTATATGAATCCGATTATTTCCATAGAAAATCTAAAAAAAACGTATATCATGGGGGTCAACCAAGTGCATGCTCTCAAATCAATTACAACAGCTATCCACAAAAATGAGTACGTTGCTTTGATGGGACCTTCGGGTTCTGGGAAGTCTACATTAATGAATTTGCTAGGATGTTTAGATACACCAACAGCAGGAACATATATTCTAAATGATGTTGACGTTAGTCAGATGACGGATAGCGAACTAGCAGAAGTTCGTAATAAAGAAATTGGTTTTGTCTTTCAAACCTTTAATTTATTACCTCGCTTGTCTTCTCTAGATAATGTAGCGTTACCCTTAGTTTATTCTGGGATGTCCAAATCAAAACGAGAAGCACGTGCTCAAGAAGTACTCACGGCAGTAGGCTTAGGAGATAGAGTGGATCATAAACCCAACGAATTATCAGGGGGACAACGTCAACGAGTAGCAATTGCTAGAGCTTTAGTCAATAATCCTTCTATCATCTTAGCAGATGAGCCTACAGGTAATCTCGATACGAAGACTTCAGTTGAGATTATGGAAATTTTGGAAAAAATTCATCAAAAAGGAAATACCATTATATTAGTCACTCACGAACCTGATATCGCCCAACACGCTCATCGAATCATCCGACTAAGAGACGGGTTAGTTGAATCCGATATTAAAAATGAAAATATTATTTCTGCTTTTGATAGTTCGCATCGTTATATTAGTGGCGATCATGTCGTAGATTAGCCCATTTTTTCATTCAATCGTTCAAAAATAAAAAAGTATGAAGTCATTGATTAAGACGATACTTATCCTTTTTTTGCCTGTTTTAATCTTCGCTCAAGAAGGTTTTTTAAATAAAAAAACATTTACAGAAGCTGATACCTTAAGAGGAATGCTACGCCCTGAGCGTACTTGTTATGATGTAAATTTTTATGATATTTTTTTAAAAATAGATCCTAAAGAGGCCTTTATAAAAGGCTATGTCGATATTTATTTTGAAGCTAAAGCAGACTTTGACGAGTTACAGATTGATTTATTTGAGAATATGACCATCAATCAAATTGTAATGGATAAAGTAGCCGTCAACAAAATAGAAGAAATCGAATTAAAGTATAATCGAAAATTTAATGCTGTTTTTGTAGAAATGCGAAAAATCATTCGAGCAGGAGAACGTGCTAAATTTCGAATTTACTATGAAGGGAATCCTATCGTAGCCAAAAGAGCTCCTTGGGATGGTGGCTTTGTATGGGGGAAAGATAAAAAAGGTAAAGATTGGATTGGAGTCGCTTGTGAAGGAACGGGAGCAAGTCTTTGGTGGCCAAATAAAGATCATCTTTCTGATGAGCCTGACAGCCTTCGATTTACAACGGTTGTACCTAAAGGGCTAATGTCCGTATCTAATGGTAATTTAGAAGAACATCGTTCTTTTGATAAAACACACGATCTTTTTACTTGGAAAGTTAATTATCCTATAAATAATTATAATCTTTCTTTAAATATTGCGAATTATGCTCATTTTTCGGATACTTATATTGCCGAAGATGGGGAGGAATTAGCTTTAGATTACTATGTACTCTCCTATAATGAAGAAAAAGCTAAAAAACACTTTAAACAAGTCCATAAAACGCTTAGTTGTTTTGAGCAATATTTTGGGAAGTATCCCTTTTGGGAAGATGGCTATGCTCTTATAGAAACACCCTATCTAGGCATGGAACATCAAAGTGGAATTGCTTATGGTAATCAATATAAAAGAGGTTATCTAGGAGGTATGATACCTAAAGAATTTGATTTTGACTACATTATTGTCCATGAGACTGGGCATGAATATTTCGGAAATAGTATTAGTACAAACGACCATGCTGAAATGTGGATTCATGAATCCTTTACTACTTATATGGAAACCTTATTTGTAGAATGTGCCCACGGGCTAGATGCTTCCATTCGTTACATCAATAGTCAACGTTCTTTTATAATGAATGAAGAACCCATTATTGGGCCTATGGATGTCAACTTTGGAGCGTGGGCAAGTAGTGATCACTATTTTAAAGGTGCTTGGATTTTACATACCTTAAGACATACTATTAATGATGATCAAAAATGGTTTAAATTACTTCGCTCTTTTTATGAAAAATATAAAATTTCGAATGTACAATCAGAAGATTTTTTTAATTATGTAAACGCATTTACAGGGAAAAATTATAATTTATTTTTTAAACAATATTTACAAAAAGGAAATATTCCTACATTAGAATATAAAATTAGGAAAAAAGGAAAGCGCAATTGCATTCTAGAATATCGATGGGTTGATGTGCCAAAAGGATTTATGATGCCCATTAAAATGGGAGATTTAAATGAGTATACCTTTGTAGATGTAACAGAAAACTGGCAAAAAATTAAACTTAATGTATCCGTATCAGATTTTAGTATAGCTGAAGAATTATTTTTAATTAATGTCAAAAATATCGATGATTAACACGCCATTGCATAAATTTCCTCAAATTTCTTATCTTTAATTTCATTAAAATTCATTGCTAACATTCGAACTATCACGTCTTCTTTAAAATTTAAAAATTTATTATCCTCCAATATATAAAGGACAATAAAAGCATTTTGAACATTCACTTTTGCTCGTATTGTTAACAACACTTTCACAGTTTTGCTGTATATTTCTATCTGTTGAAGTACTTTTTCATTATTTGCTACTACTGATTCCATGCTAGGTATTTTCATACCAAAACGATGGGGTTTTGGTTGCATTGTCTCTAAATCAATAAAAGAACTCATCATCTGTTTCGTTTTGAAATCAATCAGTTGTAATCGAGTATCTATCACTCCCAATATATGTTCTATTAGCTCAGATTGTGCTCTTATATGAGGCATCTCACTAAACTTAATCCTACTCATAATAAATAATAAAAGTTTCAAAGAATTCTGTTATCCATACTGTATATTGCACTAATTATTCCAAAAAAAAGCCTCTTGAAAACTCTACAAGCGATAACGTGACAGCTTTTTTAAAAACATCATTATTAATTCAATATATTCTTATGGCAAAAGTTATAGACCTCAAATTTCAAACTATCCCCAATGCTATTGCAAGTTTTCTTATGGAGACAACAGAAGGGCCTGTCTTAATTGAAACAGGTCCTCATTCAACACTAAACCAATTGGAAAAAGGACTTCAGGCTTTAGGATATGATTTATCAATGATTAAGCATGTATTTATAACTCATATCCACTTTGATCATGCTGGTGCAGCTTGGTGGTTTGCTCAAAAAAATGATGCCATCATTTATATGCATCCTTTTGGAGAAAAACATATGTCTAACCCTGAAAAACTATATCAATCTGCCAAAAGAATATACCAAGACGCTATGGATTTGTTATGGGGAAAATTAGAAGCTATTCCTTCAAAAAACATTAAAATTGTAACAGAAAACGAAACTGTTAAAATTGGGAATAAACATTTTATTGCACATTATACTCCTGGTCATGCAGTACATCATATTGCATGGCAAGTAGATGATATATTATTTGCAGGTGATGTTGCTGGTTGTAAAATTAAGAATGGGATCGTAGTTCCTCCTTGTCCTCCTCCTGATATCAATATAGAAGATTGGCAACAATCTATTCAGTTGATGCGTTCCTTGCCTCTATCCAAAATATACTTGACACACTTTGGATTTGTTGAAGATATTCAAGCACACCTTAATAGTTTAGAAAATATATTATTGGACTGGGCGGCTTGGATGAAACCACATTTCGAACAAGGAAATGCCCCAAAAGATATTATTCCATTATTTCAAGATTATGTAAAAACGCAGCTACTCTCAGCAGGTGTAAAAGAGGAAGAAATTGGAATTTACGAAGCGGCGAATCCTTCGTGGATGAGTGTAGCAGGACTACTCCGATATTGGAAAAAAAAGACAGAGAGATAAAATAAGAATGCAGCACTCTTAAGTAATAACAAGGTGCTGCATTCTTATAATAAAATATTTATTTATAAAGATTATTTCACTTTAGGACTAACCTTTGCAATATATTTATCAATTTCACTTCCTATTGTAGATAAGGTAAAGTCCTCTTTAATACGCTCATAAGAACGAAGTGCTTTATTAAACTCTCCTTGCTTTTCGTACAACATTCCAGCTTTCAGCAAATAGTATGGAGCTGTCTGTGGATTATCACTAGAACTAACAGCTGATTCATAGTAACTTAATGCCTGACTAAAGTCTCCCAATTCAGAATAAGCATCACCAATCAATCCATTTTTAGTTGCTGGACTAATTTCCCCTGCTGCACTATAATCTTTCAAGTAATCTATTGCCGCTTCATATTCTCCTAACTGAAGGTATGAAAGTCCTGCATAATAGCTCGCTAAATTTCCAGATTTTGTACCACCATATTCATCAATAATATCTAGGAAACCTTTAAAACCTCCTCCAGGATTTTGCAAAGCAAGCGCAAAAGAATCTCTTTCAAATTGTGTCTGTGCTTTATACATCTGTTCTGCTGCTGCTTTCTCTTTTGGTGCTTGTATAAAATATTTCCAAACAAAATAACCACCAACCAATAATACAAAAGCAGTAAGAATTCCAAATATTAGGTTTTGGTTTTTCTCAATAAACCCTGCTGCTTGATCTGTAGCTCCTACAATATCAACCAACGTTTCATCTTCTTGATTTTTTTTCTTTCTTCTTGCCATTTTTAAAAAATTTTGGCAAAAATAAACATTCTTTTGGGATATAGCCTTTTTTTATAAAAAAAGTTACAATCAATGCAAAATTGATTGTAACTTTTAAAGTAAATTCGTCAACTGACACAAATTTTATTAAGTCAAGAACGGATAATTTTCTTGAACATAATTGTCTGTATACAATTGATCTGCTGTTGGAAGAGGCGATTCCTCAGCGAACTTAACAGCCTCTGCAATTTCTACTTTTATTTTCTCTTTAATTGCTTTTATTTCGGCTTCACTAGCAATACTATTTTCTAATATTGTTTTCTCAGTGATTTTTATAGGATCAATATCTCTATATTGTTTTACTTCTTCCTTAGTGCGATACTTTGCAGGATCAGAAACAGAATGCCCTTTATAACGGTAAGTTTTCATTTCTAAGAAATATGGTCCTTTGCCTGCTCGAATATGTTTAGCCGCTTTCACCAAAGCTTCGTGTACAGCTTCTACATTCATACCATCTACTGCTTCGCTTGGCATATCAAATGCCAACCCAATTTTATGAATATCTTGGATATTACTTGTTCTAGAAACCGATGTCCCCATCGCATAACCATTATTTTCACAAATATACAATACAGGAAGTTTCCAAGTCATTGCCATATTATACGATTCGAACAAAGCTCCTTGTCTAGCAGCACCATCACCAAACATCGTTACACAAAGATTATCGGTACCTCGATATTTCTCTGCAAAAGCAATTCCTGTTCCAATTGGAATTTGAGCACCTACAATACCATTACCTCCAAAGAACCGATGCTCATTAGAAAAGAAATGCATTGAACCTCCTTTTCCTTTTACACAACCCGTCGCTTTACCAAATAACTCTGCCATACAAGATTTGGACGAAAGTCCTCTGCATAATGCAATCCCATGCTGACGATAGGCCGTAACAATGGCATCTTCTTTTCTTAAAGCACTAACTAACCCACCAGCAATTGCTTCTTGACCAATATACACATGACAGAAACCTCTCACTTTTTGCTGTCCATAAGCAATTAATGTTGCTTCCTCAAATTTCCTAATTTGAAGCATTGTCTCATACCATCTTAGGTAGGTTGCTTTGTCGTATTTAATTTTGCTTTTTACCACTTTTGAAATGATTTTAGGATATTAATATTAACTCAACACAGTCCTTTTTTTGCGAAATTTCGCAAAAAAAAGTGCTTTTATAGTCTAAAGATAACGCCTTTGTTTTTTATTTTCAAAACCCTTATTTTTTTTCAAAGATTTTTTATGCAAAAAACCTTACACATTACATCATTATAATTCTAAATACCAAAAAAATCAACTTTCTTTGACGTCTTGCTTACAATTTTCTTTCGTCAAATTCTTAAAATTCCTAATAAAATATTAAATTTGCTTGTCACAATCATTCAAAATTATTTCAAAAAAATAATTATATGTTTTAATGTCTGAAGTTAATTCTATCTAAACGCTGGTTAATAATACTATGTTTCTATTTCTTCATTCATCTAAAACAATAAATTGCTTATTTGACTATTTCTTAAATTTATTTAATTAAAAGCTACAACTATGAATCAAGTTTTTACTCGGTTAATTGTATTAAGTTTATTTTTTGTAGGATTATTTTCTAACGAATCAAAGGCTCAAGCTGGTGATTGTCCTTATCCTGTAATCTATATACATGGATGGAATGGAACATTTGAATCATGGGAACCAACTTATAATGACGGTTCTTTTAAAAATATTTGGGGCGGCGGTGTACTACCTGATAATAATATATTCTGGGCTATGCCTAATGCCTCAGATACACACGGCTATTATCAAGACTGTTGTGTCTTAGATCCTTTTTGTTGGACAAGTTGTAGAGATTGGTATTTAGACGATAATCAAAGAAATGATGATATTAATGGTACAAATAGTACTTGGGATGGTACAGGATCAGGAGCAGATGATGTTCAATGGATTTTTGCTGATGAAAATAACGTTTTAAATGCTGGTTGTACTTATGCTATGAATTTTAATACTGGTAAAAATGGGGACAATACCGTAAGAAAAAATCCTGGTAATTTTTCTTCTCATACTGCTCCTTGTGATGATTGTTCTGAAAATAATGAAGCTGCAATTTTAAAACAAGGTTATGCATTGAAAGCTGGAATTGAGGCCGTATTAGCTGCTAATCCTAATAAAGGAAAAGTAATTTTAGTAGGTCATTCTATGGGTGGTTTATGTATTAGAGAATACTTACAAAGAACATCTGGTGGAAGTCCTCGGTGGTGGGTTGATCCTTCTTCTCCAGATGGTCATAAAGTAGCAAGAGTAATGACAGCTGGTACACCACATAGAGGAAGTAACTCTTTTGAATCTGTATTGGGTAGAATGAATCCAGATACTGGAGAAACATATGAAAGCTCTGAAAACCAAAGAAATACACTTCCTGATTTAAATAGTGAAGCAGTTAGAGATCTAAGATATAAATATACTGCTTGGTTCGGAACTGATATAGCAGGTTTATATCTTTATGGAGGAAATGAAGAAGATATGAGTGATGGAACGTATTGGTCAGAAGATGTAGATTGTGATGGAGATGATAATAGTCCAAATGTGATAGGTATCAATGAAATAGGTTCAGGTAATACGTGGGACGGTACAAGAGATAATCCCTCTATGCCTCTACCTGATAATGTTCGTTATACATGGTTTGTAACCAATCAGGTCGGAGGAGCTCTTTCGACTTGTAAATATAAAAATTATGGTTGTGCTGGAGATGGTGTAGTAGATGATCAACGCCAATGGATTTACGAAGGCGGACAAGGAAGAACTGAAGATTTTGTAGATGGTGTAAGTGTATCTGTACCTAATGATGGTGTTCCTAATAGACTATCGGATAGAATCACAAGTGAAAATCGTACATTCCACACTAGCCAACCTGGAGATATAGAATACCACGTTCATGGTATAGATGAAGGAGACTACCCTAAGTTCGCTTGGGATATTAATTTTGAGCATAAGTACGCAGGTATTGTACAGTTGCCACCAGATGTAAGACCAGCAGATGGTAATAGAGCAGCAAATCAAGATAAGGATTGGTATAAAGTAACTATCCCTAGAGATGTACGAGGAATTACTGTAACTGTTAAAGCTGGAAATAAGGCAGGTCGAGTAGATTTATATGAAGCACCTGCAGATTATGAAATTGGTACATCTTCTATTAATGAAACACTGAGTGCAAATGCAACAACTGTCCTGAAAAGTTTCAACTGTTATAGTGCAAATGATGAAGTCTATATTCGTGTTCAACATGATGGTGTAGTAAGAGCCGACTGGAAAACTCCTTTCACAATAGAAGTGAATGAGATGGATGTTGAAATTCCAACAGTTATGGGGAATTATACTGCGACACATGAATATACGGATGCCGCAGGTTGGACACATTACTATCAAGATGGGAATCCTGTATTATTACTATTATCTCTACAAAAAGGAACGAGTGGTGTAAATGTACCAACGAGTTCTGTACATCATAATGTAACTGGAGATATCAATACAGCTGTCGATTTAACAGGTGTAACTCCTTATAAAGGTGGTGCGGTATGGCATGTAATGGATCGTTTTTGGGATGTTGATTTAACGACTGCACAACAACCAACTTCTGGGGCTGTTGGAGTCCGTTTCTATTATAGAAATGAAGACTTTCAAGCTGTTAAAACAGCAACAAATGCCGCTGGAGGAACTGTAGCAGCACATACAGATATAGAATTTTTCAAGTTTGATTCTGGGGCAATTGTAAACTTAGATGCTAATAGTGGTCACATAGGTTCTACGGCTGCGAACTACATTCCTTATATTGCGCCATCATATTCTATATTAAATCCTTGTATTTTAGCTTCAAAGCCTGACACCAATAATGACTATTATGCAGAATTTAGTGTGACTTCATTCTCTGGAGGAGGAGGAGGAGCAACGCCAGTAGAGTTTTTATCTTTTGAAGGCGAACGCAATGAACGTCAAGTTGATTTAACATGGTCTACAGCAAGTGAGCTTAATGCAGACTATTTTGAAGTACAAAGAGCTACTACAGGTGGTCGTTTCGAAGCAATTGGTAAAGTTCAAGCGACTGGTAATTCTACTGCTCAGGTTGACTACAAATTTGTAGACACTAAACCTCTAATTGGAGCAAACTATTACCGTTTAAAGCAAGTAGACAATGATGGTGCGTTTGAATATTCTAATATTATTCAAATTGACTTTACAGATAGAAAAGCCATCGAAATTAGTGTCATTCGCCCTGTACCTGTAAAAGATATACTTGTTTTAGATTTTGAAAATAGTACATTAGGAAATGTAGAACTTCAAGTCTTCGACGCTTTAGGACGTATTGTTTATCAACAAAATATCGTAGCTACAAAAGGTGAAAATCTGATTGAGCTTGATGCAACTTCATTAACAAAAGGAGTTTATTTCTTAAGAATTAATAGAACACTTGATGGACAGTATGATATTAGAAAGTTTGTCAAAAACTAGATATTATTATCAATAGGAGTTTAATAACTTCTCTATTTTAAAAGCCAAGCATTACAAAAATGCTTGGCTTTTTTCTTTTAAAGGCTAAAGTTGTTGCATATTTTTTTATAAAATCTTTATTTTTTCATGAAAAGAATTATCTTTGCATCGCTTTAATAAAAAGTAGTTTTTTGATATAAGACATTTGCAAAGAAATCTACTTATTTTGCAAACTGTGTCAGATGCGGGTGTGGCGGAATTGGTAGACGCGCTAGACTTAGGATCTAGTGCCGCAAGGCGTGGGGGTTCGAGTCCCTCCACCCGCACTTTTCCTTCCTTAAAATCTGTCAACAATTCAGTTTTTATCAGTTAATACTCGCTCTTACATAATGCAACGTATATTTGCAGTCTCTTTTAAATTTATTAATACTAAAAATAAAACATCATGGCGAAAGTCGTCAAGGAAAATATTGATGAAATTAACGCAGTCATAACTGTAAATATCAACAAAGAAGATTATGAGGCTAAACTGAATGCCAAATTAAATCAAATGAGAAAAGAATCTAACCTCAAAGGATTCAGAAAAGGACTAGCACCATTATCTATAATTAAAAAAATGTTTGGCAAGAAAGTATTGGCAGAGGAAGTCAACAGTGTTTTAAGCGAAGAACTTTCCAAATTCTTTAAAGAAGAAGCATTGGAATACTTTGGTCAGCCAATTCCTAATGAAAAACAAACCTCAATCAATTTTAGCATTAAAGATTTAAAAGATTATGAATTCATCTTTGATTTAGGATTAGCACCTGAATTTGAGGTGGCTGGCGTATCTAAATCAGAAGAACTCGTTTCCTACAATGTTGAAATTGATAATAAATTAATTGATGATAATTACGCCAACCTTTTAAAACGAGGTGGCGAAAGTTCTAACCCTACCGATAACATACAGGAAACAGATCTTGTAAGTGTCAAGGCCTGGGAGCTAGACGGTGATGCTCTAAAAGAGGGTGGTTTAGAAACTTATTTTGATATAGCCGTTGACTTACTAACAAATGAAGATTTTAAAAAAGAACTCCTTACCAAAAAGCAAGGAGATAAAATTAGAGGAAATGTCTATACATTAGAGTCCGATAAGGATAAAGCTTTTGTCCGACAATATATCTTATCAATTGATGTAGATAGAGAAGATGTAGGGGAAGAATTTGAACTAGAGATTGATAAAATCACAAGACATACACCAGCAGAAGCCAATCAAGAATTTTTCGATAAAGCCTTTGGTGAAGGAAAAGTAAGTAATGAAGCAGAAGCCAAAGCATTTATCAAAAAAGACATTGAAGAAGTTTATACTAAACATAGTAATGATGTTTTATTATTAAAAATCAGAAAGCTTCTAGAAGAAAAAAATCAACCAACTTTACCAGAAGGCTTTTTAAAACGTTGGTTACTTACCATTAATGAAACAATGGATGCTGCTGCAGTAGAAAAAGAATTACCTTATTTTGTTAAGCATTTAAGATGGCAATTAGTGAGAGATAAAATCGTTAAGCAACATGAATTGCAAGTAACGGAAGAAGATTTATTACAATCTTATAAAAACGATTTTAAACAATATATGGGAGGAGCGATGGCAGATGATAGTATGCTAGATGATCTAGCAAAGAGAATGCTTCAAAATGCGCAGAGAGAAGATGTTAATAAAAAGGCCGAACAAATTATTAATGGTCTAGTTCTTGAAACGGTTAAGAGCGAAATTACTTTAAAAGAAGAAAGCATTTCTCAAAAAGAATTTGACGAACTTGTGAAAAAAATAAATGAAGAACACACTGCTCAGTCAAAAGCAGAAGAGGAAACAACTGGAGAATAAAAAGTTTTGGTTAAATCATAGTACAAATTCAACTTTTCAACAATACCCGTTGTTATTTCGTTGTTTAAGTAACTACATCAAATTAAAATCAATATGTTCCACAAAGACGAATTCAAAAAGTATGCTACCAAACATATGGGCTTAAGTAGTATGCACTTAGAAAAATATGCCCAACAAATTTCTAATAATTATATTTCTCCTACAGTTATAGAAGAAAGACAGTTGAATATCGCTTCAATGGATGTTTTTTCTCGTTTAATGATGGATAGAATCATCTTTATGGGCGTACCTGTTACAGACTATGTTGCCAATATTATTCAAGCTCAATTGCTCTTTTTAGAATCGGTTGATCCTAAAAGAGATGTTCAAATATTTATTAATAGTCCTGGAGGTTCTGTAATAGCAGGTTTAGGCATTTATGACACGATGCAGTATGTATCACCAGATATAGCAACTATTTGTACAGGTTTAGCAGCTTCAATGGGAGCTGTATTATTAACTGCTGGAACTAAAGGTAAAAGAACTTGCTTACCGCATAGTCGTGTGATGATTCACCAGCCTCTAGGAGGTATGCAAGGACAAGTAACAGATATGGAAATTTCATTCCGTTTGACAAAACAACTTCAAAAAGAATTGTATGATATTCTTAGCGCCCATACTGGCCAAGAGTATGACAAGATAGCAGAAGATTGTGAAAGAGACAATTGGATGACAAGTGGTGAAGCTAAAGCGTATGGTTTAATTGACGAAGTGCTTCAACGAAATCAAAGCTAGTTTTATACTGAAGTTGTTTAAATCTATTTTTACAAAAAAACTGCATTGAATTGATTCAATGCAGTTTTTTTGTACCAACATTTCTGAAAATCAATTACTACTCTAACTTTGTCAATTCACTATAACCAATTAACTTACCTTTTTTGTTATAGGTTTCAGAACGAACTAAACCAATATTTTCTGCATACCATTCTTTAGAATCAACTTCCATTTTCATAAGTAATTTTGTACTTGTTTTTTGTGATAAAACTATACAATCAAATGTCCCTGCAGTCGTTGTTCTTTGCTCTTTTGCCTCGACTTTCCTATCTGTTATATCTATAGTCATATTAATTTTTAAAGGACTTCCTGTATCAATACCTACTTTTAATGAACCATCATCAAGCTCTTTACCAACAGACTCCCCCATGCTCGGAATTGTTATTGTAGTGGCATCTATATCCATTTCCATATTTTGATATGCCTGCATCGAAGGCTCACTTATTTTATATGCCATATCGATTGTAAAAACTCCATCAATACATTTTGCATCATAGCTGGAATCAAAAATTTCCTTTCCTTTTTCATCATAGCTTATCGCCTTTACCTTAAAAATTGTTGTATTACCTTCTTCTTCTTTTTCAATAAGTTTGTAAGCAATTTTACCCATAGCTTTTCCTTTTTTAGAATAATTGGTAATCTCCCATTTGCTTCCTTTATCTATAGTAATATAAGGTTTACAATTGGTCTGTGCTATGGTGTAAACGCCAATAAACAGACAGCATAAAAGAATCATTACGTTTTTCATATCCATTTGAATTTTATAGTTTAAAATGATTTCTTTACTTTATACCCTAAGCAGTACAATGTGTTACAAAACTTAAAATATTCTCTTAATAAATGTATGGCGTAAAGCACCAATGTAACAACTCAATAAGATAGAATACCCAAATATCAATTATAAAAAGAACGTCTTTCAAAAATTTTCATCTAAACAATTTTGTAACCTTATCTAAGACTTAAGGTGTCTATAAATTGGATGTTTATTATTCACCTTAAAACAATAATTTAAATGAGACTTCAATTTTTAATAGTTCTGATAGTTAGTTTATTGCTATTCAGTTGTAATGTTCCTAAAGACACTTCTTCTAAAGACACTACAAATCTTTCCAATAGCCCCATAGATTTAAGTATTTATACTGGTCATTATTTCACAGAAAATGAAGCTGTCGAATTTATTTTTACGGAAGAAAACGATGTACTTGTTGGTAGAGTTAAAAACGATGCTCAAATTGTAAGGCTCGAAAATACAGGGAAACATATCTTCAGAAATGAAGAAGTTTCGGCAACCGTTACCTTTAAAGTAGGAGAAAAGCATCAAATTACGGGTGTTAAGGTTGAGATGAAAGATGGTCGAATCATAATTGCGACAAGAAAAATTGTAAACAACTAGCAAACATTCTTCACCCAATGGTTTTATCCTTATTTAAAACCATTGGATAGCCTTATTCAATTCCTCGCTCATTTTTTATATTTTCTTTCCTTTCCCCTCAAAAAAAGCCCAAGTTATTTTTTTGGTCACTTCTAATGCCTACATTTACACCAAAAATAATAGAAAGCACATCATGTTAGTAGATACTCATGCACATCTTTATGCTAGGCAGTTTGATTCTGATCGAAATGAAATGATAAAAAGAGCTTTAGATAAAGGCGTCAAAAAATTTTACCTCCCCAATATTGATAGTCAATCAATTGAAGGTATGTTACAACTAGAAAAAGAATACCCTGAACATTGTTTTCCAATGATGGGTTTGCACCCTTGTTCTGTTAAAGAAAATTACAAAGAAGAATTAGCAATTATTGAAGAATGGCTATTCAAACGCAAATTTTGTGCTGTAGGAGAAATTGGTATTGATCTTTACTGGGATAAAACATTTATTGAAGAGCAGAAAACAGCTTTTCGGCTTCAGATAGAATGGGCAAAACAACTGGATTTGCCTATTGTTATTCATGCTAGAAATTCTACAAAAGAAATATTAGAGATACTAGCAACCTTAAATGACGACAAGCTAAGAGGTATTTTTCATTGTTTTGGTGGTACGGTAGAAGAAGCAAGAGAGATAATTGAATTGGGCTTTTTTCTAGGTATTGGTGGAGTACTTACCTTCAAAAAGTCAGGACTTGATAAAACCTTAACAGCAATAGACCTAAAACATATCGTGCTAGAAACGGATTCTCCGTACCTTGCCCCTACCCCATTTAGAGGAAAACGGAATGAAAGTTCTTATGTGGTTTATGTGGCTAAAAAATTGGCAGACATCAAAAATATTGATATTCAGGAAGTAAAAAAAATCACTAGTGAGAATGCGTATAAAATCTTTGATTTGTAGTCTTTTATGGAATAAAATTCTAATTTTATGATTTAACTTTTTGAAAAAATTTTGAATTGTGACTTTAATTTACAATTTTTGTGTCAGGCGTTTTATAATTGGGTGTAGTAATATGATGTGTTTTTTAAAGAAAGGATAACAAGATTACGCATTTAAATGTGCCTTAATATGAAATTAGGAGAGTTGGCCGAGTGGTCGAAGGCGCACGCCTGGAAAGTGTGTATACGCCAAAAGCGTATCAAGGGTTCGAATCCCTTACTCTCCGCTAGGAAGATTTATAATATTTGATTTAATTAAACATCTGTTTTATATCAAAACAAAATTTTATTAACTAATTTAAACAAAGTTCAAAACCTTATTGACTATGCGAAGAATACTTGCCTTTACGCTAATGGTTGTACTTGTTGTATTTACAACCAACACAGGATTCGCTCAGGAAGACGGTGGCTCAAGCTACCAAATTTTAAAGCAATACTTTATTGACGGGGACTGGCGATTCATGACATTCGTACTTATCTGTCTAATCTTAGGACTTGCTTTCTGTATAGAGCGTATTATTACGTTAAATTTAGCTACTACTAATACAGACAAGCTTCTAGCAAAAATTGATGATAACCTGAAGCAGGGAGACATCAACGGTGCTATGGAAGTTTGCAAATCAACACAAGGTCCAGCGGCTAGTGTTTTATTTGAAGGACTCAAAAGAGCTAGAGATGGCGGAAGTATTGATGAAGTAGAAAAATCCATCATTTCTTATGGTTCTGTACAAATGGGCCTTTTAGAAAAAGGTTTAGTTTGGATTTCACTTTTCATTGCTATTGCTCCGATGCTTGGATTCATGGGTACAGTAATTGGTATGATTGGTGCCTTTGATGACATTGCTGCTGCGGGAGATATTTCTCCTCAAATTGTGGCAACGGGTATTAAAGTAGCCCTTTTGACTACCGTATTTGGATTGATCGTTGCGATTATCCTTCAAATCTTTTACAACTACATCGTTTCTAAAGTAGACGGCATCGTAAACAGAATGGAAGATGCTTCTATCGGCTTGGTAGATACTTTAGTAGCAAACAACGTTATTAAAAACTAAAATCAAGAAAAATTATGTACAATTTTTTAAGTAAAAACGGTCAGTTTCTGGGCTTCGGTTTGGGTCTGTTGTTTGTTGTTATTTTCTTGATTTCGGTGTTTTCCGGACTTGAGGGCTTCAACAGTCTAGCAACTCCTGAAGAGCAATACACAACAGGAATATTTAATGCAGGAATTTATGGTGCCATCATTCTTATTGTGATAGCAGCAGTAGCAGCCATTCTTTTCTCTGTATTCAATATTTTTTCTGATTTAAAAGGTTCTTTAAAAGGACTTATAGGAATCGGTGTACTGTTAGTTATTTTCTTTGTCTTGTACTCTATGTCTAGTGGTACAGCAGAAGGAATTGTAAAAAAAGCAGTAGATTCATTCCATAATAATAATCCAGGTGCAACTATTACTGAAGGAATACTAAAATTCATTAGTGGTGGTATTGGATTGGCCGTATTGTTATCATTATTAGGACTTTTAGTCGCAGCCGTGTCTGAAATCCGTAACGCTTTTAAATAATTAAAAATGGCAAGATCAAGAGACAGACTTAGTCAAGAAGTCAATGCCGGCTCTATGGCGGATATCGCTTTCTTGCTTCTTATCTTCTTCCTAGTTACAACTACTATTGAGGTCGATAAGGGTATTATGGTAAAGCTACCGCCATGGTCTGATGAGGAGCCTGATCCTTTAAAATTAAAAACTCGTAACGTTTACTCCGTATTGGTGAATGCTAATGACAAATTGTTAGTCCGAAAAGAACCTATGGAGCCTGGTCTTCTTAAGGATAAAACCAAAGAGTTTATTATGAATCCGAATGGACAGGAGGATTTGGCAGAGGATCCCGCATCTGCAATTATTTCATTGAAAAATGACCGAGGTACAAAATATGAAACGTATCTTATGATTTACAATGAGCTAAGAGCCGCATATAACGAAATTTGGGAAGATGAATCTCAGAAAAAGTTTGGAAAGCCTTACGAAGAGTTGACCATTCCCGAAAAGAAAGAAATTAGAGATAAAGTTCCTTTGGTTATTTCCGAAGCTGAACCAACTTCCTTCGGTAAGGAAGATTAGAACAATCTAACGTTTTATCATTTTTAAAATCATTAGCTATGTCTAAGTTTAAAAAGAAAAGAGGAGCGGCAAGTCCTGCAATATCTACTGCTTCTCTTCCTGATATTATCTTCATGCTTTTATTCTTCTTTATGGTAGTAACTGTAATGAAGGATGCTAGTTTGAAAGTAGACGTTAATGTTCCAGATGCTACGGAATTAAGCAAATTGGAAAGAAAGTCATTGGTTAACCATATTTATATTGGTCGACCTATGGAAAAATATCAAGCTGTCTATGGAACTTCTCCAAGGCTTCAATTAAATGATGCTTTTGGAGCTCCTGAAGATATTCCGTTGTTTTTGGAAAAAGAAAAACTAAATGTTCCTGAACCTATGCATCCATTTATGACTACGTCCCTAAGAGTCGACAAAGACATTACGATGGGAATTGTTAGTGATGTAAAAACAGCTTTGCGTAAAGCTGGACAGTTAAAAGTTAACTATTCTGCAAAGCCTAGAGGCAATCAAGGCATTTAGAGCATTTCAATCAACGTTTATATAAAAAAGACCACTCTAAACTAAGAGTGGTCTTTTTTGTTTTATTACAAAATACAAATAAAATGTACCCAAATCATATTGAAGCCCGTTTCGAACATATCCCTTTTATTAAACAACTTATGCAGAAAACCTTTGAAGAGTTTAATCTCTGCCTAGATGATAAAATATATCTTGATATAGAAAATCTTGATACTGCCTATAGAGATGGTTTTTTTGGAATATTACAAGACGAAGAAAAAGAAAATGTAGGCACTTTTGGTTTATTTAAAATTGATGACCACACAGCAGAAATTCGTAAGATGTATCTCCTCCCTCAAGCAAGAGGGAAAGGTTATGGCCAATGGATGTTAAATTTTTTATTAGAAAAAGCACGCACCCTAAATTATCAAACGGTCATATTAGAAACAACAACTGCCTTTGAAGAAGCTATTAAACTCTACGAAAAACATGGGTTTAAACCTACTAAAAAGACAAAAGGTAGTGGGTGTTCCTCAAGTTGTGAACGAAGCTTCAGTTTAATCTTAAAGTAAAAAATAGGACTTCGAAAACTTCGAAGCCCTACGCCATATTTCAATATTAAACACTTTTAGTTCCCTGATTTTATACGGTTTTCTTCATCTTCGAGTCCCGTTCTACGATTTCTATTTTTCACTTTCTCATTACCAAATAAATAAGAAAAGTTTACTTTAAACCGTTGACTATCCCAAGCACCATTTCCTATCATTCGCAAATCTCCAAAGTTACTTTCTCCTCTCCAATTATTACTATTAAAAATATCACTTACGGATAACTTCAATTTGCCTTTTCCCTTAAATAGCTTTTTACTCACGCCAAAATCAATACTATACATATCCTCCATTTCGAAAGTCCCCCCCCATAAACTTGGGCTATTATACCAACCTGATAATTCCGCAGCAAAATCATGTGGCAACATAAAAGTCTGTTGTGCATAAATATTAAAAGAGGTTGCTTTTACATCTACTATTTTTCCTTCTCCGAAATCTGCTTTATTGTGCTGATGATAAGCTGTGATACTTGTATAAGTACTCCACCATTTTTTAATCGGAAGCGGAGAGCTAATATTTATACTATAATTGTATTGATCCGCCAAATTCAACCATGTAATAAAGCTCGCTGTTTCATTGGCCGTATCTACAAGCCTCGTAATTAAATCACTCGTATGGCTAAATCTAAACGTCGTATTTAACGCATAATTAAACGAATACGATAATTGGATACTATTCGTATATTCTGGGTTTAAAAAAGGATTTCCCTTCTGAAAAGTCAACTCATCCAAACGACTTTCAAAAGGATTTAAATCCTCATAAGAAGGTCTATTGATACGTCTACTATACGATAACTGGAATGTGTTTTTAGCATTCAATTGATACGACAGTCCCGCAGATGGAAAAACATCGATGTAATTTCGTTTGACATTTTCATCATTAATTGGCTTCATCGCAATTAAATCTCCTTCTGAATTTGTCTGTTCTAACCGAAGCCCTAACTGAATACTAAATTTCCCTGCTTGTCTATTCAAATTGGCATATACTGCATTAACATTTTCTGTATATATAAATTGGTTGCTCCTATCAATATCTATTGATTCAATAGCGTTATTAATATTATAAAAATCAAAAATATTATCGGTTTCTACTAGAGCAGTTTTTGCTCCTATTTCTAATTTATTTTTACCAAGTGGCTGTTCATAATCCACTTTAAATGTATAAATATCAATATCTTTTGGTGTCTCAAATCGATAGATTCTTTCTGTTAGGGTTTCCTCTTCCTCATTATCTTTATAATAATTAGGTTGAAACTCATCCGAATTCATACGATAACGACCATAATCAATATCAATATTTAAACCTTTATCATTTTCTCCTTTATATTGATAATTAATATTAAAATTAGCATTGAGCCTATCACCCTCATTAACGGTATTCGCCACTAACACACTATCAATTCGTTCATTTCCTATTGCACCAATAGGCGTTCTAGTGTTTGATATATCTGAATAATTGCTTTGATTGGTATTCACTAAAAAACCAATGGTATGTTTATCATTTATAAAAAAGTCTGAACCAAACTTAACATTATAACCTTGCCAACTATTATTCGAAATACCTTTATTGTCAAACCATTGACCAAACTGTTCTCTATAGAGATTTGTTTCATTCCAATTCTCTCCTTTGTAACCTCCCAAGGTAGCATATAGATTCACTAGTTTATTTCTATAATTTGAAGAAATCGATCCGTTATATCTTGCTTTTTCTCCTATAGAATATCCCATATTCAGACTCGTATTAAAGCCATGTTTTTTGTTCTTTTTCAATTTTATATTGATGATTCCCGCATTCCCCTCTGCATCAAATTTAGCAGAAGGATTTGTAATAATTTCAATAGCATCTATCTCAGAAGACTGTAATGTCTTTAAATAATTTGCTAAATCATCTCCTGTTAAAGGAGAAGGTCGACCATCAATATAAACTTGTACCCCTGTCTTCCCTAAAACTGTAACATTTTCATTATTATCAACTATTACCCCAGGAGATTTTTGCAATAATTCTAAAGCATTATTACCCGAAGCATTTACACTTCCCTCTACATTAAATACCATTTTATCAGGTTTCAATTCCATCAACGGTCTTTGGGCTGTAACAGTCACTTCAGAAAGCGACTCACTAGCACTTTCTATCTTCATCGTTTCTAGTATTTTTGTTTCTCCTTCAGTGAGTGAAAATAATGAGGTACTAGAATTCTGGTAACCAACAAAACTTGAGGTGATAAAGTAATCTCCAGACGACAGTCGATTAAACTCAAAACTACCATCATCCTCCGAAAAAACACCTTTAACCATCGTACTGTCTTTAGCATAGAGTACTATATTGGCAAATCCTATCCCTTCCCCTGAAATATTATCTTGTAACTTCCCTTTAATTGAAGTCTGTGCATTTAGATATGTCTGTGTTATAAATAATAAAATTATGAAATACGGAATTCTCATTTTTCCTTTGTTTTGTTTAAATAATAAAGTGTTCTTTTTGAAATAATCCAATCTAATCTAGCCCTTCGTATTGTCATTACAATAGAAGTCAATAGCTGATAAATCAGATTTTGTTTAATTAGCAATTTTTAAAAGACTGTTTGGAAATAACTTAGCAATGGTGAAATAATATTGAAAACTCGAGCTATCTATTTTTTATATTCCCAAATAAGTAAACTTTCCTTTTTGAAGCCAATAATATTGATGTCTGCTTCCCTTTTTCCGACATAAGACGACTTTTTGCACTTAAAGGTTACAGCAAAACTATTTTTTTTAAAGACATTAATATTTTTTGAAGGTTGCAAATCATTATAACATACTATAAAAATATTTTAGATACTTTTAAAACTAAGTCATAAAATAGCTGTTTAATATTTTTAAAATACAGTATCAATCTTCTATTTTTACCAAAATCAATAATCTATATGGCAACTGCATTAAAAAGTTTATCAGAATACGATGAATCCAAAATACCTTCGGCAGAAGGAAAAAAATTTGGAATTATAATCTCGGAATACAACAATAATGTGACATTTCCTTTATATGAGGGTTGTTATAATACATTAACCAAACATGGTGCGCTTGAAGAAGATATTCACACTCTACAAGTACCTGGTGCTTTTGAATTGACAGCTGGTGCGAGAATGTTAGCACAAAGTAGAAAGTTTGATGCTGTTATCTGTATTGGATGCGTCATAAAAGGAGAAACAACACATAACGAATACATTAATAATGCCGTAGCCTTAGGTTTAACTAATCTATCTCTAGCAACAGGAATCCCTTTTATTTTTGGACTTCTAACGCCTAACACTTTAGAACAAGCACTTGATCGTGCTGGAGGAAAGCACGGTAATAAAGGCGTGGAAGCAGCTACTACTGCTTTAAGAATGGTCGCTCTAAAAAAAGAACTCGGCAAAGACAATCACAAAATCGGCTTTAGTTTCTAATACATATTATATTGAATCGCCTTCCTGCTCCAAATAGTCATCCGTATTATTTGGTACTACTAGTATTGACGCTTGTGAAATCACACTAGATTGAGAAACTGCTTCTATCACTTCGAAGTCTATCGATTAAATACAAGAACCAATAGAGAATTAATTATTGATAAAATAGATGGTAAATATCCACTTGGAGGGCATTACACAACAACGCATAGAATAAAATGGGGAATATTTGTATCGTCTAAAAATGGTTGATTTAGACAATAGCTTTGAATATTCTCCATATCGTTCAATAAATATACGATGTGGGACGAAAAGGTTTAGTCTTAGATCAAATCCTTTGGTTGGAGAACGTTTACTGATATTGACATTCTCAGCCCCAAAAGCCAATGAACACATTCAAATCATAGATATACATGGTGGAGTTTTAAAATCTATCGTTCTAGATTCCAATAATGGAGAAGAAATAAAAATTGATTTGAGTGATTTCGTTTTGGGAACATATCTAGTCAAAATCTCTTCTGGTTCATCTCAAAAAATCATTATAGCAGAATAAGTAAAGTTGAAATAGTATGCAATGCTCACGACTTCATCTGACTATACTTCAAATCGAAAGTTTGTTTTTCTGCTTTATTAAATAAGATAGTTTCTAAAACTTCATTTTCAGTAAAAGCAAGATTCAATCATAATGATTAGGGTCTTGTTTTTTATTTTTTTAAAAAAATAATTCTAATAATCATCAAATAAAAAACCAAAATATTAATTTCATATCCTGTTTTAATATCTAAAACTATGCTTACTAACCGAATTCTACTATGAGGCAGCAATTGTCAAACTTTATATCCAATACACGAATCAGTACTGCAAAAGCCACATCGTTTGCAAAATTTGTCTTAAAAATAAGACCTAAAAGAAGTTTCGATGTTGCTCGAATTCCTCCTGAACCTGATTATGATGATTTAGAAAATTGGGCCGTACATCCTCATAAAAAAGGGAAATCTGATCTAATCCCAAAAGGCCTTAAACCAAACAACAAAGCCAAAAAAGCAGACGTCTTCTTTATACACCCTACTAGCTATTTTGGAAATTATAATTGGAACTATCCTTTCGATGATAATCTCACTACTTTAGAGATGACCGACGAGATGATTGTCCCCAGTCAAGCAACCGTATTCAATGAATCCTGTAGTATTTTTGCGCCACGATACAGACTGGCCACCTTTTATACGTTTTTACAACCTTGTGATAGTGGTCGTCGAGCCTTAGAACTTGCTTATTCAGATATAGAAAGGGCTTTTGATTATTTTATAAAAAAACAAAACCATGGCAGACCCTTTTTCATCGCTAGTCATAGTCAAGGCAGCTTACACGCTATGCGATTATTAGAAGAGAAAATTGAAAACTCTGAGCTTCGTCATCAAATGGTTGCTGCTTATGTTGTTGGTTTTAGATTCCCTATTGAGAAATTTGGAACAGCCTTCAAAAACCTCCAACCCTCTGAATCTCCCACAGATACTGGAACAATAATCGCTTGGGATACCTATATCGAATCAGGTAAATATGCACACTTTATCGATTTAGCAGAAATCTGGTATTCTACACCTAGTGGTAAAGGAGCATGGAAGCTCCGTTCTAGAAAGAAAGTCCTTGGCGTAAACCCCTTAACTTGGACAAGAGATTTAGAACTAGCCGATAAATCCAAGAACTTAGGCGCTATTCACATTGTCTCAAAATCTTCTAGAGGATTCAAGTTTGATAATCTAATCCATAAAGATGGTTTTGGAATCAATACAAGCGCCTTGTCTGCCCCTCAAATTGGTGAAGTCTCTGCTCAATTGGGTAAAAAAGGGTTTTTATATATCTCTAAACCCAAAAACCATCACTTCAAGCTCGCTATTCTACCTTTTGGAAACTATCATAATTACGATTACGGCTTATTTTATATGAATATTCGAAAAAATATTAAAGACCGTCTTGACGCTTTCCTAAAAAAACAAAGTACGAAGTTGTTTAATAATGAAGGTTGATTTTAATTATAAGTGCTTGTAAATAATTCATCATTCTATTTTTAAACCGCTTCTACATAAACTAGAGTCTATTTCAAACCATTAAGGAAAAATTGTAGAATAGTAAAGAATTTGTATCTTAGCACTACGAATTAGATTATAATTCCATATTAGTGCTTACCAATAAAACACACCTGTATCTTAAATAAGGGATACAGGTGTGTTTTTAATTTTACAATAACGAACATTACAAAATGGAAAAACTAAGTATTCTAAAAATTGGAGGAAATATCATCAATAAAGCAGATCTATTAAAGATAGTTTTAAACAATTTCTCTAATCGAACAGAAAAAAAAATATTGGTACACGGTGGTGGGCGCAAAGCAAGCGAGCTGATGCGACAAATGAACTTAGAACCACAAATGATTGATGGAAGAAGGGTAACAGACGCTCCAACTCTAGAAATCGTAACGATGGTGTACGCTGGTTTATTAAATAAAAAAATAGTAGCCCAACTACAGTATTTTGGTACCAATGCACTAGGACTGGCAGGTGCTGACCTAAACAGTATTCAAGCCCATAAGCGTCCTGTCAAAACTATAGATTATGGCTTTGTGGGCGATATAGATAAAGTATCTGGTGATTCCATTGAACTTTTACTCCAACATAATATTACGCCTGTTTTTTGTGCAATTACACATGATCAAAAAGGACAACTCCTCAACACCAATGCCGATACAATTGCTGCTACAATAGCAAGTGCCTTAGCCAAAAGTTATGATGTAGATTTATTGTATTGTTTTGGAAAAAAGGGTGTCCTTAAAGATCCTAATGACGACGAGAGTATCATTCCTTTTATGAATTATGAATCGTTCAAAACATACCAACAAAAGGGGATTATCTCTAATGGGATGATTCCTAAACTAGATAATGCTTTTGACGCCTTGGGTAAAGGTGTAAGTCGAGTCCTTATCGGAAGTCCTGCAATTGCTGAAAGTAATTTTCAAGAAACCTGCACAATTCTAAACTTATAATGATTATCGAACAACTCTATAAAGAGGTTTTAAGTCTCCTAAGACAATTAATTGCTATAGAATCTTTTTCTAAAGCGGAAGATAAAACAGCAGATCGCATTCAACATTTTTTCCAAGAAAAGCAGATCCACATTGAGCGATTTGGGAATAATATTATTGTTAAAAATAAATATTTCAACCCCAACCTTCCTACTATTCTACTCAACTCTCATCATGATACCGTAAAACCTGCAGCAGGTTGGAAAAGAAATCCTTTTTCTCCTGATATTGAAGATGGGATTTTGTATGGTTTAGGTAGTAATGATGCAGGCGCATCGCTTGTCGCTTTGGCAGCTGCTTTTTTATATTTTTATGATAAAAAAATATTACCATACAACCTAATTTACGCAGCTACTGCTGAAGAAGAAATCTCGGGTAAAAATGGGATTGTTTCAATCTTGGATGCCCTTGGAGAAATCAGTGTAGCTATTGTAGGTGAGCCTACACAGATGCGAATGGCAATCGCCGAAAAAGGATTAATGGTAATAGATGGTCTGGCTCATGGTAAAGCAGGACACGCTGCTAGAGACGAAGGAATCAATGCTCTATATATAGCCTTACAAGACATTAATTGGATAAAAAACTTTATACCTTCTAAAACATCTGATTTTCTAGGCAAGACAAAATTAAGCGTAACACAAATCCAAGCAGGTACGCAACACAATGTTGTTCCTGATTATTGTACGTTTGTTATTGATGTTCGAACGAATGAATTGTATTCTAATGAAGCTATCTTTCAAATTTTACAAGAAAATACGCAATCTGAACTAACCGCCCGCTCCTTCCGACTAAATTCTTCTAGAATAGAATTGGAACACCCTCTTGTACAACGAGGAATCAATCTAGAGTTGGAATATTTTGGCTCTCCAACTTTATCAGACCAAGCCCTTATGCCTTTTCCATCCTTAAAAATAGGTTGTGGTAAATCTGCTCGTTCTCACACGGCTGGAGAACATATTTATTTACAAGAAATTGAAGAAGGTATTCAAACCTACATCCAACTACTAGATGGTTTGCAACTCTAATTTTTTCCTTCTACTCTTTTTTTCTTTTCAGAACTGATTACTTGATGGCTCTTCTCCCACTCTTTGCGTCTTTTCTGGGCGAGTTGTTCTGCTAATGTTTTGGCATCTAAGGGCTTTTTATTTAAACTCCGATGAAACGTAAGCATTATAAACTTCGTCATATCATCAGGGTGAGAAATTCCGATTTTTGTTTTTATAAAATGAGATAGACGAGACCCTTCGTAAAAACTCCAATTATACGAAATCCAACGACCAAAGCTGAAAAATAACTTTTTCACAGCAATGTCCTCTGGTGCTGATTTGTATTTATTTTTTGACTCTTCGCTTATCAACTTATTCAACTCTACAAATGCCTCTGTTAAATCCGCAGGAATATAAACACCATTGACATATTCTTTCTTAATTCGCTGTTGGTATTGTTTTTCAAATTCGTTTGCACTACTTGGTGGATCTTGGGCAATGATTGTTCCACTAAGAATTAAACAACATAGTATTACTTGAATAACTTTCTTCATATTCTTAATTTAAGTCTCTTTTTTCAAAAAATTCCTGATTTTTTAAGGCAAAAAAAACTAATCGCCTCTTTAACCCCAAAATTACATAGGATATTTTATATAAAAGGTTAAGAAAAATATAAGGTTAAAAATTAATTGTATTTTTGCAGACACAAAAACTTAATCCAACCAATCCAAATTTACCAAAACATTCCCTATACTCATTTAACCCATAACAAGTATTCACTTAAGGTCATGCGATACATTTACTTTATAGTTATTTTATTTACCTTCCATTTTTATGGTTTTAGCCAAGAAGACAATACTCAAAAGTTAGATTTTGGTCTAGCATTTCAAGTCCATTCTACAGGTTTAGTTCTTACCAGTAAAGTAGAATTAGGTTTTGGAACAAGTAATCGTAATGCTATTAATCTAGGTTTTGGATATAACTTAATTCGGCGTAGGAATTTAGGTTTACATGAAGATGAACGTGGCGGTGGATGGGGTGGTTTTTTAGGATATAGGCATTATTTTTTTGAACAACGAAATAAATTCTTTCTTGGAGGAAAAATTCATTTATGGTTACAGCATATTGATTGGAAAAGTAATTGTACTGATCCTATTACACTTTGCACAAATACAGGAACGACCAAGGTATTTGTATACCAACCAACAGGTGAAGTGGGCTGGCTTTTTGTTTTAGAGGACGGAAAATATTTTTTAGCACCTCTTGTTTCTTATGGTATTACTGTCAACTCTAATTTCAAAGGTGAAAATGTAGGGAGTGGTGATCTATTAATGCTAGGGATAACAGCTGGTCTCCGATTCTAATTTTTTATTGTTTTTGAAATCTCATTTGCACTTTATCTAAACGATCAACTCCCATTTTTAAAATGAGTTCTCGTCCTTCTAATTTAACAATCTCCATTGATTTTCCTTCATTCGAACCCATATCAATAATCTTATTACCTTCTAGAAAATATTGGCTGGTCGTTGGTTTTTGATTTGGAAATCGAGTAATGATTTTCCCATTTTCAAAAAACTGTATGCTAGCTTTACCGCCAAACTTATCAGATGTAATAGTTTTCTCTCCTTGTTTCATAGACTTTAAAATCCATTCACCAAGTAGATTATCTTTATAAGGATTAGACGTTCCTGCTCCTTTAAATATATCACAGCTCTGCAAAAAGAGTAAAAATAACAAACTAAAACAAGCGATTCCTTTCACGTTGACCTTATTCATTTTATAAATTTGAGTACTTTTGACAATTCGTAAAACAAAAGTATAAACTTTTATCTACGTACTTTATTTTTCTAATAGTAAAATACAAATTCTATGGGGCTTCGTTGGCGGATAGCACAAGCAGCAGAAATAAGATGGTGGGAACGTTATTTAAAACAAAAACCCAAATCAGAATATCTCAACTGGAAAAAAAATTACTGGACAGATTTTTTAAAAAAGATCAATATAACTCCACTTCCCAAAGAGCGTATTCTAGATGCAGGTTGTGGCCCTGCTGGTATCTTTATGATTTTCGAAAATAAAGACGTTCATGCTCTAGATCCTTTATTAGAAGAATATCAAGAAAAGCTTAAGCATTTTGAAAAAAAAGATTATCCAAATGTTGACTTCATTAGTCTACCACTAGAGGAATTTTCTATAACAAAGCCTTATGATAAAGTCTTTTGTTTAAATGCTATAAATCATGTTGCCGACCTAGATTTATGTTTTGATAATATCATAGCTGCAACCAAAAAAGGAGGGCAACTTATTGTTTCAATAGATGCACATAACTATGCCTTTTTCAAGCAGTTATTTCGCTTGTTGCCTGGTGATATTTTACATCCACATCAATACGATCTAAATGAATATAAAACAATGCTGACAACACGAGGATGCCAGATAGAACGTACCACCTTGATGAAAAAAGAGTTTTTTTTCAACTATTTTACTATCGTCGCCACAAAACTATAACTAGCCCATTTCTGCTACAACTTCGGTCACATCAGGAATCATACGCTTCAACATTCCTTCGATACCAGCTTTCAAGGTAACTGTTGAGGAAGGACAACCACTACATGAACCTTGTAATATGACGGTAACTTTCCCTTGATTATAGGCTTTAAAGGCAATATTACCTCCGTCCATTTCTACGGCAGGTTTTACATAAGTATCAATGAGTTCCTTAATTTTTTGAACGATCTCGGCATCATCCTCAGAGTATTCATAACTAACACCACGCTCTGCCTCTATCTTCTCCATTGCTTCTTTAAAACCTTCCTTAAGAATTTCCCCCCCCTCTTCTATATAGTTTTTAATAAATTCTTTCAACTTCAACATGATGTCTTCCCATGCATAGTTAAATTCTTTGGTAATAGTAACGAAATTATTACACACATATACCCCTTTCACATATGGTAGTTCAAACAGTGCTACTCCTAGTGGAGACCATTCTTTTGCTAATGTTTCATCTCTAAAGTCTGCTGTCCCTTTATACAACATTCTATTGCTCACAAATTTTAAAGATTCTGGATTTGGTGTTTGCTCGGTATAGAGCATTACAGGGTTTTTAGTTACAGTATTTTCCATATTTTGTACAATATAAGGTTTTCTAAAATGTACAGTTGTTTTTATATCAAGTATTACTCACATTTAATAATTGTGAATTATCATTGATAATCACTTTATTTTATACAAAAATAACAAAAAGGAACTAATTACAGTTCAAAGGAAAACGATATATTTTATATATTCCTTTATTTAGCATTCAAATTGCCCTTGTTTTCTTGGATAAGCTAGGAAATAATTATAATTTTGCCCGCCTAAAAAGTTTAAAGCAGTAAATTCAACGTTTCCTATCTAATACAAATTTAGTACAAAGCGCTTTGGATTTATATATTTAAAACTCAAAACAAATTTTTAAAAAAATAAACAAAACGACATGGGTCAAACTTTAATGTATGGGATTCCAGTTTTCGGTGTTCTTGCCTTACTATATACGTTTTGGAAAACTTCGTGGGTTTCCAACCAAGAAGTCGGCACCGACAAAATGGAAAGAATCGCAAAGAACATTTCAGATGGTGCGATGGCTTTCTTAAAAGCAGAGTATAAAGTATTAGCAATTTTCGTCTTAGTTGTAGCTGTTTTATTAGCAGTTACAGCAAATGCGGAGACTTCTTCTTATCTAGTTGCTTTATCTTTTGTACTTGGAGCAATTTGTTCAGCATTAGCTGGTTTTATAGGGATGAAGGTTGCTACTCAAGCTAATGTTCGTACAACAAGTGCTGCTAGAACCAGTTTAGGAAAAGCACTAGAAGTCGCTTTTGCTGGTGGTGCGGTAATGGGGATGGGTGTTGTAGGATTAGGTGTACTTGGATTAGGAACTTTATTTTTAGTATATAGTAGTATTTGGGGAGTAGAAACCGCTAACAGTGTCAATAAAGTTATTACTGTATTGACAGGGTTCTCTTTTGGAGCTTCATCTATTGCTTTATTCGCTAGAGTAGGCGGTGGTATTTATACAAAAGCAGCCGATGTAGGCGCTGACTTAGTAGGAAAAGTTGAAGCAGGTATTCCTGAGGATCACCCTTTAAACCCTGCTACTATTGCAGATAATGTAGGGGATAATGTAGGAGACGTTGCAGGAATGGGTGCGGATCTTTTTGAATCTTACGTAGGTTCAATCATCGGTACTATGGTTCTAGGTGCTGCTTTTATGGGTGGTGCGACAATAGCTGGTGGTGCTTGGACAGATGATTTTGGTGGTTTGTCTGCTGTACTATTACCATTAGTACTTGCTGGTGTAGGTATTATTACCTCAATCATCGGAACATTTTTCGTAAAAGTTCAAGAAGGAGGTGATCCACAGAAAGCCCTAAATAGAGGTGAATTTTTATCCGCTATCATCATGCTTATTTTAACTTACTTAATTGTAACATGGATGCTTCCAAGTTCTTGGACTTTTGGCGGTGAAGAGTATGGTCCTACAGGAGTATTTATTGCGGTAATTTGTGGTCTAGTATCTGGTCTATTAATTGGTTTAATTACAGAACACTATACTGGTACTGGAACAAAACCTGTACAGTCTATTGTAGATCAATCTCTGACAGGCTCTGCAACAAATATCATTGCTGGTTTAGGTGTAGGGATGCAATCTACGGCTATTCCTATTTTAATTTTGGCAGTTGCTATTATTGCTGCACATCATTTTGCTGGTTTATACGGTATTGCCATTGCTGCGGTAGGAATGCTTTCAAATACAGGTATCCAGTTGGCTGTAGATGCTTATGGTCCTATATCTGATAATGCTGGGGGTATTGCAGAGATGGCCGAATTACCAAAAGAAGTAAGACAACGTACGGACAAATTAGATGCAGTAGGAAATACAACTGCAGCAATTGGTAAAGGATTTGCTATTGGCTCTGCCGCTTTAACTGCTTTGGCTCTTTTTGCTGCATTTATGACTACAGCAGGTATTACTTCAATCAATATTGCTGATCCTGTAGTTATGGCTGGTCTTCTTATTGGAGGAATGTTACCATTTTTATTCTCTGCTTTATCAATGAATGCTGTAGGACGTGCTGCGATGGATATGATAACAGAAGTAAGAAGACAATTTAAAGACATACCAGAATTAAAAGCAGCACTTGCTGTTATGAAAAAGAATGAAGGAAAAGATGCTAGTGCTTGGTCTGATGCTGATAGAAAAACATTTGATGCAGCTGATGGTAAAGCCGATTATAATAAATGTGTCGATATTTCAACGAAAGCTTCAATTAGAGAAATGGTTATTCCAGGGCTTATAGCTGTTGTAACTCCTGTTTTAATTGGATTTGGTCCCAAACTATTTGGTAGCTCTGCGGGTGCTGAAATGTTAGGAGGATTATTGGCAGGTGTAACGGTTTGTGGTGTTTTGATGGCAATTTTCCAATCTAATGCTGGTGGTGCATGGGATAATGCTAAGAAAATGTTTGAAGAGGGAGTAGAAATTAGTGGACAAATGTACTACAAAGGTTCTGATGCACATAAAGCCACAGTTGTAGGGGATACCGTTGGTGATCCATTCAAGGATACATCAGGGCCTTCCTTAAATATCTTATTGAAATTGATGTCTGTGGTAGCACTAGTTATTGCACCATTCTTATAATAATGAAATACAAGTAGATTTTTCTACTTTTAAAATACATCTTTTTTTTCACCTCCTTTAGGCATTTTGTTCGAAGGGGGTGTTTTTATATGTATATTTGAATAACTTAAATTGTAAGCAATGGACTCAAATAGAAAACGCTTTCGACTCAATACTTTTGTTTCTGAATCTTTACTTATCATTTTGAGTGTTCTTTTTGCTTTATTTATTAATGAATGGCGCAACACCTATAAGTATAATCAACGAACCAAATCCATTATAAATAATGTCAAAAAAGAAATAACACACAATAAAATTTATGTAGAAAAGCTATCGAAATATCACCAATCAATTATAGATAATATCAGAGATGTTATAAAAAAAGATTCAATTGAAGCGGTTTTCTTTCCTAGTACTCGATTTAATTTATATGGGGTAGCTCCTAATGGTATTATACAAGGCTATATAGATGAAATTGCATGGTTAGTTGCCAAACAAGAAAATATTACCAATCGAATAGAGTTTGAGCAATCTAGGGCGCTTTATAGAGCCTATGATCAGCAAGCTGCTGTTAAAAAAACAATAGAAACAATCATTGATATTTTGGTTCAAAGAGAATTGCAACGAAAAGAGTTACTACATGAAAGCATTACCATTTTTGCCATGGAAATAAACGAACTTATTGGTCAAGAAAAAATGCTTATCATACGATATAATGAAGTCCTCGAAACACTAGAAAAATAGTACTTATTTCTCATGTGACTTTCGACCTGATAAATACTTTTTCCAACGTTCTAAACACTGCATCATATCATCTGGCAAATCTGTTTCAAAATACATCTTCTCCCCTGTTCTTGGATGAATAAACCCTAGTGATTTTGCATGAAGTGCTTGTCGGTTCAAGATTTTGAAATTGTTTTCTACAAACGTTTTGTATTTAGAAAAAACCGTCCCTTTAACAATCCGATCCCCATTGTATTTTGCATCATTAAATAAAGGATGACCAATATGTTTAAGGTGTACTCTTATTTGGTGTGTTCGTCCCGTTTCTAGTTGACATTCAATTAGGCTAACATAGTATAAATCTTCTAGTACTTTATAATGCGTGATGGCATGTTTCCCTTCTTCTTCTTCAGTAAATGCCATAAAGCGTGTTCGATTACTTGGATCACGCCCAATATACGTTTCTATAGTGTCTGAAGTTTCTTCAGGACTCCCCCAGACTAGTGCTTGGTATTTCCGTTCAACCGTATGATTGTAAAATTGCTTTCCCAAATGAGACATAGCCTCTTCTGTTTTGGCAATCACCAAAACTCCTGATGTATCTTTATCTATACGATGTACTAATCCAGGTCGATCTGATAAATTCCCTTCTTTTACGGGTAATTCTATTTCTTTAAAATAGTGTGCTAAAGCATTTACAAGTGTTCCTGTTTTATTGCCAAATCCAGGGTGGACAACCATTCCTGGAGGTTTGTAAACGACTAATAAATCATCATCCTCATATTTTATATCTAAAGGAATATTTTCAGCAATGACTCCACTAGTCTCTGTGGAAGGTTTAGGAAGCAAAAAACTGATAATGTCATTAGGTCGTACCTTATAATTCGACTTAATGATTTTATCATTCACTTTTACCTCTTCATTTTTAATTGCTTTTTGAATTTTATTTCTAGTAACACGCTCTAATTTGGTCATTAGAAATTTATCAATTCTAATAAAGGATTGTTTGGGGTCTACAATAATCTTATGTAGCTCATATAGCGATTCGTCAATATCTTGTAATTCCTCAGCACTCATTTTTAATATTTTTATACAAAATAAAACTAAAAAAATGAGTTGTGAAACTATAATTCAGGCTTTATTTTAGAATATCTAAGTTAATGTTGTTTTATATCCTATTCTTTACGTCTAATGATATTATAGTAACCTACTTACTTTTTTCATAAAATAAAACTAAATTGCGAGCTAGTGAAACTAGATACTTCATATAAAAATATCCTAGCCATTTCTATTCCTATCATGTTAGGTAGTGCTGTTCAGAATGTCATAGCACTAAGTGATAGTGTATTTTTATATTATTATGATGAAGTATATAAAATTGGTGATGGTGAATTTGCATCTATTGGTTTTGTAGGTGTTTTTTATTTAGTAATTGCTGCGATAGGTTATGGATTTTCTAGAGGAGGTCAGATCATGATTGCTCGGCATATGGGAGAAGAAAAACCTGAAGAAGTTGGTAGAACCTTTTATGCTATGACCTATTTTGAATTTGCACTTGCGCTCTTGATGTTTTTATTTATGACCTTTGGTTGTTCCATTTTTTTTGCTATGTTTGTCGATTCTCAAACAGTTTATGACCAAAGTTTAGAATATATTCATTATCGTTCGTGGGGTGTATTTTTTAGTTATGTTGGGGTATCTATTGTAGCATTATACTCTGGTATTGCTCGGACTTCCTTTATTATTATCGACACTATAATATTAGCTATTGTTAATATTATTTTGAATTATGCTTTAATTTTTGGTCGCTGGGGCTTACCTGAAATGGGTATAGGTGGAGCTGGACTAGCAAGCAGCATTGCCGAAGCTGTCGCTTTTGTTGTATTTATTGTTTATATTTTTTTTGATAAAAAAGTAAGGTCTTTCAATTTATTTCGATTGCCCGAAATTGATTTTGAATTAATTAAAAAACAATTCAATATTGCAGCTCCAATTGTAGCACAATCTGTTGTAGGATTAGGTTCTTGGTTTTTCTTTTTTGGAATCGTTGAAAATTTAGGTCAACGAGAACTTGCAATTACTAATTTAGTACGAATGATATATCTTGTCCTTTCTATTCCGACTTGGGGATTATGTTCGGGTATCAATACTCTCGTCAGTAATTTTATAGGACAGGGAAGAAATGACCAGATATTGAATGTTACTTGGAAAACAGCTAAACTCTGTTTTTTTATGACAGCACTCATTACTATCCCAATTATTGTATTTCCTAAATATACCCTTTATCCATTATTAGGAGCAGAGGATATGTCCTTAATTGGAGAAGCTCAAACGACCTTTTATGTATTAGGAGGTATTCTAGCTATGTTTTCTATAGGTGCTGTTTATTTTAATGCTTTAGTTGGTACAGGTGCTACTTTTGAGGCCTTGAAAATCCAATTTGTCTGTGCTATTTTTTATGTTCTATATATCTATTTCATTATTAATTCTGGCATTGCAGGATTGGAATTTGCTTGGGCCTCTGAGATCTTTTACTGGGTTGTAATGCTAGGAGTTGCGTATTGGTATCTAACTAATAATAAGTGGCAAAAGTCTACTCTCAATTAAAAAAGGAGACCACAAGAGTAGTCTCCTCATTTCAATACTATTATTATCTATAAATCTATCTATCCAAATTTATTATTTTGATTTAATTCTAAATCATATCAATTTTCATTTCATAAAAAGGAGGCTACTCTTTTGTGGCCTCCTCTAGATTCAATACAATTATTAATAAACTTCTCTTTTATCTAGTTTGGCTTTTTATCCTTTATTTTATAAAAACTTAACAATAAACCGTCCTCTCCCAGCTCCCAACGGCTCTAATTCCCGTGAGAAGAACTAATTTTTAATATTGTTAGAGTTCTATTTTATTTAAAGGATTATAAATTTGGTTGGTCTATATTCTTAACCATCATTACCAAATTCTATAAACTTAATACTCTAAATCTATGCCAATAAAAATAGCACACTGTCAAATAAACAGAAAAAAAACTAAGAAAAAATACTGTTATAATCTTATTATTTCAATTATCGCTGAATGCCGCACACTTATGCATTCAATAAAAAAATTGATTCTAGCTACATTTAAAAATGAATTTAATGTTCAAACTTTCTCATTAGGCTAACAAATGCCCTTTAAATGAATATTTTCGTCTTTTCTGCCAACTTATCACAGGTAGTAGCTTTTACTATATTTTTATAACTTTTTCTGAAAAGCAATTTCTCTCAACTTGTAACATTAGAATGTATATTCCTGCAGGAAGTTGATCTGTCGAAATTCGTTCTAAGTCCTTTAACTCTAGTAATTGCCTTTCTATAAGAACCTGACCATTTATGTCTAATAATTGAATATTAGCAATTTCATTATCGTTATTTGTGTAACTAAATTTAATTTCATTCATATATTCTAAAGAACTTGAATGTTTTTTTGCCGATAGTTTTGCAAATATAGTTGTAGCTTTAAATAATAAAAATGATAAAAAAACTAAGTAAATTTTCTTCATGGGGGTAATTTAATTAGTTAATTAATTTAAATATTATTTTCTACTTTGAAAGTTGATGTTAAATCATATTGTATAGTTTTATTTGTTATTTCATCACTTTGTAACCACACAGATAGAAAAAAGGCATCTTCTTTTTAAAACTCTTATAATGCCAACTAAAAAAGGAGACTACCCTAAGGTAG
>JAHDBJ010000048.1:0-34412 GCA_020630435.1 Saprospiraceae bacterium
CGTGTACACGCACACACGCAGTAAATTACTTTTTTCAATAGAATATCAACTATTTATTTGTTTAATCTTATTAAACTTTCTATCTAAAATTAAAAGATGCCCCTCTTCGTTATGGGTGAAAAAATATTTTTCATTATATGTAAGACCTCGTGCAACAGAAAGAAAAGGTGCTATTGATATTTTTTGATTTGTATGTTGTGGAAAAATTGGGAGATGAGGATGTTTATCTTTTTCTGGTTTCTGATAACCACAAGAAACAAACATCAAAAAGAGAGCATAAAAAACAACTTGTATATTGTTTTTTATTATAGAATTCTTCATATACATTTCAATCATTGTATATAAAAGTTTAACTGTTTTTCATTATAAACTTACTAGTTATAGGAGAGGACTTGCTAGCAAGAAGTCATTGTGTGTGTCAGGTTATTTTTAACCTCCAACCACTCTACTCATAACGAAGGATTCTTGCTGTAGGCTCTATTTTCTTTTGTACTTGACGCAGCATATCACTGGCATTTGCCTTATTCGCATCAAATTGTATACCTACTTTTGCTAAACCGTTTGGCATTCGTTCAATGTAAGGTAAGAATCCTGCTTTTTCGATTTTCTTAAGTGTAGCTCTAACCCCTTTTTCTTTTCTAAATGCCCCAATCGCAATTATACATGTTTTTTCTTCATATATTTCATCTTTTACCGTCTCATTTTCAATTCCTGTATTTTCAAAAGAAGTTTCCTTCTCTACTTCATCAGGGGCAAACATTGGAGCATCATCTATTGTTTCTTCATCCGATTGAAGTTGTCGAGAAATATCATCTTCCATTGTAATTAATGGAGCATCAGCATCATCTGTTTTTAACGACGTACCTTCAGCTTTAGGTTTTACATTAATATTTAATTCTTGGAGTGGATCGTTATCAGCTATAGTTTGCTCTGTGGAATCATTCATCCAGCCCAAATAAATTAATACAAATAATAACATAGCAGCAGCAGCCCCAGCATATTTCAACCAACCATCATATCTTGAACGACTATCCTCATTAGAAGTTATCTGAGGTTGTATTGTTTGACTTTGCGCTAGTGCTTCTTCTGTTCTTAAGATTGGATAATATTGAATAGATTCCAGACCATATGAATCTAAAAGGTAGTTTTTATCCTCAGGAATAAATTGAACATTTTGTTCTATATCTTTAAAAATTTTACCAATTTCAGGTAAGGCGATTATTTCTTTTTTATTTAATATTTCTTTACATTCTGCGACGAATGTCTCTACTGTCATTTTACACTCAGCAAGCGTTCTCCCTGACTTCTGGACTAGTGTATCCAATAATAATCCATCATCTGTTTTGATATTTTCATTGAAAAAAATAGCTTTTCTGGGAGGGTGAAGATGTCCATGTACGCCATCAATCCTTGCAGACTCATAGTTGGCTTCAAAGCCACCAAAACCTGGAATGATTACAAGATCATTATCATACAATAATTTAGAAATGCTTTTTACAACATCATTTGACATAGATACTGCTGTTAATTTTTCCAAAAACAAGAACCAAAATGGATTCAAATTCAAAAATACAATAATTTCAGTTGAAATTCAATCTTTGAACAACTATCCTCCGAATCAGTCAATCTTACCGCTTTTCAAAATAGCTGGTAACTGTCTTAAAGCAGCTAATTCTCGATAACTTTCTTTCACTTCTTTTGCAGGATAACCAAAATAGACTTTCCCCCCTTTTAGATTTTTTGACACGCCTGATTTTGCTAAGACAACAGCTCCTTTGCCAATAACTAAATTTTGAGCTATCCCGACCTGACCATAAAGCACGACTTCATCTTCTATAATGGTTTTTCCACCAACTCCTACTTGTCCAGCAAAAAGACAGTTTTTTCCGATAACGGCTCCATGACCGATATGAATTTGGGAGTCAAACTTTGTTCCTGCTCCTATAATTGTATCTCCTGATACGCCTTTATTGATGGTACATCCTGCACCTATCTCAACATCCTCTTCTATAATAGCTCTACCGCCAGAACGCCATTTATGTAGTTTTCCATTCTCTTTTTTATAATAAAAAGCATCTGTCCCAATAATCGCCCCTGCTTGAATATTACTATTATCTCCTACTTCTGAATAATCTCCTATAAACGTATTGGCTTGAATATGACAATTTTTTCCAATTTTCACATAGTTTCCAATTACTGCATGGGGTTCGATAACTGCACTAGGATGAATAATTGCAGTATCAGAAATCATCTTTGTCAATGGTCGAAAAGGACGAAACCGCCATACCAAATCATTGTATGCTTTAAATGGAGCATCACAAACTAAGAGTGCTTTTCCTTCTGGACAATCTATTTTTTTATTTAAAATAATAAAAGATGCCGCCGAATTGAGCGACTTATCAAAATATTTTTCTACATCAACAAAGGTAATATCTCCTTGTTGTACTTTATGAATTTCATTGATACCTGTAGCAATCATACTAGTATCTCCAATTAATTCAGCATTGATTAGTGCTGCTATTTCTATGATGGGGATGGGAACGGGTAGCTTCATTGTATTTTTACGTTGTTGTTGTTTAAACAGGTAAAAGAATGCTATGAAGCATTCTATAATAAAACATCAATTTTATCCTTTTTTATTGAATTAATTCTAGTGCTTTTTCTAAAACTTCATCTTTGCCTTTTATAAGTCCATTTATTGTTTTTTTTACTTCTATATCAGGTACTATACCTATTCTTTGGGTTTCACGTCCATCTGGATAAAATACACCTAGTCCACTAAAGCCTGTTTTATGGTCATCTAAAAAATTAAAAATAGTAACATTCCCATCTGCCCCAGCAGTTTGACTCCCAACAACAATTGCTTTATCAATAGTCTGTAAACACATCACTGTCCATTCTGCGTGACTAATAGTATTTTCGTTCACCAATATAACAACCTTTCCCTTATAACTATTTTTATTCTTCTTCCCTATTGTTAATTTTTTTGACCAAATATACTTACCAGGATAAGATAAATCTGGGCTTATCAATTGACTAAATGTTTTTTTCTCAATACTCAAATAATTTATCAATTTATTAAATAGTTCCATTAGGATAGCCTCTAACATCAAATATAATTCCTCGTGTATCCATTAAACCATCCATAGCCTGTTTCACCTCATTCGGGTTTAAATGCTTCATATTGATGTATCCAATATTATCCTGCAACTTTTTCCATTTCTCTTTTTGGGTAATAAATTTTCCTTTTCGATTGCCCAGAAATAATTTCAACGGATATTTTTGAGCTTCTTTTATCCTGACTTCTCCATCTCGTTCAAATTCTATTTTTGCTTTTTTTTCACTTCCTGCACTAACATAATAACGAACATATTTCCACTTTCCGACTTCATTAGAAGCGGGGGCATATTTATGCATTTGACTCAAAAATTCCATTGCATCTTGCCCATCAACTTTTAAAATTATGTCTCCAACTTTAAAGTCATTGTCTTTTGCCAATGAATCTTGTAGAAATCCTGTAACCACAACCTTATGCTCAATAATTTCGATTCGTATTGGTAAAGCATAATCTCCAAAATATTTTCTAGTATGTTTTGATTGAAAAAAGGCATGAGTATCATCAATTTTACTTATAAGTTCCAATATTGTTAGATGATAATCTACGGTATCTTTCGCTGCTTGAAACTTGGGAATCATTTCAACCAACACATCTGACCATTTTTGATCCGTCATATATTTATATGGAAAAAAATATTCCACTTTATTCCAGTAATTGAATAAGCTTAATAGACGTACTTCCTCATTTGGATACGTTCCATATAATAATATATTTTCATTTTTGAATTTAACTGCACCTTTAAAAAAACTAGAAGCATAATAACATTTACCTTGACGTCGGTTTGCTTCAAGATATCGTAGTTTCTCAGATAATTTCAGGGTAAAGTGCTTGTTTTCTATCCAAGATAAATCAAAATTTTTCTCAAATCTATTTTCTTTTTTATTACAATTTCTACATTTATCAATTTCCCCTAAAGTATTTATCCATTGTAACAAAATGGCTGAAAGTTCTTCTTTATCAGAAGCCGTTCTCACTTTTGGTAGAATCGTGATGAGTTCTTTATTCCAATCAAATTTTCCTTCTCCAACGATAGGGTGATAGTATTTTAGAAACCCCCAAACTTTTGCTAGACGTTCTAACTTTTCAACATCCGATATTACTTGTTGGGCGGGCAATATACCAAAACAAAGGCATATCAAAGCTGTCAAAATTATTTTTGGCATAAAAATTTAAATTCTAAATTTATATTTTACACCTCTTCAATTACCGATTGACCTTTGGAATAATCCTTACACGTCCATTGCCATTTTTCTAGGAGTTGCAGCTTTCCATTATTTGTAATTTGAATTTTTGAAAGACATTTTCCTGTCATCAGTTCATCACTATTATTATAATGACGATATTCAAACTCAAGCGTATCATCCGAAGTCATTCTTCCGAATAAAATCCCTTGCTTTATTTTTCCTCCTTCATAATTTGCCCAAACAATTTCATTTTTTTGAGCATAATGAAAGAGAACTTCGTTTCCAACTTCACCATTTGCTGTATTGGAAATACTCCTAAAGATTTTACCATTTAATGAAATTGTCTTCCTTCCCTTCTCAGGAATAATTTGATTGAGGTGATGTTTTGTATGTTTAACGTAATCCTTGATTAAATATTCTAAATCACACCAATTAATATCACCTTTCCCAGTATCATATACTTTTGTTAAGTTTTCTTCTGGTATTGCTTCTATTATCCTAGCAATGTGCAAGTTGAGGCTTTTCCACAAATTAAGATGCGCTTGAATATTGGCATTTTGATGTTTTGTAATCGCAACCCATTCGTTCTGATGGTATATCAATTTTTGATTTGGCAAATACTGTACTTCTACAAACCGTCTAGTATTATTGATAGCAGAATCTACCAAATGTCCTAGAATTTCTAATTTTGACCATTTATCTTGCCTTGGTTTCGCTAACCATTCTTTAGTCCTTATAGCTGAAAAGTCATTCAATGCTAATCGTATAACTTCTCTTAGTTCATTTGCGACACTTAACATGGATATTCTTATTTAATAACTACACCATCTGCCATAAATTTCAACTCCACCTCAGGTTCCGTAATTTTTTCGATTTCTTCTGGACTTTTTCCTTCGTCTTCTGCATAATGCCTAAGTTCATCAACGGAGGTCACTTCTCTATAGGCATTTCCTCGCATAACGACTTCACTGCCTGCTAAATCTAAAGGCATAAAAAAACCATAATCTTTAAACTTAACAAACATTTCTTCTTTACCTTCTTCGTCCGACACGATGGTCATCCAACAACCTTTTTTCTGACAGACGGCATCTACTTTTCCTGATACTTTTATATTGGATAAAGAGTCTTGGATTTCTAATTTAGATAATAATTTTTCATAAGTCATGGCATCAGCTGCTGTAATGGTTTCTCCAAAGTTTTTTTCTCCATCAGCAGTAGTCGTATTAGTGTGACAATTTACGAACAGACACACTAATAGTGTAAAGCATAATATATTTCTAATCATAGTTTTATTTTTTTGTAAAAATAAAGAATATTAAAAGAGTTCTAGTAAAAGTTATTTAAAAAATCTTAACTACACCTTCTACCATGTTAGAGAAAATGGTAAAAACTAATTTAGAGCATATATTAAATTTAACAGTTTGGGCTAAAAATACCCTTTTCATCTCCAAAAGTTAATTTTAGACATACTCTTAATCTTTCATCAGTTCTCTTAATTTTAAAAGGCTTTTTTGATTTTGAGGCAAGAAAAAAGCATTGAGTACATCAAATCTTTCTCGATTTGACAAATGAAAATTCATGGAAGCTCTTTCATTAGAAGCACTTGGGCGATATATAAATTCTACTACATCAAATTTATCTTTTCCTAGTAGTCCTTCCAAAAAACTCAGATAGGCATCATGTTCATAAGCCTGTGTCATTGACAATTGTCCTAGCATATCTAGAGGATTGAGAATGGCATCAAAAACTCCCTTAAATTCACTAGAAGACATATGGTGATCTCTCCCCCACCCTACTACTTTCATTACGATAACACCGCTTGTATTTTCTAAAATCCAATCTTTAAAGACTTGTACAAAACGAGCAGAAGTGGCAATACCATAATTATCTCTTACCCCTGCATCTACTACTTCTACTACTGGTTCGCTCGGCAAATAGACATTGGGGAGTATATAAGGATAGGTTGCATTCATCCGCAAAGCACTAGACATCTGCATATTATCTGCCCCTTGTGTTTCAAAAAAACGCCCAAAATCTACCATATCATGAACCATATATTCTTGATTTTTAAGATCAACAGGAGGTTGCATCATATACGAAACATCTAAAGGTGATATAATTAATCGCTTAGTATCATTCAGTATCGTAGGTGTAATAAACAATAAAGGGACTTTTCCTGATTCCTCATATTGTTGATATTCTCCTACTGTACGAAGCATTAAAGAATCTGTGTTTTCGTGGAAGGTTTTTTCAAAAACATATCCTCTGTCTTTACGGTATTTATGCCCTCCTTGCTCAAAAGTTGACCAAGGCATAAATAGGTCATTTGACACGATTGTAAAGAAAATGGGATTTAGAATATCTTTCCCAATATTCCCTATATATTTATCACCGTAAAGATCATGCTGTTCCCCAAATTGATTGCGTAGATATAATTCCCTCATATATGCCGCACCTAATATTCCTCCTGATGCCCCTGTAATTAAGACAGTTTGATCCAATACTTTTCCGTTCAGCACCTTATCTGATTCTTTTAAGACTTGCATAGCCCATACTGCTCCCCGAATTCCACCGCCACTCGTATTAAATAAAATCATCTTTGGTTTAGCAGTAGTAGGAGCTATTCTCTTTTTCCATTTTTCTAAGATTTGAATCGTTTTTTCAATATCTGAAGATACATTCTGTGGATTGGCGATTTTACTAAGTTCGCCTTTAGAATAGATTGCCTTTTCCGTTTTATAGTTTAAGCCATATCCTTTGTTTGTATGTTTTAAAAAGTCATATTTTGTAATAAAATTAACAGCGATGATAAACAATATAAAAAACATAACTCGCCATTGTTGAAGCCAATAAACCAATGCCCCTACAAAAGATACTACCATAGCCATCAAGATGAAAAAACTAGCCGCAGCAGGAATTCTAAAATAAGGAGAATCTATCATATACCCCATTGTAATTAGAGCCATGATACTAAACATCTGGACGACTAAGGCATTGCCATGATTTTGTCTAAAAATGGCCAATAAAAATTTAGAATCGTAATGAGCTACACTACGCACAATTCTAGGGCGTAATCGTTCTGTCAAATAGGTATCTACTCTCCAGATATGTGTGTCTGACTTTACTAATTCTATTACAGCGCCTCTTCGCCCTTTGATTATATTTCTAGCTAAATTAGGAGGTGAGCGTCTTTTTTTTATAAAATATAAAATGTCTTTATTGGTAAATTCAAAATATAAGGCAAACATTAATATAGTTACTAAGAACCCTGTAAAAATACCCAGAATATTAGTAGCTATGGTACTCCCAGACCAGTACTCATCATACCATTGAAAATGAATCATTTTACCTAAGTAGATCACCATAAAAATGAGTGGCACAACAGCATTATTGATACAAAATTTTGTAAATGGTCGTTCTAAAGAAGCTAAAAAAGGAAAGTGGTGTGTACTTAGTGTATAAGCTGCTAAATTCCATGCCATAAAAAACCCGCCAAATGCAAAGCCAACAAAGAAAAAACTTAAAAAGCCCACTTGTCCTAGATATTCAGGAGTCAAGAAAAGATATTTTACACCAAATAACCTTCCCGATATTCCAATCGCTAGCAATAAAGTAAGTATCCAACAAGCGATAAGCATCAAATGATTGCGAAAGTGCAGTATACTCAACTGTACAGGAAAGGAATAAAATACATTCTTCAATCGCTTTTTTAAAGCTAATTTTATTGGCATATTTACGCTTGACTGATTAAACGGCTAGTACCTTAGATAAATAACTTTTTACACAGTGTACTAAGAGTACTTATCTTGAATTTTAGATTTATTTTAAAAAAAGTCAAATAAAAAAAGGAATTTCTTAGAAATTAATTTTCACTCAAAATTAACCTTTTACTTTATAAGTCTTTAATTCATTTAGGCTATTTGGTAAATAATAAAATAGTATATTTGGGCTCAAATTTATATAAACATTCTAAGCCAACTAAATTGAAAAAACATACGATCATTGTTATCAGTATTATTGTTTTAGTTTTATTACTAGACCAATCACTAAAAGTTTGGATAAAAACCAATATGTTTATTAACGAAAGTTTTAGCCTATTGGGTATTGATTGGGCTAGAATTCATTTTATAGAAAATAAAGGAGCTGCCTTTGGATTAGAGTTAGGAGGTTCTTATGGAAAGTTGATTCTTAGTCTTTTTAGAATTGTAGCAGTCACCTTCCTTTCTTTTTATCTACGTTACCTCATAAAATCTAAAGCTAATTTAGGTCTGCTAATCAGTTTTGGTCTAATACTAGCAGGAGCTATTGGCAATATCATTGATAGTGCCTTTTACGGGATGATATTTTCAGAATCGGGTTACACAAGTAGTCAAGTTGCGGAATTATTCCCAGAAGCGGGAGGGTATGCTAAGTTTCTACATGGCAAAGTTGTAGATATGTTTTATTTCCCTATGTTTCAGGGAGTCATGCCTTCTTGGATGCCGTTCTGGGCAGGAGAACCTTATATTTTCTTTCGACCTGTATTTAATATAGCGGATGCTGCTATAACTATAGGGGTGCTAAGTATTTTAATTTTCCAACGTAGCTTTTTTGCTGATCCTGAGGAAAATAATAGTTTAGAAACAACCGATGGAACAACTGTTTCTCAACCTCTAGAATTTACAGATGAGCATCAATCTGACATTCCAAATGACCTAAATACAGAAAAAGAACAATAAATCTAAGTATTTATCAAAACCTAGTTATGCAAAAGGAATCATCAGCCTTGTTCAAGGAGTTTGCTGAACTTAGTAAGGCAGAATGGCTTGATAAAATAAATAAAGATCTTAAGGGAAAACCTTATACTGATTTGCAGTGGCATATAAAAGAGGGATTAGTTCTTGAGCCTTTTTATATGGCTGAAGATATTGCTGAACTTAATCATTCTGTCCTTCAAACTGTTAGTGGTAATGATTGGCTCATTGGAGAAACATTTGTAACAGAAGATATAAAAAAAACAAATACTCAATTACTCAACGCCTTAATGAATGGTGTAAATGCGCCTAAAATTATTTTTAAAAAATACATAGACAAAACAGCACTTCAGCAATTGTTCAAAGACATACAATTTGAATATATCCATACAACATTTGCCCTTGAAACTTCCTTAGCCGATACACTTCTACCCTTACTAGCTAGTGTTGTAGACAAGCCCAATGCTGCTGCTTTTTCTTTTGATTTCCTTACAGAAACGAGAGAAAATACTGCTCAACATTTCCAACAAATACAAAAAACATTAAAACAATATTTCCCTTCATTTAAACTCAATATTTCGGCGACTAGTTTTCACCGAGGACATTCTTTTGTAACAGAAGAATTAGCAGAAACGATTGCCAAAGGCTGCGATTTCTTAGACCATTTATCCAAAGAAGAAGCCCAGCAAAATTGCTTGCAATTTTCTGTAGCAATTGGTAAAAGTTATTTTGTAGAAATTGCTAAAATACGAGCTTTAAAATTGCTCTGGATCGAAGTACAAAAGTCCTATGGTCTCCGTGTACCAATACTTCCCTTTATTGATGTTTATTTTGATAAAAACGCCTATGATGAGGCGATTCATACCAATAAGATTCGGGCGACAACCATGGCAATGGCTGCTGCTATAGGTGGTGCGAATCGATTGACGGTCAGACCAAGTGATGGAGAGTTTGAATTTAGCCATAGAATAGCCCGAAATATCCAACATCTTCTAAAAATGGAAAGCTACTTTGATAAAGTTAGTGACCCCGCTGCTGGCAGCTATTATATTGAAACCCTTACCCATAAACTTGCTAAAAGTGCTTGGGAAAAATTTCAACAAATGGTTACATCGTAGGTCGTCGATGAACGGTCATAATTGTATAATTGGAGGTCGACGACTAAAGCTATAAAAAAAACTGACTATGATTTTGCTAAATCATTGATGAATAATATATTTACGTATATTTATCCAACGGATTTTAATCGTACCAGTTTGGAATTGAAACTCTTTTACTTCAATGTCTTTAACTTTCGTTTTTTCAAATTTTAATCGTACCAGTTTGGAATTGAAACTTATTAAGGTTAATTTAGATTTCATCGACATTAATATTTTAATCGTACCAGTTTGGAATTGAAACCTTTTCAGATTATTGATAAATTATCATATGAAAGTAATTTTAATCGTACCAGTTTGGAATTGAAACCCTTTTTTATAATGTTGCCGATATTTTTCATACTAATTTTAATCGTACCAGTTTGGAATTGAAACATTTTCATTGCGTATTGATACTTCACAAAAACAAGAATTTTAATCGTACCAGTTTGGAATTGAAACGTAGGTGCATCCCTCCAGCTCTATGGTACGTTGGTAATTTTAATCGTACCAGTTTGGAATTGAAACCGTAATTCAATTGATTGTACGACTTATTATGAAGGTATTTTAATCGTACCAGTTTGGAATTGAAACTTTGTAAACTTCTTTACCTTCTCCACAGTCTTTATAAATTTTAATCGTACCAGTTTGGAATTGAAACCTTCGTTATCTGCTTTAAAATAGGCGGCAAATTCTATTTTAATCGTACCAGTTTGGAATTGAAACCTGTTATTTCGCAATAATCAGATTTTGCTGAAGAAGATTTTAATCGTACCAGTTTGGAATTGAAACATTATATAGGTCTGATTATCAATTTATTGTAAAAAATTTTAATCGTACCAGTTTGGAATTGAAACTAGTGAGAGAGTAGGGGAGAAGCTAGGGCAAGCGGTATTTTAATCGTACCAGTTTGGAATTGAAACTAACTATATTAAAAACCATTAACCCTAAATTCTTACGATTTTAATCGTACCAGTTTGGAATTGAAACACAATTGCAGCAATTGTCATAGGTTCACCAACTCATTTTAATCGTACCAGTTTGGAATTGAAACTGCAAGGAGATTGCAAGGCTTGAGAAATTTACACTTATTTTAATCGTACCAGTTTGGAATTGAAACTTCATAGATTGATAAAAATCGTTAGCTAATGCAGTATTTTAATCGTACCAGTTTGGAATTGAAACAAAAGCGAGTACGCTAGGTTGACATTAAACAACATGATTTTAATCGTACCAGTTTGGAATTGAAACTTTATAAAATGTAAACAGCCTAATACGTATGTTAAAATTTTAATCGTACCAGTTTGGAATTGAAACGTTATACAGAATATTGTGTAAATCAGCAATAGTATAATTTTAATCGTACCAGTTTGGAATTGAAACACTCCGATTAATACACGATTAGATTTTTTCGACTATATTTTAATCGTACCAGTTTGGAATTGAAACTCTACAATTATTAATCCTGTTTTAAAAGATAATATTATTTTAATCGTACCAGTTTGGAATTGAAACGAGGCAAAAAAGGCGTGTATCTTATCAAAGAGGATAATTTTAATCGTACCAGTTTGGAATTGAAACAAAGGTAATAACTGATTAGGTTCACAAATTGCCCTATTTTAATCGTACCAGTTTGGAATTGAAACAGCAATCTATCAAAACGTGCTTCATCTTGCCTTCTTATTTTAATCGTACCAGTTTGGAATTGAAACGTAAAGCGTTGCCTTCACTTGCACTAGGGAGAAATCATTTTAATCGTACCAGTTTGGAATTGAAACGTAAAGCGTTGCCTTCACTTGCACTAGGGAGAAATCATTTTAATCGTACCAGTTTGGAATTGAAACATTTCTGACGCTGGGGCGTTATTAATGGTAAATGATATTTTAATCGTACCAGTTTGGAATTGAAACGGTATTGTCATTCTTCCAAAAACAAAATCTCTCATCATTTTAATCGTACCAGTTTGGAATTGAAACAACGATTTTGAATAACTTGTTTACATCAGTATCAAGATTTTAATCGTACCAGTTTGGAATTGAAACCAACTACAAGCACATTCTCTTTTTGATTGACAGTTTATTTTAATCGTACCAGTTTGGAATTGAAACTGATAACTACAAACACCACTACCTTTATTTGTAGAAAATTTTAATCGTACCAGTTTGGAATTGAAACACCCAAGTTGCGGAATTAATAATGTTTTTAATTCCTATTTTAATCGTACCAGTTTGGAATTGAAACTTTAACATCTACTGTTCAAACGCTAAATCAACTAAATTTTAATCGTACCAGTTTGGAATTGAAACTTCCGTAAAAGTCTAAAAACGATTAATGAAACAAAGATTTTAATCGTACCAGTTTGGAATTGAAACGATGTGATGAAAACTTCAACTTCTAGTCTGTCTTTATTTTAATCGTACCAGTTTGGAATTGAAACGAAATGAAAGATTTTCTTAGGAAAGTAGCTTTTTTATTTTAATCGTACCAGTTTGGAATTGAAATCTATAATCAACAAATTATTATATTAGCCCATCAGCAAATTATACTATCAACAAATTATATAAGATGTGGTCAATGGATACGATGTGGTTTGAGTTAACACTAGTAAGTGCTATATACGCTATTGGGAACATTTTTTTTGGGCATTTTGAGGAGCAAACGCCGAAAATCAGACGTTTATTAAAATATATTCTGACCTTAATCTTGGTTGTTACAATATCCCATTACTTAGGTCGTACAATAGCCCTACTCACTTTAGGATTATTACTCTTACCTGCGATTTATATTCATACTATATACTTACCTAAAAAAGGCATAAATGGCTGGACGGGTGAGCCCAAAGAAAAGTATTATGAATTAAGAGGTTGGGATAAAAATCTTTTAACTAGAAAAGATATTGAAAAATAAAAATATTGTAAGCCTTACCTTTAAAACGAACGATTTATTTTTTATACAAAAAATTAAACCTTTGGTATTTCTAGAAGTCTAATGAACATTCATTGACCCCTTTTTGTAATTTCTAATGTAGACAAAATACAATAAACGACACTATAATATGAATATAATCCTATCCATTATCTTCGTGCTGTCCTTCAATATAATAGCACATGATGCTGCCATCGCAATATTTACAATTAAACAAAAAAACGATAAGACTTTATTGGACATTACTTTAGATGCGCAAGATTTAGCAAGTGTACTTGACGTTCTCGAAAAGGAGTTATCATCAAGTTTAATAGAAAACTATCTTAATGAGCAGACAACATTTCTATTTAATGAAGAACAATACAATGTCAAAATAAACGAAATACACCGTAGAGGTGACCACCTTCAGATAAGAGGGTTTTTTGATTCCGAAATAATAGAAATCAATACCATTAAAATTCAAAATACTTGTCTTCTCGAAATAGAGGATCATTCAAATATCATTCAGTTCCGATTAAATGGAAAAGCAAGAGATTTTCGTATGAATAAGCATCGAACGACTATTGTTTTTACAGCATAATTTATTTTTCATAGCTCCCACCACTTTTAAATTTTAATACAACTTCTTTAATCTTTGTTAAAATGCCTTATTCAAGATACCTGTTTCTTTTTATAATATCGTTCTCACTATTTTTCCAATTAAAAAGTCAAAGCACCAAACCAAATATTCTATTGGTCATTGCTGATGATTTAGGGATTGATGCAATAGAGGGTTTTGGTTTAGAAACCAATACCCCCACGACTCCAACCTTACAATCTCTTCAAGCGAATGGATTGTCCTTTATGAATACTTGGGCAACGCCACAATGTACACCTACAAGAGCCGCTATTATGAGTGGCAAACATGGTATAAAAACTGGTGTCATGCGTGTACCAGGCAATTTAGATTTAGAACATGAATCTTTATTTACTTATCTCAACAATAATGCTGATACAGACTATGCTACGGCAGTAATTGGTAAATGGCATATCTCAAATCCTACAGATAACAATCACCCGCATCAGCATGGCATTGACCATTATGAAGGATTAATAAGGGGCACATTAGACGATTATTACAGTTGGGAAAAAGTAAAAAATGGACAGATAGAACAAGTAGAAGAATACGTAACGACACACCTAACTAATGCCGCTATTGATTGGGTCAGAGGACAAGAGCAACCTTGGTTTTTATGGCTAGCCCATATTGCACCACATAGTCCTTTTCATGTACCGCCTGAAGGACTATATAGTGTTGAAAATCCTACAAATAATTCGCTAAAGTACCATGCTGCTATAGAAGCAATGGATCACGAAATGGGTAGATTGCTTGACAGTCTAGACCAAAACACCTTAGACAATACAGTTATTATTTTTATAGGGGACAATGGTACACCAAATACCGTATTGCAACATTATCCACAGGGGCATGGTAAAGCAACAATGTATGAAGGAGGGTTAAGAGTACCAATGATCATTAGTGGTAAAGGAGTGAGTCGAAAAGGGGAAGAAGAACAAGGGCTTGCACAAGTAAGCGATCTTCATGCAACGATTATAGAATTAACTTCGAATCAATTAAATGGTGGTATCCATAATAGTTATAGTCTAAAGCCCGCATTATCCTGCCAAGATGCTATCTCTCGAAAATACCTCTATTCTGATTATCAAAAAAATGGTGCGATGCTATGGGCAATCAAAAATGATCAGTATAAGTTGATTGAAGATGAAAATGGTAATCAAGAATTTTATAGGATTGACAATAGCATACAGGAAACGGATAATCTAGTCTCGTCTTTGTCTGCTGATGAGGCTATTGTATTAACAGAACTAGAAACAGAGGCTCAAACGATTAGAACAGCATGGTCTTGTCAGGATTTAATTCAAAATGGAGAAGAGACTGTCATAGATGATTGTGATAATGACTGTAATGACATTGATGAATTAGGATTAGAAAATATAGGATGCTGTGATACACCCGCCTATCCTAGCGTTTATCATGAATATATTGAAAATGATAACAGAATTATCTATTCTAATGGTTATCCAGATCATTCCTATTGTTATAATCCGAATAATATTCCAGAGCAAACCTATCATCATTTCACTATAGATAAGTCTCCAATAATTACAGGAGAAATTACGAGTATGGTAAGAAATAATGGTCGCCCAGCTCGGCATTTTGGCGTTGCTTTAAATGGTGTTATTTTAGCACCTGCACCAGCATTACCTTTCATTTTCGAAAATCCTAATACGGGAGAATTTAACTGGGACTGGGTATTTGAACCTACGAATAATCAAGGTAACGGTAATGGTCGAGTCAATCTGGATTGTGCCTCCGCCCATACAGGTGGGCAAGGCTATCATTACCATGGCGAAATGTTTGAATATCTAGAAAATATTGAACCTGGAATTACTATAGCTAGTTCTACGTCAACCATAATACAAGTCGGCTGGGCATCAGATGGATTTCCAATTATCTATAAATTTGGTCCTGATGCTGATGGCATCCTTAAAGAACTTCAACCAAGTTATCGTCTACGAGCAGGGATTCGACCTGGTGATGGCATTGCAGAACCTTGTGGTCCTTATACAGGAAAATATACTAGAGATTACGAGTATGTCTGTGGTTTAGGAGATTTAGATGCTTGTAATGGTATTCAGTCTTCCATTACAATAGAAACTTCTAATGGAGAAGAGACCTTTAGTTATTTTTATGTTATTACTTCTACCTTTCCTCAAATACCACGCTGTCTAGTCGGGAATGTAAGTGCCGATTTTGATAATAATAATGGTTCCATTACAGGAGTAGACAATGATGGAGATGGATATTTATCTCAATTTGAGTGTAATGATAATAATCCGAATGTCAATCCTAGTCAAATAGAAGTACTCTATAATGGTTTAGACGATGACTGCGACCCCTCAACCCTAGACGATGATATTGACCAAGACGGATTTAATAATGATATGGACTGTGATGACAATAATCCGAATATCAATCCCGATGCCAACGAAATTGTCTACAACGGCTTAGACGATGACTGCGACCCCTCAACCCTAGACGACGATATTGACCAAGACGGATTTAATAATGATATGGACTGTGATGACAATAACCCGAATATCAATCCCGATGTCAATGAAATTGTCTACAATGGCTTAGACGATGACTGCGACCCCTCAACCCTAGACGACGATATTGACCAAGATGGGTTTAATAACGATATGGACTGTGATGACAATAATCCGAATATCAATCCCGATGTCAACGAAATTGTCTACAATGGCTTAGACGATGACTGCGACCCCTCAACCCTAGACGATGATATTGACCAAGACGGATTTAATAATGATATGGACTGTGATGACAATAATCCGAATATCAATCCCGATGCCAATGAAATTGTTTATAACGGTTTAGATGATGACTGTAACCCCTCAACCCTAGACGACGACCTTGATCAAGATGGTTTTAATAATGATATGGATTGTGATGATAATAATTCCAATATCAATCCCGATGCCAACGAAATCGTCTACAATGGAATAGACGACGATTGCGCCCCCTCAACTCTAGACGATGACCTTGACCAAGATGGTTTTAATAATGATATGGACTGTGATGACAATAATCCGAATATCAATCCCGATGCTGAAGATATACCAAATAATCAAATTGATGAAGATTGTGATGGTATTGATTTAGTTACTTCTACATACCAACTTCCTACTTCAAAAATTAGTATTTACCCAAACCCTGTTAGTGATCTAATATTCATCAAGGTTACGGGTAACTTAAACTTTAAAACTACACTATATAATTTGACAGGAAAACAAATCATGACTGCTTTCAATCCAAATTTTTTACACCTAAAATCTATACCAGAAGGAGTCTATTTACTTGAAATTAAAGACCTAAACTCTAATGATAAGATTATAGAACGAATTGTAAAAATTGAATAACATTGGAAATGTAAAAAACAAGAATTAAACTAATCTTTAATCAGTTTAACTCCTGTTATTCCATTAGTTTGTAATAAATACCTTCTGAGTATAGTAATTATTATGAATACGGTATTGAAGAAAATAAAGTCCTTCCATTAAATCACCTAAATGTTGAATATTTTGATGTTGATTTAGCTCCCTCTCTAATACTTTTACACCTAATTTATTTATTAGTTTCACTTTAATTGGTGCTTCAATATTTATTGAATTATCAATATCAATATAAAGCATATTAGATGTTGGGTTGGGATATACTTTTAGTAATGGTTCTTCAATCTTCCTATACTTTATTAAGTTAGAATGCATTTTTTTATAAAATTTAATGGGTTGAAGATGTGTTTCTCTGCTATATTTCACTTCTCTTATACTTTCACATACAGTCCTAATCGTCCAAGAATAACATTTCTTTCGATCTAAATCTGTTATATTAAGGCTATTTTTCCTTGTCTTAATTCTTTTTAAAAGTCTAGGTCTAGTAAGACAACCTTCTATACTCCCCTCATAAAGACTTACTTCATACATTGAGGCTTGTTTTACCCTATCCCAAACAACTTGTACACTATCATAAATAAATTCACTTTCTGGTTGATATGGATCTTCGGGAGTAGGGCAACTTCCATCCGTTCCTAATATCGACATTAAGGTTAATGAATTGGAATGCTCACAATAATAAATCATACCTGTTTCCGTATTGATTAAAGTAACAACTATATTAATGTTATAAATTTGACTTACAGCAAAAGTATTAATGTACTCATGTGTAAAAGAATAAGAGTCTCCTATATTATTTGTTACTTGACCATTTCCCCAAGTGATGTTCGTTCCAATAATTTCAAGTTCAGGATTACTATTGTGCATCGTAACATATGCTTTTAAGGATAAAGAACTTGCGACAGTAGGAATTTGTCCCATATCGATAATCATATCTTCGCAAGAAGACGTTAAACTCGTATCGTTACAACCTCCAGACCAGCACATTTTATTCGACCAATCAGAATAGGTATCATCATTGATACATTTAGCACGCACTTGGACACTTCCACAAGTACCATAGTTTGCAGGGATTTCCATAAAGGTTTGGTTGGTTTCAAGAATCGTTTCAGAACCATTTTGCGTCCCACCACAACAATCTACATCTAATGATGTAATCAAGACTTCATAAACGTCTACTCCTAGAAGGTCGTCCCAATAAAAGTATGTACCAAGTGGCGCTCCATCACTCGTACTAAATTGTTCACAATTTGAAATTACAGGAGCGTCAATATAACAATTCGCTGGCGTTGTATAAACATAGGTATCGGTGCAAGTGTAGATACCATTTTGGTTGAGGTCAAAAATTTCGACACTTACCGTTACCGTTGTGGTAATAATTTGCTCCAATGGAAATTGATAGTTGAATGAATTATTTTCTAAACCTGAGAAAGTTTCAATGTCACCATTACCATAATCAATATTGACACTTTGAATAACCTGAGTATTATCCAGTGTATTTACAGATATATCTAGATTTATATCAGAAGATTGTGAAAAACTTTCATCAAAATTAATATTGATATTGCTACAATCTCCCGTTATTGCAGGGCAATCTCCTAATACAAAGATCGAAACAATATCAGAATTATTACAAGTTCCCTGAAATCCAGGTACTACATAATCCCACTGAAAAGTGTATGTATTTCCAAAAACCAGTTGGGAAATCAATGGAGCATTAGAAGTCGGATCAGAAAATGTCACTAGCGGATTATCATCAACTTGAGTCCATTGACCACTATAAGTAGAATAAGGGACAGGAGTACCAATCAAATAAGTACTCGTTTCATTTTCACAAAGATACTGGTCCGAACCTGCGCTAATTGGTTCTGCCTCCCCACTAACCGTTATCGTAAACGTTTTATCTGCTAGACACTCATCTGCATTTACTTCAAACGTAAAGTCAAAATCTACATCATTTATCTTAGGCTCTGCCAAAATAGTGTAATCCCCAGGAATCAAATTACTAATTATACCTATATCGATTTCAGCCGTTGAACCTACTGGTTCACTAATAATTGAAAAAAAATAGCCACTTGACGAGCCCGTTCTGAAATCATATAAAGAAGTGGTCGTTACACCACAAGGAAGCGTTCCATCCACAAAATTTGCTTCACCAAAAATACAAAAGGAATACCGTTGATAATCAGGGCATATTATAGACTCACTTATATTTTCTTCATTTATGACCATACCTTGATCATCTACAGTTAGGATATGAGTGTTCACAATACATTCAATAGAATATGACATCTCCACTCTTTCACAAGATGCAGGTGTCTCGTCGCAATTACTCAAGTCGACAACTAAATTTCCTGCGAGGTCATTAGAAACAATTTCAATACAATCATAATGTGTTAACTCTTCATCATACAAAGAATATGTTGTCGTAATCGTTTCTGTAGTGGTAATACCATCAACTCCTGTATATACATTGGTGTCCGTTGTTGGATCAGGTATGGTCACAGTTTCAAACGATATAGGAACAGCTTCAGGAAAAGTACAGAAATTATATTTAGTGCTATTCCCTTCCGTAAAAGGCTCAAAAAAGGTCATCGTAATAATATCACAGCCCGTTACACAGCCTGTAGTACACCATTCGAACTGATATGTTCCTGCTTTTGTAACCATCACATCACTATTGGGTAGCGTCACATCCGCAAAAACAGGAGGAGCTGCGCCTAGTGGTGTACTAACAACCGTCCAAATTCCTTCTTGACAGGGCTTAAAATAGGTAGCCTCCAGTTGTTTTGACAACATACAAATTTCACCATCATCTCCTGCATCTATTGGAACATCGGTATTTATTAAATTAAAATATTCTGTTATCTCATTACTACATTCGCCTGCTATTAATTTATATGTAATCGCTAATTCTTTACAGGGATATTGATCTTTTAGCGTTAAGGTAATTTGATTGCCAGATTCAACCCCATCAAACCATCCTGTATTGTAAATCCATTCAAAACTCCCTCCTGTAGCAGGTGCATTACCACTAAGTGTTATAGTATTGGAACAAGATTGAAAATCTACAACTTGCATCGTTGCAGGAGGGTTAGGCGTTATGGTAATAATAGCTTCATCACAAACAATAGTACCATCTTCACACGAATTGACACAAAATCTATAGATATAATCACCTGGTATGATTAAACCATTTAAGATGGCTTCAAATGACGGAGTATTTATATCTATTTTTTCATCCGATAAGGTAGCACTTGCCCCTACAGGCTGCTCAATAATTTCCCAATAGAAATTGGGATTGGCAGAAAATTCAGAGCTTACTTCTGGAATAAAAGACTCAATTTCAAATTGCGTTGTTGGACAAATCGTAAAGTCTGCTCCAGCATTTACACTACAGTTTCCTATTTGAGCGATTCCATTTACGATATATAAAAAAAGAAATATTACGATTAAAGTAGCTTTGTTCTTCATAATCTAGGTTTTAATGTTTTTAAATGAGTTCCCCTTACTTGTCTACCTAAATTTAACCTAGAATATTAAGATCTTTTAATGCTAATGAATAAATGTCATTTTTGAAGAAATAAGTGCATAAAAACCATTCCCGTTTAGAAATGGCTTCAATTGAAAGCATAAGAGGATAAATCAGTATATCAATATTTTTTTGTTTGAATTCCTTGTGGAATTTATTTGTTTTTTTCATCTATATTAGTGAACGCTTATATATTAACCTAAACAAAGCAAAAACGATGAGTAATGAACAGACCTATCGCACTAGAGCTCGTATTGTTCAGTTATTATTTTTAATAGTTGAATCCCCTAAAAGATATAGTAAAGCAGAATTAATACAAAGATTCGGTGCGAAAGAGGGTACTATAAAAGGTGATTTTAAAATTTTCAGAAACCTTGGACTAGACCTAAGATATGATAGTAATTATCGTTATTATTTCACAGAAAATAAAGTCTTAAGACAATTCAAAGATTTGCTATACTTCTCCGAAGAAGATCGACTCTTACTTACCCAAGCTATTGATCATCTTGATAAAGGAGGAAAACGAGGAGAACGTTTAAAAAGAAAACTGGATTCCTTGTATAATTTCAGTTTGCTTGGTCATGACTTTTTAAGATCTCCTTATTTAGCAAAAATAGAACTGCTACGAAAATCTGCTAAATTCAAAAAACAGGTCATCCTCCAAAATTATTATTCCTCTTCTAGTAATAAAATATCCGACCGATTAGTAGAATGCTTTCATATTCAACCTGATGCCGATACGCTCCAAGCATACGAACCACATAATGAAGATCTTCGACACTTTAGAATTTCACGATTAAAAGGTGTCTTAATAACCAATGATGATTGGAAGTTTGAAAAAAGACATCATGTTAAACGAACGGATCCTTTTAGAATAGTAGATGATGAACAAATTCCTGTCCATTTAAGATTAAAAATTGGTGCAAGGAATGAACTCATTGAGCGATTTCCATTAACAAAGAATAGAATTATGGAAACTCAAGAATCTAATGTATTTGATTTTCAAGCAGATATCAATCATAAATTTCTGGGTCTTACAAATTTCATTCTAGGATTTCATCATCAATTAGTTGAAATCTGCTCTCCAGATATTCTTATTGATCACCTTAATGAGGAAATAAAAAAGATGCACTTTTAATATTTTTTTTAGTGGGGGGCATATAGATTGACCACCCTCCATTATATGTTTGTATTATTATTTATAAAAAATAAGCTCATGCGACTAAAACTGACCCTCCAACATGAACCCAATCAAGTATTACCTGTCAATTATCAATACTTGATCAGTTCATGGATTTACAAAACTTTAGCAACAGCCGATCAAACTTTTGCTACTTGGCTACACCATCAAGGATATGGATTGAATGGACGAAAGTATAAATTGTTCACATTTAGCCCTTTACAGCCCGCTTGGTTTGATCTGGATCGACAAAATGCTACGATTTCGCTTTCCAAATCTCCTACGGTACTAACCTTGTCTTTTCATATGGACAAAGCAATGGAAAACTTTGTCATAGGACTATTTCAACAACAATCTTTCACGCTACAAAGTGGTCGAATGAAAGCAGCGTTGAACGTTGCGGCTTTAGAGATACTGCCTCAACCGCTTTTTCGCCATCGGATGCGGTTTCGATTATTGACTCCGCTCTGTGTGAGCCAAAATGTAGAGGGGAAAACTCATGCTCAATATCTACATCCAGAGGATAAGGATTTTGATAAATTGTTGATCCAGAATCTTAAAAATAAGCAAAGGGCATTGCACCCTCAATTAGCTGGATTGGAGGAATGGAATGATGAAGGCTTCCCCTACGATTATGTTGTCCTTTCCAGACCAAAAGCAAAACTGCTCCACATAAAAGGTACAAAAATAAAAGGATATTTGTGTGATTTTGAATTAACTGCTCCTAGCGAATTACTCGAAATAGGTTACTTCTCTGGCTTCGGAGAAAAGAACTCTAGTTTGGGTATGGGCATGGTGGAGGTTTTAAAATAAATAGAGATGAACCCCTTCAATAAATTTAGCAAAGATATAACTGGTTTTCTTCCTTATCAATACCAATCAAAGGTGGCTGAACATCTTTTAAAGGATAAAAATGTAATCCTATCTGTACCAACGGGTGCTGGAAAAACTTGGGCTTCGATTGTACCTTTTCTATATGCAAAAAAAGAAAATCTAGATTTTCCTAAAAAGATGATTTATAGTTTGCCGCTTAGAGCATTGTGTAATTCTATCTCACAAGATGTAAACGAGGTTATAAATAAAAAGGGATTTGAAGGATTAGCCTCTATTCAAACAGGGGAATTTAGCGAAGATAAATACTTTGAAAATGATATTATTTTTTCTACGATAGATCAAACTTTGAGTAATTTTTTATGTTTTCCCTTGCCCTTGTCACAACGTCAGGCGAATATCAATGCAGGTGCTTTAATTGGTAATTATTTGGTCTTTGATGAATTTCACCTTTTAGATGGAGAACGCTCAATGGCGACTACTCTAGGGATGTTAAGAATGCTTGGCAAGTTAAGTCGCTTTTGTATTATGACAGCTACTTTGAGCAATGAGTTTATGGATAGGCTGAAAGGTGTTCTAGACAATGTCGAAATTGTTACTTTAGATGGTTTTGATGATGATAAAAGTAAAATTGGTTCTTTAAAGCCACAAGAGGGTAAAACTTGTAAAAAAGAAATTGAAGTTGTAGAAGGTGTTATTAATGCTGAAAAAATCAAGAAATACCATATTAATAAGACGATTGTAATTTGTAATCGAGTGGAAACAGCTCAACGGGTTTATTTAGAATTGGAAGATTGGGCAAAGGGAAAAAATGTAAATTTAATCTGTTTACATTCTCGGTTTTTTGATAGGCATCGTAAGGCAACAGAAAAGAAATTAAAAATACTTTTTGGTAAAGGCGTAAAAGAGCAAAAAACCAATTCAATTTTAATTTCTACACAAGTAATTGAAGCAGGCATGGATATTTCTTGCGAAGTCATGCACACAGAAATTGCTCCAATAAATGCGATTTTACAACGTGTTGGACGTTGTGCAAGATATACAGGCGAGCATGGAAAAGTGTTTGTTTATGATGTTTTGAAAGAGGAAGAAAGGGCAAAAATTGATATTCAGGAGTTTAAAGGTTTATCTAAAGAGGATAAAACCGAGATTCAGAAATTGAAAAATCTTTATCTGCCGTATGATGAGACACTTTGTAAAGTAACTTTTGAAAAACTGAAACTACCCGAAAATCGACAATTAAACGAAGCTGTAACTATTCGGTTGGTTAATGAGATTTTAGAAAAGGAGGAAAATGAGATTTGGAATGGATTCAAAGATAAATTTAGATTTCCTGATATAAGAAATGCTTGGCGGACTTCCGTTGAGGACAAATTTGGAGCAAAAAACTTATACCGTGAATTAGTTCGAGATATACAAAGTACGGAAGTTGTGATTATTGACAATCCTAATACTGCTATAAAAGCTCCTTTTTCATGGGAAAGTGTGAGCCTTTTCAAATGGAGTTTGGTTAAGTGGATAAAAGAAGTTTTTGAAGAACATCAACACAAATTTGATGATGAAAGTAATTTTTGGATAGTTGGTACTATTCGACATAAAGAAGATTTGTTTTTAGAACTTGACGAAAAGGAAATCAAATATGAATTCCATTTTTTTAAAGATATTGAAGCTGTTAAAGAAACACATGAAACGTTATTTTTGAATAAAGAACTATTTCATTATCATCATTCAATTGGATTTAACAAAGTAGAAAAAGGCAAAGAAAAGTCAGAATTTAAAGACCTAAAGGATAAGGAACAATTTATTCACGCTTACCGAAAGGATACTTTTATTCAGCACACAGAGGGTTTGTTAGGTGCTTTTGAAAAAGATTTTATTCGAGAAAATCAGTTAGATTTTATATTCAAAGTTTTTAACGAACGATTAAAGTCAACGATTGATTTTAAAAAATTAATACAACTCATTTTGATTTTACACGATTACGGCAAGTTAGATGATAGGTGGCAAAAATGGATGCAGACCTACCAAAAAGCCTTATCAGAACTAGATAATTCTCCTTTTACTTATCAAGATAAATTAGCACTTGGACACACTGGATTTGATACAAAAGAAGAAAAAGAACGTTTAGGCAAACAATATGAAGAAGTTGTAAAAAAGGTAGAAAAGTCTATTAAAGAAAAGCTAAATGGTGGTCGTCCTCGTCATTCAGGTGTTGGTGCATTGGTGGTTTTTGATGTTTTAGAAGAATGGTTAGGAAGTAATAAGTTGTGGGATAAATTATTTGTTCCTGCTTCTTATGCTATTGCTCGACATCATGGAGTAAGCAATGATAGTTGTCCTGAATTTTTTATTTCAGATCATAACTATCAATCAATGAAACACCTTTTGGATAAATATGGATTTGGTAAGTATCGCTTATCACAAAAAGAGAAAGAAGAAAAGTTGGATGATTTTACAAGTTATAGTCATTCGAGTTTTCTACTGTATTTGTTCTTTGTGCGGGTTTTAAGGCTTTGTGATCAAAAAGCTACTGATGATTTTAAGAAATATTTAAACTAAAAAATATGTATAAAACCTTTTATATACCAAAAAACGCAAACACTTTTGCTGACACCTTAGAAGCTTATGGTATTGCTCATTTGGTTGAAGCAATTTATGACAATCAAAACATTGAAGGTAGTATTCAGATTAATGATAAAGGTATTTATTATCAGGTTGAATTAGATGAACCGATTACAAATGAAGTTTTAGATAAGCTTACTTCTTTCCAAGTAATTGAGTTTCTCAAAAAAGATGATAAAATTGTTTTACCTGATAATTTAGGGCGGAAGGAATATTTTAACTATCCCGAACAACGAGAACTAAAAAAACAACGTAAGTCTGATTTTGATAAAATTTCAGATTTGAAAGGTGAGAATTATAAAAAGGCAAAATTAAAGATTGAAGAAAAATATCATAGTGAAGGTCATCAAAGAATCCGAGATGACTACGACGTTTTTGCTCAATTAATCTCTAACCCTTATGCTGCATTTTTAAAACTGTACCGAAATTTTGACAACAATCAAGAGTATTTTAAAACTTTGATTTCAGAAGTTTTAAATGAGTATTTGCCAGAAGATAATCGAATTCCTACAGCGTACAAAGCACTTTTGAAGGCTAAAAAAATCATAGTCGATGAGAAGGCTACGATGTTACAGCTAATTAACCCCAATCAAGGAAAAGGATTAAATAAGGCAAAGGCAACAGGAATGAGTGTGGGTAATCTAAAAGGGAATTGGATAAAGGAGACGATGAAGATTAGTGGTGCTTTGAATTTTGGGATGATTTGTCAGGCAGTAAAGGTTGGGAGTAGCTATGATATGAAAGTCTTTGTTCCTGCTTTTAGCAAAATGAATTTACATGAGAAAAGAAAGATCATGAAAGCCTTTAAAAGAACGGTTAAGAGTAATTCTCCCATCAAGTTAGATGTTTTGAATATGCTAAAAATCATTGAGTTGTTTTTGAATGAATCTGAGAAAAAAGAACATCGAAAGGTTAAAGAATTTCTTCTCGGTTTACATTCCGTTTATCAAAAAGATTTAGGACAAAACAAGGCGGTTGTAAATATTGGTTTTCTACAAACACCCGATTTTATTGGCTTAGAGGATAAGGAAGATTGGTTACAAATCATTGATGAGCAGAAGCGATTAATGAACGGGATAACCGAACAAGGTGATGCCATGATTGGTTTATTGGCGTATCGAAAATTTTTGAATGGTTCTGATATTAATGAATATTTCAAGTTTAACTATTGGTATGCAGCTTATCTGATGCAAGAATTGAATAAAAAACAGACTTATGTATCCCCAAACAAAATTGAAACTTTAAATAAAATATTTAACCTAATAGAAAAAAATGATTCAACAATGAAATTTAAAGAAATTATTGAAAATGAAGGCTTTGTAAGTGTAGCATCCGCTATTCGTAAAAGCACTGTTAATATACAGTATACACCAAAAGATCAACGAAAATTTGATGTGCAGTATGGTCTAGCTCAAAAATTACAAAACAAGTCAAATTCTAAAGAAAGTTTGATTGCCTTTATTGGAGAATTTGTAGCAAAATACAACTCTGATACTGCAAAGCAATATGAAAAAACAAAACAGGCTTTCAGAGCAAACGTAAAGGACAAAGAGTTAGCAGCCTTTTTCGAGTTAGCCGATGAGGTAAAACCTAAAGTATTAGGTGCAATGCTAGCAGCATATGGGTTTGCATTAAATAAAAAAAATGAGCCCACCGTTTCAACGGTGGACAACAAAAAATAATAGACATATTGAAAAATCGTTTTAACGATTTACAACAGAGCAATTATGGCACATTCGTTAGCAAAAAATTGGATACATATTATTTTTACAACAAAAAATCGACAAGCCCTTATTTCTAAAGAATTAGAAAGTAAGATTTATATTATTTTCAAAGAAGAAACAGAAAAAATGGATTGTTATCTTAGTCGAGTAAATGGTATGCCAGACCATGTACATTTGTTAGTTTTATTACACCCATCGAAAACTTTAGCCGATTATGTAAAACAGATTAAAGGGGTTAGTTCATATCATGTCAATCAAAATAATTGGATACCCGATAAGTTTAGTTGGCAAAAGGGATACGGAGCCTTTTCAGTAAGTAAATCGCAATTAGGTAAAGTTCAAAAATATATTGAACGCCAAAAAGAACATCACGATTTGATGAATTTAGAAACCGAATGGAATCGATTTCTTGATATTAATGATCTAAATAAAAACGGTTAAAACCGTTAAATATTTTTTATACATCTCGCCACACCGTTAAAACGGTGAGCTAAAAAACAATTATTATGCAAAATAAAAATATAGCATCTATTTCCATTAGTGGAGAAATTACCCTAAATCTACATTCCCTAAATAACGAAGGTGGAGAAGGAAATCAAATAATTACTCGTCAATTATCAATTATTGATAAAGACGGAAAACAACATACCGTAAATGGCATTAGTGGAGATATGTTTAAACATATTCACGCTGTACATTTAGTTAACCATGCTGTTGAAAATGAATTAAAATTGAGTTCATTTTCAAAATTGAATAACCCAAATCGTATTTCTGCAAAAAAGGATCTGGAACCTTATTTTACAAAAACAAAAAAACCAAATAAAACATCCGCAGATGTAGTTGATGCAATTGTGAATGTTTGTGCAGTTTGTGATTTGCATGGAGTCTTAATTACCGATAAAGTAGGTGATAATAAGAACAGTACAAACACTCCTCGAAAATCCTGTATTGAATATGGCTGGACAATAGGTATACCTACTAAAAATGGTACAGAAAGTTATGTCCACACTAAATTAGTTCCCAATGCTGGAGAGCAAGGGAGTGGAACTTCAAGCAATGAAGGGCAAAATATTTTTCATCGCCCTGCCAATCATGGTTCCTATGCCTTTGTTTGTAATATAGATGCATATCGAGTTGGCTTTAATGATATGTCAAGAACCTATGCGATTACTGATAAACAAAGACAGGCACGTTATAAAGCAGTCATTCAAAGTTTAATTAGTTCTATTATCAATCCAAGAGGTGCAATGACAAGTACTCAAAAGCCACATATTACAGATTTTAAAGGTGTGGTAACATATACAACAAGTTTAATCCCTGCTCCAACAGTTAGTGCTATCAACGAATCTTATAGAGAAGAAATTGCTAATATAACTAATTCTTTAAATGAGTTAGAAAAAGAAAGTATATATGCTAAGAAATTTGATAGTATTTCAGCATTAACAGAAATTTTAGTGGACTTAGCTTCTGCATCACCTTATAAAATTGTTTAATATGGAAGGCTTGAAATTTTCAGCCGTATATCGACCAACCACCCTATTTTCTTTGAAAGATAGTAAGTCTACGAATTCAGGAGCCAAAAGTCTTTTTTTACCATCTCCATATTCTATCAAAATGGCTATTCTTAATCAGGCAATTACTTTAGATGGTGTTGATTTTGAGGAGAATGGTAAGAAGAATGAATGGTTTAGATATGTAAGAGACATCAAGATTAATTATTTTTTACAAGGAAACTTCTGTGTAAATAATTGTTTTGTAAAAATCTTAAAACCAAGTAGGAACAGACCAGGAGAAGTCCAAAAGACAGTAAGTTTTCGAGAATACGTTCACATAAATACACCGATAGAAATTATTCTTACTGTTCAAGATAAACATCAAAAAGTCTTTTTAAAAAAATATCTACATAAGATTAATTATTTTGGTAAACGTGGTTGCTTTTTTCAATTTCTAGAATATAAAAATCAACCATCCGAAGCTAATGTAAGACCTTTTGGAGGCAACTTCTTACAATCGGGTATTTTACAAGAATATGATGATTTTGGAGAGAAATATGCTTTTGCAGATGTAAATAATTATGGTGGAAAAACTACCGTTAAGCGTACAAAGTTAATTTTCACTTTACCAATATTTAGAGAACAGTCATCTAAGTCTTATACCCAGTATCTAGTAAAATAAAAGTTTAAGGTTTAAGGATGGGATAGAAGAAGCATTTGAAAAATATGGATTAATTTATTTATCTCTATGGAATAAAAACGAAATTTATTCTTTAGAAAATGGACTAAATGAAGCAAAATTTGAAGCAGTTGACGATCAATTTTTTTAATATCGTAAATCCCAAATAAGGGACACTTTGGAAGTGTCCCTTATTTGGGATTTATTTAAAACCATTCTCATGACCACCTTACAACAAGATTAAGGATTAAGGATGGGACACTTTTAAAGTGTCCCATCCTTAATCCTTAAAATCTTAAACGTTTAAAACGAATGTATGAAAATTAATTATTGGGTAAAGCTAGAAGCAAATAAATGTTACCATATTTATAATAGGGCGGTAGGATGGGATAATCTATTTGTATCTCCTAGAAATTATGCTTTTTTTGTAGGGCGCTGGCGTAAGTATATCGAACCATTCTTTTCGACGTATGCATTTTGTCTAATGCCGAATCATTTTCATTTCCTAGCCAAAGTCAAACCCCTAACAACTAGCGTTCAAAAAGAAATCAAGCAACTCAAAACCAACAAAAGTTTAGCTTTTTTGGAAGACCGTATTTCAGAAAATGACTTTTACACTTCTCTTTTTAAAGCGATGTTTAACAGTTATTCGTTAGCATTTAACAAAGAACAAAAACGAACAGGAAGTTTATTTCAATCCAAATTCAAGAGAATACTCGTTCGGGATCAAGAGCATTTCAAATATTTAGTACAATACATTCACAACAATCCTATTCATCATGGTTTTTGTAGTCAAATGGACGATTGGGCATATTCTTCCTTCTTGTTATATCTCCTAGATTCAGAAACATGGCTCGCTCAAAAACCAACATTGAAAGCCTTTGGTTCGTTGGAGGATTTTATAAAATCCCATCGGGAATTTCGACTTAAAATTTAATAAAAAACATGACCACCGCCACCCACATTGCTTACTACCATTTGTGCCATCGAAAACTGTGGTTGTTTCATCATGGATTGAATATGGAGCAACACTCGGATTTAGTAAAAGAAGGCAAACAAATCCATGAAACTAGTTATGGACAAAGAGCCGAACGGTATCGAGAAATTGCCATAGAGAAAATCAAAATAGATTACTATGATCCGAAGTTGAAGATTGTACGAGAAGTTAAAAAATCTAACAAACGAGAAGCAGCACACATCGCCCAATTGAAATACTATCTTTTTGTATTAGAACGTAATGAGATAGAAGCATTATACGGTGTTTTAGAATATCCCAAATTGCGAGAAACAGAAGAAGTCTGGTTAAGTGATATTGATAGATTGGCGATTCTTGAATGGGAAAAAGGGGTGCAAGAAATTATTACCGAAGAAACCTGTCCGAATCTAATCAAAAAGACACTATGCAAAAGATGTGCGTATTATGAATTTTGTTTTAGTTGATGTGATGATGTCTTTTATGAAAAAAGAAAACCCAATTTTAGAGTTATCCTTAAAATTTGCTTTAAAGATTATTGACTATTCAGAGTTACTAGAACAGCATAAAAAATATGTAGTTGCTAGGGAATTATTGCGTTCTGGGACTTCTATTGGAGCAAATACCAATGAAGTCCAAACTGTACTTCACTACTAACGGATTTATGACCTATCCAAAAACTATTATCTAAAATAATTAGCACCACAAAACAAAAAATAAAATAACAACTATTAGCACATTAGCACTATGAAAAAAAATTATTATTTATTTAATCCAGGGCGATTGAGCCGCAAAGACAACACCCTAAAATTTATGGCAGTAGACAATAGTGGTACTGGAAACAAAGCGAAGTATTTACCTATTGAGGCAGTAGAAAACCTATATGTGTTTGGTAGTGTCGATGCGAATAGTGCATTATATAACTTTTTAGGAAAGCAAAAGGTGGGTGTTCATTTTTTTGATTATTACGAACATTATACAGGTAGTTTTCAGCCAAAAGATTATTTACTAGCAGGTAAGATGCAAGTGGAACAAACTAAAGCATATATCAGCAAAAAGCGACGCTTGCACATCGCCCAAAATTTTATTGAAGCAGCTAGTTTTAATATGCTAAAAAATCTTCGTTATTATGCTAATCGGGGAAGAGAACTTTATGGACAACTTGAAGAAATCGAACAATATCGGATGAGTATTTTAGAATGTGATAATATTCCAGAACTAATGGGTATAGAGGGGAATTGCAGGCAGAGTTATTATAGTGGATTTGAACATATCATAACAGATTTCAGAATGAATGGTCGCCACAAACAACCCCCTTCTAATGAAGTAAATGCTTTGATTTCTTTTGGGAATATGATGTGTTATACATTGGCCTTGGATCAAATCTATCATACACAACTCAATCCTACCATCAGTTTTTTACATGAGCCTGGTTATAGGAGATATTCCTTAGCCTTAGATATTGCCGAAGTTTTCAAACCTATATTGGTAGATAGGTTAATTTTCAGATTATTCAATAAACGAGAGATTCAAGCACAACATTTTGAGCAGCAATTAAACGGATGCTTTTTGAAAGACTCAGGCAGAAAGATTTTCATACGAGCTTTTGAAGAAAAACTAAAAGAAACGATTGTTCATAGAACGCTAAAAAAGAAGGTAAGTTATAAAAGATTAGTCCGTTTAGAATGCTATAAATTGGCTAAATATATTCTAAAAATGGAATCGTCTTATCGTACCTTTAAAATTTGGTGGTAAGGAATAAGGTGATCTGCTAATATGTTGATGTATTTAATCTAAAAATAGAGCAAATGTATTGTATTTTGGTTTATGATATTGGAGAAAAAAGGGTTGCAAAGATGTTGAAATTATGTCGTCAATATTTGAATTGGATTCAGAATTCGGTATTTGAAGGGAATATCTCTAGTTTGAAATTAAAAGAGTTGAAGTATAAGGCATCTCAGATTATGGATAAAGAATACGATAGCTTAATCATTTTTACGAGTAGAAATCCTAGATGGTTAGAAAAAGAAGTGATTGGAAAAGAGCGAAATAGTTTAGATGTATTCTTGTAGTCGTCAATGATATTTATTTTATGATATAAATAATCATTTTTTAAAACTGTAAAACATAAAACATTGATATTAAATGATTTAATTTGTCGTCGAAGCAAGGAGTAAATCCTATCATTGAGTATTGACGACTATTGTGTTGTTTTTTGTTGATAAATTAGTTTGATAATACATTGATTTATAATATATTTACATATATCTGTCTAACGGATTTTAATCGCACCAGTATGGTATTGAAACTATTGTAGAGTACTGTCGATATGAATACGGTGTAACATTTTAATCGCACCAGTATGGTATTGAAACATCATGATAAACATATCATGTATAGTTTGCTATACTATTTTAATCGCACCAGTATGGTATTGAAACGTAAGCAATACAAGACAAAAAAGGCAGCTATTGAGGATTTTAATCGCACCAGTATGGTATTGAAACCCGTTAAAAACTTGATGATCTGGGTAAGAATATAAAATTTTAATCGCACCAGTATGGTATTGAAACAGGAATCCTAAAAAATGACTTTCAATAAGAACCTGAATTTTAATCGCACCAGTATGGTATTGAAACTTACTATTATTGCTAATAACGCCGTCTATATCTTATTTTAATCGCACCAGTATGGTATTGAAACTGTGCTGTATATATTTTATATCGTGAAGGTGAGGACAATTTTAATCGCACCAGTATGGTATTGAAACAGTGGTAAAAAATATTGCGTACAGTCAGCAGGCAAATTTTAATCGCACCAGTATGGTATTGAAACTATTTAGATCGTGGTGGTCAAAATGAATTTGCAATTATTTTAATCGCACCAGTATGGTATTGAAACAACAAGTGAATACTCTATTACTTTTCTAATATTATATTTTAATCGCACCAGTATGGTATTGAAACAATGTCGTTTTTCCTGTGTTATTTTCTTTTGAAAATATTTTAATCGCACCAGTATGGTATTGAAACGAAACACTAGCATACCAGCTTGACATACGAGGGATCATTTTAATCGCACCAGTATGGTATTGAAACGGGGCTTGTTTTTATTCCATTTGTTGTGAAATATATATTTTAATCGCACCAGTATGGTATTGAAACTTGACTTTGATAGGTATAAAGTCAAGATTTTTAATGATTTTAATCGCACCAGTATGGTATTGAAACGTTTTACCAGGTCGGAATTAGAAATATTTAGACAGTATTTTAATCGCACCAGTATGGTATTGAAACATCATTTGCGCTTTCCGTTGAAGCGTGAACGGTACATTTTAATCGCACCAGTATGGTATTGAAACTCAATAATGAATATTATTATTGAGGTAATAATTAATGATTTTAATCGCACCAGTATGGTATTGAAACTATAAAATGCGCCGCTTTGTCCTACATACACGATCCATTTTAATCGCACCAGTATGGTATTGAAACGTAGGTGCATCCCTCTAGCTCTATAGTACGTTGGTAGATTTTAATCGCACCAGTATGGTATTGAAACGCCGAACATAGTGATACAAGGGTTTCAAGACGACCAAATTTTAATCGCACCAGTATGGTATTGAAACAGTAAGTGAAAGGTGCATCAAAAGTGTTAATTAACTATTTTAATCGCACCAGTATGGTATTGAAACATATATAATGCTGTGTCGCAAAAGTTTGCTAATGCTATTTTAATCGCACCAGTATGGTATTGAAACGTATCTTTTTAAATGTTTTTGAAATTCTTCTGAAATTTTAATCGCACCAGTATGGTATTGAAACACGGCTGGAGATAAAAAGCGGTTCAGGACTTCTTGATTTTAATCGCACCAGTATGGTATTGAAACGTGAAACTCATTTTTAAACCGTAAATATTTCGAGGAATTTTAATCGCACCAGTATGGTATTGAAACTAAACATTTCGAGGAATACAGACATGAGTGAATAACAATTTTAATCGCACCAGTATGGTATTGAAACTCTGCTATAAGTTTTTGTTGCCTTATAGCGTGGTTGCATTTTAATCGCACCAGTATGGTATTGAAACGCAATCTATCAAACACGAGAGCAGGGGCAAATAATTAATTTTAATCGCACCAGTATGGTATTGAAACTCCTTTTCACATAGTAACTTTTTGGCTCAAAATCCTATTTTAATCGCACCAGTATGGTATTGAAACTCCTTTTCACATAGTAACTTTTTGG
>JAHDBJ010000048.1:34512-34841 GCA_020630435.1 Saprospiraceae bacterium
CTCAAAATCCTATTTTAATCGCACCAGTATGGTATTGAAACAACTCACTAAAACACTAAAAATCATGTTACTAACAAATTTTAATCGCACCAGTATGGTATTGAAACAAGAAAAAGCGTAAAAGATGAATCTAATTTATTGGTATTTTAATCGCACCAGTATGGTATTGAAACTAAGAGAATCATTTGAAGTAAAAAAATGACACCCAATTTTAATCGCACCAGTATGGTATTGAAACAAAATATGGAAAGGTCTTCTATTATATACATACTTGATTTTAATCGCACCAGTATGGTATTGAAACAAAATATGGAAAGGTCTTCTATTAT
>JAHDBJ010000011.1 GCA_020630435.1 Saprospiraceae bacterium
CGTGCCTGACGTAGGAAGGCTGGCGTGGTATATGCCTGAGCGAGTCCTGACGAACTCCGCTCTTCCACTAACTCAAACCCCATGACTGAAACAACAACTCCTCAACTCACCCCACCACCATAAAACAAAAAACCAAACCCTATCTCTAGGGCTTGGCTTTTGCTTTATCTTCTGTTGCTGTAGCGTATCTTATCTTTGTGTGACCTTTGTATACGTAGGTTTAGAAAAAGTTGCAAACTTTTTCCATCCTGCGCTTTATTCCAAACAAATAATCTTATATTTTTAAACAAAAAACCAAACCCTATCCCTAGAGCTTGGCTTTTGCTTTATCTTTTGTTGCTGTAGCGTATCTTGTCCTTGTGTAATCCTTTGTAAGTGTAGGTTTAGAAGGAGATATAATCCCCTTCCATCCTGCTCTTTTTCTTTTTTATTGGCTAGTCTTGAACACTTGGGGCATCAGAGTTTTCTATGGGGTAATTATCGATTTCTTCTAAGTACAAACCTAAATTCTCCACGTTGTTAATTATTGGAGTTATTTTTTGAATAGAATTGACTAAAATACTGATGTAAATGTAATAATCATATCCAAAACTAATTTTAATTTTATTTGCTGAATGAAATTCACACCAAATATATCCTCTTAGTGCTAAACGGATATAATGTTTAATATTATTTAAAGATAAAATATCATTATTATTAACTTCTTCAAAAATTTTATTTAATTCCTTATCAGTATTTTCTTTATAGTGATATTTTTCTAAATTAGTTAGACTAATTGTTGATATATCAAAAAAGTTTAGAAAAACTAAAATACTATTGATATATCTATTTTCCATATCTAAATAGAGACTCTTTGTAAGTGTTTTATTGTTAAAAACTTTACCTATATCTGAATAAGAGATCCAATCTTCTTCTAAGTAGTTGTTTGAGTTATCTCTGTTCTTAGGGTTATATTTTGAAATCCGCAAATTGATCATGATTCAATATTTTAATTAATCTCCAATTCTATTTAATTCAGCATCATAAGTTCCTAGTCTTATATCTTTACCACCTCCTACATTATCTCTAGAATCATACATTTTGAACATACCTCCATTGTGTCCATCAACATCTGGTGTAATCCACCGATTGCCATTAGTATAGACTTTTTGACCATGAGATCTTAAACCATTTACTAATCTATATCCTTCAGGTAATTTGATAGTAACTTGGTTTCCTGATTGTATGAATGTAATTCTATTTCCAAAAGATTTTTTTAATGCTTTTGTTATTTGTTCAAAACCTTCAAGAGGAATTAATGCCATATTAAGGTTTCCTGAACCTACACTACCAGGTGTTCTTTTACTTAAAACTGAAATATTCTTCAATTTCATTAGCTTTGTAGTACCTTTAGAACCTGCTACAACATCTGCTGTAGCTGTCAATATATTACCAAAAGCTTCTCCTGATTTTTCTATATCATCTCCAGTATAATCTTTGTCAGTTTGAACTACAGCTTCTTTAATCTTTTTTGCTGTTTCTTTAGGTGAAGCTGCTGCTTTTACTATACCTACTACAGCTGGTAATGGATTGGTAACGGTTTGTCCCATTTCAACTGCATTATTGAATATCTGTTTTGCTGCACTTTTGTAAAATGTAAGATAATCTTTTGGTGTCTCACATTTAGGACAGTTTCCATCAGGGTCATCTAGAACTATTGGACTATTCCAAGCATAAGCATAAGGAGATTTATCTATTTGATTTGGGTGCTCTGCTAAAGCATCAACACTAGTCCATCTAGCGATGCTTGAGTCATACCACCTAGCCCCATAGTCATTTAAATTAATATCAAAATCCGTATTGAGTTCTTTTCCATTATACTGATACTGTGAAGCGTTAGGATGCTGTGGTTTATCCACCATACCCACGAGATTCATTCCAAAAGGATAATAATAATTCCGTTGTAGGACTTCCTCATCCAAAGAATCTAGCGAGATAGTACCATCTCCATTTACATCTTCAAACCAAACCACATCGCTTCCGAGATGGTCTTTTATATGGTATTGGAATCGACCTTGTCCTGTACTATTTTCATAATACAAGCGTCCATTCGGAATGCTAATATAGGTGTTTCCGTCGTTTATTTCAAGTCCAGCGAGTTTTTGTCGACTTATTGTTGAGCCTGTACTAGGAATATTCTTCACTTCTAGGCGTTCTCCACCATAGGCATAGGTCACTTCTTGTGTGCCTTGTGCCGTATTTATCCGACGAGGAAGATTATTGATATTATATTCAATACTGAGCCCTTTCCCCGAATCGTTGGTCATATTTCCATTATTATCGTAAGTATAACTGCTAGTAGTTTTAAAACCTAGTGTATTATAGGGGGCTGCTGCGCCTTCTATGACTTGATTTAAACGACTGCTTGAATTCGAATACAAGTAAGTCAATTGGTCAATATCTACAGGGACATAGGTACTACTATTCGGACTCGAAGGCTGAATCGCTTTACGACTAAGGGTCTTCATATTACCTGCGGCATCATAGGAGTAAGCGGTATTAAAGGCATCGTCAATGTCTCCAAATGGAGAGCCTTTGAGATTGCTGACCATAGCCGTGATACGATGGTCATTGTCGTAAGCATAGGTATTGCTAAAGCGTCCTTGCTCACAACCATTTCCAAAAATCGCCTTTGTGATGTTCAAACCATCGTAACCAAGTACTTGAAAATATAAATCTTCATTGATACCTCCAACTTGTGTAGACGTCGGCAACGGGTCAATCGATTTTTGACAACAATCTTCACCCGTGCAGACTCTTTCCGTACAAGCATATTCCGTCAAGGAATTGATAGCCATTAATCGACCGCCTACATCATACCCAAAGTCGATGTTTTGTAGGGCGAGTCCTCCATTGATACCTAGTGATTTGCGATACAATTGGTCAAGACTGTTGTAGTTCAATTGCTCAATATGCACTTCACTACTTCCCGATGGTGTCAGATAAGTGTCTTGTGGACGAAGCAAATCATCGTATACAAAACGATAGTTTAAAATTCTGCCTGCATAATTATGGACACTATTGGTCACTAGGGAAGCATCATTATAGGTGTTATCAATAGTGACTTGTCCAATTGGGGAGTAGTTATTTACCACCACTCTAGGACGTCCGATGTCATCAAAATTATTGTTGGTGGTAATCTTTGCATTGGGTAGAATAGAACCATCTGGTTTTAAGACCGCTTCTTTGACTTGTTTCATCCACGTTTTATATAGTTCGTATTCATTATCTAGTAGGGTTGTTCCCATAAAGGAGTTGATAGCATCAATGTTGTAAACGGTATTGGTACTAGGATTAAAGCTATTAGAACCTTGAGCGATTTTATCTAAACGATAGTATTTATCGTAATCCATAATAGTGACGGCACTATTGGCATCTCTAGTCGCCACAGGGCGATAACTTCTATCGTACCAAAAGGAGGTCGTTCCTTGTGAAGGAATGGTTTTGGTTGCGAGCAAGCCCATAATATTATAGGTATAAGCATACTGTTCCCCAATAGGATTCGTAACGCTTGTCAAACGACTTTGGTCATCATAAGCATACCAAGTTTGCCCTCCTTGCCCTGATTGTTGCATGATTGCTCTCCCCAAATCATCTGCCCATGCATAGGTAATCGCTCCATTGGGATCGGTTGTTTTTGTTCCACCAAAACTATTGGCTATACTGGTATTTGGGCCTAGATATTCCATTGAAACGGTATTATTATTGGCATCGGTTGTAGAAAGTACTCTGCTCAAGGGCGATTTTTCATAGATGGTAGAAGCTGTTCCACTACCGATAGTATAGGCATCGGTTACTCTAAACATATTGTCGTAGGTAGCACTAGAGAGTAGTTTGCCATCGTGTCTTTCAACTTGTAGAACATTACCAAAACCATCCATGTGTTGGGTTTGTCCTTGTGTAGCTGTTCCATCAGCATAGGATACACTTTGTTCGACACTTAGTGGATTCATGGTATAGTTATAACTTGTGGTTTGTCTACCATTGAGTCCTGTTGTTTCCTCTAAGCGCTGACGAGCATCGTAGAAATATTCTGTTAGAATACCATCAGCATTTGTACTATTTTTTAGTTGAAAAATAGGATTATATATATTAGTAGTGGTAAATTCTTCAAAGGTTCTTTCTTTTAACTGTAGTTGATTGTTCCACTTCATTGTAATAGGTGCAAGAAACTGATAACTTGAAGGATTATGTAAAGTAGCTTCATCACCATCTAGAAACTGAGCCAAACGATAACTCGTAGGCATTCCGTTTTCATAGGATGCAAAATGTCCTGTAAGTCTAAATTTACCGTTTTTGACCGTCCAAATATATTCAGGCAAAACTCTACCCTCAGGCAAATCACTATAATATTTAGTATAACTTCCTCCCACTAATTTATTGTTTAATTTAGAAAGTGAAAGGATAGGACCATTATAGTTTTTTGCGAGGTCTATCTGAAGTGTAAGAAAATAGTATGGATGATTATTACTGGTTAGTGTTGTAAAAGGTTCAGTTCCTGGACTATTGGCATAGATGTCATTCGCATAATAATATTCTTCTTTTGTCGTATTTGTTCCTAGGCTATTGGTCGTTGTGACACTTCGCAAATTTCTAGGGAAGAAATCAGCATATTCATAGGTTTGGGTAACGGTTTGATTACCTCCACTCAAATAAGTTGTGGTACTTTGCTTCGTAGTTTCTATCTTCTCGCTCACATAATCAACCATTGCATATTGATAGTCTCGTCTTATGTATTTGTAGAGATGGTCTAAGGTTTCTAATTCTAAAGTAGTTTTAGTTATAAAATTGAATATTTGAGTGAAAAGTTTACTAGAACAAAATAGATAATCGACTGCATTATAAATTTCCTTTTCTAAAAATATTGCATAATAATCCCCATAATGGAGGTATTGGTACATTGTACTTTTAGGACATTCACTTCTTGCAGCTTCCTCAAAATTATAGTTTATTGTACTGCGTTGTTGCAGGTTGTTATTGTTATCAAAAATATCGGTTTTGTACTCTAAACCATATCTCCAACTGGGATTGAAGATGGGTTGCCAAGGGTATTGGTCAAGGGTATTGATAGAACTGGTGTATGTTAATTTTGTAAGACTAGAATAATTACTTACGGCTTCATCTAGGGGTTTTTTAAGGAGTAGGTCTAGATTCTTAACAGGTGAAAAAACAAAGTTATAGTCATTGACCCCGTCATTATAGTCTGGATGGGTAAAGTAGTGTTCTATTTTCCCATCATCTCCATTATTAAATAATTCTATTACCTTTCCATAGCCCACATAGCCACCTTTATTCATTAGCCAGTTGTTGAGTGGTTTCCATCCTGTAGTGATTTTTTGCTCAATGTTTTGGTATTTATTTTTAATATATTGAGAAAGAAAAATAGGCGGAACGATTGCCTTAGGAGTATTGTATTTATAGGTGATTGATTGAACAATACCATTGTCTGCATCTTTGATTTTTGAAGCGACTCTTAAACCACCTGATTTACCACTCAAGATACCCATATCAGAACTTGAAGGGAACGTCTGCAGATCATAGGCAAAACGATACTTGCCTCCTGTTTCCAAAGTAACTTCTTCTAGTTGTCCAACCCGTGCATGATTGAAACTAGCTTCCCAATTTCTACCTTCTCTAGTTGCATTAGCCCCACTATCAGGATGATAAAAAGCGAAATGGTCGGTATTTTTTGAAGTGCCATTATGTATATTATCATAAGTATATTCGATGAATGGGAGCATGGTTTTAGGTGTACCATTATAGTATCCCCAAATATCCTGTTGTATAGAAAATCGTTTGGGTAGATTAGCCATTTGATTTTCATCATTATATTTTAATGTTACTAATTGATGCGCCGTATTATTTGCATCAATTTCGTTAATGCCTCGTAGAAATTGACGAGGAAATTCTGCCTTATAGCGATTGATTTCTTGGGTGTCTGGAAGTAAATTACCATGTGATCGTCTTAGAAAATGTTTGAGTTGAACGAGACTGCCAAGCTCAGACACTTCATTAGCATAGTAATGACTTTCGCTTTTAGTGATGTCAAATTTCAAAGGCATCCGAATATTCAAGTCCAAACAAAGAATACTAAGCGTTGTATAAAAATTATAGATGAATTTGAGTTCTGTTTCAGCATTGTCGGGTTCATCAAATTTCAAACGATATTCTTTGGTATCCGATATGACAGGGGCTTGCCCACCTGTGTAGTCAGAGGGGATAGTACAAGATAGAGTATTATCAGGGTTATGATATTGAGGGCTAAACATATCAAACTCCCAAGCCTTGTATAAAATATTATTGTGTTTTCGTTCTATACGGCGACAAAGTTTATCGCCTAAGACAGCAGGATTATCCTCATAAGTGAAGAGTAAGGTACTGCCTCGATGATTATCAATGGACTTGATGATTTGTTTTTGGGTGGTGGTTTCGGTAATGTTATAGGTGACATCTCCAAAGCCATTTTTCCAGATTTCTTTTCTTAGAGCCAGAGGACTTAAACTAGGATTATTGAGCGTCTCAAAGTTAGAACCATTTGATTGGAAATTAGGAAAAGAATGTGTCCAGTTTTTCTGACTATTGTATGTGACTTCGTGTGTGTCATAATCTAAAGTGATGGTCTCTTGACTCATCAATGATTTTACTTCGGTTAAATGCCAAGTCGATACATATTGATTACCGAGTTCTACATGATAGTTGGTCATATAGTCTTTGGGTTTTTGTAAACTGACAGGAATACCCATTACATTTTTATAAAAAGGAAGTTCTTCTCGGGCAATGGTTGGTTTAGCAAACGTTGTTCGAGTATTTAGAATTTGTTCACCTTTGTATTGTAAAAAAGTAGGTAAGGTATAAGAGACATTAGCGGTATATTCTTTTTTATCAAAAGTATATTGTATTCCTTCAGGGGTTATAATGGTAAAAGATTCTATTCCAAACTCATTAGAGCTTATATTATATTTGAAATCATAATAAGGGATTGTTTGAATTTCCCAGTTACTTTCACTACATCCTTGAGTTGTAATACTAGAAGTATTACGAAAGTTTGGAGAGGATGCAGTTACTCTATCAAAGATAAATTTACCCGAATAACCTGGAAAGTCGAAGTAATATTCGTCGTATTCCATATCCAATTGTTTGTTTTGGTAACGAGGATAAATGTCATTAGAGGTGGTATTAAAAGCTTCTTCAAGATGTGACCAAAACTCCAAAAAGATGTGACTAGTAGGCTGGAAGAATTTTTCATCATCAACCTTTTTTTCTTTATTAGCTGCTCGCAAATACTTTATTTGCTCTTGTTTTGTTAAACCCTCAAAATCATCGATATCAAGCTCTTCTAAACCATAGAAGTTTGCCATACAAGTAGCATCATTGGTATAATTACTTCCTAATCCACTTGTTTCTACTAATACAGGACTTGGTTTTTCAACCATTTTAAAACCTGCTCTTAGAGGAATTGTAATGATAAGTTTAAAGGACCCAGGAAGAGGGATCGTAATATATATATCATAATTGATATAGTTTGGCGTTGAAATATCGTATCTAACCTTCCCTGCCACACTAAATTTTACCGTTTCATCTAAATTTTTATTTGCTAAATCTTTAACGCCGTTTACACCATTTTTAAAGTCATCATAAGCTGTCTTAAGTTCTGCTAATTCGTCACAACTTAAATCTGTATTTCCACCAATTAAATAACCAAATATTTTTTTTGCAATGTTACAGATTAGATCTCTTAAAAAATTAGGGCCTCCCATGTCGAGCCTGACCCCAATACCTTTGAGTTCAAAAACGGGTTGGATACCTCTTTTGTAGCCATATGCCATCCCTTGAATATTGCCATTGAATTCATCGGGTAAGCCATTGACTACTCTAGAAATTGTTCCGCCAGTATTGACACTCATATTTCCTAAATTGGCTTGTAAATCATCTAGTTTGAAATCACCAGCCGCACCTCCTACACTCACAGGCATGGAGACATCTTTGGATGATATTTCGGTTAGTGCTGTATTGAAACTCCCTTTTCCGTTATAGAGGTTAACCCCCGTATTGACACTATTGATAGCCGCAGAGGCATTGGGATTGGGAATATTATCCGTTGCTTGAGTACCTAGACCTTCAATTTCCCCTAAAAACCAATTCGGATCGGCTACACCTTCAGGAATAGTGGCATTATTACGACTTAATAAAGACTGAGAAATAATATTAGAACAGTCATTTCCTGTTGTAATGCCTCCACCAGAACCACAGTCTAAACGGACGCGAATTGTTCCATCACTTGTACAACCTGTAGCGTTGTGAGTCACGCTTAGATGATATAAATAGCCCGACGTTGCAGAATTAATGACAGGCCCTGTTAAGCCATCTAGAATCCAATTATAGGTGAAATCACTATTAGAAGGTACACCATTCACTACGGCTTCAATTTGACAACTAATAGGGTCTGCATTAAAACATATATTAATCGGGACTTGGCTACAGTCTATTGGAGCGACTGAACAATTGGCTTGTGTAAGATTACTAAGAGCAGTGCATCCGTTAGCATCTGTTACTCCAGCCAAAAGTGCTTCTTCGTCTTCGAAGTTTGTTATCATTGGGTCTTGACTTCCATTATGCCATGAAAAACTATAGGGTGGTGTTCCTCCTGTGACTGCTGCTATGGCAGAACAAGTACTGTTGTCAATGTTTATGTTTACACTTAGATTAGAGCAGTCACTAGAATTGATAGTCGTACAACTATTAGGAGCTGCTGTAGCACCAAAGGCATCTTGCAAAATAGAGGCAATATCTATATTAGAAAGTTCATTTTGAATGTCACTTATCCATGTAGTTGGATTAAGTCCTTCAGCAAGCATTAAATCTTGATAGTTTGGTGTTGAGGTTAAGTCATTCTGAAATTCACTATCATTCGATAAAATAGATAAGAAATCATGGATATTGTCAATTTGAGATTGAATTAAATTGATATTATTTTGACAACCAATATCCAAACATTCATAAATGTCTGTTAAAGACATTCCATTAAATGCGGTACTCGCAAAATTGATCATTTGCTGTTCTTCTGCACCACTATGACTCATACCCTCAAAGATTCCTGAAGGTGGTTGAGATAGGGCATTACTAAGTTCTGACATTGAAAAGATAGGTGTAGTATTGTTACAACCCTCCTCTTGTGAACCGATCATATCTTCAATAAGCTGATCATCAATTGGATCGGGAAGGTTGTCTAGACAACTAATATCTACTTGAGATTGTACTATATTTATAGAAATAAGTAATATGAAAATAATAGAAATGTACCTTGGAATAAGATAATTCATATCAGTATATTTTTTGATTTTATAAAAAATGGAATACTTAGAAAATTCCGCTGTAAGTATATTTGTTCACCAGAAAAAAGGTAACCTATTTAAGGGATTAAGAGGTGAATGAAATTATGAAATTGTTTAATAATTGAGCGTTCTATTTTTAAACAGTTTCTATAGATAAATGGAAAGGAAGTGAAGAGTAGATTCTGAAATAGAAGTACAGGAATAGGACTAGTTTTGAAATACATTGTCTTAGAATTTAGTGATAGTGAAAAATAGGATTAACGATTAATTATAAGCTTATAGAGACAGTCATTGTTAGTTTTGAACAATTTAACTGTATGTATTCATTTATATAACCAGCAGGAAAAATGTAATCACTAAAAGGAAAGTTTTTTTGATAAAAGTGGCTTTAAAAGTGATATGTGCTTTTATTGTTTGTATAAGTGGCAGATTAGCAGTTGAATATGAGGAGAAGGGAAAAGGAGATATTTTTTATAAAAAATATAAAAAAACACGTTTAGTAACATGACTAAACGTGTTTTTTATTAGAATTAATATAGATATTTATGTTCTAATCATCGGCAACTTTTAGGACGAGTTTGCCCAATTTATCACCAGAGAAGAGTTTTAGTAAAACTTCGGGAAAATTTTCTAAACCTTCTTCGATATGTTCTTTTGCTTTGAGTTTTCCTTGCATCATCCATTGAGCCATTTCGATAGCTGCAGACATATAATTTGCGGCATTATCAAATACCACAATGCCTTCCATACGAGCCCGATTAACTAGTAAGGATAGATAATTGCTAGGCCCTTTAACAGGAGTGGTATTATTGTATTGCGAAATCGCCCCACAGATAACAATCCTAGCTTTACGATTGATTTTAGTCAGTACCGTGTCCAAAATTTCACCTCCTACATTATCAAAATAAACATCGATTCCATCAGGGCAAGTCTCCTTGAGTTGTTGACGTATTTGTCCTTTTTTATAATCAACGGCGGCATCAAAGCCTAATTCTTCTACGATGTATTTGCATTTGCGTTCACCTCCTGCAATTCCTACTACTCGACAGCCTTTTATTTTTGCAATTTGACCGACAACACTACCCACTGCTCCTGCGCCTCCCGATACGACAACGGTTTCGCCTTCTTTGGGTTGTCCTGTATCTAATAAACCAAAATAAGCGGTCATGCCAGGCATCCCTAAGGTGCCTAAGAAAGTAGGTAATGGCGCAAGCTTAGGATCAACAGGAATTAAATCTTTAGCAAGAACGACACCGTATTCTTGTACGCCCCAACCACCCGTAACATATTGTCCTTCGGAAAATTTATCGCTTTTAGAAGCTACAACCTTACCCGCTGTTCCTGCTCGCATAACCTCATCAATTTCTACAGGACGAATATATGATTTGCCTTCATTCATCCATCCTCTCATAGCAGGGTCAAGAGAAATGTATAAGGTTTTTACAAGAACTTCACCATCATTTAATTCAGGTGTTTCCACTTCATCAAACGCCCAATCGCTGCGCTTAGGAAGCCCCATCGGTCTTGCTGCTAATTTGACTCTTTTATTTAACATGAAAATAGTTTAAGGATTTGATAATATTATTTACTAAAATCAATTTCTGTATTATCTCCGATATTCAGACTTTGTCGAAGGCCTTTTATTGCTGCATCATTTCCTACAACAGAATATTGAAGTACAACTTCTTCTATCGAGGCATAGTTACCGATTATAGATTCTTTGACAATTGAATAATTTATTTTAGCATGATCACCAATAGTAACATTGGGACCTACAATAGAGTTTGAAAGTTGACAGCCTTTACCGATACTGATGGGGTGAATAATAATTGTATTATAAAAACTAGGAACATTATCAGAGGCATATCCTTCATTTTTAAGAAGCATAGCATTGGTTTCCAATAAGACCTCTTTTTTACCACAATCGAACCAATTATCAATAGTTGTGGCACTAAATTTCACGCCTTCTTCTATCATTCGCATGAGGGCATCAGTAAGTTGAAATTCTCCTAGTGTTTGTACATTATTATTGATATTATAATCTAATGCTTTAATTAAAATAGAGACTTCTTTTATTTTATACAGACCTACTAATGCCATATTGGATTTAGGAATCTTAGGTTTTTCAATGACTTTACTTACAAAACCATCATCTGCAAATTCGGCTACTCCAAAGTCTCTAGGATTATTCACTTTTTTGATGCCTAAACAAGAATGAGGATTTTTCATAAATTTAGAAAAATCAACATCGTAAATAGTATCTCCGAGGACAATAAACACTTCATCATCGTCATTCAATACATCTTTTGCTGTCCATATTGCATGGCCTAGACCCATCCGTTGATGTTGTTGGACAAATGTTTTATTTATATTAGGATAACGTTTTTCTACAAAATTCTTGATTTTTTCTCCTAGGTATCCAATTACAAAAATAAAGTCATTAATACCTGCTTTTCGAAGTTGGTCGATAATAAACGAGATGATGGGCTTACCCGCTACAGGGATAAGTGGTTTAGGCTGTGTATAGGTATGAGGTCTTAACTTCGTTCCAGCTCCAGCGACAGGGATTATTGCTTTCATTCAAAAGTATTAAAACTGCAATATAATCATTTTTAAATAATGGAGAAGTATCGTATAAAAAGAACTTTGAATTTGATGTAAGGTCTTCTTTTTATTTAATCTTTTCTTAAAATAAGAATGAGTTTAAAATACAAATTTAAACTTTTGTCGTTATGGGAGAGTCTAATGACAAAATCTTGAACCGTATGATACATCAAAAGAAAGTACAACATCTTTTTTGGAGAGCGGGATTTGGCTTGGATTTTAAGACTTTAGAAGAAGTCGCTCAAACGTCGATTCCTAATATTGTTGACGAGCTTCTAGACCGTGGAAGCAATCCCCTAAAAATACCGCATCATCCAATGGTTAGTAAGTTAATGGGAGAGCGAATGGAGATGAGTAGTATGAAGAATAAGGACTTAACTAAATTGCAAAGAAATAAATTAAGAAAAGAGGGTCGCTTGATAGTAGGACAGATCAACACGGATTGGATATATCGGATGGCTTCAACAGATGAGTCCCCATTACTTGAACGGATGACCCTATTCTGGCATGGGCATTTTGCCTGTGAAAGTAAATTGCCACACCATGCCATTAACCAATTGAATGTTATTCGTCAAAATGCTCTTGGTAATTTCAAAGATTTAGTACTTGGAATTGCAAAAGATGCTTCAATGATTCGTTATCTTAATAATCAACAAAACCGAAAAAACTCTCCTAATGAAAACTTTGCAAGAGAGTTGATGGAGTTATTTACGATAGGGAGAGGTAATTATACCGAAAAAGATATAAAGGAAGCTGCTAGAGCGTTTACGGGTTGGTTTTCTAATACAAAAGGAGAATTTCGTTTTGCGAAGCATCAACATGATTTTAGTGAAAAAACCTTTATGGGTAAAACGGGAAATTTTGATGGAGCAGATATTATTGATATTATTTTAAAACAAAAAGAGACAGCGACTTTCGTCGCCCAAAAAGTATATAGCTATTTTGTAAATAAAAAAATCAATACACAGCATATACAAGAGATGGCGGATGTTTTTTATAATTCTAATTATGATATTCGTAGTTTAATGCAATATGTTTTTAAAGCCGATTGGTTTTATGCTAGAGAAAATATCGGTTCTAAAATTAAATCTCCAATAGAATTTATTGCAGGACTATTGAAAGTGTTAGATGTAAGTTTCCCTGATTGGAAAACATTGATTTTTGTACAAAGAGCGTTGGGACAAACGCTCTTTCGACCACCGAATGTAGCAGGTTGGGAAGGTGGTAAAGCATGGATTGATAATGCAACACTTATGTTTAGATTAAATATTGTTGCTTACCTTTTTCAACAGTCCGAAGTGAATTTTAAAGAAAAAGAGGAATTAGAAGCGGCTATACAGAATAAAAGGCGAAAGAAACTTCAAGCAACCGTTAATCTTGAATCACTATTATCTCTCGTCCAGTTAAAAAGCGAAGATGAAATATTACGATTTTTAATGAATGGACTTTTACAAACTGAAACCAAAATCAGTAAGGATACAATTAATCGTTTTACTTTCCATTCCGATAAAAAAGAATTTTTAAAAACAGCCTTGATTCGTATAATGAGCTTACCAGAATACCAGATGTGTTAGAGAATAAGGTTTAAGTTTTGAACATCATTTTTTGAAAAAGAAAAAATGATATATTTTTATGTTTAAACTTAACCAAAAATAATCAATATGACCATTGATAATCGGATAGCGGCATTGCGTGTTGCCATGAATGAACATCGTTTCGACGCTTATATAATTCCTAGTAGTGATCCCCATCAAAGTGAATATGTTGCTGACCATTGGCAGAGTCGTTCTTGGATTTCAGGTTTTACAGGTTCGGCAGGAACGGTTGTGGTAACAAAAAATCATGCTGGACTTTGGACAGATTCAAGATATTTTATACAAGCCGAAGAAGAATTAAAAAATAGCGAATTTGTTTTACATAGATTAGGGGTACCTCATACACCTGAACAGATTGGTTGGATATTAGCAAGTCTTGAAGAAAACAGTATTATTGGTATAGATGGTAATTGTTTTTCAATTGCACAACTTCGGAATATGCAAAAGAAGCTGAATGCTAAAAATATCACTATAGAATATTCTCAAGATTTGATTCAAGCCATTTGGTCTGCTCGACCAAGCCTACCCACTACAACTATTTTTGAGCATGATAAAAAATACGCGGGGAAAAGCCGTAAAGAAAAACTAGAAATCATTCGAGCCAAGATGGCTCAAAAACAAATAGATTATCATCTTATTGCTACATTAGATGATATTGCTTGGGTATTTAATATAAGAGGAAAAGATGTAGATTGTAATCCTGTTGGTATTGCCTATGGACTCATTGAAGCGCATCGTGCTTATTTATTTATTGATGAACAAAAAGTCCCACTATCATTAATAAAAATCTTAGAAGAAGATGGTGTTAAAATAAAAAGTTATGATGAAATTCGTTTTTTCTTGGATGCGATACCTGACAAACAACGGATTTTGATTGATCCTAATACAACAAGTGTACGTTTGTATAATGCCATTAACCCTAATTGTACTAAAGTGGAAGGAGCAACTATTTCTACTAGATTAAAAGCCGTAAAAAATGAAATAGAAATTGAACACCTCAAGCGGACAATGATTAAAGATGGTGTCGCTTTGGTAAAGCTGTATCGTTGGTTGGAAGATGAGGTAAAACAGCGTCCAGTGCCCGAAACAGAAGTTGCAGATATATTAGCAAAATATAGAAGTGAACAAGAAGCTTATTTTGGAGAAAGTTTTTCTGCCATCGTCGGATGGAAAGGGAATGGGGCTATTGTGCATTATCGAGCAGAAGAAAAGACGTGTGCTTCTATAAAGGGAGATGGAATGTTACTTTTGGATTCTGGTGGACAATATTTTGATGGGACAACCGATATTACGAGAACTACTTTTTTTGGAGCGCCAACTGCTGAACAAAAACGAAACTACACATTGGTATTGAAGGGACATATAGGGATTGCTACTTTGAAGTTTCCAAGCGGATTAAGTGGTAGTCAAATGGATATACTGGCTCGACAGCATCTTTGGGATGAAGGTCTAAATTATGGTCATGGAACTGGACATGGTGTAGGGTTTTTCTTGAATGTACACGAAGGTCCTCAAGGTATAGGCCCAGGGAAAAATGGTCGATATGGTAAGGCTATGGAAATTGGAATGATAACCTCTAATGAACCAGGTTTTTATAAGGTAGGGGCTTATGGAATACGGATTGAAAACCTTATATTAACTGTAGCAGATCAAACAACGGATTTTGGAGAATTTTTAAAGTTTGAAACCTTAACACTCTTCCCAATTGCAATAAATCTAATTGAGAAATCATTGTTAACGGACAAAGAACTAGATTGGATTAACACCTATCATAGCGAGGTCTATGAAAAACTAGCACCGAATTTAGATGAAGCAGAAAAAGATTGGTTGAAAGCACAATGTATAGAAATAGAATGAATTATTATGGAACGAGTAGTAAAAAAACTAAGGCATGATCGTAAAGTTGTTTTTGATACTGGGCGTTTTGACGATTGGTGTGTATATGTAGTAGAAAAAGATGGTCGTCGTAAAGCACCTTTTGATACAAGCTATTTTACAGATCTAAAAAATATAGCTGCCCATTATCCTCAAGATAAGGTGTATCATGATTTTTTAAAAATCTATAAAAATACAGATAAAAACATCGATCCAACCATTTTAAAAATTATTGATGAACGAGTAACAACGTATAAACCTGAACACCAAAAAATAATCGAGCAGTGGTGGGCAGTTATTTATGCGGGGATGATAGCAGAAGAAAACAAGCAATTCGCAATTTTAAAAAAACGGATTAAACATCTAGGCATATATCAAGTACTTAAGCTGGGATATTCTTCTGATAAAGCCGCCAATTTTAGCAAAGGGAAAAAGTGGCGTGAACTTGATGCTATTATGAAGCCTCTAGGAATCTAAAAGGATGATATCATTGGTTGATTAAAGGAAATAAGAAATTTTTGTGAAGAAATATTGTTAAAATATTTAAATGTTATATATTTTTGCTAATCTTTTACCCACAAAAATTAAGAACATGAATAGATTCCTTGTAAGTATTTTTATCGTTTTAATGCCAATCATAGGATGGGGACAATTCAATGCCGAACCTCATATTATAACATACGGCACACTAGGATTAAACTACCTTGGAGATCCTCTTGAAGTAGCTGATTTGAATAGTGATGGAATAAATGATTACATCGTAGGGACACGTTATGACCTATCTTGGTATACTACTGCTAGTGAAGGAGGAACTTTTTTAAACCAAAATATTATCACTACGAATATAGAAGATGTCAATTCAGTATCTGTAGGAGATATCGATATGGATGGAAATCTAGATATACTAATTTCTACAAATAATAAACTCGCATATTATAGAAATATAGCTGGAAATGGTCAGGAATGGGAAGAAGTGTTTATTTTTCAATCGCTACATTGTCGCTCTTCCTTTTTAGTTGATATAGATGGAGATGATGACTTAGATATTTTATTTACAGGGGGGAATAGCTTTAATTATAATTCTGGATGGCTTGAAAATTTAGATGGAAAAGGTACGATGAGTGCATTTAAAGTAATATTATCTGATTTTGGAGATAGTAGTATTGTCCCCTTTGATAAAGACAATGATGGAGATTTAGATATTCTTTATGCTTCCTATTTAAACGAACGAATAGGATGGCTCGAAAACGTTGATGGAAAAGGAACTTTCCTTAATTATTTTATAGGAAATCATATTTATACAATCGTCAAAGCTACGGATATAAATGGTGATGGATTACAGGATGCGATATTTGGAGATGTTTTTGAGGATAAATTGGCTTGGTTTGAAAATTTAGAAGATCAAGCAACATTTGGTACTAAGAATGATATTTCTGGTACATTTACAAGAATATCCTCGATAGATACAGGAGACATTGATGCTGACGGCGATCAAGATTTGGTTGTCACTTCACCTGATTTGGATAGTCACGTGTTTATATATGAGAATAGTGATGGTCTAGGAGGCTTTTTAGAGCAGGAAGTTGATAGGGGGTTGGAAAGAATAAGTGTCGTTAAGTTTATTGATAGTGATAAGGATAATGACTTAGATATCTTTACAATTTCTAAAGGAAAACTAAGTTTTTTTGAAAATACAAATGGGGATGGAACATATAAGGTTGGTGAGACTCTATTGTGTACGCCCTCTTTTTTTGACTATGTATTGGATGATTTTATAGGAGATAAAAGCGTTGATGTTTCTGTCTTATTGAAAAATGTAAAATTCATGGAGAATGTAGGAGAGGAAGTTTTCAATAATGATTTGATGATTGCTAGAGAAAATGTTGATTTTAATATTAGGAAAGCAAGAAGTGCTAATGTTGATCAAGACGAAGAAAAGGAAATCGTAGTTTTAGAAGTTAAAGATGCAGCAAATTCACCTACAAAACTTACATGGTTTGATGTTGATGAATCTCTTACAGAATATACTATTGGAACTACAGAGGTGACTGTTTTTTTTAAAGATTTTTTAATGGTGGATATTGAAAATGATGGGGATATGGACATTGTTTATCTACGAAGTGACCATAATGTAGGTTGGTATGAGAATACAAACGGTTTAGGTGAATTTAGTTTAGCAAAGACAATTAGCGGAAGCATAGCGGATCCCCTATACATTCATACAGCAGATTGTGATGGGGATAATGACCAAGATATTATAATAGCATTTGATAATGGTCATATATCTTGGTTTGAAAATCTTGATGGGCAAGGGGATTTTAGCACTAGGCGAATTATAACCATAGGTGAATTAGGACAAATTAGTGCGATACAATCATCGGATGTAGATAATGATGGAGATATAGACTTAGGCGTATCAACTAGTGGGAATGGTGAAATTCGTTGGTTTGAAAATCTTGATGGTGAGGGTAATTTTGGTAATGGGAAAATAATTTCTTCAAGGATTGATGATTATCGATCTGTTCTTTTAAATGATGTTAATAATGATGGGAAAGTTGATTTCATTGCACGGACAAACAATATATTAGAATGGTATGAAAATATAGATAATGAAGGAACATTTAGCACTGCTAAAATTATAAGCTATGGTCTTTATGAGAAATTAAAACTCAAAGATATGGACGAAGATGGAGATACGGATATTGTGGCAAAAGTTAAAAACTTTGGTATCGTTTGGTTTGAAAATGTGTTGAATTATCCAACCATATTTGGATTTACCTTTTTTGATGAAAATGAAAACAAAAAATTTGATCGAAATGAAATTGGGCTTAACGTTCATAAGATTACACTCGATCCGACTTCTTTATCTACATATTCTAATGACGCTGGCAAGTTTAAATTTTATGTAGAAAATGGAAATTATTTACTTTCCTATATCGATAATGAAAATTGGAGACTGACGACAGATTCAACACAATATCAGGTAGAAATAAATGGTAATGCAGTAACCAATAAAAACTTTGGCTTCTATCCTATTAATGCTATATCAGCAGTCAATACATATCTTTCTTCTACCGCTACTCGATGTGGTTTTGAAGTCAATTATTGGTTAGATTATATCAATGAGGGAACTAGAAGGGAATCAGGACAAATTAAATTAGCGATTGATGATAGTGTTGATTTTGTTTCATCTAGCCCAGAGCCAGATAGGATAGATGGAGATACTTTATACTGGGATTTTGTAGATTTACCGCCGAGCTATCAAGATCGGGTTATTTTGCGTTTACAAATGCCAGGAGTCGAACAAATAGGAGATACCATACTAATGCGTTCTTCTGCTTATACTTTAGATAATAATAATGACTTAATATTATCAGGGAATGACGATAATGCATCGGAAATACGTTGTGCTTATGATCCTAATGATAAGTTAGTTTCTCCTAATAGAAATTTTAATGAAGTCCTTTTTGATGAAACCTTAATCTATACCGTTCGTTTTCAAAATACGGGGACAGATACAGCATTTAATGTAGTTATCAAAGACCAGTTGGACGCCAATTTAGATTGGTCAACCTTTACCCCTATTACAGCAAGTCATTCTTATGATGTAACTATAAGTGATGGGGGCTTACTAGAATTTAGTTTTAGAGATATTTTACTTCCCGATAGCTTAGTGAATGAGCCTGCTAGTCATGGTTTTTTGAAATACAGTATTGAACCAAAATCAGGGCTTTCGGAAAATACAATTATTGAAAATACTGCGGATATTTATTTTGATTTTAATCCACCAATTGTAACAAATACAACGGAGAGCAAATTGGTGTCACAGTTAACCACTAGTGTGTCAACACTTAATCTCAATAATCAGATTGAGATTAAACTATATCCAAATCCATTTAAGGATCATGCTTTTATTGAAGTAAATGGGATTGGATATAATGAAAGATTAAATTTAACCCTTTATGATTTGATGGGTAAACCGCTAGGCGTTTATAATTTTAGAGCTAGTGAAAAACTCAAAGTGACGCGGGACTTATTGCCTTCTGGTATGTATTATTATCAAATCCAATCCAATCAAAGAAGAGGAGAACAAATGGCTAGTGGAAAACTGCTTATACATTAGCATACGGAATGTCCAGCGGATTTTAACCTAAAGTAAAAATAAACAGATGAAACATTATGATAGTAGCACAACAGTTAGCCAATCACTTTAGGGCGGTATACTTTTCGGGTTCGGCTTGGACAAATTCTAGCCTTAAGGGTATACTAAAGGATATATCATGGGAAGAAGCCAATCAGAAAGTTCAGGATCTAAATACGATCCTTGCATTGGTTTATCATATACACTATTATGTTAGAGCCCAATTAAAGGTATTCAAAGAAGGCATACTAGACGCTAGGGATATGTATAGCTTTGACCATCCTGCTATTGATTCGCAAGAAGATTGGGAGTTATTTTTAACTGAAATTTGGAAAGAGGGGGAAGCATATGCTGCTTATGTTGAAGTCTTAACCAATCAACAACTCCAAGAAGATTTTGTAGAGTCCCAATATGGCAGCTATTATCGGAATATTCAGGGACTTATTGAACACACAAATTATCATCTAGGGCAAATTGCAATTATTAAGAAGCTTATTAAAAATAGCCTATAATTCGTTATGTGCTGTCATTAAATTCAAAAATAGAAATTTAGAAGAAATCAAGCCAGTTCTTGGACATAGACAACATCATTAAACTTATAAAACAGAAAACATATTCCTATGTATTTCTAATGAATACGGGCTTTTTGAACCCATTGGGCGAAGATTTTAGAACTTCTTAGTACTATGAAGCAGAGATACTTATTCTTGTTGTCCTATTGAAGATTAATTGCAAAATCTTTGCTGAAGCAACTTTATATCGTATATTTAAATAAAATATTTTAACTCCATTTGTTAACTAAAAAAATCAACATGAAAGATTTAGTCATATTTATTATATGCCTACTCGCATTTCCTTTATTAAAAGCTCAAAATTATAATTTTAATGGAACAATTAGCCGAGAGGTACTGGATAATTATTTAGAACGAGCCATTACTATGCAAGGTCAATCTGAAATTGAAGGTGTTCTTATGTTATCTGAAACAGAGCGGCTACGCAATATCGATATGTTAGACGATTTAGAAGCAAAGTTCATTGGAAGAATAGGTGGTTGGTGGGAAAATGGTTGGGGACAAACAAATCATGATAATTTCTTTGACATGGTAGAACAAAATGTTCAAGATGTTAAAGCAAATGATCCAGACGTTATTTGCCAAGCTGCGGTCTTTGAATATGTTTCAGCCACAATAGAAACATTCTGGATTCCTGATTATGTATGGAATGAATTTGGTTTTTATGGTAATCAAATACCTACAAATCATAGATTGAACTATAGTGATATGTTATATTCTGATGGGAGATATGTAGATTTCTGGAATCCTAATGCTTCTGTACCAGATATAACACAAGTGGCCACACAAATGTGGTTTTATTATATGGCTACTAGATACATTAGTGTCGGTTGTGAGGCTATCCATTTTGGTCAAGCCGAAATTATGAACGAATTTGATGTAGGAAATAAAGAGTATTGGCAATTGTTGCAGCGAATTCGGACATATGCCTCTACACGAAATCGTGGTGTAGTGATATGCGATGCTCATGTCCCTTCTGGCGGAATGTATTATGAACCAACGCTCAATATGTCAGTTGCAGCTTGGGAAAATTACACCTATCCTTATGGTTGGCAAAAACAATTATTATGGGATTTTCATTCTATTTGGGTAGGATATGAAGAAGCTTCAGGTTGTACTTCTAACTTACAACCTGTTACTGTTAATCCCGATCCGAATAGAGGTTTACATCAACGAAGTCTTGGCGGACGAAGCCCGCAAGGATGGTATGCAGTCAGTAACCCTTATTTAGTAGAATTAGATAATGGAGATGTTGGTACTGCAGTTGGCTGCAACAGTTCGCCTGCATGGATGTTGTATGGTTGGGATGAAATAAGTTGGTTTGGTGAACAACCAGAATATTATAGAAATCGTATTTTAAAATATACACATTATAAGATTAAGTGTATGGATAAAAACGGTCATTTAATTATGCCTGGACTTAGAGGAGTTACTCCTGGTAATGGAAACCCTAACTATCTCTATCGTGCGAATACGGGATTTCATAACCAACAAGTAACAATTAAAAATATTTGGAATAACGTACTCCCTTCTCCAGAAAATTGGGTAAGACATGATTTTTCTGATGCTTATGTATCCAATTCACCCAACCCTGGAATAGCGGATAAAAATCTAGTTCATGTTGGTAACAATAGAATGTATTATATTGGAACTGACCAAAGAGTTCATGGGTATATTAAATATGGTGATACGTGGTTAACGACAAGCCCCTCTTATGCTGCAGGTAACATAAATCAACAACAAAAAGCAGCAGGAGACTTAGTCGCCAATCCATCAGGGACATACCTCTATTATAGAGGAACAAATGGTCTTATATATCGCTATAAAATTAATAACGATTGGTCTTATACCTATTCTGCCATGCCTACAAATTCGGCGATGCAGCAACAGAATATTTCAGCCATGAGTTCATTGATATGCCCTACAGATAACCGAATCTACTATATTGCAAAAGAAAATGCAAGTGGACATAGGCGTATTCATGGCTTTATTAAATATGGTAGTACATGGTTAACAACAAGTCCGTCGTGGTCTGCCCATTCAAATGGATTTAATATCAATAATCAACAAAAAGCGGCATTAGATTTAACCATAAATCCATCAGGGACGGATCTCTATTATATTGGGATTGATGGTCTAGTCTATCGTTATAAAATCAATAATGATTGGTCTTATACCTATTCTGCCATGCCTACAAATACGGCCATGCAACAGCAAAAATTGCAAGCATTTGGTTCACTTATTTGTCCTAAGGATAATCGTTTATATTATATTGCTTACGAGAAAAATAATGGATGGAAACGACGTGTACACGGCTTTATTAAATATGGTAGTACATGGTTAACAACAAGTCCGTCGTGGTCTGCCCATTCAAATGGATTTAATATCAATAATCAACAAACCACCAATAATAAATTAGTATGTAGTCCTGATAATAAAACAATAGCCTATCTTGGAAGCGACAGTCAATTATATGGCTTTAATATCAACAATGATTGGAGTTATTCATTTATAACTTTTAATAAAACACCAACAAACAAAACGCCTAGAGAAAGCTTGGTTTTTAATAGTAATAATGATTTATATTATATTGCTAGCATTTTTGGAGATAATAAAGTGCATTTCTTTAGATATGGGTATGATCATTGTGAAAATGATGGGGTTCAAATTGTTGAACCGAGTTGTTGTATTTATAGAATGACAGATGATTTATCTAGTGAGAACCCCATCAAATCGAATTTACCTCAATTAAACCAGAAAAATCAGCATCGTTTAAATATTCAAAATACAAGCTTCAAAATAATTTTATCTCCAAATCCAGCTTATTCGGATAATGTATCCTTATCTTTGGAGGATTCAGATGAAAAATTATTCAAAGATGAAATATTAAGTATCTCAATTTTTGATTTGAATGGAAAGGTATTAAAGAACGAAGAGGTAATTTATACTCCTGCACCAATAAACCTAAATATAAGTGATTTAGCCAATGGCGTTTATCTTATATCTGTAAAATCGAAAATAGGGATTAGTGTTGAAAAATTGATTATATCTAGGTAGATGGATGGATAAAAACCGTTTATTAAATAATATTGAAAAAGTAAAATCACTTGCCTCAACATCCAAAGTTAGAAGGATGTTGAGGCATCCTTTCAAATATTGCTATGCAATTTTATTTCGAGAATTAATATATAAAAGACAAAAGAAAGCAAAGGAAGTTATAGGGGAAACATTTTTTGAGTCGAAAATGAATATTCTGTTGCCATCAAGTACCGACATATACTTGACGGGTGGAAAATCTCACTTCTCTGAAATTAAACTCGCCAAATTTTTAATTCGAAATTTGAAAATAAGAGATGTCTTTTTTGATATAGGTGCCCACTATGGATATTTTTCTCTATTGGCTTCCAAATTAGTAGGAAATAGTGGTCGTGTGATTGCCTTTGAAGCAGCCCCTTCAACCTTCAAAATTTTAAAAAAAAATAAAGTACGAGAGAATAATCTTGATATTTTTAATACTGTACTATCGGATACTAGAGAACTGCTAAAATTTTATCAATTCCCTAACCTTTATTCAGAGTATAGTACATTGAATGTTAAACAGTTCTCTGAAAGTAATTGGTATAATATTCATAAACCAAAAGAAATAATTGTAGAATCCGATTACCTTGATAATTTTATTGGGAATACAAAAATATATCCTACTATAATTAAAATTGATGTAGAAGGTGCCGAATACAAAGTATTGAAAGGGGCGATTGATTTATTAAAAGAGCAAGCACCAATTATAGTAATGGAATACCTGTCGGACAAAAGAGGGAATACAGAGCATATTAAAGCAGAGCATTTATTAAACAGCTTAGGGTATTTATCGTTTAGGATAAATATGGATGGGGACAAGGAAAAATGTAATAATATCCGCAAATTTCTTAGAGAGAATAAGGTAGAATCTGATAATATAGTTTTTGTGAAAACTCGTATGTAGAGTTTAAAGGACAGCCTTTGTATTATTTATTTTTTTTCTTATTTTAAAGATTAAAGTTGTTTAATAATGAAGGTTTAGTTTAGTTATAAGTGCTTGTATATCAAGATAAAGCTCCATTCTTTTTTCGTAGCCTTAGCTATGGTAAAAAGAATTAGTTGAAATATTGAGATACAATGACTTGTAAATAATTCATCATTCTATTTTTTAACAGCTTCATTATATATTCTTATAAGAAGATGCTATGATTAAAATTAACCAAAACAAATGGACGAAAACACATTAAAAAATCAAATAAGAAAGTTAATTGCAGAAAACAAGTTGAATTCGGCTATTGAATTATTGGGTTCAAATATTAAAAATAATGAGAGCTTAGATGAAATAATAATACAACTTGCGAGATATAATGCTATAAAAAAAGAGTCAATACAAGGAACAATCACAAGCCAAGAGCTAAATCAGGAGTTAAATGCTTTGAGAAGAAATATTCTTTCATTGATTAGAGAAGAAACCTTAATAATACAAGATCCATCAAAAGAAGATTTTACGTTAAGGGTGTTTAAGGAGACCTTGAATATGTCTTTAACAAGAGTGAAAGTAGCTAATTATTTTTTAGCACAATATGAGAAAAGCCAGCCTGTTTCTATTTCGGATACTGTATTAGAAAACAAGTTAAAAAGTAGAAAATTAGTTGTTGATTTTTTCGACGAAATGAAAAAGGTAGATTTATTATCGAAGAAGAAAGAAGGGAATCGAACGTATTGGATGATTAATGAAGAGGGAAAAAAAATAATGAAAGAAATCATAAAATAGACTTGTGCTATTCCTTCATTTTAACGTCTTGAGATAGACTTTTATAGCACAAGTCTATATTTCTTAGCTAAGAAAAAAGTTTTACATACGTAAGCGCAACAGAAGTGAAACCAAATCCAAAAGATTTCACTAAGGTTTTGTCTTAAACATTTCATTTTCTTCATAAACAAAAATTTAAGTATTAAAAAATAGAATTTCGATTGTATATAAATTGAAGCTGTTTAAAAATAGAATGCTCAATTATTTACTTATAACTTCATTATTAAACAATTTCATTTATAAAATGTGTCCTTATAACAGTTGATTCATAGAAATTATTGTTATATGTAGATATATTTTACTAAACAATATGTTAATGGTGGAAAAGATGAAATCATATTGAGTTATAATGATAAAGGCGAAATGAATATGTTGCTTTAATCGCTCAAATTAAAGCGGACAGGAAACAAGACTTTCGATTTTATTGCTTTTCCATCTTTATAGGCTGGAATCCATTTTTCTTTTAGGCTCGCAATAAATCGTTCGACTTCTTCGGAGCAACCGCCAGGAAGGGCTCTTTTAATATAACTTTCTACAATCTTACCGTTTTCATCAATATTTAATTGAGCAATTACAATTCCTTCAATTCCATTATCCTTGGCAAGTTTTGGATATTGGATAAAGGCGGCAGATCGTTGTTTTAGCGTTTTTTCTGTACAAGATTCGTCTGTGGCATCTTTACAACTTGCTAGTTTCGCCAAAACATCAGGTTTTTCGTAAGGGACATTCATGCTAGGATCAACTTTAAACGGTTCTTTATAGCTTGTAGTTCCCCATTCTCCTTGGTATTTCACCACCCGAAGTCCCGTTTCTTCATCGAAGGATTTAATCTCATCGTATTCGATCCCTCCAATTTTATTCTGCTGGTCAGCATCATAAAGTCCCCATAAATTCCCTTTCTTTATTTTTAAATAGTACTTTGTTTTTCCAATATGTTCTATCTTATCATATTCTGGCTCAAGGATTACACGATAATCGGTTATAACACCATATTGATCACCTTTTTTACAAATTGCTGTTGCCGATTTAATATATCCTTTTTGTCCTACAAATGGACCGATATAATCATATTCTATAGGATGGCTTAATTCCTTCCAGGAAGGCTTAAAAATTCCCCATTTCTCATCAATCGCTACTCGCCAACACCCTTCACGTTCATCGTATTCTGCTTTATCAAATGCTAATTTTTTAAACTGTTTGCCCTTGTTGTTTTGAAATATGAGTTTGTCCAGCTTAGGATGTTTTACAAAACTTCCTTGAGCAAACAAAACTTGTGATGAAAGAAGAAGGATGAGTATCAAAAAAATTGAGAGGATAAAGTTAGGTTTCATATTTTTCATTTTATTAAACAACAAATTTAATATGAATTATTAAAATAATCTTGTACTAAATTATTAATGTTGAGTTAAAATGTGATGAGAGTATCTAATATGAATTGACTTAATTTTTCTCCTTAATGGTGTTTTGGGCTATAGGCTATAAAAATTTTATAAAAAAATGCCCTAGATGCATAAAGAATCTAGGGCAATCGTAGTAAAACGGGGGTTTTGGTGTAATTGTTCAAGAAGCGTTAGTTGTTTAAAAAGTCCTAACAGGATGAGAACCCTGAAAGGACTTCTAGGGGGTCGAAGGGGGACTTGTTAGTTTTGGTCGTAGGTAGATTCGTTTATCCCCCCTTAAACCGGCATTATCATAATATTTCAAAAGTAGCTTGTCTGTTTGTGTTAAGTGTGTGGGTTTTAACCTAAAACCAAAAGTGTATTTTAAAAATATACTCTCAGCAAATAGTTATGAACTTTTACAAACTACAATTGAATATCAATTTTTTAAAGCATATTACCATCTAAGTGGAAACTAAGATGTGCTATGAAAATTTATATAATTACTATTATAAATTTATAAGTACTTGTAGTTGAAAGGGGGGAATCAATTTATAAGAAGGCACATTTTAACTATGTCACAATATAGTCAATGGAGATAAAAAAACCAAATAAAATTCATTTTTTATGAAAATAAATATTTTGTGACAGCTATAAGGTTTAGTATTTTTCAATAGAAACTATCCAAATACAGTCTGTTCTTTCATCATTTTAAGAAGTATTTTGGGAACTTTAAAACGTTGTCCGTGTTTTGCTTTGTAAGACTTACATTTTTCTACAAATGCAACAATACCATAATCATTAATATAATGAAGGACACCCCCTTTGAAGCTTGGGAATTGCCATCCTAATATACTCCCCATGTTAGCATCTTGAACACTAGAGACAATTCCTTCTTGTAAACACCTCGCAGCTTCTAGAGCTTGAACCATTAATAGTCGTTCTTTTAGTTCGTCTTCATTGTAATAGTTTTCTTTATTTGGATAATGTTCTTGTATGTTTTCCCAAATCCCAACCTTTTCATTATTTTCATAATGGTAGAATCCAGCACCATTAAACTTTCCTGAACGACCTAAGGTTTCGGTCATATAATCAATAATACTTAAGGCAGGATGATCGGTATATTTTTTGCCAAAATGTTCTGCTGCTTGACGTTCGGCTCTTCGAACAACTTTTAGTGAAAGTACGTCAGCCATTTCTAAACCTCCCATAGGCATACCCGCTTGTATACCCATATGTTCGATAACAATAGCAGGAATTCCTTCTGCTAGCATAGTTATCGCTTCTAGGATATAAGTGTTTTGAACTCTAGCAGCATAAAATCCAGGATTATCTTTGACGATAATTGGAATTTTCTTGAGACTTCTTACAAAATCAAATGCTTTAGCTATGGTTTCATTAGAAGTTTGATCACCCTTAACTATTTCTACAAGTAATTCATTTTCAACAGGAGAGAAAAAATGTAATCCAATAAAATTATCAGGATGAACAGTTGATTTGGCAAGTGTATTGATAGGAATTAAAGAGGTGTTACTAGCAATGAAAGTATATTCGTCGATATGTTTATTCGCTTCTTTAATCACTTTCTCCTTTACGACTTGATTCTCAAATACAGCTTCAATAACTAAATCACAAGATTCAAAATCCTCAGCATTTTCTGTAGGATGGATACGAGCTAGAATTTTTTGTTTGTCTTTTTCTTTCATCAATCCTTTTTCAACAATCTGCTCTAGTTGCTTTTCTGAAAAAGCCTTACCCCTTTCGGCAACAGGAATCGAAATATCTTTCAAGATAACTTCCATTTTTCTTTTGGCACATACATAAGCGATACCAGAACCCATAAGTCCTGCGCCAATAATACCCACTTTTTTAGGTCTAAATTTGCCGAAGCCCTTAGGACGATTTGTTCCTCCTTTTATTTTAAGAAGATCAAACCAGTAAGCTTTCACCATATTTCGAGATTCAGGGCGCATAAGCAATTGTGTGAAGTTCCGACTTTCTATTCTACAAGCAGTATCAAAATCGACTTTTGCGCCTTCTACTAAAGTGTGTAAGATTGCCTTAGGTGCAGGGAAATGATTTCGGTGCTTTTTAGTGAGTTCAGCGATTAATCGAGGAACTAAAGTGGATACTTTAGAATCCCATGATTGACTGTTAGGAATTTGATACCCATTTCTATCCCAAGGTTGACGACCTTCAGGGTTAGACATCAACCATTTTTTTGCCTTACTCATCATATCTTTTCGATCTTTAGCCAATTCATCGATGAGTCCTGCCTCTAAGGCTTCTTTAGGCTTATATCTTTTACCTGTACTCAAAATGTGAAAGGCTTTCTCTATGCCTAACATCCACAACATTCGGATATTGCCACCACTTCCAGGCATTAGTCCTAAGGTGACCTCAGGTAAACCAAGTGAAATTTTATTATTATCAATGGCAATCTTATAATGACAGGCTAAAGGCAATTCAAAACCAACACCTAACGCAGTTCCATTGATAGCTGCTACAACAGGAACTCCAGGTAATTCTAAAGCTCTAAAAAAGGATTTTAATTTTTCAGAGTATTCAAAGATTTCTTGAGGATTATAATTTTTATATAAATATTCTAGATCACCCCCTGCCAAGAATGTATCTTTTTCAGATGTTAATATGACCCCTCTCAGTTGTCCTTTTTCTTTTTCAATTTTCAAATGTTCAAGGACAGGCACAAAGACTTGCCCCATTTTATGGTTGATAATGTTAACTTTTCGATCTTTCATGTCCATCCGCAGCGTCACAATATTATCCGTATCTTTTTGATATTTTATCATATTAAATCTATTTTAAAAAGCAACACAGACCTATAAGCTGGATCCTGTATCAGTACATGAGTACTGTTTCTATCATTTATCTAAACCCTTTGTTGCCAAAAGGTTTTATCTGCCTACCCTTCTTGACTATTTACCAAAGCAAACAACTAAGCGAGTAACTTAGCTTCTCCTAGAAGAAATCAAGATATATGTGGCATTTCAACCCACGAGGTTTATCCCCTCAGTATGTTGCCATACCAAAGCGTGCGCTCTTACCGCACATTTTCACCCTTACCACACCGAAGTATGGCGGTTATTTTCTGCGACACTTTCTGTTGTCAAATTATCTTTGACCCCCACTCGTTAAGTGGCGTGGTACTCTGCGTTGTCCAGACTTTCCTCATTTTTGAAACACACGTTTCAAAACCGCGATAGAACAGCCCGTGTTGCGTTTTAATATTTGCTTGTACTATCAGAAAGTGCAAATATACACCTTTTAAATATTCCTTATTTTAAATAATTCTAAATTAAAGGATGTTCTAGGCTCTACAAGAATTAATTTTTGCTTTTGAGCTTTAATCTCTTAGATTTGTAGGAAATCAAAATAGACGAAATTCTAATATTTATTTTATAAAAAGTTTAATTATGGGCTGGCTCGGCAAATTTTTAACTTCATCACTTGGACAAAAGCTGATTATGTCCCTTACAGGATTATTTTTAATCCTCTTTTTAGTCATTCATTTATTGGGAAATCTCCAGTTGCTTTTCCTTGATGGTGGTAAGGCATTTAATACTTATGCCTATCAAATGACTACCAATCCATTTATCAAAACAGTTTCTTATGGCTTATACTTTTTTATCTTGCTTCATGCTTTTCAAGGCATTGCCATGTGGTTGAAAAATAAAGCAGCCAAAGGAAGTAGTTATGCTGTAAAGACTTCTGCTAATGGCTCATTTGCTTCAAAAAATATGGCTTATTTAGGTTTGTTAATACTGGTGTTCTTAGGTATTCATATGGGTGATTTTTGGTATCAAATGAAGTTTGGAGAATTAGGGATGAAAACCTATGATGGTGTACAAGTCAAAGATCTATATACGAAGGTTTATGCCTCATTTAAAAATCCTATAATTGTTGTAGTATATATTATTTCCATGATAGGATTATATTTCCACCTCAATCATGGATTTTCTAGTGCTTTTCAAACACTAGGGCTAAATCATAAAAAATATACTCCTTTTATAAAAGGCTTAGGCGTTGCTTATGCCTTTATTGTGTGTATAGCATTTGCGATTATTCCTATTATATTTTATTTCGCACGATAAGTATTGAAATTGTAGTTGTAGGGTGATAGTATTAAATTTTATATTAAAATCATCAAATTATAAAGAATAAAAGAGATGAAACTAGATGCAAAAATTCCAAAAGGCGATTTAGCTGGAAAGTGGCAGAAATATAAAGGAACAATGAATCTTGTTGCTCCAAACAATAAGCGAAGAATAGAAGTTATTGTGGTTGGAACAGGTTTAGCAGGAGCGTCAGCAGCAGCTACGCTAGGAGAATTGGGATACCAAGTTAAGTGCTATACATTCCATGATAGTCCTCGTAGAGCGCATAGTGTGGCCGCTCAAGGAGGTATTAATGCAGCAAAAAATTATCAAAACGATGGAGATTCTGTCTATCGACTTTTTTATGATACGATAAAAGGAGGAGACTATAGAGCAAGAGAAGCGAATGTACATCGATTGGCAGAAGTTAGTAGAGATATTATTGATCAATGTGTAGCACAAGGTGTACCTTTTGCTAGAGAATATGGAGGCTTGCTTGCCAACCGTTCATTTGGAGGGGTTCAAGTTTCTCGAACTTTCTACGCTAGAGGACAAACAGGACAGCAGTTGTTGATAGGTGCATATTCTGCTTTATCTCGTCAGATTTCATTGGGAAATGTAACGATGTACAATCGTCATGAGATGTTAGACATTGTTAAAATAGATGGAAAAGCAAGAGGTATCATCACTAGAAATTTGGTGACAGGAGCAATAGAGCGTCATGCTGCACATTGTGTTGTTTTAGCAACAGGAGGTTATGGTAATGTATTTTATCTTTCTACAAATGCCATGAATTCCAATGTATCGGCAGCATGGAGAGCGCATCGGCGTGGCGCATATTTTGCAAATCCCTGCTATACACAAATTCATCCGACCTGTATTCCTGTATCAGGAAGCTATCAATCTAAATTGACCTTAATGTCAGAATCTTTAAGAAATGATGGTAGAGTATGGGTGCCTAAGAAAAAAGAAGATTGTAAGAAAAACCCTTTAAATATTCCAGAAGAGGATAGAGATTACTATTTAGAACGTATTTATCCAGCCTTTGGTAATTTAGTACCTAGGGATGTAGCGTCTCGTGCGGCTAAAAATGCTTGTGATGAGGGTAGGGGGGTCGGTTCTTCGGGTTTGGCTGTTTATTTGGATTTCGCATCAGCAATAGAACGTTATGGAAAGTCTCAGGCGCATTCTAATGGTATACATAGCCCTGATGCAGCAACAATTACGAAATTAGGAGAGGAGGTTGTCAAACAAAAATACGGTAACCTTTTCCAAATGTATGAGAAGATTACAGCAGAGAATCCTTATAAAACACCAATGCGAATCTATCCTGCGGTGCATTATACTATGGGAGGATTGTGGGTAGATTATAATTTAGAAACAACTGTTCCAGGCTTATTTGCACTAGGAGAATGTAATTTTTCTGATCATGGTGCGAATCGTTTAGGTGCTTCGGCGTTAATGCAGGGACTAGCAGATGGATATTTTGTAATTCCTTATACAATAGGTCAATTTTTATCAAAAGAAATTAGGACACCTAAAATCGATCCAACTGCTCCAGAATTTGAAAAAGCTGAAGATGCTGTAAAAGAAAGAATCAATAAGATATTCAGTATACAAGGCGATCGTTCGGTAGAATCTTTTCATAGAGATTTGGGATTAATCGTATGGAATCACTGTGGAATGGCTAGAAATGCAGAAGGCTTACAAGTTGGACGTGACAAAATACGCCGACTTCGAGAGGAGTTCTACAGCAATGTCTTTGTGCCAGGGTCTAATGAAGAGTATAATCCTGAACTAGAAAAAGCTTTACGAGTAGCGGATTTTATCGAGCTAGGAGAACTCATGATGGTAGATGCTTTGGATAGAAATGAATCTTGTGGTGGGCATTTCCGAGAAGAGTATCAAACAGAGGAAGGTGAAGCAGAACGGAATGATAAAGATTATATGTATGTATCGGCTTGGGAGTTTACAGGTATGGGAGAAGATCCAACATTACATAAAGAAGAATTGGATTATAAAGATATAGAAGTGAAGACCAGAAGTTATAAGTAGTTTTTTTATTATTTTAAAAATCAGAAAATCTAATAATAATGGCGAATGACACAATAAACATTACCTTGAAAGTTTGGCGTCAAGGCGGGAAGTATAAAGGAGAGTTGGTAACTTATGAGTTAAACGACATCAGTACTCATATGTCATTTTTAGAGATGTTTGATGTTTTGAATGAACAATTGATCCAAGAGAAAGAAGATCCGATTGCATTTGCTCATGATTGTCGAGAAGGTATTTGTGGAACTTGTAATATGGTTATTAATGGTCGACCTCATGGACCAGAAAAAGGGACAACGACTTGCCAGTTGCATATGAGAAGTTTTAATGATGGGGATACTATATATGTTGAACCGTTTAGAGCAAAGGCTTTTCCCGTAATAAAAGATTTGGTTGTTGATCGTTCTTCTTTTGATCGTATTATTCAAGCAGGTGGTTATATTTCAGTAAATACGGGACAAGCACAAGATGGTAATGCTATTCCAATAGAAAAAGATATAGCAACTCAAGCAATGGATGCAGCTACTTGTATTGGTTGTGGGGCTTGTGTGGCAGCTTGTCCTAATGCCGCAGCGATGTTGTTTACGTCTGCTAAAATATCCCATTTGGCATTAATGCCACAAGGAAAAGTAGAACATACTCGACGTGTACAAAGCATGGTCAATCAAATGGATGAAGAAGGATTTGGAAAATGTTCAAATATTGGAGCTTGTGAAGTAGAATGCCCAAAAGAAATTTCAATTACGAATATTGCAAGAATGAATAGAGCTTATTTAGGATCGGTCATCGGTTCTGAAAAAACAGTATAATACAATACTATCGGAAGGTATTATACAAATTCATTATACTAAATATGAAAACAAGAGACTCTCTAAGGTAATGCTTGGAGAGTCTCTTGTTTTTAATACAGGTACTTATAACTGTATAATGTCATACAGATATTTAACAAATATCACCATGACAAGCATAAAATTCGTTTAGCCAAGGATAATGACTTAACCAAAAGCCTTGAGTTCTAGTACAACAAAACTGCCAAAGTGTTGGTACATATCCTCCTTTGATTTCTTTTTGTTGAGATTTGCTAATTTGCTCAACTCCATCTAGGTTTTTAAGATTTTTAAGCATAATAATTTAAAATTTAAAATAGTTAAGAAATATAAATATTGTGTATTGATGCTGATAAATCATCAATGAAAAATTCTATATCCGTCAGTTCATATTCTTGGGGAAATAAATGTTCTTTTAGAAGAATAACTGGTGTGAAATTCAATTCATTTTGACTACACCATTCAAAATTATTTTTAAGTATATTATTAACATGAGGAGTTATAGGTTTGTCTATTATCCATTTATCTTCCCATTCTTTGATATTCATTTTGTCTATAAACCAATTATCCATAGCTTCCATCATGATTATTTTACGTTGATGAAGATGAAGGTCTAAAATCTTTAGAGCTATTTTGGTAAAAGGATTATTTACATTATCAGGGTTCATATTGAAAAGCAATTGCATCTTAAGTGTTTGAGGATATTTTTTTAGTAATTCTTTAATGTTTTTATAGAGTTCGAAACAGAAATTGCAAGAAGTACTTAGGGCAATCGTAAGTGTTACGGGGGCATCCGTACTTCCTAAGGTTATTCCTTTGAGCATCGATGCGTTGTGTTGAATTCGTGGATTGGAAGATAGTGCAGCAGAGAATATATGGTATTGTTTCTTAAATGTTTGGCTTTTGATTTTGCTGTCAAGTAATTTTTGATAGTGTTTTGCCATAGGTTTTAACATTGTCCATAATGGGAAGGAGACTGACAATGAGAATAGGAATGTCAATAAACTTGACCAATTTATACTGGGCAAAATAAAATCGCTGAATGATAAAATAAGGAAAAATTGACTCCATATTATAAGCGTTATGCCTAAGCATAATGTACACCATTTTTTTAATATTATGGCTTGATAATAAAGAGAATATAGTGTAAATAGTACAGCAGAAGTAGTAACGAGTATTAATATTCCTAAAGGGAAATGCGAACTCAAGTTTAAAATACTTGTAAACAGTAAGGTAGAAAAATATATAATACAAGCATCACTAAGCGTAAAGTCTTTCCAGATTTTGGCTCCTTCTGAGTTTAATACATCTGTACAACTTCTATTGCTAGAAGCATTGCATATTTTAGCGATGTTTGGAGAAGAAATACCCAAACCTTCTTTTATAAGAAGGATACTAATATACCCACCTATAAGATTGAGAAAAATGAATAGAATATTTAGAACTACAGAATTTTGATAAAACCAACATAGAGCTGTTAATAATATTGTAGCAAAAAAGGTTGGTAAGAGAACTTGATTATTGAACTGTAATTGCTGAGATAAACCTAATTCTACCTTATCAATTACAAGTACAATACCCTCCCATATGTTGAAAAAATCATTAAGAGAGATATTCTTTTTTGAAGTATTAGGATACGTAATACTAACTTCCTGCGGCCCTTTTTTTCTTATATAAACAAATTCATTCTCGTTTCCATCCTTAATATGAGCTATAAAGCTAGATGGTAGTTCTTTATAATTTTGTTTATCTATTTTTAAGGCTAAATTTTCAATATCAAAATGTGTCAATGTATCACTCATTGAAAATAAACTAGGATAATCGGGATGAGATTGGTAATATAATTTTAAAGCATTATTGTCCAGAAATACATTATTATTCAATAAAAGAAGTTTCAATAAGTGAAAACTATCCTTTTTCATAAAAAGAGTATTTAATTTAAGAATAGAGTGATTAAAATAGACCAACCTAGTTACTTCAGTATAAATAATGCTATATAAGTTTGAAGTACAACCATACTTTAAACTATATACATTTATATTTTAAAAGGAAAGAACTCTTTTGAAAAGCCTTATTATAAAAAGACCTCGTTCCATTTAGGTAAACAGAACAATTAAAGAGTTAATATTTAGTGATTGATTTTCTATAAAGATTAAACTTTCGGCTCTAATATAATATTAATATATTTGAAATAAAAATTATACAATCAAATTTAAATCTTAATAAAATCGTTTTACAATAAAAAAACATTTTAGATTAGAGGAGAAGTTCTTTTATCTTAAAGGCGTTTAAGAATTGCTGCTAAAAGTGAAGAGATGTGTTTTAAGCTCATTTTGTAGCCTAGTAAATAGTTTTTAAATAACGTCTTTAACAGAGACTTAACTGATTTTTGCGTTACAATTATGTAAATTGTAGTCGAAATAATGATTATTTTTATTAAAAACTATAGAAAAGTTGTTTAAACTATATCCATTAATTTCAGTTAATTAGAAGTTGTTTAAAAATAGGATGATGAATTATTTACAAGTCATTGTATCTCAATATTTCAGCTAATTCTTTTTACCGTAGCTAAGGCTACGAAAAAAGAATGGAGCTTTATCTTGAAATACAAGCACTTATAATTAAAATCAACCTTCATTATTAAACAACTTCTAATTGAATTCTTAAACAACATCAAACATAAATTGAATTTAAGTGAGAAAAATTATTGTCTATATCATATGTGTTTTCTTTAGTGTGACGTCACTCTTTGCTCAGGAAAAGAAAGATAAGATAGAAAAGATGACGATTGATGGAGAGATTGTGTCTGTATTGATTACGGAGACGGATACACTAGTTTTAGCAGACTTAGAAGATGTTTCGATTACACAACCACGAAAGTTTGCTTCGAGAAAAGAAAGATTGCGGTATTATAAATTGAGGAGAAGTGCGGATAAGGTCTATCCTTATGCGGCTGAAGCCATCAAAATTTTTAGGGAGCTAGAAAATGAAACAGTCGATATGAATAAACGTAAACGGAAAAAGCATATTAAAAAATTACAAAAGGATTTAAAAGATAAATTTTCAAGCAAGTTAAAAAATCTGACAAAAACCGAAGGAAAGGTTTTGATCAAGATGATTGAAAAAGATTTAGATACTCCTTTTTATACGCTTCTTAGGAATTTAAGAGGAAGTATGACTGCTTTTTATTGGCATCAACTAGGTAAAATGTATAGTTATGATTTGAAAGAAGGCTATCGTCCAGAAAAAGATCCTTTGCTTGACGGGGTTCTTGAAGATTATAAAATTGAATATTAATCGAACTAAAACTAAATTAAAAAACCGAATTTTTGAATATTCAAAAATTCGGTTTTTTAATTTAATTATTTAGAAGAGTAGTTGTTTAAGCGGAACGTCGATTTCGACGTTGTAATTTTTCTTTATGCTTAATGAGTTGTCGCTTGAGGGTGTCAACAGCGACTTCTACCGATGCTTCAAAAGATTTACTGGATTCTTTAGTAAAAAGAGTTGAACCAGGAACATTCAATCGAATTTCGGCAATTTTATCTTTTACTTGACCAGAATTCTCTAGTTTAAGCATGACGTCTGCTCCTAGTATGCGATCGGAGAACTGATCTAATTTAGCTAATTTTTTTTCAATAAACTCTAACAATTTCGCATCAGCGGAAAAATGAACAGATTGAGTTTTTACTTTCATAAGCTAATTTTTTAATTGATTAGTAAATAAAATTCTTAGTGTGTTGAAAATGTTACAATAGGCAACGTGTTTTATGGTGAATTAATCAATTTTTATCTTAGATTTGGGATGCGCTTGCTCATACACTTTCTTGAGCTTTTCAATAGAATTGTGTGTATAAACTTGGGTCGCAGCAAGGCTTGAATGTCCTAATAGTTTTTTTATGGCATTGAGGTCAGCACCGTTATCTGATAAGTGTGTTGCAAAAGAATGTCGTAGGGTATGAGGACTTCTTTTTTCAACTGTACTGACTACTGATAAGTATTTCTTTACTACATTATAAACCAATTTTGGATAGAGTTGGTTCCCTTTTTGAGTTAAAAAAAGATATGGATTAGAATTATTTGAAAAAGTATTTTTTCGGATTTCTAAATAATTTTCCAACAATTCTGCAAGATAAGAACCATAAGGGACTAATCGTTCTTTTCGTCCTTTTCCTTTAACCTTTAGAACCTGGCGCTCAAATTGAAAATCTTCAATTTTTACATTAATTAATTCCGAACGTCGAATACCTGTTGCATAAAATAATTCTATCATCATTTTGTCTCGAACTCCCTTATAGTCATCCGTAAATACAACATCTTCAAGTAGTATTCCCATAGCTTTTTCTTCGATTATTGTTGGAAGTCGTTTCCCTGTTTTAGGTAAAACAACTTTAAGCGTAGGGTTATGCTGTAAATATTCTTTTTTAATTAAAAATTTGAAATACGACTTTAAGGAAGCTAGTTTGCGATGAACAGAACGTGGAGTAATACCTTTGCCCATGAGTGCTACGATCCAAGAGCGTATATGAAAATGCCTCACTTCTTCAATAGAAGTAAGGCTATATTGTTTATCTATATAAGCAGTAAACTGCTCTAGATCGTTTTTATAGGCTGTGATGGTATGCGTAGAAAATCGTTTTTCAAACGCTATGTATTGCAAGAAAGAATTTAATTTCATCCACTCAGTATTCCGAAAATCTTCAAATCAACACTGCACCAGAAAATTGGTAAGGCTGTAATACTGAATTGAAGTTAGGAAATTGAACAGATAAAATCAAGCAATCACCATATATTTTTTAGTTACTGCCAAATTTTTTCAATTTGTAAGCAGCTTTTAAAACTTCTTGTCTTCTCTTAACAGACTTTTTGACAAAATGCTTACGACTTCTTAACTCTTTTAATGTACCAGAACGCTCAAATTTTCTTTTGTATTTTTTTAGCGCTCTATCAATCGTTTCGTTGTCTTTTACCTCAATAATTAACATAAATTCTTTTTTATTTTTAAATTCGGAATGCAAAATTAAGGATTATTTTGAAAAGAAACTCTATTTGTTGATTTTTTTTAAATCGTTTTTTAAAATCTCTTTTATATAAAGATTAATAATCAATACTGTATAATTTCTTTAGGCGATTATTGGTCAAACTTTTAGGACTATTTTTTACAATAAAATTTCTAAACCAATGTCCCCTGCGAATATGTGCTAGTTGACCTATTCGATATGAATTGACTACAATTTCTTTAACTTTTTTATATCGCTTTTTGTAAAAAAAGTCGAATGCTTGTAAAGGATTTTTATGTTTTTTAAATGCCTGACCAATAAAATAGGCATCTTCAATGGCTTGACATCCGCCTTGCCCCATATTGGGAGTCATAGCATGAGCAGCATCTCCAATAAGACAAATATTACCTTTAAACCATTTTGTATCAAGTGGTTTGAAATCAAGTAAATCGTTGTTTATCATTTTATCTTGAGGGGTAGCAGATATAATATCACTAACAGGAGGAGCAAATGATAGGTAGAGTTGAAGTAGATCGCTCTTAGTTGCTTTTTTAGCATCAAAATCTAAAGCTTTTGAACTGACAGCAAACCAATATGTCTCTTTTTCCAGAATAGGGACGATTCCAAAACGCAACTGTTTACCCCACATTTCTGTAGCTTGCTGGAGGCCTAGTGAATAGTCTGCAACACCTCGCCAGCAGGTTTGTCCAGAGTGTCTAAGTTGAACGAATGGGAAAAGATGTTTGCGGATAATAGAATGTATCCCATCTGCTCCAATAATAAAGTCTGCTTGAATTTGAGTTCCATCTTCAAATGTCACGATAAGATTTTCAGTATCTAGGTTTTTACATCTTTTGCCTAGATAAAGCGGAATATCTCCTAGAGCATCAATAAGGTTTTGTTGTAGCCTGCCTCGATGGATTGCGGCACCTTGCTCACCAAATGTTTGAATTACATCTTTTTCAAAAGCCTTCTGTAGTATATTACCATCGTAATCTGTTACCCGAAATTCTTCTAAAGCATAACTGTTAGAACGAATAATTTCTAATAATCCTAAATGTTTCAATACTTGAATGGCATTAACCGCTAACCAAATACCCGCTCCTATAGGTTTAATTTCAGGAGCTGCTTCGTAGATGGCTACATCAATGCCAGCTTGTTTTAAGGAAATGGCTGTCGTTAACCCCGCAATTCCTCCACCGATGATAATCCCTTTCATGTTTTGAGTGTTAGGTTATGAATTTAAATTTAAATTTTTATGTAAAAATGCTAAAGTTAGTCTTTTATATTTTGATTTAAATTTTGTTACCTCTACTCTTTTAGTCGTCTAAATTTCACCAACACAATAGAACCCACCAAAATATAGAAATATCTTTTAAATTTATATATAATATTACAAAACATCTAAATAGATGAATTTTAAAAATTTTATTATGAAAAGATTAATTTTACTATGTTCATTTATGTGCTTGGGATTTGTATTTTCTTATGCTCAAGAAATAAATGAAGGAGCTAAAGGGATGAGCCAAGGACAAAATAATGCTTTTACAGTATTACTGAAACTTACAGAAAAAAAGACAATTCAAAAAGCTTGGGAAAAGTATATTAAAAAATTTGATGGGAAGACTAAACTCAATAAGAAAACAGGGGAAATATTTTCCAACGATAGTGAACTCGAAAATATGAGTGCCAATACAGTTGATGTTTATGCAACAGTTAATCAAAAAGGGACAGGAACAGAATTAACCGTATGGTTTGATCTTGGAGGAGCGTATCTTTCTTCAGAAGCTCATAGTGATAAAGTTGCAGTTGCGGAAACCTTAATTAATGATTTTGCCTTGAGTGTTTCTAGAGCAGCTATTGAAGAGGAGTTGAAAGAGGAAGAAAAAAACTTGAAAAAAGTGAATAAAGATTTAGACATTTTGAAAAAGGATAAGAAAAATTTTGAAGATGAAATTGAGAAGTGTAAGAAAAAAATAGCAGAAGCAGAACAAGGGATTGAAGAAAATATTAAAGCTCAAAGCGATAAGGAAGATGAAATTAAAGAACAAGAGAAAGTTGTGGAAAAAGTGAAAGAGAAATTATCTAAAATAGATGACTAATCCAATATATTATATAAAGTGAAGTTTTTTTAAATTGGAAAAGAACTTCTAATGTTTTGAAAAGCCTTCTGCTCTTGTGGAAGGCTTTTTTATTGGAAATTTTGTCTTGGCGAATACAGTTTAATGAATCAGATAGGAAACATAAGAAATAAAATTGTATTCCTACGTTTACAATATATAATTATATAATCAACTGTAAACTCAATCCAAAACTATTTCTGAAAAAAAATCTAAATGTTAAAACGTATGTTTAAAATATTTAATATCTTATTTTTAATTTCAATATTGCTATCAGCTTGTTCTAATCAAGGAAAAACCTCTACAGAGTCGGTTATACACAACACAGAAAAAGAACCTATTTCGGAGGCAGAAAGGAGGAATCCAGCTCCAGAAGAAGAGAGTGTAGCACCTGATAATAAGGTGCCAAAGGAGGTGGTAGAAATGAATATTCAAGAAAAAGAATTGATGAAAGAAGAAAAGATGCCTCAAAAAGAAAACTCAATATCTAAACCTAAGCCAACTTCACAGGAAGTAATTATTAATCCAACACCACAACCTAAGGCTGAAGTTATTACAAAAGCTGAACCCAAACCTGCTGTCGAGTCAGTTCATTCCAGTACAACAAAAACACCTAAAGTTATTGATGTAGTTGTTTTCAAAAAGCCTGAAATTGAACCAATAACAAAGACTAAAAAAATAAATGAACCAACGATCGTACTACCGAAAAGTTTACCTGAAAAAAAGGAGACTACAATAGCAGCAACCTCCAAAAGTAGTAGTAATACTACAAATGTTCCTATTTCTGCACCAACAAAAAAAATAGAGCCAGTAATTCCTAGTTTTAACCATGATATTTGGAATGGCTTATTAGTAAAATATGTATCAAGTACAGGAAAAGTGAATTATAAAGGGTTTAAGTCTAACGAAGCAATTTTGGATAGCTACTTAAAGTTACTAGCAGAAAATCCTATTCAAAAAGATTGGTCTCGGAATAAGAAAATGGCTTATTGGATCAATGCCTATAATGCTTTTACTATAAAATTAATTTTGAAAAATTATCCATTACAAAGTATCATAGATTTAGATGGTGGGAAAACATGGGATAAGAAATGGATAAAACTAGGAGATGAAACGTACTCGCTTAACAATATTGAAAATGATATTTTGAGACCTCAGTTTAAGGATGCTCGTATTCATTTTGCGGTTAATTGTGCCGCAAAATCTTGTCCACCTATACTGAATAAAGCATGGACAGCATCCAATTTGAATCTTTTTTTTGAACGTCAGACTAAGGCATTTATTAATAATAAGCAGTTTAATAAAATTACAGAAAATACGATAGAGGTTTCTAAAATATTTGAATGGTATGCTCAGGATTTTGGAAACTTAATTGAATATTTAAATAAGTATAGCTCAACAAAAATTGATGCCAATGCTAAGATATCCTATAAAGAGTATGATTGGAAATTGAATAATTAATTTATTGTGAAGACAATGTTCGTAAAACTTAACAAGGAGAGGTCTTATCTTTTTAGCCTAAAAAAATAAATTTAATTTAGCTTCTTACTACTTTTGTGGGTTAAAATACCTAAACAGTATTTAAATACTGTTTAAAGTTATGAGTCTTAACCTAACCAAATTCGTATAGAAATGTCTCAGACAATTCACTATATTAGTAATGAATCACTAGATATAGAAACAATAGATAAGATTATAGGAGGAAAGTATGGGCTATCCTTATCAGGTAAAAGCATTGAGCAAGTTGTTAAGTGTAGAGCCTATCTTGAGAATAAAATAGAGGATACAGACACCTTATTTTATGGCATCAATACAGGGTTTGGGTCGCTTTGTAATATCCGAATCTCTAAAGAAGAAGTAGAACTTTTACAAAATAAACTTATTCTTTCTCATGCTTGTGGAGTTGGAGAACCTGTTCCTGAAGATATTGTAAGGATAATTTTACTATTAAAAATTCAGAGTCTTTCTTATGGTTTTTCAGGGGTGAGATTGGAATTAATTAACCAACTTCTTTTGCTTTATAATAATAATGTTTTGCCTGTTGTATATGAACAGGGTTCATTAGGGGCATCTGGTGATTTAGCTCCGCTTGCACATATTGCACTTCCATTGGCTGGTATGGGGGAAGTTTGGTATAATGGAAAAAGACAAGTGACGCAAGAGCTTTTTAAAATCAAAGGTTGGAAAGGTATTCAGCTAGAAGAAAAAGAAGGTATTGCGTTACTTAATGGGACACAATTTTCAGCAGCTTATGGTGTTTATACGCTAGTAAAAGCCCAAAAGTTGTTTCGTTGGGCCAATATAATAGCAGCACTTTCTATTGATGCTTTTAATTGTAAAAAAGAACCTTATGACGAGCGATTGCATCAAATCCGTCCTCATCAAGGGCAAATTCTGGTAGCACAATATATCAATGAATTTTTGGCAGATAGCGAAATACAAAAAAAAGAGAAGATTCATGTTCAAGATCCATATGCCTTTAGATGTATCCCTCAAGTACATGGTGCAAGTTATGCTGCTATAGAGCATATCAAGCAAATTTTCCATACCGAGATTAATGCAGTAACTGATAATCCTAATATTTTTGTAGCCTCTGACGCTATACTATCAGGGGGGAATTTTCATGCCCAACCCTTAGCTTTACCGCTTGATTATCTAGCAATCGCATTAGCAGAGCTGGGTAATATTTCAGAAAGACGTGTTTTCCAGCTCATCTCAGGCCAAAGAGGATTGCCAACCTATCTAGTTCCCAATGCAGGTTTAGATTCAGGTTATATGATTGCACAGTATACAGCAGCATCTATTGTGAGTCAAAATAAACAATTATGCACCCCCGCATCGGTTGATTCTATTGTATCTTGTAATGGTCAAGAAGATCATGTTAGTATGGCAGCCAATGCTGCTACAAAATGTTTTCGAGTAGTTCAGAATGTAGAGCGACTATTGGCAATTGAATTTATGATAGCAGCTCAAGGGATGGAATTTCGTCGTCCTTTAAAAACTGCACCCTTTTTAGAAAAAATAATACAAAAATATAGGGAAAAAGTGCCAGTACTTGAAGTTGATCGTTGGCTATCACCAGATATTGAAAAAACGATAACCTTCATGCAGAACCATCTATTTTGACTGAAATGTACTTGTTGTAAACCCTTTTTTAGTCATTTTGAACGAAATATTATGTTATAAAGCATAAGATTTAGCTTAAGTCTAGTATATCTATAAGAAAACAACTATAAATACTTGGCTTATAGGTATAAAAAGTCTATCTTTGCACCCGCAAAATTTATTTATTCACCTATTAAAAATCGAACGTTAATGTTGGACGACGAAAAAGACATTAAAGAAGAAATCGAAAACATTTCTGAAAAAGTAAAAGCTACTGTAGAAGAGGCGATTAGCAAAGAAGAAGAAAGTGAAGAGAGTAAAGTAGAGTTTTTAGAGCAAGTTGTAGAAGAACCTGAGACTGAAGAAGAACAAACACCTGAAGAAGAAGAGGAAGAAGAAGATGTAGATGTATTGGATTTGAAAAAAGATGCAGCAGATACCTCAACACCACATGATGATTTTGATTGGTCATCTGGAAAGAGGAATACTGTAACTTACTCAGAGTCTGAGACTAAAGAGTATTTAGCACAGTATGAATCTACACTTACATCAGTTATTGAAAATGAACTAGTAAGAGGTAAAGTAACCAGTATCCAAAGCGGAGATGTTGTACTTGATATCAATTACAAATCAGATGGGTTGGTTTCTCTTTCGGAGTTTAGAGATACACCAGACTTAAAAGAAGGAGACGAAATTGAGGTTTATGTAGAAAGACAAGAAGATGAGCGAGGGCAATTGGTCTTATCAAGACGTAAAGCAAAGCTTCTTAGAGCTTGGGAAAATATTAAAGATTCTTATGCTAATGGAACCGTGATTAAAGGTAAAATCATTAGTAAAACAAAAGGTGGTCTTATCGCAGATACAGGTGGTTTAGAAACGTTCCTTCCTGGATCTCAAATAGATATTAAACCAATTATCGACTATGATTCTTATGTTGGTAAAGAGATGGAGTTCAAGGTAGTAAAAATCAATGAGCAAATTAAAAATGCTGTAGTTTCTCATAAAGCCTTGATTGAAAGTGATCTTGCAGAACAAAGAGAAGCCATCATTGGAAGCCTAGAGAAAGGACAAGTACTAGAAGGTTTAGTTAAAAATATTACAGACTTTGGAGCATTCTTGGATTTAGGGGGCGTCGATGGTCTATTATATATCACAGATATATCTTGGGGTAGAATTTCTCATCCTAATGAAATACTTGAATTAAATCAAAAAATTAATGTTGTAGTACTTGATTTTGATGAGAATAAAAAACGTATTTCACTAGGTCTTAAGCAATTACAACCACATCCATGGGATGTGTTGGCGGAAGATATAAAAGAAGGATCAGTAGTAGAAGGTAAAATTGTAAACGTTGAAGATTATGGTGCCTTCTTAGAGATTCAACCTGGTGTAGAAGGGCTTATACACGTATCAGAGGTTTCTTGGAGTAACCAACCTGTTAATGCCCGTGACTTCTTTAAATTAGGTCAAAAATATGGTGCAAAAGTAGTTACCATTGATAGAGAAGATAGAAAAATGTCTTTGAGTCTTAAGCAAATGGTTGCTGATCCATGGGATGAAATCGAAACGAGATTCCCCGTTGAAAGCAGACATAAAGGAGAAGTTAAAAATATTACACCTTATGGTGTCTTCGTTGAGCTAGAGGAAGGGATTGGTGGAATGGTTCACATTTCTGACCTTTCTTGGACGAAGCGATATTCACATCCATCTGAATTTACGAAAGTAGGAAATGATATTGAGGTAGTTATCCTTGAAATCAGTAAAGGAGATAGAAAATTATCATTAGGACATAAGCAAATTGAAGAAAATCCATGGGATACTTTCGAAACAGTATTCCCTGTTGGTTCGTATCATGAAGCAACTATCATTAGAAGAGATGATAGAGGAGCAATTGTACAGTTACCTTATGGTTTAGAGGCTTATGCACCAATTAAACATATTAGAAAAGAAGATGGTAAATATGCTGAAGTAGAAGACGTGTTACAATTTAAGGTGATAGAGTTTAATAGAGATGATAAACGTATCTTGGTATCTCACTCTAGACTTTTGGATGATATTAGAAGGGAGGCAGAAGAGCAAGTTAAAGAAACGAAGCGTGTAGAGAAACAAAAGACTAGAAAAGCGATTCAAAAAACACAGTCTAATATTGAAAAGACAACGCTTGGAGACTTAAATGTTTTCGATCAATTAAAGGAACAATTGAAAGAAAATGAAGCTAAAGCTACAGCACCAGTGAAAGATACTACAGCAAAAGAAATAGCTGCTGATGTTGAAGAAAAAACAAGTGCTGGCGAAGAAGAAGAATAAAAATTAGCGAGTTCTATAGATGATAAATCTCCATCTGGATAATTTCAGATGGGGATTTTTTATTGTAGCCATTGTCTGTTTTAGACGATAATTATCAATCGATGGAATTGTTGACAACCAAGACTTATTTTATTTAGAGTTTTGAATTAATTTATAGTATCAAGAAAGAAATTAAGTCTTGATTTCTTGTTTACTTTATTACTAGGTAGTTAAGTTGATTCCTTAACAGAAGTAGTTTCCTTTGAAAGAAATTGTAAAGTCTTGAGCATATTTTTTGTAGCTGGACAGTATCCTAAAAAGTGTATAAATAAGAATTGGAGGGTTTAGGAACTTTATCGTTGAACCCTTTCTTTGAAAATGATATTAAAGCGATTCAGTACAACTCCCAGTTCCGAATTGGCTGAGTCCATTTCTTGCTGATTTCTCTTAAGGCAAGATATACAGATTTCTTCACGGCGTTATAGGATAGTCCCTTACAGATAAAAAAAAATCCCGAACTTTTGAATCTTCAAAAATCCGGGATAAACTCACCTTATTTTATTCAAATACATCTAGATCAATAAGATCTGCATAAGATTAAGAATTATCATCTTAATTTTTTACAATTCTTTTTGATTTAAACACTCCCCCTTCTCTTAGACGAATAAAATAGATACCATTCGATAAATGACTGAGATCAATTCTAATCTTTTGTTCTCCAGCATTATAATTTTTATGATAAACGGCTTTACCAAGCATATCAACTATTGCGATTTCAAATCTGTCTTTGCCTGTATTTGCTCTTTCTATAAATAGTTGTCCTGTAACAGGGTTTGGATATGCCCTAAATGATGTTAGTGGTTCACTAGTATTGGCTAGACGAATTTGTCCACCAGTAGTACTACATGGTCCTACTGTCCAATCAATTACGCCAGCTTTTCCAGCTTCACAAGGATTACTGTAAGTTATACCATCACATCCACACACAGGCAGAACATCTCCAGTACATATAATTGTAGGATCTACTTGAGCTTCGTCAATACACGCATCAGCACAAGGTCCATTTGTCCAGCTCGTTACACCTGAAATATAAGCCCAACAAGCATTGCTATAGGTTACGCCATCACAACCACATACTGGATCTACATCAGTTGTACAAACAGCATTAGGATCAATTTGGGCTTCGTCAATACACGCATCAGGACAAGGCCCTTCTATCCAACGGCTAACTCCATTTTTTTCAGCTTCACAGATGTTACTATATGTTACATTATCACATCCACATACAGGTCTATATTCATCAGTACATATAATTTCTGGATCTATTTGACTCTGATCTATACAACAAGCCATCACTCCAAAATCTATTATAACGTCTACTTCTGATATTGCAAGACAACCATTCATGTCAGAAATAGTTACAGTATAGAGACCAGCATTGCTTATTGTTGCGTTAGGAATAGTGATAATTTGTCCTACAGCACTAAAGTTATTCGGACCACTCCATTGGTAGCTTGCATTGGTATTACCATCAGCAATAAGCATAATATCATCTCCTTGGCATACAGGGCTATTGCTTACGGCATTAACGGACGCTCCATTTAATATTGTAACGGTAACTTCCTCTGTCGCTATACAACCCTGTTCATTAATAACACTAACAGTATAGATTCCAGACATCGACACCGTAACGTCTGGGATGAATGGATTTTGTTCAGTAGAGAAATATCCATTTGGACCAACCCATTCGTAGGTCATTCCTCCCTGTACTGTTAACTCTAAAATATCACCTTCACATATAGGGCTATTAGTTGCAGCGGAGACAAAAAAGTCAGCACAATCATCAGGGCAAGGACCGTTAGTCCAGTTAGTTACGCCTGCATTATAAGCCTGACAAGGATTACCATAGGTTATACCATCACATCCACAAACAGGATCATAAACATCTAGACAGATTGTATTGGGATCAATTTGGGCTTCATCAATACAATCATCAGGGCAGGGACCGTTAGTCCAGTTAGTTACGCCTGCATTATAAGCCTGACAAGGATTACCATAGGTTATACCATCACATCCACAAACAGGATCATAAACATCTAGACAGATTACATTAGGATCAATTTGTGATTCATCAATACAAACATCAGGACAAGCCCCTTCCGTCCAGCTTGTTACTCCAAAAATATTATAAGCCCAACAAGCATTACTATAAGTCACGCCATCACAACCACATACAGGATCGTACTCGGTTGTACAGAAAATATTTGGGTCAATTTGTGATGCATCAATACATTCGCCGTCGCAAGCATCAATTTCAACTTCAATGGATGCTGTTTCGGTACATCCTGGTGCAGTAATAACAGTAACAATATAAGTTCCAGCCATACGTGTTGTGGCATTACTGATTACAGGATTTTGCATAGAAGAAGTAAATCCATTAGGTCCTTCCCAGAAAAAGCTTTCGCCACTAGTAGAATATAATTCTAGATCATCCCCTGAACAGATAGGAGCGTTACTATTAGCTTCTACGATTACATCAGGACAATTAGTCGCACAAGGTCCATTTGTCCAGCTCGTTACACCTGAAATATAAGCCCAACAAGCATTGCTATAGGTTACGCCATCACAACCACATACTGGATCTACATCAGTTGTACAAACAGAACCAGGGTCTACTTGACTTTGATCTATACAACAAGCTGCTACATCAAAATCGATGATGACTTCAACTTCCGTGGAAGAATAACAACCATTTGAATTTAATACAACAACAGTATAAATACCAGTATTTTCAATCGTTGCATCAGGAATGATAATGGTTTGACCTTCTTGTGCAAAACCATTAGGCCCTGTCCATTCATAAATTGCGTCTACATCACCGTCTGCGACAAGCATAATATCATCTCCTTCACAGACAGGACTATTACTTGCAGCAGCAGCAGTTACACCTGGGAAAATGATTACTGAAGTTGAACTAGCATCACTACATCCATTATTGTTACTAACAGTAACAGTATAAGTTCCAGACATTGCTAATGAGGCATCAGGAATTACAGGATTTTGTTCAGTAGAGAAAAAACCATTTGGTCCACTCCAAGCATAACTATCTCCTCCTGTAGCAAAAAGTTCTAAAGTTTTTCCTTCACAAATAGGACTATTACTTCTTGAAATAGCTCTAATTCCATCGCAACAGACTCCAGCTGTCCAATTCCAGACCCCTTCTTTTTCTGCTTCGCAAGGATTAGAATAAGTTACACCATCACATCCACACACGGGATCATAGATAGTTAAGCAAATTATAGTTGGATCAGCAGAGGCAGGATCGGGACACGTTCTATCACATGAACCACTTGTAAATTTTCGAATACCATTTTTTCGAGCTTCACAGGGATTATCATAGGTTATACCATCACATCCACAAACAGGTTCATATCTTTCAGGACATCTTTTTCTAGGACGTTTTCGTCCATAACAAAAAGGATCGACTGAGAGTTGTTCGGAATCTCCTATAAACCAAGTACTGAGGTCACTCGTGTCAAAGTAACCTGGTAAAACTTGTGCTTCAGTAGATAAACAGAGAAAAATACAAAGGAATAACCCTAGCATTTTTTGAGTAAAAAAATGTTGTTTCATAGTAATTTTAAATTAATTGTTTTAATAAAAAATGTAAGTATGGATAAGAAAATAATAGATTGCTTAACAACCTTGAAAATGGGGGTGGTTGCTTCTTCTATTTATACTGACCGTGATCTATAATATCCCTCACGTAAATAGAATTGATAAGGTTGGGAAGTACTTAATTTTTTTTTAATTTTTAAAATATAAAAAATAATAATAAATATTAATTTTTAAAAATATAAATAATACTATTGTTTAATTATTGGAAAGGTAATAATTAACACTTGTATTTATTATTTATAGGTGAAATGTTTCAGATTGATTAGAAAGTATCTTTTTTTTTAAAAAATTATTATTGAAGTTATTTGAAATGCTATTTTGTGATTCTTGTATTTGTATTTTTTTGTTGAAAAATACAAACGATTCCATGTTTAAATTTTAACACTGTGGGCTAAAAATGCCCTTTTCTTGCTTAAACTGCGTTCCCAAAAAGCACAGGTTATTTAGCTATGATTAAACCCCGCTTTTTGAGTCTTGCTTAACCCAAAAAATGATTCTTTTTATCTCCAAAAGCTAATTTTAAACATACTCTTAATTTAGTTTTAGTTTGCTTCACTAGAAATAATAACAAAACAATAAACTCATGCGTTAGAAATACAAAACCTTTTATATCTTTCTTCTTTTGTATTAAATGCTTTTTCTAGATTGAAATTTCTTATACATATCGTTTTTATTGTTTTTCCCTTATTGCTTTCTGCTCAACAGGATTCTATAAGTTACACGTTGCAGGTAATACCACTTGATAAGGAAGCCGACTTTTTAATACAAAAAGAAATAAAATATCAAAATACTTTTCAGGATGAAGTAACACTTCAACAGACCTTAAAACAACTACTTTCGAAGTTACAAAGTAAGACTTATATCGAAGCCTCTATAGATAGTTTGGATATTGATAAGAATAACTATCGTGCTTTTTTATATATTGGCAACCAATATGAATGGACAAGTTTGACGAATTCAAATGTCGAGTCTGCTTTTTTAGAACAAATTGGTTTTAGAGAGCGACTTTATCAAAACAAGCCTTTTTATTATCAAGAAGTGAGACAAATTCAAGAAAAATTACTCACGTATGCCGAAAATAATGGCTACCCTTTTGCTTCTGTAAAACTAGATAGTGTAAGAGTTAACGATGGTCAGGTATCTGCTCAGCTTTCAATGGAAAAACATCGTTTAATTACAATTGAAGATATCAAAATCGAAGGAGATGTGAAAATTACCAAGACCTATATGGCTAATTATTTAGGTATCCCTATAGGTTCTTTATATAATCAAAAGAAAATACTAGAGATAAAAAATCGACTTAGAAACTTACCATTTCTTAGTCAAACGAGAAACGCAATTGTTACTTTTAGAGGAGATGCTGCGACTATCAATCTATATTTAACGAAGAGGAGAGCTAGTAAATTTGATGTTCTTCTGGGGTTTTTACCTAGAAATACGACTCAAAATCCAGAAACCTCACGGAAAATATTATTAACAGCAACAGTAGATGCTAATGCAAAAAATATGCTTGGTTTAGGTGAAACAATGCTCTTAAAATACCAACAGCTTCGGCCAGAAACGCAAGAACTTAATATTGAGTTAGCTTATCCTTACATTTTCAATTTACCTTTTGGGATTGATGGTAAACTCAATCTCTATAAACGAGATTCTTCTTATTTGGATTTGGAATATGATATTGGGATTCAATATTTATTTCAGGGTGGTAATTATCTTAAAGCTTTTTGGAATAGAATTAGCACCTCTCTATTGTCTGTTGATGAAGCACGTATTGTACAGTTTGAGCGACTTCCTGAAAATTTAGATGTTAGTTATGCAAATTTTGGATTAGAATATAGCTTTCAAAATTTGGATTACCTATTTAATCCAAGAAAGGGGTGGACTACAAAAATACGAGGAGGAGCAGGATTTAAAACGATTAAGAAGAACAATAGCATCTTGGAGCTTAGCTCTCCTCAAAATCCCGATTTTGATTTTGAATCTTTATACGATACCCTAGAATTGAAGACTTTTCAATATAAAATTAAAGGAAATGTTGAAAGATACTTTCCTTTGTCCAAAAGAGGTGTCATTAAAACGGCTATCAATAGTGGGGTCATTATTTCTAAAAATCCAATCTATATCAACGAACACTTTCGGATAGGGGGTAATCGATTATTAAGAGGTTTTGATGAAGAATCAATTTTTTCGTCATTGTATGTGATTGGTACATTGGAATATAGATTTATTATTGGAACAAACTCTTATCTCTATCTTTTTGGAGATTATGGTTATATAGAGAATATCAATGTATCGGATTCACCATTAGGAATAGGAGCAGGAATGACGTTTGAAACCAAGGTTGGTGTATTTGGAATAAGTTATGCTTTAGGAAAGCAATTGGAAAACTCTTTTGATTTTCGTTCTTCAAAAATACACTTTGGATATGTAAGCTATTTTTAAAAGAAAAACGCAAAAAAAGCCCGAATAACGCATTTTGAGTTATTCGGGACAAAAAAATATACTTAATTAAGTGATTTTATAAATAACTCTCTAAATTCAAAACTTTTAAGGTTTGAACATCTAAATTTCCACTAGGCAGATTATGTTCTTTTTGAAATGAGACTAATGCTTTTTTAGTAGCATCATTAAACTTACCAGTTACTTCTACCGATTTTCCTCCAGCGTTTAGTCGTTTTTGTAACAATGTTATAAAATCCGAAGTAATCTTATGTGAACAAATGACCTCTGCCCATTCTGAGCTGTTTTTTTCAGTAATTTTGAATGTTCTAGCTTCATACTGATCCGTTTGAGAAATATCTTTTACAACTTTAATTTTTTCAGTTGTAGGATTATTTGTTTTTACTGCTGTCCATACTCCTTTTATTTTAACCCATTTAGTAGATGAATTATTTGAGCTTATTTCCTTAATTTCGAGATCAATCCCTGTTTCAATACTTCCAGTAAAAACATTGTATGTTACGGTCTTTTCTTGATCAGGAAAATGACATCGAGCATAACAACTACCTTTTTTACCTGATGTAATATCTGGTGGTGTTGCAACTCTTTGAGTTTGCGCATTGGCTGTAGGCATTGTAATATATTCTACACAAAAACAGAATACTAATCCACTTAATATGGGCAAACTGGATAACATTTTCAAAACATTTCTTCGTTTTGATTTTATTTTTTTCATCATGATTAATCTATTTTTAATCGGTTTATATAATAAATAATTACAAAATTTTCCGTCCTGCAGTTGACGGCTATAACCTAGGTTATTTCTTTTAGCTTGTTTTACCAAAAATGTAGCATATTGTAAGGCCGCTCCTTCTATTGCAATCACTTCTTCATCGGCAATATATTCATGTATTAATTGTAAAAAAGACTTATAGGAATATACTACAGGATTAAACCAAAAAACAATTTTCAATATTTCTACAAAAAGTAGGTCAATACTGTGATTTCCTTTTATATGAGCCATTTCATGTAAATAAACTCTATGTCTTTCTATCTTGGAATAATTGTTTACCTCATCTCCCCAAAAAATAATGTTGAAAAATGAAAAGGTGTCTTTATAATTTGTTTTATTTAAATGTACAATGCCGTTTTGTCGTTTTAGTGTTCCTTTTTTATAAAGATTGAGAAGTCGGTAAAAGCTTCTAAAAAATACAAAGGATGTAACTCCTATTCCTATTAAGTATATCCACAAAAAAATAGTAGAAGAGTAATCTATTAGCCAATTCTGATAGCTAAGAGCCTTAGCTTCTGTTATTATTTCATCCAGTTTAGCAGGAGAAATTTCTCCTACAGTTTGAACTTCTATAGGAAGTAAGTAAGAGATATGGAAGAGAGGAAGTAATAGTGCTAACAACATAGTTGTTATGAGGTAGGCTCTATTCAACTGAAACCAAGTTTCTTCTTTTAGAAAAAGAAAATAGACTAAATAAAAAGCAATCAGACCTACACTTGCTTCCAAAAGATATATCATAAAACCGCTCATCTATTCTTTTTCCTTCTTTTTAATCTCTTCTAAAATGTTTTCTAATTCTTTAATATCTGTATTCTGCTCTTTTACAAAAAAAGACACCATCTTTTCGTGAGAACCCTGGAAATAATCTTTAAAAAACTTAAAGAAAGTTTGTTTAGTGTAGTCTTGTTCTGTTAAAATGGCATAATAACGATGAGTTTTACCAAAAGCATCATGTCCTACAATATTTCGTTCCTCTAGTCGACGAACTAAAGTACTAACACTAGTATAAGGGGGATGGGGCTTTGGCATTTCAGCTATAATTTCTTTGACAAAACCCTTTTTTATTTTCCAGAGGATTTTCATAACCTCTTCTTCTTTTGGATTTAAATATGGATTCATACTACAAATATAGTAACTTGTTTTGAGTTAGTCAACTCAATTTGAGTTATTTTTGACTAAAATGTCTCTTTTTATACAAAAAACGAACTATCATCCTTTGATAATAGCTCGTTTAGAACACCTTCGTTAAGAATATTTTTATACTCAAATCATTATAAATTTGATGTGTTTACATTTTAGTTTCTAGTATTTCAAAGCAAGCTTTAGAATTGTAGTTTTCTTTGAAAGGCATTTAATTTTTGTTGCAGCACTTTTGCTTTTTGGTAATGAAAATTTGAAGGGTTTGCCAAAATATTATCCAATGCTTTATGAACGGTTTCCGTCTTTCCTATTCTAAACTGACAAAGAATATGTAACCATTCGGCTTCTTCCTCATAACGAGCATCTTTATTCGCAATTAAATAGTTTAATGGTGCTATTGCTTCTTGAAAATTGTCTTGTTGCATTAGTGTATGTGCTAGGTAATATTGGGCTGTAGCATAATGATTATTTTCATTTGAAACATCTTGAAAGAACGTGTATGCTTTATCGTATTCTTTATTTTGATAGGCATCATAGCCCTCTTGTAAAGGATGATTATTGGTACTAGCAGATTTTATATTCGTATAGGTATTTTTGTCAGAGTACAAATCCTTATAAATTGAATTGTCAGAATATGGACGAACAGTAAACTGATAACCTATTACTAGGAAGAGCAGCGCTGCTGCAATAGACATTAATCGACGTATAGAGAGGCTGCGAACTTTCCCACTAGGAACAGCCTCTACATTCTTTTTTAAATTGATCTCCTCCGCAGACCAATTTTTTATTTTATGTTGTATTTTCAAGCCTTCAAAGCCAGTGAAAATATCTTCATAGGCTTTGACTTCTTCTCTAAGGTTATCATCCTCCGCTAATTTTTTCTCGAAGGTTTCGATGTCGTTTTGAGACATTTTCCCTAACCAATAATTTTCTATGTCTTGTAAAGTATAACTCATTGGAATAACTTTTTCATCTTTTTAATACAATCAAATTTTTTTTTCCTTAACGAGTTGGTGTTGCTTCCCATCCCAAGCTCTTTGGCTATCAGGTTGTAATCTTTTTCTTCGATATAAAACAAACGCAATACACTCCGACAAGGTTCTCCTATTTTTGCAAGGATTGTTGCTACTTTGTGTTGCTGTTCGATATAATGAATCGAACGTTCTACATCTGGAGCTTCGCCTGATTCGGGGATATTCTCCGTTAAGGTAACTTTAGTTTTTCGAAATGTTTTTAAAGCCAGATTTTTTCCTACAGCAAATAAATAGGTCTTTAAGCCTGATTGCATAGGTTGGTTCAGTTTCCCTTTTTTGATATTTAAATAGAGAGCTGTATAACTGTCATTAAAAATTTCTCCAACTTTATCAGCATCTAAACCAAAAGTCTTCTGTAAAAATGCCTTAAAAGGTTCTTGCCAGTTTTGATAACATTGCCGCATTATTTTCTCATTTTCAGATTTAAATGCGATAATGATCTGTTCGTCTTTAATGTTCATTAGAACTTAGATTATTGGGATAATAGGTTTTTGAAATAAAGTGTTCCTTAAGCAAAATCTAGTATCCTTTAGGATAATCTACATCTCTTTATACTAATTGTTAAGGAAACGTTACTAAAATAATTAAAAAAATAAAAAAAATTATGATAGACCATGAAGTATTGGGAATATATCTTAGACTTCTCGCCCCATTAATGCTGCGGCTAATTGCCTTAAAGGGGTCTTACGCTCTTCGCTTTCTTTGATGGCATCTAAGTGTTCAAAAGCTTTGTTCAAATATTCTTGCTTTAAGTTTTTAGCTAATTCTTGGATATTTAAAAGCTTTAATATTTGAGTGACATCAGCTATTTTTAGAGTTTCATCTATATTTTTATCCTCCAATATATTTTTTAATCGCTGTTTGGTTTCTTTATCTGCTACTTCGTATGCTTTAAGAATCAGATAGGTTTTTTTATTTTGAGCAATATCTCCACCTACTTTTTTGCCAAATTTTTCTGGATCTCCGAAAGTATCTAAAATATCATCTTGTAATTGGAAAGCGATTCCAATATTTTTTCCAAAATTGGCTAAATGTCGAGCGTCTTCCGAAGATGCGCCACCAATTAATGCCCCAATTTCTAGCCCTCCAGCTACTAGTATAGCCGTTTTTAATTCTATCATTTTTAAATATTCCTCAATCTGCACATCATCTCGATTTTCGAAATTCATATCATATTGTTGTCCTTCGCAAACACCAATTGCCGTTTTATTAAAGATATCAAAAAGTATAGGTAACAAACTTTTATCGTTTATATTAGAAAGATACTTGTAAGCATAAATTAGCATGACATCTCCAGATAAGATTCCTGTATTGATATCGTATTTGGTATGTACCGTTGTTTTGCCTCGTCGTAATGGTGCTTCATCCATGATGTCATCGTGGAGTAATGTGAAATTGTGAAAGACCTCAACAGCGAAAGCTGCAGGCAAAGCGTTTTCTATGTGGTCATTAAAAAGATTCGTCCCCATTAAAAGAAATACAGGGCGCATTCTTTTTCCCCCTAAGCTTAAAATATAGTCTACTGGTTCGTATAATTCTCTAGGAGAAATCTCAAATTTATGCTCATTTAGATATGCTATGAAAATATTTTTTAATGCTGAATGTGAATACATTGAATTATTTTAAGGATTGATACTCAATAAGATATATAGTATGTCAATTTTTTTTTGAAAAAAAGTCATTTTTTCTCTTGCCTTTACACAATAATTAACAAAATTTTAAGTTTTTATTAACGAAATCTTAAATGGACAAACAACTCAAATTTGTCTGTTCTTCTAAATCAAAATCACCGCTTATTGCCCACGTTTACCTTCTTTACAATTTCCTTTAGGCTTAGGAGTATTTTCTAAGCAATTGGTAATATCCGCCAAGACAATCTCTGGCAAATCTAAATCTAAAAACTGAATTTTTGGAAATCTTCTCAGTGTTTTGTTGTGATTTACTACAAAATGCATAGAGTAGGGGTTTCGATTTATTTTCTAGTCGGGTTGATTTTACCTGTCTGAATACAATTGTATCGTAGTATATAATGGATATTAAAAATGAAATTTCATTTTTAATACAGTATTCTTATGTCTTCTTCAAAAAAAAATAAAACTCCCCCCATTTAAAACGCCTTAACCAATTGAGAAATTGAAGAAGTAGATGTATTCCGTAACAGTTTTTAGATGGCTGAAGTCGACCTAAAAGTAGGTTGGCTCTCAGCCCTTTTGACAAGAAGGTTCACCCTGTTTTTATATACTTTTTTATTTTGGGGCTCCCTATATTGAAAGGGAGTCCTTATTTAAAACTAAAATTAAAGGAATAGGATTGCAGCGTTTTTGAAATAGTAGAGTTTAGTATAGGTGAGAGTTGTTTTAAAAGAATAGAATAGTAAACACACAAAGTATCTAGTCAAAAAAAATATGTAATGCCATTCATTTTTGACGAAGATATAAAAGATATAGATGTATTCCGTAACAGTTTTAGATGGCTGAAATCTCTAAAAGAAGAGAACTTTCAGCCTTTTTTAAACTGTCTTAATTTATTTATTTTATACTGACTTGTTTCTTTCCTCGTAATAGTTCCAAAAATTCTCGTACTGCTGTGAAAGAAACGACTTTATCTTTAAAATAAACTAATGCTTCTTTGGCTTCTTTTTCAGTTGCTTCTAAATGATTTAGAATATTCATCAGGTGCATCTTCATATGTCCTTTTTGAATACCTGTTGTCACTAAAGAACGAACAGCCGCAAAATTTTGTGCTAAACCCGTTGCTGCTATAATACACATCAATTCTGTCGCACTAGGATTACCTAACATATCTAATGAACGTTTTGCTATAGGATGTAGGTTTGTCAACCCACCTACCGTTCCAACAGCTAAAGGGATATCCAGCCAAAACTTAAAGATACCATCATCAATGGTGCAACGACTTAGACTTCTATATTGACCATCTTTTGCAGCATAAGTATGACCACAGGCTTCAATAGCTCTAAAATCATTTGCTGTAGCAATCACTACGGCATCAATTCCATTAAATATACCTTTATTATGGGTTGTTGCTCGATGCGGATCAATACAAGCAATTTTTACAGCTTTACAAAATTTATCAGCAAAAATTTGTGCATCAATTTCGGTCGAAAAATTTCCTAGGTTTTCGATAGGGCATTCGACACTTGCACGAACTAAACATTCTGGAGTATAATTAGAAAGTATTGCCATAATGATGGTAATATCTTTCTCATTAGTATTAAAATTAGGATGAGTAGCGATATAGTTTTTTAGAGTACTTCCCATCTCTTCTAATACAGAGTTGATAAAGTTTGCTCCCATAGAGTCACAAGTTTCAAAAGTGACCTTGAGTTGGTAATAATCTGCTTCTAGATGGGTCATATCCAATAACTCTACCTCGGATATTCCTCCTCCTCGTTTACGCATATTAGCGGTAATAGGCGAGCTATTTTTAATTAATTCTTTTTTTATTTCCCCGAAGGTGTCAAATAGTTTTTGATTATCCCCTTTCCAAGAGAAATGGACTTGCCCTACTTTTGTTGTTCCTATTATTTCGGCTTTAAAACCACCACGTTTCATCCAGAATTTAGCAGCACTTGAAGCCGCTGCAACGACGGAACTCTCCTCTATAACCATCGGCACACAATAGGTTTTACCATTAATAATAAAATTAGGGGCAACACCATAGGGTAACAAGAAATTACTGACGGTATTTTCACTAAAGCCGTCTAGTACTCTTTGTTGTGATTCATTGGTATGCCAAAAACTCATCAATTCCCTAGTAACGTTTTCAGGATCTTTGAAGAAATTATTGACAACCCATTTTATCTTGCCTCTTTTTGATAATTTGGAAAACCCAGAAATGGATTTGCTTTCATTCTTGTTGGAACTCATCTTGAATATAGTTCAGGTTTTAAATTTTATCGCACTTTCAAATAAGCATTTGCTAACTCTAATCCTTGTATTTGTGTGTCAACGTAACGGTATAGCGTTTCGTAATCTGCTCTAGCATATTTCAAAAAGCTAGAAGCCTGTCCAAAAACGCAATTCGCATTCAATTTATTAATTAAATAGTAACCATCCAAAAAATTCTTTACTCCTCCTGAAATTATATATTGTTGACAAAGTGCTTTTTCTTGTAGTTCTTCTAGTAAAGTATTGCATATATTGACCATATCTTCTGCACTATGTCCTACTAAAGCCAACATATTGTACACCTCTTTTTTTTGTTCATTACTGCGTAATAATTCCAACTTTGCAAAGTTTGTACCACCATTTGCAGCAAACTCTATTGCTTCTAATGGCAATTGCATTAGGGCTTTTAAACTATCATAGCCCATCCCTTGCCCAACTTCTTTAACAATGATTGGGGCTGAAATGTTGTCCAAAACACGTTTTATCGTAATTATAGGGCTTTCTTTAAAGGTATCTCCTTCTGGTTGTAACCACTCTTGAAATGGGTTGACATGGATAATTAAGCCATCAGCATCGAGCTTCTTTACTAAGTCTTGGATAAGCGTATATTTATTTTGAGAGACTAACTCTTCTACTTGAGCAATTCCCAGATTGGCATATAAAGGCAAATCATCTCCTATTAATTTGCGGACGGCAAAGTCGTTTAGATATTCATCATTTTCTAATAAAGAACGACAAGAGCCTAGTCCCATTCCCATCCCGAAATCTTTGCAGGCTCGTGCCAAATTAAAATTGATGGTACGAGCCAATGCTGTCCCTCCAGTCATACTTGATACCCACATTGGAGTGCTATGTGCTTTTTGTAAAAAATTAAAAGAGGGGAGACTACCTGTTTGTGGGTGAGGTGAAAGCAACGGTTCGTAGTAAAATCGTTGATCTAAATTTGAATGAGCGATTTGCGATTGAAAAGCCAGTTCAATGTGATCTTGTTTTCTTTGTGGTGCGTTGCTGTCTTTTTTCATAGTGTCAATGCTTTCAAACTGCTAAAGTTTACAGTCCGATAATTTTAATACAAAAATAATCTTTTGGTTTTGCTATTGGAAAAAATTGCTTGAAAAAATATTTGAACCATGTAGTTGTAAAATAAAACACACAAATTGCATATTGTGTGACATGTTGTTTATTGTATAAGTATTGTTGAGTTTAAATAAATAACAATTATTTTCTGTTTTTTGTGATAAATGGTTTGTTATACATATACTTGTTTTTTTGATTAATGTGTATTACATTTGTTTTGAAATACATTTGTTATTTCAACATAAGCATATTTTTTACAAAACTATTTTTTAGGAACCAGTCTTTTGATTAAAGTTGGCAACAACTTTAAGATTACATTTTATATGTCCAAAAATAAGTTGTATTAAAGACAATTCTAAAAACATAAAATTCCCTGACTATGAACAATTTAAGCAAAATTAAATATTTATTAGTTTTAATGTTTGTATTTTTCAACCTGAATTTTGCTTTTTCACAAAACACTTCCTACAGCTCTCTATATACCAATTTAGATTTCCAAAAAACGATTGATACTGACCTTCCTGTAGGAAGTATTGCTGGGCAAGGTGGAACTACATCTGGAACAGCGACTTACAGTATTCCTATTTCACTTCCTCAAGGCACAAATGGAGTAACTCCTAATATATCTATCAATTATGCCTCACAAGTAAATAATGGTGCTTTAGGAATGGGTTGGAGTATTGGTGGTTTGTCTTCTATTTCAAGAGTGAATAAAAATATGCACTTTGATGATAAAGTAGCCCCAATAATTAATGATAATAGTGATGCTTTAGCCCTAGATGGTACACGATTGATTTTAAAATCAGGAACTCAAGGTACTGTTGGTTCTAAATATGGGACAGAATCAGAAAACTTCGCAACCATTTCTAAAGAAAGTGGTTCTTCTTATGATTATTTCAAAGTTATTACAAAGGAAGGAGTTACAATGGAGTTTGGAAATACTTTTGATTCTAGATATGGAGCTAGTTTTTGGAGTCCATCACCTATTACATGGTTGTTAAATAGAATATCGTATCCAGATGGAAATTATATTGATTTTAAATACAAAACAGGAGGATTTACTAATGACGGAATAATAGATGAGATAAATTATACTGGAAATACTAACACAGGGTTATTACCTTATAACAAAATAAAATTTAATTATAAAGAAAGGTTTGATAAAAGTACAATGTATGTAGGTGGAATTGGTTTTGAATCAAAATATTTGTTGGACAACATAGTAATAACTGTAGATAACAATCAATCTTTTAAGTCTTATTATTTTAAATATGCAAAAGATGATATACATTCCTACTTAAAGGAAGTTATCGAAAAGGGAAGTGATGGTACAGCTTTGAATTCTACTATTTTTAAATATGGTGAACAGCCAAGTAGTCAATTTGAGGCAAGTCCTATTGGACCAACTTTAGGACAATCAATAAGAGTCCTTTCTGGGGATTTTGACGCTGATGGTTATTCTGATATGTTGGTTTCTAATACTGGATTCTATGGTAATATTGAATATGATAAATCATTCTCAATATATAAAAAAACAAGTCCATTCCTTCCATACTTCAACGCAAGTTTGACTAATGTTCCACTTTCTCCATCTAGTTTACCTGATTATCAAATGATTGGAAATCAAAAAGTTCCATATCAATATCCATATTTAATAGGTGATTTTACAGGCGATGGTAAAGATAATGTTGTTGTTGTTAAAACTGGATATGTTCAAGGTAAATTACTTGTTTATGATAAAAGAACTTACTCTTTCTCTAATGGAGCTACTTCATACAATTATACTAGTTCAAGTTTAGCAAATTCAACCTATCAAGTTATTACAAGTGAGGAGAATTACATTCATACAGGAGATTTTGATGGAGATGGAAAAATGGATATTTTAACTTATCTTGGAAATACAGGATTTAATGCATTAGATCCTGACACTAATAAACGTAAATTAAACTGTTCTTGTAGTGGTACTATTACAGGTTCTGGTGTTTTATTTTCAATTGAAGATTTTGACACAGTTGAAAGAATTCACCCATTAGACTTTGATGGAGATGGAAAGCATGAATTGTTAGTGAGTAAAGGACACCATCTAGAAATCCTTTCTATAGAAAATGGACAATTAGTTAGTTTATACAACAATCAATATGGTTTTGTAAATTGGGGGTATAAATTATTTTATGGTGATTTTAATGGTGACGGAAAAACAGATATATTAATGAGGGAAGGAGGGCATACAAGTTCCTCTTGGGTCAAGATAATATCTACAGGTAAAAGCTTGATAAAAATTCCATTTACATTCCAAACACAAGCACCAAATTTATCAGGTTCTTCTCCTGATAAATTAATAATTTCAGATTTTAATGGTGATGGAAAAATGGATGTTTTCCATGGTTGGAATGTTTATTCAGGAGGTACAGCAAGCTCTTCTAAAATGAATATTTATTATAGTAAGGGAAATGATTTTTATCGACGAACTCATAATTATGGTGATATTCTAAATTCTATGCCTAATAGAGTATTTGACACCAATGGTGATGGACGCTCAGAATTATTAAATCGAGAATCATTTTGGGGAAGTTTTGATGCATTATCTTTTAATAAAGATGGCAAAGAACATTTCTTAGAAAAAGTAATCAATGGAGAAGGGCATATATCTGAATGGAACTATCAAAGAATGAACAATGCTCCAAATGGACTTTTTTATAAAAAGACATTAACAAACGATCCTTTAGTAATACAGCTTCCAATCAATCTAGTGAAAGAATATAAGTCACAAAATGGAATTGGTGGCTATACAACTATACAATATAAATATGAAGATTGTAAACTGCATAGACAAGGTAAAGGGTTGTTAGGGTTCAGAAAAACGGAATCCTTAAAACTCTTTTCTGAACTTGGCTTTTCTGAATCTATTAGAACTATTTCTGAAAATAAATTTAATACTACATATCATTTTAGTTATCCATATAAAACAGAAACCTATATAGGCCTTAGTACTACTCCTGTAAAAGAAACAAAACATTCATATAATTACAGCAACTTAGGAAATAAACGATATTGGCTAAAACTTTTAAGTACAACTAGTGAAGATTTTCTAGCTGATTGGAAGACAACTACAATCTTTAGTCAATATGATGCTTATGGAAATGTCAAAAAACTTGATTCCAATATCTCATCGGATGGTTCAATTATAAATAGTAAATCTGTCATTACTACTTATGGAGCTTATGGCTCTCCAATACCATCAAAACCAACTTCTATAACAACAACGAGTGCTAGAGTAGGACAACCTTCATATAGTACAACAAAGAAGTTCTATTATAACTCAAAAGGACAATTAACCAAAAATATAGATTTCTATGGATTACCAAAAAGTGTCACAACTGATTATGGATATAATAGCTTAGGTAATCAAACTTCCATTACAATCAAGCCCTCTGGATTATCCAATAGAACAGAAAGCACAACTTATGATAGTAAGGGAAGATTCTCTATTACAACTACCAATACTCTAGGGCAAACAACAACACCCACAATTTATGATTATAGATGGGGTAAACCACTTTCAATAACAGGATTAGATGGTTTAACTACTTCTTTTGAATATGATGCCTTTGGACGATTAAAAAAGACAAGCCTACCAGAAGGTTATGATGTACATGAAAGTTACCATTGGGATATAAACAATACTGAAAAAACAGTATGGTATAATAAAATACAACACCCTGGAAAACCAGATACTAAAATATGGTATGATTTACTAAGTAGAGAAGTCAAAAAACAAACAGAAGGATTTCAAAACCAATGGATTACAGAGAAAAAGACCTATGACAATCGTGGAAATGTACATACTGCCTCTGCACCCCACAAATCCAATGAAAATCCTTTGATTACGACCAACACTTATGATAAGTATAACCGTCCTATAACAATGGTTAATTCTATTGGTACGACTACTTATGATTATGCCTATTCAGGTAGTGGTTCTAACCGTTATTTAACAACTACTATTACCACTCCATCAGGGCAAGTCTCCTCTAAAAAAATAGATGCCTCAGGAGTAACTAAAAGTGCTACAGATAATGGAGGAACACTTAATTATAAATATGATGCACAGGATAATTTAACCATAGTAGAAAAAGGTTCAATTAGGTTAGTTGAAAATAGATATGATAGTTATGGAAGGCAAAAAATGTTAATTGATAGAAATGCAGGAATAACACATTATGTTTATAATGCTTTAGGACAACTAGAAAGTCAAACAGGGGCTAATGGAGATACTCATACCTATACTTATGATTTATTGGATAGAAAATTAACTAGTACTGGACCAGAAGGAACAATAACTAATGAATATTATACATCAAATGGAACTTCAATTAATCAACTCAAAAAAACTACTAATTTTAATGGAGACAAAGAGGAGTTCACATACGATAATTTTGGACGTGTCAAAACGATCAAAGAAACAATAGATGGAGAAGTCTTTACAACCACCCATCAAAGCTATTCCATCTATGGCGATTTGAAATCAAAATATTTTCCATCAGGAGTACTAATCAATTATATCTATGATTCTAATGGTTATTTATCAAAAATTGTAGCCTATAATGGTCAATTATTATACGAAAATAAAGGAATGAATGGTTATGGACAAATCACTTCTTATAAATATGGAAATGGTAAAACAAGCTCTAATTATTATACCCATGGAATGCCCACAAGATATTATACGGCTGGTATTCAAGACTATCGAATGACTTGGGATTATCAATCTGGAAATTTGGAACAAAGAAAAGATGCTCGTATCAATAAAACGGAAGACTTCACCTATGATAATCTAAATAGATTGAAAACATCTACTGTATTAGGCCAAGCACCTATAACAATGACTTATAAAAATAATGGTAATATTGATTCCAAATCAGATGCAGGTACAAAATATAATTATGATAATAATAAAATTAATGCCTTAGTAAGTATAGAGGGAGATATAAATATTTCACATAGTACCCAAGATATAAGTTATACTTCTTTCTTTCAACCTGAAGATATAACAGAAGATAATCATCAAATGACTTTTAGATATGGTTCTGATCATCAAAGAAGTCTATCTATACTTAAGCAAAATGGCACAGAAGTAGAACGAAAATATTATCTAGGAGATTATGAAAAACAAGTAACTAATACAGGAACAAAACATATCAATTATGTAGGGCAAGGAGTAATTGTAGTAACAAATACTCAAGGTTCTATTGGTGGGAGCAGTTACTATTATTATACTTATACAGACCATTTAGGCTCTGTCCTAAAAGTAACAAATAATAGTGGTACAGTTGTAGCCAATCAGAACTTTGATGCGTGGGGGCGTTTTCGAAATCCTAACAATTGGACTTATACGAACTTACCAACCAATAATGCTTCTTGGTTATCTAGAGGCTATACAGGACATGAGCACTTGGAGACATTTGCATTGATTAATATGAATGGGCGACTATATGATCCTGTAGTTGGGCGAATGTTGAGTGTGGACAATAATATACAAGCTCCAGGTTATACCCAAAATTATAATCGTTATTCTTATGCCCTCAATAATCCATTGAGATATACTGACCCTGATGGGGAGTTTATTACTTGGAGTTTTGGCAAAGCAGGGTTTAGCATAGGATTTAATTTATCCCCTATAGGCATACCAATTGGAGCAGGAATAAATATAGGTAAAGGAACTTTAGGCATTTATGGAGAAGTTGGTGTTCGTGTAGGTGGAACTGGCTTTGGTTCAGGATATACTATTAGTCAAAGTTTAGATTATAATTTTTCAAATAAATCATGGAGTAGTTCTACTAGTGGTGGGGTCTACGCTTCTCTTGGCATTTTGAATGCAGGTGTTAATATTTCATCATTGGGTTGGGGAGCAAGTCTAGGGATTGGATTTGGGAATGATAAGACTGGTTTAGGGTTTAATATTGCGTATGGCTCTGGAGGATTTAGTTATGGGATTGGAGGTTATTATAACCCAGGAGCTTGGAAAAATAATCCTGAATATGAGCCTTCTAAATGGAATGATAGTGGTGAAATACAATATTCTAATAATTGTTATAGTTATGCCTGTAATGATCCTTATGGTCATCCTGTTGGAGGAAAACCTCAGCCAGGAGAAGCGAGTGGACGAAAATTTAGTAGAATGACTTTAGAAGACATAACAGATGCAAGCATTAGAGATGGTTTGAAGAAACCTAATCTTTGGAATAAATTAGGTTTTGGAAAAAAAGGTTATTATGAAGTTTATCTAGTTATTGATAAGTCTGGTAGTGTTCAAGACTATCATTGGTACAGACGAGATACCAATGGAAAATGGTCTCATAAACCTGGACATCATTTAGTTAAAAACTTAGATGCTTCTGGAAAACTCATCTCTAACCCAAAAAGAGCAAATCATAATTATCCATATATTAATTATAGTGATGGAGGCATTATATTATGGAAAAAACAATAAAAATGAAAGAGTTACTTATTTTATTATCTATTTTATTATTTGCGTGTTCAAAACCTATTCATATGAAGCAACAGGTTCAAATCAAAGATAATTTTCAATTCAATAACAAAGCAGAAATACTTGAATGGGGGAAGAGAGAGTTTGGCTATATTGGTGATACAGTTGATCTTAATATTGATGGTAAAGATATTTTTATTTTATTTGGAGATTATGCTTCAGGTATAATCAATAAAAAGATATTTATGTATCTTAAATATACAAAAGATGAAAATTCCAGTTGGTCTTTATTTTTAATACGTCAAACTAACACAAGTAATATAAATGTAGAATTAGATAAAGAGCGTAAAATTATAGTTTTTAAATCAAACTCTGGTAAAACTATATTGATACAGCCTTTTGAATCTTTAGAGTTAAGATTTGATAGTGAAGAACAATAGTATTTATGCTAGAAAAGCAAATAACCTTCAAACTTACCAACCCTTATAACACAATTTTTTTACGAGAAAAATCCATAAATATATAAGTAAGAATCGTGCTTATCCAAATTTTTTAAAGCCATAGGGCTAAAACCAGTTCGTCTTTATTGATTATGAATGTTAAAAAAAACTTGAAATTAAAACTATTTATATTAACCTTTTTGGTAAGTTCGAATATTGGCATTTTAAGGAGTTTAACATTAAACGAGACAATACAAGCAAATTTATAAAATGATATTAAAATAATTGTATAAAAAATGAATCAATTAATATTATCAATTTTTATTACTCTAATACCATTTTGGGTATTTGCTCAACAGAAAAGCTTACCAAAAGGTTGTTACATGAATTTGAAAGAGGTGAACAATAAACAACCATCAGGGTATTGCAGTTTAAAACTTTTAGAAAGAGGAAAAACTGGAGATAAATTTCCTGTGTTTATTACGAATGACTATATGTTTACTTCACCCTTTATGAAGAAGAAAGTCATAAAGAAAAAGATATTTGCTGTAGTTAAAGATGGTGAAATATATGTGAATTGTTTTAGGTTAAAATTACTTGAGGGGTATGCAAAAGTAATAGATAAAGGAAAGTATTGGATATTTGAAGGGAGTCTTTCTAATAAAGAAATTGGGACAATTAGTGCATTGACAGGATTATTGGGAGGACTTTCAGCAAATAAACGTAGAGTACTTTATCTTTTTGATGTAAATACATCAGAATTACTAAAAGCAATCCCTAAAAATATGAAGAAGATATTAAAGGATGAAGAATTATACCAAAAATACAAGTCCTCAAAAACCAAAAGAGAGAACTCCACTATTTTAGAATTTTTAAAAGTCATCAATCAAAAATAAATACTTATGAAAAATATTTTATTCATTTTAGTCATATTATTCTGTTCAGAAATGAGTACAGCTCAATGTCTTTTAACCTTTGAATATGATGATGCAGGAAATCGAACTAAACGATTTATGGCAACAATAAATTGTCGAGTTGGAGCAACAGCAATTGTTGAAACAATAGAACCTACTACATCAGAAGAAACTAATAATAAAAATTTTGCAGGAGAGCAAAATAGTAAAATAAGTAATGAGGAAAATTGGTTAGTTTACCCTAACCCTACACAAGGAGGTTTTACTATAAAATATACAACAAAAAATTCAAAAGAGCCTTTAGTTACCATTAGAGATATTAATGGAAAGTTAATCATTCAGCGAAAATTAAATAATGGTTTTTTTGACATTTCTAATTACCCAGCAGGGACTTATGTTTTGACACTACAACAAGGAAAATCAATAAAGACTGCACGGATTATTAAAAATAATAATTACTAAAAACAAAAAAATACAAAATGAAATATATAGTATTAATATTTAGTCTATTTACTGTGTCTTTATGTTATGGACAAGGAAATGGCAATGGGAACAATGGGAGTAATAATGAAAATAGTAGTAAAGTTTATGAAGCCTGTTGTGGAAGCAAACCTGTAAAATTTAAATTGGATAATGGACATATTTATGTTCCTAATGTATTTACTCCTAACGGAGATGATGTGAATGATTATTTCATGCCTTTTATAGATGATAAAATGGCAGAAGTGATGAATTTTACTGTACTAAGTGCAGAAGGTGATACAATCTATTTTAAACGTCCAACTTTTGTTTACGAAGACATTGAAAATTTTGCTTGGGATGGTTTGAAACCTGATGGTACACCACATAAAGGTTTATTTAAATATAGTATGGCAGTAGTTGCCAAGAAGGGGAAATTAAGAATAGTAGAGGGAGAAGCTTGTGCTATTGTATGTGGAGAAGATGCACAAGTTTTTAAAAGGAAAAGTAATTGTTTTTACCCTTCTCAAAATAATAATGGACAACCTAATGACAATTCATCAAATAATGAGAAAGATTGTTTTGAGTAAAGAAGTTGTTCAATAATTGGTTGCTGAGCTTATTAAAATTGAATTTTTGTTTCCATTGCACTTTTTTAGAGCTGTATAGCTATTAAGTGAGAAAGGTGTACAAGTTCCAAACCCCAAATGAATTGGATGAGGCTTTAAAAGATGCTTTGATAAAGCATCAATCTAGAAAACAATTGCCAGCAGGAGACTTAAATATTTAACCCCTAGAAGTCCTAGATATTGACTTTTAGAAGATGAAAAAATTAGAAGAGATGAATCTTATAGAGTGGGAAGAAATTTATCCTGTTTATACTGGTAGAAAAACGTTTGATGAGCATATCCATGAAAGAATAATGCCCTTTGCTGATAAAATTGAGGAAGAAATCGATTACATTTTAGTAGTAAAAGATACGATACTTACTAAAGACTATTATTGGGAAACTTTTTTTATACCAATAAAATACAAAGGGAAGTGAGTAATGAAATGTAAAATACTGATAATCAATTTTTTTTGGATAAATTACTTTATGAAGAGCGTTTCTCTGTTGAAAGAACAAATGCTTGGCTTGATGCTTTTAAAGCTATCTTAGGGCGATTTGAAACTAATGTTAATAATTGGTTGAGTTTACATTATTTAGCTTTTGCTCTTATTTTAATCAGAACTAAAACAAATCATTTTTGAACAACTTCATTATCTAACAGCTTGTTTTATGTTCAATAAGCTATATCTTGAGACTGATTTAGGATAATAAAACTAGAGGATTTTGAAGTAAGTTTATTAAAAATAGAAATAATTAAATTGCATTAACAGCCTGTTAACAATTGTTGAAAGCCTATTAACAAGAACTTCAAAATATACTCTTATCTTTGTATTGTAGTTGGTTAGATTATATCCATCATACTTTTTCAAGGTTAAATTTTAGAATGGATTTACATCAACCTACTTTTTCTTTATATTTTTTACTAAAAATATTTTGATAAAACTTATTTTTGTAATCGTTTTTATAAAAAAAATTAAAATTTGAATTATTATGGAAAGATCAAGCCAAATACAAATCGGTTTATTGGTTTTAATCGCAGCTATGGTTGGCTATTATGTATTCACTAGAAATAGTGGTAACCAAACAGTAAGAGATCAAGCTCGTACAAACTTGACAAATACAAGTGTAACAAACAACAATGCAATTAGTGCTCAAGATGCAACTAAGAAAGAAGAAGTACCTACAGGACCATTAACAAGCATTGAATTTGAAGAAGATGTCTATGATTTTGGTACAGTAGAAGATGGAGAAAAAGTTGAGCATGTTTATAAATTTAAAAATTCAGGAGAGAATCCACTTATCATTAGTGATGCAAAGGGTAGTTGTGGATGTACTGTTCCTGATTGGCCAAAAGATCCGATTGCTCCAGGAGAGTCTGGTGAAATGAAAGTTGTTTTCAACACTAAAGGAAAACCAGGTAAGCAAACTAAGCAAGTTACGGTTAAGGCAAATACAAATCCTCCAACAACAATCATAAAGATTACAGGAGAAGTAAATAAGAAGCCAGGATCCGTAAATGCAGCAGAAGCAGCAAAAGCAAATGATGGAGGGCAACCAATAAAGATTACTCCAGCTAAAAAATAGAATGTTTAAGTAATTTTATTTTCTAAAACCCAAAGTGTTTGTTTCAATGCTTTGGGTTTTTTCTTTGTTGTATATGGCCTTCCATTTATAATATCCTATTATAGCAATAATAGTATAACCCAACATGAGTAAAGCATATAGGTACAAGGCTCTATTAAAATATAATCCTATTGTAACCAAGTCTATTAGTATCCAGTAAATCCAATTTTCAAGGACTTTCCTAGTCACCATAAATGTAGCAATAAAACTAAAAATAGTTGTGAAAGAATCGATTAAAGGTAATTTTGCGCTAGTATAGTTTTTTAATAGATATGCTAGAACTAAGGCAAGTAAAATACCTAAGATGATTGCGAAAATATGCTCAATAATTTTCCATGTTGATATTTTTAACGTTTCTATCTTATTATGATTACGCCAAGATAGCCAACCATAAAAACCAGCAAATACATAATAAATGTATAATATAGATTCCGCATATAATCCATAAGTGTAGAATAAATAGACGCTAAATATGGCGTTTAAAATTCCCCAAAACCAACACCATATTTTTTCTTTAGCAGCTAATATAACATATACCAAACCACAGATAACCGCCAAAATTTCTAAACAAGATAAAGCTGTTGCTGCTTCAATAATTTGTTCAATATAATATTGCATGGTATTCGAATTTTAGAAATAAAAGCCTAGAACCTATTTTGAGCCAATAATAGGATTTTTGTTTAGATATTTAATCAGATAATGCTCTTTTTTTATAGACAGGATAAATTGTTCGTACCTAAACCCTAAAGTAAAACATTATAGGTTTAAATCTTGCCTAGAATTATAAATGATAGAATTATGACAAAAACCCTTTTATATAGTGAACAAGTTATACGGAAAAGCGTTATATTTGCAGTATTAAGATTAAATCTAAATAAAAATAGATAAGACTAAATGAATAAGAATACACTAATATACTTAGATAATAATGCTACAACTCCTTGTGACCCTAGAGTAGTGGATGAGATGCTTCCATTTTTTTACCAAAAACCAGGTAATGCAGCAAGTAGAAACCATCCTTATGGTTGGCAAGCAGAGGAGGCAGTAGATTATGCTAGAGAGCAAATTGCTAAATTAATTGGTGCAGACGAGAAGGAAATTATATTTACTTCGGGAGCTACAGAATCAGATAATCTAGCTATTAAAGGGGTTTTTGAAATGTATAAACGCAAAGGCAATCATATTATTACCCTTGAAACAGAGCATAAGGCAGTCTTAGATGCTTGTCAAAAAGTAGAGAAGATAGGTGGAGAGGTAACCTATTTGAAAGTTAAAAGAGATGGTTTAGTAGATTTAGCAGAATTGGAAGCAGCTATAAAGCCAAATACGATTCTTATTTCTATTATGTATGCTAATAATGAAACAGGTGTTATCCAACCGATGAAAGCGATAGGTGAAATCTGTGAAAAACATGGTGTATTGTTTATGAGCGATATTACGCAAGCTGCAGGTAAGATTCCTGTAGATGTGAAAGCATTGGGGATACATTTAGCAGCTTTTACAGGACATAAAATGTATGGTCCTAAAGGAATTGGTGCGTTATTTGTCAATCGTAAAAAACCTAGGGTAAAGGTAACTGCTCAAATGGATGGGGGAGGACATGAAAGAGGAATGCGTTCTGGAACGTTAAATGTGCCAGGTATTGTTGGTTTTGGTAAAGCTGCTGAAATCGCCTTAAAAGAAATGAATGATGATGCGGCACGTTTGAGTAAACTAAGAGATAAATTACAAAGCGCATTGATGGCTAATCTAGAAGAGGTTGTTATTAATGGAAATGAAGAACATAGAATGCCTCATGTTACAAATATGTCATTCAAGCATGTTGAAGGAGAAGGATTAATGATGACATTCAATCAAAATATTGCTGTTTCGTCAGGTTCTGCTTGCACGTCAGCTTCTTTAGAGCCTTCTTATGTCTTAAAAGCTTTAGGTTTGGGAGATGATTTGGCACACTCTTCTATTCGATTTAGCTTAGGGCGGTTTACGACAGATGAAGAGGTAGAGCACGCTATAGAAGCAGTGACTGCTGGAGTGAACCATATGAGAGATTTGAGCCCTATATGGGAAATGTATAAAGAAGGGGTAGATCTAGAATCTATAGAATGGAGTGAGCATTAAGATGGCTTAGTTATTGATCATTTTTTATAAAAAGAAAATTATTAAATCATGGCATATTCAGATAAAGTATTAGAGCATTTTAAACATCCTAAAAATGTAGGAACACTTGATAAAAGTAAAAAAAGTGTAGGTACAGGATTAGTTGGTGCACCAGAGTGTGGCGATGTGATGCGTTTACAAATAGAAGTAGATGATAATACAGGAGTAATAAAGGATGCTAAATTTAAAACCTTTGGTTGCGGCTCTGCAATTGCTTCTTCTTCTCTAGCTACAGAATGGCTTAAAGGTAAGACAGTAGATCAAGCGTTGGCTATTGATAATATGGACATTGTTGAAGAGTTGGCTTTACCGCCTGTGAAAATCCACTGTTCTGTTCTTGCTGAAGATGCAATAAAGTCTGCTATTAAAGATTATCAAGAAAAAAATGGTCTAGAAGTTACTGTAGAAGATACACATCACTAGAATCTATAGTATTAATAATATGCTTTTTTTAATTTTAATGTGGACTTATGTTATTTGTATCGGATAACGCTAAACAGAAAATCGATGAGATTCGTCAAACGGAAAAACTTACGGAGGACTATTTCGTCCGTGTTTCTGTAACGAGTGGAGGGTGTTCTGGACTTTCTTATCAAATGGATTTTGATAATGAGTCTCAAGAAAAAGATCAAATATTTGAAGATAACGGTGTGAAAGTTGTCACCGATCTTAAAAGCTTTCTTTATTTGTGTAATACAACATTAGATTTTTCTGGAGGCTTAAACGGGAAAGGGTTTTATTTTAATAACCCGAATGCTAGTCGCACCTGTGGCTGTGGGGAAAGTTTTGCTGTGTAGAAAGTAGAATAAGCTTAATAAATAAATAGTATAATAGAAATGCGAAGTAATCAATATATCATTACTTCGCATTTTTTATAGAAATTGTTGGATATTTATATACAACAATAGGCTATCTCAATAGTTGAAATAGCCTAGTAAACCTTCATATTAATTCTAATCCTTAGCGAGTGATGTGTACCCAACCACTCATTTTTTCTTTTTTACTATCTCCTAATTCAATAAGGTAGAAATAATTTCCAGATGGTAAAACCTGTCCTTTCCAAGTTCCATCCCAATTGTTTTTATACGTTCCTTTTTCACTACTAAACACTAAATTACCCCAAATATTAAAAACAGAGATTTTGCTATTAGGGTAAGCTCCAAGCCCACTGATTTGAAAATAATCGTTTTTCCCATCATTATTAGGAGAAAAACCATTGAAAACTTTAATCTCTCCACAAATAACAGTAATGTAAACGGTAGCTGTAGCGCAACCATGTTCATTACAAACCTCATAAACAAAACTGTCATCACCACAATATTCGTCATCAGGAGTATAGGTGAAAGTATAATCTAGATTTTGTTCAACTACACCATTAGAAGCTTCGGAAACTATTTTTAAGGCAGTAACTTGCTCTACAGCCTGATCATTGAGGAGTATACTTATGATTTCAGACCCCTCTAACCTTACTTCTAGCTCATCATCTGCAGGGATAGGTGGCTGATTTCCACAAGCAACGGTAATGGTTATCATATCTTGACAACCTTCACTATCTTCGAATACAATTTCATGAATTCCTGCACTTAAACTTATATCTGTTCCTAGAGCAGTTAATCCACTATTTGCTGAAAGTTGAATATATTGCCCAGGAATTTGAAGTTGTTCAATATTCATAATACCATACTCCATATTTTTATCTCCACCTACAATTACCTTTACGGTTGAATTTTGTTTCCAATTGCCTGTTGGATTCCAAAGATTCATAGAATCTACTAAAGCTTCAGCATTTTCAAATTGACCACTATACGTTTGACCATCTACTAACCAAGACTCCATATGAAAAGGACCAGCATTTCCTTGACCTAGCAAGGAGAAGTAAGAATAGTTTATCAATGTATCTAAATTACAGGCGGCATAACCATTTTCATAAAACTCACCATTGTCATAAACTGTATAAGAGGGAATGTCCTCTAGAAAAACAGGAAGACAAATGATGGCCTCATCACTACAATCTTCTATGAATACAGATTGCTCTTCTATTTCTAAAATATTACATTGTCCAAGCAAGTTGCCTTGGTAAAGCAATAAAAAAAGTGTGGATAAAAAAATATGTAATAGTCTATTCACGTTTAACCATTTTATACCGATTATTGAAATACGCTTCAACTTTAACATATTACAAAAACCATGCAAAAGTTTATAAAAGTGTTTGTTTTTTAATGTTTTTTTATTTAAAGGCACTTGTTTTATAGAAAACGGTACGTTTTATTTATTATGAAGTATAGAGGTCAAAATTTTAAGCATGAGGCTTTATTGTAATGTTTATAAATAAAGGGTCACAAAAAGAGTTCAATTTTATGCTTTTTAAAAGTATAAGAAATCAAAGAGTATACTTAACTAATTTTCCGCATTCTAAGATTTTGGGGTGTTACTTCTAAGTATTCATCTTCTCCGATATATTCCATTGCCTCTTCTAATGAAAAATTAATTTTCGGAGCTATTCGCATATTATCATCAGAACCAGCAGCACGCATATTATTTAGTTTCTTGCCTTTGATTACATTGATTTCTAAATCATTGGATCTAGCATTTTCTCCTATTACTTGTCCTTTGTAAACCTGTTCTCCAGGTTCTATAAAAAACTTACCTCTATCTTGTAAACGATCAATGGCATATGCTAATGCTTGACCTGTTTCCATAGAGACTAAAGAACCATTGAATCGACCAGCAATATCACCTTTATATGGCTCATAAGTCGTAAAACGGTGAGTCATCACAGCAGTACCAGCAGTAGCAGTTAGTATATTATTTCTTAAACCAATTAGACCTCTAGAAGGTATAGAAAATTCAAGATGTTGTAAATCTCCTTTTGGCTCCATTACGAGTAAATCGCCTTTACGTTTAGTAACTAACTCTATAGCTTTACCAGAATAGGTTTCAGGTACATCGATTACTAAGGTTTCATAAGGTTCATGTTTTTGCCCATCAATTTCTTTAATAATGACTTGTGGTTTACCAACTTGTAACTCATAACCCTCTCTTCTCATTGTTTCTATTAAAACCGATAAATGCAAGATACCTCGACCAAAAACGTTAAATTTATCTTCTTTATCGGTTTCATGTACTCGGAGAGCTAGGTTTTTTTCAGTTTCTTTGAAAAGTCTATCTCGTAGATGCCTAGAAGTAACAAACTTACCTTCTTTTCCAAAAAAAGGAGAGTTATTAATTGTAAATAACATACTCATCGTTGGATTATCGACTTCAATTCTCGGTAAAGCCTCAGGGTTGTCTAAGTCGGAGATAGTATCTCCGATTTCAAAATCATCTAAACCAACTAATGCACAAAGATCACCACTTCTAACTTTACTAACCTTTTCCCTGCCTAAACCTTTAAAGACAAACAATTCTTTGATACGAACTTTTTTATTTTTATCTTTTTTACAAAGAATATAATCTTTGCCGGATTCCAAGTCTCCTCTGTACACCCTACCAATTGCGATACGACCAATGAAATTGGAAAAATCTAAAGAAGTGATCTGCATCTGAGGAATGCCCTCTCTATAAGGAGCTTCTGGAATTTTTTCTAGAATAGTGTCTAAAAGAGGTTGTATGTTATCGGTCTTTTTGCGCCAATCTGTACTCATCCAACCATATTTAGAAGAACCATATATTGTCGGGAAATCTAGTTGATCTTCTGTTGCATCCAATGCAAACATAAGATCAAAAACTTGCTCATGTACTTCGTCAGGAGTACAGTTTTCTTTATCCACTTTGTTCACAACCACAATAGGTTTGAGTCCTAGTTCTAGTGCTTTGCTTAAGACAAATCTTGTCTGAGGCATCGCTCCCTCAAAAGCATCAACCAATAACAATACCCCATCGGCCATTTTTAATACCCGTTCAACTTCTCCGCCAAAATCAGCGTGACCAGGTGTATCTATAATATTGATTTTTACATCTTTATAGTTTACAGAAACATTTTTAGATAAAATCGTTATTCCTCTTTCTCGCTCTAGGTCATTATTATCCAAAAGAAGTTCTCCATGCTCTTTATGAGAAGCTAAAATCTTACACTCTTCTATTATTTTATCCACTAGTGTCGTTTTGCCATGGTCGACGTGAGCAATAATCGCAATATTTCTAATTGATTCCATTCGTATTCTAATTTATATTTTAGCCAAAAAAGCCAAGTTATTTTTGTGACTATCTTATTTAAGGGTGCAAAAGTAGAATTGTTTATTGTTTTTAAATAATATTTTATCTCATTTTAAAATTTAAGTCTGTTAAAAAACTATTTTTACACAAAAAATAACACTTTAGTAACATGGATTTAAATAAAGAAAGGTTTATAAATCAATACGGTATAGCATTGGCTTTGTTGCTTGTTTTTATTTTTATTCTTTTTAAAATACCCTATTTAAATTATCCTTTTTTTTGGGATGAGGCATGGGTATATGCTCCTGCTATACAAATGATGGCAGAAAATGGACCAAGTCTTCATGCTTCGGTCATTCCTGTTGAATATTCAAGGGGACATCCTTTGCTTTTTCACTTTTTAGGTGGTATCTGGATTAATATTTTTGGAAACAGCCTAATCTCGATCCATGCTTTTCCTTTAGCCATTTCAGGACTTTTACTTTTTCTGATGTATAAATTCTCAGCTGATTTATTGAGTCCAATATCGGGTTTATATGCACTAGTTTTTTTAGGTGTACAAAGTATCTTTTTTACTCAAGCAACATTTGTATTACCTGAGGTTTTGGTAGCGCTTTTGAGTTTGGTAGGTTTATATTTTTATGCAAGAGGAAAATGGTATGGCTATATGTTAAGTATTGCTTGTCTATTGATGACGAAAGAATCAGGATTTACGCTTCTCGCTGCTCTAGGGCTTTGGGAACTTGTCAAATTAGTCATATATGGCAAAAGTTATTTTTCTCAGCTTGTCATTTTTACTCTTTTTTCAGGAGTAGCACTTATTCCACTGTTTATCTTTTTTTTATTACAATATCAACATTATGGTTGGGTTCTCTACCCTGAACATACAGGGATGATAAGCATGGATTTCAATCATATTTGGACTATTTTTAAAAATAGTCTAGAATTTGTTTTTTGGAGTCAAGGAAAGTATATCTATTGTCTCTTCCTTGTGTTAAGTTTAAGCTATTCTTTTTATAAAAAAAGAAAACAACCCATAAGGGAAATAGTCTTTATATCTATCTTGTTTTTGCTTATTTATTTGGTTTTTACTGCTATGAATTTTTATACTACTCGTTATTTGTTAGCGGTACTTCCACCTATGTTCTTAGTCGCATTTTTTGCTATAGAAAAGGCATTCCAAAATCAAAAAATCATTTTTCACTTAGGATGTATATTGACAATTGTAATGAGTTTCTATTTTACGCTTTTTAATAATGAAAGTATTCGAGATATTCATCTAAATTATTTGGATGCAGTTAAAGTTGAACAAGAAGGAATTAATTTTTTGCAAAAAAATTATCCAAGCACTCGTATAGGTACGTTTTTTCTTACTCAGACCAATTTGACGATTTCAAAAGCTAGATATTTAGAAAAAAATAAAATATATAAGGATGTTACATGGGGAATAGAACAAAACCCTGAATTATTAGTACTCAATAATCTGGATGCTTCTAGTGTCGGATATAAGGATACCAAATTGAAAGAAGGACGATTAAAATTGATAAAGCGATTTGAGCATAATCGAGCATGGTTTGAAATTTATGAAGTTCTAAAGTAATGCAATTGAGTTTATTGATAAATAAGAAAAGGGTAAAATAGTTTTTAAAAGATGGCAAAATCAAGAAATAGAGGAAAAGAAAGTAAAGATGATTTATTATTTGGGACAGTTAAAGCTAAAACAAAATTAAAAGAAGCGGTAAAAGATATGTCTTACTTACTTTCACGTGGATATGGTGAACGCTCGTCCTTGCAGCTTGTAGGCAATCGTTACCGCTTAAATGTACGACAACAGAAAGCCCTACAAGGAATGACGGCTTCAGAGGAACAACTGGAACGTCGAAAATCAACCCATTTTTTTAAAGAAGAATTAAAACATAAAGTCATAGCAATAGATGGTTTTAATCTTTTGATTATTATAGAAAGTGCTTTGTCAGGAGCATATCTATTTAAAGGTCAAGACGGTTGTTATCGAGACTTATCTAGTGTACATGGGACATATAAGCGAGTGGTTCAAACAGAACGAGCTTTAAAACTTATTGGAAATACCTTAGAATCTTTAGAAGTAGAGAAGGTCTTATGGATATTGGATCGTCCAGTATCAAATAGTGGGCGTTTAAAACAATTGATGTTAGAAATTGCTGCTCAATATGATTATAACTGGAGCGTATTACTTGATTATAACCCAGATAAACTACTAGCAATGAGCAATGATGTTGTGGTGAGTTCTGATGCTTGGGTACTTGATCGAGCTAATCAATGGTTTAATCTTGTAGCTTATATGCTTAAGCAAAGTGGAATCGAGTTTTTTGAAGTATCGAATTGATAGGACTTTAGGTTTTTGATAGTTTATTTTGAATATGTTATAACAATATTCTTTTTAAAAAGAAACATTATTCGGTAAAAAGAAATTAGGGAGATAATTCTAATCAATTTCTAAAATATTTTACCTTTAGTTTAAATATCCTATATTTATTTAAGGAAGTTATTCAAAAATGACTGCTGAACTTATTAAAATTGAATTTTTGTTTCCCTTGTACTTTTTTAGAGCTGTATGGTTAAGCTATAGAATAAAAAAAGTAAAAAAGTAAACAAAAAGGTTTTTTCAGAAGCCAGTAAGCTATTTTTGAACGACTTGAAAATGTCATCGGTCTTAAAAGGTATTCTAATCAATTATTAACTATTTCACGTATTTAAAATGGTCACTAATATTCGTAGTAGCTATAACGGGGATTTTTCGACTGAAAAGTATCAAGAATTTCTGAGCTATATTTATAATAAATACAATCACAAACCTTCATTTAGAATAGGAGAGACACCTGTTTTTGTTTCGAAGGATTTAAAAGAAAAACTTTTCGCAGCGTGTGAAGAAATTGCAGATGTTATATGTCAAGATAACTTTAAAGAATTGACTGTAGGAGCAGTTTCTGATGGACAATATGTACCGAATGAGGATGCTCATACGACCTTCTTACAAATGGATTTTGGAATTTGTATAGATGAAAATGGTGAATTAATTCCACAACTTATAGAGGCTCAGGGCTTTCCATCGTTGTATTTTTTTCAGCATTTATTGGCAAAAGCCTATTCAAAATATTTTGATATTCCTTCCAATTATTCTCATTTGTTTGGTGATTTGGATGATACTGCTTATTTGGCGCTTTTGAAAAAAGTGATAGTTGGAAATAGCAAACCTGAAAATGTTGTTTTATTGGAAATAGAACCTTCTAAACAGACGACACAAATTGATTTTTTAGCTACACAAGATGTATTGGGGATCAAAGTACTTTGTGTAAGTGACTTGAAGGTAGATGGTAAAGATTTATATTATCTTGATGATAGAGGAGAACGGGTGGCTGTTCATAAAATTTATAATCGTGTAATTTTTGATGAATTAGTACAAAGAGATGATTTAAAAAGAACTTTTCAGTTTACAGAAGAAGTGAATGTAGAGTGGATAGGACATCCCAATTGGTTTTTTAGAATTAGTAAATACACCCTTCCTTTTTTAAAAAGTCAATATGTGCCTGATACATTCTTTTTAGAGGGTTTAGAGAAGTATCCAGAAGACTTAGAAAATTATGTTCTTAAACCGCTTTATTCCTTTGCTGGAGCTGGAGTGAAATTACACATTACAGCTAAAGATTTAGACAAAATCGAAGATAGAAAAAATTACATCTTACAAAAGAAGGTATCTTATGCTCCACTCGTTCAAACACCTGATATCCCTGCTAAATGCGAGATTAGGATGTTGATGCTTTGGGAGAAAGAGGCTGCTAGACCCCGTATCATTAATAATTTAGCTCGTTTGAGTAAGGGGGAGATGATAGGTGTTCGGTACAATAAAGATAAGGAATGGGTAGGGGCTAGTGTTTGTTTTTTTGAAAAATAATGCGTTTTAGTTCGTGGTTAAAATAAAGCGATTTTTTATACTATTAGGAATGCTAGGCGCAATGCAATTTTTGCTTCTGAGTACATTAGCTATTCAACAGTATGATGGAGGGGCAATGCATTTTCCCAATGCAGATAGCTTTTCTTATAAATATAATTTTTTTAGCGATTTAGGAAGAACTCGAAATTTTAGAGGAGAACCCATTCTATTATCTAGGCATATTTTTCAATTAACTATACTTATTACAGGGGGTTGCACAATCGCTTTTTTTCTTGTTTTTTCAAGTTTTTTTCAAGGACATTCAATGGCTAAGATTTTGAGCGTTATAGCTTGTTTTCTGGGAATAATATCAGGTCTTGGTTTTATGGGCATTGCGATTACTCCTTGGAATGAAATGTATTGGAGTCATTTTTATTATGTACGATTAAGCTTTACAGCATTCTTGCTAATGTCTTTAATGGCTATGATAGCTATTTATATTCATCCTCGTTACCCTAATTTTTATGGATATATTTTTTTAGTTTTCATTCTTATATTGGCTGCTTATCTATTAATTTTATTTTTTGGAGAGCATCCTCGTCGTTCGTCCAATGCTTTACTATGGCGAGCATTAAGTCAAAAAGTTGTAGTATACAGCCAGATTATATGTATGCTCATACAAGGAATTGGTGCTTGGCGACAGTTAAATTTATATCAGCAGTAATTGTTTTTTGAATAGTGAACCGATAAATTAAAGACTTAGACCTTTCATTAGGGATGGTCTTTTGTTGTATTAAATGATTTGGGAAAAGAAGATAAAGGCAAAAGAGGGACTCAATCTTGTGACCCATTTGCTCCGTAATTTATTTGTGAAAAAGTTAAGCCAATCCCATTGCCTTTTATGAGGATTTTGAAAAAATCTTTTTCTAAATGTTCTAATCTAGCCTTGACTAAGATCAACCGATTTTATTAATTTATCTTTTATAATATTACGAGGAATGATCGATTTTTGTTTTTTTGAAACCAACTTGTTTTGAATCAGTTTACTCGGAAATGATAGAATGAAAGTACTACCTTTCCCTATTTCAGATTTTACTTCTATTTGCCCACCAATTTGTTCCATAATCGTTTTGCAAGAAGCCAAACCTATTCCACTACCATTGTAGATGTTTTTTGTATGAAGGCGACTAAAAATATCAAATATTCTAGCATGATATTCTTCTGAAATACCTATCCCATTATCTTGAATATAGAATTTTATATAGTTAGGGTTTATTACATGACGGATGCTTATCTTTTTAATGCTAGATTCGTTGTACTTTATACCATTATCAATTAAGTTTTGGAAAAGTAAGTAATACCTTGTTTTATTACCATTTAGATTTAGGTTAATTGGTTCTATCGATAAATCTAGTGTACCTGAAAGTTGTTGAGACTGATAGTTTCTTTTTAGTTGCTCAAATAAGTTATTTAGATTTACCCATTCCATATCATTATTTACCCACGAAACCTTTGAGAAATTAAGAATGTCATCAATTAAGCTTTGCATATCTTTAGAACCCTGTATAATAAAATCGATGTACTCTTTTTGGGAAGAACTTATATTACCTTTTAGACTTCTATTCAATAATTGAGTAAAGCTGCTTATATTTCGTAGTGGACTTTTGAGGTCATGTGATAATGCCCTATTGATTTCAAGTAAGCTTTTATTAGCACTATCAATTCTTTCATTGCTTGCCATTAAAGCACTTTCTTTAGCTTGCAAAGATTGAATAGCATGATAATTGTCATATTCATATTTTTCTTTTCTAGATAAATAAATATACATAAAGAAGCCAAAAAAATTGACCATAAACAAAGCTCTATACTCTGTTATTCCATCTATTAAAAATAAAATATTTAAGGAAAGAATTACTAGGAGAGAAGTATATTTAAAGATTTTGCTAGCCCCAAAACTTGATAAAGAAACAGCAAGAAAAACACAAGAAAACCCTAATGGAAAATTGATTACCATATCTAGTGGAATTTCAGGGGTACTATAGGAAAAATGCCCAATAAGCACTAGGTGAAAGATAGAGTAGGTTAGGACTATACTATAAAAAGGGATTAACCATTGTTTTTTATATCTGTAAAGAAAATATAAACCTAAGATACATACAATGTCAAGTATTATACCTGAGCATCTTAAGGTGAAAATGGGGAGTAAAAAATATTTTTTAGCTTCTACAATTGTAAAGACTAAATAGATGATTGCATAGATAAATTGGAATTTGATTCCTTGTTTATATGTAAGCTCAATTAAATAATTTTCATATGTACTAGATAATTTTTCCATAAGCTATGGATTTAAATGGCTTAATAAAATATTGGTAGTCAGTAAAAAGCTGCAACAACAGATTTTACTGAAGTAGTTTAGAAGGGGGAGTTTTACTTGTCGGGTAGTGAAATCTCAAAGAGTCATATTGTAAAAACAGTGGGAGGTTTTGCCTTGTAGTTAAAGTCTTGTATTTAATTTACTGGTAAAATATTATTCTACGATTCGGTTGTTATTTAGAATATATCATCGGACTCATGTGCTTGTGGGAATTTAATCTTATGACACTATTTTTTTTATAATGTCACACTATTTTTAAAAATAATCCCTATTAAAAGACAATTTTGTACGAGAAGTTGAAGTTATGATATTAACAATATACTATCTATCCTGCTAAATATTTGTTTAAGCTATTTCTTTTGAATAAATTTTGAGGTTTAGCTGCCCAAAATTGCCCATAGAGCATTATAAAAACAATTTTTATTAAAAAATAAACATACTTGAGATGTATAAAAGTATCGTGTACTCAATTAGTATATTGCTATTATCTTGCTATTTCACGACTGAAAAAAAAGTAAAACAAGAACCTGTATCGACTATTTCTAATCAAGGAATAATAGATAAAGTTGATACCATTGTCATACCTAGTGAATTACCAATATATACTTGGATAAATGATTATAAGCCCCAAAATGGTCTTATTAATCAAATATCAGTTCCTAGTGGATATAAACGATTACAACCTACTCACCAATCGTTTGGTTATTGGCTTCAGTTTTTGCCTCTAAAACCTGAAGCGAGTTCGGTCTTTTATCATTCGGGGGTAGAAAAGCCAAATAAAGTCCATTTCCGTGTGATAGACTTAGATACAGGAAAAAGAGATTTACAGCAATGTGCCGATGCCGTTATGCGATTGAAAGCGGAATACCATTATGCTAGGGGGGAGTATGCCAATATACATTTTAATTATACGAGCGGACACCGAGTAAGTTTCGATGATTGGCGAAAAGGGAAGAAACCAATTATAAAAGGGAATAAAGTACTGTTCTCTTCCCCAACAGGAAATACGAATAATACGTATAAAAATTTTAAGCGTTATATGATGCAAATTTTCTCTTATGCAGGTACAGCTTCACTTAGTAAAGAACTAGTGTCAGTACCTATTGCTCAAATGGAGATAGGGGATGTTTTTATTCAAGGAGGGTTCCCTGGTCATGCAGTAATTGTAATTGATATGGCAGAGAATGCTGAAGGGGAAAAAATCTTTATGTTGGCACAAAGTTATATGCCTGCACAAGATATGCACATTCTAAAAAACGATTATTCTAAGGCATTTAGTCCTTGGTATAGGCTAGATTTTGGAGAAATTCTTTCTACTCCAGAATGGAGCTTCCACAAGACAGATTTGAAACGGTTTAAATAGGTACTATGACTTATAAATAATTGAGCATTCTATTTTTTAACAACTTCATAAAGAATGCTATAATAAAAAAAGCCATTTTGTGATCACAAAATGGCTTTTTTATAAAAATAAAAATTCTATTTTTTAATGAATTTACGTTCTTTAATTCTTGCTTTTTTACCGACTAAGTCTCTTAAGTAATATAATTTTGACCTTCTTACTTTCCCTCTTTTCAATACTTTAATTCCGTCAATATTAGGAGAATTAAGTGGGAAAATACGTTCTACACCTACACCGTTTGACATCTTACGAACAGTAAATGTCTTTGAACCGCCTTCTCCTTTGATCTTGATCACGTCCCCTTTGAACTGCTGGATACGCTCTTTTGAACCCTCTATAATTTTATAACTGATAGCAATATTATCTCCTGCTTTGAAGTCAGGAAAATCAATTTGCTTTGACATCTGTTCGTGTACGTAATTTATTGCGTCGCTCATTTTATTATTTCTTTAAGAATTTCCACTTAATTGTAAAATCGGCTGCAAAGATAAATCTTTATTTTGATTAATTAATGAGATCGTTATTTTTTTTTAATAAAAAACAATTAAAAAAGATAGTATCTTTTTAGCCATAAATAGATTTCTTACTAGCTTTTAAGGTATTCATTAATAATGCAGTAACCGTCATTGGACCTACCCCCCCAGGTACAGGCGTAATATAACTACATTTGGGGGCGACCTTTTTGAAATCGACATCTCCTTTTAATCTATAGCCTCTTCGAGCTTTTACATCATCTACACGATTAATCCCAACGTCAATTACGACAGCTCCGTCTTTAACCATATCGGCGGTAATAAATTTTGCTCTTCCTATAGCTGCTATAATAATATCTGCTCTTAAAGTCTCTGCCTTAAGGTCTTTTGTACGACTATGAGTAACGGTAACAGTACAGTTTCCTACTTTCCCTTTTCGGGATAACATGATGGCTATGGGAGTACCAACTATATTACTTCTTCCAACAACGACACAATGCTTACCTGAAGTTTCTATATCATACCTTTCTAACATTTGTATAATCCCAAATGGGGTAGCAGGTAGATATGCGGGCAATCCCAATGCCATTCGTCCAAAATTAGCAGGATGAAAACCATCAACATCTTTTCTAGGATCTATAGCTAGTGTAATATTCTCTTCGTTGATGTGTTTTGGTAAGGGCAATTGTACAATAAAACCATCAATATCATCATCATCATTTAAATCTTCAATAATGCGAACTAATTCCGTTTCTGTTATTGTAGCAGGTCGTCTAACCAAAGTGGACTTGAAGCCTACTTTTTCACAGGAACGCACTTTATTACGTACATAGGCTTGACTAGCAGGATCGTCACCAATTAATACTGCTGCAAGGTGTGGAATTTTACCACCTACAGTTTTAATTTGTGTGACTTCTTCAGCGATCTCATTTTTAATTGTTTCGGCAAGCCCTTTTCCGTCTATTAATTCCATTATATTTTTTTTTAAGATATTTTGAACAACTTCTGTTAAAAGTCAAAGCAAATGTACTACAGAACTTAATTAAAATAAGAAGGAATGACAAAAATTATAATTTTTAAAAGGAGCATAAGAAAAGATTCGTTTTATACTTACGAATATAGATGATGAGTACAAATTAGAGTTAGAATGTCAAAGAGATATTAAAAAAATATGATTTATAAAAAAAATACTTCTTGTAAAGTATTGATATTCATATTTTTTATGTTTTTTTAGCGAAAATTCGCAAATTTTTTTTGATTTTTTTTGGATAATCAAAAAGTCCATGTTATCTTTGCATTGTCGTTACAGACAAACTGCAATCTAAGATACCCATTTCATTTTACCTTAAATTATTCAAGATTTAAGGTTCGCTATTTCAAAAGTAAATTACTACTATTTTATTTTAAAGTTCATCACTTTAATCAGGTCTTTCTTTGCCTGATATTATTAACAATTTAAAAATCTTTGTCAAAATGAAAACTAAATTTTTCCTATTCCTTACTTCCCTTCTTATTCTAGCAAGTTGTGCAAAAGAAAATGCACTAGTTACAACTACTGAAAATTTGGCTAAAGATGAGCCAATGAGTGTAGAAGCAATTAACAGAACTGTTGAGGCTCATTTACAAAACACTAATACAGTATTCAATTGGAATGAGCATGCAGATGCTTTTATGGTATGGTCAGCATTAGAAAACAGTAATCAAGTAATGTCAATTGGTTATAAGCCTGCAAATGAAGGTGATCTTACTAGAAAAATGCATGAAATTAATATTAAAAGTAGTGAGTGGTTAGCGGCTAAAAATAAAGTTATTAATGCAGTACTTGATATTGAAAGTAAAACAAATCCAGACCTTACAGCAGAAAAAATTATCAATAGTGAAAATGAAACACTTCCTTATATGCAAGTAAAGGTGACAAGTCTTGAAACTATCGAAGCTTTACGTCAAATGCCTGAGGTAAGATATGCCGAGCCTTCTGGTTATGATCCACTTGCAGGTACAGACTTGAGAAGTGACGCAGGTTGTGGTGTAAGCCCTAATTACAATATCCCTTCTTCTGATTACGTAAATGCTTCTCCTGGTTCTAAAATTCCATGGAACTTCTACCACAGTAATATTCCAGCAGCATGGTCACATAGTACAGGTGATAATGTTACAGTTGGTTTAATTGATACAGGTATCTCTGATAACCAAAACAAATTAGGTAGTAGATTCAATGATGGCTATTCTTCTGGAAGGTTTATTTATAAGTATAGCACAAAATATAGCGGAATGTGGTGGTGGAAAAGCCTTGATGCGCCGCATGATCAATGTGGACATGGTACTCAAATGGCTGGTTTAATTGCTGCGCCAAGAAGTAACGAAGGAAATGCTATTGGTGTAGCTTACAACTGTAACATGAGAGCATATAGAGGTACTGAGGATGTAGTTGTAAATGGTTCTAGCGAAATTGATGGTGTATCTGATGCGATGATAGCATTAGCAAACAGAAGCGATGTTAAGGTTTTAAGTATGTCTATCGGTGATGTTTTCTATCACGGACAATGGGCAGATGCAGTTTACTACACATATAACAGAGGCAAGATGATTATCTCAGCAGCAGGTACTTCTTTAACTTGGACAAGCTGGTATGGTGTTATCTTCCCAGCATCTATGAGCCAAACGGTAGCAGTTACAGGTATTAGAGATAACTATACACAAAGATGTAATACTTGCCACGATGGGAGTGCAGTTGATTTTACTGTAGTAATGCAAAGAGCTAGCGATACTGACCGTACGTCTTTGACATTGACAATGAGTGGTAATACACCAACATATGTAGGTGGTTCATCTTGTGCAACAGCAACTACTGCAGGTATAGCAGCACTAATATGGGCGAAAAACTTAAATCAATCAAGAAGTACAGTACTTCAAAAAATGAAAAATGCATCTCAGTACTATCCAAGTCGTCACTCTAGCTTTGGATACGGTGTAATCGACGCTCTAGATGCTGTAACGCAATAAGAACTTAGATTGTTATAATAAATAAAGTGAATGTGAAAAGCTCTTGAAATTATTCGAGAGCTTTTTTATTTTCGTTTATTTAAAAAATAAAATAAAATGATAAGTATCAATATTACAGGGAGTAAGTAAATAACGTAATTCTGTTTATTGCCGATTGTCAAAGGATAATAGTTTCCTACATGAATAAAAGCTGCCCAGTAATAAGGAGAAGGATTTTGTTCAATATATTTTAGTTTAGCTTTATTTAAAGCAATATCTTTTGGCATAGCATCCGCTAAGTTTTTATAAAAATCAATCATAATTTCAGCAGTAGCTCCTTCATTAACTGACCACATACTTGATACAGTACTTGGAATGCCAGCACTAGAAAACCCTCTTGCTATGCTAAGTACGCCTTCACCTTTGTTTAAATTACCTTGAGCTGTTTCGCAGGCACTAAGCGAAATCATATCCCCTTTTATATTTAGAGCATGAATTTCTGCTAAAGACATTTTTTTATCTCTAAATGCTATCCAATGAGCAGTATCGTCGTACTTGGCATGTGTTGAAAGATGGATAATAGAATGTTTTTTAGCTTGAGCAATAAAATTATCTTTGCTTGCTTTTTCTTCTAAAAGTGTGGTATTACGAATATAATCCCCAATATGTTCAACTTCATTTTTGCTATATTGTAAATTGCTTAGATCCATAAAATGAATGGGAGCTATGGCTAATAATGTTGCCTTATTTTGTGGTAAAATATTTATATTTTTATAATAAACTGTTGCAGAATAAGCATAATTAATCAGTTTGCTATATAATAAATATTGATTCTTGTTCTCACCTGTTAATACTTCAAAAGGTAAATAACTTAGGATACCATCAGGAATAATAATTAATCTCTTTTGAGTCGGAAGAAAAGGTGCTAATATCTGTTGATATATTTCATTTGAAAGGTGATTGAAAATTTCTAGGGCTTGATTCGATTGGATAGCGAGTTTGTTAGAAGATTGATAAATCACACGCTCTATTTTTTGATTTAGCAAAGTATCTTTTTTGATTTCTTCAATATGAATTTTTTTACCGTCAAGAATAGCGACATAAATACTATTTTGAGTATAAAAATACTGTATTAAGGCAGCAGAGTCTCTAAGTAGTTGTGGCTGTATTTCATCAATTTTAGAAATTTCCACATTGTATTTATGATCATAATATTTGGGATATTTTTGCTCTATTTTTGTGATGTGTGTTTGATATTCATCCAATATTCTTAATCGTTTTTCTCTACTCTCTTCGTCTAATATTCCACTTTCTATTGAAGCAATAGTCGTCTGAAAATTCTTGGTTTTATTTATGACATCAGAAGGGATATTTCCTACAATAGTAGCTTCGTCTTCTCTAAGGTCATCGAGTAGTAAAACAGCTTTTCCCTTTTCCATAAAGTAAAAAAACTGTGTTGGATCTTCTAGTTGATAGGCTATTTCTGTAGCTAACTCATATAATGGTCTTGTCTTTTCTCTCCAAAATAGTTTGGAAGCTTTTTCAATATGGTCAAAACGTATTTTATCAACTAACTTGTCTGCAAGTTGGAGTATATTGATAGCTTGAAGTAAATATATTTTATTTTTTGAATGTTGATGCCAAGTTCTAAAGACTTTTGCTTTGGATGTTAGGTAGGTCAGTACATCTGTCTTGGCATTGATGATAATCTCTTTATTAAGTTCGGGATTTGCAAAAATAGAAGTATCTCTGAAGTAATGTGTACTATTGATTAAAGCTAATTGATGTTGTGTAATGGCATTTCGATATTGTTTTTGGTCATAAAGTAAATCGCCATAATTTTCATAAAAGGCAGAATACTCAAAATGATATTTCTCCTTATCGTAGTAGTTTTTAATGATACTTAATGCTTTATTTAGGAGTTTTTCAGCAGTAGCATACTGCCCCATTTTTCGTTTAGTAATAGCGAGGTTTTGTAAGGTATAGGCATAGTTGTGACTATCGGTTTCCTCAAATATTTTATAAAAACCAACAGCTTTTTCGTAGGCTTTTTGTGCTTTATTAAGTGCGCCAATTTCTTCCCAAGCATCTCCAATATTAGAGTAGATACTCATTTTCATATCCTCCTGATCTTCATCGAGTTCTTGAAGGATTTCTTGAAAAATTTCAATTGCTTTTGAAATGCTTCCGAATTTAAATAAAACAATTCCTTTATCTTGTTTAGCTTTAAAAAGTTGTGCTTGGTGTTGATTTTTTTTAAAAATACTAATAGCATTGTCATAGTTTTCAAGGGCTAATTTAAAATCACCTTTTGCTTCGTGAATGAGTGCTAATTCTGTATATGTTTTACCAATATGTTTTGTTCTTGTACGGTGGTGTTTTTTTCTAATATTTAAACATTCTTGAAGTAGTTCAAAAGACTTGTTGAGGTTGCCTGATAGTCGATAATAAATGCCTAAATTGTAAATACTTCGACTGGTTTCAAAATGATTATGTGGGTAAATTTTTTGTTTTAAATTCAAAGAATACTCAGTAGCTCTTATAGCATCTTTATATTGATAGGTATAATAATATTCTCCACCTAATAGATGCCAAATACTCGCAAATATCGAATCTTGTTCAGTTGTTCTTTTAGGATAGTTAGAAGCTATTTGATGCAGCTTTTTTTCTACAAGAGTTGCTTGATCCATTAAATACTCAGAGGTGAAGGTAGCAAGTAAAGTATCTAAGTGAACGAACTCTTTTGCAGAAAGGCCTAAATTCAGTTGTATAAAAAAAAAGAAAATTAAAAAAGGTCTCATATTATTTGAATTATGAGACCTAAATTAATCAAAAGATTAATACCTACTTTAACATAATGATGAAAAAACAGACTACTTCATTGTATTTAATACAATTGTTATAGATATATCTATTTTTAAATCAAAAACACCAAGACTTTTCTTGGTTAACAACTTACTTTTTTATTAATCTTTAACCTATTTATAGCGAATAAAAATTTAGAGACGGATTTTTTTTATGAAAACCTATATAGTATTATTCAAATTTTAATAAAATGTAAATGTCTTAAACGCTTTTTCGAATATCAAGACATTTACATGAAACGAAACTTATATAATATATTTATAGATACTAATAAATGTTACCTTGATGTGTTACTTTTTTTACAATTTATAAAATTTAAAAGGTTGATTTATGCCATTATAATATAAATGACCATAATAAGCCCCCTTAGGTAAAGCACTAATATCTATGTACTCTTGAGAGCCTTGTTCTCCTGAAAAATTTTCCCTGTGTACCTCTAAACCATTAATACTGTATAGTTGTAGTATACCATTTTTAATATCTGTATCTAGCTTAAACGTAAGTGTATTAGAAACAGGATTCGTGATGATGTGTATTAAGTCTCTACGGTCTGGTCTAGAGATATTAATTATATTAGAATGCCAATCTTCTCCACTAGCTTCTTCAATTTTTAAACGGTAATAATTAGAAAAAGATGGAGATTCATCTATCCAGTGGTAGTGATTTAGCACTTGGTTTTTGGCGGTAAGATAACCTACCCGTTCAAAATGAATTCCATCTGTTGATTTTTGAATTTCAAATCCATTTATATCTATTTCGGCAGCCGTTGCCCATTGGAGGTTAACTAGTCGACTCGTAACACCAGCTTCAAAAGTGAGTAGTTCTAGAGGGAGGGCTTGATATGCTTGAGAAGGGAGTTTTCCTTCTGTTGTACACTTATCGACTAAATTTAAGGGATACTCCAATAGTCTATATATACTATCTCTAAGGGCTTGATAAGTCATTTCTCCATTTCTATTTTTTATGAGCATAGCAAAGCGGCTAACAAAAGCAGTTGACATAGAGGTGCCACTTTTATGCCCATATTCGTTTTGAATATCAACGCCTCTAGCTGCAAGGTCAGCAATAGTTGAACTATAATTGGAAAAAGTAGGAATCTTATCATCATCATCAATTGTCATTACAGCTATGATATTTTCTAGATCATAGCTCGCAGGATAATATAGAGTAGAGTCAATGTTTATCGAATCATTTCCTACAGCTGCAATTAATAGTATATCATCTATTTGAACTCGTTGGATCGCATTTCGTAAGATATTAGAAGGAAGTCCTTTATAGCTCCAGCTTGCATTAATGATATCAGCTCCTTTTTCTTGTGCATAATAGATACCACAAGCATTATTAAATAGGCTACCCCAACCATCAACATCGTGGGTTTTGATGGGAATCAATTGAACAAAATTCGTAGGGATACTATCTGTAATAATCCGACCTAGATGACTACCATGAGAATTCTCATCAACAGGTTGAGCATTTCTATTACCTATGTCAACACCAAATCTATCGAGTGCATAACAATTACTATCGGTATCATTCCCACTAGCATCTTGATCGGGATTTTCCCAACGATATGGATAGAGCGGAGAATTACTATCAAAAACATCTAGCCCTGTGTCTAATATTGCGACCTTAACTTTAGTGTTTTGTGAATGTTGTTGGCTAGTTTTTGATTTGTAAATTTGAGCATTATTTTTCTTTTTAGAAAAAGCTCTAGAAAATCCATCTTCTCGGATGATATAATTGAAATCTACTTCGTCAATTTCAGAACGGGTACGAGCAGAACGTTTTTTTTCATTATCATCATGAACATATTGAATATCACCATCAACCGTTAAGGAGAGCGTATCAGGAATTTCCCACAATTCGATTTGCTGTCCGCACATACAAGAATCGAGTACAGTTGCTTGAAATTCGTTCCTTCGATTTTGTCGTTCAGTATCTGAAGTATTGGGAGCGTACTCCACTACAAACTGATTGGGGTAATAGACACCTCCTAGAGAATCAATGCCAAATATTCCTACAGATAAATTAGTAGAATATTGAGTTGTGCCCGTAGCTGGTAAAGAAGGATTAGTAATGAAACAAGAATAGACTCCCTTGTTTTCTGTACTAATATTAGGAATAACGAGAGCTGGATCAGTAGAACTTAAGGTGATGGGAATCCCATTTTTTAGCCATTGATATTCACAATTGATACCCATCTTTTCTACTCTAAGCGTCAAAGTACTGTCAATATAAGTTCGACCATCTCCAAGGACAGGAATTGAGTCCATATATTGAGGGGTAAAACTGAAAATGTTTAACATTTTAGCATCCAATTGTTCTAAAGCATAAAATGTTAGACGGTTCTCAATACAATAGAGATTATCCAAATTGTTTAAACTTAAAATACCTGGTAGAGTGTCAAGCTGATTATTACTACATTCCAGCGTTATTAAAGCTCTAAGATCCGCTAATCCAGCTATTGAATCTAGTTGATTATTATTACAGCCTAAACTAGTAAGATTGCTTAGTCCACTAAGATCTATGGTGCCTGATAATTGATTGTTGTAACATTGTAAATTTAATAATGAGGTTAAAGTTGATAAGTTAGGAAGTGTACCAATTGCATTCTGATTGCTTATATTTAATGCTGTAACTCTATTGTTAAGGATGGTTACCCCATTCCAAAGGTTAACATTGTCATTGAGATTCCAAGGAGTATTCCAAGCAGAACCATTTGTTTGTTTATATACATCGACTAAGGTAAGAGAGTCTTGTACGTTTACTTGTGCAGATAAAGTAATGAGTAAGGATGAAAAGAAATAGGAGAATGTAAAGATAATGTGTTTCATAAGTTGTTGTTTTAAGTAGTGTATAATCTCAGAATAGAACAAAAAGACAGGCTTTTTATATCGTATAAGCCATAGAAAAATATCTAAGTTTGTTGTTGAAGCTGTTTAAAAATAGAATGATGAATTATTTACAAGTGCTTGTATCTCAATATTTCAGTTAATTCTTTTCACCGTAGCTAAGGCTACGAAAAAAGAATGGAGCTTTATCTTGAAATACAAGCACTTATAATTAAAATCAACCTTCATTATTAAATAACTTCATTGATTAATCTTACAAAAAAATGGTATTGTCTTTTTGATTTATTCTTTACTCTATTTCGATAAAAGGTAAATTGTTACCTTTTTTGGATAATAATTTTTTCTGAAGTGGTGAAATCATCACTTTGAATTTGAAGAAAATAAATACCATTTGATAAATCATCAACAGGAAACTGTATTTCTTGTTGACCCGATTTTACAGGATAATAACTTTGTGATAAGATTTGCCTACCTGAAAGATCAAATAGATTAAATGTGATGTCTATCGTTTTTTCAAGTTCAAACTGAATAAGGCCATAATTGATGATAGGATTTGGTGTGATCTTTATACGAGGAACTTTTTTAAGTTCAACAACTCTAATGGAAGAATATTCAAATTGTCCATCATAATCAATCTGTTTTAAACGGTAATAATACGTTCCTATATTGGTGTTTTTATCAATGAAATTATATTGAATTACCTTAGTACTTGTGTTATTTCCTTCTATTCTTGCAATGCTTTCCCAATGGTCATTAGTTAGACTTCTTTCGATTTCAAAGTGACTATTATTCACTTCTGTAGCAGTTGCCCAAGATAACTGTACGTTGTCTCTAATGTACTCTGCTTTGAAATATAATAATTCCACAGGCATAGCAGGATCTTCAAAATCAATAACTATTGGATCGTTGGGTAGATTAGCCCCAAATGCTTCTAAGTAACAGCCTTGTCTACAAATACACAGTACAGGACAACCATATTCTCGTTCTCCATTGGGAGCACTATAATTATCTGGATAATATACTCCTACAATTTTTGTATTATCAGGTTCATTATCTATTGCTACAATATCGAAGCAAAATTCATAGATGGCGCAGTTATATTGGCAAAGATCTATATCTCCTTTATTCCCTATACTTTTAAACACCCAAGTATGGCGTTCACTAAGTAACACAGAAGGCATAAATTCGCCATCGGTTGGAGCTCCAAAACTTGAATATTCCCAAAAACCTATACCGCCATTTTGGGGAGGTAAGGTTTCGCCAAGGGGTAAAATAAGTGCATTTTCATTACAATCTGGTAGTGTAGGCATTGCGATAAGTGAAGGACCAAAGTTAAAGTCTATAGCACGAAGTCCTTCGATGCCAAAATCATTTTTTAAATTTGTACGTATACACAGTTGATTTATACGGTTAATAGGAAAGGTTAGAAGTGAATCAGTAGATATAATACGATTATTTAAACACAATTCGAAATTGGGATCAGAGGATTTGAAGGGTGTCATACCACATAAACTTATATCTTCAAGCTGTAGCTTTCCTTTATTACAAGGAAACGTAAAACTCTTTCCAGTCATTCCTGAAAATTGAATATTGTAAGTGCCAATTCCCTCCGTTACAATTAGATAGTTAGACACAGCAGAAGGAAAAGGAATGTCAAATATAAATGTTGTTTGGCATAGTCCATTCAAAGAATCGGGATGGATAATATGATAATCGAATATTTGACTTCCTTCGAAGGGATTACAAGGTTCGGCAAAATAGATAGCCATAGGCTCAGAAATATCACCAACAGTAACAATTATTTCTTCTGGAGGGGATGTGGCTTTAGTATCCTGTAAAATCGTTACATCATAAAAAATTTCTTTGCCATTAGGATATGGATAATATAAGTCGTAGTTATCCTCACACAATAAGGCAAAATTTTCAATATAAAAATTAGGATTTTGGCATATTGAAACCATTCGTTGGTCTGAACAGTAAACACCTCCACCTGTACTACAGTCGGCGTTAATTTGGGGAGAATATGATAAGAGAAGAAAAATCCAAAATACTTTTTTAAAAATAAAAATTGTGTAGCCGTTCTTTGTCTTCATAATAAGTGTTTTGTAGGTTGAAAATATTATTGTAGAAATTTAATCATAGAGCAAGGGGCGTAATAACTACAATTCAGTAAATATAATATAAGTTTGTTATATTTATTTATCTGGGGCTTTAAGATAAATTAGAAGCAGAATATCCTAGTATTTATAATGAAGGGTCTATTAATATATTAGGAAAAAAGTAAAAACGTTACCTTGTTTTTTAATTTTTTTATTAAAAAATGGATATTTATATAAAATTATAACAAAGACAAAAGACTACTTTGGATAAGATAGATTACATAAAAGCATTATTAGATAATGATAAAGAACTACTTCAGCAAATGTATAGGACATTTCTGCCTCGTATTGAGTTATTGATAGTGAAAAATGGCGGTACAAAAAATGACAGTTGGGAGGTTTTTCAAGAAGCGATTGTGGTAATATTGAAGATGGCAAAAGCAGAAGATTTTACACTTACATCTTCATTTTATACCTTGCTTTATGGTGTATGCCGAAATCTCTGGGGAAATGAATTGAGTAAAAAACGACGAAAGGAGGTAACACTTTCAGATACATTTACATTTAAGAGTGAAGTTAATTTAGAACGATCATTGGATGAAGTAGAGCAGATGGAACTTTATAAAGAGAAATTTACTCAACTTCGAGAAAAATGTCGTCAATTATTGACGCTATTTTTTGACGGACATAAATTTAAAGAAATTGCTAAACGAGTGGGGTATGCAAGTGACTTGGCGGCTAGAAAAGAAAAACACAAGTGTCAAAAACATTTAATAGAGATGATTCAAACAGATCCTCGGTATAAAGAATTACTATAAAAGAAAATGTAAAATGAATCCTGAAGAAAGTAATCAATATGAGCAAATTCAACGTTATCTGGATGCCGCTCTTTCCGATGAGGAAAGGAAAAAATTTGAGCAGCAGTTGAAAAGTGATAAAAAATTGGAGGAGCTAGTTTTATTACAAAAAAAATTGAAGCGTGTTTTAAATAGTGAAACAACTATAAGAAATACACTTTCAGTAATTAGAACAGAAGAGGAAGCGATTTCGAAAAGACTAAAACCTCAAAAACGAAATAGAAAAATCTTTAGATTCATGGGAATTGCAGCTTCTATTTTATTAATAGCTGTTGCGATATGGTTTTTCTTGCCTTCTACGACTCAAAATAATTTTGGGGCTTTTCATAAGCACAACCAAATATCACTAAATCAAAAAAGTGGAACGACAACAAATTTATCCAAATTAGAGGAGCTTTTTAATAAAGCTAATTATAAGGAATGTTTAGAAAAAATAAAACCTTCGTGGGTAGAGGAGCTTAAAGATATGGATGTATGGCTAATTCAGGGTATTGCTCAATATGAGACGAAACAATACAAAGAGGCTTTGAGGAGTTTTGATCATATTATTCAATCAGACGCTTTAATTCAGGGTAAAGCAAATTGGTATAAAGCAGGAGTACTGCTAGAAATGAAAAAGATAGATGATGCTAAAATAATATTAGAACAGATTATAAAAGATAAAACATTTCAATTCAGAGAAGCAGAAAAAATATTAATGACTCTCAAAGAAAGGTAAGAATAGATTTACCTTTGTGCCTTTGGGAATTCCACTATCATACTTGTCTATAACTCTTAGAGAAATAGTTGAATTATAAATTAAATTCAAAATATTTATTCTATCATTTGTATTTTTTAACCCTGTAGATTTATGACTTCGAGTTCTTTTCATATTAATTCTCTCTGATTGTATTCGACCAATTCCATTGTCCTCAATGCTACATAAAAGTCCCTGTTGATAGGGGCTAAAAGTGATTTGAATCCAACCATCTTTTTCTAAATAACGAATACCATGTAAAACCGCATTTTCGACAAAAGGCTGGACTATATTCGGAGGGATTAGCGATTCATACTTATTGATACTATCGTCAAGGTGAATTTGAAAATCAAACTGTTCGTTAAAACGCATTTTTTCGAGTTTAAGATAAGTCTCTAATGTCTCAATTTCTTCATTGAGCGAAATGAATTTCCGTTTAGAGTTTTCTAGGATTTTTCTCATTAGAGAAGAAAATAAAGCAAGGTAAATTCCTGCATTTTTTTTGTCGTTTTCAGAAATAAAATAGGAAATGCTGTTCATCGCATTATACATGAAATGTGGATTCATTTGAGTTCTTAGACTTTCCAATTCTGATTCTAGAGATTTCTTGGCAATATGTTCTCTCTTTTCTGCTCTCTGTATAAAAAACAAAATAAGTCTATATAAGATAAGCCCTAATAATGACAAAACGATAAATCGAAACAAAAGTGTTTCTGTAAAGTGTCTTTGAATAATGAAGTTAAAAGTAGTAGGTTGTTCTGTCCAAACATTATCCTTGTTTTTTGCACTTAATTTAAAAGTATAACTACCATAAGGCAAATTGGTGTATTGTACTGTGGTATTTGTTGTTGTCGTCCATTTAGTATCAAATCCATTTAGTTTATATTTATAAATAATATCGTCGGTTGAGTTTAGATAAACACCAGTATAATTTATAGAAATTGAATTTTGATAGGATTTAAGCTTTTTACCACTTGTGGCAATAAACTTATTATCATCCGTACGAATGCCTTGAATTTTAATTTGAGGTATTAAGGTATCTTTCTTGATAACAGTGGGTTTCAAATAAGCTAGTCCATTGTCCGTTGCCAACCAAATATACCCTCTAGCTTTAACTATTTTATTAATAGCTTCTGAGGGAAGACCATGATCGGTATTAATACTTATAGAGTTTTTTATTTTAAAAGTAGCATTGTTATAATTATAAATAAGTTTATTTAAACCTTTATTTGAGCCAACCCATAATGTCGAATCATTTTCAAGGTATACTGATTTTATTTGATTACTATTTAATCCTTTTTCTTTGGTATATTGGAAAATAAGCTTTGTATCTCTAGACACAAGTATCCCATTTCCTTTAGTCGCAAAAAACATAAGATCGTTAATCGTATCACTTTCAATATCTGTTGTTCTTTCATTAAAAAGAGGATGAATAGTACTCAAATTTTCTAAATTACCCTTAGGAGTATATTTATAAACATTCGTAAATGTACCAATCCAGATATTGGAATGCTTATCTTCTTCTAGCGAATATATCCGTTTAAAAGCTCGATTTTCAACATATATTTTGCCATCAATAGTATTTTTATCAATGCTAAGGACATAATTCGATGAACCACAAAGAATACTAGAATCTTTAGTTTCAATTAAAACCTTTATGGATTTATTATGAATAAATTTCTTATGCTTATATATGGAATCGCCTTCGTGGTAGACAAGGTATTGATTTGTTAAGTATAGACTATCAGAGGAATGATATAAAAGATCAAGTATAGGTGTTGTCTTAGCGGTATAATTGATTTCAAGTATTTCTTGTCCTTCAGTTAATTTATAAAGATGACCATTGAGAGTCCCAAAATAAATATCCTTATGGTTATGGGCGATAGAAGTTATTTTGAGATCTTTTAATTTATTATTTGTACCAATATACATTATATCTGTATTCGGAATTAAATGAACACTATTTTCTAGAGTTGAAACCCATAGACTCCCACTATTATCTTCTAGTATATCAGTGATGCTTTGATTTTTAAATAGTTTAATAGGAGGGGAGAATATATTTCCATTAGGATATAATAATGCACCTCCACCACCTATAAGTCCTAACCAAAGATTCCCTTTTTTATCTTCTAAAACCTTTAAAATGTTTTGTTCAAACTCTTTTAATAAGTCTAATTTACCATTTTTAAATTGATATAATTTTTTATTTATGGTGATAAGTTTTTGATGGTTTCTTGTTTGGTAAAAATTAATTAATTGTAAAAGTTTTGAAGGTAACTTTAAATCATGTTTAATTTGTTTCCCTACTAATTCTAAGAGCGATTCGATTTGACTATCAATAGTCGTAAATTTTACGTTAGGAGTTAAGTTGTTAATAAAAAATGATTTATAAAAAATCAAATCATTGGTAATTAAAATCGAATCATTATCAGAAAATTGAATATCATCATCGGAAATTTGGAAAGAAGAGACTTTTTCCTCAGTAAAAACAGGAGATATTATATAGGCTTTGCTTTGATTGTTAAATCCTATATATACTTTATAATGCCTCAACCTTCCATCGAGTAACTGTTCATTGAATGCTGGAACAGAAAAATCATTACCATCAAATATAGATAATCCCTTATAGAATGTTGTAAACCATAAAGTACTATCTATACCTTCATAAATATTAAAAATAGTATTATTTGATAAGCCATCTTTTGTCGAAAAATTGGTAAACTTATTTCCATCATATCGACTTAAGCCATTATCTGTAGCAAACCATAATCTTCCATTATGATCTTGATGGATGTCATATACTTGAGAACTCGCCAACCCGTCTTTGGAAGTGTAATGAACACTAACAAAAGATTGTGTATTCCCTTGGTAGTAGTTTAGGAATACTATTAACAGTAGAAAGAAAATTTTAAATGTATTTTTTGGATTCACTGAGTTTCAAATTAGTGAACTTCACCAAAATATATCACGATACATTTTGATTAATTTTATTTGCAATTACAAGTTATCTATCTAATATTGAAGCTGTTTAAAAATAGAATGCTCAATTATTTATAAGCCATTGTATCTCAATATTTCAGCTAACTCTTTTCACCGTAGCTAAGGCTACGAAAAAAAATGGAGCTTCATCTTGATATACAAGCACTTATAACTAAAATAAACCTTCATTATCAAACAACTTCATTGTGAAAAAAAGTGGATTTGATTCATTGTCTATTTTTTTGAATAACTATACTAAGAAATCTTATTCTGAATAAACAACACCAAATAATCTATTCAAATAGAATATCTTTCTTCCGTACAAAACAATAAATTATGGATACGTATACCTCCCCAGTTAAACGTAATACCCCCACATCCACGTAAGGACTATTGCTGTTTTAGCCTTTATTTTGCCCTTTCTTCGATTTTATTCGAGTCTATTATAAAACCCACACCTAAAGTTAAAGCACCTGAATTAACTTGATTCATGATATTTGAACTATTGCGTGAGCTAAAATCAAATTCGCCTTTGAAATAGATATTTTCCTTTACAAAGTAGTCTAAACCTACAAAGAGACTAAATGTATTCCTTTCGTTTATGGTAATTTTTCTATTCAAAGCTTTTAGTTCAAAATATCTGTATCTGATCCCAAGGTACATTCTTTTTTGATTATGGAAATAATTCAACGAAGTTGAGATAGGAATATCTAATGTGCGATATGAATTTTTGAAAATCTCGTTTAAATGTCTAGTATCCAATTCCAAAATTCCAGTAATTCCAAGATTCAAGTATAGGTTGTCATTGAATCTAAAGTAGTATTCAGCTCCTAAACCAAAATTCATCTCATACCAATTACTCGACTTAAGCCTAGATTCATGAAAACTGTAATTTCCATAGATATTGAATCTGTCGGTAATAAAATACCTTATATCTGGTGAAAAATGAAAACTACTTGTTGGACTACCTTTAGGGCTATGTCTAAAATTTATAAAATTTCCAGATGTTTCAAAATTTCCCTTTTTCAATATTTTTTCAGGCAAAGATTCCATGTTATTTTGTAATTGACTATTAAAAAATAATTTAATCCCTGTACTCAAAGAAATATGCTTGGATTCATCTTTAAAACCACCAAGACTGATTAAATTTGAAGTAATTAGACCTTCAAGTGCAATATTATTTCCTAAAAAATAATTTACACCTACCCCAACAATTCCTCTGTATCCATTATTGTTCTCCCAAGGTTCTTCTTTTTCGAATTTTGTTAATGAGAGGTCATTTTTTAGGGTAGCAAACGGGGCTAGTTTTTTATTTGTGAAATAATATCGAATGGTCGGGCTAATTCGATAACTGTTAAATGGATAATATTCCCACTCACCACTTGTATTAACTTCATTAAGAAAATTATGATTGTAGTACAACTCTCCACCAATCATAAATTTATTAGAAATCATTATCATGTAGGTAGCTTCAAAATTTCCTAGGGGTTTATTTAATGTTCCTTTTGAGAGATAAGCCCAACTTGAAAAATCTAAAATGAAATCTCCTTTGCTTATTTGACCGTTTATTTTTGTGGAAAAAACTACAATTGCAAAAATTAGATTTATGTAGTTGATTATTTTATTTTTCATTTTTCATTTTTTTCTTAATGTAAGAAAACAACAATACAAAGAGTATTAAAAATATGTTTTGTAAACTTGTTGACTTTTAAATAAGTGAATGGAATTAGGGTGATTCTCTTGTCATGAAAATCACCCTAAAAGTTAGTTAAAATGTTTTATCCTTAATGAGTGATTGAGTATTATTCTTTTTGAATAAGTAACTTATGGTTTTCAATTATATTTCCGTGAACGGAAATATTAACCATATAGACTCCAGTATTTAATTCCTTATTTTCATATGTTTTGACAATGCCTTTTTCAATAGTTTCTATTTTTTCAGACAAGATTACCTTACCATGAATATCTATTATTCGAACTAAGACTTCCTCATCCATAGTATTATCGCTCAATAATTGCCACTTTCCTATTGAAGGGTTTGGAAATACATTAAAATTAGAAGGCGCTTGTTGTTCTTGATTTTTTGATAGCCTAGAACTAGAGGCATTTGTTTCAATATCACCTACTTGTATTCTTTTGACATACTTTTTCCTACAGACTTCTCCATTTATACTATGAGCCTCAACAATGAGAGTTACAGTATAGTATTGCCCTGTATTTAAATAGGTATGAATAGGATTGAGTTCTGAGGAGGAAGCACCATCACCAAATTTCCATAAGACTCCTTGTAAATTACTGCCTGGTGCAAGATTTATATGACTAGTAAATGCTACAGTAGCCTCATCTAAAAACTCATAGGTAAAACTTAAATTTTCAATCTGACATTCTCCAGCGACTTTATTTATAGTGACTTCTTTCATGAATTTCTCACTACAACAATCACCATTTTCCCCCATAGCAAGCACTGTCAATGCAATAGTATATGTACCCGTCTCAGCATAAGAATATTGAACAATATCTTGATTAGTAATCGTTGTTCCGTCTCCAAAATCCCATATAAGCGTACTATTCTCAGCAAAAACATCTAAGAGACTTTTAACGAGTACTTGATTATCCTCTACTACAAATTTAAAGGGTTCAGGATCATAAGAAATATCACATGGACACTCTTGCGAAACTGGAATTATTGTACTACTATTTGTTGCACCACAGGGCTGATTCGTAAATAAATAGGTCACTATTTCTGATCCTTCAAACGTAGACATATCAACTGTTATACAAGGGTCTTCAGAATTGGAACTACTTCCTGGAACAAAATCCCAATCCATATATCCTCCAAGAGGAGATTTAATAATCCACTCGTATTCAGTATTTTATAATGTTGGTCCATCGAAGCAAATTTCAACTGTTCCATTATTACCATTGCAAAGTACACCATCTACGGTATAGGTATATGCAGCCTCTTCAGGGCAGTCAATATATACCCAATGATTGAATTGTGCTTCATTTTCATATATTCCACATTTATTTTTTAAAACAATTGTAATCAAATACCATTTATCACATTCGGTTTTGATCAAATCTTCTAAATAAACGGGTTCAAGGACATCACCAAAAACGGTATTGATATTATCGTCGACAAGTGTTGTAGAGCCGTCTCCATCAACTTCCTTGACAACATAGACATAACCTGTATAGTCTTCGCTTTGTGAGGCATCAATAATTACAGGATCCCATACTGATGGTGTACCACAATAGGTATCATCAATTGGTTTAACTACGAGGTTGGAAGAGAAATCAGGGATTGTAATTAATTTTCTTTTTTCCGTCCAATTGCAATCTTCTGTCCAATTACCATGCTTCACGACGTAGAAACTTCCAGGTTCATAAGGGACTGAAAACGAGACGTTATTGCCTGATTTACTATCAAGTTCTGGTCCTAGAGGATCACTTGTAGAAGGTGTTGAAGGGCTATAGAGATTATATTGACTGTTCTCGGATAGGTTATCTGCCATTAGTGTAATGATGGCTTCACCTTTTTCATTACATTTTACAGTATAAGAAAAAGAGGGATCTAAATCGCATTCAACTAAGGAAAAGGCGTCTAAATAAACAGCATTAGAAAAACTTCCATTCTGAATGCATGGAACATCTATATTTGGATATGTTCTAAGCCATAGCTGATTATAATTTGACGAAGGAGTAAAAGTTATAGTTTCATATATCCATCCACCACTACTTGCTCCAGGAACAAATTCTTGAATAATTTCATCTGTTGGACTTATTGGAGTTTGATCATATCCCATAGAATTAACTTTATCGTTAGTTAAGATCCATTGAATTGTTAATGGATTACAGTTAGTAACTTCTCCTAGACGCCAAGCAATAGCGAATGATATAGTGTATTCAATTCCAGCTTGAAAGTTATATTCCAAAGCAATTGTTTCCAAAGGAGTAGCACCATTAAAGTCATTATATGGTGAATGCATTGTTGCATAATTATCTCCTTCGTAAGGAGATAATGACATCACTGGAAATAGATTGGCAGAACCAGATACAGATATCCAATTATCGACACAACCATCAAAAAAAGCAGTTGACCAAAAACCTGAACCACAAGATTCTCCTTCAAAATTTTCTGCAACTACTACTTGTGCTTTTAAAAAATGTACTGAGCAGAGAAGAATGGCGATAGAAACCATAATTAATTTTAGTGTTTTCATAATTTTTTTTTGATAAAAAATATATTTAACACTAAAATTAGACTAATCTATATATGTGTGGTAGAGGGTTTGATTAAGTGTAACACTATTTTACATAAGTGTATTAATAAAAATATTAAAAATATATTTATTGAGATAACAGCAAATATGTAATTAATTTTATTCTGAATAAGCACCACCAAGTAATCTATTAATTTGTTCAAATAGAATATCTTTCTTTCGTGCAGAAACATCTAGTGTTGTATTGTCATTCAATTCTACAAAACCTCCTTTACCTCTAATATATCTAGATACATAGTTTAAGTTGACTAAATGTTTATGATGAATTCTTACAAACTTGTATGGAGCAAGTAAAGTCTCATAAAAACCTAAATTTTTGGAAACCATTCTTTTTTCACCTGTATTTAGGTAGAATACTGTATAGTTTTTATCCGCTTCACAACGGATAACCTTCTTTAGCTCAACAAACGTTATATCACTAGAAGAAGAAAGAACAATCTTTTGATCAACACTAGAAAGATTTTGTTTTAGCACTTCAAGTTGTATATTCTTACTTGAAGGCACATTTTGTCTTCTTTCTTTATAAATATGAATTACTTTCTGCAATTCATTTAGATTAATGGGCTTTAGTAAATAATGAATAGCTGAAAAATCAAAGGCTCGAATAGCATATTCTTCAAATGCAGTTGTGAAGACGACCTCAAAATTAGTTGAATCTAGTGATTTTAAAAGATCAAATCCATCACCATCTTTCATTTCAATGTCTAAAAAAATTAATTCTGGATTTACCTGATTTATCAGTTGAATACCTTCCTTTACCCCCCGAGCAGTTCCTAGTACTTCTATATCAGGACAATAATCTCTTAGAAGATTATTTAAAAATTTGATTCCATTTAATTCATCATCAATAATAGCAGCTCTTATCTTAGTCATGATATTCATTTTTTTGTAAAAAATACAAAAGGGACTGTTGATTTGTAATTCTATTTATAAATAAAATATTCAGAATATTACTTTTTTGTAAAATGAGATATTAAATATGATACATCTCATATCAAAACAGAAATAAATGCTTAAATATTTTCCCAAAATTATTTTTTTAATATTTGTAATTATATTATTACTATCAATTATCGCTTGGAGCATATACCTTATCACTTCTTCCATATATTTAAAGAATAATCCAGAAGTAATGAACGAATGGGGGGTATTTGCACTAGTAGGTATGATGATTTCATTTATCTTTTTGATGTGTTGTCTTTTATCTAGTTATCTGCTCAAGGTTCAGGCAGACAATATATCTAATAAAGAATTGTGGATTCGTTTAATATTAATGTTTGTCCTAGGTTTAGTTCCTGCCCTGTATATACTTCTTGTTTCCCTTAGAGGGACTCTTAAAGAGTTGAGATTGATTCATTTTTTTGGATAAAAACTGTTTTTATGTACCAAATTTTTATTTTTTAAGAACTGCGCAGAATAATTGCGTAGAAGGGTTTCATCTTTGTATTGTCAATTCAATAAAACAATAGTTAAAATCCAAAAAATGAAAATTACTGGAAATACATTAATCGAATTAGGATACCAACCAGGAAAATGGTTTAAGGAGGCAATTATATATGCTAATGAGCATCAGTTAGCAGGAGAAGCTTTAGTAGCATTTCTTAATAAAATAAAGCCAACAATTTTACCCATGCTGGATTTGCATGAAACGGCAAAAGCTTTTTCAATCAATATTAAGGCTGAAAATGAGCTAGAGCAAGAGAATGTAACAAAGGTTATTAATTCGATGAATGCTTTGATGCGTACACCTACTATCGTAGCTGGTGCAATTATGCCCGATGCTTGTCCCGCTGGACCAAATGGAACTATTCCTGTAGGTGGTGTGGTTGTTACACAGAATGCGATACATCCAGGAATGCATAGTGCAGATATTTGTTGCTCAGTGATGTTGACTGATTTTGGAAAAATAGATCCTAAAAAAGTCCTAGATGCAGCGCACGCCATTACACATTTTGGAGTAGGGGGTAGACGTGAAGGGAATCGATTTGAATTACCTCAAGAACTGTTAGAAGAATTTAAAGCTAACCCTTTATTGAATTCTGAAAAGATGTTAGCTCTAGCACATTCTAATTTAGGTACACAAGGAGATGGCAACCATTTCTTATTTGTAGGTCGCTCTAAGAAGACAGGGAATACGATGATGGTGACGCATCATGGTTCTAGAGGTGTTGGTGCGTTACTTTACAAAAAAGGAATGAAAATCGCAGAGCGTTTCCGTCAACAATTGTCTAAGGACACTTTAAAGCAAAATGCTTGGATTCCTTATGACACAGAGGAAGGAAAATTATACTGGTCAGCTTTACAAACCATTAGAAAGTGGACGAAGCTAAACCACATTGTATTACATGATAAGACTTGTGAGGGGGTAGATACAACGCCAGAAAATCGCTTCTGGAATGAGCATAATTTTGTGTTCAAAGATGGTGATTTATTTTACCATGCTAAAGGTGCTACACCATTAGATGAGAAGTTTATGCCAGATATTACAGGGCCAAGACTAATTCCATTGAATATGTCGGAACCAGTTTTGATAGTTGAAGGCAAAACAAACAGCAACAATTTAGGTTTTGCTCCACACGGAGCAGGTCGAAATTTGAGCCGTACACAGCATAAGAAGACAAAGGAAGGAATGACAAAAGAAGCAATTTTTGCCTTAGAGACAGAAGGTTTAGATGTTCGTTTTTTTCATAATAAAATCGATGTTTCAGAGTTGCCATCTGCTTATAAAAATGCTTCAGCCGTACGTACACAGATGCAAGAGTTTGGTCTAGGAGAAGTCCTTGATGAAGTGATGCCTTATGGTTGTATTATGGCAGGCGATCAAGATCGTCGTTTCCGTAGGAAGAGAAGAAGAAAAAGAAGCGTAAATTCAGAAACGCCATTACAGTAAATGATGACATATTTGGAGGTTTTAAATGTAAAATCTCCAAACTTTTAAAAACCAAAAAATAGATTCAGGTCAAGTAGAAGTTACTTCAAAATTTTCCAGATTCACTTTTACAATTACCTGTTTTTTTGAAATAAATATGCGGCAGTAGCTCAGTTGGTCAGAGCAGGTTTCAATTTATAAATTATCTGCTTTAATTATAAAATATTGATGGAAAATATTTTATGAAAAAATCTAGGTCAATATAGATTTACTTCATGCTTTTCACGCACCAGGTCGTGGGTTCGAATCCCACCTGCCGCACACTATTGGTCAAAGAAAACTTACTTCGATTTGGTATAATTCGGTTCGATTCCGTACAGTTTTCTAATTATCAAAAACAAATCAAGGTCAATTGTTTCTTACTCCACTTTTGAGATAAGCAGAAATAAGATTACCTGATTTTTAAAAATTAAAAACCAAAAAAATGAATACTAAAACCTTACTACATATAGCTGTTAGAAATCAAGCTATCTATATTGCTAATGATAAAAAAATACAAGAGGTTACCAATACATTAAACAAAACAACCTCTGTACTTTTAGCAAATGCTCAAAAGTTGGGGTTTACATTTTCAGAAGCACTCCTTCGACAATTAAACGCAACTACTCCAACCTATAAAAATGAGGTCTTAGAAATGTTAAAAGAGGTGACAGGAACAAAGAAAAATTGGACACCTCTAGTAAAAGGTTGGGATGTACCTACGGGCGAAACGGTGTTGGATCACCTCATTACGGTATTTGCAAATGCCATCGGTAGTAAAAAAGGAACAACCCTGCCATGTGGACACTTAATTCCTGAAGGAACCTTCCCGCTAGATCGTTATAATGGTTGCCCTTTCTGCGGTACACCATTTGAGTTTGGAGAAATAGAAAATTATGGGCAAGGCAGCAAGCTAAAAGTCCTAGAGTTATGGACGAATGAAGACGCTCATGCCTATTTTATGGATTTACTACAATCCAAAACGGCTCTAGACGCTACACAGGTAGATAGCTTAAAGCAGTTACTAACTATTTATACTATTCCTGAAGGCATAAAGATTGGAATGAAAGAAACGACAATGCTTGTCGTCGATACACTCGTAGAGAAAGAAGAAGCGGCTACTGCTGGGAAATTATTTAAAACGCCAACAGACATTCTAAGATATTTATGGTATAAACATACAGGCTTCTTGCAGATCATTGAACCTAAAACAATTGCCAAGCGACAATCTAAAAATGCGGCTCATATTCATAGAATATTGGACAAAAGTGCTTCAGCCAAATTAAAATCTAAGGCAGATTTGAAACTAAAATACAGTCGTCAGGAATGTCGGAGAGTTGCCCAATGGCTAAACGAATTGCCAATGAAAGCAGCACAAGCCTGCGAAATCATGCACCCAAAACGAGGGATGTGGGTACGTTTTATCAGAGCTTTACGCCTAGCAGAATATAGCAAAAAGAAAGGGTTTGAAAATCTAGCGGAATTATTAGATGTGTTTTATAATGAAAAATATACCGTTTTTCAAGGACGGGTTAACTATTATCGTTTGCGACAAGATGCGAATAAAACCTTTTCAATGCTTAAAAAACGTCCAGGGTTATTTGCACGTTCATTGTTTTCCAATATGCTTTGGTTTGGTGCAGAAGAAACCTTAGCTCACTTTCGTGAAGTATTGGATAAAATTCCAGCACGGCTGGTATTGACACTGAATATGTATGCTCAAAATTACTTCAATCCAAATATGCAACGTTCTGTAAAACCACTAGGAGGAACAAATAAACGAATCCCTGCGAATGGGCTTTTAAAGCTCTACAATGCTGAAGATTTGAAAGCAATGCAAGAAAAGATTGAGCAGCTTTGTATTGAAGCGATACAATTGCGTTTTGAAGGGCAAGAAAATAATAACGAGACGATTTATATTGGTGAAGGATTGTATAAAATTCCTCTATCTATTGGTGATCGCTCGGAGTCTGTTCAAGATTTGCCTTCAGCCTTGATGGGGACAAGGTTTCCGCTCGAAGGTTCAACTGTTCGTCTGTTTATGCAATGGGGGCAAGGACTACCTGCACAGCATTTGGATATGGATTTGAGTTGTAGAGTTGCCTATCCTAATAAATCAAACTTTTGTTCTTTTTCAAAATTGAATATAATAGGATGTAAACATAGTGGCGATATTCGTTCTATACCCAATAAGGTTGGTACAGCGGAATATATAGATATTGACGTCGATGCTTTGGCTAGAGATGGGGCAAAATATGTCAGCTTTACGTGTAATGCCTACAGTAATGGAAGCATTACTCCAAATCTAGTCGTGGGATGGATGGATAGTAAGTTTCCTATGAAAATATCTGCTAAAACAGGTGTAGCTTATGATCCTTCTTGTGTGCAGCATCAAGTACGGATAACACAAGGATTGGCAAAAGGATTGGTGTTTGGTGTGCTAGATATTGAGGCTCGTGAGGTAGTTTGGTTGGAAATGAGCTTTGTAGGACAAGTCGTTCAGAATTTAGATGTAAAAGGGGTAGAGGTATTATTAGCAAAATTAGACAGTAAAATGAACATAGGGCATTTACTGGAACTCAAAGCTACTGCACAACATCTAAAGAAAGTGGATGACACAAACGTTGCTGATGAAGTTTATGACCGAAAATGGGCAATGAATACGGCTAAAGTTACGCAGTTACTGGTAGATTAAAAATACAAAACCATGATATACTCATCAACTTTATGATGACGGTATCATGGTTTTATCTGACCTTTAAATTCTTACTATACTAGAAGGTTTCCTATAATTCTGTGCTGGATGAAGCCTTCCTTTTTGTACATCTTTTAGCACATTCTTTTTTAGAAATCCCCATAGATTTCGCACACTTTTTCATATCCGCTTTTGTGCAAGCTTTTTTCTCTTTAGCAGGAGCAAGATTAACAAAAGCTCTTGAAGGAGCATCATATTGTACCTGTGTTAAACTGACTTTACCAGATTTATCACAAACGTTTCGTCTATAATAATTCACTTTTCCGCTCTCAGGGCAAGTACTATGTACAATATCTTCTTGGTTTGCTGCTAGCTTCGCTGCGGCGGTTTTAGTACATACTTTATTACAGGCTTTTTTCATGTCCTTGTTTGGAGAATAATTTTTCAAAGGAGCGTAACTTACTTGAGCCTGTACCGTAGAAATTGATAGGCAAAAAGCGAAAGCAAAGAATAAAAACACACTTACTTTTTTCATAATTTTTTTTAGTTTAAAAAATTCACTCAGTACTGCTGAGCTACCAGATTAGGATTTGAATACGTTTACAAAGTTAAAGGTAGATACATTGAAATGCTGTCACTTAGCTGTTATAAACTTGTTACGAACTTGTTAACTGGAAAATATAGTAGAAAATAAATAAGAGTTGGTTATTTCACTCGACCTGTTAAAAACATGTTATTCCAACGAATAAATTTTGGATTGCTTTTAATTATGAACAAATTGTAAACTTTAGAGTGTCAAATTCTTAGAGCTAATTTTGAAAAATCAAACGATATATCGCCGTATTCCTATACTTTTTGCTGCTGTGTGTATAGCATTGATATTGTTGATGGTATTTCAAATCAACTGGTTGCTTACCTCTAGAGAAATGATACGAGAGCAGTTTGACCAAAAAGTAGAACTTGTTATCGGTAATGCACTAAGTAGCCATAATAAAACCTATACACACGATTTGACATTAAGCGAGTCGCATTGTTGTAGTGATGATAAGTCTTGTTATACCTTAGATGGTAATACAGGTTTTATTCCTAGATCAGAGCGTAAAGCATTAGAAAAGAGTATTTCTAGCTCAATGGCCTGTTATGGTATTGAAGATGAATATCACCTGGCCTTGATTTGTAGTAATAATATTAAAAAAAGTCCTAAATCCTATAGTTGCTCGTTATATCCTAGCACAAAGCACAGTGAAACAGGTGTACAATTGACAGTAACCTTTCCGTATCGAAATAAGTATGTTTTTGATAAATTAAAATTCATGCTTGTATCCTCTATCCTAATTTTTCTGTTACTAGCAACAGTTTCATTTATTATCTTAAATGCGTTAATTCAACAAAAAAGAATTACTGAAAATAACATCGACTTTTTTAATAATACAGCCCACGAATTAAAAACCCCTCTTACGAATATATCTCTTGCCCTTAATCTTTTTAATCGTAAAAATGAATCGGTACAAGGACAACAATATCTAAAAATTATTGAAAGAGAGAGTTCTAAGCTATCGAAGCAAATAGAACGTGTTTTACATTTGTCAAAGATGGAAAGCGGTGACGATCACCTTCGATTAGAAGAAATTGATCTCAAGACAGTTGTTACCGAAGCTGTAGATTATATGGATATGATTAGAGCGAAAAAGGATGGAAAAATTCAGCTTGACCTTCCCGAAACACCTTGTATTATAAAAAGTGATCGATTCCATTTAACTAATATTTGTATCAATCTATTAGATAATGCGTTGAAATATTGTGAAGAACCTCCCCAAATCAAAATATCCCTCAAGAAGCATGATAATTATTATAAGTTGACATTTTCAGATAAAGGGATCGGTATTAGTAAATATGATTTAGAACATATTTTTGAAAAATTTCAACGTGTCAATACTGGCGATGTACAAGATACGAAAGGATTTGGTATCGGACTTTCTTATGTGAAAACAGCCCTTGAAATGCTCAATGGTTTTATAAAAGTACATAGTGAATTACATAAAGGAACACAATTTGAAATTAGCCTCCCATCAGTATAAGAAAGATTTTAAAAAAGGATACATGGAAAAAAGTATATTAGTAGTAGAAGACGATTTGAATATGGGTTTTTTACTAGTTGATTTTCTACAAGACGAAAATTTTAAGGTAAAGCTTTGTAAAGACGGCCTTTCTGGATTGAAAACAGCAGAAAAGGGATATTTTGATCTCTGTATTTTTGATATTATGATGCCTAAAATGGATGGAATTAGTCTGGCCAAAACACTAAGAAATAAAGGATATGAGACTCCTTTTATTTTCTTAACAGCAAAATCTTTAATAGAAGATAAAATCAAAGGTTATGAGGTAGGAGCGGAAGATTATATCTCCAAGCCTTTTGATGTAGAAGAATTGCTCTGCAAAATCAATGTCATTTTGAGACGGACAGCCAAAAAGCCTACTCCAAAACTAGCACAAGAATTTAATATTGGGGAATATGCGTTTTGTTATGAACGACAAGAACTGACATATCAAGGTATAACAGAACGATTGACACAAAAAGAAAGTGAAGTTTTAAAACTCCTCTGTTTACACAAAAATAAAATACTTAAAAGAGAAGAGGCCGTTTTCCAAATTTACGGCAAGAAGGATTATTTTCTAGGAAGAAGTTTCGATGTTTTTATCTCAAAACTAAGGAAACGACTTAAAAAGGATTCTAACGTTAAAATTGAAAATGTTTTTAAAGTAGGATTTATATTAAGTGTGAAAGAGTAGGAATAGAATTAGATGATTCAATAAAAAATTAAGCATATCCTTTCAATTTATATACAAGATAACCAACCCACTCTTTAATTAAGAGTTGCCAATGTAGTAAACTCATTGGATTAGGTTCTAAAAGATCAGAAAACGATAGCTTAAAAGGTTTACCATCAATATCAACACTATAAGGTGTATAATCAAGTTTTACTTTTTCGAAACAAGCAATAGAGCGCCTCATATGGAAAGCAGAAGTAACCAGTAAACATTTTGAATTAGGATACTTTTTGCGAATAATTTCTGCGCTATATATTGCATTTTCACGTGTATTCCTAGAGTTTTTTTCTATTATGAAATCCGCCTTAGGTATATTCATTCTTTCTAAAAAAGCCCCCATTGTTGCGGCTTCTTCCCTTTCTTTATATAATATAGAACTAGACCCACCAGAAAGTAATATTTTCTTTACTTTTCCTTGATGGTACAACTCTAGGGTATTGGTTAGGCGTTCTGAACGATCCGTAAAATGTGCTCTATCATAGGGTTGCATATTTAAGGTATATCCCCCTAGAACAATAGCAATGTCAAAAGTATCCTGTAGTTGTGAATTTAGTGTTGGAGGCACTTCCCACACTCGAAGTGCTAAATTTGAAAAAAAAGGATTAGAAAAGAATAAAGCAAAACCAATAAGCAATTTAAATGCTATTTTTTTTCGTTTTTTATTTTTGGTAAAAAACAAATACAATAATAGCCCACATATCCAATTAAGGGGTTTGATAAGAAAAGCCAATACTTTAGAAAAGATAAAAAACATTAGTCGTCGTTTTATAATGGTGGCCTGAATGTTTTTATGAAGTCGGTTGGGTCAATATGGCCATATTGACCATCCATATCATAACCACGACCTAGAGGGGTGTCAATCAGATAACGCAATTCAAAATGTAAATGAGGGCTATATGCTCCATAAGCATCTCCAATAGTACCAATTTGTTGTCCTCTTGTTACCAAATCACCTTCGTTAATATGTATTTCATCAAGATGAGCATATACGGCTTCTACAAAATTATATCCTGTACCTTGAGGCATTTTATAAATGACACGAACCACTTTACCCCACCGCAATTCAGGAGGGTAAGCCTCAGTAAGAACGACCAAACCATTGGAAATGGAATAAACGGGATCGCCTAAGTCACTACTTCCGCCATTCGTACTATTCCAATCTTCTCCCATATGCCCCCGATTTCCGAATCGTAATGCCCTAAAGTAACCGTAAGCATTAGGTTTGCCTACAGGAAAATCAAAACCATCAGAGACATATGCACGATAGGTGTCAAATACTTCTGTATAGTATTTGGCATTACTTTCCAATTTGTCTTTTTCTCGAAGGCTATTGATCGTACCCAAGCTACCAATACCACTCTTTTGAATCGTATCTCCTACAATTTCAGTCTTTTTAGGAGTGTAAATTTCCTTTAGTGCCGCTCGATAAAAAGGATGAATAACAAAATTAGGTTGTTTGCGTTTTTTGAAAACAACAGCACTATCGACACTTGTTGTTGATTTGACAGGAAGATTGCTTGTTGTCCTTTGTATTGGAGTACTACAAGTAGAAAGTAGAAAAAAGATTGAAAGGATAATATATATTCTCATAAGGATGATAAAGACAAATTTTTATAAAAACATATCTAGAATAACTAAAAAACCGAAAATAACACTTGCAATACCATTGGTTGTGAAAAATGCAATATTGACTTTGCTTAAATCATTGGGCTTTACAAGTAAATGTTGGTAAAACAGTAAAACAATAAATATACAAGCTGCTACCCAATGAAGCCATTCAAAAGCAGGATACATTTGAGCTTGATAATATGCTGCAAAGATAATTAATAGCGCACAAATAAAATGTAAAAAACTACTCAATTGTAAAGCATTTTTACGACCTAAACGAACAGGAATAGATTTTAAACCTAGTGATTTATCAAAACCCTCATCTTGAAGTGCATAAATTATATCGAAACCTGCCACCCATAGTAAAACAACAAAAGCATAGATAAGTGGAACAATAGCAAATTGACCTGTAACTGCCAAATATGCACCAATGGGCGCAAGTGCTAAACCTAAACCTAAGATGAAATGGCAGATATACGTAATTCTTTTCGTATAACTGTATCCTAATGTAATTAATAAAGCAATCGGAGAAAGGTAAAAACAAATTGGATTGATAAACCAAGTTGTAACAATGAGTAATAGACTATTTACAATTACGAATATTAAAGCTGCTCTAGGAGAGATAGTCCCTTTAGGAATTTCTCTTACAGCAGTTCTAGGATTTTTAGCATCTATATCCCTATCCAAGTAACGATTAAATGCCATAGCAGCACTTCTTGCAAAAACCATACAGAGTAAGACCAATAGTAACAATCGCCAATCAAATTGATAATCACTAGCTAATGTTCCTAAGAAGAACCCCACCATAGCAAATGGTAAAGCAAAAATAGTATGACTAAATTTAATTAGTGATAGGTAGTCTTTCATAAACAAATGCAATGAGATTAAAAAAGCATTATCATTTTTACACAAAGATAAAGATTTCCATTATTTTGCTTTTAGATTTCCAAATAAGTTCATGAATATAAACGCATTCCTTCAACTCATTCGTTTTCCAAATCTAATTATTGTGGCATTGACACAGTACCTGATGCGGTATTGTATCATAGAGCCAGCACTAAAAATAGATAATGTTACAGCTAGTTTGGATATTTTTCATTTCTTTTTGTTAGTATTATCAACTGTCTTAATTGCGGCAGGAGGCTATGTTATTAATGATATAGCGGACTATGAAATTGATAAAGTTAATAAACCTGATAAACTAATTATCGATAAATATATCAGTATTTCTAGAGCGCAATGGTTATATCATGGTATTAATTTACTAGGCTTTTTTATTTCCTTATACTTAGCGTTTTATGTCCAAAATATTCAGTTGGTTTTTATTTATCCTATAGCGGTTGTCTTATTGTGGTTATATTCTTATTATTTGAAAAAAATGTTGCTGACAGGGAATGTAGTTGTTGCATTGTTTTGTGCATTTGTAGCTGTTATAGTATTATTTGCAGAACGTTTTATTCTCTATCATTTAAGCGAAACACAAACTTTTACAGTCTTACTATTATTTCTGGGCTATGCAGTATTTGCCTACCTCTCTACAATGTTTAGAGAAATTATTAAGGATATTGAAGATATACAAGGGGATCACTCTTTTGATTGTGCTACATTACCAATTGTATTAGGAGTGCGATGGGCAAAGATCATAGCCGCAGTCTTTGCAATTTCTTTACTACTTTTTCTAGCTTATGCTTCAGTTTGGTTGTTTAAAGTATATGCATACATAGATTTAGGATATATTATAATAGGAATTATATTACCAATAGTTTATGCTTTATTTTTATTATATAATGCAAAGGATAAAACCGATTTCCATCGACTGAGCCAACTTGCGAAATATATAATGCTTTCAGGAATCTTATATTTGCCAATATATTCCTTTTTGTAAGATTAAATTATAATTATATTTGTTTAGAATTATTACTAATCTAGCATCAAATCTAATGTTTTTCATTCTATATTAATTAATATTATATATGAGTAAAATTATCAGCATTTTCTTATTGTTTTTTATGGTGTTATGTGCTTACGCACAACCCTTAAATAAGGTGACGCCAGAAAACAGACTTGAGATTGCAGCAGCGGAACATACTAAAGGTAATTTAGTAGGAGCATTAGAGTTTTATGAGGCTTCATATAAAGAAAGATCGAATAAAGACGTTGCCTATAAAATCGCTAATTTACATTACCAACTACGAGACTATAATCAGGCTGAAAAATGGTTTGCTAAAGTTTTAAAAAGAGATGAAAAAGGAAAATATCCTGCCGCTAGATTTGCTTATGCGCGCTCTATTAAAATGAATGGAGATTTTGAACGTGCCTTAGTAGAGTTTAATAAATTTAGAAGTAAAAGTAATAATGATGTCTTTGCCAAATTATATAGAGCAGAAGTTGATGGCATTAAATTAGCATTAGGCTCTCAACCTGATCCTCTTATTAGAATACAAAATGCAGGTGAAAATTTGAATGATCGTTCAACTGAATTCTCACCTGTTTATTATAAGGATAATGAAATATATTATGCCGCTATTAACTCGAATAGTAAAATTGTACTCGATGGAACAGAAGAGGATTATTATGCTAAAATATTTCGTTCTACTAAACAGGCTCATAATTGGTCTAAAGGTGTAGCACTTGACGAAAATATCAATAAACCAGGAGAACATAATGGGAATGTATGTTTTGACAAAGGAGGACAGACTATGTACTTTACCAGAGCTATTTTGGATAATAATAAATTATTGAAGAGCGATATTTATTATAGTGAATTAATAAATGGACAGTGGTCAAAGGCAAAACAGGTTGAAGGAGTGAATGGCGATTTTATCAATAAGCATCCACATTTGGCGACCTATAATGGCAAACAAGTATTGTTTTTTGTATCGGATAGAAAAGGAGGTGTGGGAGGAATGGATTTATATTTTGCAGGGAAATTAGGAAATGGAAAATTTTCAAGTCCTAGAAGTCTAGGAGATAAAATTAATACAGTAGGAGATGAATTGACACCATCTTTCTATAATGGAAAATTATATTTTAGTTCTACAGGACATATGACTATAGGAGGGTTAGATGTATTTGAAAGTCAATGGAAAAATAATAATTGGACAACACCACATAATGTCGGAAAACCTATTAATTCGCCTTTAGATGATTTTTATTTTTCTAAAAATGCAGATGGTACAAAAGGTTTCATTGTTTCCAACCGTCCCAATGAGCGTTCTCTCAAAAGCCCCACGTGCTGCGATGAGATTTATCAATTAACATTTAAAGAAAAGAAACCCGAAGTTAAACCACCTAAGCCACCCAAACCTGAACCTTTAGTTTTTTCTGCGGAGGTATTAACGATAGATAGCCAAACAGGTGAAACTGTTAAAGGAACTACGGTTGCCTTGCTTCAAAAAGAAGGAAATCGCTGGAAAGAAATTGCATCAGAATCTAATACCTTTAGTAATAGTTTTGTATTTGAACTACAACCTGACAAGGTTTATCAGATTCTAGTGAAAAAAAGTGGATATGAAGATAATCTTGCCTATGTTAGCACGATTGGTAAAAAGAAAAGCGAGAAAAGTACTCATAAAGTACCACTAAAGAAAGTAATTATTGCGCCACCGCCGCCACCACCAGTAGAAGAGGAAATCGTTTATATTAATCAAGCGATTCAACTAAATAATATTTATTACGATTATAATGATGATAAAATCTTGTCCGATGCAGAAAAAGATCTAAACGTTATGCTTGACTTGATGGCTCGTTATCCTGATATGGTGATTGAGCTTTCATCACACACGGATTCAAGGGGAGGAGGGGATTATAATAAAAAACTTTCGCAAAGAAGGGCAAATTCTGCTAGAAATTGGTTAGTATCCAGAGGCGTAACATATAATCGAATCAAAGCAATAGGGTATGGTGAGTCTCGATTGAAAAACCAGTGTGCAGATGGTGTGAAATGTACAGACGAAGAACATAAAGTTAATCGACGGACAGAGTTCAAGATTATTGCTGGACCAACTTCTATTCGAATACCTAGACGAAGGTAAAAAATACACTAATCAAAAACTAAAACATGCTTAAATTTTCTTTCTCTCCTTTTCCTTTTTTAAATACAGAAAGACTTAACCTCCGGCCACTTTCTATGGCAGATGCTAAGGAAGTTTTGGAAATCCGTTCTAATGAAAGGGTAATGAAATATATCGATCGTCCTAGAGCCAGAAATATAGAAGATGCAATCAATCATATTAATATGGTTGAAGATTCAATTGCGAATAATAAAGCCATTAACTGGGCCATTGCCATAAAAGGAAGTGCTTCTTTGATAGGAACAATTGGATACTATCGTATGAAACCAGAACATCATAGGGCAGAAGTAGGATATGTTTTGCATCCTGATTATCATGGTAAGGGAATTATGAGTGAAGCTATAAGAGCCGTATTAGCTTATGGTTTTCAAAAAATGAAACTACATTCGATTGAAGCAGTTGTTAGTCCTAATAATGAAAAATCAATCGCTGTTTTAGAAAAACATCAATTTATACAAGAAGGATTATTTAAAGAGAATTTCTATTTTCAAGGAAGTTTCTTAGATAGTGCGGTTTATTCATTACTAAGATCTCAGACAGATTATTAGAAAATCTATAAAATGATTATATGTTCTTTCAAAAGGCTTTAAGAGCGGATAATGACTGGTGGAGATATGTGATTTTATCCTTAGTATTATATATGGCGGTTAATTTGTCTTTTATCTTTATCGTCACTATCATCAGTTATTTAGCCTATCAAAATGGTCTCGATACAGAAAGCTCCGAGTTTTCAGATATGCTGTATGCTTTTGATTTTCAAAGCATGGGAATTGATCCTGATCTAGGACTCTTATTTATGCTGTTTCCTTTTTTTATAGGGTTCTTTATTTTAGCTTTATTATTACCAGTACTGCATTTTCGATTTATTAAATCTCTCGTAAGAAGTTTTGATAGAATAAATTGGAAAAAAATTGCCTTTTCTGCGACAATATGGTTTGGATTAACCTTGATTTTTGAATCAATGATCTATTTATATAATCCTAATAATTATATTTGGACCTTCGATTTAAATTCATTTATACTCCTATTACTAATTTCTATATTTATCTTACCTTTTCAAACAAGTTTGGAAGAGTTATTCTTTAGAGGATATTTAATGCAAGGAATAGGTGTTTTATCAAGAAATCGTTGGTTACCCCTGATTATAACCTCGGTCATTTTTGGATTGATGCATAGCTCAAATCCAGAAGTAGCAAAGTTTGGAGCTGGATACATGATGACCTATTATATAGGAATGGGATTTTTCCTAGGTATCATTACTTTATTAGATGATGGGCTAGAATTGGCATTGGGTGTACATTATGCCAATAATTTTTTTGGAGCAACGATGATAACTTTTTCTGGTTCAGCTCTTCAAACAACCACTATCCTCCGACAAAAAGTGTTAAATATTGAATTTTTACTTATTATATGGTTAATTGTTACAGTTATTGCTTTGTTTATTTTTATAAAAAAATATAAATTGAATGACCTTACAAAACTGTATAAAACAGTAGAAAAGATAGATATCTACACAGAAGAACCCTCATGAAATCCTTTCGTTACTATAGAAAACTATTATTCTAAAATCAAATTATATATAATGATGAAGCAATTAATTATTCTTTTTTTATGCTTGTGTGTGAGCCTGTTTGCTACAGCACAAACGAGTGATCGTTGGCAACAAAGGGCAGAGTATAAAATGGACATTGATTTTGACGTTAAAAAACACCAATTTACAGGAAAGCAAAGCATCAAATATTATAATAATTCTAATGATGCCCTAAATAGAGTATTCTATCATTTATATTTTAATGCTTTTCAGCCAGGTAGTATGATGGATGTACGTTCTAGAACCATCAAAGATGCGGATAGAAGAGTAGGAGGGCGTATTGCAAAATTGCAACCTAATGAAATAGGATACCACAAAATTAAATCCCTTACGCAAAACGGTAAACCTGTTAAATATGAGGTTGTAGGGACAATTCTAGAAGTCGAATTGAATGAAAAAATTACACCAAATTCTACAGCGACATTCGACATGGAATTTGAAAGCCAAGTACCCTTACAAATTCGACGCTCAGGAAGAATGAGTAAAGAAGGTATAGATTATTCCATGACACAATGGTTTCCTAAAATGTGTGAATACGATTATCAAGGCTGGCACGCTAACCCATATGTAGGAAGAGAATTCCACGGAGTTTGGGGCGATTTTGATGTAACCATTAATATAGATAAGAACTATATTCTAGGAGGTAGTGGTGTATTAGTAAATGCAGATGAAATCGGTTATGGTTATTCTGATAAAGTAGATGAACCTACAACAAAAGGAGAGAAAGCGGCTTGGCATTTTGTAGCGGAAAAAGTACATGACTTTGCGTGGGCTGCTGACCCCGATTATACGCATACTAAAGTCAAAACACCAGATGGATTTGACCTTCATTTTTTATATCAAAAAAATGAAAAAACAGAAGATGTTTGGGCAAAACTACCAGAAACGATGGTAACATCATATGAATATATTAAATCTCACTATGGCGAATATCCATATCCACAGTATACCTTTATACAAGGAGGTGATGGAGGAATGGAATATCCAATGATTACATTAATTACAGGGCACCGGAGTTTTGGAAGTTTGGTAGGGGTATCCGTCCACGAATGGATGCATACATGGTATCAGATGTTGATGGCAACCAATGAAAGTTTGTATGCTTGGATGGATGAAGGTTTTACAAGTTATGGTTCTGCAGAGGTCATGAATTATTTGGTTGAAAAAGGAAAACTCAATGGCGAAGCAACAGATAATCCACATAAACGTTCTGTAGCAGGATATGCAAGATTTTCTCAGTCAGGAGCGGAAGAACCGCTTTCAACACACGCTGATCACTTTATGACCAACCAAGCCTATGGTGTTGGTTCTTATGTGAAAGGAGCGGTCTTTCTTAGACAGTTGCATTATATTGTAGGAGAAAAAGCCTTCGATAAAGCAATGCTTGATTACTATGACAAATGGAAATTTAGACATCCAAATCCAAATGATTTTATTCGAGTCGTAGAGAAAGCGGCAGATATGGAATTGGATTGGTTTAAAGAATATTTCGTAAATACAACACATACTGCTGACTATGCTGTGAAAACAGTAGAAAAAGAGGGACGGAAAACCATAAAAATAAAATTAGAGAAAATTGGTGTAATGCCGATGCCCTTAGATGTAGTAGTAACAGATAAAAAAGGAAATAAAACCACATACAATATTCCACTTAGAATCATGCGAGGAGAAAAGAAAAATGATATAGGAGGCAAATATGAAGTCAAAGAGGATTGGCCTTGGACACATCCAGATTATGAACTCGTAGTTGATGGTAAACTCAAAAATATTGTAAAAGTTGAAATCGATCCTTCTGAACGATTAGCTGATGTGAATCGAGATAACAATAACTGGGAGAAAGTGGATTAATCTGAATGTAGATATATTCTTTAAAATCTACATATATCACTCAAATACATTGAAATGCCGTAGAAAAATATGTTTTTCTACGGCATTTTTTATAAATGTTAATATTTTATTTTTGTGACAGGGCAATAATTTGTATTTTTAAAAGTTTTAGAGAATAGACTTTACCAATTCAAACCTTAAAATTATGAAACTGTTGAGTTTTATTTATGCCCTATTTCTGCTTACATTTCCTAGTAATGAATACTATGATATTGTTGTGGATGTTGAAAATCTTTCACCAATAGAGGGTAATATTCAAATTGGATTGTATGAAGGAGAAGAAGGATTCATGTATAAGGAAAATACGTACTCCAATACAATTGTAACCGTGACAGGCGAAAAAACTTCATACCGACTTGAAAAAATTCCTAAAGGGTCATATGCAATTTGTGTCTTTCACGATGCCAATAAAAATGGTTATCTCGACAAAAATGTTATTGGTATTCCTAAAGAAGGTTTTGGCTTTTCCAACAATCCAGGTTGTCGCTTTGGCCCTCCTAAATACAAACATTGCCAATTTGAACTGAATAGAAATATATCCTTAACCATAAAAATGAAAAACCTTTGAGGTAGAAAATTTCTTTTAGAAAGAGTTCGTTGGTTTTTGTAATAATGTAGACTTTTTCTTACCCAAACGGTATTTTATACCCAGTTTAAAATTACCAAAAGCCCGCCCGCTATAGTCATCAAAATTAATCTTCTTATCTTTAATTAGAACCTCATAGGATAGCATATTAAGACTTAATTCAAAAGATAGACGATCATTCCAATGGTAATTCATACCAAAAGTGCTATGAGCTTGCAAAAGGTTTCTATCTGGAAGACCAATGTCAACTAGTGGATCTAATCTTGTGACTTTATTCCACTCTTTCCAATAACCTATACCTATTTCTGTAAAGAATTTTAGTTTTTCTCTTTTCCCAAAGTAACTTCTAAAGGCAAGTTCTCCTCCTAAGCCATGGATATTGTAGCTATAGCTAGATAAGCTTTTATGACCAAAATTGTAATTGAGTTTGGCCAATAAGGAAGAGCGTTTTGATAAAAAGTATTCTCCACTCAAATTTGTTGGGATTTGATAAGCAGTTTTTGAGGAACGCCCATATCCAAAGTCAAACCCTAAACGAATATCTCCCTTTTTAAATTGATTTAAACTAATACCTACACTATCATCTTTTTGCTCAGTTTGTGCTTGAATACCAACACAAAAACATAGTAATAAGCCGAGTACCGAAATAAATTTGTTCATTATTGATAAATTTATTTTTTGTTTAATTTTCGTTTAAAAATATCAATAGCGAAACGGCAGACTTGCCTTTTGTGTCTATTTATGGATAAGTTTTTAACATTTTCTTAAGGAAACATTCAAATCCTTTTTGCTGAAAAATTAAAAGGAAAACCTAGAATTATCTCAAATAATTCTAGGTTTTAAAAACGCTATTTTCCAAGTCTTAAAGTCGCAGCGTTTGCGTTATGAAAACATCATCATGTCCATCACCATCCATATCTGCAAATTGCCAAATTCCGACCTGATTTCCTATAGCTACAAGTTGCCATGCTTCCGTTCCACTTATAAGAGACTCTCCACGAACTTTCAGTACCATAAAAAATATCATCTTTCTCATCACCATTAAAATCCCCGACATGAAGATAAGCTGTTCTAATCTTAGAATATAGACTTATTCTGTAATTTCAATGTTGTTGAGTATTTGGGGGATTTGACTTAGTATTTGAGATTAAATAAAATGAAAAGAAAAATAATGACAACTATAATATGAACGAAATGGCATGATAGAAATAATTCTTTCCCTGTATTTTTTAAGATTATATCATCATAGTAATTTCCATTTGACCCTAACATAAAATAAAAATAAACAGATGAAATATTAATTAGCCCAAATACTCATAGCCATACCATTTGTATTTTTGGTAATCAATTAGTTTTGCAGGTTTCCAGTTTTTAGTCCAGTGTACATCTGTCTTAACGTGTTTTTCTCTTACCAGTTTGAATAAACTATCAAACTCATTCTCTGCAACAGGTAAAATATCATTATTGGTTTTGAATGCAGCAGCATTTCGAATGACAAAACCCTCACAGCAAGGAGCGGCTGTTTCGGGATCATAGCCGCCTAGTAATCCCTCTGTTTGGACATATTCCTCCCATGTTTGTCCTAGATTTAGCGTTAACCAATTTGAAAGACTTTTATTTGCATTCTGCTCCTTTTTATAAAAATCTTTCAACGAAACCTCAATAGGTAAGACAGGAACTGTGGGAAAGTCAAATAAATCGGCATAGAATTGTACCTCTTCCCAAGACAACCAAACCTCTTCTTCTCGAACAGCAAAAACATAAAAATAAGATTCTAATTTTTCATAAGCAATAGAATGGATACCATACATATTCTCACCAAATAGCTCAATTGTGCCTAAATCATTTTTAATGAGTTCCCAACGTTCTCGTAATGGTTTGTCCCAAGGGTGTACGGTAGGAGCAGTATGTGAACGGGCAAACACACCGTATTGATTGAAACAATTGTTTTGACCATCTAGTTTCTCTGTTAAAACCAGCTCATCCATATTAGCAAATGCTTTAACATAACCACTAGGCATAAACCTATCATCTGAGGTAGTTCCTAGACTAATTTGCGCATGAAGTGAACGACAATATTTTTTGGAAAGACTCATTGGTAAATATTTTTCTAAAAAAGGTGTTGTACATTTGCATAAAGGAGTATTCCTATATCTTTGGTTGCTTAATAAATTTTTAGTGAAAAAAGTTCCATCCAGTAATATGAAATATATCCAATTAAAATTAGGAAATCAATAGAAATTATACCTTCGAGATGAACAATTTTAATAAAAAACGATTACTAATATTGGATACTCTATCACACAAAAGATAATAAAGAATACATATGAAAAAAATACTTGTTTTTGGAGCAAGCAATAGTGAAACTTCGATTAATAGACAATTAGCAAATTATGCTGCGGATCAATTAAAGGATGTGGATCTAGTTAAGTTAGATATGAATGATTTTGAAATGCCTATTTATAGCCCCAAAAGAAATAAAGAAGGTATACCAGAACCCGCCAAAAAATTTAAAGAACTCCTTAGAGCATCGGATGGTTTAATTATATCTTTTGCAGAACATAATGGAAGTTATACTGCAATTTTTAAAAACCTATTAGATTGGGCATCAGTCATAGAAAAAGATATGTGGTTGGGGAAATATATGTTTTTAATGGCAACCTCACCTGGTCCAAGAGGTGGAATAGCCGTACTTAAAGCTGCTGCAGAGCGGTTTCCTTTTATGGGCGGAAATGTTGTAGCTCAGTTTTCATTACCCTCATTTGGACAGAACTTTTCATCCGAAGAAGGTATCAAAGATGAAACGCTAAATACAGCATTTAAAAAACAATTAGAGCAGTTTGTAGCAACATTATAAAAAATAAAACGAAGCGACTTCTTATCTTTTACCATTATTGATATATGGATTAGCAGGAAGTTCAATGTACCTATTATATACTAGCCGTCTGCAATTAATTTTTATTTTACTGCTGGACTAGGAAGTTGTTTAAAAATAACCCGAGCAGCTATTTTATAAGGAATAAGACGCATTTTACATATCAAATCCCTTCTAGCAATTTTTGATTTTACTTTATTAAAAATGGCTTTATTAGAAGTAGATTGATTGAGATCGATATCTTCGGAGTAGTAATCATTTATTCCTTTGATGCCAATAGCAGGGAGATTAATCCCCATGGCGATTTTTTCTAACTCTTTTTCGGAAAGTTTATAGACATAATTTCTGACTGTTTCATAGGAGTACCTATTTTTCCAAATGCGATTGATTAATGTTTGATCAAAAATACCTAAAACATTCTTTAACCACATAAGACTAGGTATTTGAAGTACAATATCGGTAGGCTCGATCCATAATAATTGCCCTTTTTGAAACCCGTAGCATTTCATAAACAGCTATGTATGGTCTAGGAAAGTGATGATAGGCTTCTTTACATAAAATATAGTCATAACTATCATCATGAAAGGATAGCTTCTCCGCATTTTTTTGTTGAAACTTATCAATGTGTCCTTTATTTTTGGTTTCTGCTAAAAGATCAATAGAAATGTCAGATGCCATAACATCAACCCCTTTACCTCGCAGCCAATTCGCATCTGTTCTTATACCATCACCCACAGTTAACCAGCTATCTGACGTATTAAATGGTAAAGTCAAATTATACATTCGCTCATGTTGCCAATAGTCAACTGAATTTTTATTCTCAATTCGTACCTGCCGATTTACATTATCAGTTTGTTGTCTATCGATTAATCTTTTTTGATGTGCTTGGTAACTGAGTTGTGTAAAGTACCCACTTATTTTGTTTTTTGTGAAAAATAATTATTTGTTTATATACGAGATATAATATAATAGGTTTAAAAAAAACGTAAATCTATATTAAAGATTTACGTTTTTTTTAATTTTTCAAACAACTTCAATTCTAAAGATTACTTTCCAGGTATTTTCACTAATGTTCCTCTTTTAATAGGATCTCTTAGGTGCATACTATTGAGGATAGCTATTTCTTCCATCCTATCTTGTTTAATACCAAAAGACTGGAAAACACTCTGTACAGTACCATCTTGTGTAACTGTTTTAATACGAACTCTTTCAGGTAATCTATTTAGCTTATCAGGATCATTTAATTTTTTAAATCCTGTCATTGTATTATTGAAGGTATTGAAATAACGGTCAAAGTCAGCAGGCATAGCCATTCCGTGTATTGCATAGATTAAGTCACCATATTTAATAAAATAAGTTAATATTCTAGGAGTAGGCTGTTGCTGCTGTTGTCCTTGCTGTTGAGATTGACCCTGCTGTTGTTGTTGAGCCTGTTGATCAGAAATCATCGCTAAAGCAGGCAGACCGTTAACAGTTGTCTTTCTAGACTCTCGAACATTTAGCTTGTATTGAGTCGCTGCATTTTGAGCAGCTTCTTCTAGTGAATTTCCTTTGCCTAGAGTCAACAACATCATTGCCTTTTGATCAGTCGCTCCCATTACAAATTGAGTAGGAGAATTTTGATGCTTCCAGCCTCTAGGTACAGGGAATTGGAATTTTAATTCAGGATGATAGAAATTCCAGTTCTCTACAAAGCCTTGTCTTGGATCTTCACCATATACGATGCCTTCAATCATCCTTAAATACGAATCTCTATTTGTTTTTAAAGTATTTTTATCCACTTTAGCTTGCCATTCATTAGACATTTGTTTTACCTTGTTATAACGATCTCCTGGATCTGGGTGAGACGATAAAAAAGTAGGGATTGTCTGTCCAGCTTTAGCACTTAATCTTTTCAGGGTATTGAAAAAGTTAGCCATATTGTGAGAGTCATATCCAATTTTTGTAGAATATTCAACGCCTAATTTGTCAGATTGACTTTCATCATCTCTACCAAACTTAAGCATTAACAATCCTAGACTCTGCTGAAACATATCGGCATTATTTCGGATGTCTTGAGATAGAACGACCCCCGCAATTAAGCCAACTTGAGCGAAGATTTGATTTCGTTGTTGGGAAATAAAATGACGAGCAGTAACGTGTCCAATTTCATGTCCTAATACTCCTGCAAATTCAGCTTCATTATTAAAGTGAGCCATGATTCCTCTAGTAAAATAAATATATCCTCCAGGTACAGCAAAGGCATTAACAATAGGAGAATCAACGACTTTAAATTGATAATCTAAATGTGGACGATGGGAGATCTTTCCCATTTGCTTCCCTTTTTCTGTTATGAAGTTTTGTAGTTTAGCGTCATCATATACACCAAATTGTGCTTGAATGCTTGGGTCATAAGATTTTCCTAGCGCAATTTCTTTTTCTTCCGAGGTAAAAGACATTTCTTTCTTGCCTGTTACAGGATTCCTAGAACAAGCTGTAACAATAAATATTATTGCCGAACAGAAAAGCAGCAATTGGGCGAACTTTGAAAAGTTTGTTGTTTTCATAACCATTGATTTAAAATTAAAAGGTTTCATTCTAACGTTCCTAGTTTTTAAATTAAGACGATTTTTTATGTAAATGTATCGAATTTTAAGTTTTTCTTAAAAAAATGAATCTTACAAACTCCTTATTTTTGTATTTCACAAGCAAAAGACAAACAAATATCGTTTTAGAAAAAACATTTTTTAATTAAAAAACATTGAAAATATAAAGTGAAATTATGAAGACAAAAATTCATTTGCCAAAACTATTATTTTATGGTTTAATTTTAGTCGGTGGGTATTTAATTGGATGTTCATGGACAAATAAGGAAGAGAATACAAGCAACAATGTCAAGGATGAAGGGATGGAGGAAGATGCACGTTTAACGCCAGTTGAACTAGCAACAATAGATTTATTTGAAAAGTCTGCGCCGTCTGTTGTGTTTATTACAACAACTAAAGCTCAAAGAGATTTTTTTAGTTATAAAGTAACCGATATACCGAAAGGTTCTGGAACGGGCTTCGTATGGGATATGAATGGACATATCGTTACAAATTATCATGTCTTAGAAGGAGCAGACAAAGCATCTATTACATTGGCTGATGGGAGTGATTGGGATGCTAGTTTGGTTGGAGTTGCACCAGATAAGGATTTGGCAGTACTAAAAATCGAAGCACCTCGGTCTAAATTAAAACCTATACCTGTAGGAAACTCAGATAGGTTGAGAGTCGGACAATCTGTCTTAGCAATTGGTAATCCATTTGGATTAGATCAGACTTTGACAACTGGTATTATTAGTGCTTTAGGACGGGAAATAAAATCGGTTTCTGGTATTCCAATTCGAAATGTGATTCAAACGGATGCAGCGATTAATCCCGGGAATTCAGGAGGACCTTTGCTGAATTCTTCAGGTCAATTAATCGGTGTTAATACTGCTATTTATAGTCCATCGGGTGCATATGCGGGTATAGGATTCTCTATTCCTGTAGATGTTGTTAAGTGGGTTGTTCCTGAATTATTAAAATATGGTCGAATCAATCGTCCTTTGTTAGGTGTTGAATTGGCAACAAGTCGCCAGGCTAGGCAGTTAGGAGTTAAAGGTGCTTTAGTATTGTATGTAGGAGAGGGATCAGCAGCCGAAAGGGCAGGTATTCGACAGACCTATAGAGATGGATATGGCAGGATAAAATTAGGCGATGTTATTATCGGTCTTAATAATGAACAAATTAATTCGAGCAATGAATTAATAGGAACTTTGGCACAGTTTAGACCTGGGGATTTAGTAAATATTACCTTGTATAGAGAAGGAAAACAAATGAATGTGAAAGCAAGATTAGATGGCTCTCGATAATATGAGATTTTCTAATTATTGAGTATAAAATCATTCAATCAAAAATATTTTTATTAACTTGTAGAGTACTAACATACTATGTATCTCTGCAAGTTTTTATTTTATACTCAACCAGATTTTTTTTTGTATAAAATTATCCCCTTATAGAGTGCCATTTGATAACAAAAAATAGACTTTATTGAAACGATTATCTTCTTTATCGTTTTTGATTCCTGATAAGTTTGAAGGACAAAAAGTATTAGAGCGAAAAGCAAAGGTTACCATTTTTATGCATGCCTTTGTTATCTTGTTAGCATTTATGTTCTTATCTGCTGATATTTCTTTCGATTTGCACTATACCGATTATGCCTCAAAAGTTCAGAATTTTTTCTATGTTGTAATAACTTTGTTGACAGCATTTTCTATGTTTTTGTTTAAACGACATGGTAATTTTTTTGTTAGCGGTAATTGGATAGCAGGACAATCTTTTCTATTATTGGGAATAAAAGCTATAGTTACAGGTGGTCTTTATTCCGATGATATACTTTGGTTAATCTTATGTCCAATTGTAGCATTTATACTTGCAGGACGTCGGTCAGGTTTTATATGGTTTTTATTGCTACAAGTATTTTTATTTGTAGTCTATTATTTAGAATGGTCTCTAGATACTTCCTTAAAAGCAAATTCTTTAATCATAAACGATCCGACTTTCTACTATATCAGCGTATCTACTTTATTTTTTACGATTGTTACATCTATTTATATTTATGAAAATGAAAAAGCAACAGTTATTAAAGAATTAGAAGCGCAACATGAATTGACTTATCGACAAAATTTAGAGATTTCTACTCAATCTTCATTATTAAAGGTGGCAAAAGAAGAAGTCGATAGAATTAATGATGAACTGGAGATAAAAGTAAAAGAAAGAACAGCTTTACTAGAAAAATCCAATAAGGAGTTACTTCGTTCTAATCAAGAACTCGAACAATTTGCTTATGTAGCGTCCCATGATCTGCAAGAGCCATTGCGAATGGTAGGAAATTTTGTACAATTGCTAGAATCAGAATACAATGATAAGTTAGATGAAAACGGTAGAATATATATCCAATACGCAGTAGATGCAGCTAGTAGAATGTCTATATTGATTGAAGATCTCTTGAGCTTTTCAAGGGTCGGTCGTGCCAATGCATCATTTAGCTTAATTGATTTGGATGTATTGATAAATACTTTATGGGAAAATATTCAAAATAAGTCTAAAAAAGCAATTACTATAAAAAAGATGGAACTGCCAACTATTATAGGTGATCGTAAATTAGTTGTGGTGTTATTTAACAATTTATTTTCAAATGCTATTAAGTTTAACAAAAATGAAACGCCTATAGTAGAAGTTAATTGGAGTGAAAATCAAGATTTTTGGCAGATAGAAATTAAAGATAATGGTATAGGAATTCGAGCAAATAACGAAGAAAAGGTTTTTGAAGTTTTCAAACGATTAAATCGTAAAGAAGAATATAGCGGAACAGGCATTGGGTTGGCAATTTGTAAAAAAATATGTTTATACCACAATGGTGATATTTGGTTTAATTCGAAGTTTAATCAAGGAACATCTTTCTTTTTTAAAATTTCTAAACATTTAAAAAAACTATAATGGATAAGCAAAAAGTGAAAATAAATAAACAGAAGTTGTTTAAAAAGTCTGAATGAAAACTAGGCAAGAATTGTGAAAGCAGTTG
>JAHDBJ010000012.1 GCA_020630435.1 Saprospiraceae bacterium
AACTGCTTTCACAATTCTTGCCTAGTTTTCATTCAGACTTTTTAAACAACTTCATATACAAATGATTGTCAATAAAAAATTATATGAACATTAATAATGAGTATAATATAAATACAAAAGCTTTTATTATATGCTCATCTCATTCTTAAACAATTAATCAATTAAATATGAAAAAGGTTATTTCTTTAATGGTATTTGGTTTTTTTATGTTCCATTTATCATTTGCTCAAAACATTTCAATATCGGGTCAACTGGGTTACTCTAAAGCTACAGGAGACAGTTTCTTAGATATTAACGGAGATAAGATGGTGGGCTTTGGACTTGCTTATGATGCTGATGTAATGTTACATTTTGATAAGTTCGATAATAAACTTTCTACAGGACTTACCTATAACTCTTCGCTCTTATTTGGAAGTTCTAGTGATCCAAACACCTTGGATATTGGTATATTTGGACTATCACTATACGGCGTAAAAGGAGAGTATAAATTTTTAGATAAAAAATTTAGTCCTTATGCAAGTTTATCATTGGGATTGGCTCAATTACAAACACCTGATGTTACTTCAGGAGATGGTAGCATTTTAGTGGAAGGAGAAACAGCTTCTAATTTTGGTATAAAACCAGAAGTTGGAATATACCTGGGAGGGTTTAGAATCACAGTTGCTTATTTTGCACCAATGAAATATGAAATTACAGACGAAACCGCTGGAAATATACAGTTTAATTTAGGTTTCCGTCACCATTTTTTCTAGGAAGTAATATTTATTAAGTGGAATTCTAAAATAAAATCCTCTGTATCTTCAAATACAGAGGGTTTTATTTTTTCTGAATATAAAAATAATTAGAAGAAATCTAGTAATATAAAGAAACACTAATATGCTCCACCACCACCTGTCATATCATGAGCAATTGGATGCCATGTTGTTTTAGTTTCTTGTAAATCCATAATCATATATGGGGATTGAGCGGCTTCACTATACCAATCCAAGTCGTAGACCCTTACCCGTTTTAGATTTTTTACAGCATTGTGTTCTATATCAATAATATCTTGTTTATCATCTCCAGTATAAACGATAGCGTTTACATCCATATGAGAAGAAAAATGGCCTTTCAGTTCTGATCGCAAACCCGTTAAAATATTGATAACACCACCAGGAACATCAGAAGTATGAATTACTTCAGCAAATGAAATAGCTGGAGTTGCTAATTTTTCATCTGCTAGGATGATAATGCTATTACCACCACAAATAGCTGGAGCAATAATTGAAACCAAGCCTAGTAATCCTAATTCTTCTGGAGCAAATGCAGAAACAACACCCATCGGTTCAAGAATGGAAAAATTGAAATGCGATGAAGCAACAGGATTGACACTACTAAAAATTTGCTGATATTTATCAGCCCAGCCAGCATAATATACCAGTCGATCTATTGATAATTGTACTTCTTTTTTAGCAGCAGTAGTCGTAGAACCTAGTTCAACAAGTTCTGTTATAAACTGCTCTTTACGCCCTTCCAACATCTCTGCAATACGGTAAAGAATTTGACTACGATTATAAGCGGTACGCCCTGCCCAACTACTTTGAGCTTTTCGAGCAGCAACTACTGCCATCCTGAAATCTTTGCGACTTCCTCTACACATATTTGCAACAAATTTTCCTTTTGAGTTTTTTAATTTATAATACCTTCCAGATTCTGTACGGGGGAATTTTCCTCCGATATAAAGTTTATAGGTCTTTTGAACCGAGAGTGATATATCTTGATGCGACGTTCCATTTTGATTATGAGAACCATTTGAAGACGCTTTTATTTTTGTATTTTTCTTTGCCATGATTTTAATCTTAATTTTCGAACTAAATTATATTTTCAAATAAGCAGCTAATCCATGTAATCCCCCCTCTCTACCAAATCCACTTTCTTTGAATCCACCAAATGGAGCGGTAGGGTCAAATTTATTATAGGTATTTGCCCAGATGACTCCAGCTCTTAATTTATTGGTTAATCGAAATATCTTAGACCCTTTATCAGTCCATACTCCTGCCGATAAACCATAAGGTGTATTATTGGCTTTTTGAATCACTTCTTCTACGGTTCGGAAACTTTGAACCGCAAGTACAGGCCCAAAGATTTCTTCTTTTACAATTTTATGTGATTGAGAAGTATTGGTGAATAGGGTAGGACGACACCAATATCCTTTTGTCTTTGGTAATTCACAAGAGCTTTGATACATCTCTGCGCCTTCATCAATCCCCGATTGAATATAGCGTTCAATAGTTCCTAGTTGACTTTTTGAATTAATAGCTCCTATATCGGTATTTTTATCTAAAGGATCACCTACAATCAATGTTTCCATTCTCGCTTTTAATTTACGGATGACTTCATCGTAGACGCCTTCTTGCACAAATAAACGAGAGCCAGCACAACAAACATGCCCTTGATTAAAATAAATACCATTAATAATTCCTTCAACAGCCTGATCGATTGCAGCATCTTCAAGAATGATATTTGCAGCTTTTCCTCCTAGTTCAAGTGTTGCTTTTTTACGTGTTCCAGCAATCGCATTTTGAATGATTTTTCCTACACCTGTAGATCCTGTAAACGCAATTTTATCTATATCAGGATGATTGACGATAGCAGCACCAGTTTGACCTGCTCCTGTAACAATATTGACAACACCAGGAGGTAAGTCTGCTTCTTGAATCAATTCTGCTAATTTTAAAGCAGTCAACGGAGTGGTCTCCGCAGGTTTAATGACAATGGTATTTCCTGTCGCTAAAGCAGGAGCAATTTTCCACGCTGCCATCAATAAGGGAAAGTTCCAAGGAATAACTTGTCCCGCTACACCCATTGATTTTGGTTGTCTATTGGGAAAAGCATATTCTAATTTGTCAGCCCATCCAGCATAATAGAAAAAATGTGCTGCCGCTAATGGAATATCTATATCTCTAGATTCACGGATGGGCTTTCCACCATCCATACTTTCGATAACAGCAAATTCTCTTGCTCGTTCTTGTAATAGTCGGGCAATACGATAGATATATTTCCCTCTATCCTTACCAGACATCTTTGACCATACTTTATTATAAGCATTCCTAGCAGCCTTTACAGCGGCATCCACATCAGCTTCCCCAGCCTCAGCAATGGAGGCAATCTTTTTACCTGTAGATGGATTTAAGGTCTCGAAGTATTTCCCTTCTTTAGGTTTGATAAATTTATTATTGATAAATAACTCATATTGCTCTTTGAGTGCTATATGATCCGTACTTTCAGGAGCAGGAGCATATTGCCAAGTGGTATTGAAATTTATTGATGACATTATTTGAAAAGTTGAATTGATTCTGAATAGTTTTTTAATCAATGGAAATATAATCCATAGAGTGATAATTTCCTGTCCTAATTTTTTCTAATTGTAAAATGATATTATTGGCTAGACTAGAAGCTCCAAATCTGAACCATTCATTGGACAACCATGCTTCTCCTAGTGTTTCTCTTACCATAACTAAATTACGAATGGCATCCTTGGCAGTACGAATGCCTCCCGCAGGTTTCATTCCCACCATCTGCCCTGTTTTGTAGTAGTGATCTCTACAAGCCTCCAACATACAAAGTGTAAATGCAGGGGTGGCAGCAGGCTTAATTTTTCCCGTCGATGTTTTAATAAAATCTGCTCCAGCTAAAATAGCAATATCACTAGCTTTGCGTACATTATCCAAAGTTGATAATTCACCCGTTTCCAAAATGACCTTCAATCGTGCTTTTCCACAGGCTTCTTTTACAGCAGCGATTTCATCAAATACATAATTGTATTCTCCTTTAAGAAAACGCCCCCTAGAAATCACCATATCAACTTCGTCGGCGCCTTCACTTACCGCAAATCTAGTATCAGAGATCTTGACATCTAGAGTAGATTGTCCCGCAGGAAAAGCTGTTGCAACAGAAGCGACCTTAACCTTTGAGCCTTTTAGGGCTTGTTTAGCCGTTTTTACAAATGTGGGATAGACACAAACGGCTGCTACCGTAGGTAAGTCAGGTAAATCATCATGCGGATGCATGGCTTTATAACACATTTGTCGAACTTTTCCATCTGTATCTTGACCTTCTAATGTTGTTAGGTCAATCATGTTTAAGGCAAGTTTTAGGGCAGTCTCTTTGGAACTTTTTTTGATGCTTCTTTTCATCAATCTAGCTGCTCGTTCTTCTAGTCCTACCTGATCAATAATGGGTGAGCTATGAAAATTCATTTTAGATTTTTTATTGTAAAGGAATTATACGAAAACTTGGGATGCTTAAAGTTAAGCAAAATAAACAGCAAAGGTAACGATTTTTATATGATTGGAGCGGAAAAACCAATTATTTTAAATGAAGGAATTTTTGTATTCTAAAACTTAATATTTTATTTTCCAGCCTGAAATTTAGTGATTATAGGAACAAATCTCGAAAGTTAATCGATACTTAGTAAACCACAGGATAGATATAAGTCATTCTTCAGTTTCTTCGAGATTAAATATTAAAAGATATGTTCAAAGCCTTTCTAGAGTATAATGATGGTAAATTAATTGCCTTAAGCCCTAATAAAATGACTTATGAAGAAGAGCTATATGTTGATTTTAAAATAGAGGAACAAGATAATGGCCGTTTGATTAGTTTAACGATGCATCCCAAAGAAGACATTACGATTAAAAGGGTTTGGGTAGAGTTGGATTTTCAATATACAACGGATCATAAAATATTTTGTAATGGATTTCAGTCATGGACAGAAAGTCGAGAATTCGAACGGACAGAGCGTTTTACAGGTTTAAAACCTTTTGCAAACTTTATGATGAAGTATTATGGAGATTATCATTTTGAAAATATTAAATACGAGCAGGGAAGTTTTCATTCTTGGACGTATACCTATATTAGAACAGGCTATAAAAAAATGTTGTTTTTAGGGGCATTAAATGAGCATACAGGTTATACGATTTTTCGGCATAAAATTGTTCAAAATAAATTATTAATAGAGAAAGATTGTAGTGATTTATCTTTAAGTCATTCCTATCCTGTTTTTGAATTATGGTATCAAGAGGGAGAGGATAAAACAGTATTTGATTTGTATTTTAAAAAGATGAATACTGTAAAACCTAAAGCCAAACCCGCAATCGGTTGGACAAGTTGGTATCATTATTATACAGACATATCAGAAAGGATTATCCAAAAAAATTTAGAGGCTTTTAAGAAGAGAGCTGTACCTGTTGATATTTTTCAAATAGACGATGGATACCAGACAAAAGTAGGGGATTGGTTAAGTATAAAACCTAGTTTTCCTAGAGGAATGAAGGCTATGGCTAATGAGATTCATCATAAAGGGTATAAAGCTGGATTATGGTTAGCCCCTTTTGTATGTGAATCTAAATCAGATATTTTTAAAAATAAGAAGCATTGGTTATTAAAAGATGAGAAGGGAGATTATGTAAAAGCAGGATATACGCCTTTGTGGAGTGGTTGGTTTTATGCGCTAGATTTTTATAATAAAGAAGTGCAAGATTATTTAAGTGGAGTTTTTCATACAGTATTAGAAAAATGGGGATTTGATATGGTTAAGTTAGATTTTCTATATGCGGTAGCCCTAATTAAAAGACCCAATAAAACTAGAGGTCAAATTATGCATGAATCGATGACCTTTCTAAGAAACTTAGTCGGAGAAAAACTAATACTAGGTTGTGGTGTACCACTAGGAGCTTGTTTTGGTTTAGTAGATTATTGTAGAATAGGGGCAGATATACATTTAAAATGGGAACATCGGTTATTAAAATTTTTAGGAAATCGTGAGCGAGTATCTACCATAATAGCACTTCGTTCGGTTTTGGGTAGATGGCAACTCAATGAACGAGCGTTTCAAAGTGATCCTGATGTTTTTATTTTAAGAAAAGAAAAAAATAAACTTACTGAAGTCCAGCAAGATACTATTTTGTTGATTAATACACTTTTAGGAAATGTGATTTTTACATCAGACTATTTAGGGGATTATGATGAAGAACAATGGTCAGAGTATCAATCTATTTATAAATGGATGAATAGTGAAATAGTATATGTTGTTCAAGTAAAAGATATATATCAAATTGAATTTAAGAATAATGGCGTTTATTATGTTGCTATTTGTAATTTAGGAAAGCAAAAAGGAAATTCTGTTTTAAATAGCCGTCAAATAGTACTTGAGCCGTACGAATCGATGGTTTTAAAGGATAATTCAAAAAATTATATAGGTTTAGAAGGTAGAGATAGACCCATATAAAAAAAACTGTGTTACTAAGAGCAACACAGTTTCTTAAACCATTTATATTTAATCATCTTAATCTTTCTTCCTTTTGGGGGAAAAGTGCATCCTTGAATGTAAAACCTGCAGTTACAAGCAATACTCCCAAGAATAAAATCTTGAAAATCATGTTTTGGTATTTTAAGGATTCTATAATAATGTTAACACCCCTATAAACGAGAGAAATCTTAAAATAGTTACATGATTTAATAAATTTTAATAAATATTTAAGAATAATGTAAGGTAGATGACATTCCTAAAAAAAGGATAATAAACAAAATATGTACGCAAAAAAATTATTTTTTATAATTTTTTTAATAATTTTTATCAAAAAAATTATATTTTAAATAAAAAATGTCATACATTTGATGTTATTCTCTTTTTGAGAAGGATATGGATTTGGGGTATAATCTTATATAACAATAAAAATAACAGGATAAAACAATATTAATGAATAGTGTGATTACTCAGCGTTTTATTAAATGTCATAATACATTAAAAGAAGAAAATCGGGTGCGTTCAAGCAGACAATTTGCTTTGTCTTTAGAGTATCTACCTCAAAGTTTAAGTGAAATATTAAAGGGGAGGAGAGATGTGACAATAGAGTTGTTGCGGAAAAGTGTGGAAGTTTATCAGATTAATCCTGTCTACATTTTTACGGGAGATGGACCAATGTTTATGACAGAGGAAGACCATAAAAATTTTAGAGTTTTAACAATTGTTACAAATGCCCAAAGTGATGAACGTATAGTTCATGTGCCTGTACAAGCTCAAGCGGGTTACGCAAGCGAATTGACAGATCCGACTTTTGTGCAAGATTTACCAACCTACACCTTGCCAGATTACAAATATAAAAGTGGTACACATCGTTCATTTGATGTCGAGGGAGATAGTATGGAACCAACCTTATTTGAAGGGGATAAAGTAATCTGTAGTTATTTAGAGCCTACACTATGGGAAACAGCATTAAAAGACAATTTTGTATATGTTATAGTGACTAGGGGAGATGTACTTGTTAAACGGATAGAGAATCGCTTGAAAACGGAAAAACAACTGATTTTAATATCAGATAACAATTATTACAAACCCTATGGTGTAAGTTTAGGAGATATACGAGAGATTTGGTATGTTAGAGCCAAGATAAGCCCATTTTTACCGTCTCCACAAAATATACAAAAGTTATTACGAGAAGAACTATCTGAAATGAGAAAAACTATCAATAATCAATCGGAAGTGATTGGAAATCTAAAAGTATTAATTCAAAATCTATAGTGAAGCGTGAACATAAAGTTGTACCAAGCCCCAAGACTTGGGCAATAATCATAATGTTTTTTATTCTATGGCAGGTCTTAATCTACTTTTTTGGAAATTCCTTTGATCAATACATCACTTTAAGAGACAATACAGCACAATTTAATACAAGTTTTGATGCTTTAAAAAAAGACTTTCAAAAGCAGGAAGAAAGTATCTTAAAAATAGTAGTTATTGGTTCTTCACTCGTTGCTCAGGGCATTGCTTGCCCTAATGAAATACAAACGCTCGCTTTAGAAAAATACAATACAAAGGTGCAGTTAAATAAAATCTTTTTATTTGGCAACCACTTTGAATTTTTAGTAAAAGAGCAAGGTGTTTTTGACAATTTAATCGATTTGAAACCAGATATAGTTTTTATTCACAACGATTGGCTATTATTTGATATTTCGGACTATCATTTCAAAATAGAAAAAGGTATTCTGCCTGAAAGTTGGATTGAATTTTATAAAATTTTAGTGGATAAAAATCGACGATTTTACAAAGGCGGACTCAAATATTTCAGAGAAGGCAACCAAAAACCAAACGGTTTGCGAGCGTGTGACTATGCATTTTATTCCAATGAAATCTTGGATACCTTAAATTTTTCTATAAGAAAGAGAACGTTAAAATCATTTGCTGCTACAGCATATCTTCATGCCGACTTGAAGCGACTTCAAAAAGCAGGAATTAAAACCTATATTTTACATCTTCCCAGACCTTTTGAAGTAGATGAACGTATTTTTACGCCTAAGGTACAGAAAAACTACTATTTGTTATTAGAGCAATATTCCAATAAATTTGGAATTGAATATTGGGAATATGAGGGAAGACGATTGTATTTTAAGGAATATAGAGATATAGGACATCTCAATGAAAAAGGAAAATCCATATATTCGGAGTGGTTAATGGATAAGATCTTTGAAAACTACAAAAAGTAGATGGAGTTATTGACTATTATATTATTAATTTGTATTCCCCTGATAGTTGCTTCATGGTCACTTCCAGAAAAATGGCAGTTGATACCTATCGGACTAGCTACCGTATTATTTTTAATAGTTGTTTCTCCAATTTCTTTTTTGATACTGCTAGGAACAATGTTGTTTAGTTATTTTTTACTTCAAAAATTGAATAACCTTACAACAGCAACGATCATAATCGTTATTCAACTAGCAGCAATTTTTCTGTTTTTCAAACTAGAATATGCTTATTACTTTAATCTAAGTATGAAGGAGATCATCCCTTTAGGATTATCTTATTATGCTTTTCGACAAATCCATTATGCGATTGAAGCCTATAAAAAGCAACTTCCTAAACACAATCTATTAGAATATTTCCAATATTTATTCTTTATTCCTACAATTTTAGTTGGCCCAATTAATAGATTTCAGCCTTTTATAAAAGATATGTATCGCCGTCGTTGGAACAGTAGCCTATTCTCGCTTGGGCTGGAACGAATATTATATGGATATTTTAAAATTATAGTACTTGGCAATTATCTTTTTAGCCATAAACTTGAAGGAATAGCGAATGCATTAGAGTCGCAATCATTATGGCTAGCAACCTATATTCGAATGCTTAGATTTACAGGGAATGCTTATATGCAGTTTGCAGGATTTTCTGATGTGGCGATTGGTCTATCTTTACTTTTGGGTTTTCGAATTATTGAAAATTTCAACTATCCATTTCTCGCACAAAATATCGTTGACTTTTGGCGTAGATGGCATATCTCTTTATCAGAATGGTGTCGGGATTATGTTTATTATCCTTTTTTAGGAATGACGAGAAATGGTCATATCAGTATCATTGCCTCTATGTTAGTGTTAGGACTTTGGCATGAAATATCTTTTAGGTATTTGATTTGGGGAGCTATCCATGCCTTAGCGATTAATATTTGGCACCGTTATAATGGTAGCGTTTTACAAAAGAAAATTGGAGCGTATTCATGGTTTCAAAAAGTACTAGGAATATTTATTACAATTCATTTCGTGATGTTGAGTTTTGTGATGATACAAGAACAAGATATGACCGCTTCATTAGAAGTATATAAAATATTATTTTTATTAAAATAAAAAGATGTATAGCTTTTTAAAAGATAAGTTTGGAGAAAGAGCTGCTACTATATTGATATTACTATGGTATTTTTTGTTGCTCAATCTCATTATCTTATTTTCGCATCACGAAGAAGGGATGTTTCGTTATTTGGATTGGTAATATTAATGTTCAAGTTGGGAGCCTTACTTTCTTAAGTTATGTTTAGTATAACCAAGCAAAAACAGGTGTCAAATGCGTTTTTTTGTTTTCGACTAGAAAGACATATTACATTTATTTTTTGCATTTTTTTAAAAAAAATATTACCTTCATCGGCTTATATTTTCAATAAAAATAAAATCTAAAAATGAGTACTAAAACCATAGCCCTACCTCCTGCTAAAAATTTTATAAATGGTCATTTGGAAAATGGTCTATCCAAGACCTTAGATGTTTTCAATCCTGCTTCAGGCGAAGTTATTGCCAAAGTGCCTTTATCAGGAAAAGGAGAATTAGATAAAGCTGTTGAAGCAGCTAAAGCTGCTTTCCCAGCATGGTCAAGCCAAACATTAAAAGAACGAGTTCAGGTGTTTTTTAGATTTAGAACATTACTAGAACAAAATTTACAGGAATTAACGGAATTGGTATCTATAGAAAATGGAAAGATTTACAGCGAAGCGAAAGCGGAAGTAATGAAAGGTATAGAGCTTTGTGAGTTTGCTTGCTCGCTCCCTCAAATCGTTAATGATGAGATACAAGAAGTTAGTAAAGGGGTAGAGTGTAGAACCTCACATTGCCCGCTAGGAGTAGTGGCTTGTATTACGCCATTTAACTTCCCACATATGGTGCCTTTATGGACAATACCCAATGCGATTGCTCTAGGAAACTGTATGATTTTAAAACCATCAGAGCAAACGCCCTTGAGTGCCGTTCGCATCGCAGAATTGTTGAAGGAAGCAGGTCTACCAGACGGTGTTTTAAATATTGTAAATGGGGATAAAGAAATTGTAGAAGCAATTTGTGATCACCCTGAAATTGAAGCGGTTTCTTTTGTTGGTTCTACTAGAGTAGCTAAAATCGTTTACCAAAGAGCAACATCAAATTTGAAGCGTTGTGTAGCACTGGGAGGAGCAAAAAACCACTTAATTGTCTTACCTGATGCACATACAGAGATGGCTGCGACCAACATTGCTGCCTCTATGTCGGGCTGTGCTGGACAACGGTGTATGGCAGCATCGGCTATGGTCGGAGTTGGTAAAATTGACCATATTGTAGAAAGGTTATGTGAAGTAGCTCGTGCTATCGTACCAGGTGATTCTTTGGGGTCTGTCATTTCTAAAGAAGCGAAAGAACGTATAGAAAGATATATTACAGAAGCAGAAGAACAAGGAGCAAAAGTATTAGTAGACGGACGAAATACAACCGTAAAAGGTAAAGAAGAGGGGTATTATGTAGGGGCAACAGTAATTGATTATGTAAAACCAGAAATGAAAATTGCAAAAGAAGAGGTCTTTGGCCCTGTGTTGTCTATCCTTAGAACAAATGATATAGATGAAGCAATACGTATTGAAAATAGTTCTAACTATGGGAATGCATCTTCCGTCTTTACCCAAAATGGGAAAATGGCAGACTACGTAATGGAAAGAGTAAGTGCTGGAATGGTAGGGGTCAATATTGGAGTACCTGTTCCTAGAGAACCATTTTCATTTGGAGGATGGAATGAATCAAAATTTGGTGTTAGCGACATTACAGGAAAAAGTTCTGTAGAGTTTTGGACAAAATTGAAAAAACGAACGACTAAATGGAATCCTGAAGCGTGGACAAATTGGATGAGTTAATTTTCAGTTGAAGAGGATAGAATGAAGCGGGAATTTATTATTTTTTTAATATTAAAATTATTATAAAAAATGTCAAGCAGTGTAGTATTACAAAATGAAGTAGAGTCAATTTTACAAAATAATCTCAATCATACTTTTTTCTCTTGGTCAAAACAAGGAGGACTGAATCCCATCAATGTAAAATCTGCAAATGGGGTTTATTTGCACGATTATAGTGGTAAACGTTATATAGACTTTACTTCTCAATTGATGAATGTAAATATAGGACATGGTAGACAAGAAGTAACGGAAGCAGTAGCACGGCAGATGCAGGAAGTCTGCTATGTTGCACCAAGTATGACCACAAAAGTAAGAGGGGAACTAGGGAAAAAATTAGCGGAAATTACACCTGGTAATTTAAAAAAGACCTTCTTCACACTAGGAGGAGCTGAAGCAATAGAGAATGCCATCAAGTTGGCTCGATTAGTTACAGGCAGACATAAAATCGTAACACAATACCGTTCATATCATGGGGCAACGATGGGGGCAATTTCAGCAGGGGGCGATCCTCGTAAATTGAATGTCGATTCTAACCAAGTGCCAAATATCGTTCATGTTGAAAATCCCTACTTTTACCGTTGTCCGTGGTACAGTAGTACGTGGGAAGAATGTAGTGAACGAGCCGCTGCCAATATGGAAGCGGTTATAAAATATGAAGGACCTAATAATATAGCGGCGATTATTTTAGAGGGCGAATCAGGTTCTTCGGGTTGTATTAAATATCCTCCGAGTTATTGGCAGAAAGTAAAAGCAATAGCAGATAAATATGGTATTCTAATGATATGCGACGAAGTGATGTCTGGATTTGGTCGAACAGGCAAATGGTTTGGTGTGGACAATCATGGTGTTGTACCTGATATTATGTGTATTGCTAAGGGTTTAACTTCGGGTTATCTTCCGCTAGGAGGAATTGTGGTATCTGATACGATCGCACAAAAGTTTGAAAATCAATATTTGCCATTAGGATTAACATACTCTGCTCATGCGGTTTCTTGTGCTAGTGCTTTAGCTGTTCTAGATATTTATGAAAAAGAAAATTTGATCAGTCAAGCTGTTGAAAGAGGAAGGTACATTGATAAAAAAGTAGCGGAATTGATGGACAAACATCCTTCGATAGGAGACTGGCGCAATACAGGAATGCTAGGTTGCCTAGAATTGGTTAAAAATCGGAAGACGAAAGAGCCAATGGCACCTTGGAATGCAACGAAAGCAGAGATGCACATTATGAGTAAAGTGGCAGCTAAGATTCGAGCATTAGGAATGTTCACTTTCGTGAAGTGGAACTTTATTTTTATTGCACCACCATTGATCATTAGCGAAGCTCAAATTGATGAAGGAATAGATATTATATCTCAGGCAATATCTATTGCGGATGAACATTGTGTATAGAATTAAAAATAAACAACTGTTGAAGTTATCAGAGAAATTTCTCTGATAACTTCCTATTTGATAAAATGATGAAAATAACCTCCATATTTTATCCTTTTATATTTATAACTTTGTATGCTTGTCAAAATACCAATTCAAAAAGGCAAGCTGGAAGTGTTGGGAAAAACTGCATGGAACAAGTTATTGTCGCAGATGATAAATTGGGGAAAATTCGAAATCATGCTTGTGAAAAACAATCTTTAAACAAAACCATTGAAGATTATACTTTAGGTCTAGAACAATTGGATTTTACAAATTGTCCCAACCATTTTACACTTGCTTTTAAGGAACATATAGCAGCTTGGAAAGCGATACAACCCATCACTACAAATTATACAACATTAAGAGGAGAAATGCATGATTTGTTTAAACAAATCGAAAGCGGAAAAGACAGTGTAATCTTTAAACAAAAAGTCAAAGCGGTATGGGATACATGGTATATTATTGAAGCAACAATGAAATAGGCTTACACTTTTTGTGGAATCATACCTCCTGCATAAATTAATAATTTGAACTCACTTGGCGTAATTTTAAAATCAGTCGTAAATCCTGTTCGTATGTCGGTCATAGTGTTTTTATTATCATAAACACGGATAACTTTGGAGAAAGAATGTGTTTTTGATTGCTCACCTTCTAGTCTTAATGTAACTTTTATAGGTAAGGGGTTTTCATGAGGTAGGTAAAACATATGCATTCCAGCTTCTGATTTACAAATACCATATAAATTATAACCTGTAGCAGTTATTTGTTGAAGCGGTTCATTGATTTCACATTGTATGTTGAAATGCTCAAAGAAGGTTTTGTATATTTTTAATAAGGCTAAAATTTCATCATCTCCTTTATTGGTAATACAAGATTGCATTTTTAAAGTGATGGTTTCGATGTGATTATCTATAAAACCTTCCGCAAAATATGCTAGGAAACTAACGTTTAAATAATTGTCAATAAACTCTGTATGAATACTATCAAATTGGGTAGGAGCAAGGCGATAAAATTCTATAATTTCTTTTAGACCTTCTTTTTGAAAAAGTTGATCTTTAATCGCATCACGCTCATTAAATCGACTAGGAAAAAGCCGTTTCCATGTGCTGCCTTTTAAGCGAAAAGGGATGGCTGGGCCTCCCCTAAAATGTTGACTTCTAAATCCTGCAAGAAGGTTTTGAATGTTTTCTTTATGTATGGTAAGTTGGTCTTTAAACCACCAATACTCCCAATTGTCATCATCATCTCCAGAAAAATCAGAATATGCCATGATCATTTGGTCATCTTGTTCATCTTTTATCCTATCCTCTATTGTTATCAGACGTTGGAGTAATTGATTGTAAAACTGTCCACCTTTTTTTTCATCAGGTAACTCTGGAAGCCATTCTTCTTCGATTTGTTCCACAAAATCAAGTGTTGTAATCTTAGGTCTAAGCCTACCGTTTTCATACTCAATATCAAAAATAATAGGACTCTTAGAGTATGAGCCTATCAATTGATCTGCGGAAAGACTAGTCAAATCTTTTTCTATTTGCCTTTTCAAAGCTCGCCCACCCATTTTAGAGTCAAAACCTCTAGTGGCGACCCATTCTAAGGCTTCACCCGATATATTGAGAATAGTAGTGCGTCGAACAAAACCATCACGAGTTAATAAATCATTAATTTGGAGTTTCGCTATATTTTGAATATGCTCCAATTTTAAAGAATTAAAAATAATGATTTCATCAATCCGATTGACAAACTCAGGACGGAATCGATTTTCAACAGCTTTTTTGTAAATAGCCGCTTCATTTTCATCGGAATTTCCTAAACTAATGGAAGAGCCTACATCTCTTGCACCAACGTTGGACGTCATAATGATGATGATGTTAGAAAAATCAACTGTTCTACCTAAACTATCTGTTAGCCGACCATCGTCTAAAACTTGTAGTAATAAATCGTGGATATTAGGATGAGCTTTCTCAATTTCATCAAATAAGACAACTCCAAAAGGGCGATAACGAACACGACCAGTCAAAATACCTTCAGGATTATAAAAATCGCCAATTAATCGTTGACTAGAGTAAGGATCAATATATTCATTCATATCAAAACGAAGCAACTGTTCATTATTACCCATCAGATACTCATTAATAACTTTAGCTGCTTGAGTTTTTCCTACGCCTGTCGGTCCAATGAAAAGGAATGAAGCAAGGGGTTTATCAGGATTGGTTAACTTTGCTTTGATGTTGTGTACCACTTTTGCTAGGGCATCTACAGCATCTGGCTGGCCAATTAACTGAGTAGAAATTTTATCCTTGACTTCTGATTTTTTAAAAATATAATCCTCATCAAAAATTTCTTGACTTAAGCCACTAAAGGCTTCAAATTCTTTTTTGACTTCTTGTACATCAATGTTTTGATACTTGTACTTTGTTGCCAATTGACGTAGCAATTTCATTACACTACCTGGTAGTGCCTTCCTTTTTAAATAATTGCGTTGAATATTAAACAACTGGTATATGGCATGAGTAGAAATAATACAAGAATTTTCTAGTTCCAATAACTTGCGTTGTTGCAAGACCATTTGAGCGGCTGTTTTTCTATTGGCTTCATTAACTCTTACAATCTGAAAGAGATCAGCAAATCGACGGTCTTTATCTTGTACGATTTTCCATTGTTCAGGTGTGGCTATAAGAATAATGCCTATTTTCCGTTTTTCAAGATAAGGTTTAAGGACATCACTCAGGGTCATATCATTTTGTGCAGACTTTCCAATGCGTAAGAGCGCAACAGGATTGTCTATCATGATTTTATCTGTCTCATCCAAGCGGACACCATGAATTTTATTCCGACGGGTTTTGACATATTTTAAAATCGACTCAAAGCGTTTTTGCCATTGCCCGACAATGCTCATTCCTGCAATAATACGATTGGGGTCTATTCGCCAGATTTTTTGAAGGTGATAGGCTTCTCTATGAGCATTTTGACCAACGTATCTATAAATGACTTCTTCTAAGAGCGAATGTTTTCCAACCCCGTCTTCTCCTATTATAACAATAGGTGTATTTTCTTCTTTATAAATAATTTTAGAAATTCTATTAACTAATGCTTCTTGGTAAAAAGCACTTTTTAGACCACTAGGATATAGCTCATTAAGATCTTTACCAACTTTTACAATTTCCGTTGCTCCATTAAATTCCATATTGGAAGCCATAGAAGAAAAGAACCAAGGCATTACTTGTCCTTCAAATTTGAATTGCCCTTTTTTAACATTAATATTATAGGAGAAATGGCTAATAAAGTCTCCTTTTACAGCCACAAAGGGGGTTAAATTAACGGTCTTGTTATTATTACGTTTTTTCTGTTCTCGTAAAAGTTTTTCGATGACAAGGCGACTACCATTTTTGACGTTATATTTGTGTTTTTCATTAGGCTTTAGAATTGCCATATAATTTTGAAAACCAGGTAGGGAAATAACCTTTTGGTTTTCAACATCAAATTCTATGACGGTGAATGTAGCGTCTACATATTGATTGCCCAAATTGAATGTGAAATGAAAATTATGCAATTGTGGTTCTGGATTAAAGGTAAACCACAACAAATTATTGATATTGGCTCTGCTAGGAATATAATGCTTGAAATATTCACGTATTTCTTTTTTTAGTTTGGCGATTGCTGGCTCGTATCGTTGTGCTCTTGCATTCGGATAGTCCTGAAAAAATGGACGAACAAGGTAATGTTTCTTATCATCGATCTTAACAGTACTAACAAGCATGGGGAATTCGAGGCTAACCTGTGGCATGAAATTCGATTTATTCAGTCGTTTAGTAATTTGTGCAATCGAAGGTAAGAGATGCTTTGTTAAAAATCAAAAATCTTGCTTGGAAATTTATTGGTTTTAAGATTTAGTAAAATGTATAGAAAAAGACTAACTTGTTTTTGAAAATAATTATTCATCACTAAAATTATTAATTTGTATCTGCAACGTCTTAAATTGATACAGTTTAAAAATTATACTGAACAGGAAGTCGAATTTTCGGAGCGACTAAATTGTCTTGTAGGTAAGAATGGAATGGGGAAAACAAACTTGCTAGATGCAATCTATTATTTGTGTATGTGTAAAAGCTACTTTAGTGTGCAAGATAGAAATGCAGTGCAATATGGAGAAAGTTTTTTTAGAGTAGAAGGAGATTTTCTTAAAAAAGAAAAAAAGCATAGAATCGTTGCAAAAGTAATTCCTCAAAAACGTAAAATCGTAAGTCTAAATGAAAAACCCTATAAACGACTATCAGAGCATATTGGTCTATTGCCTATTGTATTAATTGCGCCTGATGATACGATGCTCATTAGAGAGGGAAGCGAGGAACGACGGCGTTTTCTTGACCAGAGTTTGTCACAAATTAACCCTACTTATTTAGAACAATTAATTATTTATAATCGGGTGTTGAAGCAACGAAATGCAGCTTTGAAACAGCTATTTGCAGTAGGATCTAGGGATAAAACTTTGGTAGAATCATACAATCAGCAGTTATTAAAACCTTCTGCATATATTTTTGAAACCCGTAGGACTTTTCTAGAAATATTTAATCCAATTTTTAAAAAATATTATAAGGAAATATCTAAAGGCGCAGAGCAGGCAGAGTGTGTATATAAATCAATGTTATGGGAAAATGAAATGTCTGTTTTACTACAAGAAAACTTTGAGAAAGATTACTATTTGCAAAGAACAACAAAAGGGATTCATAGGGATGATTTAGTGTTTACCTTAAATAAAAAGCCACTTAAACGTTTTGCTTCACAAGGACAGATGAAAAGTTATATATTAGCCCTAAAGTTAACACAGTTTGAATTATTAAAAAAAGAAAAAGGAGTCACACCAATTTTGCTTTTGGATGATATTTTTGATAAATTAGATAAATATAGAGTAGAGCATTTATTAAATTTGCTTTTAGAAAAAAAAGACGGGCAAATTTTTATTACAGATACACACGAAAACAGAGTAGAGCAAATTATTCAAGGATTTAATACAGATTATTGTAAATTTGTAGTTGTAGAGGGAAAAATCGAACTTTAAGACACTAAATAACATTATTAATATCAAACGTTGAACAACCACTAACGTTATTGTACTACTTACTATAAGAATCAATTTATGAACAGCAAGAATAACGAATCAATGCGAGACCTCCTCCACGAAATGGTCGAGACATACAAATTAAAACCCAAGCTCAATCAAACTAGAGTCCAGAATATTTGGCAAAAAATGATGGGAACTACGATTAATCGTTATACTAAATCCCTTCGTATCCACAAAGATCGCCTTATCATTACCTTAGAATCTTCCCCCTTGAAACAAGAGCTGATTTATGGAAAAGAAAAAATCCGTAAAACTATGAATGAGCAGTTAGGCGAAGAAGCTATCAAAGAAGTCGTTATCTGGTAGAAAATCGCTTTTTTGTATAAAATTTCAGTTCTAAAAATCCTTTTTTCACTAAAAAAAACTATCTTTGCGAGCGTTTTTGAAAAAAGAAGGTTTTCTTATACCTCTTATTTTATAAGTTATTAGATTATAAAAGATAATGAAAGTAGTCGCAATAAAAGGAGAAGCTAGAACAGAATTAGGTAAAAAAGCTTCAAAAGCTATAAAAGCTGAAGGTAAAGTACCATGTGTAATATATGGTTCAGGTGAAAATGTTCACTTCACAGGAGAACCTTTAGCCTTCAGAGATATTATTTATACAGGAGAGTTTAAATTAGTTGAAATTTCCATTGATGGTAAAACCTATAAATGCATTTTAAAAGATGCACAATTTCACCCTGTAACAGATAGTATTTTACACTTAGACTTTTTGCAGTTGGTTGATGGTAAAAATGTTATTGCTCAAGTGCCTGTTCGCCTAGTAGGAACTTCTCCTGGTGCAAAATTAGGAGGCAAGGTATTAAGAAACCTTAAGAAGATAAAAATCAAGACTGTTCCAGAAAAATTAGTGGACGAATTGACATTAGATATATCAGAACTTCAATTAGGAGGAGCGGTTAGAGTTCGAGATGTAGAAATACCAGAGGGTATTGAAGTGATGAACGATGGTGGTATTCCAGTTGCTACGATGGTTATTCCACGTGCATTACGTAGTGCAGAGGCTAAGAAAGAAGCAGAAGCTGCTGGTCAAGAAGCTGTAGAAGCTGCTGAATAATTGCTTACGTTCTAATATTAATGAATTATTGTAAAGGGCATTACTGGTTTAAGTAATGCCCTTTATAATTCTAATCTTTTTGTTCATTTAAAGTCCATTGATAATCAAGATACTCAATGTTTACATCCTGATTTACTTTCAGTGGCGCATATTGATTGATATAGTCAATCAATGGTTTTTCTGCCTTAAAATCACCACCATACCAGCTAAAGATTTTTGATAGCTGAATGCTTGCTGGATTTTCTATAATATTTTTTGTTTTATCGACTAGAAAGGCTCTGGCTTGTTGATTGAGTTGCTCCTCTAACTTAGCAGGAGTATAAGCTTCATTCAATAGTTTAGGACAAGAATAAGACGCACAGTTGACCGCAAAATGCGCTCTTGCATCTTTAAATTTAGGTCGTATTATACCATGTTCTAAATTATTTAAATCATACGTTTGCCCTTCAATTTTGATGAATTTTATATCCCAAACTGTATTTACGAATGGAATCCCATTTTTAATATCTTTAATGCTTGCTACAGGGTAATGTTTCATAATTAGACTAACCGTAAAAGCATTATAAGCATTAATCCAATAGGCATAGCGTTCATTTCTAGTCCAATTTTTAGTATTGGGATGATTATTTTTTAACAATTCTAAATACCGATTCATCTTAGTACTATCTTTTATGAATCCTTTATAATTTACCCAACCTTCTTCATTGACATATTTTTGTAGCAATTCATCCCAAACTTCGTGAGAAATGGGTTGAGAACTAGACGTTACATCTTTTACACTACAATTGGAGAGTCCTACTATTAATACGATTGCTAAAATGCTATTTTTCATGGCGTAAATTGTTTTATCGTTTTATATGATTCATAAACTATTCTAAATTTAACGTGAGAATACCATTTTAGATTTATATTATAAAAATGAAAATAAATAGAATGTCCTATTCAAGACTATATTAAAATAAATAAAATTTAAAACAGCATCTATTATAAAGGTATCTATTGAAATAGGGTGCAATTTATGAATTTGACCTTAGCGGAATAAGTTTAATGCGATGAGACCGATTGTAAAACGACGATATTTTTTTGATTGTTTCTTAAAAATTCTTTTACCTTTGCATCCCGTAGCGAAGTTATCAATTAAAAAATCAAAACACTAAATGACCAAATATATTTTCGTGACGGGCGGTGTGACCTCTTCATTAGGAAAAGGAATTATTGCAGCATCTCTTGCTAAAATTTTACAATCTAGAGGACTATCGGTTACCATTCAAAAATTTGATCCTTACATCAATGTCGATCCAGGAACGCTCAATCCTTACGAGCATGGGGAATGTTATGTTACCGATGATGGTGCAGAGACAGATTTGGATCTAGGATACTATGAGCGGTTTTTAAATATCCCAACTTCCCAAGCAAATAATGTAACGACAGGTAAGATTTACCAAACCGTTATCAATAAAGAACGGGCAGGAGAGTATCTAGGAAAAACAGTACAAGTGATTCCGCATATCACCGATGAAATAAAAGAACGGGTCTTATTGCTTGGTCAAGCCAATCAATATGATGCAGTCATTACAGAACTAGGCGGAACGGTTGGAGATATAGAATCGCTACCATATTTAGAGGCTTTGCGTCAATTGCGTTGGGAGCTAGGAAGCGATAATTGTCTCGTCATTCATCTTACATTAATACCTTATTTAAAAGCGGCTAAAGAGCTGAAAACGAAGCCTACACAACATTCAGTAAAAGAATTACTTCTAGCAGGAATACAGCCTGATATTTTGGTTTGTCGTACGGAGTATCCACTAAATATGAAGATTCGACGAAAGATAGCATTGTTTTGTAATGTACAAGTTGGCGATGTCATCGAAGCGATTGATGCGGAGACGGTCTACGATGTACCGCTTTTGATGCTTCGTGAAAAATTAGATACAACGGTTATCGCTAAGTTACGATTACAAGATAAAAACGAACCCAATTTAAAGTTATGGAAGCGGTTTCTAGGAAAACTCAAAAATCCATTGAGTGAGGTGAAAATTGGATTGATAGGCAAATACAATGAGCTGAAAGATGCTTATAAATCCATTTATGAATCCTTCATTTTAGCAGGTGCAATGAATGAGTGTGAAGTAATTGTTGTACCCATTCATTCCGAAAAGATTACTAAAAATAATGTTGAAGAAAAACTTTCTGAATTGGACGGGATACTTGTCGCACCAGGATTTGGTGAACGAGGCATTGAAGGCAAGCTCGTAGCGATTCAATATGTAAGAGAAAATAAAATGCCTTTTTTAGGAATATGCTTAGGGATGCAATGTGCGGTAGTAGAATTTGCCTTAAATGTTTTGAACATGGAAGGAGCAGCTTCTGTAGAAGTAGAACCAACAACGCCTCATCCAGTAATAGACCTTATGGAAGAACAGAAAAATATTCAAGACTATGGGGGAACGATGCGGCTAGGAGCATATCCTTGTGAGATACAGAAAAAATCTAAAGTCTATAGCGCCTACAAAAAAACAAGGATAGATGAAAGACATCGACATCGTTATGAATTTAACAATAAATATCTGAAAGAATTTAAAGAAGGTGGCATGATGCCTACAGGCATCAATCCTGATACAGGACTAGTAGAAATCGTAGAATTAAAAGAACATCCTTGGTTTGTGGGCGTACAATTTCATCCTGAATACAAAAGTACCGTAGAAAATCCACATCCACTTTTTGTCGAATTTATTAAGGCTTGTATGAACAAGTAGCTTGTATAATTAATTAAAAATATGAAACGTCCATGATGAAATAATTTTTAAATATACCAAGAAAGGATTATGTCCATCATGTTAAGTTCTATCTGACCATAACAGATAATAAAAATAAACAGATGAAAAGAAATCGTCAATATTTTGTCTCTGGAATTAGTACCGAAATTGGTAAAACGATTATATCTGCGATACTTTGCGAAGCCTTGAAAGCAGATTATTGGAAGCCTGTCCAGTCTGGCGACTTAGACAATTCGGATTCTGATAAAATTCGGCAATACACGCTCAATAAAAAGACGAGGATTCATCCTGAAACTTACCGTTTGAATACGCCCGCTTCACCACATTATGCGGCAAAGGTGGATGGTGTGAAAATTAAATTAAACCAATTTAAACTACCCAAAACTAAAAAACCTCTAATTGTTGAAGGCGCAGGCGGCTTACTAGTCCCTTTAAATAAAAAAGATCTCATCATTGATATACCAAAACGCTTAGACCTTCCTGTGATACTGGTCTCACACAATTACTTAGGCAGTATCAATCATACCTTATTGAGCATCGAAGCACTAGAGCGTAGAAATATTAAAATAACAGGAATCATTTTTAATGGCAAGCCGAATCCCGCTACGGAAAAAATTATTATACAAAAAAGTGGTTTACCCGTACTAGGAAAGATTCCAATGTTGAAAAAAATTACGCCTAAGCAAATTAGAAAAGCAAGCTGTTATTTATCCAAAGATTTTCTAAAATAAGCATTTTTTTGTGCCTCCAGTTATTTTTTTACATTTAATGTGTTAAGTATTATTTTTTATGACGTTGCAACAATGTTTATCCAATTAATTCGTGTGTGTGTTGTTTTGTGGTTTTTGCCTGTGACTCTTGATTTACAACAATACATTTTACAATTATTATTTTTAGTATTATCTTTGTTTTGTATTATAGAGTTATATCATTAAACCACTCAATCAAAATACTATGAAAGTATTAACGGCATTAATATGCGTTTTTATAACACTCCACAGCATCGCCCAGAACGATAGCATCCCCGAAATGAAGATTATCAAGACGGAATCCTTTACGATAGGGGATGAGTTGGCGAAAATAGATGGACGTAAGAAAATAGGTAATTTATTGTATTCATACTATAACCTAGATTCAGGAAGTGGATGGAATAGAAATGTTGTATATTTTAATAAAGGAAAAAAATATCAAGGTGAAAAGATTTTAATTAGTTCTCAAGATGGGAACTTACTAGCGATTGGTTTACCTGATAGGATAGAAGTATGGGATAGTGAAGGTAATGTACTAAAACGACTTCATAAAAATGGACAACAAATCAAATCAATTAGTAATAAGGGCGTAATAAAGATTTATGATTGGAAGGAGAAAAATATTCTATATATAAAATAAAAAAATCAAATTATTACAGTTCGGTAGGGCATCGAATTTTTCTACAGACTTTAGAGAAAAAGGGAATACATTTCTCATGTATGAAGTAGATGTTAAAAAGTAAAATATAACTTTAAGATCAGTTTTTATACCCTCATTCCTCCAACATTTTTTTCAACTCATTGAGTTTCATCATACACTCGATGGGAGTCATACTATTGATTTCAATATCTTGTAGTGCGGCTTTTAGCTTACCAGCAGTTTCATCTACGGTTTCGAAAATACTGAGTTGAAAAGCCTGATTAGAAAGGTTTCCTAGGGTGTTTTCTATATTTTGCTTTTCTTTTTGAGCATCTCCAAAAGGAGAATCAATAGACTTTTCTTCCAGCTGTGCTAGGATATGCGAGGCTCTCTCCACAACACTTCTAGGCATTCCTGCCATCTTAGCCACATAGATTCCAAAGCTGTGGTTGCTTCCTCCTTCCGTCAATTTTCGTAAAAAGATGACTTTCTGCCCAATCTGTTTTGTAGCAATATTATAGTTTTTGATGCGTGGAAACTTATTAGCCAATTCATTGAGTTCGTGATAATGTGTGGCAAATAAGGTTTTGGGGCGAGCCTGGCTGTTATTGTGCAAAAATTCTGCAATAGACCAAGCGATTGAAATACCATCATAAGTACTCGTTCCTCTTCCGATTTCATCCAAAAGAATGAGGCTACGCTCAGATATGTTATTCATAATACTTGCGGTCTCATTCATTTCTACCATAAATGTCGATTCACCAGAGGATATATTATCAGATGCTCCTACTCTCGTGAAAATCTTGTCCAATAACCCCAATCGAGCAGACTCTGCAGGTACGAAACTTCCCATTTGAGCCATGAGTGAAATTAAAGCGGTTTGTCGTAACACAGCAGATTTACCCGACATATTGGGCCCTGTTATCATCATTATTTGTTGCTCTTCATTGTCTAGATAGACATTATTTGGAACATAAGATTCGCCTAAGGGCAATTGCTGCTCAATGACAGGATGCCTTCCTTTTTTTATATCAATAATAAAAGAGTCATCAATACTTGGTCGGCAATAATTTTCTTTGATAGCAACTTTTGAAAAGGATAGTAAACAATCCAGTCGTGCAATTAGGCTAGCATTATGTTGTACAGGACGGATATAATCCATGAGATCAAGTACCAATCGCTCAAAAAGTTTAGCCTCTATTGCTAAAATTTTTTCTTCTGCACCAAGTATTTTGGCTTCTAATTTTTTGAGTTCATCCGTAATGTACCGTTCAGCATTTGTGAGTGTTTGTTTACGAGTCCATGTGTCAGGCACCAAACCTTTATTTTTATATTTATTAGTAACTTCTAAATAGTATCCGAATACATTATTGAATCCAATTTTTAGATTGTCAATTCCCGTTTTTTCTGCTTCTGTTTTTTGAATGTTTAAAAGGATTTCTTTACTATTTTTAACGACATCTCTCAATTCATCTAATTCTTCATCTACCCCAGTTGCCATTACACCACCTTTCACTAAGTTGACAGGTGGTTCTTCCACAACTTCCCTTGCGATTTGTTCCTGCAACCGAGGACAAGGATTGAGTCCATCAGCAATTTTTATAAGAAAATCATTAGTAGAATTGTGAAGGGTTTTTTTTATGGGCCCAATAGCCACAAGTGATTTTTTGAGTTGTACAACCTCACGAGGATTTACTTTTCCTAGGGGGACTTTGGAAATCAACCGTTCTAAATCTCCAATTTGTTGAATGCTAACCTCAATTTCGTCACGAATTAGTTTATTTTTTATAAAAAAATCAACAATATCTAAACGACTTTCGATGGCATCAATAGATTTTAAGGGTAAGACCACCCATTTTTTCAATAACCTTGCTCCCATAGGGCTAACAGTCCTGTCCAAAATATTGATGAGTGGAACGCCTGTAGGATGATTTGAGTAGATGAGTTCTAAGTTTCTTATGGTAAATTTATCCAACCAAACATATTTATCGGCTTGGATTCGAGCGATAGCATTAATATGTTTCGTATTGGTATTTTCAGTAGTGGATAAATAATGTAAAGCAGAACCAGCAGCGATTTGAGCCATTTCTAGTTCTTCGATACCAAAGCCTTTAAGAGAACTTACTTCAAAATGTTCTAAAAGTTTTTCTTTAGTATAATCTAATGTAAATATCCATTCATCTAAGGGAAAAATGTAATGGCTATCTCCAAAGCGTTGATCAAATTCTTTTCTTTTTCCTTTTGAAAATATAATTTCAGAAGGGGCAAAACCCTGAATCAACTTATCAATATAGGTCAAATGACCTTCGCTTACTAGAAATTCGCCTGTAGAAATATCCAGAAAAGCGACACCTGCCTTCTCTTTTTTTCCAAAAAATAGAGAAGCAAGAAAATTATTTTGTTTGTGATCTAGTAGTTTATCATTTGTTGCAACACCAGGTGTAACGACCTCAGTAACACCTCTTTTTACGATCTTCTTTTCCTTACTAGGCTTTTCAAGTTGTTCGCAGATTGCTACACGATAACCAGCTCTAACCAATCGAGGCAAGTACAAATCTAAAGAGTGGTGTGGAAAACCTGCGAGTTCAATATCTACACCACCATTGTTCCGTTTAGTTAAAACAATTCCTAGTACATTGGAAGCAGTAATGGCGTCTTCTCCAAATGTTTCATAAAAATCACCTACACGAAATAATAAAATAGCATCAGCGTACTTCGCTTTCATCTGGAAGTATTGCTGCATTAAAGGAGTAATTTTCTTGGATTTCTTAGTACTCGTTTTCTTGGCCAAGTTGAGTGTTTTTGAAGTAGTGAATTACAAATTTTAGAGGCCTACAAATATAATAGAATTTTTTGATTTCCTTTAGGATATAAAAAATTATGGAAAATGCTTTTATAGAAGAAAATAATGAAGTTGTTCAATAATTGGCTGCTGAGTTTATTAAAATTGAATTTTTGTTTTCATTGCGCTTTTTTAGAGCTGCATAGCCGAGCTACGGAGCGATGAAAAAGTAAAAATGGAAGCAAAAAGGTTTTTTCAGAAGCCAGTAAGCTATTTTGAACAACTTCCATATGAAAATGGAATTTATGGTGTTCTTCAAATAATATAATATCAATATATAAGTGACACTTATTTATTAGAGTTGTACAGTTATTCATTAGCCATGCTTTCGACCAATTTCTGGCATAGATTTCGAATTCAATAGGACAAAATAAATTATTACTCCCTATTATATTACACTATTTTATTAATAAAAAAATAATATATAAATCATTGTTTTTTAAAGATTAGTAGCTTTTGAGGTGTTGTTTATATAATTATTAGCATTTACATTAAAATTAAATATTTAAAAATGAAGAATTTTATTTACGTATTACTTTTTTTCCTAGTTTTATTCTCAAGCAGCCTGTTGTATGCTCAAACCCCTCTGTATACTGAAGGGACTTGTAGTGATGATTTTGAGTTTTTTTTAGCAGACAATGAATTTTATGTTTATTATGGTCCATATAATGGTAATGAAACGTTTACCATAGAACAAGAAACAGGAGGAACTTATACGGCTACAGAAAGTTTACAAGATGTAGAAAGTTTTTACACTCCAGTTGCTCAAGGAATTTATAAAATTACACTTAATGACCCTGATGGAGACTGTACTCAAGTACTTTGGGCTGAGCAAGGTTCTTCAAACTTTGATACTAGCGGTGGAGTGACCAATGCTACAGATTGCTTTAGTGCCGATGGTATATTTAACCTTAGTGGGGGAGATAATACAGGACAATATAAAGATACGACCTTTTGGACAGTATATAAATTTCCTGAAGGGGAAGTTATAGCTACAGGGTTTAATGAAGCTGATGCAACTGGTGCGTATTATGATGTAGATTTGACTAATCTATTGCCAGGAACTTATTGTGTAGAAGTATCTCCTAAGGGAATTGAAGAACAAGGAGATGCACCTTATATAGACTGTCGTAATTTATATCCTTCGACAGGAGAAACTTGTCCAAGTTGGATACTTCCAATTGAATTAAAGTCTTTTAATGCTGTATACAATGATAGGAGCCAATCTGTGGATTTGCATTGGACAACAGCGACTCAATTTAATGTTGAGAAATTAGAAATTGAACGTTCTGTAGATAATAGAAATTTTGAAGTTATTCATACACTAAATAATATTGAGAACTCAGCTAAAGACATTAATTATTATTACGAAGATACTAGAATGGGGAATGCAAAAACAGTATACTATCGTATAAAAAGTATTGATTTGGACGGTTCTTATGAGTATTCAGAAGTTGAATCAATAGATATTTTGGGCAAAGGACTACAACTAACACTCTTCCCTAACCCTGTAAAAGATAGATTAAGTATAGATGTATCATCTGATGGAGTTTTAAATATATTAAATATAAATGGTAGAGTTGTAAAGACATATAACATAAACGAAGGCTTAAATCAAATTGGAGTAGACGATTTACCGAATGGTATATATCTTTTGAAAATGATTGATGATTCGTTTCAAACGATTAGTAAACGCCTTATAATCAGTAAATAGACCATAATATTATACTTTCATATTAAAAACTTTGGAATCACAATGTATTTTTAACATTGTGGTTCTAGTTTTTTAGGTAAGATGGAGAAGAATGAAAAATCTGTAAACATTACACAATTTACAATGTCACAATACGTTAAAAATTGGAATACTTTTTGTTCTAAGTTTAATGACTTTTATGATATTATTAAAAAATAAAATGTTTCAAATGAATCGTTACTTAACCATTTTAACTGTATGTATCTTTACTTTTTTAGCAAATATCACGACGGCACAAACCTCATTTGCAGAAAATAACTTATCCTTATCGCTCATTTCTGAAAATGATGCGACCAATAATAATTGGGCATTTTCGTCTATTGATCAAAAGTATGTATACTACATTGATTTTGAAAGTGTGAATATACATCTAAGTGATATTGTTGTGAAAAATGACGAAGGGGAAGTAGTTTTTCGGGATGATGTATCTACTTTACCTGAAGATGCCATTTATGAAATCGATCTTAGCCCTTATGGTTCAGGTAAATATAATATTGAACTTCGGTCATTTACCAAAATATTAAAAAAAGAAATTCAAATAGACTAATATCCTCTTAATCTTCGAGAAGACAATCCTTTAAGATTTGTACAAACTTCCAAACATCAGCAAAACTATTGTATAAAGGTGTAGGAGAAATTCGAATAACATCGGGTTCTCTCCAATCACCTATCACGCCCCTAGAATGTATTTTGTGAAAGAGTGCTTTTCCACTTCCTTTTACTCTAATGGATAATTGACAGCCTCTTTCTTGGGGATTTGAGGGAGTAATGATTTCTATCCGTTCATTTTTAAGTTGTAAAATTAAATGCTCTAAATATCCTGTCAACTGATGTGATTTATTGAGGAGTTGTTTCATACTCAATTCTTCAAAAATTTGCATGGATGCTTTTATGGCAGCAAGAGATAACATTGGAGCATTACTATTTACCCATCCTTCTGCTCCTGGTGCTGGATCAAATGTATTGGGCATTAAAAAACGAGTCTCAGGGTTATGTCCCCACCAACCCGCAAATCGAGGGAGGCTTTTATCATGGGCAAATCGTTCATGTACAAAACAGCCTGATAGACTTCCTGGACCAGAGTTGAGGTATTTATAAGAACACCAAGCCGCAAAATCGACTTGATCATCATGAAGGTTTAAATTAACATTACCAGCGGCATGAGCTAAATCAAAACCTACGACACATCCTTTCTCATGTCCTTTTTGAGTAATGGTTTTTATGTCAAATAATTGTCCTGTATAGTAATTAATTCCACCAATTAAGACTAATGCTATTTCATTTCCTTGTTGTTCTAACACAGTTAAAATATCCTCAGTTCGAATAATTGTTTCTCCTGTTCTAGGTTTCAATTCAAGTAAAGCATCTTTGGGATCATAACCATGGAATTTGATTTGAGAAACTAAAGCATATCTATCTGAAGGAAAGGCATCCGATTCCATGAGTATCTTATAACGTTTTGCTGATGGACGATAGAATGAAACCATTAACAAATGAAGGTTAGTCGTAAGAGTATTCATTACCGTAACTTCAATAGGCTTGGCACCTACAATTTTCGCCATCTGTTGTACGATATACTCGTGATAAAACATCCAAGGATTATCTCCTTTAAAGTGTCCTTCAACTGCTCGTTTTTCCCAAGCTGTTATTACTTCCTCCATTACGTTTCTTGTATGCTTAGGCTGTAAACCTAGAGAATTCCCACAAAAATAAATGTATGGATTGCCGTTCTCTTGTAAAGGGAAATAAAAACGCTCTCGATAAGCCTTTAAAGCATCCTCTTTATCTAATTGTAAAGCATAATCTAAGGTGTTATCTTTAATTTCTTGATGGAGCATATGCTTAGAGTTTATGAAAAATCCAAGAAACAACGAATTATTTCTTGGATTTTATTTAATAAAATACAGGAGATTTTTTTATTTAATCTCTAGGAGTTCAACCGTGAAAACTAAAACAGAATTAGCAGGAATACTGGGCAATTTTCTTGCACCATATGCCAATTCAGATGGGATAATAAAAAGACCTTTTCCTCCTGGTTTGAGTAAAGGAACACTTTCTTGCCATCCTTTTATCACATTTTTCAAAGGAAATTCAATAGGTTCGCCTCGTTTATAAGAAGAGTCAAAAACAGTATCATCTAATAAAGTACCTTCATAATGTACCTTTACCGTAGAGTTAATATTTGGCGATGTCCCTTTTCCTTGTTTCTCGATGACATAATGAATTCCCGAAGCTGTCTTTTTAACATTAAGATTTTTTTTATGAATATAATCATGGATGAGATCATGATCAATCGCTGCTTGGTTTTTACCTGAAGGTGCTTTTGCAGGTTCTAACAATTCTATAGTAAATACCAAGACAGAATTGGCGGGGATACTTGGAGTATCTCGTTGTCCATAAGCTAAGTGAGAAGGAATAAGAAACTTACCTTTACCGCCAGGTTTGAGTAAAGGAACACTCTCTTGCCATCCTTTTATGACGTTTCTTAGAGGGAATTCAATTGGTTCACCTCTTTGGTAAGAAGAATCGAAGACTTTGCCATCTAATAATGTACCTTCATAATGGACACGGACGTTTGAACTAACATCTGGAGATGTTCCTTTTCCTTGTTTTTCAATTACATAATGAATTCCTGAAGCGGTTTTCTTAGTAGAGAGTTGATTTTCCTTAATATATTTTTGAATTAATTCTTGATCTTTTTTCTTTTGCCTTTCTGGGTCAAAAATATCAAGTAACTCTATATCAAAGGCAAGAATCGAATTTGGCGGAATACTTCCTTTTTTGACACCTCCGTATGCTAAATGAGAAGGAATAATAAATGTTCCTTTTCCTCCTATACCTAACATAGGAACGCTTTTAGTCCAACCTTTAATCACTTGATTTAGTCCAAATGTAGCAGGCTTGTCTCGTTTGTATGAAGAATCAAATTCTTCACCATTTAAAAAATATCCTTTGTAATGTACGGTAACTTTTGAATTAGACATTGGTTTTTCACTCGAACCTGGTTTTTCTATTACATAATATATCCCATCCTCAGTCTTTTTATAATCAAGCTCTTTTTCGATAAGATAGTTTAAAATTTTATTATTCTCCTTAAGGGTTTGTTCTGTTGGTTGTTCTACAAGCTGTTTTTTATATTCTTTTACAAACTTTGGTGTACAGGATTGTAATAAAAAAGTAATGAAAAAAAGAAGTAAAATATTTATTCGCATAATATAATAAAATATTAAATTTAAAATTAATCAAAATGAATATAATAAAGTCCTTTAAAAAGGATTTCGGCATCAAAGGTAAAACTTTCAAATTATAAAGGATGATTATTTTAAAGGGTTTTGTTTTAACATTTCACAGATTTTCATTCCTTTTTCATAAAAATCTTTAATTTGTTCTCCCCTCAAAAGTTGATTTCTTTTATATAATATAAGAAAATAATTAACGGCTTCTAGATGCCATTCTTTTTCTATTGTAAAAAGTTTTAAGACCTCATCACTCATAACAGCGCGTATGTAGTATTCATCTTCTCCTTTTAGATAATATTGTTTTGAGAACTTTGGATACGCTTCAAAATTAATATCCTCCCAGCCTAAAAAAGCAGCAGCCTTATGCAAAAAATGCTCTGGCTTCATATAAAAATCAGGTAGTCCGAGTTCTTTGGAGTTGATAAAAAAAACGGTTTGCCAATACGTTTTTACACTTTTATTAACAGTGATTTTGTACCGATAATCAAAAATATTGATATCGGAAATCATCCATTCGTCTTTTTTATGCATCAAATTTACAATGGCTTTACTGTGTCCAACTTTAAATAATCGGAAATGATTTAGGAATGGTAATAATCCCTTCTCATCTTTTTCAAAGAAGCGCATCCCCAAATTATGTGCAGCATATTTAAGACTCCGGTTCATTTTATCACTATGTAAAGGCATGATATTCTGTTTTATCAAATTAAAAATAAAATGTCATATATGTGACAAAAAATTTAAAAACATAATAAAAATGTTATATGAAATAATATTTCATTTTCGTATGATTTTACATTTTTTATGTAAAAAAATGTCGCTTTTATAGCATTGTACATATATTGAAAGCCTTTAAATTCATTTTGATTGCATTTTTTATTAAATTAGTGACATGATAAAATTACAAACTATTATGATATGTACAAATCAACTTTTATTTTATTCCTAATTGTGTATGCTTCTTGCGGATCAACCAATTCAACGGTTTCTAACCATAAGGGAGCATCTACTGAGTATAAGGTTGTAGACTATCCGTCACACAGCCTTACATTGACCAAAGATAACAGTTTCGTTTACCGTTACAAAGAAAAAAACGATACTTACAGCATTTTCGGAAAATGGCAACGAAATGGTTCTTATTTTATACTTAATAGCGATATTCAAAAGGACGACATACAACTTACAATAGAAGAATCGGAAAGAGGTACAAAAGACAAAATTACATTTATTTCAACGACAGAACGTGGCGATATTTTATTTAACTGTAAGTATATTATTAATTCGGATTCAAAACTTACGTGCAAATCAGGACTTAGCGAAATGTGTTCTATAGATTTTAAAGGCGCTCTTCAGAAGATTCAATTTTTTTATAAAGGGACTAAATCCAAAATTTATAATATAGAAAATAAGGATAGCAAGCATTTAAAAGTAAGCGCAACCGTTCCAAGTAATCCTGATAAATATTTATTTTTCAAAGATGAAAAATTTAAAATTGAAGGCAATGAGATCCGACCTTCAAAAAATCTTATAGTTATGTAATAGATGTTGCCATTTTATAAAGACTATTGAATCGATAATCCACTTCAAGGTGACTGGAATCTTCTTCCTCTTTACCTTCGATAAGGATTGTCTTCATACCCAATTTTTTACCAAATTGTATATCTGAGATTGAATCTCCAACCATAATTGATTTATTAAAATCTATCGTAGGAAATTCTTTCTTAGCTTGAACGCCCATCCCTGTATTGGGCTTGCGACAAGGAGGATTATCAATCGCTAAACCGGTGGAAGCATAGACTTTGTCAATTCTTCCACCTTTTTTTTCAATCATTGTACACATTTTTTGATGTATCTCGTCTAGATCGGCTTGAGTCATTATTCCTTTACCTACTCCTTGTTGATTCGTTACAATAAAGATATGAGAAAATGTAGCGCTGAATATTGACATCGCTTCTAACACACCTTCCAAAAAGATGAATTCTTCCCAGTTTTTAGTGTATTTACCAACTATCCTGTGATTGATTACACCATCTCTATCAAGAAATAAAGACCAGTCCTGATACTGCCTTGATGTTTTCATGTATCTTATGCTTGAGCAGGAGGTGTATTGAAATTCATCGGAGGCATATGAGGGTTATTACCTTCATCAATTGTTCCATGTTGAGCTTCATATTTCCGAATATTATCACCCAAGGCCTTCATAAGTCTTTTAGCATGGTGAGGAGTCAAAATTATTCTGGATTTTACTTTTGCTTTAGGTACATTCGGCATCAGCCGTACAAAGTCGAGTACAAATTCAGAATGCGAATGCGAAATGATTGCTAAATTACTATAAATACCATCAGCGACTTCTTCTGGTAATTCTACATTTAATTGATTCTTATTTTTATCTTCCATTATAAATTAGTTGTTTTATATAAAACGATTTTGGCAAATATAAAGTTTATAAATAATTAGTCAAGCAATCATAAATAATAAAACCAATTTATTCTATGCAAAAATATTTTGATGCAAATCAACATTTTTGGAATCAGACGATTCCATACCATCTCAAAAGCGAATTATATGATATGGATAACTTCCTAGCAGGTAAGTCCTCACTAATGGATATTGAAAGCCAAGCTCTAGGAGATGTTTCAGGGAAAAGTATCCTTCACTTACAATGCCATTTTGGGCAAGACAGCTTGAGTTGGGCTAGAAAAGGAGCAAAAGTTACAGGAGTAGACTTTTCTGAGGAAGCTATAAAAACAGCTAAATCTTTAAATCAACAATTGAAGCTGAATGCTGAGTTTATTTGTTGTAATATCTATGACTTGGAAAAGCATTTAGACAAACAATTTGATATTGTTTTTACTTCCTACGGTGTCCTGATGTGGTTGCCCGATCTTCCGAAATGGGCAAGCCTTGTGGAACGTTATTTAAAAGCTGACGGCATCTTTTATATTGTAGAGTTTCACCCCTTTATCTTAACGCTAGAATTTGAAACTACTGAGATTAAATATCCTTACTTCCATACAAAAGAACCTTATCATGAAGAAGGATCTGGTTCGTATGCGGATAGAGATGCTGATATAAAATACGATGAGTATGGGTGGGGACATTCACTAGCGGAGATTACCCAATCTTTGCTCGATCAAGATTTATTATTAAAAACATTTAAAGAATATCCGTATAGTCCGTATAATTGTTTTCCCAATATGAGAACATTGGACAAACAAAAATATGTGTTGAATGGCTTCCAAGAAGAAATACCCCATTTGTTTTCTTTGAAAATGCTAAAACCTTCTTGAACAAAAGAAAAAAGATTACTTAAGCAATGAAGAAAGAAAAGATAAAAATTATTTATGAGGATGACGATTTGGTATTGGTCAATAAACCACCTAGAATTTTAACATTACCCGATAGATATGCTCCTGAAAAGTTTAATTTATATAGTTTTTTATTAAAAAAATATAAGGCTATTCGGATTGTTCACCGATTGGATAAGGAGACAAGCGGTATAATTTGTTTTGCTAGAAATGAACAAAGCCATAAAGCCCTAAATCAACAATTTGAATCTAGGATTGTTAGAAAGACATACCTTACATTACTAGATGGTAATGTACATAAAAAAGAAGGAATAATCGAAGGCGCAATAGCACCCCATCCTAGCAAAGCAGGGAGAATGATTATTTCAAAAAAGGGAAAAGCCTCTTTGACTCACTACAAGGTATTGGAGTATTTTAAACATTTTACATTGGTGGAAGCAGAGATAAAAACGGGGAGAATGCATCAAATACGAGTACATTTTGAATCTATAGGCTACCCTTTGGCAATTGATGCGGTGTATGGTAGAAGAAATGCTTTTTTGTTATCCGAAATTAAAGGCAAACGATACAGATTAAGCGAAAACCAAGTAGAAAAACCATTAATGACACGAAGTATATTGCACGCTTATTCTTTACAATTTGAACATCCTATGAAATTGGAAACCATGACTTTTCAAGCTGATTTGCATAATGATTTCAATGCGGTTTTGAAACAATTGCGTAAATGGGGGAAATAATTTATCGCCCTATAAACGAGATAAACTAAAATTTAATGACACATTCTATTAAGACACTAGGACAACTAAAAAAAGCGGGTTACAAGTCTAAAACAGTTAAAGAAGAACTTAGAAACAATTTAATTTTTAAATTAAAAAATAAGGAAAAAGTATTTGAAGGAATCGTTGGTTTTGAAGATACAGTTATTCCTGATATTGAACGTGCTATCCTTTCTCAACATAATATCCTTTTATTAGGACTAAGAGGTCAAGCAAAAACCAAGATTGCTAGACTACTTACTCAGTTATTAGATGAATATATCCCGATTGTAGCAGGTAGCGAATTAAACGACGACCCCTTGAATCCGATTTCAAGATACGCTATTGACCTAATTGCAGCAAAGGGAGACAAAACGCCCATTGAATGGATGCATAGAGATGAGCGTTATATAGAAAAACTAGCAACGCCAGATGTGAGCATTGCGGACTTGGTTGGAGATGTAGATCCAATAAAAGCGGCTACACTTAAGTTGCCATATTCTGATGAGCGAGTTATTCATTTTGGCTTAATTCCTCGGGCGCATCGTTGTATTTTTGTTATTAATGAGTTGCCAGACTTACAGGCTAGAATACAGGTTTCTTTGTTTAATATGCTGCAAGAAGGCGATATGCAAATTAGAGGTTTTAAACTGCGTCTGCCACTAGAAATCCAATTCCTATTTACAGCAAATCCTGAAGATTATACAAATAGGGGCAGTATTATTACGCCCTTAAAAGACCGTATAGAAAGTCAAATTCTAACACATTACCCGATTAGTTTAGATATTGCTAAAACAATTACAAAACAAGAAGCGCATATTAATGAAACCCAGTTGAATACTGTTCAAAATCATGATCTTATTGAAACCATTCTAGAAAGAATTGCTTTTGTAGCTAGGGATAGCGAATATATTGATGAAAAGAGTGGAGTGTCTGCGAGATTAAGCATTTCTGGGATGGAAAACTTGGTTAGCACAGCCGAGCGTAGAATGCTAATCAATGGTGAGTCTAAAACTCATATGAGGATAACAGATTTTGTAGGGGTAATTCCTGCTATTACTGGAAAAGTTGAATTGGTGTATGAAGGGGAACAAGAGGGCGCTTTACGGGTCGCACATCACTTACTTGAAAAAGCAATAAAAGATGAATTTTTAGAATTTTTTCCCAATCCTGAAAAACGCCTAAAAGATCAAGAACGAGATCCTTACGAAATCATAAAGATGTGGTTTTCTGCAGGCAATTCTATTGATTTATTGACGGATGCCAGTCAACAAGATTACAAGAAAGCCTTAAATACAGTTGCAGGACTTAAAAATTTAGTCACTCAGTTTATTCCTAAGGTTAAAAAAGAAGAACTTGCATTATATATGGAATTTGCCCTTTATGGTCTAGCTGCAATGGAAGTCATCAATAAAGATATATTAGAATCTAGATTTTCTTTTAGAGATTTCTTTGACAATATTTTTGATGATTTAGAAGACTAGATAGATGAGTATATTAAAGATTTTTTTAAAAATAGTACTTTTCATCTTTTTAGGTCTGGGCATATTTATTTTATTCAATTTTACTAGAATAAAAAGGATTATTACATATCCTAGTGATTCTGAAATTACGTCCACGGAATGGTACACTCCAAAATCTATTATTAAAGGAAAGCCTATATTATCTTATGAGTTAATGAATAGTAATTTATTTTCCCAATCAGTATTGGATAGTATGGCGGATTATGCTAAAAATCAAAATTCATCTGCCTTGTTGATTTTACACCAAAATCAACTAATCCTAGAAAAATATTGGAATGGAGCAGACCATCAGACAACGACCAATTCTATGTCAATGGTCAAAACAATTATAGGAATATTAATAGGAAAAGCTGTTGAAGATGGATTGATAAAAAATGAAAATGATAAAATTGCAGATTACTTGTTGGAATGGAAGAATGATGAGAGAGCTAATATTCGTATCAAAGATCTTCTTCTGATGCAATCGGGGCTGAGAGTTGATGGACGTACAGATAACCTATACTCTGACTTGATAAACCTTTATTTGGGAACAGATGTTGTCGATGCTGCCTTAGATATTCCTGCGGTTAAACCACCTGCTACAATTTTTGAATACAATAATGCCAATACCCAAATATTGGGGATTCTCTTAGAACGTATAACCAATAAATCGATTGAAAACTATGCTTCTGAGAAACTATGGCAACCACTTGGTAATAACGATGCTTACTGGTGGTTAGACGATTCAGGTGGGATGCCTCGTGCCTTTTGTTGTTTTTTTGCAAGGGCTCAGGATTGGTTGAGGTTAGGACAACTTTTCTTACAAAAAGGCGAGTGGAAAGGACAGCAAATTATTGATCCTATATGGTTTGAAAAAATGCTTACTCAAAGTCAGCTAGAGAAAGATTATGGTTTCCATATATGGTTAATGGCAGAGGATGGGGGGCATAAAGCTGCTGAAAGGATGAAACCATTTAAACCATTGACTTATATCATTGATGGAAAAGAAAAGCAACATATTTTTATTGTCCCAGAAATAGATTTGGTAGTTTTGCGTATAGGAGAGCGTCCAACCAATTGGGATGAATCTTTTATTATTAATACCCTTTATCAACACCTCAAATTAAGTCATGTTATTCGAAATTAATCCTAGAAATCCTGATAAAAGAAAAATAAAGCAAACTGCTCAAATTTTAAATGATGGCGGACTAATCATTTACCCAACAGATACGATTTATGGATTAGGTTGTGATATTTTTAATCAAAAAGCCTACGAAAAAATCTGTCGTATAAAGGGACTCAAACCAGAAAAAGCAAACTTTTCATTTATTTGTAAAGATATTAGTGATATTGCAAATTATACTCAGCCATTTACAAATGAAGTGTATAAACTAATGAAACGTACCCTTCCTGGGCCGTTTACTTATATTCTAAAAGCCAATAAAAATATTCCTAAAATGTTCAAAAATAAAAAAAGAACAGTAGGAATACGTATACCTGATAATGCGATAGCACAGGCCATCATTCAAGAGCTTGGTCGCCCGATTCTCTCAACCTCACTTAATTTAGATGATGATATTTTAGAATATCATACCGATCCGTATGAAATACATGAAGCATTTGAAAAATTAGTTGATTTAGTTGTCGATGGTGGATATGGTAAAGATGAGCCATCTACAGTAGTCGATTGTACAGGAAATGAACCTGAAATCATAAGACAAGGAGCAGGAGAGGTTTAAGATTATTCACTGCTATTTTTTTGAGGATAAGGTTAAAAAGAAACAGGCAAACCTCTTGAGAAGAGGTTCACCCATTTTCACTATCATTAAACCTAAATTCTTTATTAAAATGTGCTTTTTATTTTGTCATATATTTTGTGTTTTAATGTTTAATTAATTCATACACTTATTAATATGTCTAAACACTCAAATCGTAACCACTATTTTTAATTTTTTTTAAAAAAAAGTAAATTTTTATATTTAAATGCGTTGATAGATTGAAAATCTATTGAAACTATATTAGAAAGCTGTTAAAAAGAAACAGGCAAACCTCTTGAGAAGAGGTTCACCCATTTTCACTATCATTAAACCTAAATTCTTTATTAAAATGTGCTTTTTATTTTGTCATATATTTTGTGTTTTAATGTTTAATTAATTCATACACTTATTAATATGTCTAAACACTCAAATCGTAACCACTATTTTTAATTTTTTTTAAAAAAAAGTAAATTTTTATATTTAAATGTGTCGATAGATTGAAAATCTATTGAAACTATATTAGAAAGTTGTTAAAAAGAAATAGGCAAACCTCTTCGGAAGAGGCTTACCTATTTTCACTATCATTAAACCTAACTCTTATTTCAAAATTTACTTTTTATCTTATTGTATGTTTTAATATTTAATTAGCTCATACATCTATTAATATACTTAACAGAGAAAAGGTAACCATTATTTTTAATTTTTTTTGAAAATAATTATGAATCCATTTTATTTTGCGACTATTTGAAGACATATTAATATGTACTATTCTTTACGTATATTTCTTTTTATACTTCTTATTTTTAAGTTGAATACTTGTAGCAATATTCAAAATACTAATATAATTAACATTGCGGTAGCATCTAATATGCAATTTGCAATAAAAGCAATTGCAGAACGCTTTTCTGAAAAAACAGGGGCTAAATGTCATCTCATTATAAGTTCTTCGGGTAAATTGACAGCGCAAATCAAGAGTGGGGCGCCTTATGATATTTTTATAGCTGCTAATATGAAATACCCCAATGAAATTGCGACTCATGAATTGAGTATCTTCCCTCCCAAAGGATATGCTTACGGTCAACTGGTACTTTGGACGACTAAAGAAAATCTTATCCCTTCAATCCATGTTTTAAATACCAATAGCGTCCAACATATTGCTATGGCAAATCCAAAAACAGCTCCTTATGGTGCAGCTACAATAGATTTTTTGAAGCAGTTCCAGTTATTAGATACCTTAAACCACAAATTTGTTTATGGAGAAAGCATCTCGCAAGTCAATCAGTTTATTCTTTCACAAGCCGCTGAAATAGGCTTTACGGCTAAATCTGTAGTATTAGCATCACATTTAAAACAAAAAGGGAATTGGCTAGAAGTAGAACAAAAATATTATCCTAAAATTGAACAAGGAGTAGTGCTTATTCGTCAAAAACGTGTCAAAAAAGAAGCAGAAAAGTTCTATCATTTTCTTTTCTCTAAAGAAGCACAACAAATCCTAAAAGATTTCGGATATTCGCTAGTAGAATCCTAAAACTACTATGAATTGGACTCCAATTATATTGACTTTTCAATTGGCAATAGTTACAACAATCATTCTTTTGATTATAGCCATTCCTTTGGCATATTGGTTGGCAAATTCTAGATCACGATGGAAACCTATAATTGAAACGCTGGTCAGTATGCCCCTAGTACTGCCTCCTACAGTATTGGGATTTTATTTCCTACTTGTATTTAGTCCAAATAGTGGTTTGGGGTATTGGCTCAACGAGTATTTTAATATTAAACTTGTCTTTTCTTTTGCAGGGCTTGTTTTGGCTTCGGTTATATACAGTTTGCCTTTTATGGTTCAACCTATACAATCAGGACTTTCAAACCTCTCACCATCATTAACCGAAGCGGCTTACCTTATGGGAAAATCCAAATGGACGACACTTGCTAAGGTTCAATTGCCCAATATTCGAACTTCAATACTTACAGGTATTGTACTGGCTTTTGCACATACTATTGGAGAATTTGGTGTAGTGTTAATGATAGGAGGAAGCATCCCTGGAGAGACTAGAGTAGCTTCTATTGCTATCTATGATGAGGTAGAAGCCCTAAATTATACATCGGCTCATTTTTATTCTTTTGTACTCTTCCTTATTACATTTTGTATTTTACTATTAGTGTATCTTGTAAATGGTGGTTTTATAAATCGTTTTTGGAGATGATTGAAATGAATTTTAATAAAAGGTTACAAGCTGCTTCAGGGCGTATGGATTTGAAAATGACTATCAAGGTTCAAGAACATACATTTACAACGCTATATGGTAGGTCAGGAGCTGGTAAAACCTCAACGCTTCGAATTCTTGCAGGTTTAATGACACCAGAAAAAGGTCTTATTATCGTTAATGATAAGATTTGGCTAGATACCAAACGAAAAATCAACCTTCCTCCACAACAAAGAAATATCGGATTTGTATTTCAAGACTATGCACTATTCCCTAATATGACAGTCCTAGAAAATCTCCAGTTTGCAGCTTCTCCTTCTCAAGGAAAAAAACAGCTTGATGATTTAATAGAAATGATGGAATTGGGTACATTACAAGACCAAAAACCACAACAATTGTCAGGCGGACAGCAACAGCGTGTTGCTTTGGCTAGGGCTATTGTCCAAAAGCCTAGAATATTACTTCTTGACGAACCACTAGCAGCACTAGATCATGGAGTTCGGCATAAATTACAACAATACCTACTAGAAATACATCAAGAGTATAAATTAACTACACTGTTAATTAGCCATGATATCGGGGAGATTTTCAAACTCTCTCATAATGTAATTGTTTTAAATAATGGCGAAATTATTAAGTATGGCACACCAAAAGAAGTATTTGTTGAAGAAGAAGAAGAAATGTTTTATTTGAGTGGTGAAGTTATAAATATTGATTATCATTCAGATGTGATTCAACTTTCAGTTCTGATCCAGCAAAAACATTTTAAAAAAATAACCTTTCCAAAAGACCATCCACTAAAGTTGAAAATAGGAGATAAAATTATGATAAGCTCCAAGATTTCCAATCCCATTATTCATAAAATTGACTATTAGTAATCAATTGATTGTTAAAGATTCTTAATACCTTCATAGGTTAGTTAATAATTAGTTAAAAAAACTAGTACTAACTGAAATAGTAAAGTATTATTGTTTTACAAAACAAAAACAAATCATTATGCCTACAAGATTTTTACTTTTATTTTTTTCTACATTACTATTAATGCAATGTAAAAATTCTCCATCCCAAAAATCTGCTGCTTCACAGGATGAAGTAGCATTGCCTAAAAGTTTGCAAAGTATTTATTTAAATAATGGAGCTATTTTTAGAGGAATTGAATTTGGTCAACGTAAAGCGGCTGTAAAATCGGCAGAAAAGGCAGCACTCCGTAAAAGTAGTTCAAGTGCTTTAGAATATACAGTTGATATTGATGATGAGAGTTTTGCGGATATAACTTATAACTTTACATCAGGTAAAGTTTCAAAAATCCAATTAGATTTTTACTCTAAAAATCGAAGTACTACTAGAAATACCTATAACGACATTGTAAAATATTGTGATCAAAAATATAAAAAGCGGAAGAGCTTATGGGATGGTCACTATAATGATACTGATTTTACAATCTTTACCAAACAACTTTCCAAAAGCGGAGGACAGTATGGATTCTATGTCGTTTGGGAAGAATTATAATGATATTAAAAATCCACTTTAAAATTTTATAAAAATGAAAAAACTACAACTAATAAGTTGCCTTTGTTTGCTATTTTTTCTTTTTATAGCTCCTGAAACAATAGCACAGCCAGAGCATGTTATTCAAGCAAAAAAAGAAAGAGAAGCTGAAAAAAAAGAAAGAGAACGGGAACGAGAAGCTGAAAAAAAAGAGCGAGAGCGTGAACGGGAAGACTTGAAAAAAGAAAGAGAAGAAGAAAGAGAGGAATTGAAAAAAGAAAGAGAACGAGAGCGTGAAGAAGCTCGTAAAGAACGGGAAGCTGAAAAAAAAGAAGCTGAAGAAGAAAGAGAAAGAGCAAAAGCAGAGGCAGAAGCCGAGCGTGAAGCGGAAAAAGCCGAAGCTGAAGCAGAAAGAGAACGTGAAAAAGCCGAAGCCGAAGCTGAACGAGAAGCCGAAAAAGCCGAAGCAGAGGCAGAACGAGCTGAAGAGGAAGCAGAACGAGAGCGAGAAAAGGCAGAGGAAGAGGCTGAACGGGAAGCGGAAAAAGCGGAAGAAGAAGCCGAACGTGCTTTAGAGGAAGCAGAAAGAGAACGTGAAAAAGCAGAAGAAGAACGTGAACGGGAAGCCGAAAAAAGAGAACGGGAAAGAGAGCGTGAAAAAGAAAAGCGAGAGCGTGAAAAAGAGAAAGATGACGATTAGTCCTTTTTTGAAAAAATAAGATTAAAGGTGTAGTTTTTTTAAAAAATTACACCTTTTTGTTTTTAACAAAATATTAATACCTAAAATATTGACAATCTTTTATTTAAGGTTGTATATTTGAATTGTATAAATTGCGTTACTAAACCCTTTTTAATTAAAATCACTTCGATAAATTACGAATATGAAAAAGTTATTTTTTGTTGTTTTGGCATTCTTTTTTTCTGTTTTTACTTTTGCTAATAATGAAGCTCCTTTTAGAACCCAAACCCAAGGAGGATGGGGGCAGAATCCTAGTGGAGAAAATACGGGATTTTATCTACATCAAAATTTTGAAGAAGCGTTTCCTAGAGGTGTTGTTATTGGTTCGGGACTTACACTTACCTTTACAAGTGCTAGTGCGATTACTAAATATTTGCCAGGAGGAGGACGTCCTAAAGCATTGACAGCCTCAGCGACTGATCCAATGAAAGCTCATAGTGTTTTGGCTTCACAATTATTAGCAGCTACCTTATCTGTTGAGTTTGATAAATATGATTCAGATTTTAGTTCTTCGAGTGCTTTACTTGAAAATCAGTTTATTGCGAAAGGAATATTTAAAGGGATGACAGTAAAAGAATTCCTATCTATTGCTAATCTAGCTTTAGGCTCTGAAAAATATGAGGCTAAATATAAATTGAGTGAAATTGCTGATGCTCTAGCAAAATTAAATCAAAGTTTTGTTGATGGTAAAAGAAATACAGGATTTATTTCGGTTAAACATAAAGAAAATCCTAGCGATGATGAGACAGAAGATGATGGAGAATACGAAGAACAGCAAGATAAAAACAAGGGGATGAAGAAGAGCCAAAATAATAAAAAGAAGCGTGGAAATAATCAGAAAGCGAAAACAAGAACAAGCATTGTAACTCCAAAAGAATTGAAATCTAGAGCTAAAAAAAATAAAAAAACATTAGAAACCAATCGTGTAGATTTACCTAGTTTAAGATGACATTAGGCTAGAAATAAAAAATAGAGGCTGTATCAAAAGGAACAGCCTCTTTTCGCTTTATAGCCTGACTTTGAGGGAATGGGTCATGTTTTTTGTTCAGCCTATGTCCCGTAATTATAGTCTAATTTTTAAACTTATACCCTTTTTGTTTTGCTTGCTTTTTGACAGTAGAAATAATAGATTCATCAAGGTTATCTGCTGCCGTTTCCTTTAATTTTTCTTTTTCAGTTTTGATATAGCCTTTCCGTTGTTTACTTAGTGTATGGATTTTATCTTTAATAGCTTTTCGTTCTTGTAATTTTTGTTCTACCAATGCTTCTATTTCTGCTTCGGATTTGCCTTTATAGGTTTCGGGTAATTTCGATTTTTTCTGGATTACTTTTTTATCTTTTTTATAAGCATCTACAAAATCCCACTTACTGTTTTTATAGTTTTTTGAACTTTTAAATACAGCTCTATCTACTTTATTGGCTTTGCTATATTTATCGGCATTACTATCTTGTAAAATCTGATTAGAACGGTATTTTGCGCCATCATTTCCATAAGGAATATACGTATTATTAAGTTGATCGTTAAGTGTTGAAATTTCGTCATCATAAGGGGTATCTATATACCGTGTTGCTCGATTATGATCGATACTCGTATAATTCCCCCCAGCTAGATCAGCACCGTCTTTCCAAAAAGTATTGATGCCTGCCGATCTGGAACCACAATATATTGTATTAACAATAACATCGCTGTTTTTGGCTTGTTTACAAGCTAAGGTATATGAAGTACTCCCTTGATTAAAGTTTTCGTTTCCTGCAATATATATCAATTTCAAATCTTCTGTTTTAGCACTCCATTCAAGCTCGTGTAATGAAGTAACAATTACTTGACCACAATATTCATCTCCTCCATTTGTACTCAAATTAAATAACCTGTCGGAAACCAAATCCATATCATTAGTAAACGGCGTAACCTGACGAATAAAACCACTGCGTTTACTTAGGCCATCATTGCCGTATTCATACAAGGCAATTTCTAAATTTGGTGTTTCATTTTTGTGCTCGGCTTCATTTAGTTCATTTACAATTTTCCATAATTGGGATTTTGCTTGCTCTATCAAACCGTCCATAGAGTTACTAGTATCTAGGAGCAAAGCGATTTGAATAGCATTGCCCTCTTCTGGTGTTGGAGTAGGAGAGGGACTAGACGTAAAAAATCCAAACCCACTAAACAACCAGTGTCTAAAGCTATTAGCTGCACTTAACTGGTAACTGTAGCTGAAGAGAAGTGCTAAAATAAAGGTGATGGTTACAAATAATGCTCTTGTATTTTTCATGAATAGGGAATTTTTGTGTGAATAATTGCTTCAAATTTCCGAGTAAAAAAGTTTTAAATAAAGTCGAAATACAGGAGTGATAGGCTTGAGTTTATAAGTTGGCATATTGACTTTGTAAACTAGGAGAAATTGAAGTTTAAGCTAAAAAAGAAGTCAAAAAAGTATCTTATATTTGTTTTATCATGGCGTCGAAAAAGTATATATTATGGATATTGTTTTGGTTCTTTAACATAGGATATGTTGAAGCACAGAAGAAAAAGTCTTTTAACAAAACGGTTCCCATTTCTAACCTAGAGCAAGCAAGGAAAATCAAGTCTAAGGATCCGAATAAAGCAATACGTTTAATTGAATCTTTACTAAAAACGAGAAAGAGAAGAGGGAGCTTGGCAGAAGAAGCAGAGGCGTATATGTTATTGGGTAGTATTTATGAAGAAATAGATCAGCGCAAGTTGGCTTTTCAACGATATGAACAAGCAGGTAAAATATTGGATAAAATTAAGCACCCAGAACTAAAAGCGCAAAATCATTTAGCGATGGGTTTACTGAGTTTAGATGAAGGGAATACCAAATTAGCAAGTACTAATTTTAATGCTTGTTTGAACGTTTCTAGTTCAAAAACTACACGATTAAAGTGTGAAATAGGACGGGCAGATGTAGAATTTTTAAATGAAAATTATGATGTGAGTATTCTCTTATATAATAAAATTCAACAAGGATATGTGAAGGCTTTAGATAGTCTTACACTTTCTAATATTGAAGCAAAGAAAGCGCAAATTTTTGTAAAAAAGAATAAAATAGACGAAGCTAGACACTCCTATTTTAATTCTATTAAAAATTATCCAACAACACTTTCGACAGATGAAGAAGAATATGAAACCATTGAAAATGCAAAGGTGGAAATTTTAACAAATCTAGAGGATGTAGATGAAAAAATAGAACTCCGAAAAGAAAATATAGAGTATAAAGAAAATCGTAATTTTTCCAAGCAATCTATCATACAAGAACAATTGGAATTAGCAGATTTATATTTAGAAAAAGGAGCAGTTGAAGAAGCAGAACGATATATTGATGCTTCAAAAAATCTAGCAGAACAAGATGCTACCCTTGAGCAAAAGGTAAAGGTGTTTAAAAAGGCAACAGAAATTAGCCAACAAAAGGGCGCCCTTGATGAAGCCGCTAAAAATTATAGAAATTTTAGCGATGCAATGGATAAAGCAAATAATGCAAAACAAGAAGACTTAGATCGTAAACTCGCCATTCTTAAAGATCAAGTCAATATTGATATTATAGATAAGAATTTAGAAATTGAAGAAAAACAAGAAGCACTCTTAGAACAACAACTTAAAAATCAACGAAATATAATTGGTTTATTGAGTCTGTTGTTATTAGCTTCATTGGTCTCTTTTTATTTCATTATGCGAAATGTGAAAGCTAAACGTAAAGCCAATGCACTCTTGTTATTGAAATCATTAAGAACTCAAATGAATCCTCATTTTATTTTTAATGCCTTAAATAGTGTCAATAATTATATTTCTAAAAATGATGAAAAAGCTGCTAATAAATTTTTAGCCAATTTTTCTAGATTGATGCGAATGGTGTTGGATTACTCCCAAAAAGATTTTATTTCTTTCGAAGAAGAAATGCAATTGATCGAATTGTATCTGAAACTTGAACACGCTCGATTTAGAGATAAATTTGATTATAAACTAGAAAATAATACAACCATAGATTATAGTGATATAGAGATTCCTCCTATGCTTATACAGCCCTTTATTGAAAATGCGGTATGGCATGGGTTACGTTATAAAACAGAGAAAGGGCATCTTCAAGTAACGATAAAGACTAATGATAAATATTTGAATATTACAATTCAGGATAACGGAATCGGTAGAGAAAAATCAAAGACATTGAAAACGAGAAATCAAAAAAAATATAAAAGTACAGGCCTTAAAAATGTTGATAAACGAATAGCCCTAATTAATGAGATTTATACAAAGAATTACGAAATTCAAGTGAAGGATGCTTTTTCTGATGCTTCCGATGTTGGAACTTTTGTTAGTATTAAGATACCCCTCTAAGCCAAACGTATTTAAACATAAATCAAAATGACATGAATAAAAAACTTCAATCTATAATCGTAGACGATGAGCAGGATAGTCGTGAAATACTAGGAAATTACATCAAAAAATATACGCCAAGTGTTGTTGTATTAGAAGAATGCAGTAATATCCAAGAAGCCAAAGAAGCAATTAATAAACACGATCCAGATTTAGTTTTTTTAGACATTGAGATGCCTTTTGGAAATGCTTTTGATTTATTGGAGCAACTAGAGGTGATTAATTTTGAAGTGATTTTCATTACGGCGTTTAGCCAATATGCGATCCAAGCATTTAATCAATCGGCTGTACATTATATTCTAAAACCTTTGGATATTGATGAATTAATACTAGCTGTAGATAAAGCTAGAGAGCGGATTCAAAATAAAACACAGATTAACCATACTCAGATTTTATTAGAAAATCTAACGGCTAAAAAATCTCAAAAGCAAAAAATTGCCTTACCACTTATAGATGGTTTTGAAGTTGTTAAATTAGATGAGATTATCTATTGTGAAGCCAGTGATAATTTTACGATTTTTCACTTTGTAGGCGGACAAAAAGCTATGATTTGCCGCAAACTGAAGTTTTATGAAGATAATTTAAAAGAGTATGGCTTTTGCCGTATTCACCGTTCTCATGTAATCAATTTAGATTATGTCAAACGTTATATTAAGGGCAAAGGAGGCATGGTGATTTTAGAAAATAATGTGCAGCTTCAAGTATCGGGTAGCCGTAAACAAACATTTTTGGATTTATTTAAATAAAAAGATGGTTTCGTGTCAGATGAGCCGACAACGAAACCATAAAACTACCTAATTAAACATCTTTAAATATCTTATTCTTATCTTAGAAGCCAATCAAATAAAAACACAAGCCCAGATAACAAGATTAATCCGAAAAAGAAGAATATAAAATCCTTTATTCTGTCTTTATTCATTTGCTTTCGAATTCGTGCTTTTGAAGCCTCAATTTCTTCGGGGGACATGTCCTTAAACTCAAAGCCTTTTGAAGAAACGTTGATCTTAGGATCATAACTATTGAAAAGACTAGACTTCCTTCGCATAGCGAGATTATCTTTATTAATCTTTATCGCATGATTTATTGTTCCACTACTCATATTTTTTGGTTTTAGTACGAAATTTATTTTTGAACAGCTTCATGGATATCTATTGTCCTCCCATGCCGCCGCCACCGCCGCCGCCATTACCATCTCCTTGTTTAGCATCATTGTTTTTGATGGCACTTCTTCTTTCTTTAAATTTAAGTTTTCCAAATCTATAGCTGAAGTTTATACCAAAAGACTGAAAAGGAAGCGCAAAGTTGCTTGTGGTATAAAAATCTTCGCCACTTAGTTCAGATTCGAAGTTTTTTATACGGCTAAAAGGCTCTACAGCATTGACACCAATGCTACCCTTACCACCAAAAAGTTCTTTGTTAACTCCTAGTCTTAACATCGAAAAAGAGGGGGTTTGCCCTTGTAGTGTAAATCTAGGAGAATTCCAAAAACCGAAGACTTCAGCTTTCCATCCTTTTTTAAATTTGAAACTCGAACTGACAAATGCCCGATAAGCAATACCATTATTGCTCTGATCGACGCCTTCAATGTTACTCTGAATATCAAAATAATTTACATTAAGGTTACCACGCAATGTCCAAAAACTTTTGATTGTTCCAGAACTAAAAACATTGAACCCATACGTGTTTTTAGTGCCTAAATTTTGAAAACGAGTTGTTGAAATCTGCTCATTTATTTCTACAAATCGCTCTATCATATCAGAAGTGTATTTATAATAAAGAGAAGCATTGACTACAACACCTTTGACAAAAAGATTATATCCTAAATCAATTTGATCCGTGATCTCAGGTCCTAATTGAGGATTCCCTGTTTGTATATTGAAGGGGTCAGTATTCGCAGCATAAGGGTTGATATAAAATAAACTAGGTCGTTGAATTCTACGGTTATAGCTAATTTTTACAGTTTGGAAATTCTTAAACTGTTTTGAAATAACTACACTAGGCAGAATATTATCATAGCTATTGGTAAAAGGAGAGCTACCATCATCATAACTACCTTCAATTTGAGTATTTTCATATCGTAGTCCTGTAACAAAATTTAAGCCTCCAATTTTGTAATTCATTGAAACATATCCTGCATATACGTCTTGATTATAATTAAAAATATTCGTTCTAAAATCATTGATGACATATTCATTTAGGTCAGGCATAAAATCCTCAAAAATAAAATCACTATCAATCTTACGGAGTACACCCTTTGCCCCAACTTCTAATTTGACATCTTCTTTTATAGGATGTGTATAATCGGTTTGTAAGGTATATTCCAAATTTAACCCATTATTATCACTACGTTCTTTTTCATTTATAGAAGTCGTATTGGTGTAAGTTAGATCTTTTTCATAATCTCTATTATTTGTATTATTACTTAATTGAAAAGCAAATGTTAGTTCTCTACCTTCTTGCTCTTTAAATTTTTTAACATAATCTGTAGACCAGTCAAAACCACTATATAATCCATCGTTGATTAGATGTGTAGTATAATTAGAGGTCAGACTGGGCATTACTAAAGAGGATGTTGTTAAACCATCAGAGTTATTGTTGAAACCTCGACCACTAAAAGATGTATTAATACTATTATAAGCATTAAAATCATAAAATGCTCCTGCTTTGCCATAAAATCCCAATCGAGCAAATTCAGTAATTCCATTTTGGTTAAACTCTGAAATTTGAGCGTTTTCCAAATTATTTCTTCTATAAATTGTAAGCTCGCTATCAGTAGGTACAGAATAATAAGTCGAAGCACTCGTATTAAAACCAAAACGACCTTTAGCAACATTTAAACTAACAACACCACTATTTTGTCGAGTACCTCCTGAAAGGTTAACAGAACCACTTATGCCTTCGGCATTTTTCTTTTTAGTAATAATGTTGATGATTCCTGCACTTCCTTCACCATCGTATTTTGCACCAGGTGAAGTAATAACCTCAACTTTTTTAATTTCATCAGCAGGAATGGTTTTTAGAGCATCTCCAACGTTGTCTGAAAACATCCCTGATGGTTTACCATTAATTAAGATTCGCACTCCTTGAGAACCACGTAATGAGACTTGACCATCCATATCTACAGAGACCATTGGCACTTTGGAGAGTACATCGGTAGCATTACCACCTGCATTGGTAACATCTTCTTCTGCATTGTATATAATCCGATCTACTTTGTTTTCAATTACGGCTCTTTTACCTTCAACCGTAACTTCTGTAAGTGCTACACTTTCTGGGCGGAGTATTACAGATTTTAAATCGACATCAGGTTTGTCAGGAGATAATTTAAAAGGACCAACCTCTTTAGTGGTATAACCAATGAAAGAAATATTTAAGCTGAAATTCCCCAGTTTTACATTAGAAAATTTGAATTTCCCTTTTTCATCGGTAATTACGCCATCAACTTGCTTTTTACTTTTGGGCTTTATCAAAACCACAGAAGCAAAACCAATTGGTTCTTGTGTTAAACTATCAATTAAAACACCTTCAACTTTTCCAGTAATAGATGACTTACCACCACCACCAGGAAATTGAGCAAAAGAAAATGAAAAGAATATGAATGTAAAAATACTGAATAGTAAGATCTTCTTTAAGTGCATGTGATTTAGATTTAAAACAGACTAAAATGAATTGTCTTAATAATATAATGACGTTTTTAATTGATAGGGTTAATTTTTTGACTCAAGGCAAATCTATAAGAATATTGATGGCCGAACTATTTTTTTAGATGAATGGCGAAAAAAATACGTTTACTATCCTTTTTTAACATTTAAAAAATAATAGAACAGGGAGATGAAAATATATTTTAGTGTATATATTAAATTTATTCGGACAAAGAATATGGAGAAAAAGCTCACTAAATATTGCTTCTTTGGGTTTCTTTACTATGTATATAATTGCCTATTTGAATGATTTTAACTCAATTTACAGTTATTGTCAACGTCACAGTTAATTGAAAAAATCATTGAATATGTCAAAATAGAATACTAACTTAAAATAGAAATTAACCAAAAAATATGTCTTTATGGAAAATATATCAGGACAATTATTACTCCAACAAATAGCAATTAAAATCCATAGTCGAGAATTAAGAATGAGCATTAACGCTAAAACTATTCTCCCTTTAGAAAGTGTCTCCTTACTTCCTCCAGATTTTGGTTTAGGAGTGATACCAAAACTAGCAGTCATAACTGATGTCAATGAAAAAGCAATGAAGGCAATTAATGATTGTAGCCATTCTATATATAAATTAAACTTGATTGGAGATTTTATAGGTTTTATTCCTAATTCTGCAATCAAGGATTTGTTGAAAGATGATTTATTCGATAAACTTTCTCTTCATTATCTCGAAGATATGCTAGTTGCTTTATCTATCGGAGATCCTACATTTAATTATCACCAATTTGTGCCAGAGAAAATCCAAGTATGATTTTTTATAAATTAATTTTCAAGACAATAGTATGGAAAATGTTTACAAATAATTGGTTATTAGTATTTTGTTTTCTATATTTGGGTATAAAACATAAACTTTTTATATCATAAACTTACATCTTATTTTTTAGCACTTATACCCCGTTGGTTATTATTTAGAAACGAATTTTATTTTTAACTAAAGTAACACACATTAGAAATATAGTTTATATAGTTCTCATATCTTTTCAAAGGTTTGGTTGACTATGTGATTCGGTCATATTTCTACTATTTTGTGTTCATAAGACATATCTTTTGTAGTTTATTCTACTTTTTCCTTTAAAAATTCTAGATAATTTAACAGTCATTTTCAAATTAGCATATCTATACATATGATATGCTATATTATGTTATTTGTGTTTTATTAGAATCTATCATTAGGATAGACAGAAAAGTATGTCAACCAAAATTTACATTATTATGAGAAAACTATTTACAATCAATTTCTTTTTATGGGGATTTGCTGTTTTTCTAGTATTGAACAAAGTAGATGCCCAAACAACAATTAATTGCCCTATTCCTGTTTCTGATTGTATAGAACATTCAACAGCTATCGAATTGACACAAGGAAACATTTGTGATTTAGTAGTTGCAGGTGAATTAGATTCAAAACAATCAGATTGTCAAAGTGATGATGGAAATAATTGTTATGAATTTATTTTTACCATTTCGGAGGACTCAAATATTAATGGCTTTTCATTTGAGGTAGGTACTGGCTCTAATTGTAATGGAGATGTGGATGAAGGCTATATGTCCATAAATAATTCTGAATGTTCCGATTTATTAAATTCATCATCCCAAACAGTTGGATTTGTACCATTTAATGATAAAGATGATGTTATTACATTAACATATTGTAAAAAAGGATCTTCAAAAATTACACTTTGTAGTTTTTGTACTTGTTCAATGACGATAGATTGTTCTTCTGTTGATGCTACTTGTGGGGCAAATGGCGCTGTATCAGTTGCTGTAGCTAATGATAATGGAGGGCTATCATATAGTTGGAAAAATGAAGCTGGCGACATAGTTGGAGTAACAGAAACTATTACTGGTCTTGAGCCAGATATATATACAGTTACGGTTATAGATGCCTTAGGCTGTGAGGCTGTCTGTTCTGTAGAAGTTGCATTGGATTGTACAAATAAGGTGCAAGCAGAATTGTTTTGTACAGGTTATATGATCGAAGGAGTAGATGACCCAGAATTATTTCCTTCTAACATAGAAGAAAATGAAATTTTTACGGTTTCTGCTGATTTGCTGGTAACCAATAGATTGTCTGCTATGGGTATAGCAATTGTTAGCGATTGTGATGACATGGCTAATATGACTTTAAGTTATACTAATGAGCTAAGTGATGATGAAAAAACATTAATCAGAACTTGGACATTAAGTGATGAATGTTCGGTTATCGATGTATGTGTACAAGAAATTGAATCTGTAAGTCCACTACCTGTTGAATTTATGTACTTCAAAGGATCTTGTAATCCAAAATCTGTAATTTTAGAATGGGCGACTGCTTCAGAATTAAACAATAAATTGTTTGCTGTAGAAAGGAGCTTTGGAAGAGAATTTGAACGAATTGGTACAGTAGCTGGAAATGGTACAACATCTGAGGTTCAACGCTATAGTTTTGAAGATAAATCGCCTAACCGTTTTGAGGCTTATTATCGACTTCGACAGGAAGATTTTGATGGAACATTTGAATATTCTGAAATCATTAGCCTTCCAGAATGTAAACCTGCAAAGGTTCAAATATTCCCTAATCCTGTTAGAAATCAACTGAATTTAGTATTAACAGATTTTGGAGGTATAGAAATAGAAGATATAACAATTTATGATACGTTTGGCCGTTTAATAAATCAAGCAATAATCCATAAAAATGGCTCTACAGGCACGCACTTTAGAGTAGATGTTACAAACTTGACAAATGGATTATATACTCTTGTAATATCAAAATCAGGAAGTCAAAAACTTATACAAAAATTTGTCAGAGAATCAATGAAATAAAGACTCATCGTTTTTAGAATATCCTACTTAGGTATTTTAAGAATACTTTGTACTTACATAACCGTGATTTGTTTTGTTCTATGTTTTTAACAAGAGCAAGGCAACCAATTTTTAATTGGAACTTATAACTTCTGTGTGCCGAACAGTCGGTGCATGGAAGTTTTTTTATTATTAAATGTTTAAGTGCTTATGCTTTACCTTGATGTATTATCAAAATATTTGTTGTACTTTTGAACGATTTTTTACTATTTTAGTAGAAAAATCAAACCAATTTATCGACTACTTATATCTAAACCCCAACAAAAAGTAATAGCTAAACATTTATTTTGTATAAAATTTAACATAGAATGCTAAAGAATTTGCGATCACTTTTTATTATTGATGAAACACCAGATAAGAAAAAAGAAGATAGTAGCATCAAAAAACAAACAACAACTCCTGTGGTAAAAAAGGGTACAGTCAAATCTTCTCAGACCAAATCTGTGCCGATAGTTCCATCAAAAGGAAAAGTTAATCCTAAATTTATGGACATTTTGTTTAAAGCGATGGAAAAGAATAATCTCGATGGATTTGATTATCTAGAATTCAAGCAATCTCTAAAATCTTTAAGTAAAATGCCAATGGATGAAGCAACACGATTTAAATCTGCTTTTGCAATGGCACAAACTATGGGAGCTACTCCTGCTAAATTGAAGGAAACAGCGGAATATTATCTTACCGTTTTGGGACGAGAAAAAAAACAGTTTGAAGAGGCTGTTACTCAACAAAAATCTAAACAAATTGGGAATAAAGAAGCAGAGATTAAGCAACTCCAAAAAGTAATTGTTGAAAAGAAAAAGCAAATAGCGCAAATTCAGAAAGAAATAGAAGAACATGAAAAAAAGATGAAAGCTAATAAAGCTCACATTGAAAAGGCGACAGTAAAGGTTACTTCTACTAAGAATGATTTTATGGCATCTTATGATGCTTTGACAGGGCAACTTAAACACGATATTGAAAAAATGACAAATTATCTAAAATAAATTATAATTTGAAAATCGAAATTTTGTAACCTTTAGAGGGAACAAGGTTTCAAATATCAAAATATATTCGTTATATGGAAATGAAAGATTTTAAGCCAAAATCTTTTTGGCAAAGACCAGAAGGAACAACAGGTGCTATAATAGGACTTGGACTAATTGCTGGTGCGGGATATTTACTATACAGTTCAGGAGCGTTAATTGCCACGATTTTAGCAAGTACACTTTATACAGGAATTATGCTAATGGCATTAGCTGCGCTGGTATATATGGTGCTTGATCCTAAAATGCGAAATCTAGTTTGGTATATGTACAAAAGTGTCATGCGTTGGATAACTGGATTGTTTGTACAAATAGACCCTATTGGCATACTGAAATCTTATGTGGATGATTTGAAAGGTAATCTCCGGAAGATGAATAAGCAGATAGGTATTCTAAGAGGACAAATGCACAAACTCAACGAAATTATTAAAAATAATAAACGAGAGATTGAGAGTAATTTATCTTTAGCAAGTAAAGCCAAAGACAAAAATAAAAAAGCCATTATGGTGCTAAAGTCCAGAAAAGCTGGACGCTTAAAGGAATCCAATATGCGCTTGGAGGATTTATATAAAAAAATGGAAGTACTATATAGAGTATTGACAAAGATGTATGAAAACTCTGAAGTATTGTTGGAAGACATTAAGGATCAGGTCATGGTCAAAGAACAAGAACGTAAGGCGATAATGGCAAGTCATTCGGCTATGAAATCGGCGATGACTGTCATATCAGGTGATAAAGATAAAAGAGCGATGTTTGATATGGCACTAGAAGCGATTGCAGAGGATGTCAGTCAAAAAGTAGGAGAAATGGAACGGTTTATGGAAATGTCTTCAAGTTTCATGGATTCTGTAGACTTACAAAATGGTGTATTCGAAGAAGAAGGATTGAAAATGCTAGAAAAATGGGAAAAAGAGGGAGTTTCTTTAATCTTAGGAGAGGAAAAAAATACCCTTTTATTAGATGCTGAAGACGATACCAATGTACTGGATTTGAATCAACCTGTTAAAGAGAAAGTCAGAGCAGATAATCATAAAAATCAATACGACAATCTATTTGACTTTTAAGAATAAAAAAGAAAATTTTCAATTAAAGGTACTTGTCTCGATTCAAGTATCTTTTCTTTATATTAAATACCTTTCAATTTTTTTAAAATGGCAAGAAGACTAACAACTTTTTCAAAGTTATTGATTACTGTATTAATCGTTGGAGCATTATTTTGGGGATTTATGCAACTCAAAAAACAAGGTACCTTTGACGGTTTAAATAATAATTCAGATACTACGGATGTAGTCGATAATAGTAACTCAAATAATAATAGCAACAACTCAAACACCACTACCAATTCTAATACCTCTTCAAGTGGAGATGCGGATATTAAGGTTCAAATATTTACATGGGGAGGATACGCTCCAGGTTTATATTTTAATGAAGGAGCAGAAGCATCTACAAAATCAAGGTTTTACAAGGATTATGGACTTAAAGTAGAATTTATACTAATTGATGATTTTGATGGTTCTAGAAATGCTTGGATTGCGGATGAAGTAGATTTACTAGGGCAAGAAGTGACCGCCATGAATACAGAAATGGAAAAACTAGGAAAGTACAATCCTAAAATTCCAATGCAAGTCGATTGGTCTAGAGGAGGAGATGCAGTAATTGTACGTCGAGAAATCAAAACTGTAAATGATCTTCGTGGACAAAAAGTGGCTTATGCCCCTTTTACACCTTCTGAGACGTTTTTAATATTTATGTTAGAATCAGCAGGGATGACGATCAAAGATATCACACCAGTTGAAGTACAAAATCCTATTGATGCAGCTACTGCATTTAAGGGAGGAAAGGTTGCTGCAGCCGTTGTTTGGAGTCCTGATGATATAATTGCAACCAGAGATGTACCAGGTTCTAGAGTATTGCAAACAACTAGAGAAGCCTCTAACATTATTGCTGACGTTTTCATGGTAAAAGATAAATTTATCAGAAATAATAGAGAAAAAATGCACCAATTCTACGAAGGGTGGATGAAAGCAGCAGCAGAGATTAATACGAATAAATCGAATAAGGAAAAAGCAGCAAGAATACTAGGTCAAACAACAGGTTTACCAACTGCTGATGCAATGGGGATGATTGATAATGTCTATTTTACAACACATGGTGATAATTTAAATTTCTTTGGTCAAAACCCTAACTTTAAAGGTATGAAAGCAGAAGCACTTTATACCAAAATGGGAAGAGAATTTGAAAAACTTAATAGGGCACCTACCAATCGTCCTACATGGCGCCAGATGGCATATACAGGAGCAATTTCTTCGGCTGAATTATCAGGAGGAACGCACAATGCTGAAGGTCAAAAAGACTTTAAACCAGTTACAGAAAAAGTAAAATCACTTCCAGCAATTGCTACCAAACCTGTAACCATCAATTTCCCTACAGGAAAATTCCAGTTAAGTGAAAATGCTAAAACAATCATTGATTTACAGTTTGCTGAAATTGCTCGTTCTTATGCAAATACAAGAATTAGAATTGAAGGCAATACAGATAATGTGGGGTCAAGAGCTAACAACAAGTCCTTATCTCTTAAAAGAGCCAATGCTGTTGCTAAATATCTGAAAGAACAATATCAAATGAGCCCTAATAGATTGATTGTCGTAGGAAATGGCCCAGATAAGCCTGTCGCTGGCTGTGAAGATAATGCTAGTTCTGATTGTAAAGCTAAAAATAGAAGAACGGACTTCCAACTGGTAGCGGAATAACTTCACGCATCAAAAGAAATTTTAGGAAAATCGATTGTTATATTTTATATAGCAGTCGATTTTTTGGGGCAAGTGGTTACATATTGTCCTCAAAGTATATTTACTATATAGAGAATATTTTTTATTAACTATCATTAACCTAAATCAAGCATGAAAAAAATTAGCTTATTAGTAGTATTGACCTCTATTTTATTAAATGTATCAGCTCAAATAGATTTTGAAAAAGGATACTACATCAATAATAATGATGAAAGAGTGGAATGTTGGATCAAAAACGTGGATTGGAAAAATAATCCTAAGAATTTCAAATACAAACTTTCTTCAAATGGAGAAACCCTAGAAAATAATATCAGACAAGTAAAAGAATTTGGAGTTGATAGCACACTTAAATATATAAGGTTTGAAGGTAATGTAGATACATCGGGAGTTAAAACAAATCATTTAAGTTACCAACGAAAGCCAGAATATAAAAAAGATATACTTTTTTTGAAAGTCCTAGTAGAAGGCGAGGCACAGCTTTATAAATATGAAAAGGATCTAATCACTAAGTTTTTCTTTAAACAAGGAAATAATAAAATTGAAGAACTTATTTACAAAAAGTATATTAGAGAAACAAATGGAATACGAAAAAATAATGCTTTCAGACAACAACTCAAAAATGGATTAGTATGTGAAGGTATTGTGAAAGATTTTTTGGATAACTTAACATATAATCATAAAGAGCTTATCACGGTATTTAGAACATATAATCTATGTAAAAATCCAAATACTTTAAATATTTTAGTACCCTATCCAAGTGAAAAACTACTCAATATTTCTATTCGACCTGGTATCAGTTATTCGGACTTATCTTTATTGATAGGAGGCATTCAAGTAGTAGACTTTGGACCACAGATTGGTGTACGCTTAGGAGCTGAATTTGAATTTATTTTCAATTTTAATCGAAATAAATGGGCTGCTATAGTTGAACCCGCCGTACATTATTATAAAAATGAATCCGTATTTGGTAGCCAAGAAGATCCTATTGATGTAAACCATATCTCTCTAGAAATCCCGATTGGGCTACGACATTATTTTTTTTTAAATGAAAAAAATAAAATTTATATCAATGCATTATATGTATTTGATTTACCTGTCAGTTCCAAAGTTGATGTCGCAGATATAAACCTAGAAGGAGGACTTAGTACTAGCCAATCATTCGGAATAGGTTATTCTTTTAAAGATAAATTTGAACTCGAAGCCAGATATGGTACAGTAAGAGATTTTCATAAAAAAATATATACTCTATGGAGAGCAGATTATTCTATTGTGGAGTTAATATTTGGATATAGGCTTTATTAAACTGTAACCAAACTACCATGTCCCGTTAGGTTAATTGAAGAATTATAGATTTATAACAATTAATCAAACAACAAAAATGGAAAAATTTTTAGTATTCTTACTACTATTTATTCTAGGATGTGAAAGTGAACCTAAATACCTTGATTCAGATTTAGTCGGCATTTGGAAAAGCATTGAATGGAGAGATATTACGAATGATAAAGAGATAAATATTAAAGTAAAATTTGAATTTGAACCAGAAAATAGATACTTAGGAGCGTACAATAAATCATTTGAAAAAGGAGAATACTGGGTGTCAGGAGTATATTTATATACCATAGAAGATGGAAAAGCAGAAAAAAAAGTGAAAATAGAAAAGTTAAGCAAGGACACGTTAATACTAGGTATGAATCGAGCTGGGGTATTAGAACAAATAAAATTGATCAGAAGGAAATAAAACCTAGATAATCTCATACAGTAAGTGCTTAAGAGTAGACGTATTCTTTTAAAAATAAATTGTCTAGTCATTCAAATAGTTGTATTTTACAATCCTATTTTGAAATATCTGTAAAAACCACAACTAATGTCCTTATTTGAATTGAGAGGAACACTCAAACCATTAACTAGCACAATTTTAGGTGTTAGTGGCTTTTTATTATTAGTATTAATATGGTTTTTAGTAACAGCAGGAGCGAATCCTGTAGTTTCTTCAGGAATATTACCTTCTCCAGGACAAGTATTAAGGGCTTTTGTAGATTTATACAATGATAATGAAGTTATTAGAAATACCTGTTTGTCACTAGGACTAAACATTGCAGGTTATGTGGAAGCAATTGTGATTTCTATCCCCTTAGGTTTTGCGATAGGTCTTTTCCCCTTTTTTAGAGGTCTTTTTCAACGACCTGTCGATGCTATCCGATATGTTCCCTTAACAGCGGTTACAGGCTTATTTATTATCTGGTTTGGTTTGGGGACTGGTATGAAAGTACATTTCTTGGCTTTTGGTATCTTGATTTATCTTCTACCCATTGTTGTACAAAGAATAGACGAAGTTCAGGACGTATACTTAAAAACGGTCTATACGCTAGGGGCGAATCCATGGCAGACCATTCGTTCTGTTTATATTCCTTCTGTTATATCAAGGCTATCAGATGATATCCGTGTCCTTACGGCTATCTCTTGGACCTATATTATTGTGGCAGAGGGCTTTGGTAGTCAGGGTGGGCTAGGTGCATTAATTTGGAGGGCTGGACAACGACAGGGTAGGGTGGATAAAGTTTTTGCCTTATTGATAATCATAATTCTTATCGGACTTCTACAGGATAAGATATTCCAAAAACTGGATAAAGAGTTTTTCCCTCATAAATATCAAAGTAAAGTAAAGTACGGGAAAATTGAGAAGGATAGTACTTTTGAAATGCTCCTTAATTTTGCTTTAGATATTTTGATCTGGCTCGCCTTAGCGATATACGTTGTCTTCTTAATTAATGAATTCGTACCATTTATAACGGATCAAGGCTTGCTCACCCACTTGTTCGGAGATACGGCTCCTCTTATCCATATTATAGTTCTAGGCGTTATTATTTATAAAATAAAGAACCTTATTGTTAAAAGACAAACAGCAACTCCTGTAGTGACTTAAATAATATGCGACTGAACCCTATCCCTAAAACGGATCAGACCATTTTTCATCAGTGTAAATATTTTGTCCTGAAAGTGTTCTTAAAAAAGCAACTAAATCTGCTTTTTCTTGGTTTGTTAATGCTAGATTTTGAAGACTACCCTGAGGAGCTAGCCTAGGATCAAGGTTAGGGTTGAATTGAGGAATTTGATTATAATGATTTATGACAGATATCAAAGCATCAGAATTCCCAGCGTGCATAAATGGACCGTTGCTCGTAACGCTATTACGTACTAAATCTCTAAGACTAGGCGCCTTAGTAACGGAAAAATCCAATCCATTTTGATCAATTGTTCTTACAAAACCATTATTTCCAGAGCGAGGATCAATGTCAAATTCTGGAGCAGTATGACAACCATTGCACCCGACACCTCCTGCAATACGTACACCATCACTATTAAACTGAGCAGGAACAATAAACAAGTGCTTTCCATTATTTTCTGCTGTCGAAAAATTCGGGAAAGGAACGATATCTGTTTCTGTTTGTATCCTCCCCGCATCATATTTTGAATCAAACGACTGGATACTTCGTATAAATTGAGCGAGAGCATTTTGAATACGAGCTTCCGTAATGTTTGTATCTCCATATACAAAAGCAAATAATTCTTGATAATATTCTATATTTTCCAATTTGCTGATTAATGCTCCAAAATCAGGATTACCATCTTGACCACTAAATCCCATCTCAATATGATCTTGTATCGGTTGTGTCGTTTGATTTTCAAGAGAAGTGGCTCGTTCGTCCCAAAAAAATCTACGTTCTCTAGCAAAACGACTATTGACTAAACGCATCGAATGTCGTCCTGTCGTCCCATTAACACCTTCAGAAGCAAGGGCATCATCTCCAAAAGCTAGATGTTGTTTATGACAACTTGCACAAGCAATACTATTATCGATAGATAAATTGTTATCATAAAAAAGAACCCTTCCTAAGGTTGCTCCAGCATCAGTAATTGGATTATTAGTGGTATTATCTTTGGTAATATAATTAGGTACAGATTGACTGGCATAATTTGCTAAATTAGTCAAATCAATGTTGTTACCAAAAGTTGCTTGAATAGCATCTTGATCAACAGATACTGTAGGGGTACTATTTTGATCTTCATCACAAGCAGATATCAATATTAAAAAACAACAGGAAAAGATGAAAGAAAATTTAAATGTATTCATAATAGCTGTTAAAAGATAAAATAATAGTTTCTTAAAAAACTTTGCTTTTTGTAATTTATTATTGTATATAATGTTTTTATTAAAGATAAGATAAAATTTAATTCTGGATAAAACCATAAAAAGGAACATAAGTATATTTTATCTTCTCTTATATTTCGAGATTAGGATGTCAAATTAATGATAAATCAATATAAAACAATAGACTTTCCTGCTGAAGGATTATATAAAGAAAAAGGTAGTAAATTTATAGCTTATGCATTCCCTTTAAAACAGGAAGAAGATATAAAATTAGCCCTAGATAAATTGAAAAAAATGCATCCTAAAGCAAGACATTTTTGCTATGCGTATCGATTAGGCTTAGATGAAAGCACTTATAGAGCCAATGACGATGGTGAGCCCTCTGGGTCAGCAGGAAGACCTATATTAGGACAAATTGATAGTTTTGGTTTAACCAATAGCTTAATAGTTGTCGTGCGTTATTTTGGTGGCACAAAACTAGGTGTGCCAGGTCTGATAAGATCATATAAAACAAGTGCTAAAGAGGCCTTACTAAATACCAAAATTATTGAAAAAACAGTTCAAAATTTTTATAAAATCTCTTTTGACTATAAGAGGATGAGTGATGTAATGGGGGCAATAAAATCTGCCCAGATTAATATAGTAGAACAAGTATTTGAAGAAAGTGCTTTTGTTAATGTATCAATGCCTAGAGAATTGGCAGCCCGAAAAATGCTGAAATTTAAAGCACGTTTAGAAAAAATAAGTGAAGAACAAGTAGCAGCATTAAAAGAATTTGATGGTGTTGAAATTAAATATATAAATACAATATAGTTTTATATGTTGTTGATTATTATAAAATTATAATTGATTTGTTTTTGTTTTTTGAAATCAAAATTTTTATCAAAATTGTGAAAAGGATAAATCATTTTTTGTTTTAATAATTTTTTTTACATTTGCGGAAAATACGAGCAGGTAAAATATTCTAAACCTTTAAAACAATTTTATGTTGATTTTTTTAGAATAATTTTACTAAAAATGAAACTTTTTATTTTTTTTGTCGTTTTCATTCAAAAATTAATAACCATTTCCTTTTTACCAGACAAATAAATTTTAGTATGTATTGGACTTTAGAACTTGCTCACCATTTAGAAGAAGCACCTTGGCCCGCAACCAGAGATGAATTAATAGATTACGCTATTCGTTCTGGAGCGCCGCTTGAAGTTATTGAAAACTTACAAGCAATCGAGGACGATGGTGATTTATACGATAGTATGGAAGATATATGGCCAGACTATCCAAGCAAAGACGACTTTTTATTTAATGAAGATGAATATTAGATTCAAAATCTTCAAATTGTAGAACTTTTTAATAAAATCTTGACGGGTATGAGGGAACTACTGGTCAAGATTTTTTTTATGTATTATAGCCTTTCCATACTTTAAATATTCAGAGTATGCAGAGATGATACTTATCATTAATCCTATAAACCCATCTCTAAATCCCATTTTGAAAAAATAGCCTTTAACAAACCGAAAAAAAGGATTAAAGAGTAACTTAAAAAAGAGATAAACTATACTTTTCTGTTGTAATTCATGGGCTTTTATACTAGAAAATTTATTGACTTGGTTGACGTGTTGTTCTATGTTCTTTATGGTATAATGAAGTAAATCTCCTTCTAAGTGTGTAATCTCTACTGAAGGTTCTAGTATCAGATGCTCGTGAAGTGCATTGCCACCCCACTTGCCTTCAGCCTTATGCCATAGGCGTATTTTTTTATCGGGATACCACCCATTATATTTTATCCATTTTCCACAATAATTATTGAGCCGATTCATAGAAAAGGCCTCACCTTTTTGCCATATTTTTTTCTTTTGAACTAGAGTTCTTCGTAATTCTGAACTTAGTACCTCATCAGCATCCATTGATAGGATAAAATCAAAAGCAGCTTGTTCATTGGCATAATTTTTTTGATCGGCATATCCTTGAAAGGGACGTTGTATAACCCTACATCCTAAAGCCTTACAAATCGATACTGTTTCGTCCGTAGAGTAGGAGTCAATGACAATAACTTCATCTGCGATACCCTCTAGGGATTCTACACAAGATTGTATATTTTGTGCTTCATTAAAAGTGATAATGGTGGCAGATATTTTTATCATAAAAAAATAGGGAACTTCAAAGTACAAAGATAAGAATTCAATAAACAAAAATTAATTCAAGCCGATGTCCATAGAGTTAATGTTGAGAAAAGAACATTCAAAAGAACAAACAAATTTAATTGCTCAGTATATTGACAATAAAGAAACGTTATTTAAAGAACTATTAGTTTTTTTCTTAGGAGAAGATGAATTATTAGCACAACGAGCTGCTTGGGCTATGAGAACTTGTATTGAACGGAATCCTCAATGGCTAGAGCAGCGACTAGGTATTTTTATTAATAATTTAAAAAAAGAAAAAATCCATGTTGCAGTACAACGTAATACTTTAAAAATGCTAGAAACGGTTGAAATACCTGAAGAGCTAATGGGAGAGATTTATGATGTTTGTTTTAAAAATTTAGAAAATATAAAATCACCAATTGCTATTAAAGTTTTTTCAATGCAAATCTTATGTAATATTTGTATGAAAGAACCTGAATTAGCAGAAGAATTGATAACAATAATCGAGGAACAATACCCACATTCTAGCGCAGGCTATAAAAGTCGTGCAAGAAAAGTATTAAAAGCCTTAAGAAAATTATGATTTTGAAACTAAAACCGAATTGTGTTGTTTAACAATATAATGAAGATTGATAAGTGATAAAATGTAATAGATGATGAAGCAGTTTATGTTCGATTTTACAATACCTTATGTCTTAGATGATGAGTTTATGGGTTTAATTCCTGCTCAACAAATGCAGATTGCTAAATTATTTCATAAAGGAGATTTGGTAACTTATACCCTAGCACAAGATAGACAAAAATTATGGGCAACAGTAAAAGCAGATACTGAAGAAGCAGCTATCAATATCATAGAATCATTGCCCTTAACCTCTCGAATGGACTATATTATCCATGAATTGATGTTTAATGAATTGGGTAATTTAATTACCTTCCCTGCCATTTCTTTGAATTAATTTTTATCCAAGCATCAATCATAAAATAATTAAATTCTACAATTATAATTAGCAAGTCTAATTCAGGTTTTATCTTTAAAAAAGTATAGATAAATGTATTAATGTTTTCTTATGTGATCATTAAGATATTTTTGTATAATAAGACAGCATTTTTAATACAAAATGTATCTCAAAAGATGATGAAGCAACTTTTTTTAAAAATGTGGATAGTACTTTAGAAACAACTAGATCCTGTAGTTTAAAATTACGGGAGTACTAAATGAGACTGTTTAAGGATTAACACTAGATTCTAAAAATAAAATCTGAGGTATAAGAAAAGCTATAGATAATGAAAAAATATAACATCTATTTCAATAGCATTTTGCAGCCTCCACTAAGTTTTTAAGTGACATCTATACTGAAAATTGGAATGAAACTTTCCAAAACAAAGTCAAGTATAATAGAATATACTGCAATTGTAAATCAAAAATGATTGGAACTAATGGAAAAGAGCAAACCTGTACAATTACTAAGAACACTAACTAAAAAAGAAATCGTTGAATTAGAGTCATTTTTAAGAAGCCCATACCATAATAAAGATGAAGAGGTCATAGAACTATTCTTGAGACTTAAACGCAGTTATCCCGACTTTACATCTTTAAAAGTTAAACGAGATTGGCTTGTCAAAGATATGTATGGAGACAATAGTGCTAAAAGTGAAAGCAAATTTAAATATCCTGTATCTGGTTTAATACGTTGTATTGAAGATTTTCTATTGATTAAAGCATTAGAAAAAGAAAAGCGTTATAATGAGCTTTTGCGTTTAAGGTCTTTTATGGAACGAGGTCTAGATAAATTCTTTTTCAAGAGAGTAAGTGATATTGAAAAAAAAATTAAGAAAGCGCCCATAATTGATGCAGATCATTATCTTTTCAAACATATGCTTTATTCGATGGTGTATGAATATCCGAATATTGAATATATGTTGAAAGATTCAAAGAATATTCTAGAAAAACGAGAGGATAATCTTGATTTATATTATTATTCATCAAAGTTATATCAACATTTAATAAACATAAACCAAAATAGAGTTTTTCAATTAGAAAGTGAGGTTTCTAAAATAGATGAAATCATTAAAGATATTAAGACAAATGATTTGCATGATAAAGAAATTTTATTTTCAATACTATTATTTTTTATAGAATATTTACCAGATAAAAAGGAGTTTAATGCGGAGGAGTTCAATAAAATCAAGGATACCTTGTTTAAGAATTATACATCCTTTGGGGAGAAGTTAAGAAAGTCTCTTACTATTCTTTTATTTAACTATACAAGTGATCAATATTCTTCAGGAAATATTGAATTAATAAAAGATAATTACGAAATAATTAAACTTGGTATTGAACACAAAATATTAATAGATCCAAATGGAAGTATTTCACCATTTATATTTTATGCTGCAATAGTCTCTGGTGGAGAACTCAATGACTTTAAATGGGTAGATCAATTGATTAAAAAAGAAAGTAAAAAGTTGCCTTCTGAGCATAAATATGTTTTACTTAATATCTCAACAGCTTTTATTGAGATATGTAAAGGAAATTTTGGGCATAGTTTACAACTATTAAATACAATGCAATATGCTAAATACTCTTACTTTTATGATGTTGTGGTAAAATGTTTGACGGTGAGGTGTTATTATGAAATGGATGAATCTATAGTTTTAGAAGATTATATCAATACTTTTAGTGCTTTTTTAAGAAGGCATAAACAAATGCCTGAAATCGAAAAAAAGCGTTTTATTAAGTATGTTCAATATGTTAATTTATTATCTAATTATCCTTATAAAGGAAATTCAAAGGAAGATATTAAAAATAAATTGAGCCAAGAACAAAGCAAAATATATGCTCGTTATTGGCTCAATCAAAAAGTTGAACAACTTTAAAAGTTATCTTTTTATAATTTTATGAGTTTCTACTTGTAAACCATTACTTATTTGAAGAATATACATTCCTGTTTGAAGATGGTCAACTGGTACTTTATGAGTTCCAGCTTCAATATTTTCATTAAATATAATTTTACCATTTAAATCAATCAATTTAACTTGTTTGTGTTCACTTAAATTAAGGTTTAAATCTATACTTACAGGATTTGGATATACACTAGTAGTCTTTTCATAATCACGAATTACTCTCTTATTACCGTCTGTATCATTTTCGTTATTATTGATTTGGTCAATAAAATCACAAGCTGATGAAGCATCCTCTGTAACAAAAGTAACAGTATTAAAATTATTAGAAGTAACTGAAACATTATCGATAGAAATATCTACAGAATAGTCATAGGTATTTGAAGGAGGATTAAAATCTCCAGGAATTATGTAACCAAAAATTAGAATCGTAATGTCTGATTTAAATTCTGTCTTTGGCTCAAAATCCATTATAGTATAAGAACTTTCAGCTGGATTGTATACAAAACTATTACCGATATTCTTGTCATTAGAATTTAAGACTAATCTTAAGCTGGCACTAGTTGCATCAGAATCTAAAACTTCATAGCTCCCGTTTGAGAAGATATTAGGGGCTTCAGTTGCATTATGAGATATGGTAAAATCAATAGTTAAAGACTGAATATTATCGATTTCCTCTTGCTCTATATTATATAAATGGAAGTTGAAACCAAATGAACCTGCACAATCCTCTTCATAAAATTCGGGCTTTATTAGTGAATTAACAGAACCTTTAGATTGGTAAGTTGGAGATTGAGTAAATGTTCTTTGCCCCCACACGCTCAACATCATCACTGTAAATACGATAGATAATAGTAATTTTAACGTCTTCATTAATGTAATTTTTAATTTAGTAAAGTAAAAAATTAATAAGATAGATAGATGTAGCTCTCTAAACAAATTAGAATTTATTGAAATTCTGTCTCAAGATACTACGAATACAAAGGGGGACAAAAGACAAAAAAAGTGATTATTCAAAAGTATGTTTGATTTTTATAATGTATTTGTAGTTGATTAAAAGTAGAATAATTTTTAAGAGGGGATGCTTTAATATATAACTCCAACGATTTTTATCCTAAAAAACAAAAATTGTGCCATAGTAAATTGAATAAAAAAATAGAAATTAACGTTTTATTTTAGAATTAGAATTCAATATTTTGTGCTAACATACTACTGAAGATTTAGAATTTTGAATAGTACTACTAATGAAAAACAAAATGCAAAACGACCAAAGAAAGGATCAATCCTATCCCTGCCCACATCACTAAGGGACTAGCAAACACGAAGATGTCTTTTAAGGATTTAAACCCAGCTTTTTGATGACTATCCATGCTAGGCTCTCGGATTAGGTTTAATCCTGTGGGAATAGCAATGAGTAAAAAGCCAATAATAATTACCCACATCGCACGCACAAAATAATTCATATCAGGGAATAGCCAAAGCGAAAAAGCAAATTGTAAGACAACTGTAGAGAAAAACGCAATGACCGCTAATTGGCGTTTAGGAGCAATTAAAAATGCTGCGGCACATATCAAGACCACCAACCCACAATTTACATAATAACGGATTTCATTTAGTGTATGCGTAAAGGCAGATTGCTGATCAGCAAATTTATAGGATAACAATATCAAACCCATCGTTACCCCTGTAACGAAAGTAAATAGGATTGTTCTTCTTCCCACAGCAACCATTTGCTGATCGGTAGCAGCCTTATTGATATATTCTTTATAAATATCAACAGAAAATAAAGTCGCCAATGAGTTAAACGTAGAATCAATCGTACTCATTAATGACGCAAATAAAGCGCATAATATAATCCCTCTCATACCCGTACCTAGATAGTTTTTGACCAAATAAGGAAACGTCATATCGGGTTCTTGAAGGGGATTATCGGCTAAGATACCTGCTAGGGCAATCCCTGGAATGATAATGATAATAGCCATGTAGTATTTCATTACACCACCTACTACTAATCCAATTTGAGCTTCTTTCAAGCTTCTTGCTGCTAGTGAACGTTGTACGACTGTTTGATTGGCACACCAATAATTTATATTTAATAAAAATAAACCAAACATAAACATCCAAGGTAATTTGGGATGATCTGTTGGAAGGTGTAGGTGCATCAAATTATCTACAGGGACAAATTCGTCCCCCCATTTCAATTGATAATCACCCGTATATAAAGCACTCCAACCTCCTAAGTGTTCCACGGCTACCCAAGTAATCACCGTTCCACCAATAAGTAGAATTGCAAATTGGATTAAATCGGTTTTTACAACGGCTGCTAATCCTCCTAAATAGGTATAAGTAGCAGAAAAAAGACCTAAGAATACTAATATACTTCCCGCACGAACCACTCGACTTTCTGACAAAAAGGAAAAATAATCGCCAAAAACAACCTCCGCAGCATAGGCACCCCAAAATAAAGCTGCACCTAGCCCTACTGTAGATAGTAAAAATAAACTCGCCCCAGAATAGATCAAGCCTACATTATTTCCTAAACGTTTTTTGATAAACTGGGTGATGGTGATAACCCTGTCTTTGAGATACAACGGAACAAAGATGAAAGCCGCCATGAAAATTCCTTGTACCGCATTAATTTCCAATTGCGCCTGTGCTAGTCCATACAGATAAGCAGAACCCATCATCCCTAAGAATTGATAGCCATTGATGTTGGTTGCAATACTAGAAATCGCAACGGAGTACCATCTCAGATTTCGATTACTTAGGAAATATTCTTCCTTTGTAACGTTTGTTCCTTGACGCCCTGTCAATGCCATCGAAAAGATGACAATAAAATAGATGACAACGATAGCTAAATCAATTCCCATGAGTTTGTTTTTTTTTATATAAAAATATCAACGACGCTGTCCTGCTCCTAGCGGACTTTGGGGTTCTATTTGTGGGATTCTTCCCAATTCTTGTGGCAATGAGAAGGTCTTAATGTATGGTAAAACATATTTGGCAAATAGTTTGCACTCATCAAGATGTGGATAACCCGAAAAAATAAAAGAACGAATGCCCATATCCATATATCGCTGTAATTTTTTTAATACTTGGTCGGGATCACCAACGATCGCAGCACCACAACCCGATCTTGCTCTTCCAATACCTGTCCAAAGATGATCTTCTACGAATCCTTCCATATCGGCAAGATTTCGCATTTCCGCTTGCCGTGCAACACCATAAGATTTCGCATCTAAGGCTCGTTCTCGAATCTCTGTTCCTTTCTCTTCTTCGAGTTTAGACATGAGTTTTTGAGCATAGAGTCTAGCCTCGTTTTCGGTCTCTCGAACAATAACATGGACTCGTAATCCAAAATCAACGGTTCTCCCATAAGCGGCTGCTTTTTCACTCATGTTCTGCATTAAGCTTTGAATTTTTTCCTCTGTCTCAGGCCACATTAAATAGACATCACAATGTTCTGCACAAAGGTCAACGCCTGGCGGCGAATATCCACCAAAATATAACAATGGGCCACCATTTTGCTGATAAGGTTTTACAGGTTGACTATCTAGTTCAATGTTATAAAAATCGCCTTTAAAACGAATATGATCCTGTGTCCAGCCTTGTTTTAGAATCTCTATAACTTCTCTGGAACGTTGGTAACGAGCAGTAGAGTCTAAATTTGTCCCAGGTAGATTAGAGGAAATAATATTGATGGTTAGACGACCTTTCAAAATATGATCGAGTGTAGCAATAGCTCTTCCCAGCATAGGCGGATGAATTTCCCCACAACGAATAGCGGCTAATAAATTTATATTTTTAGTGAGTGGTGCAACAGCCGAGGCAAAAGTCATCGTGTCTTGCCCTACTTGATAGGAGGATGGACAGAGGATATTTCTATAGCCCAATTTATCGGCAGTTAGTAGGATGTTGGAAGCATTGTTCCAATTGCTCTTATAATGATTGGGCATCTTGCCCAAAAAGTCGGTATCTCCGTTGCATATCGGTGCAAACCATGAGACTTCAGCTCCTTCTAGATGTTTAGATTTTATTGGTATCATTAGCGTTTGTCTAAGGTGAAAGCCTAAGTTATAAAAAAGTTTTGGTCTGGCAGAAAAAAAATGAATTGACCTTACATTATTGTTCATAACTTCATTTAACTTCGTGTCTCATATGAAATCAAAGGAAGTCATTAAAGCAGTATTATTGGATTTGGGAGGTGTCGTTTTTCAATCGACAGGAATTTCTAATGAAAAGATCAATTGGACTGTTATTAGCCAATTGAACGAAAAATACGGATATGAACTAAACGTTGGGCAAGATAAGTTTCCTGATTTTTTAAAAGAATATAATGAACATACAAAACAAGATTTAGAAGGGCAGACTTTTTTAAAAGCAGTATTTGATACACTAGAAATTAACCAAACATTAATCAATCTCTTGAGTAGCAGATTTGAAATTATCATCGTAAGTGATAATTACAGAGAAAATATCAATTATATTTCTGAACGTTATCAGTTCTCAAAATGGGCAAAACAACAAATTTATTCCTTTGATTATGAGATGGTAAAGGAAAATCCTAATTTTTTTATTCGATTATTAAAAGAGGTTGATATCAAGGCTGAAGAGTTGCTTTTTATTGATGATAGTATCAAAAAATTAGAGAGTGCTAATAAGGTGGGGATTAAAGGAATTTTATATAAAAACAATGAACAAATAAGGAGATATTTGGAGCATGAGTAAATATTTACAATCATTAAACGAAGTACAAAGACAAGCAGTCATAAATTCTCAAGGTCCTGTAATGGTAATTGCTGGACCAGGCTCAGGCAAAACGAGGGTATTGACTTACCGCATTGCTTATTTATTGGAGCAGGGCATACCACCACATGAAATACTAGCCTTGACGTTTACTAATAAGTCTGCAAGAGAGATGAAAGAACGTATCGCAAAAGTGGTTGGTAATGTAGCGAATCGAGTATGGGCGGGGACTTTTCACTCTTTATTTGCTAGAGTTTTACGAATTGAGGCGGAAAAAATTGGCTTCCCCTCCGATTTTACCATCTATGATACGACAGATTCAAAAAGCCTTTTAACGACAATAATTAAAGGGATGAATTTGGATGGGAAAGTATATAATGTAGGAGGTGTCCGTGCTAGAATATCTTCAGCAAAAAGCAATATTATCCCTCCCAAACTATATGCTGAAAACGAAGAATTACGTACAGAAGATAGACATAGTAAGCGACCATATTTATATAAAATCTATGCAGAGTATGTGCGGCGGTGTAAGAAAGCAGGGGCAATGGATTTTGATGATTTATTGTATCAGTTATTTATTTTATTTTATAAAAATCCTGATAATGTCCTTGAAAAATATCGAAGTCGATTCAAATATCTACTGGTAGACGAGTTTCAAGATACTAACTATTTGCAATATGCGATTATTAAAAAATTGGTAAATTTTGAAGGAAGTCCTAGAAATATTTGCGTAGTAGGAGACGATGCTCAGAGTATATATGGGTTTCGTGGAGCAACGATTGAGAATATTTTAAATTTTGAAACCGACTACAAAAAATTTGGCCTACAAACCTTCAAGTTAGAGCAAAACTATCGTTCAACGTATCACATCGTCCAAGCAGCAAATGAAATTATTACATTTAATAAAAATCAAATCAAGAAAGACATTTGGTCAGATAAAGGAAAAGGACATAAAATAAAGATCATCAAAACGATGACTGATACAGATGAGGGGAAGCGAATAGTAGACCAGATACGGGAACAAAAAAATCGTTATCATCTTCAAAATTCAGATATTGCTATCTTATATCGAACGAACGCTCAATCCCGTATCTTTGAAGAAGCCTTAAATCGACAACGAATCAAGTATAAAGTATATGGAGGAATGTCTTTCTATGAACGAAAAGAGGTAAAAGATTTAATAGCCTACTTGCGGATGAGCGTTAATCCAAATGATGAGGAAGCGTTAAAACGAGTCATCAATTTTCCCAAACGAGGCATTGGGAATACAACCCAACAAAAAATTATAGAATTAGCTATCAATACTGACCGACCATTATGGGAGTGTATTACAGAAGTGAATGTTGGGCCTAGAGCTAAAAATGCTTTAACTGAATTCAAGCAAATGATTCAAGTATTTATACAAAAACAAAAAGAATTAGATGCGGCTCAAGTAACAGACTTAATTTTAAGGCAGTCTGGTATGCTAAAATTACTTAAAGGTGACTTGAGTATTGAGGGGATGTCGAGAATGGAGAATATAGAAGCTTTATTAAATGGTATAAAAGATTTTGTAGATACAGATGTAGTATTAGAAGAGGAGAATGTGGAAGAAATTGAAAATAAATCGCTAGCACAATACCTTCAAAATATTGCATTGTTGACGGATTTTGACCAAGATGATGGAGATGACAATAATTATATTACTTTGATGTCTACCCACTCTGCAAAAGGTTTAGAATTTCCTAGTATATTTTTAGTAGGTTTAGAGGAGAATCTATTCCCATCATATATGGCATTACAATCGGATGATGTAGAAGAGGAACGCCGTTTGTTTTATGTTGCGATTACTAGAGCAGAGCAATTTTTAACCTTGTCATTTGCCAATAGTCGCTATAAATTTGGAGATATTCGATATAACAACCCAAGTCGATTTTTGGAAGAAATTTCAGAACTGCATCTAGAAAAGAGTTATACTTCAAAATCTGAAAAAGTGAACACCGTTTCTCGCTCAGGAGTAAGTGGAAATTTCAAAAAAGCAGTCCCAAAAACATATACGACCAATATCGACCCTTCGAGTTTTGCGCCTAGTCCGCCAGCATCCATTCAGGCAGGTCATAAAGTCTTGCATTTACGTTTTGGAGAAGGAAAAGTATTACGGGTAGATGGTGCCAATGATAATCGGCTAGCAACCATCTTTTTTCAAGAAGCAGGAGAGAAACGTATTGCTTTGCGTTTTGCTAAATTACAAATTTTGAAGTAAGAGATATTAATTTTTTTTTAATTGAAAATTATGGTTTCAGTTTTATAATTTGTACGTCTGTTCCGCCTTTCGTATTGTGCCATGTTTTTGCGAAGATGAAAACCTCACCTTGTTGGGTTTTAATAATCTGGCTTCCATGTTGTTCACCTTCGATTTTTAGCTTTTCTTCCCAAAGCATATTTCCCTGTTGGTCTGTTTGAACAAGCCAAGTATCTAATTCCAAGGATATATTTTTAGACTTCCAAGGTTCTTCACCACTTGTACCTAATAGTAGATAACCATCTTCTAAATCGATAGCTCGTGTAATCCTATCAAAAAAATTGCTTGCTTTATGTTTATATGTTTTGGAGAATATCACTTTTCCAGTTTCTTCATCCAATAGAATTAGATTACCTCTATACCCAACATTTGATAATTTGTCATATCTCGTTCCTACGATTAAAAGCTGATCATCATCAGTCAATAAAACTTGATAAGCTTCATCTCCACCGTAGTATTCATTGATGTTTTTTTCCCACAGAGTTTCTGCTTGTTGATTTACCTTAGCAGTCCAAAAATCTGTTACCTTTTCAGAACTTGCATATCCTGTTACAATAATAGCTCCAGTAGCTGATATCATAATATCATTAGCTTCGATTATAGCTGCTTGTACTTGTAGTAGACCTTCAGGATTTTTGAAAGAAGAGACATTTGGTATAAAAGTCTTTTCCCAGATACTATTAAATGATTTATCCATCTTAATAATAATTCCTTCAGTAATGGAATGATTAGTATGGTGCTGTCGACTACCAGCTAAATACAAATGTTTCTGATATTTGACTATGGCGTTAATACGTAATCTCCTATCCATATTCACGGGATTTTGGTATAAAACGTTTCCATTTTTGTCAATTTCAATCAGTAAGATATTTTGCTGTTGTGCTACAAGATTATTTACGACCACCAGATAACCTTCATTCCATTCGATGATATCAGAGACATTTTGGATGCCATGAGCAGGCAAGACCTTATCCCAAAGTACTTCTCCATTTTTGTTCATTTTGACCATCCAGAGATTTATCTCAAAACCATCATTTTGACTAAAACCTGCTAGGACTAAATTATGCTCAGCATCTTCAAGTATACTTGTAATGGCATCATTTTTTTTAAATCCTATTGTTTTTTGCCATTCTATTTTAATGGATTGAGCGGTACAAAATATGTAGTAGAAAGAGAAAATGGTTGATATAAGAATTTTCATAGATAAATATTATAACTTGTTTATATCAAAAATACGAAAATGGTAATATTTTATTGTGAGGAAAAGTACGATCTAATTTGTAGTAAATTGAAACTTATGGTAGAAGCAACAACAGCGATTCCAGGCAATCTTCATAATCCAAGCACTTTGAAAAATATTTTTTCGTTTTGGTATTTACCTAGATAGAAGATATGAGTTTACTAATCTTTTTTCTAAACCAAGAATCGCTGTTAAAACGGATGTTAATTACCATCAATACCACAATCAACGGCAGCACAATATTTAAGACTCGTTAAGCCTGTTAAACTTCCAGTTGCATATATATTCCCAGGAGTGACTGTAAATGTTCCTATAATACAACCATTATTTTCACCAGATATAATGTATAATGTCTGCCCACAATAAGCATTTAAACAGTACAAGCACATTTGTAAAGAATTTAGTGAATAGGTAAATGCTTCTGTATTGGGATCAAAATCTATGTCCAAAGCGTCTGTAAGGCTATTTTCCCAATTTGGAGTATTACCTGTACTGAAAACCATTTGGCAATCTCCAGTTATAACGGAAATACCATCTTCTAGTTGGGAATAAACATTTTCAAAAATTGCTCCACTTGTTGTTATTGGTGGAGTCGATAAAAATAAATGTCCGCCACAAGCAGGAGCCTTCCTTTGAGTTATAGAATCTAAGGTTTCATAAGAAATACTTTCTGAACAGGCACCAAACACAAGTGATAGCATAAATAAATACAATACATTTTTTATTTGTACAAGATTTTAATACGAAGTTGTCAATATTTTATCAATCTAGTTTTTAACAACTTCTACGTTAATAAATAAGATTTTGTGATTCATAAATAGTTCTCAATTAAAAACTATTGTTTATGTCTCAATATTAATGTGCTTGAGATGGATAGAAAAGATCATTTATATAGTGTAGTATTTATTTATTAATTTTATTTAGTAGTGTATCTTTTTGTTTATTAAAAAATTAGATGGTTTATGATATTTTTTTGTCGATAAAAAAATAGGTTTGATGAAAAAATAATTTTAGTATTTTTAAACAACTTTTTCATCAATAGGTATACTTTGTTCCTTCTAAGTCGAGAATTTTTGAAAAAATAATGTTCTTATAAAAAAAACTAATTATATTTCTTCTTTCGATAGTGAAAAAATGAAAATATTAAGGATTGTTTAAAAACGGACTCAACCTATGCCATTGAATACAAAAGAAATAAGAGACCTTGTTAGTAAAAACCGCTTAAAAGAAGCTATAAAACAAGTTGAAGAATATACTCAAGCTCTTAGCGATACACACTTCAACGATATTATTACAGCAATTTCTCAAAAATATGAAGGTAATGAGCGAAGTAATTTATTAAATACTATTTCTTATAACACCTACATAAGAGAACGTTCCAAGACAACGGTTTCCTTATTGGGTTTACTAACAAAAATGGATGAATACCAAGAAGAACAAACAAGGACTTCGAGTAATCATGTTAGCATAGATGGAGATAATAACATTGTAATACAAGGTTCTAACAATAATCACATTACTATTGGGACTGAGAATGAGTCCGATGTTGATGATAATGAAATAGTAAGTGGAAATAATGGAGGATATCTATTGTATTCAATACCTAACGAAATGACGTTAAATGTTCTCTATAAATGTATTATAAGAATTTCAATTTTAAAAGAAAAACTTCTAAAAGATTTTTTTGTTGAAACTGTTCGTATAAAAAATATTGAAAAAGTATCCGATGTAATGGAGGTTGATTTGATAAATATGGGAAACAAAAATTTCTTAATTGAAAAGCCTAATAGCAAAGATCAAATAGTAGATGGTGAAACTTGTACAGAATGGATTTTTTATGTAACGCCAATAAAATTAGGATTACATAAACTTATTTTAAAAATATCAACTGTAGCGTTTATAAATAATAAAGAACGGAAAAAAGAAATATTATTAGAAGAGAGTGTTAATATTTTAACAATTGAATTATATGATGATAATCCTCCTAATTTTAAAATTGTGGAGGGGCTTATCATTGGAGATGAAAACCCTCCTGTTTCACCAACAACAAGTGAGCAAGACTTACTTACTGTACCCCACTTTGATACTTTAACTGGACAACAATTAGAGCAGTTTACAGATGCACTAATATCAGCATATCGAAATCGTCTAGCCTTAGAACGCTTTTGTAGATATAAATTAGATAAGAACCTTAATACAATAACAGGAAATAATAATTTAAATGATGTAGTTTTTCAGTTAGTAGAATATTTTGAGGCAAATGGACAATTGCATCAATTAGTAGAAGAAGCCTATAAAGATAAACCCAATAGTCCTCTACTTAAACAATTCGTTGAATCCTTATCGTAAATCGTCTGAAGTTAAAAAGCAAAATAACTGGTAAGACCCCAAAATAAAAAGATGAAATTAAACCTGAAACTTACTCATAAACAGCTAGAACAATTTGAGATAGCCTTGCTAGATGCTTATCGTAGTTACGATGCCTATAAACGTATATTGCGTTATGGTTTAAATAAAAAACTACAAAATATTGTAGGAGAAGGAAAGCCTTTGAAAAATATGGTTTATGATCTTCTAGAGGTTGCGGAGGCAGAGAATTGGCTAGGAGAACTGTTGATAGTAGCAAGAAAAGAAAATCCAGATAATCTTAAATTACAGGAGCTTGAAGAAGCTGTAGGAATTGCTACACGTGAAATCTCTAAAACTGCACTTGAGGCAAAGATTAAAGTCAAATCTAAATTTTATAGTCTTAACGATTTTTTGACAAAGCTCAATCAACTTGAAAAGCAAATCTGTCGGATAAAAATCCCATTATCCGATACTAGAACTACTTATGGTACAGGTTTTTTAGTAGCACCAGATATTCTTTTAACCAATTATCATGTCGTTAAAAGAGTAATTGATGGAGCAGTACCCGCTTCGAACATCGAATTACTTTTCGATTATAAAAAATGGCATCCGAGCCAAGAAAAGCTAGGAGGGAGTCTGTACCGTACAGCAGAAAATTGGCTTATAGATCATAGCCCTTATAGTTCTTATGATATTAATAATACCATTAGCAAAGAACCTTCAATAGAAGAATTAGATTATGCATTAATAAGGCTAGAAAGAAAGCTAGAAGATAGAGGCTTTATCAAGCTCCCTAAGATAGATACTGCTATTGAAGAAAATTACAGAGTCAATGCTCCACTCTATATTATTCAACATCCAGAAGGGAAACCTCTAAAAATAGCTTTAGAGACAGAGAGTATTATTCAAATGAACGATAATAAAACCCGTGTATATCATCAAACTTTAACGGAAACAGGGTCTTCTGGTTCACCATGTTTTAATGCTGATTTAGAATGGATTGCCCTTCATCATAGTGGAGAAAAATATTATAAGAATGGAAGCATTCCAATAACAGCACTAGTCCAGCTATGGAAAAAAAGAGGGCTTGAAATAGTATAGAAGTTTAAATCTAAAGACGTATCATTCGCTGACGAAGTAGATGATCCACTAAGACTAATGCCGTCATAGCTTCTACAATAGGTACAGCCCTTGGTAATACACAAGGATCGTGTCGTCCTTTTCCGACAACCTTTGCGGGTTCTCCTACTTGATTAACAGAATCTTGTTCGGGTATAATGGTAGCAACAGGCTTAAAAGCAACATTAAAATAAATATCCATTCCGTTAGAAATCCCTCCTTGAATTCCGCCTGAATGATTGGTTTTTGTTTTTATCTTACCATTATCATTATAAAAAACATCATTGTGTTCAGAACCTTTCATACGAATACCACTAAACCCAGAACCATACTCAAACCCTTTACAAGCATTGATACTAAGCATTGCTTTAGCCAAGTCTGCATGAAGTTTATCAAATACGGGTTCTCCTAGACCAATAGGGCAACCTTTTACAAGCCCAAAAACAGTTCCACCAATTGTATCTCCCTGTTTTTTAATTTTTTTAATATAATCAACCATTTGTGCTGCCATTTGAAGGTCAGGACAACGAACAGAAGTGTCTTCTATTTTAGACAAATCAAGTTCTTTATAAGGCGTTTCAAGTTTTAAATCACCTACTTGATTAACATAAGCATAGGTTTGAATGCCTAGAGACTTTAAAAGTGTTTTAGCAATTGCCCCTGCCGCTACTCGTGCAGCAGTTTCTCTTGCTGAGGAACGACCGCCACCACGATAATCACGGAAACCATATTTTTGTTGATAGGTAAAATCAGCGTGTGAAGGACGGTAACTATTCGCAATATGCGAATAATCTTTAGAGCGTGCATCTTGGTTAAAAATGACCATAGAGATGGGCGTTCCTGTACTTTTCCCCTCAAAAACTCCAGATAGAAGTTGAAAGGTATCAGCTTCTTTTCGTTGGGTTACTATCTTGGATTGTCCTGGACGCCTTCTTGATAATTCGTGTTGAATAAAGTCTTCGTCAATTTCTAATCCTGCGGGACAGCCATCTATGATAACACCTAATGCCTTGCCATGAGATTCACCAAAAGTTGTAATTTTAAATGCTTGTCCAAATGAGTTGCCTGCCATAACTTATCCTAATGTATAGATGAAAAGATTGTGAACAATTGTTATTTTTTATGTAAAATTAAAAAAGCCATTCATAAAGAATGACTTTCTTTCAAAACTAATTAATAAATGCCAATTTATTCAATTTTCTGGAACACACCAAAGATAGTGTATTTTTTACAATAACAAAAGATGATTCTCAAAAAAATAGAAAATTAATAATTAATAAAATAAATATTATAAAAAAACAGATGTTATATGCCTTGATCCCAGAAAATATAGAAAAATCCAAGTTCCGTCTCATATTTAACTTAAAAGAACTAGTTTTGTGAGTGAGACAAAAATTGAATATAAAAGAGGAGACCAAAGAAAAATTATTAAGACAATAAGCGAAATATATTCTATTCTTGTTATGAAGAAAAAGAAGAGGAGAAGTCCAATTACAAATTTAAAAATGGTCTAAAAATGAGAATTCACTTAATCGCTATAGGAGGAGCGGCAATGCACAATTTGGCGATTGCCCTAAAAGAAAATGGACATGATGTTTCAGGATCGGATGATGAAATATACGATCCTTCTAGGAGTCGGTTAGAAAAAAATGGATTATTACCTGCACAGTTTGGTTGGGATGAGAATCGAATTTCTGAAGAGTTGGATATTATTATTCTTGGAATGCATGCTAGAAAAGATAATCCTGAATTGCTCAAAGCGCAAGCTTTAAAGTTGAGGATCTATTCCTACCCCGAATATGTATATAATGCTTCAAAAGATAAAAAACGAATTGTAATAGGCGGAAGTCATGGGAAGACGACGACAACTTCTATGATAATGCACGTAATGCAATATCACAAAATGAATTTTGACTATTTAGTAGGAGCATCGATCGAAGGTTTTGAAAATATGGTGCGCTTATCCGATGCACCAATTATTGTGATAGAAGGTGATGAGTATTTATCGTCTCCAATAGACTTGCGGTCTAAGTTTTTGCATTATCATCCGCATACTGCTATCCTAACAGGAGTTGCTTGGGATCATATTAATGTCTTTCCTACCTTTGAAGACTATGTCAAACAGTTTGAAAAATTTGTAGCTTCTATAGATAAAGAAGGAGATTTATTTTATTATAAAAATGATATTTATTTAGAAAAAATAGTTCGAGGTACGGAAATACCTAAAAACACTAAAAGTTATGGACTTCCTGAATATACTCTTAAAGCTAATCAAGTATTTTTAAATGTAGCTACTACAGCTTATGGCTTGAGTATATTTGGACAGCATAATCTAGAAAATTTGGAAGCTGCAAGGTTGGTTTGTGCGGAATACGGTATCGATTCAAAATCGTTTGCTGAGGCAATACAACATTTTAAGGGAGCAGCGAAAAGACTACAAAGAATAGGAGGAAATGAGCAAGGAGAGCTATATATTGACTTTGCACATGCGCCTTCAAAAGTTAAAGCGACAACACAAGCCCTTAAAATAACAAATGAAAATTGCCTGCTTACAGCCTGTGTAGAACTACATACATTCAGTAGTTTAAATAAAGTATTTTTACCTCAATATAAGGGTAGCTTAGAACAGGCAGATCAAGCGATTGTCTTCTTTAATGAACATACATTGAAGATGAAAAAATTAGAACCTATAACATCAACAGAAATCATTGAGGCATTTGACCACCCCAATTTATTCGTTTTTACAGATAAAGAAACGTTGAAACAACATCTTTTAGAGCAAAAATGGGAAAAACACAATTTATTAATGATGAGTTCGGGAAATTTTAGGGGACTTGATTTTTTAAAACTTTGTAATACTATTTTTTCTGCTTAATTTTATAACATTGGAAAATTGGATTGAAATTTGTTATAAAAAAATAATCAAATATATTTTTATGTAAATATATTAGGCAGCTAGAAAATACCATTTTAAAAAAACAATATTTCTTATCCCTTTTCTCCTTTCAACACAAGACAAACACTAGGAACAATACTTATATTCTGATAGAAAACTGAAATATTACAAATATTGATGAATGTCCTACAACATAAAATAGTAATAGTCTTTTTCCTTTCGATGTATACCTTTTGCAATACATCAAGTGCTAATCAATTAATTGATAGTTTGGAAACTGTATTGAGAAAATCTTCTAAAGAAGAAAAAGTAGATATACTGAATACTTTGTCAGGTATATATGTACTGAATAAAAAGACAGTAGAAAAGGCAAGAAACTATGCATTAGAAGCAGAGAAGCTAGCTAGAGGATTTGTTTATAATAAAGGCTTAGCTAATGCTATAGATAATCAAGGCTATGTATACCAGTTTAAACAGGATTATACCAATGCACATGAACGTTTTATTGCTGCCTTAAAACTAAGAACTGCCGAGCAAGATAAAACGGGTGAAGCAGCATCAAAGAATAATATTGGCCGTATTTTTTATTTACAAGAAGATTATAAAACGGCCGAAAAACAATTGGAAGAAGCGCTAAATTTAAGAAAGGAACTAGGAGATAAAAAAGGTCAGGCAGAAACTTATCAGAATCTGGGGGATATATTTATTGCTGAAAAGCGTTATTACCGATATGCTGATGAAAATTATACCAATGCTCTAGAATTACAATTGCAATTGGGAGATATGGAAAAAGCAGCTAAAATATCCAGCCAAATCGGTGATCTCAATTTTGATATGAAGCATTTTGATAATGCAGAAGTTTCTTATGAACACGCACTAGGAATTAACAGAGATAGAAATGATCAAGCTAATATTGCTAAAAATTATAATAGCCTTGGAAATGTTAATTTAGCACAGTCTTATACAGAAGAAGCGGTAGAAAACTATAAAAATGCCCTTTCTTTACGCCAACAATTAAAAGATACCTTAGGACAAGCCGAAACACTTAAAAATTTAGGCTTAACCTATTTAGATGCCAAGAAGAAGCGAGTAGCGATCGATTATTTTAAACAGAGTAGTGATTTGTTATTTGCTTTTCCTGCCAAAAAAGGAACACCAACAATTTTAAAAGAAATTGCAGATGCCTATAAGTCAATGGGAGAAACAGACTTAGCTTTAGAGAATTTGACGGCTTATGCACAACATAGAGAACAGGTTTTAAACCAAGAAAAGATTAATGCCTCCATTGACTTACAGACAAAGTATGAATCGCAATTCCAAGCTAATGAGCTTAAAACACAAAATGAAGTCTTACAAAAAGAAAAAAGGACAAATCGCCTAATCCGATCCTTTTTATTGGCAATTCTAGGTTTAATAGGAATACTTGCTTTAGTATTATTTAATAGTAACCGCCGTAAGAAAAAAGCGAATGAACTTTTGACGGCTAAGAATAATGAGATTGAAAATAAAAATCTTGAAATTCAAGATAAAAATAATGAATTAGATGGACTGAATCGTAAGTTGGTCAATGAGATGGCGGAGAGGGAGTCTATTGAACAGTCGTCTTTTGCGAGAGATAGATTCTTAGCAACAATGAGCCATGAAATGCGAACACCTATGAATATCATAAGTGGTTTAACGCATTTATTATTAAATGAAAACCCAAGACCTGATCAAGTAGAACACTTGAGAACGCTTCAATTTTCAGCCAATAATCTTGTAGTCTTTATTAATGATGTTCTGGACTTTTCAAAAATTGAAGCAGGTAAACTTAGTTTTGATAATATTGCCTTCGAATCAAAGAATGTATTTGGTGAAATCAAGGAGCGTTTTTCATTAGCTGCTAAAGATAAGAAGTTAGATTTTGAGATCGATTATGACGAAAAACTTCCTTTAAAGCTACTAGGCGATCCAACAAGACTAAATCAAGTAATGACCAATTTAGTCAGTAATGCCATTAAGTATACCGATAAAGGGAGTATTAAATTAGATGTGAGTGTTCACGAATTATTTAAAGATGATATTACATTACTCGTTTCGGTTGAAGATACAGGTCGAGGGATTGAACAAGAAAAATTAGATGAGATGTTCAAGAAGTTTTCACGCTCATCAGAAGATATTTTTGAAGGCTATGGTGGTTCGGGCTTAGGTTTGGCAATAACGAAGCGTCTAGTGGATTTGCAAAATGGAAAAATAGAAGCAAAAAGCACTATAGGAAAAGGAACGAGCTTTAAAGTTTACCTTCCGTATAAACTTGTTGACAAATCTAAAATAGAAGTTGCAAAAGTGACAAAAGAAGAAAAAAAGTCAACGAATTATACTCATCTAGAAGGACATAAGATATTACTAGTAGAAGATAATAAAATCAACCAACTGGTAGTCGCCAAAATGTTGAAAAAACTAGGAGTATTGGTTACTACAGCTAATAATGGTCAAGAGGCACTAGAAGCCTTTAATGAAAATTACTTTGATTTGGTGTTGATGGACATACAAATGCCCATTATGGACGGTTATCGTGCAACTGCTGAAATTAGAAAGTCCATTGACACTCGAAAACGAGATGTTCCAATTATCGCTTTGACAGCTTCAGCCTTTTTGACAGAAAAGGAAAAAGCCAAATTATTCGGAATGAATGATCATGTAGGTAAACCATTCGGTCCTGATGATTTACTAGGCAAAATTAGCCATTGTTTAACGACGGCTAAGATAGAGTAGGGGGATTTATATAGACATTTACAAATAATCATCTTTTAAATAAATCCTTTTTGTGTTTTTCAAAGAGTCTGATTATATTATCAATTGACTTATATTCTATAATTCTTGCGTTTGGGTGTTCAAATGTTCTTAATAAATAAGGAAGATCGTTCCTATCTTTTACAAAAACGATGCAACTTTTTTTAGTTCCTAATGCCCAACCGAGTTCGACAAGAACAGATGATAGAAGTTTGGTTGGATAAATAAGAATAAACTTATCTAAATAGTCTATCATATATGTCGCTTTACTAAAAGAAATAGAGGGATAATCAAAATGCTCAATTGTTTCCTTATCAGAGCCGGCAAAATACACATCACAGTTAAATATTTCTTTCAATTTTTTAGCTAGCAAAATGATTTCTTTTCTAAAACTTTCATAATTTGAAACTGTACTCATAGGAGCAGAGATGAAAATTCCTTTCTTAGGTTTGGTAGGTCTTAGGTTTTGCTTTTTTTGTTCTTGGCGAATAAAGAATTCCTTTAGATCTTTTTGGTCAAAAATCCCAGTAGTGACTTTCAAGTAGTTTTTCTCTTTCTGAATTAAAAAACGTTTGATATTTGCATCTAAACCTTCGAATTCTTTTGTACCTATTTTAAACATTTTGGAAGTAAGATCTAAATCGGCAGCTTTATCTAATGAGCCAATGCTTTCGAGTACAAGAACACCTGCTACCAATGCACCTTTTTTATCAATATTAGAATATTGACCAATTGCAATAGGGGGTATTTTTTCAGGACTAATAATGAAATTCATATATAAATTCTTCTCTCCTGTGTTAAGGGTGCGAAGTGTGAAAATTAAATGTTGACCTACAGGGTGAATATTAAATTCTCCTAGGTAGTCTGTGCTGAGCCTACTTTTAACATTCTTTATTTTTACGGTTTTATTTGAATTTCCGATAGTTACTACTGCTCTTGAAATGCAATGCGTTTTGGTTTCAATATCTTCATCAAAAAAATACAAGTAGAATACTTGATTTAGATATAAGGCTAGTTTAGGATCAGCAATAAGTTCTATAGAGCCTTCATTTTTACAAAAAGCGATGTACTCTTTAAGGTATTTAAGTAGCTTTTGGTATTTCAGGTCATCTGTATCGTGAGATTTTTTGATAATAGAAATCGAGGGAGTAGAATAACCTATTACATTATAGGTCGTTTTAATCCATTCACTTAAATCTGCTGCAGTTTTGCCATATTCATTTTTTAATAGTTCAAGTGTGTTTGTCAATTTATCATTTAGCATAAAAATATTTGGGTTTGAGTAAATTTTATAAAATTTAATAAATTGATTCAGTCTATTGATAAAATATATGAATTAATTTAAATTTGTAAGTAGATGAGTTATATGAAAGAGAAAACTACAAAATCCCTTTAAGAACTAACGTTAAACATAAAAAAGCAATATAAGTATTATTTAGTGATTTTATGAACTACGATTATGGGAAATATTGCAGAAAATTTAGTGGTGACTAAATAACTAGATTGAGGAATAAAAAATCCCACAACTCCTATAGATAGGAACTTGTGGGAAATATATAAATTAGTAACTTCTTATGTCGGATTTGTAAGGCTCTGATTATTAGATTTTTACAACTAGAATCAGTATAAGGTTTTGTGAGCGAGTGCAAAGATAGGGTTATAGTTTACATTTACAAAATACGTTCCAGTTTTGGAAACAATATATAATTGTGTTTTATCTTTTATTATAAAAATTAAATTTTATATAAATAAAGTTAAGTGAATTTAAATAAGTTTAATGGAATTAATTAGCAAAATATATATAAAGATAGACTGCAATTAATATATTTTTTTTAAGCCAAACAAATTTTAATGAAAAAAATAATATTTTTTAACATTTCATTCTTTTTTCTAAAATTTTATATCTAAATTGCGTTTTAAATTATGTTTATTAAAAAATTAAATATTAGTGAATTCTAAAATAAGGCATATAATAATATGTGGGTTTATCTCTACATATCTACAAAGATTAGATAATTGACAATACTTTTGTTTTATACATATATAAATAAAATAATAGCCTTGTCATAAATATGATGGGGCTTTTTTAATGAAAATAAATTTGTTGGGATAGGCACTTGTGGGAAATATATAAATTAGTAACACAATTCTTTCCTTTTTAAGTTCCTATCCTTTCAAATTTTCATGATTACTCCTTATATATTTAAGGAGATGGTTTATGTCATTCTTATGGCACTTTAGATTGGTATGAAGTTATAAATACTTCCTCTACAACACTCATACGTATGTTCAAACAGATTGAATTTAACAAGGATAATTCCCTTTGTTGAATAGCCAGACGATTGCTATAACCTATGCTTGGAATCTATTTTGTAAACCTATTAAAACTATTTACGATGCTTAAAAAGATAACTTATATTCTCTTGTTTACATTTATTGCTACTCTAGCAGTGATATTTTGGGATATTCTTCGACCAGAAGAAAAAGAACCAAATTTTTCACCTGTACCTGAAGTAGATATAAGAGTAGAAGAAGAAGAAAAAACAAAAAATGCACGCATCAATGCTGCAATTGGTGCTATTGAAAAACAACCTCCTGTTAATCAAGATAAAGACTATGTCCAAATCTTAGGAGAACTGAAACAGTTTTTGAAAACACCTAATCTGAATATTGATGGATTAATATCTGCAAACAAAAAAATCACATCCTATCATGCTCAAAAAGGGAAGAAATCAGCCAACCTAGCAAAAATCCAAAATATCATTGTGACGGTATTGGATTCAGGAGAGGATTTTTGGTCTGAAGAGAAAGAGAAAGAAATAAAAGATGCAATTGCAGATGCTTTAATTCGAGAATTAAATGCTCCTGCTGTTGAAGCTCCGACTAAGGATGAACCGAAAAGTCCAACTGCTAGTATTGAGAAAGAAGAGCGAAAAAATAAAGCTCTTCAGGTAGGACAAGAGCATATCCAGCATCTAAGCACTCAAATATTTAAAATACGAAGTGATATTTCTTATCAAGCAAGCAGAAGCAAGGACACATTTAATCTTGCTCGGAAGATACCTCCTCTCGAACGGGATATTTACCGTACTAAAGATGATTTGGAAAATATACGATTAGCCGAACGACAATATACAAATGGGATAATCAGCCTAGATAGATACAATGAAACTATTGAGAAAAGAATAAATCGAATTGTTAAAAGAGCAAAACCAATATCATTATGAAAATACTATTACAAACTTGTATAGCACTATTTATTTTTGGGGGAGTAGTACAGGGACAACCGACACAATCTCCATTGAAACCTAACAGTATCTCAGTAAAAGGAGATGCTCCAATAATTGATAATATAACAGCCGAAAATGAATGGCTAAAACAAAGAATTCTTGATTTAGAGGAAAAATTAGTTAAACAAAGTCATGAAACTAAGAGATTACGAAAAAAATCTCAAAATGCATTATCAAAAATTTCTCAAATGGATACAGAAATTAAATCCAAAGCTAAGTTAACAACTGAACTAAATTCTAAAATAAATGAATTAATGTTTCAAAATCAATTAAATGAACAATCCATTTTATCAATTCAAAGTGAAAAAAAAGTGTTTGAAACACTGTACACAAACTCTGAAGAAATGAATGATGTCCTAAAAAATAGACTAAAGACCTATCAAAAAGACTACAATGATTTAACTAATAGAAATAGAATAATTTCTGATCAATTAGATGAGAGTGTAAAAGAAATTGAAAGACTAGAACAAATAATTGTTTTGCAACAAAATACTATTGATAGCCAAGGAGTCGTGATTGTTTTAAAACAAGATACTATAGATGCTCAGAAGGAAATAATTGAAAATTTGAGAACAGTAGTTGGCAAAGAGTGTTCTAATGTATCAATTATCAGAGGGAAAATGGAAATAAAACTAGGTTCTTTCCCTAAAAGAAGAATAAAAAAGCTTTTAGTCAATGCTTGTTATAGTGAAGTAGCATCAACTGATAATACAAAGATTGCTTATTTCTATTTGATAAAAAGAAATCCAAATGGCTCTAAAGAAACGGTTTATAGTAAGGAGTTCCCAATGCAGAAAGGAGAAGATGGTATATATAGAGGAAGTTCTACAATAATATTAGAAAAAAGATTAGAAGATAATGCAAAATATCAATGTCTCCTGATGTACAGAGAAGGAGTCATCTTGAAAGCTGAATTCGATCAGCTTTAAAAATTTAAAAACAATCTGACCGAACTATTTAAAAAATAGTTCGGTCAGATTATAAAATATTAAAACTATGATAATTAAATATATACTAACAGTATCAGCATTGCTTCTAGGGGGTCAACTAAATAATGATACACTATTCAAGCAAACTGATAAGACCCAAAATGTGTCGGTCTCATCGATTTTTACCGACAGCAATAACATTATTTGGGCAGGCACTGAAAGTGGTGTAATTACAATAGATCTTAAGAAGAAAATAAATACAACTATTGAACGAGTAAGCGGGGGCGTCTATTCTCTTATGGAAGAAAAAGCGACAGGAAATATTTGGCTCGTTACCAGAACATATACGATGAACAACCATTCACGCAATGAAAGTGAAGCACTTAACGAAGTTAAATCTTTAGTGACAAAAGTAGTAGACATGGGTAAGGAAATCTGGATAGCTACTAAAGAAAACGGAATTATTCGATATGATAAGCATACTTCGGAAGAAGAAGTTTTTAATAAAAGAAATACAAAGCTACCGAGTAATTCGATTAATGATATTTTTGTAGATAGGGATAATCGTATTTGGGTAGCAACGGATAATGGCGTGTGTGTAAAATATGCTCACAAATGGAAAGTCGTCAAAAAGAAAGTCAAAGCAAATGCGATTAAATCTATTGATAATAGGATATGGGTTTCAGGGATTCGACAACTTTGGGAGATTAAAGACGATAGAGTAATGAAAACCATCCAGACAGATACCTTAATCCAAACCAAAAATATCTCTGATTTTGAGTTCGATAAAAATGGCAATATCTGGGTAATTACCAATAAAGTTTCTGTAAATAGAGATAATAAATGGCATCATTTTGGTAAAAATGATGGTTTTACGAGCATTCAGCCTACATGCATTACAATCGATAAATACAATACCGTTTGGGTCGGAACGGCTGGTAGAGGTATTTTCTATTATAAACAAGAGGTTGAACGAGAAGGCGAAGATATTCAAACTAATACCCAACAGTTATTAAAATACGATCCCTATAATTTAAAATTAGACAATCGTCCTATTGTTAAACAAGAAATCAATCAGCATATATTGAAGTCAACCTCCTTTAAGATTTTTGTTTTTGATTACAATGAATATGACAGAGATTCTGTAAATATTTATTTGAATGAAAAACCAATTCTCACTAATCATCTTTTAACCAAAGAAGGTTATACCTTCAATGTCAATGTTAATCCAGATTCAACAAATTACATCATTTTACACGCAATAAATCAAGGGAGTAAACCGCCTAATACGGCAGCCATTCGAATAAAAGAAAAAGACGAAGAGGGGCAGCCAACCGAAAAACGTTATAATCTACGTTCGGATCTAACATCTTGTGGAGCTATACAACTTAAATACCGCCCCATAGAAATTGATGAAGACTGATCCCAATAAATCAGCTATGGTGGATGAGAGACTTCTCTCATTCACCTTTTACTAACTCTGCTATTTTTCTTATATGTTTTTTAAAGTGAAATTCTGTTAATATACCATCCAACTTCCTCCGAATTGCAGCAGTACACAGATTGCCTAGACTGCCCTCATGGCTGTGTTCAATTATCCCTTCAAATTGAAATGTTCCATTTTGAACGGACTGTCCGACGGCTTTATAAGCGTCCCTGAATGGAATACCTGTTAAGACTTGTTGATTGACCACTTCTACCGTATACAGATATTTATACTTTTTATCCTTCAATATATCCGTATTAATCTGGATCTGTCCTAGTGCAAAAGCAGCGATGTCTAATACATTTTTAAGGTCTTCAATAGCAGGAAAAACAGTCTCTTTAAGCAATTGAAAATCTCTATGATACCCACTGGGTAAACTAGACGTCATTAGCATTACATTTTGAGGTAATGCCATGAGTAGATTACATTTGCCACGTATCAATTCAAAGACATCAGGATTTTTTTTGTGTGGCATGATACTAGACCCTGTTGTCAGTTCATCGGGGAAAGCGATAAACCCATAATTTTGATTCGTGAAAAGCGTAACATCCATCGCTAGTTTACTAATGGTATGTGCTAGCCCCGCAATTCCAAAGGCTACATTTAACTCACTTTTACCTCTTCCCAATTGAGCATGAATAGAATTATAACAAAGGTCATCAAACCCTAGTAAGTCAGTCGTCATTTTGCGATTGAGTGGAAATGACGAGCCATAGCCCGCCGCTGATCCTAATGGATTTTGATTGATGATTTTATAGATGCCTTGTATAAGTTGTAAATCGTCGGTTAGGGCTTCAGCATACGCTCCAAACCACATCCCAAAGGAAGAAACCATTGCAACTTGAAGGTGCGTATAGCCAGGCATTAATACTTCCTTATGTTGTTCGCTTAAGTTTTGTAAGACTTCAAATAATATGATCGCCTTCTCTACGATAGACTGCAGTTCTGCTCGGAAAAATAAGCGTAGGTCAACCAAAACTTGGTCGTTTCTAGAACGTCCTGCGTGTATTTTCTTTCCAATATCTCCCAAAGCTCTTGTTGCCATCAATTCCACTTGAGAATGCACATCTTCAATGCCATCTTCAATAATAAATTGTCCCTGTTCTACCGTTTGATAGATTTTTTTTAAGACTTTTTGAAGTGCTTGTAATTCATCAAAAGTCAATAATTGAATAGATTCGAGCATTTGAATATGAGCCAGTGAACCTTGAATATCATATTTGGCTAATTCCAAATCCAATTCTCTATCTTTACCTACCGTAAAGTCTTCAATTTTTTGGTGAACAGTTGTATCTTTTTGCCATAGTTTCATCGTTTATTGATTTTCTTGATGAATAAAGGATGCTAATTCTAATTCCAACTGAGCATATAATTCACTCATCCAATGTGGACAAGGGTAACAAGGCTCAAAATTCCCTCCCTTTCGAGTATCGTTAGGAAAGAACACTATTTGCTCAATATTAATTTTATTAATTTTTAAATATTTTTCAAAATCAATATCTTCAAGTGCTACAAAATTATCTGCTTGTTCTTGGAAAATTCGTTTATCAGCAAGGGCTTTTCTCTGATCGTATCGGTTTGGTAGGTTAAAATATAATCGATTGTTCTTAATATTTACAATGTCATATTTCCCCAAAGGTAAGTTAGAATTTTGAATTGTATAAACTTCACTTTTATTTTTATTAAAATAAAGTTCTAATAGCGAAGATTTTAAAAATACTAAAACATTTACGGTTTGTTCTTTTATAATATCTTTTTCAATAACGACTGGATCCTCATGGGGGGCATTTTTACAAGCATGAAAAAATAAAATAGAGAGGCTAATACTGAAGAAGAACAGTCGTTGTATTTTGTTCCATATGATGCTAGGTAATTTCAATAAAATTGTCATTTTTTTAAACTAAGGTCTTTTTTATTGACAAAAAATAATTAAAACTGTATTTTTACGGCAAGTTAATCAATTTTACCTTGAGTATAGGTAGTTAAACATAAAACTTAATTTTTGTATAATGGCAATATTTATTACAGACGAATGTATCAATTGCGGTGCCTGCGAGCCAGAATGCCCCAATAACGCAATATATGAAGGAGGGGTAGAATGGTCTATTGCTGAAGGAACAGGTGTGCAAGGAGACTATGAACTAGAAGATGGTAGTGTAACCGATGCAGAAACAGAACAATCGCCTGTTTCTGATGAATTTTACTATATCGTACCCGATAAATGTACAGAATGTAAAGGATTTCACGAAGAGCCTCAATGTGCAGCGGTCTGCCCTGTAGATTGTTGTGTGCCTGATCCAGATAGAGAAGAAACAGAAGAAGTACTCTTAGAGAGAAAAGATCGTTTGCATTTATAATTGTAAACGCATAGGATAAAAAAATCCGTTATGCCTTCAGGTATAACGGATTTTTTATTGAATAGAATAATTTATTAATACTATATCTTATCAAAGTATTTAAAATTATGCCCATCTTCTATTTTGAGTAAACTCTCATAAATTAGTTTAATAACATTATTAACATCATCTTTATGAGCCGTTTCAACGGTTGTATGCATATATTTTAAAGGTAAAGAGATTAGGGCAGAAGGGACACCACCGTTAGAATAGGCAAAGGCATCGGTATCTGTTCCAGTACTACGAGAAGCAGCTTCTCTTTGAATTGGTATTTCGTGTTCGTCCGCTGTGTCAATAATCAAGTTCAACAGCTTATTATGGACAGCAGGGGCATAGGTGACACTAGGACCTTTTCCTGCTTTTACGTCTCCATGTTTTTTCTTGGCAACTAATGGTGTATTTGTATCGTGTGTAACATCTGTACAAATGGCTACATTAGGCTTTATCGTATCGGCAACCATTGTAGCTCCTTTTAGCCCAATTTCTTCTTGAACGGAATTAACAATATAAAGGCTATAAGGTAATTTTATTTTATTCTCATGCAATAACCTAGCAACCTCTGCAACACAAAATCCACCCATTCTATTATCTAAGGCTCTCCCTACATAATACCGATCATTCAAAACCATAAATTCATCAGGGTAGGTTATTACACAGCCTACATGAATTCCCATTTCAAGAACTTCTTCTTTATCTTTAGCTCCAACATCAATGAATATGTTTTCAAGAGTAGGAGAGAGGTTAGCATCTTTACCTCTTCTAGTATGGATAGCAGGCCAACCGAATATTCCTGTAATAATTCCTTTTTTGGTATGAATATTCACTCGTTTAGACGGTGCGATGATATGATCAGACCCACCATTTCTAATGACATTAATAAAACCTTCATCGGAAATATAGTTTACAAACCAAGAAATTTCATCTGCGTGTCCCTCAATGACTACCTTGAAATCTTGTCCTGGATTGATGATCCCGTAAGCAGTACCATAGTTGTCTAATTGCCACTCATCTATATAGGGCTTTAAATATTCAAGCCACAATTTTTGCCCGGGTGCTTCGAAACCTGTTGGTGAGGCATTATTTAAGTAACGCTCTAGAAAAGCTTCCGATTTTTTAGTAATAATTGACATTGTTTATTTGTGTTGTATAGAGATTTTAGTATTTTTAATATAAAAAATTTGACAATAATAATGTCACAAAGCGACATTTTCAACTTTTTTGGTCGATTTATTTATAAAATGTAACTTTTACTTTTCAATTTTCGGGCAAAAATATTGTTTAATTTTGAAAATCAAAACATTAAACGAATTTTGTACCCCATTCTTTTGGATTTTCTCGCCATGCTTTAAGTATGTTGAAATCCGATGCTTGAATATAATTACATTTTAAGGCCTCGTCTAGTAAAATATTATAATTGCTTAGCGCATAATAAGCACAATCTTCGGCTTCGAAATTTTCCTTTGCCTGAGGCAAATCGTAAGAAAAAATTGCTAATACACCTTCAATTTTACAGCCTTTAGCTTCGATAACACGTACAGCATCCAAAGAACTCCCTCCTGTAGAAATTAAATCCTCTATAATGAGTACCCTTTCCACACCTCGTACTTCACCTTCAATTAAGTTTTGTCGACCATGGGCTTTTGCCTTTGACCGAACATAAGCAAAAGGAATTCCTAAAGCATCTGCTAGTAAGGCACCATGTGGTATACCTGCGGTTGCTACTCCTACAATCATATTTACACCCTCAAATGTTTTAGCTTTATCGATTAGACATTTTTTTATATAATCTCGTACTAAAGGGTAGGACAATAAAATCCTATTATCACAATATATCGGAGATAAAATTCCAGATGCCCACGTAAAAGGTCTTTGTGGACTCAATTTAATTGCTTTTATTTGTAATAATTTCTTTGCAACTTCGGCAGCTACACTCATAACTATGACTTTAATATTGCTTGACTTAACAAAAACCACAAATGTACAAAATCTATATAAATCGAACACCCATATTTTTGTGCAAAAGAAAAGAAATTGATCAATTGAATGATCCAAAACTTGGAGGGCTTCGATATAATTTTGATAAACATCCAGGGCAACTTTTACAGTATATAGAAAAAGTAGAAAAAGATAAAACGGTAAGTAGCCTGACGATATACTCTGACAACTTAGAAAACCTTAAAGAGTCTTTCTTTGGGCATTTTAAAGTAGTTATTGCTGCTGGAGGGGTTGTTTTCAATAAAGAAAAAAAAGTACTGATGATTTATCGAAGGGGCGCATGGGATCTTCCTAAAGGGAAAGTCGATAAACATGAAACTATCGAAGCAGCAGCAGTTCGAGAAGTTAAAGAAGAAACAGGACTTAAACATGTGAAACGAAAAAAACTAATTTGTGTCACGTATCATGTTTATACAGTAGGGAAGGGGGTAAGAGCCATAAAGCCAACCTATTGGTATAAAATGAAAAGTAAAGACATAGACCTTACGCCTCAAATTGATGAAGATATTGAAATCGCCATATGGGATGAACCCGAAAAATATGTGTCTGAGGATATTGCGGTGTATAGCAGTATAAGAGATGTTATTAATATTATTATAAATAAAAAAAAGGAGAAAAATACTAAGAAATTACTTTCTAAAAATAGGTGAAACAACTAGCTCTTTAGTACCTTTTGTATATTTATAAAAACCTTCACCAGATTTTCTCCCTAATTTTCCAGCAGTTACCATATTTACTAGAAGTGGGCATGGAGCATATTTGGGGTTTCCAAAACCATTAAAAAGGACTTGTAAGATGGATAAGCATACATCAAGACCAATGAAGTCAGCTAGTTGTAATGGTCCCATTGGATGAGCCATTCCCAGTTTCATAACGGTATCTATTTCGGGAACTCCTGCTACACCTTCATATAAAGTATATATAGCTTCATTAATCATTGGCATTAAGATACGATTAGCTACAAAACCAGGGTAATCGTTGACTTCAACAGGGGTTTTGCCTAGTGTTTTAGACATTTCCATTACTCGCTCACAAACTTTATCGTTTGTTGCATATCCTCTAATGACTTCTACCAACTTCATTATAGGAACAGGATTCATAAAATGCATACCAATTACTTTTTCTGGACGATTTGTAATGGCTGCAATTTTAGTAATAGATATAGAGGATGTATTGGTAGCTAAAATTGTATTTTCAGGTGCTAGAGCATCTAATTTTTCAAATATTTTTAGTTTTAAATCCAAATTTTCTGTCGCTGCTTCTACAACCAAATCAGCATCTTTACAAGCTGTTTCAAGATCTGTCAAGGCATTGATGTTGAGTAATGTTTGTACTTTATCATCAAGAGTGATTCTATCTTTGTCAACCATTCGATCAAGATTTTTGCTAATTGTTCCTAAGGCCTTGTCAAGAACTTCCTGAGATAAGTCTACAAGAGCTACTTTAAAGCCTTTCATCGCAAAAATATGCGCTATACCATTTCCCATTGTTCCTGCACCAATAACCACTATGTTTTTGATCATCATGATGTGAATTTGAATTTATTTTAGGTTAGTTTGAATAAGTTGCGAAGTTAATTAGAAAAGAAAATATTACTACTTTTTTATTCAGTTTTGTTTAATTAATTTAAAAATTAATAAAAAAAGCTATCTTAGTGTTAAGTTTACACGAAATAAATTTATATTTGCTCAAATTAATAAGTTTATGATTTTAGTTGGAGATGGTGGTTCTACAAAAGTTGATTGGAAATTGCAAACCCATAATGGGGTCAGGACTTTCTCTATGAGAGGTATCAATCCTTTTTTACATTCTGAGAATACGATTATTTCTCATTTCGACGATACACAAGAGTTGCTTGAGATAAGAGAACATATAACTAAAATCCATTACTACGGAGCAGGTTGCTCTGAAAAAAGTAGATGCCAAACTGTTGAGAAGGCGTTTAAATATTTATTTGAAAATGCACATATCCACATAAATCACGATTTATTAGGTTCGGCTTTAGCAACCTGTCGGGACAATAAGGGCATTGCTTGTATATTGGGTACAGGATCTAATTCTTGTTTGTTTGATGGAACTAAAATTATTGCCAATATTACATCACTAGGCTACTTAGTCGGAGATGAAGGTAGTGGTAGTTACTTAGGAAAAAAATTGTTAAGAGGTTATTTTTATGATGAATTTCCAAGTCCGATAAAAATGGCGTTTGAAAGTAGATACCCACATGGTAAAAAAGCAATTTTAGACGAATTGTATAATGGAGGTAAACCTAATGTCTTTTTAGCAAGTTTTGTGAAATTTATGAAAGCGAATATTTTTCATCCTTATATGAAAAATATGGTAAAAAGTGCTTTTGAAGATTTTTTAAAAATGCACGTTTTTAAATATGATAATTATAATAATTTAAATATTCATTTTGTGGGCTCTATTGCTTTTCATTTTCGCTCTATTCTAGAGGAGCTTTTTGAGCATTATGAATTAAAAATGGGCAAGATTGTTCAAAAACCTATTGATAGCCTTTTTCATTTTCATAATAAAGAATACTCTATTTGAAAAGATTTGATTTACTGAATCTATTTTATATCATTGTAACTTTGTCATCAATATCATTTTAAATTATTTAATAAAATGTCTAAAGAAATAAAAAGAGTTGCCGTTTTTACCTCTGGAGGAGATGCCCCAGGAATGAATGCAGCCGTTCGAGCAGTCGTAAGAAATGCCACACATAAAGGATTACACGTCTATGGTATTTATAATGGTTATCAAGGGATGATTGAAGGCAAAATTGAACGTTTAGAAACCAAGTCCGTTCGGAATATTATTCATCGAGGAGGAACGATACTCAAGACGGCAAGGAGTAAGGAGTTTATGACAAAAGCTGGACGTCAGCGAGCGTATGATTCGCTTCAAGCATTTGATATTGATGGTGTAATTGCTTGTGGAGGTAATGGAACATTTACAGGAGCTAAGATATTTCATAAAGAATTTGGTATTCCTTTTATCGGCATTCCGGGGACAATTGATAACGATTTATATGGTACAGATTTTACTATAGGATTCGATACAGCAGTAAATACAGCAGTAGATGCGGTAGATAAAATTAGAGATACAGCCGATTCGCACAATCGACTATTTTTTATCGAGGTGATGGGAAGGCATTCTGGATATATAGCTCTATATACAGGTATAGGAAGTGGTGCAAGTGGTATACTCTTGCCTGAAAAATCGACGGATACCAAAGAACTTACAGATGCCCTTAAAAAGGGCTTGAAGAGAAACAAATTATTCAGTTTAGTAGTGGTAGCAGAAGGGGATGAGTCAGGAGGTGCGATTCAGATGGCTGAAAAAATTAAGAAAGAGTTTCCACAATATGAGACAAAAGTCGCTATTATAGGACATTTACAAAGGGGAGGCTCTCCGACTTGTGCGGATCGTGTTTTAGCGAGTCGTCTAGGTTCAGAAGCGGTAAATGCCTTAATATCAGGAAAAACTAATATGATGCTTGGTATTATCAATAACGAAATTGCTTATACGCCTTTTGAAGATGCAATTAAGAAGGCAAAACCATTTAATAAGGACTTGATTCAACTTGCAGAAGTATTAGCTTCTTAGAACCAATATAATGATTTGAATTCCCATATTGATGCCTAGTCCAGTATGGGAATTTTTATTTTTAAAATCTAGGGAGCTGTTGTTCCGCATCTGAATTCGTTAATTCGACTTGATAACTTTGTCTCGCAATTAGACCAGCTAAAACACCAAACACGAATCCGCCTATATGTGCCCACCATGCTACTCCTGAAGTAGCTGCTGTTTCAGGACTTAAAGCTGCAAAACCTGCTATGAGTTGTTGGGCAATCCATAAACCTAAGAACCAAAGTGCTGCCATTTTAAAAGAACGGAAAAAATAGACAACAAGTACTTTAATTTTAGATTGAGGAAACATCACTAAATATGCTCCTAAGATGGCAGAAATCGCTCCACTTGCACCGACGCTAGGAATTGAACCCAAACAAGCCTGAATACTTCCGTCGCAAGGAATTGTACTAGCACAAACTTGACAACAATTCATCAGTTCTCCTCCAGAATTAAAAAAGATATGAGCAGCAGATGCCGCTAAACCTCCTAGGAAATAAAAGATAACGAAATTGATATTTCCGATTGTCGCTTCTATATTATCCCCAAACACCCATAGAAATAGCATATTTCCAATGAGGTGCATCCAACCACCATGCATAAACATACTAGTGAATAAAGTATAATAATCTTGACCATTAATAATTTCATTTGGAATAGAGCCAAACTCACAGATATAGGCATTTGGATGCGTTAACTGTACTAAGAAAGCTATAATATTTAAACCAATAAAGGCATAACTAAAAATGGGTTTATAGCCACCAACTACTTGATCGTCACCAATAGGAAATATCATTCTATATTACGTTTTATTTTGAATATTTAGACAGCTTGATTATCTAGATGTTTGCCAAATTCCAACCAATCTTTTTCATAGTCAATATCTGATAATTTGGGTAGGAGATAATAACTTTTTTCCAAAGATGCAATTTTTTCTAAAGTTTGAGGTAAAACTTTTTCAGTACTCCATTCAATATTTTCAAATAGAGAAGAGTGATAGTGTTTCATTCCAAGCAAATAATATCCTCCATCAAAGGTAGGTCCAATAACAAAATCATGTTGATCCAGTTTGTTAAGAGCCTCTTGAATTATTTCAGGACTTAAATTAGCACAGTCACTTCCAATAATGACGGCTTTATCGTGAAGTTTTAACTGTTTCTGAAAAGCGACTGCCATACGTTGCCCTAATGCTCCTTGAGGTTGAAGTTTTTTTGAAAAATAGAATTGCTCCCAATTATCAGTTTCATCAATAGAGTCACTATAGTACAAAGCACGTTTTACATCTATAGACATTGAAATTGTTCTAGTATGTTGAAGTAGTAACTTGTAGATTCGTAAGGCTTCCTGATCACCTAAAGTTGAAGCTAATCGTGTTTTAACTTTTCCTAGAATAGGATTTTTTATAAAAATAATTAATACAGCCATGGGTTATATAGTTTATTAGTCTTTTATGATGCTAGAAACACCGCTAAGTATTCGACCATAATTTTTATCGGATTTCTCTCCTAGACGAATAACAATCAATTCTTTTTCTGGATCAATAAGGATGAGTTGCCCAAGGATACCTACCGCATAAAAATCAGTTTTACAATAATTAATATACCAAAATGAAGGCTTCTTAGTACTTCTTTTTACTTGGTAACTGGCAAATTTTCTAGCTTTAGCAATTTCTTCTGCTTCTAGAGAATCTTGGTAATACGTAACCTTATTATTTTCACCAACAATCATATTTATGGAGTACCATTGATACTGGTAACAGTCATTCGCTGCATTGGGTGTTTTGGAACGCAATACCCAGTCTTTAGAGATGATTTGTTGTCCATTCCAATTTCCATCGTTTAAATACAATCGAGCAATCTTAGCCAAATCTCTTGCAGTCGTGTTTAAGCAGCAATAACCTTTAGTAGAGCGATTTTTCTTATCGTCTATACTCCAAGATGCAGGAAATTCCATTCCCATAGGAATCCATACTTTTTCCTCTAAATATTTTCCCATTTCCTTTCCTGTAACACGTTCTACGACCTCACCTAAGATAGCGGTCGAAATACTTTGATAATTTTGATAGCTATCAGGTGCTGCTTCAAATTTTAATTTTTGAATTTGTTTAAACTGATTTTTGCCATAGTATAATCGAGCAACGTGTGCAAATGGGTTGAGGTAGGCTTCCTTAAATTTAATCCCTGAACGCATCTCTAAGAGATGTTCAATTGTTAGTGTTTTAAAAATGGGATCAGACTCGTTTAATTCAGTGAGATATTTGGTTACGGGATCATGCACACTTTCAATCAAACCATCATCTACAGCAATCCCAACCATTAGGGAGGTAATAGATTTTGAAACGGAAAAGATATTGGATATTTGTGCGGCACTATAGCCTCGATAATACTTTTCAAAAGCGATACTATCTCGATGTATGACCAAAAATGCTGTTGTCGTTGTCTTTTTATCCAAATACTGATCTAGAGGAAGTTGTTGCTCATTATCAGAATAGTTAGGTATGAAATCCGAAAGATCAAGACTAGCCCTTTCTGCAAACTGAAAAGTTTTATTGCCCGTGTTTATAGGGGTTGAAGGAAAAAATTTATGATCTGTAATATTTGCCTTGTTTCGAATAAAAAAACGCCCTATATGGCAGGACTGTAAGAAAACAAAGACTAGTAGTAGTAAAAATCTAAACTTGGGCTTCATATATTACTATTTTAGACTAAAAGTAGTGAAAATCTAAACTTTTGTAGTACTTGGAATATGATAAAGAGTAATTTTATGCATTTAGCGGTATCAAAAATTTCTAAAAATAAAAAACCCCCTAAGTCAATGACTCAGAGGGTTTAAGTCGGGGCGGCAGGATTCGAACCTGCGACCCCCTGCTCCCAAAGCAGGTACGCTAACCGGACTGCGCTACGCCCCGAAAATTAATCTTTAGGCTAAAAAACTTGCATCCAAGTTCTTGTGGCGGTGGAGGCGGGATTCGAACCCGCGGTACCTGTTTCCAAGTACGTCGATTTAGCAAACCGGTGGTTTCAGCCACTCACCCACTCCACCAAAAGCGGCACAAAGATAGTATCTTTTAAACGGAAAATCCAAAAAGAATTTTATTTTTTTTAAATTATTTTTTCATTTTTGAATTTATCTAGATTATTAAAGATTTTTAGTGCAAATAATCAATGAGTTACAAATTATAAAATATAATTAACGAAAAAAAAGTTCCTTCTTCTAACTATATTTTACCTTCTTAACTACGATTCTTTAAATTAATTGACGATTAAAATTAAACCTTCCTTGTTTTATCGAATTTTTTTTTTGCTTCGTAGAAAAAAAGAATTAAAAACTGTAATATCCTAAGTAAAACCTATACATTTATACGAAATAATCAAACAACATTCCTTTATATGATAGTTATAAAAGATTTGATCAAGGAGTTTTCATTGAGTAAGAAACAACGAGTGGAAACAGGACATGACAGTCCTACCATTCGTGCAGTTGATAATATTAGTTTTGAATGCAAACCTGGTAGGGTTTTTTCACTGCTAGGACCGAATGGGGCAGGTAAAACAACGACCCTAAGAATGATAGCAACCATCCTGAAACCCACTAGTGGTGATATTGAGGTAAATGGATTTAGTGTTAACACAAAGCCAAAAGAGGTTAGAGAAAGTATCGGTTTCTTAACGGGAAGTACTAAACTTTATGATCGACTTACACCCAATGAAATCATAAAGTATTTTGCGGATTTATATAATGTTGATCCCACTACATTTAAACAACGAAAAGAAAAATACTTCGACCTCCTCGATATGCATGATTTTGCACACAAACGACTAGGGAAATTATCAACAGGAATGAAACAAAAGGTATCCATTGTAAGAACCATTATCCACGATCCAGAGGTGGTTATTTTTGATGAACCTACTTCTGGATTGGACGTCATTACGGCTGAAAATATTATTCAGTTGATTAAAGATTGTAAAGAAGAAGGAAAGACCGTTATTTTTTCTACTCATATTATGACAGAAGTAGATTTACTGTGTGATGACTTAGCTATTATCAATAAGGGTAAATTACTTTATAACGGAACGATGAACGATTTTAGAACAACAATGGAAGCCAGTTCGCTTACAGGAGAGTTTATACGAATTATAAAGGCACAGACGGCTCAATCTGCTTAGGATACTATGTTTTTCTTACCTCTTTACTAATTATTTTATTACCACTATAACGAATATCCAAAATGTACATTTTTACAATATTCAAAAAAGAGCTTTTAGACATCATTAGAGATAGAAGGTCTGTAATGACGATGATATTATTGCCTCTACTCATGATGCCCTTATTAATGGGGTTTATGGGGAAATTTATGGCATCCCAAAAACAGAAATCGGAAGATAAAACGCTAAAGGTAGCAGTAATAGACAATAATAATGGGAAAGATTTTATCGAACGGTTGGACATCAATCAAAAGATGGACATTGTAAGAGGGATAACAGAGGAAGATATGGGGCAATTGATTAAAGACGATAGCCTAGACTTAGGCGTTGTAATTGCTTCTAATTTTGATCAACTTATCGCTGATAATAAAACGGGTAACATTAAGGTCTATTATAATTCTACATCCATTGGAATAAAGGAGCGCTTAGATATTATGGTGGATAGTCATAATGATAGAATCCTAGATTCACGCTTACAAAAATTAGGTCTAGATGAAGCCGTTATAAAGCCCATAAAAGTAGAAGAGAATAATGTTTATACCGTTGCAGAAACAGTCGGTAAAATGGCAGGGGGAATATTGCCCTATATGTTTGTACTCTTTTGCTTTTTCGGATGTATGTATCCTGCGATTGATTTATTTGCAGGGGAGAAGGAACGGGGTACGCTTGAAACCATTCTTTCAACACCTGTTAATCGCTTCCAATTGCTTATTGGGAAACTGTTAGTTGTAACCCTTGGAGGGGCAATTTCTGGAACACTCGCTATTATTGGTTTGGCAATTTCTGGGCAAATTACAGATGCTCTACCTCCAATGATGGCAAACATGGTTGCGGGGATTTTATCGCCTAGTAATATTTTGATGTTTGTTTTGATGCTGATACCATTGGCAATGTTTTTTGCTTCAATGATTATTATGTTATCCATCTATGCTAAATCGTATAAAGAAGCTCAAAGTTTAATCATGCCTTCTCAGTTTGTCGTATTTGTTCCGTTAATACTAGGGATGCTACCAGGTATCAAATTGAACATCTTTACAGCGATGGTTCCTATCCTCAATGTTGCCCTGACGAGTAAAGAAATTGCAGCAGGCACAATTGATCCTGTCCTCTTTATCGTTACAATTGTATCAATGATAGTTATTGCTTTATTAGGAATCTATCTGTGTACCTTCTGGTTTGATAAAGAAAGCAATATTTTAAGAACATAGCAAGGGGCTGCCCATTTAGTCTATATCTAGACGATTATCCGTAGCATCGTTTAAATAAGTGTTATGATCTCCAATGATTGTAATTCTGTGTTGCTCTTTATCGGGTCTACTTTCGTGAAGGATGCGCTGTTTTAGGGCTTGATCAAATAGGTTATCTATCAAGGCAAAAACAGAAACAGCCTCGTAGGAGTTATCACATTCAATGGTGTCTTTTCGCTTTTCGATTCGCTTAGTGATGCTAGAAAATTTATAAAAATGCGGTTCGTATTGGCGTTCACAGCTGTCGCAGTTGCAAGGGATAAACTTTTGGACTTTAATCCCTTCATACGTACGGTGTAGCTTATCCATTTCTTCGGAGATAATGGTCATCAATTCCTTTTGATAAATCCCGCTTATACGAATGGAAATCTCGTTTCTAGCATAGGTCTCTGTGACTAAGGCAAAAGTCTTATTGCGTTCCAATACAACGCCTTTTTTCCAGGCTTTGTCCAAGTCTTTTAACAGATGGTGGGTTCGAACCACCAAGCGGCTTAAAAGTCCTTTTGGCATGAAGATATATCGGTATCGAAGTTGAATATTCTGTTCTCTATCCCAACTGAAATCGTCAGGCTCACTTTCGGAGAGCAATTGGGGGATAAGGTATTCGTCCGAACGCCCGTCTTTTTGATAGCATAACTCAAATTTTATCATCAATTGCAGGAGTTCAGGAATCATATCTTGGTAGCTGCTTTCTGTCCATATGTTTTGAACGTCTTCTTTAGAAAAATGCCCATATTGTCCTTTGATATTCTCATCATCAAGGACACGATAAACCGCATTCGTGACCCACTCGTTTTGTAGGATGATCGTCTTTCTTAGTAAATCGTCTTTTTGAAAATGTAGGCAAGTCCCCAAGTCATGGAGGTATTGGCTTAACTCTAAGGCTTTTTGCTTTTCGGTAATCTGTTGTTTATGACAGATTTGATAATAGCCTTCTAGACTGATATAGGGCTTTGTTTTAGCTTGTTCGAGTAAATCCTCTCGGACTTTTATCCAGAATTTGGGCAGCTTTTGACCAATATGCGGCAATTTTTGTATGTAATGCTCTATATCTTTTTGCAATTCGTCCAATCCCCGATTGCTTAGGAGGTTAGTAGCATATTTTTCCTTAATAAAATCAAATTGTCCTTGCATACTCTTCAAGTCTAGGGCTTTGCTTCTGTCTCCTTTTTCGTTTTGAACAAGGAGTAGGGGACTGCCTCCTCCAAACAACTCTACCGTTTGTAGCCAATAATTAAAAGAAGCATCGTTCAGGGATTTATCGTCTTTGCGGGTATCATCTACTAGGATATACAAGGATCGTTTTGTCAAAAAAAACTGATGTGTAGCATGGTAGATCTCTTGCCCACCAAAATCCCAAAGATTGATTTTAAATTCTTGCCCATCGACACAAGGGAAGTATAATGGCTGTATATCGATTCCTCTGGTCGTCTCTTCCTCTTTGGGCATTTCGGACTGGCGATTTTGCAATTTACGAGCAAGACTCGTCTTTCCTGCCCCTCCTTCTCCTAATATTAATAATTTGGCTTCGTATAAGTATTCAGAACCTTGTTTTTCTAAATCTTCAAAATAGGAGAGAATGGCTTCGTTGCCTTGTTGTATGATTTCTAATGGGGGGTTGGAGATGGGATTATTGAAGAGGTTTATTGTATTTGATTTAAACCTATCTTCCATAGATACTTTAAGCCCTTTTTTAATGAGTGGGAGAATTGGAGAAATGTCTTGGATTTTATTATCACGCAAGTTAAGGGTTGTTAAATTTGTAAGATTTTTTAGTGAGCTTATATCTGATATTTGATTATGATTAATCCGAAGACTCTCTAAATTCGTAAGATTTTTTAGTGAGCTTATATCTGATATTTGATTATGATTAACTGTAAGACTCTTTATCTTTGCAAGATTTTTTATAGACTTAATATCTGATATTTGATTATGATTAATCCAAAGACTCTTTAAATTCGTAAGATTTTTTATTGGACTTATATCTGGTATTTGGTTATTACTAATCCGAAGACTCTCTAAATTCGTAAGATTTTTTATAGACTTAATATCTGATATTTGATTGCCAATTAAGCTAAGTGAAGTTAAATTAATAATAGTAGCTATTGAATTAATATCAGTAATACTATTTAGACTTAGACTTAATCTTGTAAGATTTTTATAATTTTCTAATTGCTTTATATCTGTTATGTTATTATGGCTTAAATCTAAATACATTAAATTTTCAGGAAAAATAGAATCTTGTTTCTTTATCCATCCTAAATAATGTATCAATTTTTTATTTGTTTCTAAGATGTTTATTTTGTTGTGACGTAAACTTAAAGAGTCCAAATGCTCCAATTCGTGCAATCCAGTAGGAATAGAGGTTAATCCCAAATTACTTAGATCCAACCTTTTACTTTTATTTTTTTTAGCTTCTGCTATTCGTTGTTGAGCGATTTTTTTTGACATAACATTATATTCCTTATATTTATATTTGAATATAAGGAATATAATGTTATTGGCTTGTCAAGGAAAGATGAAAAGGGAAGGATTGGTGATATTTCGGCTTAAGGCATAAAAAAAGCGGCCGATTCAAACTGTATTGAATGGCCGCTTCAAAATTTAATACGATGATCATTTCAACGCTTTCGAAAAGCGTTTCTTTTCTTTTTTAATATCTGTTTTAATATCTCCTGTCAAGTCGTGTGCAATCGGTGATGCGATGAATACCGATGAGTATGTACCTACTAAGATACCAATTACTAGCGCAAATGCAAAACTTTTTATACTTCCACTACCAAAAAGGAACAACATTAACACCACAAAGAGGGTTGTTAAAGAGGTAATGATGGTACGACTTACAGTACTGTTAATCGCCATATTGAAGATTTCAGTCTTACTACGTCCTGTATAAGTATCTAAGAATTCTCGAATACGGTCAAACACAACTACGGTATCGTTAATCGAATAGCCCACTACTGTCAGCAAGGCTGCGATGAAGGCTTGGTCAATCTCTAGAGACCAAGGCACAATGCCCCATAATAAAGAGAATAAGGATAAAACGATTAAGACGTCGTGGAACAATGCTGCAACGGCACCTGCACTAAATTGCCATCTTCTAAATCGGATAAAGATGTATAAGAAAATAAGCAATAAGGCAAAGAAGGTCGAATAATACGAACTCGTCGTAATATCATCCGCAATTGTAGGTCCTACTTTAGAAGCACTACTAATATGCGTTCCTTTGCTATCTGGATTTTTAAACTGATCAATACTCAAATTTCCACCAACTAACTGGTTGATGCCCGAATGTAAAGCAGCAATAACTTCGTTGACCACTTCTTTTCCTTGCTCATCAATCTTATAGGCAGTAGTAATAGAGTATGTATTTGTAGCATCAAACGTTTTTACAACAGGCTCTTCACCACCAAAAGGTGTGCTTAAAGCTGCTCTAATATCTTTTGCACTTACATTTACTCCTTCATCAAATTGTACGGTATAACTATATCCTCCTCTGAAATCTACTCCTAAGTCAAAACCTCTCATAAACATCGAACCTAAGCCCAATAAAATAATGACTCCAGAAATCATATAAGCCGTTTTACGCTTACTCATCCAGTCGATATTTACATTAGAGAACATATTCTTAGAACCGCCAGTCCAGAACGACAAGTTTCTACCTTTATCGCCTACCCACCAGTCGATAATCAAGCGACCAATCAATACAGCAGAGAATACAGAAGATAAAACTCCAATCCATAATACCGTAGCGAAACCTTTAATTGGTCCAAGACCGAAGTAAAGTAAGACGAATGCTACTAAGATAGTCGTTACGTTGGCATCAATAATAGCTGAATAAGAATGCTTAAAACCATCTCGAATAGCGGCTTGAAGGGCTTTGCCCTCTCTCAATTCTTCTCGTATACGCTCAAAGATGATTACATTGGCATCTACTGCCATACCTATCGTCAATACGATACCTGCAATACCTGGTAAAGTCAGTACCGTACCCCAAGAAGCCAAAGCTCCGAAGATGAAGATTAAGTTTGCTAATAGTGTAATGATAGAAACGACACCACCACCACCGTAGTAGAAAACCATAAATAAGAGAACCAGTATAAAACCAATGGCTAATGCCCACAAACTATTTGAGATGTTTTGAGCTCCTAGTGTTGGTCCTACGATAGCCTCTTGAATGATATTCGTTTCGATAGGTAACTTTCCAATCTGAAGAATGGTCGCTAAGTCCTGTCCTTCTTGCGTCGTAAAGTTACCTGTGATTGCGGTGTTTCCTGTCAAAATAGGCTCGTTCACCCCTGGAGCAGAAACGACTTCATTGTCCAATACAATCGCTACTTGACGATTATTATCTCTAGCAGCTTCTGTTGTCATATCACCCCATATCTGAGAGCCAGTTCCATCCATTCTCAAGGATACTTGAATTTCTCCTGTATTGGGATCTGGTGATACACTAGCGTCTGTGATATGATCACCTTGTAAAGGCGCTTTACCATTCGCTTCTGTCTTTATTGCATATAAATAATAATCTCTTGTTTTATCACCTGCCTCATCTTTAGTCGGTTGATCACTCCATAAGAATTTTAAATCATCAGGAAATAATTCTGCGACTTCAGGTTTTGCTAATAATTCAGAAATGGTCTTCTTTTTATTTTTATCGGCTAGACCAACAACAGCACCTTGCCCAACAATAGAAAGATCTTTAAATAAAGGACCTCTTTGTTGCTCTGGAGATAATGAACCAGGAATGGTATCATAACTTACTGTAAATTTCGTAGAATCAACGATATTACCTAGTGAATCTTTCGCTTCAGGTAAGTAATTTTTTATCTCATTGATGATCGGCTCTGCTTCTACAACAGCTGTATCGCCCATCATCTCCTTCAACTTAGAATCTGCTTGTTGTAAAGAGGCAAAAATATTGGCCTCATTCATTCTATAGACTTTGAAAAACTCCAAAGCGGCACTTTTCTGTATAAATGTTCTAGCACGTTCTGGGTTGTCTATACCAGGCAGTTCTACTAAGATCAAATCTCTAGCAGCATCTAAAGATACATTTGGTTGCGTAACACCAAACTTGTCGATTCTTTCTTTTAACATTTTGAAGGTCAAATCAACGGTCTCGTCTGATTTTGTACGAAGGATGTCAATCACTTCAGAATCGGATGTTTGAGAGTTGATTTTATCACGTAACCCTTCATTCAACATGAAGATATTAGAGAGCTTTGCGCCATTAGAAACTTCGCTCCAAGCTCTAGCAAATTGGGTTACATAATCAGACTGAGCATTTGTCATATACTCAGATGCTTTATTCAATGCAGCGTTAAAGGTAGGGTCTTTACTATCGTTGGCTAGTGTTTTTATAAAATCTCTTAAGTTGACTTGAAGTACAACACTCATTCCACCTTTCAAGTCTAGTCCCAATGCTAATTGTTGAGCCTTTAATTCTTGATAAGTGTAATCTTTCAATAATGGTATTGAAAATACCTTTTCGCTGGATACAGAATCCAGATAAGCCACACGAGCTTGCTTACGTACGAAATCCTTACTGTTGTCGCTAACATTTTTAGCAGCAGCTTCACCATATGCCTCTGCATTATTCTCTACCTTATTGGCAGGAAAAATAAGCATGAATTGGTAGGCTGCAACCGCCAAGAGCAAAAACAGAAAGAATTTAATTAAACCTTTCCCTTGCATGAATAAAAAATTTGTTAAAAAAAATTGATTTTAAAAAACGGATGCAAATATAGATATAATTATTTGTACTTTCCCTGTTCTTTTGAATTTATAAAGAAATAATTCTACGAATCCCTTTTGAATTTTCGATTTCTAATGAAAGTGGAATAAATTTTATGTGTATTTTCCTGTTTTTTAATAAAAAAATAAAATGAACAAGGATTGAGCAACTTATAAAAATGGAGATTTTATACGACTGAAGCGAACTAAGAAAATAGAATCACTAAAAAGTAAGAGGATACTAGAAAAAGCCACTATTATAATGGGGCAAAGTAAATCGTTAATCGGTCTTTTGTTTATTAAAAAAATCTATTGTAATTCGTATGAGACTATGATATAATTCCTTTCCATTATGAAGTATAATTAAGCATAAACAAAAGATAATGATCCAACTGATTCTAGCTTGTAATCTATCATAAATATTTGCAAGAGAAGCAACGATAAGCGCATTCCAAAATAGACCGATCATAAAAGTGATGGCCATTAGTTTGATGGGGGAGGCTATCGTTTTTAATAATGATTTTGATAAAAAAATAAGGAATAGTAAAAATGTAGCAATACATAGAAGAATACGATAAACCCCGTTAATATATGTTAGTGTTTGTTCCAGTCCTTGATGCCATAAATTAACGTTTTGTCTCGATTGGATATATTGATTAAACTCTATGCCAAAGTGTTTAGAAATTTGCACATAAGGAGGGCTGTCTTTAGTTTTATACCAAGTTGATACAAGTCCTGAACCAACTTCATTTTGAAACAACTGTGCAATCGTTGATGTTGCTGAGTTATAACCATAAAAGAATAGGTATTTAGGACTGGTAAAAATATCCCATAATAATGTTCGATATGTTGTTTTAGAACCCTTCCAACCGCCATCTTTGTATAATGGACTATTAGTATCCCATAAAAATGCTCTACTATCAGATGGTAAAGCCTCTTTATATGCACATAAACTATAGTTTTTATCTGGACAATGCTCGTCCAAATAGGATTTCAAGATACCACTATCAAGCATTTTACCCATTAAAAATACATGACTTCCTTGACTAACGCTAAAGGTTTTACCAATAATGAAATTACTTAAAGAACTGATGCCTAATGAAAGTACAAGTACTAGGATAGGAATAGAAAATGTTAAATTGAATTTTTTTCTAAAAAATAAAAATAAGCATAATAGGGTAAGCGAGGTGATGACAATATTTGAGAAATGGACATTAATAGATAAAACCAATATGATGGCTATAATGATTTGTTGGGATTGACTTAATCTACTTGGTAGGGCTAGAAGTAGCATTGCACCGAGTGCTGTAAAGGTGAAGATATCGGGCATTATTTGGCTGGTATACCAGCCTAAACCTGAAAACCAACTCAAAGGCAACAAGATAAGAACAAAAAGATTCAAGGAGCTGTTTTTAAGCACAGTTTTTGTTAGATGCCAGAGTATATAGCTAACAATTGCGGCTTGAATATATACAACCAGCCATAATGAAAACCCTAAACTAAAGAACCGAATAAATAAGCCATAGAACACAGGACGATCCTGTGGTATAAACAAGTCAAATCCACTTTGGATATAGGTGCCTGAATCGGAATAGACTAGAGGATAAGCATTATAAAATGCAGGGATTAAGAGGATTAAAGGAACTAGAATTAGGTATATTAATTTAGCATAATTCATTTATGGTTCGATTGTTGTCTCCTGTTTGGGTTTTAGGGTTAAACTTGAAATTAAGATGATTATCATACCTAAAGTTACAGAGACATCAGCGATATTGAAGATGCCTGTTTGTAAACTACCATATTTTAAATGCATAAAATCAGTAACAGACCCCAGTAATATTCTATCGTATATGTTACCGATACCACCACCAATAGCAAATGAAAGTCCTATCCAAAGCCCTTTACTTAGCTTTTTATCATACAAAACATAAATCAATAAGAATAATAGTAAAATAGTAGGGAGTCCTAGTAATAATATATTTTTCATCAAAGGAGATAATTCAGCACCTAAGCTCATAAATGCACCCTTGTTTTCTACTTTCATTAAGGTGAAACAATTTTCTATGATGGCAATTTGTTCATTGTCTTGTATCCTTTCTCGGACAATGTTTTTAGAGACTTGATCAAAACCAAAATTGATTAATATCAAGACAAGAATAATACTATTTCGAATAAATGCAGTGGACATATAATGGTATAATCTTATGTTCAAAAACTTAGGACAACTTATCGTAATATTGAGTGTCGTCTAAATCATCATCTGTCAAACGAATATCTTTTTCTCGTAGTCCTTCTACTTCAAAAGGGATAGCGAGTTTGCTCAAATAATCCTTACTACGATCTATAGGAAGCTGTATCCACATCGGTAGATGGTCAGACATTTGATGGGTGCGCCAATACTGACGATAATAACGAGCTTTTCCTCTATCTGTTCTCAAGTCATCATCACTATCGTGATAATAAGAACGTCCCATATTATCAATAAACGTTTCTTCGTCATCTAAGGTATATACATAATCAAAGAAATTAAAAACACCTGCATTGGCTTTCTCTCCTCTTTCTAAAAAAGATTTTAAATAAGGAGAGCGAAATGCAATCTGATCATAGTGTTTATTTTGAGAAACGTTACTTGGTAAAGATTGGAGACTTTCAGGGATATAGAAGTTTTTGACTATTTTATTGAATGTTGCATTATTGGGTTTGAAAATATTAAAATCTCCTAGTAATACCATCGTATTGCTCCAAGCTGTTTTATGATCGCATTTATCGGCAAGGAAGTCGGATAACATTTCAGCTTCTTTTACTCTTTCAGGAGCCTCTGCACCACTTTTACCGTATATTAAGTGGACGGTTACAATAGTAAAACGATACCATCCTGCCATAAACCCAACCATAAACGGAGAGCGAGCTAATTGTTTAATGGGTTTTAAGTGACCGTTTGCATCTTTCTTTTCAGGTAAGACTACTTCACCAACTAAACCACCAAATTTCACTTTTCTTTTATCATATACAAATGCCATTCTTTCTCTATTGCCAGGTCTACCTTCGGTGACATCTGTAAAAATAACATCCCAGTCACTACCGAGTACGGCCATCAATCGTCGAAGTCCTTCTAGGTTATCCCTAACTTCTTGTATGGCTACCAAATCAAAATGATCAATAATTTCGGCAATATAATATATCGCTTCAACCATTCGGTCACCATAGGCTCTGGAATCAAATTCTCGAATATTCCAAGTTGCCAAAAGAATATTATCTAATGTCTTTTTGGGAATTTGTTCAGCTAAGGCTTCTTTTAAATCCAATAATCTACTGGCTATTCGGGTATGATCTTTAGAAGGAAGTTTTTTGAGTTTTTTATAAAAAGGCATAGTTTACTATTATTAAATGAGTATCTTTTTTATTATACTAAATATCTATTCTATTAAGGTTATCTATGAAGTGGTTTAATAATGAAGGTTTAGTTTAGTTATAAGTGCTTGTATATCAAGACGAAGCTCCATTCTTTTTTCGTAGCCTTAGCTACAGTGAAAAGAATTAGCTGAAATATTGAGATACAATGGCTTATAAATAGTTGAGCATTCTATTTTTAAACAGCTTCTATAATTATATTTTGATTTTAAATATACTTTGAACCATTTTAAAATCAAAATGTGCATTCACTTTTTCATTGAATATTAATAAAAAAATGAGAAAACAAATTTTATACTTTTTTATACTAATTTTTCCTTTTGTTGTAATGATAATAATAAATGAATGTGTACGATTAAATACAACTGATGCAGGATACAATAAGCAAGGGAGCTTGGCTATAAATTCAGGCAAGGCATTTATTGAAAAATGCTCTTGGCTTTGCCATAATAATACAGAACATTGTAAAGTGCATCATGTAAAGTGGCTCAAACCCTATTTTGATGTAGTTGATCCACTCTATTTTGGAATAATTAATACCTTTAAATTAACAGGAGAATATAATCTAGCAAATATTCTAATTTTAGGGGTTTTCGTTCCGCTCATATTGTTTTTTCTATTGGTAAAATCAATAGATATCCAATTCAAAATTCGGGATATAAAGCAAGCTCATTAAGGTATGGACGATTTTATAAATAAATTATATGTGTATTGTACGGATTTTATTATAAATCTAGCGAATATTCTAAATTTATCCTACTACGAGATAAATACAGCAATATTTTGCATATTATATCCTTTGTTAATCATAAGTTTGGTATTGATTTATATAATCCAAAAGAAAAGATTAAAAAAATTAAAAGGATAATGAATAATCTTACGATAAATACGAATCCAACAGTCGAAATGGTTTTAAACAATTATCCAGACGAAATGAAAAATAAAATTCTTTATTTGAGAAGATTAATTGTAGAAACTGCTAGAGAAATAGAGCATATAACAGCAATTGAGGAAACCTTAAAGTGGGGAGAACCTAGTTATTTAGTCAAAAAAGGGAGTACTATTCGAATCGCTTACAAAACAAAATATCCCAATCAATATGCTATGTATTTTAAGTGTACCAGCAAACTTGTACCAACCTTCAAAGAAGTATATGGAACTATATTTAAATATGAAAAAAATCGAGCAATAGTATTTGACAAAAAGGATAAAGTACCAGAAAAAGAATTGAAAGAATGCATTGAAATGGCACTAAATTATCATAGTTTGAAGAATCTCTCTAGGTTAGGAAAATAAAAGTTGGCTTATTTCCTGAAAATGTATTATTTTTGTTAAAAATAAAATTGCTTGTTCAATCCTTCTGACATATTAAAAAAATATTGGGGATACGATACTTTTCGACCACTACAAGAAGATATTATCAATGCGGTATTATCAGGTGAAGATGTGCTGGCATTACTTCCAACGGGCGGGGGAAAATCGATTTGTTTTCAAGTACCTGCTTTATGTGAGGAGGGTATCTGTTTAGTGATTTCTCCGCTTATTGCTTTAATGAAAGATCAAGTTTATAATTTGTTAAAAAGAAATATTCCCGCAACAGCTATTTTCTCAGGGATGAATTATAAAGATATTGATCGTATTTTGGATAATTGTGCCTATGGACAATATAAATTTTTATACCTATCACCTGAACGATTAAAGACGGAACTAGCTATTGAGCGCATCAAGAAAATGAACATTAATCTGATTGCAGTAGACGAGGCGCATTGCATCTCGCAGTGGGGGTATGACTTTAGACCGCCCTATTTAGACATTGCAGAGATTCGGGAACTGCATCCTGATGTACCAATAATTGCACTTACGGCTACGGCTATACCTAAGGTTGTCGTTGATATTCAAGAGAAATTAAATTTTAATAAGGAAAATGTACTTCAGAAAAGTTTTCAGAGAAGTAATATTTCTTATGTCGTCTTACAAGAAGAGGGGAAACCAGAAAAGCTGATAGATATACTTAAAAAAGTACAAGGAACAGGAATTGTATATGTAAGGAATAGAAGAAAAACAAAAGAAATCGCCTATTGGTTAAATAAAAAAGGGATTCGTGCGGATTATTACCATGCAGGATTAAGTGCTGATGGGCGATCTAGAAAACAAGAAGATTGGATTAATAATAAGATAAGAGTTATTGTCTCGACGAATGCTTTTGGGATGGGTATTGACAAACCCGATGTAAGAATCGTGGTGCATATGGATTTGCCAGATAACTTAGAAGCCTATTTTCAAGAAGCGGGACGAGCTGGACGGGATGAAAAAAAGTCTTATGCCGTCTTGTTATACAATGAAAAAGATAAAGCAAATTTACAGCGACAATTCGAATTGAGCTTTCCTAAGATGGCTAGTATTCGACAAATATATCAAGCACTAGGGAGTTATTTTCAATTGGCTATTGGAAGTGGAGTAGGGGATACGTTTGATTTTGATATTGTAGACTTTTGTAATAACTATAAATTAGATGTTTTTAAAACGTATAACTGTCTTCGAATACTAGAAAAAGAAGGCTGGATAACAATGAGTGAAGCCATGTTTTTGCCAAGTAGTTTGATGTTCACAATAGAAAAAGAGCAGTTGTATGATTATCAATTAAAAAATAAGGAATTAGACCGAATTATTCGAGCTTTACTTCGAGCTTACCAAGGTGTTTTTACGAATTATGTATACCTTCGAAATGAACAACAATTAGCAAAAGGATTAAAGATTACGATTGGGCAGTTACACAAATCTTTTGAAACATTACATCGAGATAAAATTATTGATTATCGTCCTCAAAAAGATAAGCCGCAACTAATGTTTTTACAAGAAAGAGTAGAAGCCAAAAACTTGGTGATTGATATGAAAATGTATAATTTTCGAAAAGAACGACAAGCCTATCGAATAGAAAAGGCCATAGAGTATGCTGAATCTAAAAAGTGTAGAAGCCGTCAATTATTATTATACTTTGGTGAAAAGCGTGCAGAGACTTGTGGTATTTGTGATGTGTGTCTAGGACGACATAAAACAGATTTAAGTAATCAGGATTTTAATAGATATGCAGAGAAAATTAGACTCTTAGTTATAAAAGAGAAACTAACAATGGAGCAAGTACTGGAATCATTTTCACCTAAACGAAAAAATACCGTCATAAAGACCTTAGAATTTTTAATGGATGAAGAGATTATTTCTAAAACGGAACAAAATCAATTAGAATGGATGACCAATTAATAGATTTAAGCCATACTATTTTTGATGGTTTGGTTACCTATAAAGGTTTACCTGCACCCATTATTTGCGACTATTTAAGTCGGGAGGTTTCAAAAAAACATTATGTAGAGGGAACAACGTTCCAGATTGGAAAAATAGAAATGGTAGCGAATACTGGTACTTATATTGATTGTCCATTCCATCGTTTTGAAAAAGGAAAAGATTTAGCTGAAGTAGGACTTAGTGCTTTTGTAGATTTAGAAGCAATTTGTATTGATGTTCAAGGAGTTGATGTGGTAGATGTTGAGTATTTTAAAGGATATCACCTAAAAGATAAAGCCGTTTTGGTTTTTACAGGTTGGTCAAAACATTGGGATACAGCAACCTATTTCTCTGAACATCCTTTTTTAACAGAAAAAGCAGCGTTATTTTTAAAAAAACAGGGTGTGAAATTAGTTGGTATAGATAGTCATAATATTGATGATACATCTGGAAACGCTCGCCCTGTTCATTCTGTATTGTTAGGGAATGAAATTTTGATTGTTGAACATTTATGCAATTTACATTTGCTTCCTAAATCAGGATTCAAATTTACAGCAGCCCCCCCAAAGTTTAAAGGTGTTGGTACTTTCCCTGTGAGAGCTTATGCCAAAGTTTCTAATCAAAAATAATTGTACGATTATTGTATGCTAAGGTTTTGTATTGAATCTCATACCATAAGGCTCTTGATAAAGCAACCTTCTCTGCATCTTTTCCTTTTCGAATCAAATCCTTTATAGTATCTCTATGACTAACCTGCACTATCTCTTGGGCTATGATAGGACCTGCATCAAGATTAGTAGTAACATAATGACTAGTTGCACCTATGATTTTCACGCCCCGTTTATAGGCTTGGTGATAAGGTTTTGCTCCGATAAATGCAGGAAGAAAAGAATGATGAATGTTGATGATTTTATTAGGATATTTATTGATTAGTTGATCAGTTACAATCTGCATATACCGAGCTAAAACAATAAAATCTACGTCTTGTTCTTTTAATAGTTGAAGTTGTTTGGCTTCTTGCTCTAGTTTATTTTCTTTTGTAATTGGAAATACGTAAAAAGGTACATTAAAATGATCTGCGATGTATTTTAAATCTGGATGATTGCTGATAATTAATGGAATATCTACATTCCATTCTTTCGAATTAGCTCTATATAATATGTCATGAAAGCAATGAGAAAATTTAGATACAAAAATTGCCATTCTTGGTTTTTTATCTGTAAAATGAAGTGTCCACTCCATCCCAAATTTATCTCCAATAAGTGTTTTAAAATAATCCTTAATTTTATTTTTCTCTATTGCGAATCCCTCTAGCTCCCATTCTACACGCATAAAAAAGCGGTTGATTTTTCGATCAACATACTCATCAATATCAATAACATTACCATTGTTTTTGTATAAAAAATCGGTAACAGCAGCAACGATTCCTTTTTTATCAGGACAATGGATCAATATAATCGCAGTATTTTTCATGTAGAGATTAGATTCTAGTTTTTTAAAGCGTGCAAAATTAATTAAATATGATAAGATATTTGTAATGAAAAGATTAATTTTGTGCTAGATTTCGGTTTCTGAGAAGAATTAATAGGGAATTTGGTGAAAATCCAAGACAGTCCCCGCTGCTGTAAGTTCTTGCATACTTTTGAATTTAATGCCACTGTTTATGATCAAAATGGGAAGGTATTCAAAAGAGAACAAGTCAGAAGACCTGCCGAAAATTAAATCTATTTTCATACTCTTCGGGTGAAAAGATGTGAAAACAACACATTTGTCAACGAGTTATTATAGAATAAAACTGTCCTATGATAGCAGTTGATATAAGTTTGTTTTCCTACAAGATATCCGAAAAAAACGGCTCATTTGACTCGGATAATTTTATATCTTTTGCTGCTCTTTTTTCCTGCTATTTTGCTAGGACAAGATACACTTAAAATTTCGACAATAGAAACAATCACTATTGTAGAAGAAAGGGGGGGGATTGCAAAAAATGGAAAAAATTCAACTTATGATATTCGGTCTTCTAATGAAACCAATATAGTTGAAAGTTTAGAACAACAATCGACGATTTTTATTAAATCCTACGGTCTAGGGAGTTTAGCAACTATCTCTACAAGAGGCACAGGAGCAGGTCATACGGCTATGCTATGGAATGGTTTTAATTTACAAAGCACTATGAATGGTGTAGTAGATATGGCATTACTATCGCCTGTTTTTATTGATAAAATAAATGTAGAATATGGAGGAGGTGCAGCCAATTGGGGAAGTGGTGCTATTGGAGGAACTATTCATCTAAATAATGATAAAAATGAAAATAAAAATCTAGTAGAATTAGGATTGACAATTGGAAGTTTTAGTCGATACAATACCTATCTAAAGTATTTTAAAAAATGGAAAAATGTACAGTCAGGCATTAGAATTCTAGGAGCAAAAGCCAAAAATGATTTTTATTTTATTAATCGAACTAAAATTAATACACCTAAAGAACGACAACAAAATGCGACTTCACAGCAAGTCGGTTTTTTACAAGAAAATTATATTCAATTTAAAAATAGTCAATTATCGACCTGGTTATGGTGGCAAGCCAATCAAAGAGAAATTCCTGCAACATTGACTGAAGGCAGAAGTATTGCTCATCAAAAAGATAAAAATTGGCGAGTAGCAAGCGAATGGAAACATTGGTTTAATAAAGATATTTTAAAAATTAGAGCAGCATATTTACAGGAATACATTTATTTTGAAAATCGGTTTATACAAGCAGATAATTTAGCAAAAACATTTATACTAGAAAGCGAGTATACCCATTCTATACAAGAGAATCATTATATAAATGTAGGAATACAAAATACCTTTGCCAATGCCGAAGTAGATGATTATGATAGCATTGTTGATGCCCGTAAAAATAGATTGGCGTTTTTTGCTGGATATAAGGGACTTTTATTTCAAAAGATGGATATTAGTTTTAGTGCTAGATATACTTTATTTAGCGAAAAATATCGTCCAGTTACAGGTGCATTCGGTGTGCATTACCCTATCCATAAACAATTAGGGATTAATGCCCATATTTCAAGGAATTTTAGAGTACCCACCTTCAATGATTTATTTTGGTCAGGACAAGGCAATCCTCATCTAAAGCCTGAGTTGGCTTGGAACCAAGAAGTAGGGGGATATTACCATTTTCATACAAATCTAAAATTAGTAGTAACAGGATTCAACACATATGCAAAAGATTGGATTCTTTGGTCGCCTAATCACTTAGGAATATGGCGTCCTAATAACATCAATACAGTTTGGTCTAGGGGGATTCAAACTAGACTAGAGACTAAGAATCTAGCTATATGGCAACAGCCTTTATATATCTTGTTGAATTATCAATACGTATTATCTACTAATGAAGAGGTGGCTACTAACGCTGTAAATAGTTTAGGCAAACAGCTCATTTTTGTACCGAAGCATACCTTAAAATCGATTTTTCGGTATGCCATCTTAGATCTGTTTGAGATTAGTTATAACCATCGTTTTTTTAGTAAACGGTATACAACTACAGATAACAGCCATGCTTTACCTTTTTATCATATTGCTGATGCTAGACTAACCATTAATGTAAAAAATCAAACGGTAAAAGGAAATATATTTTTAGAGATTAAAAATATATGGAATAGTGAATATGAATTAATAGAATGGCGCCCAATGCCTAGACGGTATTTTGATATAGGATTTAAAATTAACTTTTATAACAATAATATTAACAATGAATAAATTAACAAAATTACTCCTTCTACTAGGAGGCTTTGCTATCATAGCAGCTTGTAATGATGATGATGAACCAACTTCAAAAGGAGATTATGAGAAGGGACTTTTTATTTGTAATCAAGGTCCATTTCAAACAGGAACAGGATCAATTAGCTATTTGAATTTGGAAACAAACACCATTGAAAATGAGATTTTTCAAAAAGTAAATAATCGTCCTATTGGGAATATTGTTCAATCATTGGCTTTTCATAATGAAAAGGGATATATTATGGTCAATAATGCGGAGAAAGTTGAAGTTGTAAATGCGAATACTTTCGAATCTTTAGCAACTATTGAAGGATTTGCTCAACCAAGGTATTTTATTGGAGTTTCTTCAGAAAAAGGCTATGTATCTCAGTGGGGAGCAGATGGCGTGACTGGTAGTATCAAAGTCTTAGACTTGAATAGCAATACAATAAGTAAGACGATTGCGACTAACTCAGGGCCAGAAAAAATGCTATTAGATAATGGTAAAGTATATGTAACTTGTACTGGAGGATTTTCTAGAGATTCAGTTGTACAAGTTATTGATATTAGTACCGATGAAATTGTGGATAAACTCTATGCTAGTGATGCACCTAATAGCTTGGTGAAATTAGGCAATGAGTTGATTGTGTTATCAAGTGGTTACTTTGATTGGATAGAGCCTTCAAATAGTACTGTTGGCTCAATCACAAATTATAATTTAATAACGGGTACTAGAAAGAATAATATTTTAGATGGAAGAGGTGCTTCTCACTTAGTGACGTATGATAATGAATTATATTTCAATAGTTCTTATGCTAGAGGAATTATAAAATCTAATACCAATTGTGATAATAAGCAACTGATAATTGATCATGGTTTATTATATGGAATGTATATCAATCCAACTACTGGTTTGGCTTATGGTGCAGATGCTAAGGATCTTATATCTAACGGATTGCTTTACAGTTATAATATTTCTACAGGGGTATTATTGGATAGCTTTGAAGTAGGGATTATACCAAGTGAAATATTGGTTAAATAAGATAATACATATCCTGCCTATTATGAATTTAGGCAGGATATGTATTATTAATTGCCCCATTACCCCATTATCTCCTATTACAAATGTCATATATGTTGCAGATAAAGTAGCTTTGATAATAAGGCGGGATAAAAAATTAAAATTTAATGTTATATTTAATTAAAATTTTAGATATGTGACTGTATTAAACATTAATAATATCTATTATCACCTTAAATATATTTTTACTAAAATTTTAGCAAATGAAAAGAAAATTACAAACACACTTACTTTTACTCATTCTATTTTTTGGATTTTCTCAAATAACTTATAGTCAAACAGAGAAAAAAACCCTTGTACAAGGGTTCTGGTGGGATTATAAAAACGATAATTACCCAGGTAGTTGGGCAAATTATTTAACAGAATTAGCACCACGTCTAAAAGCGATGAAAGTTGATGCTATTTGGATTCCTCCTTCCTATAAAAATAACGATCCTGCGTGGGTTGGATATTCCCCTTTTGACCATTATGATTTAGGAGACAAATACCAAAAAGGCTTTGTAAATACTGCGGTAGGCACAAAAGATGAATTGCTTCGTATGGTAGCGGTTATGCATGCAAATGGAATCGAAGTTATCCAAGATGTCGTATTGAATCACGTCGATAGAGCTGGAAGTCAAACAGGTGCAGGTGGGCAAGACCCAGAAGCGACATATTCCGTACAAACAGCGAGTGGTTATAAAAATTTTAGATATACTTGTTTTGCGACTCCTGCTGTTGATGAATCGGAGTGTGACTATTTTGCAAGAGAAGGGCGATGGCCCAAAAACTATCATAATTTTCATCCACATGCTGGACATAATGCAACTTCGGGTGATTGGGAAGCTAGCCATTGGGGACCAGATATTTGTTATGGATACCAAAATGATGGGACAGGAAATGGATTCGGTCAAAGTTCCAATTGTTCTACATCTTGTAGTGCCACCTGTCATGATCCAACACAAGGTTCAGGCTATATGCGAGAGAATGCTAGAGAGTGGCTAATGTGGATGAAAAAACAGACTGGAGTAGATGGTTGGCGTTTTGATGCAGTAAAACACTTTCCGCATTTTGTACAAGAAGATGTTTTATACAATACCCAACATGAGAATGGCTGGGCAAATGGAGGCAATGGTATGTTTGCTGTAGGAGAGTGGGTTGGGGGTAAAGCAGATTTAGATGCTTATTGTGGAAATGTGAATAATCGGGCTGGAACATTTGATTTTGGTCTACGTGCTTTCGATGGTAGTGGTGGATTGTATGGAATGATATATGGTAGTGGTGGCTATGATATAGGCGGTTCAACTCCTGGTGCTCAACAAAATGTCCGTTTTATTGATATTTCGGGAAGGAGAATTCACCGTACAGTTCCTTTTGTAAACAATCATGATACGTATAGACCACAAGTAGATGGTTCAGGGAATATAACAGGATGGAATACAGGAGATGAATTATCGGCTCATATTGACCCGAAAGAGCCAAGATTAGGAGCAGCTTATGCCATTATTGCTGCGGTAGATGGAAATCCACAATTCTTTTTTGAAGATCTTTTCAATATTCACAATCAAAGCAATCGTTGGTCTCATGATCCTAAAAATACATCTCAATTAGTTGCTCACTCTGATTTAGTCAACATCCTTCAAGCACATAGTGCTTTAGATTTTAAAGGAGGGGATTATCGAGTGAGAAGTGCAGAGGCAAGCCATTGGAATATAGTAACTTCTAGCAATAATGATGATGATCATATTGTAATAGAGCGTAGTGGAAAAGCTATAATCGCCGCTACGGATGCTTGGAATACTGACCAAGAGTCTTGGGTGGATTCTGACTTTGCACCAGGTACAGTACTAGTAGATTATTCAGGAGGAATAACAACGACCTCTACTGTTCAAGCGGATCAAAGAGTAAATATTAAAACAAGAGCCGTTGGATATCCTGCTTATTCTTATTCGACTTCATATGGGGATCATGGTGCTCAATATCATGGTTATTCTATCTGGGCGCCACAAGGGATTAATATTACCAATAGAATTGCTTTTAATGCACCTATCCCTACAACACAAGAGTGGGAAATGGCAAATGATTTGGGGGATAGCCATTGTTCTTCTTTAGTACAAGGCGGGCCACTACCCGCAGCCTCTACAACCTATCGATTGGTTGGTAAAATATTTCCTGATGGAGGGTCAACGGTTTCCTATGATTTGAATCCTGAAATAGGAGGCTCTAACGTTATACTAGAATTTTATAGCTTAGGGGGAACTTTATTACATTCTGATTCTGGTTCGGGGAGAATTGAAGGCTCTTTTACAGCTCCAGCATCAACAGATTGGATGTCTATCAAAATTCATTATGATGGATTTGATGGTTCTTTTTCTTGTGAAAATACAGCAGCTTCGACACCACCAGTTGAACAAAAAGTATGGGTGAAGGTAACTTATGATGCCCCTGAAGTGGTCAATGTCTCTGCTTTTCCTGTTGCTACAACGGTATCTTTCTGGACAGGAGCTGCGGGGGATGCCGATTGGACAAATCCTGCGAATTGGCTAGAATGTAATAATCCAACAAGCAATACGGATATGGTAGTTATACCAGAATGCCCTTCTGAAATGCCAACAAATATTCCTACAGATTTTCCCGTTGCCAATATAGATAACCGCTCTGAACATCCACTTCCTGTTGAGTTATTATCTTTTGAAGGAGAAGTGAGTAGGGGGAATGCTTTCCTTACATGGACTACTGCATCGGAAACCAATAATAAAGGTTTTGAAGTAGAAAAATCATTAGATGGTTCTACATTTAGAAACATCGGGTTTGTAGTTGGTAAAGGAACAACAACTGCGGTTAGTAACTATGAATTTACAGACGAAACCTTTTCTAATGCAGCTTATTACAGATTGAAGCAAGTAGATTTAGACGGTTCTTTTGAATATACAAATGTGGTCTACCTAACAGAAAGAGATAAAGCGATAACATTTACCTTGTATCCTAATCCTACTAGGGAAAATATCAGCCTTCTTTCTGGTGGAAATTTTGATTTGAATCAAGATTTAGATATTCAGATTTTGGATATCAAAGGGCGTACGATTTCGACGCTTAAGGGCAAAATTGATCAAATCAATGAAGCGTTAAGAGAACAAACCAACGAATTTGTTGCAGGTATGTACCTTGTAAGAATTATTTATAATAATGAAAGTTATGCTTTAAAATTTGTTAAAGAATAATTTCAGCAATTGCTATGCCGAATTGCCCATATTGAATAGTTCAATGTGGGCAATGTTTTTTAAACAGGTTCACCTAATTAATCGAATAATTTATGCTATCAATTAAGTTAACCCATCTTATAGGATTTTATTAAAAAAAACAATACATAAAAAATGAATGATCATTGTACCGTCTAATAGCCCAGTAAAAAAATAGTCATCTTCTTTTTCTTCTGCAATAGAAATAAAATAGGCGGTTATTCCTAGAGCTAGAAATATTCCAAGTTGGATTCCGAAAGAGTTATGACCATAATTCCAAATGCTTAGAATTTGTACTACAGCTAAAAGAAAAAAAGCTAATTTTTTAGACTGTTTTATACCTAGTATTACAGGTATTGTTTTTACACCAGTATGCTTGTCCACTTTCCAATCTCTAATATCAAATGGAAGGGTAATCGCAAAAATAAAGCAGGCTCGCTCTAAGAAAACTGAAATAATGATTTGCCAGTCTATAATATTTGATTCAATTAAGGGCAATAAGACCGTTACCCAAGCCCAAACAAGCGCTACTAGAAAAATTTTAATCGTATTAATATCTCTCAATCGTTTTTTCCCTTTTAAAAAAGGAAGTACATAGCCCAATGAAATCAGAGCAGGCAAAATAATAGCAAGCTGAACAGCAAGGGAGACATAGAAAAAACAAATAACACTACCAACAAATCCTAGAAAAGCATAAAAGAAAATATGGTGTTTGTATTTGGATATTACAAGAAAACGACCTTTGTCAGAAAATGCTTTCACCTTTTGCAGACCAATGATTCTATGAGCCGCATATATGAATAGCGTGGCAAAAAAGACCAATCCTATTAGTGGAGTGAAATTAGGTTTTATTTCAAATAAATACTGTGTTTGGAAAGTCATGGCGACTGCTCCAAAGGCTATCCAAAAATTACCATATAAAATTAGATTAATAAAATCTGTAAGCAATTTCCCCATCGCTTAGAAATTATCGTCTTCTTGTTTAAAATAGGCTATAAGCGTTCGTATCAAGCGCATAATGGATAAAAAGACCAAATAACTAATCGTTAATACAAAAAATATCCATTTTATGGAAGCCGCATCTCGTACAGAAATACCTGAGACAAGGCTCGCAACTGTTCCCAAAGCAAAAAGAAGTAACATATAATAACTTATTGATCTACTCCAATAATGATTTAAATCTGGTGTCTCTAAGCTTTTGATACTATTCAGAATAGAGTATAATAAAAGAAAAGTTGCTGCTGTAATCCAAGGTGTTAAAGGAGCTGAAGAAAAAGCAAGCCCAAAAATCATAAATAGAATGCCTAGAAAAAATACAGCGATAGCTTGATAAAGAGGAGGAAAATGTTTTTCAAAAATAGATTGTTTATGTTTCATTGCTTAATATATTGTTTAATCTTCCTCTTTGAAATCGCTTTATTCTACACTTTGTTCTGAAACTGCTGGAGCAAATTCGTTATCAATTCTGATGATTTGACTAGCCAGCTTTCGTGCTTCTTGAGCTGGATTTTTCCACCAATCATAAGAATTAGTATGTAGTATCTTATATGCCTGTTCTTCTGCCAATCGTACAATTTCCTTCTCCCAATGATATGCTCCCGTTTTAGCCTCAAATTGAATACCATCACATAAGATAACAATTGTAGGTTGATTATCATACAAGGGGTAGACCATAAAAGAGGTCTTAGTGGTATTATCCAAAACAGACTCATTAGTCAAACGATTTTTTTCTAGATAAGGTTGAAGATAATGGATAACTTCTTCTACAAATATTGAATCGCTCGGAGGAGATAAAGGTAAAATTCGTTGTTTCATCCTTTCGAGAATATATTTTTTATTCTCAAAAGATTCAGCTTGCAGATATTTTGTCAAATTAGAAATAATATATAATCCTTCATGTTCATTATGTTGGCTAAAATATTCTGTAAAGTCTCTAGATAAGGAAGAGCAAATATATATATCTTCCTTGCTGCTGCTCAATAATAAATTTGTATTATTTTTGTTTAAGGCTTGATTCAATAAATTGATTTGAACGGTATCGTTCTCATCAACTTCAAACCCTCCAAATGTTAAAGAGATATAAGAAATGTCAAAAGCATAGGATTCTATTTCACCAATATGTAAGATTTCAAGACCACTTTTTTGTAAGTTCAACAACAATTTACTAAGTACGGCATTATTTTGCTTACGACTTAATACTTCTGTCCTAAATAAATCTCTTTGAGCAGTAGTCAAACAAATAATACCAATCTTAGGATAAGCTCCATCTACATTGGCTTGTAAACCTGCTAATAAATCGAGAATATAGTCTACCTCAGCCCTATTCGTTTTAGTAGTTATATCATATTCGCCACCAACTAATTCTAAGAAAGAAGAAGCTACCTTGGCGGAATTGAGTTTACGATTTCTTAATTGCCCGTTATAGAAAATTTCATTTTTAAATAAAAATATATCATTCGATAAATTCTGATGATGAATAGAAAGAGGATAAGTCTTTGGCGTTTGCTCTTGAGCAAAATCTAAAATATTTCCATCAATCTGCGTCATAGCAAAAGAATCGCCTGTAATAATGGCATGCTTACCAATGTCTAACAGATCTATTATATCGTGTGTGGGTATATTTTCACCGTCTTCTACAATAACATAATCAAAAACACCCTCAAGATGAGGCAATAAAACCCCCGCTGCATGACTAGACATCATCATTACAGGAAGGAAATTACTGATCTCGGCTATAGATTTTGAAAAGATTTCGGATAAGGTGTTTTCCTTTGATAAAGTATAGCTGTTTTTACTAAAAATCAACTGATGTGCAAAATGATTTTCTTTTCTAAGTTTATCTACTACAGTACTATGGTGTTTTGACCAATGGTGCTGAATTTGATTAGACATCTGTTGACGTAGTTGCTCATAATTGGATAAAAACTCGTTTGATTCTCGTTTGTTTTTATCTACTGTTTTATGGACATATTTATTTTGCAAACAATGGTGGAAATACCAGCTTTCAAATGCAGACAACCAACTTTTAGGCTTAACTTTTACAATTGCTCGTATGATTTTACGTTCTTGTTCGGAAAGCGATAACCAATTTTTCTGCCAAGGGAAAAAGGTGTCGAAATCCCTTAAGTTGAGTTCTATGTGTTCTAGGGATTCGGCTAGTTTTTCGATATGCTTTTGGCGTTTCGCAATGGTGTTATTATTGTTGTTGATCCATTCATCGAATAACTTTGCTTCATTGATTTCATCAATAAGTAAATCATGCTGGTATTCTAAATCAGAAATACGCCCTTTATAATCCAAATGAGGATGAACGGTATGTATATTTAGACGATTCGATTCAATATCAACAATAGACGGAATTCGATTTTTCCAATCTTCTATGGTATGTTCAAAATCTTCAACTTCTCGTTTGATTAAGGAAACATTACCATCAGGAATTTCAGCAAATTTATAATCAAAATATTGTCTTTGGTTATATGCACTAATGAGTTGTTGGTATTTTTGAAGCAATTGATTTCTAGACTGACGAATGGTTTGTATCTTTTTAGAAAAGACGCCAAACATCTTTAGTTTCGTATTTGAAGATTCCGAAAACTCTGTACCATATTTAGAAGATTCTGTAAGGATAAACTCCTTAACTTCCTTAATCTCATTTTTCAATTCTTCAAAATGAATAAAATAATTGTCTTTTAGGGTCTCATTATAATCTGCTGTTTGTGTAATATAGCGATGTAAAAGTTGCTCAGATTTTTGTTTGAAATAATTTACATTAGCTTCTATCCTTGTTTTTAAATCTTCAGAACTTTGCGCTTCAAAAATAGCTCCATTTAATTCTGTTAAAGGGTGATTTATTGTACCAATAGAGCTAAAAAGACTTTCGCTTCGTGCAATGTTTTGACTTAAACGATCTTGTTCTCTAAATACAAAATCAAAATCTTTAGGATTGAGTTGAGTATTTAAAAGTTCTCTACCTTCTTGTCTATTATTACTTAAAAACCTTCCTACCGTTTCTGTCCAATTATCCGTACCAAAAGCGACTTGATTAATGAGTTGATGATTTTGTTCTAAATCTTGATGTTGTCGTTTCGTTTTTTCTAGTATTACATTGAATTCGTTTTCATCAAAAACAGTCGATTTTCCTTTAAAACTGGGGATACCTTTGATACTATTTATCATAGTTAATTTATCAACCCTAGGATCTTTAAAGATGTATGAAAGCCTTTGTAAGCCTAAATTCATTAAGTTTCGCTGAATGGAGGATAAAGAATTGGTATTACTAGCTAATATAAGACATCGTTGACCATTGGAGAGTAAATTGCTAATCAAGTTTGTTATCAAATATGATTTCCCTGTTCCTTTTGCTCCTTGAACAACCATCAAATCTGATTTATCCAAATTGACTAGAATATTTTTTTGATTCGGATCACTAGGTAAAATACCAAATTCATGCTTTCGAGCACTTACTGTTTTTAATGCTACGCCTTTAGGATTTAATGTATTAAAACGTTCTTTTTTATCTATTTTCTGTAATGGAAAAATGCCTAGAGTGCCAGACCAGCGAATAATAGGAAAATTATCAAAAAGGTTTAATTGATCAAGCGTAGGGCAGGCTTGAGTAGCAATACTCGATATATTTCCTGATATCTCTAGATTAACCGCAAGAGAATTACCAAATTCTGAAAGAGATTGACGAGTAAGTTGACGACCATAGATCAACTTTCTGAACCGCTGTTCTATATCTTTAAGACTGTACTTTTCGACTAGACGATTTACGAGCAAATGGTTATAAGATAAATTATGATCCCTTTTACGATTTAATGTCCAAACCCCTGGAGTCTTAGGCTCAAGGCTAACTTCCCAAATAAATAAAGGCGCAACCATATAACCCGTAGGGCTAGCAGGAGCAATATCAATAAATAATGGATAGCCAAAAGCTAAAGCATTACGGCTATGGTTTTTACGATGTGTTTGAGCATTGAAATAAAGCCGTTCAATATCAGTTAAAGACTTATGGTAGGCCTTAATATCTAGCTTAAAGCCATTGCCCATATCTAGCAGCTCTTTTACCCATCGATACGTAAAATCGTTTCCACTCTCATCTATCTCTCCAATATCAACCCTGTCTTCGCTTATGATGGGTAAAGCATTAAAGTAAATGCCTTTTCTTATATCATCATAGGCTAATTGTTGCCATTTTTGTACTTGTTTAGCATCAAAATTCATATCTTCTATATATAGTTTTCTTAGACTATACAATATGAACAGCTACACATTTTTATGTTTCTTCCTGAAATACATTAGGAATATAGTTAATAGAATAAAAAGAATTAAAAAATGTAAAGCTGTTATCCATATACAGTCAATTTTAGTATGAAAAGTAGTTAAAAGTTAATGTGTGTATATTGTTTGATAAGTAAACGCTACTTAAGCATAATAATAGTAAATATCCTGTAATTACAAATAGAATAGCATATTTTATTTTAGTATTCTTTAAAAATTATTTGGATAAGGCAAAAGATAACATATTTCTATAAATGGATTTATTGATCTAAGATGAGGGTAATGTTTAAGAAATATTATTTTTGCACCTAAATTAAAAAATATGTTTACCCTTAGCGATAAACGACTGTTTCTATTTCTAGTATTTGGGCTATTTTTAATTAATTTAATATTAAAAATAAGTGAAATACATTTCATAGATATATCAGAAGCAACAGTTTATAATGATTTCGGAAAAAATAGTGCTATTTCAGAATTTTTAAAAATACTATTCTATCCTTTTGCATCCTTTATGGGAGATACATTGTATAAGTTTAGACTTTCTTCTATACTAGCAACGCTTTTAAGTATCATTTCAATATATTTTCTAGGGAAAAAATTATTTGGAAAAGAAGGAATTTTACTAGGACTAGTAGTTTTAGCGAGTAGCTTTTTATGGAATACTATAGCCCGAACAGGAGTAGGAGAGGCTTGGTTATTTCTATTTCAAAGTGTTGTTTTCTTTTCCACAATTTTATACATTAAACAACCCGTTTTCAAATGGCGTCTTTTAAATATCTTGGCTTGTATACTAGGCTTGATGATTCATTTTATTCCAACACTGATTTTTATAATGGTTTATCATACGCTGTTATATTTTCTGCATCCTAAGGGAAAGAATGTATTGACCCTATATTCTTGGTTGTCCATTTTGATAGGAGGAGGAGCGTATTTTATACTAAATGGACAGCTTTGGACAACGAATGGATTTATTTTTAATTGGTCAACCATTGACCTTAAATACGTCCTAGCATTTTTATTATTGGGTATATTTCCTTGGATTGCCTTTTTACCTGCGGCACTTATTCATTTGTATAAAAAAGGCCACAATAAAGAAGAATTATCGATTATTTTTGGTGCGGGTTTACTAGGCGCATTATGCAGTTATTCTATTGTATTAATTTTGATCTTAGCCTTGATGCTTGGCAAGCAAGTACAAACCTTTCCACAGAAAATATACCCTTATCGAAATTGGGTCAAAACCCTTTCCATTCTCCATCTAATTCTCGTTTTTTTCCTAGTGCTGTACTTCATACTTTATGGGATAACAAGTTATGAGGGGAAAGGCTTTTATGCTGCTATTGTAACGGGCGGAATGTATTGGAGTTGCGCCCTTATTTCTGTTATTGGAATTTTTGGCAACCGAATGCGGTTTACAGTAGGAGGGATGGCGTTTAGTGGTTTATTATTCCTTTATTTTTTCTGGTCAATGTGGCTACCCATCGTTTTGCCCATTCCAAAATAGAGAAATCAAAAAAATAAGACTCACTAGAAGATTAAAAGCAGCAATATATTTCCACTTTTTTATAAAAAGTTTAAATTTGCACTCTTTCTAAAGTGAAAAGAGTCTATTTATATAAAAACAAACGGGATGTGGCGCAGTCCGGTAGCGCACACGGCTGGGGGTCGTGTGGTCGCA
>JAHDBJ010000013.1 GCA_020630435.1 Saprospiraceae bacterium
CAGAGGTCTGCAAAACCTTGTACGGCGGTTCGAATCCGCTCCCGACCTCCAAAGCACCTTCCTAAGTTTACTTAGTTAGGTGCTTTTTTTATGCCTTCTAGTAAATTATATGGTTTTTGTAAAACCATTATTATTACTTCAATTCTCCTATCTACCACTTCCTTCGCACGGAATATTTCTAAGATTAGCATAAATCCTGAAGCTTAGAAAAAAATCTGTTTTGATATTCAACGGTCGTTTGGGGACATGACTTTATCTACTGTAGGTGAGAAATAAAATACTTATCCTAAAAAATCTAAGGATGGGATAATGAGCTTAAAATTTATGAGTGAAGGATATTTAGCTGAAATATTGAGATACCATGACTTGTGAATAATTGAGCATTCTATTTTTAAACAGCTTCATTGTATTAATCCCAATTGTATATTTATCTTTCATAAAAAAATGAACTATTTTTTTAAAAATAGGATTGATAAGGGGAGTACCCAAGACACTAATACAAATAAATGGCAAAACTGAAACTAAAAAATAAGGATTTAAAAGGCATTGGTTATACAAACAATACCCATATTGGTTTGGCATTGAATATTGCCAAACAATATTGTAAATGGGAAACGAAAGACCATGTACTTCAGCTATTGAAGAATATTATGCAAGAGCCAAAAGCTTATCTCGATAATACAATATGGTCAACATTAGCCAATAAAATACATGGAGTAGAAAAACAAGCCTTGAAAGAAATCCCAATATATGATGAGGCACGCCCTTATAAGACATACGGAACAAAGTATATCGACTCTAATGCTAAAAACCAAATGGATATTGCAATGCGCTTACCGATTACAGTAGGAGGTGCTTTAATGCCTGATGCACATCATGGCTATGGTCTACCAATAGGTGGCGTTGTGGCATTAGATAATGCCGTTATGCCTTATGGTGTGGGGATGGATATTGGATGCAGAATGTGTTTGACAATTTATGATTTACCGACGTCTTACCTCAAGGAGCATCGTTATGAACTCAAATTAACCTTGAAAGAACATACCTATTTTGGGAAAGAAGAAAATATCCGTCCAAAGGAAGATCCAATATTTGAACGTTCTGAGTTTAAGGAAATTGCTTTTGTGAAACGTTTAAAAGATAAAGCATATAAGCAACTTGGAAGTTCTGGTTCTGGCAATCACTTCGTAGAGTTTGGGGTTGCGGAGATTACTGAACCGAATAATGAAATGGGATTAGCACCCAAATCATACTTCGCAATATTATCACATTCAGGTTCTAGAGGATTCGGAGCTACGATTGCTCAAAACTATACTAAGATTGCGATGTCGAATTGTTTTTTGCCACAGGCAGCTAAAAATTTAGCGTGGTTATCATTAGATACAGAAGCGGGGATGGAATATTGGCTAGCGATGAATTTAGCAGGGGATTATGCTTCGGCTTGTCACCATCATATTCATAAAAATTTATCAAAAGTAATAGGGCTTGAACCCATAGCGACTGTTGAAAATCACCATAATTTTGCTTGGAAAGAGCGGATGCCAGATGGAAAGGAAGTGATTGTACATCGTAAAGGAGCTACTCCTGCAGGTAAAGGTGTCTTAGGAGTAATTCCTGGTTCAATGACGGCTGCTGGTTATATCGTAAGGGGGAAAGGAAATACGTTTGCACTTAATTCTGCTTCCCATGGTGCAGGGCGAGCGATGTCTCGATATAAAGCTAAAAACTCAATTACTAGCAAGGAATTTAGAAAAATGGTAAAAAGTGAAGGAGTTGAACTTATCGGGGGAGGTGTAGATGAAGCACCTATTGCATACAAAGACATAGAACGTGTAATGCTTGCTCAAGAAGCCTTAGTAGAGGTGCTAGGAAAATTTCACCCTAAAATTGTTAGAATGGATAAATAAAAGAAAAAGGATAAATAAAAATCCCTTGTAATTAATTACAAGGGATTTTTTATGAGTCTTAAGTTATTTTTAAACAGCTTTATTATTTATCTCTAAATTTTTTGAATATACGCTCCATTTCTTTGCCCGCAGCTTCACGACCACCAAGCCCAAATGAAAGTGCAACAGCTACTGCAATAGCACCTAATGTAAGTCCAAATGCAAGTGTAACAATTTCGTCAGCGATACCCATTGCTTTTAAAGAAATAGCCAAGAATAACCCCAAAATAGCTACTCTTACAACAGATGCTAAAAAAGGACTAGTGTCTCCTCTTGAAAGTGCATCGTGCGCAATATTAGCAATCCAATTACCGATAGCCAGCATGACTAAGCCAAAGAAAATTTGACCAGACATTTCAAAGACATTATTTAAAATATCAACTAATTTGTCAAAGCCCAATCGCTCAACACCTGTCAAAACACCCATAAACATAATGAAGAAAAACGCCAAGTTCCCTAATAATTTAGAAAGTGACTGTCCTTCACCAAGTACAGAGCCTAATCTTAATTTATTTGGTAAATCATCTGTTCCTAAACTTCCTAATAAATCAGTTAATAAACCTGATACAAAACGACCACCAATATAGAATACACCTATAATTACAGTAGCAAATAATATTTTAGGAATAGCTTCTAGGAAGGTTGTCAATACACCTTTCAAAGGATCTGAAATAGCATTTAAACCTAATTCATCAATTGCAATGATTAAAATAGGAATAAAGATGATGATGAAAACTAGCTTTTTAAGGATACTACTTAGGTCAACATCTGCTGATAAACCTAGCTTTTGTCCTGTTCTTTCAATAAAGTTTCCTCCAACATTTACAACTTCAGAAGCCATTGTTGCAAGTATATAACCAACAAAACCAATTATAACAGCTTTTAAGATTGTTGGAATAGCAGAGAAAAATCGACCAACCATATCTTTAAGCGGGTCAAGTACATCTTTCACGCCTAACATTTCTAAAACTACCATCAAAACAATAATCATTAATAAGTAGTACACAAGCTTCGAAATAAATCTTTCAGAGCTCACAGTACTCTTTCCCATTAATCTATTATCTAAGTTTGTTTTATTTAATAACCTGCCGACTAATTTGCTTACTCCTGATGCAATAAGCCACCCTACTATAAGTACAACGATAGCTCCTAAAACTCCAGGCAACAAATTTCCAAACTGACCTAAAAAGTTTTCAAATCCATTTTTTATTAAATCCATTTTAGTTGTGTTTTTAAAAAATTAAATATAAAGGTGAATAATATAGTACATATATATTAAAACCATGTCAAAGAAGACTTTGTGACATAGAATATAATTCAGACGTTAAGCAAAAGTTAAAGTAACCTATTTTTGAAACAAAAATTCAAAACTAGTCGACTTTTTGTCTTTATCCAATAAAAAATCATCGATTTTAAAGGTTTTTAAGATGGAAAAAAGGACAAGTTTAATTTAAAAAATAGACTAGATGATTTCAGATATTGTGACGAAAAATTAACTTTACATCAAATTTTAAAATATATTTTGTCATCAATCAAAATATTTAAACAGTAATATTACTATCAATTTTCTTTTTAGCAAAATTTGCATAAATGTATTTATTTTTTGATGTAGAAACAGCAGGACAACCCAAAAATTGGAAGGCACCACATACCGATACCTTTAATTGGCCCAGAATGGTACGTATCGCTTGGATTGTCTTTAACGAAGAACGTAAACCAACAGCGCTCCATAATTATATTATCAAGCCTGAAGGATTTGAAATACCTATTGAATCGGAGCAGATCCATAAAATATCCACGGCGGTTGCAGCAATGGAAGGCACGAAACTAGAAGAGGTGTTAAATAAATTTGCAGAAGATGTTAAAAAAGTAAAGTATGTTGTTGCCCATAACTTGCACCATGATGAAAATGTACTAGGTGCTGAATTTGCACGAAAAGGAATTGAACATCAACTTTTTTTAGCAGAGCGGTATTGTATTATGAGAGAAGGAACCTATTTCTGTCGGTTAAAAGGAAGAGGAGGAAAATATAAGTGGCCAAAATTAAATGAGTTATATCTTAAATTATTTGGTAAAAAGATTATTCAATTAGAAAACCCCGAAATAGATGCAAAGGCTTCGGCAGTTTGTTTCTTTAGACTTGTTGATTTAGAAGAAATAGATTTAGAATAGTTTTTTATAAAAAAAATAAACTCTGATGGTACATAAAAAATAACATCAGAGTTTATTGAGTATTCTATAATTCATGCTTAATAGCAGGAGCAATTTTACTTTCCACACCACCAAAACCAATAGTATAACCGTCACCTTTTGAAAAACCTCGCATAATTACTGTATCACCATCTTGTAAGAACGTTCTCTCTGTACCATCAGGCATTGAAATTGGTTTTGTACCTTGCCAGCAAATCTCAAGCATCGACCCATAAGAACCAGGTTCTGGACCACTAATAGTACCTGATGCGCAAATATCACCAACGTTTATATTGCAACCATTTATAGTATGGTGAGCAAGCTGTTGACACATATTCCAATACATATATTTGAAATTTGAACGAGAAATTACTTTAGAGCCTCCATGTGCTGTTTGAAGTTCAATCTCTAGATGAATATCATAATTCTTTTTACCCTCAAACTTTAAGTAGGGGAGTACTTCTGGATCTTGAACAGGAGAATCAACTTTAAAAGGTGCTAATGCCTCTAATGTAACAACCCAAGGAGATATTGTTGAAGCAAAACTCTTTCCTAAGAATGGCCCTAGTGGAACGTACTCCCATTTTTGTATATCTCTGGCAGACCAATCATTAAATAAGACTAAACCAAAAATATGCTCTTCTGCTTGTTGAGTAGAGACGGATGCCCCTAAGTCAGTCTTTTTGCCAACAATAAATCCCATTTCTAACTCAAAGTCTAATAACTTCGATTTACCAAAAACAGGGGTTGCGGCTCCTTTAGGAAATTGTTGTCCTTTGGGCCTTATAGTAGGTGTGCCAGAGACTACAATAGAAGATGCCCTTCCATGATACCCGACAGGAAGATGTAGCCAGTTGGGTAAAAGGGCATTTTCTGGATCACGGAACATCTTTCCAAGATTAGTAGCGTGTTCTCGACTTGAATAAAAATCAGTATAATCACCGACCTTGACAGGCATTAACAACTGGACAGATGAAATGGAATGTAGAACCTTAGTTTTATCCTCTTCATTATCTCTTAATGTATTATTATTAATATTTAATAAATCGGAAATTCTTGCTCTTACAGCATTTGTTATTGGTTTCCCTAAAGCAATAAAGTCATTTAAATATGTTTGATGAAAGACTTGCTTATCGAACGGGATAGTATTAAAATAACCAAGTTCTGCTAGTGTGGCTAAGTCTAGTATGTAGTCACCAATAGCTGTAGCAACTCGTGGAGATTTTTCATTGGTACAGAAAATTCCAAAAGGGATGTTTTGTATAGGAAAGTTGTTATCTTCAGATACTTCTATCCAAGACCTTAAAGATGGATCATTAATATTTGTCATAAAAAGTTGGTTTTATTATTAGTGGCTAGGAGTGTAATGAATAGTTCGTTTAAAAGATTTTTGAAATTAACTAAACTAATTTTTCCATATCTCTTATAAGAAGTCTTTTACGATTGAAAGTGATAATATTATTATTTCGGAGTTCGTTAAGTACTGTTGTAACGGTTTGACGAGAAGTAGCTGTAAGATTTGCGATTTCTTGATGTGTGAGAAAATTTCGAACAAGCATTTCATATCCTACTCGTTGTCCTTTTTTTTCAGCAAGACTTTTTAAATATTCTACAATTCTAGTTCTAGAGTCTTTAAAAACTAAGGATTCAAGACGCTGTTCCATTTCAAGTACACGACCACCAATGATTTTCATAATAAACATATTAAAACCATTACGTTCTCGCATCATCATCTTCATTTGCGGAACCGTCATCATACAAACTTCTGTTTCTTCTATAGCTACTGCAAAATCACGCCTTTTGTTTTCTCCGATTAAGGCGAGTTCTCCAAATACTTCTCCCTTAGATAATATAGCTTTTGTAATCTCTTTACCAGTATCCGAGTAGGTTCCTATTTTTACTCGTCCCTCGGATATAAAAAAAACTTTTTCAGCATATTCTTCAGGGAGATAAATATAAGCCCCTTTTTTATATCTTCTATGTATATGATTTTCCATATCGACATTTTTGATTTTTGTAGGGCAAAAAACACCAAAAACATCAAATTCCTCAAAATACCATATAGATTGTTTCTCCATCATCAAATAATATTATGTTTTAGCAACAAAAATAACAAATAATCAATTATAATTGTTTTAATGCCCAACTATTCATTGTAATTAAAAATAGATTTATTATTCTTTTTCTTTTAGAAAAAGGATGGCATTATAATTATTCATTATTTTTGTGATCGTTGCCTGCAAAGTGTATTAATTTGATACCTTTTTTACATGAAAACGTCATATTAAAACACACATTGAAAATATAATCTTACATTAAAATGAAAACACCCTTATTTAGTTCTAAAAAAGAGAAAACAGATTTTGCTATTTCCATCCTTGTATTACTTTTCTTTGCTTGGTTGCTTTGTTATTATACTTGTGATAAAGAAGTGATAGAACCAATGGATATTAAATCCAAAGTAGCTGCTGTAATTCCAGCAACAGTTGGTCAAAAAGATACAGATGGAGATGGGGTATTTGATCACGAAGATCGTTGCCCTCAAGAATTTGGATATATCATGTATCAGGGATGTAAAGAGGCGCTAGAAGGAGAAGAAAATGAAGCAGCAAGTCTTGCAAAAAAAGATACTACAGATAATCCTGACTGGGATAATGATGGTATCTTGAATGAAGACGATGATTGCCCTAGAGTTTCTGGAGATATAGAAAATAAAGGCTGCCCTGCGGATGCAGATAAAGATGGCGTTTATGACAAAGATGATAGTTGTCCTACGATTGCAGGATTAGCAGAAAATAAAGGCTGCCCAGACGATCGAGATGGAGATGGTATAGCAGATAACGACGATCGTTGTCCTACAGAGGCAGGAGTAAAAGAAAATGGCGGATGCCCAAATGATGCAGACAAAGATGGGATATATGACCGTCTAGACAAATGTCCAAATATAGCAGGGACGGCTCAAAATAGTGGCTGCCCTGCCGATACAGACAAAGATGGTGTTTATGATAAGGACGATAAATGCCCAGATGTAGCAGGGGTAAAAGAAAGAAATGGCTGCCCTGAAGTTAAACTCGAAGAAAAAGAGAAAAAAATATTAGAGGAAGCATTAACTTCTGTAGAATTTGAAACGAATAGTGCCTATGTTAAAAATACTTCTAAGAAGATTTTAAAAGACATTGTAAAGATTATGAAAAAGTATCCTGATTATAAACTTAGTGTATATGGACATACAGATAATGTAGGGAAGTCAGAAGATAACCTTAAACTGTCATCAGCAAGAGCGAATACCTGTATGAAGTATATTATCAGAAAAGGGGTAGATGCAGATAGAATTGATGCAAAAGGATTTGGTGATTCTAAACCTCTTGAAAGCAATGATACGTGGGAAGGTAGAAAGAAAAATCGTAGGGTAGAATTTGATTTGCATTATTAATCAAACTTAAAGCTTTTCCTTCGAAGAAAATATCAAGGTTTTAATATAGTTCCTGTAGTATAATTTATACTACAGGTTTTTTTATTAGCGTAAAAATATTCTGTTCGGAATATTTCTACTAGAGATTCTTATAGCAGTATCCTTCTGACAGTACTTATTTTTTTAAAAATAAATATATTTTAAAGAAGTCTATATTTAGATTATTATCTTGGGCAATAGAATTATTTTGATGAAAAATATGTCTTATGACCAAAGATGAAAAAAATAAATTAAGAAGTGATTTGTTTAGACACCTCGATGGGATTGTAACAGCACCAGTGGCGTTTGCTTTATACAAAAAGGGCATATTAGATTTTTTATTGAAATCTAAACGTGTACAACTAAATGAAATTGTAGAACGATTCGATGCAAATGAAGGTTATCTTAATGTTGCCTTGCATATTTTAGCTTCTCAGGGGTGGTTAAATTACACAATTTTATCAGAAACAAATATTCAGATTAGCACGAAAGAAGTTAGTAAAGTAGCATTCGAATTAGTCGCATTATATGAGGAGGTTGTTGAGTTAATGAAAATGTCTGAAAAATATCATGCCCGTCGATTTGAAAAAGCCCCTTTTTTATTTTTAGAACGAATCTTTACAAATTATAAGAATAATTATGGGATTACACTTTCTGAAGATAAAACAGAGAAACAATTACAATTACAAGTTTTAAAACATATAGAAGGAGTTATTGTCGGTCCAACAGTTGTTGCACTTGGAATGGGCGGAATGTTTCATAAGTACTTCATGGAAGCCTCGTTTCATCCAAGTGAATTTCATGCAGATGGTGATAGCTTTGGACGCCTATTAGATATATTTGTTTATTTAGGTTGGTTTAATAAAAAAAATGAAGCCTACCAATTTACGGATAAAGGGGTATTTTATGCGAGAAGAGCAAGCGCTTATGGAGTGACCGTTTCTTATATACCTACATTTAGAAAAATAGAGGAATTGATTTTTGGAGATCCTAAAATATTTTGGAGCTTATCCAAAGGAAAAAAAGAAATTCATGTAGATAGAAAAATGAATGTTTGGGGAAGTGGAGGAGCGCATTCTTCTTACTTTAAAGTGATAGACGATATTATTATTGATTTATTTAATCTTCCAATAGAATTGCAGCCTAAGGGGATTCTGGATATGGGATGTGGCAATGGTGCCTTTCTTATTCATCTTTACGATGTTATCGAGAAAAAAACCCTAAGAGGTAAATTATTAGATGAGCATCCATTATTCTTAATTGGAGCGGATTATAATCAAGAAGCACTAAGTGTTACCCGTTCAAATATTGTACAAGCAGGAATATGGGCTAAATTAATATGGGGGGATATTGGTGATCCTAAACGTTTGGCGAAAGATATTAAGGAAAATTATGGGATTGATTTAAAAGAGTTGTTGAATGTTCGCACGTTTCTAGATCATAATCGAATTTGGAGTGATCCATTAATTAAGACAGAAAACCGCAAAAGCGAATCCTTTGGGGCTTTTGCCTTTCGAGGAAAGCGAATTTCTAATACAGCTGTTGAAGATAACCTGAAGGAGCATTTACAAAAGTGGGCTCCATTTGTTTCTAAATTTGGATTGCTAGTTATAGAACTGCACACGATTCCGCCGCATCTAATAGCTGAAAATTTAGGGAAGACAGCAGCTACAGCATACAATGCAACACATGGGTTTTCAGACCAGTATATTGTTGAAATTGATGTCTTTAATAAAGTTGCAGCAGAAGCAGGTCTATATGCCGATCAAAATAAATTTACAAAATTTCCTAATTCTGATTTAGCAACAATTAGCGTTAACTTATTGAAAACAAGACGATAATTAAAAATGATACTTCAATCCCATTTGGAGACCTAGCGCATAATTTTTAGTTGATAAAAATTTACTACGATCTATTTTTTCGTATTCATAAATAGAGGTAATTCCTTGTTGATATGTCGGTTCAAAATTCAAGGTCAATTTTTCATTTAAAAGAAGACTCAAATCAACCCCTGCAATATAATCTAAGGATACATTTTTAGTGTTGGTTTCTGTCCTTGTTTTTGTTTTGGAACTGCGATGGTTTACACCATTTCGATTTACTCTAAAAGCAGTTAATTGCGTTTTAGTTTTTAATAAAAAATTGGTTTGTAAACCGCCTTTTAAAGCGACTCTAAAACGTTGATTGCCAAAATAATATTTAGCTATAAGCGGTATTCCTAAATGTTGACTCGTATTCTCAACTTGGATACTAATTGGGATTTTAGTACCCTCTGGGATTTCATCACGTTGTTTTCGTATACTCGTAAATTCTATTTCTTGTACACCATATGAAGTTTCTATCCGTGTAGAGTAAGTATTCGTAAAAGTATCATCACCTTCGGCTTGTTCTCCTTGTTGAGTATATTCTATATTTGTATTTTTTGATTTGCTTTGTAATCGAAGGGAGTTATAATTCACACCTGACTGAATTGCCCAATGGCGTCCTAGGCTCAACTCCGCTTTTAGTCCGAGCTGCATAGAAATATTACCTTCTTCAATATCATCCAAATCTTTATACTTTTTACGACGTTTGGTTTCTTTCTCCTGAATGGTTCGATAGGTGAAAATAGGAGCGGTATATATTCCAATAGAAACGGTTTTATGGGGAGCTTTAAAACTATAGATTGTAGGATAGATTGGTAGTGTAGGTTGATTATTTTTTATGACAGTTATTCCACTAGTAGGTAGGAAGTCTATAGGAAGAATAGCTGGTATAATAACACTAGAATCAATTGTTGTTAATAAAGGTTTTTCTCTTACAAATGGGGAAGGTTTCTTTTGTTGTTTAACGAATGGTGTCGTTACTTTTATTGTTGGTGGAGATGGCGTGCTAACAATAGAAGACGTTAATTTTTTGATAGGATTATTTTTTAAAGATGAGGATCTTACTGTATTATTGTAAGGGACATTTTTCAATAATCTTTCTTTCTTTTTTTGTTCTATTTTACTAGAATGAGTTATCGTTTTTTTAGAAATAGTAGGACGAGGTGTTGGTGTAATAATGTTCTCTACTCGTTGTTCGGTTATGGTGTTTTTTTTATCTAAATGGTATTTAGAAGGTTCATTTTTTTGAACATTGGAGGCTTCTATTTCTTTTTGAAGAGAATCAATAATTTTGCTTTGTTCCTCAAGCTTTTGAGAAAACATTTCAATAGTATTATTTTTTTGATAAATAAAAGTATAAGCAACCAGACCAATAAGTAGTAAAGCAGCAACAGAAGCCCATCGATACCATAATAAGCGTGAGTTAGAAGGTGTAGCTACAGGCTGAATAACCATCTCAATATCATCCCAAATATCATCAGGTGGTGATTCATCGAGTTTATTAAGTTCCTTTCTAAAAAAATCTTCTAAATTATCGTCGTGTAAATTTTTATCCATATAAGGTCTTTTGTATATCAATTACTATAAAGCAATTTGTTGTTCTAACTTTTTTCGAAGTGCTGCTTTTGCCCGTGACAATTGCGATTTTGAAGTATTGACAGATATATTTAATTGGTCGGCTATTTCTTTATGAGAATAACCTTCGATGACATACATATTGAAGACCACTCGAAATCCATCGGGCAAATCTTGAACCATCTTCAAAATCGCTTTTTCACGATATCGACTAAACAGCTTTTGATTATCAGCATAAGTATCAGAAATATGCTCTAGGGAAACATCGGTAAAGATGTTCTTTTTATTTCTTCGAATATGTTGTAAAGCTACATTGACAATTACTCTTCTAATCCATCCTCCTAGCGCACCTGAAAAAGTATACTGATGCAAATCTTTAAAAACAGTTATAAACCCTTCTTGTAAGAAATCCTTCGCTTCATCTTTATCTTTAGCATATCTAAGGCATAAATTATACATGGAGACTTTATACTGTTCATAAAGTTGTCTTTGAGCATTTCTATCCCCTTTAAGGCAATTCTTTACTAATGTATGTTCCGTATTCGCCAAATTTTAAATGGTTTTGATTCATTGGTGCATAAAGTAGATAAAAGGTTGCACTAGTATTAAAATTAAATTGAAAAATAAAGAGAAGATATTCTTAAAACTTAGACAATATTAACTTTAGAATTTTTCCATTAGTGTGAATTAGCAAATTTATCCCCTACTTCAAAGTTAGATTATCCGCTTTGCATTTTGTAATCTATTTGATTATCAATAATAAAAAATGTAACTTTGCCCGACTACAAAGATATACAAATGGCAACGCCAAGAACTGTCGCATTTTATACTTTGGGCTGTAAGCTCAACTACTCTGAAACCTCTTCGATAGGAAGACTATTTGAAGAAGCAGGCTATGGTGTTGTCAAGTTTGAAGAAGGAGCAAATATATATGTTATTAATACTTGTTCGGTTACAGATTTTGCAGATCGAAAATGCCGAAAGGTTGTCCGACAAGCATTACGACATTCACCACAAGCCTACATAGTCGTTATAGGTTGCTATGCTCAATTAAAACCAGAAGAGATAGCAAACATAGAAGGGGTGGATTTGGTACTAGGAGCAGCAGAGAAATTTAGGATTTTGGAGTATGTAGATGACCTAAGTAAAGCCACTGACAAAGGAATGGTAATTGCTGGTGAAGTAAAAGAAGCAAAAAACTTCGAAAATGCTTTTTCTTTTGGTGACCGTACACGCTCTTTTTTGAAAGTGCAAGACGGTTGTGATTATAAATGTTCTTTCTGTACAATACCTTTAGCGAGAGGAAAGAGTAGAAGTGATACAGTAGAGAATATTGTCGCCAACGCTAAAAAGATAGCAGCACTAGGCGTAAAAGAAATTGTTTTGACGGGAGTGAATATTGGAGATTTTGGAAATGGAACAGAAGTAATTGAAGGGCTAAAGCCCAAAAAAGAAGCCTTGTTTATTGACCTGATTCAGGCATTGGATCAAGTAGAAGGAATCAAACGTTTTAGAATATCATCTATCGAGCCTAATCTACTGACAAAGGAAATTATAACATTTGTTGCAGAATCGAAGCGGTTTGTGCCACACTTTCATATTCCACTACAATCAGGTAATAATAAGCAACTCAGTAAAATGCGTCGACGTTATAAAAGAGAATTATATGCAGAACGTGTCGCAGAAATTAAAAAATACATGCCACATTGTTGTATTGGAGTGGATGTTATCGTTGGATTTCCTGGCGAGACTGAAGAAGATTTTCTAGAAACATACCAGTTCGTCAATGAACTGGATATTTCTTATTTACATGTTTTTACCTACTCTGAACGAGCAAACACATTGGCAGCAGAAATGTCAGACGTCGTGAGTATTGAAGAACGTCGTCGTCGCAATGAAATGCTTCGCATTTTATCTGAAAAGAAAAAAAGATATTTCTACGAGCAACATCTAGGAACAACCCAAAAGGTTTTATTTGAGTTGCATAAAGATAAATCCTTACTGACAGGCTTTACTCAAAATTACATTAAGGTTATTACACCTTATGATCCACTTCTAGTCAATGAAACAGGAAAAGTGTTTCTCCAATCTATCAATCCCCAAGGGTATGCAAATATTGACATCCTCAAAGAAAATGTATTGATACATTAATGTTCAATTTCTTTTTATTTTTTGGTAATAATAAAAATAGTGTTTTAATCACTAAGTATTCTTCTAAGAATATGCATTGATAAGGTAGCACTATTGATAATGAGGTTGTTCAAGAATTATTTACTAGATTACAAAATATGTTTTATTTAAAAATGTTTGCTGCTAGTAGTAATTATTAAATAACCTCGAATATATAATTCACACTTTAACTAAATATATATCATGGGAATAGAAAGTATCGGATTGGGATTGGTCATTGGTTTGCTTGTAGGAGCAGCTATTGGCTTTTTTATCGTTCAATCCATTATTAAAAAGAAAAACGAGTCAGCAAGTGCAGAAGCTAATCGTAAAGCAGACCTAGCAATTGAGGAGGCTCGACTTACTGCAAAAAGAACTGTAGAAGAAGCAGATATTAAAGCGAAAAAAATTGTTTCGCAAGCAGAGAGTAAAAATGAAAGTATAAAGCAGAAAAAGATTCAAGAAGCAAAAAATAAATTTGCAACAATGAAAACAGATTTTGAATCTTGGAAAGCGGATCGTAAAATTGAGTTGAAAGAGCGTCAAGTGGAGATTAAGGCAGCAGAAAAAGAATTAGAACAGAAGTCTTCAAGTGTTAAATCACAAATTGAAGAGTTAGAATCCAAGAAGTCTGATTTAGAACAACAAGAAACGGATATAATTTCTATTAAAGAAAATCTTAACAAACAACTAAAGATTGTTTCTAAGAAAAAAGAAGAACTAGATAAAGCCAGCGAAGAACATATTAAAGCCCTAGAAGGTATTGCGAAATTGACTGAAGCAGAAGCGAAGGAAGAAATTTTGAAAGCAGTGAAAGACAAAGCAGAAACAGATGCAATGTCTTTAGTGAAAGATACGATTGAACAAGCAAAAAATACTGCAAATAAAGAAGCCAAGAAGATCGTTATCCAGTCAATTCAGCGGATGTGCGCAGAATATACAATTGAAAATACAGTATCAGTATTCAATTTGGAGTCAGATGATATGAAAGGGCAGATTATTGGACGGGAAGGGCGAAATATTAGAGCTTTAGAAGCGGCTACAGGAGCAGAAATTGTGGTAGATGATACTCCTGAAGCTATCATCATCTCTAGTTTTGATCCTATCCGTAGAGAAGTCTGTCGTTTATCTTTAAAACGCTTAGTTGCAGACGGTCGTATTCATCCAGCAAGGATTGAAGAAATTGTGAATAAAACAAGAAAGGAACTGAATGAACAAATTATTGAGATAGGAGAACGAACCATCATCGATTTGGATATTCATGGTTTAAGCCCAGAACTCGTACGTTATGTTGGACGGATGCGTTTCCGTTCTTCCTATGGGCAAAATTTGTTAAAACACTCTATTGAGACAGCTAATCTGTGTGCAATTATGGCATCGGAGCTAGGATTTAGCAAACAGCAAGTAAAACTAGCAAAACGAGCGGGTTTATTACACGATATAGGAAAAGTAGCAGAGGAAGAAACAGAATTGTCGCATGCTTTATTAGGAATGAAACTTTGTGAAAAAGGCAAGGAGCATAAGGTGGTTTGTAATGCTGTTGGTGCGCACCATGACGAATTAGAAATGACGAGTGTTATTGCCCCCGTTGTGCAGGCTTGTGATGCCATTTCAGGGGCAAGACCAGGAGCAAGAAGAGAAATTATAGAAAGTTATTTGAAACGTATTGGTGAACTGGAAGAGTTAGCAATGTCGCATGAAGGAGTAGTGAAAGCCTATGCAATGCAAGCTGGTCGAGAGCTAAGAGTAATTGTATCAAGTGAAAAAGTAAACGATACTTACGCAGACGACTTGGCATTTATGATTTCACAGAAAATCCAAGACGAGATGCAGTTTCCAGGGCAAATTAAAGTGACCGTTATTCGAGAAAAACGGGCAGTTAGTTATGCTCGTTAAGTATATGAAAAAATAAAAGATAGAATGAGATGTCGCTTTAGAGGTTACATCTCATTTTGTTTTTTAAAAACAATCAAAAATACAGCTTGATTGTAAAAATATTTGTTGATACTTTTGTAGAAAAATAAAAATACATTTACAATGACGGTTACACCACCAGATAAAAATTTATTAGAGGACTTTATTAAAAAAGCACTAGACGAAGATGTAAAAGATGGGGATCATACCTCGCTAGCCTGTATTCCTAAAGAAAGTAGAAGTAAAGCAAAATTATTTGTAAAAGACGAGGGCGTTATTGCAGGAGTAGAGTTTGCAAAGACCGTTTTCAAAATGGTAGATGAAACAGCAAAAGTTGATGTACATATTCAGGATGGGGAAGAGGTGAAATTCGGAGATATAGCCTTTGAAGTAGAATGCAACAGTCAGGCTTTACTGAAAGCCGAACGGCTGATCCTGAATACCATGCAGCGTATGTCAGGAATTGCCACTTTAAGCGATTTATTTTCGTTTGAGGTGGAAGATATGCCAGTAACCATTCTGGATACTCGGAAAACCTATCCGAATGCTCGATTCCTAGAAAAATGGGCAGTTAGAGTAGGAGGCTGTCAAAATTATAGAGATGGGCTTTATGATTGGATCATGATAAAAGACAATCATATAGATGCTTGTGGAAGCATCGGAGAAGCCATACGACGAGCCAATACTTATCTAAAAGAAAATAAGTTGAATCTAGGGATTACAGTAGAAGTGCGAAACCTCGTGGAGCTATACGAAGTGCTTGATACAGGGAATGTCACTCGGATTATGTTAGATAATTTCGAATTGCCCTTAATGAGAGAAGCTGTAGAAGTTATTGGTAGACGCTTTGAAGTAGAAGCCTCTGGAGGGGTAACCTTAAGACGTGTTCGAAAGATTGCTAAAACAGGCGTTGATTTCATTTCTGTTGGTGCATTGACCCACTCTTTTCAGAGCTTGGATCTAAGCTTGAAGATTCAAAAATAAATCGATATAAATGAACGAGGCTTATATATTTGATGCAGTTAGAACACCGAGAGGAAAAGGAAAAATAAACGGTTCACTATATGAAGTACCGTCTATTGAACTACTCAAAACACTATTGGATGCGCTTCAACGTCGAAATGATTTGGATACCACAGAGGTGGATGACTGTCTAATTGGTTGTAATGCACCAGTTGGCGATCAAGGCGGCAATATCGCTAGAACTGCAGTGTTGTATGCAGGTTGGGATTTGGATGTACCTGGTGCGCAAGTGCATCGTTTCTGTGGCTCAGGGCTGGAGTCTATTAATTTAGCAGCAGCTAAAATATGTGCAGGATGGGAAGACCTCGTCGTTGCAGGTGGTGTCGAAAGTATGTCTCGTGTACCTTTAGGTTCCGATGGAGGGGCGATGATGATGAATCCATCCGTTGCTCAAAGATTAGCTTATGTTCCTCAAGGTATTTCTGCTGATTTGATCGCTACGCTGGGGAATTTCTCTAGAGCAGATGTGGACAATGTCGCTGTTCGCTCACAACAACTAGCAGGTACAGCAATTGAAAATGGTTATTTTAACCAGTCGCTTATCCCTGTTACCGATCTAAACGGTATCAACATACTCGCACAAGATGAATTTGTGAGACCTCAAACTACATTAGAAATCCTTTCTAACTTAAAGCCTTCATTCGAAAAAATGGGAGCAATGGGGTTTGATGAGATTGCGCTTTCAAAATTTTATAATATAGAAAAAATTAAGCACGTACACCATGCTGGAAATTCTTCGGGCATCGTCGATGGGGCAGCCTTAGTCCTTCTAGGTTCTAAAGCAAAAGGAGAAGCATTAGGATTAAAACCAAGAGCTAAAATTCGTTCTGCTGCATTGGTAGGACTTGATCCTACAATAATGCTTACGGGACCAGCACCAGCTTCTAAAAAAGCATTGAAAAAAGCAGGAATGCTGCTTTCTGATATTGATCTTATTGAAATCAATGAAGCCTTTGCGTCTGTTGTACTTCATTTTATGCGAGAGATGGGAATAGAGGATGATTTTGATAAAATTAATGTCAATGGAGGAGCTATAGCATTAGGACATCCTATTGGGGCGACAGGCACTATCTTACTAGGAACAGCACTCGATGAATTAGAACGACGAAACCTCAATACGGCACTCGTTACCTTATGTATCGGAGGTGGAATGGGCATCGCTACAATAATTGAACGGGTATAGTATAAATTTACTCTACGCCTCTTTCATCATCTTTAAAGAAAACCAACCGAGTAGGAGTATAATAAGTCCCATAATAACCCACAGCCAGATTTTATTTTTAAAAAGGGGATTAATCTCATCAGATTTAGTGGGTTTTAATTCGGTCGTTTCACCCAATTCAAGAGGTTTTAATTTGGAGGGGATTTTATCTTTAAAATGCGTAATGTCATATTGTGGAGATTTGGCGTCTTTATTTCCATAATAAAGAAAATAATCCGCTTCTTGCAGCAAACGAGCAATAAGCTCGTAAGCAAATCCTTTAACCTCGATTGCTCCAATGTCTAAAGCTTGGTTGTCATAATTTTTAATACTTATCTTTAATTTTCGTGTAAAAACAGTAGAAAATTTAAAAGGGGTTTTATCGATAGAGTTAAGGGTAGAAATCCGTTGTGTCCGATAAACATAACGCAATCCTTTCGATGTTTCTGCGCTATCAATAAGGTATTGAATGTTGATTTTTCTATAAAAATCTATCTTATCGTTTACATCAATATTTAAATAATTGACAGGAACAATTGCTCCAAAGTCTAAGTTTATAATCGTTTCTTTTTTTTCCTTATTGACAGTAATGTCTTGCTTTGAAATAGGATGATTAATGTATTGACCTTCGATTTTTTCTAGCTGATTGACATAGGCTTTTTGGAATTTGGGAATATCCTTACTATCTATCCATAGGCGGTAATAATGGTATTGAGCATTGGAAAAGTTAAGTTCTGTAAATTGGTAGTTTGTTTGATTATTGATTATCGATAGGATACGATAGTCCTCTAATAAAGTAAACCAATTTCGTTGGTTTTGACTGCCTTCTAATTTAACTTTCCAGTCAAAGTTTTTATTCTTAAAATTGACTAGGATTTGATTGATAGGAACTTTTTTGGAGACTTTAAATGTGATGAAATGTCCACTACTATTTTTACTTTGATTGAGTATCTTAAAATTAACTTTTTTAGTTTTAATGTCTTCTGAAAGCTGGTTTAAAATATAAGGTGCTTCAAGAGTATCTGTTGCGGTGAATCCAAATATTCGCATACCGTTCATTGTAGGAGCAGAAGTAGCTAAAATATCATTTGGTAGAAGAATTGAATGCCAAGTCTCACTAGGAGTTTGAAGACTCTTTTTGTATTGAAAATCATCTATCTGAGCTGAAATGCATTGGCAAAAACAGCACAAGAGAATAAGCCAGAATGTATTTTTTAGAATCATAAAACTATACGTTATCATCAGCAATGTCGTCTTTATATTTATTATATAAAAATGAAATAATTAAGAGTAAAATCCCTAAAGAAACGAATACAATTGTTTTGGAAATTGTATTTAAATGAGCAATATCGTAAAAGAATAATTTAACTAAGGTAATTCCAAAAAGTACAATCGCAGCGATACGCAAATGTTTTTGTTTTTTCCAAATTCCTATTCCAATCAAAATTAGTGAGAAAATGCCCCAGAAAATACTCAATCCAAGCTTATAGGCGTTTTCATATCCGCCTAGATTTATCCAATGTATTAACTCACTACTAGATATCCAAAGAACAGTAAGGATAAGGAAATAATCGAAGCCTATTCTAAAATTCACTTCTTGAGTAAAGGCTCTAATATTTCGATAAGTGAAATATAAAAGCCCTAAAACAGCAGCAATGCCGATATATCGAATCAAAATATGGGAAATCCCCCTATTATAATATGTACTTCCTTCCAAATAGCTTTCCCTCAAAACACTAGCTTCATAAAGTCCTTCACCTAGAAAAACAAGAATCGCTATAACACTAAGTGTAATGGTAAGAATACCTATGTTTCTATCCTTAATTTTAAAAAGATTTAAAAGGGATAAACCAATTAAAAAGACCAAAGAGTAGATCATAATCCATAGATAACCAAAACGAAGTAAGTCATTGTCACTCGTAGAATAGTCACGACCATCGTCATCAAATTCAAGACTAGAGGCGTCAAAAAGTTGATGCCAATATTCTTGAATCTCTAGTCTGAATGCCATATATAAAACGATAAGGAAAATACTAGGGATAATCCAAGAAATAAACTTAAATGTTGACTTTTTGATAATGGGTAAGGCGATCTCTTTTGTACGATAATGCGTGTAACCAATGAAAGCAAAGGCGAGCGCAAAAAGTAAAGAACTTAAAAATTGTATATTGAAAATTGGCTTTAAAGGAGCCGTATCTTCATATGTTTGAGCGTACAAATATAGATTAGGGTAACTTCGATTCCAATCTTCCAGCAGACTGCCAAATGCCAAAAGCATTAAGGGATAGGAGAGGATCTCAAAAGCTGCAAATTGTTTTGTTCGACCGAGCCAGAATATTAAAGCGGCCTCTAATGCCCAAAGTAACGTTACCCAATTACCGTCTAATTGTACAGGGATAGCAATCGTAATAAATATAAGGACTAAACCTGTGACTAATAGTAATAAATTACGATTTGCCAATCGTTCATGATAGACAATCGCACTAACTATAAAATGAATCACAGCATTGGCTAAGGTATAAATACCAAGAAATTGTTCTCCATTTTCTAAATCGTGCATTAAACCATAACCAATCCCATAAAATACGAAAGCATTGGCTAAAATTAAGACGACATCCCAGACTCCGAATTTTTCTTTTTGGATGAGTTTTCTCGCTAAGAAAGTAATATAGAATAACACAAAAAAGGTAAAAGAGAAAAAAGCTGCGGTTCGGAACGATTCTGAACCCTCATAACTATCAACCAACCACGTAAAGAAAATCAACCATGTCGCAACAAAAGCTGTTATCGATAGAGCTTTCCAATAGCGATTAAGCGAAACGAACAGGATTCCTATATTTATAATGGTAATATACGTGAAAAATACGACCATATTGCCAGGCTCACTACTCAACAAAAAAGGAATAGCGTATGCCCCAACAAGACCAATATGAGCAATGATTTGTCGATTGTATCGTATGGCTGCTAGTACGGTAAAGATGGTGAAAATAACCATCAGTCCAAAAGCGATAAGACTAGGGAAGAGCTGGTAGAAATCGTAGGCAGCAAAGGTGATGAAGTATAAAATTGCCATTGCACCACTAACCAATACAGCACTAAAGTTTTCGTAGTTCGCTCGTAGCTTATAGCCAAACCCTAGTAGACCAAAACCGACTAAATAACCCAGGATGATACGAGTTAAAGGGCTAATTAAATCATTGTCAATAGAATATTTTGCACCTATACCGACACCAATAATTGTAATGAGAATACCAATTTTATTAATGAGGTTTTCTCCTATAAATTTTTCCCAATCAGATTTGATTTTATCGCTTTTTGGCTTGGGTTTAGCCTTTTTAGGAAGTGTTTTTGAAGTAGAGGATTGCTGAAATGTAGGCTCTTTTTTAGGAACAGCAATTTCAGGAACAAACTCATTTTCACCTTCTAGAAGAATAGGCTCAAAATTACCACTTTGAAGACTTTTGATTTCTTCTTTTAAGGCTTCCATCTCCTTTGTCAAAGTACGTTGCCTTTTATATAGCTCATTGAAACGACTAATCAGCTCATTAATTTTTTCTTTCTGATTCATGCTTTAAGAAGATTATGGGATTAGTGTATGTTTATAATTTTAAACATACGCTTCATTATTAAACGACTTCAAGATCTTATGTGAATATATATAATCTTTATCGGCAAAGAGAATTTTTCATCATTCCATTCAGAAGACATTCTAATATAAACGTAGAATAAACATCGTAAGCTCTAAGAAATGTTTTTTTTGTGCTTCAAATTCAAGAATTCGTAGCATTTTGATGAAATTTTAAAAAATTATATATATTGTAATAGAAGAATAATTTGTATATTTGTAAAATAATTATTTTTAATAAAGCCCTTTTAAGAACTTAAACTTTTTTGCTATGAAAAATTTACTTTCAATCCTTTCACTTCTGTTTTGTTGCTTACTACTTATTATTGGTTGCAGCAAAGAGCAATCAGCAAAACAATATGATATGTCCATCACCATGGGGGAAAAAGAATTTATCGTAAAAAATCAAGAGGATTTAAGACAACTCGTTCTTGACGTGGCAGGGGAAGAAAGCGAGTTGATAGGAATGGTTGAATTTAAAACGATGAAGGATGATTTTACGACCTTTCAGGCAGTTTCTGCATCATATAAAAAAGGAGAAAAAATATCAATTTTAGCCATTCCGCTAGAACAAACCGAACAGACAACTCAACGGACGATTTATCAACAAGCTTATCTAGCAAAATGTAGTATGACCTGCGATTCAGACTTGCAGTGTGGTGGATGCGATATGGTTATCCATGAACAATGCAAACGACTAACCTGTAAATGCAATTCTCAACACGGTGGCTGCTCGTCAAGAATTGAATTCTATTAACTAACCAATCCCTACTCATTTTATCAAAAATTACAATTGATTTCCAAAGGATAGTACTTTTTCTGCAAAACGTTCCCAAGAATTTTCTGCTTTTTGAGCTTCCAAGTTTTTTGAAAAAGCGATTTTATAATTTTTATTAAAATATATATGAATAGCGTCGGCAATAGCCTTACTATCGACTTCAGGAACTATCAATCCAGTTTCTTTGTGTGTTATAATTTCTTTTAGTCCGCCTACATCAGTTGCGATGATGGGAACAGCAAAATGGTGTGCAATCGCTGTAATGCCACTTTGAGTCGCAGATTTGTAAGGAAGGACAACCACGTCAGCCGCACAGAAAAAATTAGGAACTTCAGGATCTCCGATATATTGATTGAAAACATGAATGTTTTGCTTGAACGTTGACTTTTCAATAAGGCGGGTATATTTTTCAAAACTACCATAACATTCTCCAGCGATAACCAACTGGAAAGAATCATCTAAATGATCCATTGCTTGTATCAATAAATCTAACCCTTTATAATCTCGGATAAAACCAAAGAAGAGTATCGTTTTTTTCTCAGGGGGGAGCTTAAGTTGTTTTGCAGCATCGGATTTAGGGACATTAGCTCCAAAGTGGTCATAGTTAGGATGGTTTATTCTAAGGCATTGGGCTTTGCCATCGGTTAGTTGCATTAGGTCAGCCTGAACAGCATCGCTCATTGCGATAAACCCATGATTTTGTTTGAGAAAATATTTGGTAAAAGGCGTATCAAAAAAACGCTTTTCATGTGGGATAACATTATCAAGAATCGTGATAACCTTTGTTTGTGTTTTGAGATGCTTTGCTACTGTTCCTAAAGAAGGACCAAAGAAAGACATCCAATATTTCATAATTAAAAAGTCAGGATTGAAGGCTTTGATTTGCTTTGCAGTAGACCCGTAAGAAAAGGGATTGATTGTGTCCAATAGTTCTAAACTATCAATTTTATCCACGTTATCATCCTCGGTAACATACTGTGTTTCGCCAGGAAAAAGAAAGTCGGGGTACTGTCTTTTAAAAGTATAGGCTTTGACGTCATGTTCTTGCTCAAACGCTCTATACATCGCAGCATTAAACTGGGCAATGCCTCCTCGAAGTGGGTAAAAAGTGGATAAAAAAGCTATTTTCATCTGTTTATTTTTATTTCCTGTTAAGGTCAGATGGAACTTACCATAATTAAATAATGATTTCCTTGTGTGTTTAAGGATTATTTAATCATGGACGTTTCATAGAATTTGATTTTAGAGTTCAAGTGCTTCAACTTTTTCTACGACACATTCAACCTTTATATCGTACATACAGCTTTTTTCCCTAGAACAAGTATTACCATAATAGCAATCACAACCCGAAGACGGTTCGATTATAAACCCTCTGCCATACATCTCAAATTCATGTTTATTAAAAATATTATTAAATAAAATCAACTGCTTTTTCAATGCCATTGCAATATGCATCATCATAGAAACTTGCGTGACAATAATATCGCAGCCATCAGAAAGGGAAATGAATTCTTCTAAAGAAAAATGTCCTGGATAGTAAGCGCCTGTTTGCGTTGCATAATATTGGTTGAGTTCATCTTCCTGTTTGCCACCAAGCACCATACAGAAATAGCCTTTTGATTGTAGGGTTTCGATAAAGCGCACCCAATTTTCTTGAGGCCAAAGGCGAGTTTTCCATCTTGCTCCACAACCTGTGTTTAGACCGATGATGGGTTTGCCCTCACTTTTTTTAGCTAAGATATTTTGCCATTTTTCAACAAGACCTTGATTTGTACGAATTAGGTATTCTTCATAATCAAATTCTAGGTGACAAATCTCAAAGATTTCTTCTAAATAACTTTTCGTATTTACCTTCGACAGCCCATCAAACAGTCCAGTCATTAACTTGTGTGTAGCTTGGGGCGTTGCTACATCAATATGATTATTTTTCCATGTAAAACCGTATTTTTCAGGGGCGTCTACTTTTGCTAGTAGCATACAGGCTTCCTTGTCTTTATCTAAATTGATGGCAATGTCAAATTGCTCATGCTCTATCGTAAAAATCGAAACAGCGTCTAGTTTAAGAATGGTATGTATCGGTGTTTTCGGTAAGACATCGGGAAAGAGCGTTGCCCAAGTAAAATGACAGTTAGGATAAAGTTTATTATATTTTTCAATTAAAGGAGTAGTTCTAATAACATCACCAATTGCACCTAATTTTATAATTAATATTTTTTTAGAAATGGGTTGATAAGCAGGGCAATCCTTGCAGGTATAATCATGTGTTTTATTAGGAGTACAGGGCATATAGCCTTTGAAGTGCAAGCAGTCGTATTTGATGTTCATTGAAGGATTGTTATTTTTTGACAAATTCTATAATAGTTAATTTCCGAGTTCTTTTACCGCCAACCATGCCATTAAACCAATACTTGTTTCTAGTGCAGTTTCATCAATATCAAAGGTGCTGGTATGTAACTGGGAGGTAATATTTTTGGCTTTATTGCCTGTTCCTAAACGATAAAAACAAGCGGGCATGACTTGGGTATAATAAGAAAAGTCTTCTGCCGTCATTCGAATTGGAAGATCAATGACATTTTCAGCACCTAGAAATTCAATAGCGTATTTTTTGACATCGATAGTGAGTTGTTCATCATTTTTTAAAAAAGGATAACCCTTCATAATATGGAAGTCACAGCTTCCCCCCATAGCTTCGGCTATACCTTCTGCCATCTTTTTCATTTTGATATGTGCTTCCGCTCTCCATGCTTCGTCCATTGCTCGGAAAGTACCTTCTAGTTTCACTTCATTCGGAATGACATTAGTAGAACCACCTGTAGAATTAATTTTTCCAAAGGTCAACAACGTTGGTGCTGTAGGGTTGGCATTTCTACTAATAATTTGTTGTAATGCCGTAATGATATGTGCCGTAATTACGATAGGATCTACACATTTATGTGGTAAAGCACCATGTCCACCTTTACCAGTAACCGTTACATAGATTTCATCTGCGGAAGCCATATACATACCAGGACGCAAGCCAATTTTTCCTGCTTCTAAAGGAGGATGAACGTGTTGCCCTATAATATTATTTGGGGTGGGGTTTTCTAGAGCACCTTCTTTTATCATTAAGGAAGCACCTCCTGGAAATCGTTCCTCAGCAGGTTGAAAAAGGAGCTTTATAGAACCTTCAAAATCTGTTTTTAATTCATTTAAAATCTTAGCGACACCAAGCAGAGAAGAAGTGTGAACATCATGTCCGCAAGCGTGCATGACGCCTTCATTTTTGGATTTATAAGGAACATCATTCGCTTCGGTAATGGGCAAAGCATCCATATCTGCTCTAAGAGCAATAACTTTTTTACTAGGATTTTTTCCCTCAATGATTCCAAGTACACCATTATCTGCAATACCATGTTGATAAGGAATGCCAAACTCTTTTAGTTTATGAGCAACATATTTACCTGTTTCAACCTCTTCAAAGGATAATTCTGGATGGGCATGAAGATGCCTACGGATACCAATGATTTCTTGGTGATAGGCTTTAGCACGTTGCTTTATTTTTTCTTTGAGCATAGTCTATTTTTGAACAACTTCTATAATACTACAGGTTTAAATTTGGTTAGCGTTATAGATTTTTTACAAAAATAGAAGAATGCTTCTCAAATTTCCAATATTCAGAATCAAAAACTAAACAACTTCCGAATCTTGTCGGTTTGTCGTCGGGATATTTCAATACTTTCACCCGATTGTAGCAATAATTTTAGTCGCCCATTAAACCAAGCATCAATTTTTTCAACATAGTGGAGGTTGATGATTTGTTGTCGATTAGCACGGATGAAAACACTATCATCCAGGACTTGCTCAAAATGACCTAATGGCTTTAATACAAGAGGTTTATGTTCGTTAAAATATACTTGGGTATAATTCCCTTGTGCTTCTAGTAGTCGAATATCTTTAATGGTAACGAACCAACATTTTTCACCATCTTTTATAAAAACCCGACTATTTTCAAGGAGTTTTTCAGAAGAGGAGTTCGAAGGTTGTATTTGTGTCCTAGCTTTTTGTATGGCTTTTGCCAGACGTTCTGAAGAAATTGGTTTCAATAAATAATCAAGCGTATTATACTCAAACGATTGGATAGCATACTCATTGAAAGCGGTAGTAAAAATAATAAATGGGAGAAAATCCAACTCTTGTAATAATTCAAAGGCATTTTTTCCAGGTAGATGAATATCTAGAAATAATAAGTCAGGCTTTTCAATACGAATCATTTGATAGGCTTGTTCTGCATTTTCAGCCATACCAATGATTTCGATTGATGGATGTACCTTTAACAATTCCTGAAGTTCAAGTCTTGCCAGTCTGGAATCTTCTACAATAACTGCTCTAATAGTCATTAAATATTGAGTTCTACGATAACAAAAGGGGCTTCTTCTTTTATAAAAATAGAAGCCTTATCCTTATAAATTAATTTTAAGCGATCTCGAATGTTTTTTAAGCCTATACCAAGTGTTTGTTCTAAGGTATTTTTCTTTTTTAACGAACCTGTATTCTTTATCCTGATATTTAAAAGACCAATTTGCTTTCGAATATCAATAAGGATTTCGCCTCCATTGATAGATTGGGCAATACCATGTTTTACGGCATTTTCTGCTAGGAGTTGTAAAATCATGGGCGGAATTTTTTCATGCTCTAAACCATCTTGGACATGGATACGATAACTCAATTTTTCTTCGTATTGTATTTTGACAAGCTCAAGGTATTTGTGTAAAATTTCAAGTTCTTCTTCTAGAGGGACTTCTTTCTTTTCAGAGTGTTGGAGGGAATAACTCAATAATTCTGAAAAATGGGTGATCATCTTACGAGCGGCGTGTTTATCTTCTAGTACTAGAGCTTTAATATTATTCAATGTGTTAAACATGAAATGGGGATTAAGTTGCGATTTAAGCGTACCCAATTGTGCTTTTTGTATTTCTGTTTCTAAACGTAAATTTTCTATTTTATTAGAATGAAATCGCCATAATAAATGATACCCGATATAAAATAAAAACCAAACCATAAAAGTCATCCCTAGAGGAATAGCACTAGCTAAAAAAGCAGGGACACTAAAAACAATCTTGTGTCCGACAAGATTAAATAGAAAAAAAGCAATAAATGTCCAAACAATGGAAACGAGAATCGTAATAAAAATTAAATTTAGGGCGATGGTAGAAAAGCTCCAGACTGTCCAGTTCCTTTTTTTTAAATAAAATCTTAAAAGCGTGGTGAAAAATAGCCCACCAAAAAAGAGAAGACAAACATTTAAAATAGCACTAGTAAAAGGGGCGCCCACCCCTTTTTGAATGACAAAGTTCATCAAGGCAACAATGCCCCAGCTTATAAATTGTATCCACCAAAAATATTTGCTGCCTTGATGCTGCATAATACGTTGTTTTTGCTTTTAAATATACAGTTTATAATTCATTTATCCATTTTTCTACCAGTTCTAATACTTTAGGATTAATGGTTTCTTCAATTTGCCCATATTCTGCAATATTACCCGTTTTTGCTTTTTGGAACAAGTGATTGAGGTTGTCAAGTGCTACGATTTTATAATTTGAATGATTGCCTTGTTTTAAAGCCTTTTCTATAGCATCAAGGTTTTCCTTGGCTCTAACTTGAATATCTAAAGTACCATTCATAGCTAGTACAGGGCATTGGAGTTTTTGTAGATTTTCATTTGGGTTATAGGCAATAAAATATCGCATCCATTTATCGTTATAAACATCGATTTCTTTACTCATCATGTCTTCTTTTGAGGTGTTTTTAAAGACGGATGGAGGATATTTTTTATAATTTTTTTTGATAACTTTTGAAAGCCCTTTTTTATATTTTTCATCTGAAAAATGAATGCTCTTGTTGATATATTTAAATATATCTTTGGACGTATTTAAACCGAATCGGATTTTATCATCAGATATTCCACGCATTTTACTGACATCTTCTTTTTGTTGTAAGAGCAATTGACCTCCTGATAATCCTGGAGCGGCTAGTAAAACAACAAAATCGACCAATTTATTCGTTGAAGCTACGATTGGTGCAATGAGTCCGCCCTCACTATGCCCCATTAAACCAATAGACATTTCTTTTAAATCAGTTCTATTTTTTAAATATGTTACAATTGTTTCCACATCGGAAGCGAAATCAGCAGAAGTTGATCCAGCAAACTTCCCAGTAGATTTAGCAGTACCTCTATCATCGAACCGAAGTACTCCAATACCTTGTCTTGTCAAATAATCTGACCAGACAAGAAAAGGGCGATGGTTAAATTGAACAATTTCGGAATCTCTATTTTGAGCACCAGAGCCAGAAATCAAGATGACAATTTTTTTTGCTTTTTTGTCTTTGGGAAGCGTTAGTGTTGCCCCAAGTTCTAAATTTGCTGCGTCATTTTTAATTTCTAAATCTTCTATATGATAAGGGAAATCAGAAGGGTCTTGAGGACGTTTTTTTACCTCCTTAGCAATCTTTTCTCGTTGCATATTCAAGGGGAGTTTTATCCCACTTTGCATAAAAAGACCTTTTAGAGTATTATGTTTTTCTTCAAAAGTGCCTTCATAGGTAATACCTATTTTAGAAGTTAGCGTCATTTTATCTCCTTCTAGTTTTATGGTTTCAAAAGGAATTCCCTTTGCACCTTGATCAGGACTATCCATTGTTGCTTTATACTGACCGTCGTGGTTGGTAAGATGGAAAACCACTCGTATTTTTGTTCCTCTGATGTCCAAAGCACCATTCCAGTCTCCAAGCATTTTTTTATTGAAATTAGAAAGTGTAGATTTTGATTTTTTGATTTTTTGAGGCTTTTGTTCGGTTTTTAATAAGTCTAAAGGAAAAGTCATTCCATTTTGTGCGAAATTTCCTACTATGGTATTTCCGCTAAGTTTTCCATTATAACTTGCTTCTAGGGATTGCAAATTCATCGTCAACTTCTGCCCGTCAAAGTCGACCTGATCAACTGGCAGCCCCCGAACACCTTGCTCAGGACTATCCATTGTAGCGGTATAATTTTGTTCTTTTTTATCAATATGAAAAATAATATTTAATGATGTGCCTTGGATGGATAGTTTCCCGTTCCAATCTCCTACGATTTCTTGTGCTGAACAGTTGTACATAGTAAAAAATGATACGATTAGAAAAAATGCTTCTCTCATGGTGAAATAATTTTTTATCAAATAATACTTCAAAATTAGAAGGAATTAAAGACTCAAATAAGAAGATTATGACGAATGGTAAAATAAAATGATGAGCGGTGTTCGTGCTAACTAAAAGAATAAGCCCTGTGTTTTAAGATGTTCGATAAAAGGTTCTTTCTGACCTTTACTTACAGGAATCGTATGTTCTCCAATACGAATCATATTCCCTTCGATATGTTCTATTTTGTCTATATTCACAATAAAAGATCGATGAACTCGGAAAAAATTATTGCTAGGAAGTTGTTCATAGATTTTGCTTAGAGAAAACAAGGACATAATCTTATTTTGGCTAGTATAGATGCGTATATATTTTTGTAAGGCTTCGATAAATAATACATCATTGAATTCAATCCGATGAATCTTTTGGTCTGATTTTATAAAAAAGTATTCCTCTTTTTGAGTAATTGTAATTGGAGAAACGATAGACTGGAACGACTGATTTTTTGAACGAATAGCTTTATTCGTTGCCTTGAAAAAGCGTTCAAATTCGATGGGTTTTAAAAGATAATCAATGGCTTCAAGTTCAAAACCTTTAAGGGCATATTCGGAGTAGGCCGTTGTGAAAATGACAGCGGGAGGATTTTGGAGTTGAGCGATGAAATCTATACCAGAGAGGTTGGGCATTTCTATATCACAAAATAGAATGTCTATTGGTTGTTGCTGAAGAACTTGTATAGCAGAGATAGCATCACTACATTTTGCGACTAGGTTTAAGTAGGGCATTTTAGTGATGTGAGATTCTAATAGTTCTTGTGCAAGCTGTTCATCATCTACAATTAAGCAGTTGTATTTTTGAGCCTTATCCATGAAGTTCTAAATTCAATTCTATTGTAAATATATCGTTTTCCTCATTAATAGACAATGTGTGTTGCTTAGGATAATGCAAGGATAATTGTCGTTGGATATTTTGTGAACCTACACCTCCTATCTTCGTAGAAGCTGTTTTCTTTTTTATACTATTTTGGGTGAAAAAATATAAATTGTCTTCATGTACATGACACTCGATTTTTATAAAGGCAGTTTCGTTTTGGTCAATATCACTATGTTTAAAGCAGTTTTCAATAAAATGGATGAATAGTAACGGGGCAATTTTATATTTTTTTAAATTGCCTTCTTTATAAAAATCAACATTTTGAGATTTTAACTTTCGGAGTAGTTGAAGTTGAATGTAATTTTCAACGACTTCAATTTCCTTTTCTAAGGATACGACTTTTTCATTACACTCATAGAGAATATACCGCATGATTTTGGAGAGTTGAGCAATCATGGGAGCCGCATTATCATGTTTTTGAAGTGCTAGGGTATAAATATTATTTAAAGAGTTGAATATGAAATGTGGACTGATCTGTGTTTTTAGAAACTTTAATTCTGTTTCCAGTTGTTCAGAACGAAGCAGTAGCCGTCGTTCTTTTTCTTTTTGCCATTGTTGGAAATAACTATATAGTGTCGAAATGAGTAAAAAAAGACTAGCATTTAAAATCATAGAGAAATTATTTCTCCAAGTTGTACCTTCGTATAAGTCATTTTCCAATCCACTTTTTCGAATTAAAAATATGTATAGAAGAACTAGTCCAATAATAGAAAATCCATATAGGATATATTTTTTCTTTTTTAGAAAGAAGGGGATAAGGAGAAAATAATTGGAATAGGCAACTATCATATACGTTAACAATTCTCTAAAGGTATAGAATATGGCTTCTCCCCAATTCTCATCCATTAGATGATAATCAAAAATAAAGCAATACATGAATCCCCAAAAGATTAGATGTACAATATAATGTGTCGTTTTGAACATATATAGACGATTGTTTTAATCTTACCGAAAGTAGGTTTTTTGAACTTAAAAAAAGATTGTTTTCCTTGAAACACCAATATAATTGTATGAATAGTTAATAATATAGAATGAATAGCGTTTAAGAACTAAACATATAACTTATTCCATAATAGGGGCTATTCAGTCCTATATTTCGACCATTCATGGATTAAACTTTACAAGTGATGAATTAGGGCTTTACTTTGTAGCATGATTTCGAAGTCAACTATTTTTTAACAATTGACAAAAAATGTATCATGTTATCGAATAAAAATAAAATTATGTTCTTTATAGCAATCGCAATTATGTTCGCTTCTTGTAGTCAAAACGATCAATTGACTGAAGAATTCACTACAATACAAAATGCTAACCAAGCAGAGAATATCGAAAATCGATTAGAAAAGGATGAATCATTAATTGTATTATCAGCACCGTCAGTGTATAATGAATATTATCAGGCTATTTTTGAGGATATTATAGCTTTTCAAGCAGATTACGCTAATCAAATAAAAGGGAAAGATAAGGTTGTGATTCTCGCAGATAAAGAGACATTACCATACTTTAAAGGGAAAGTCAATCAATCTATTTTATTAGAAGCCAATGTAGAAGATATTTGGATTCGAGACTTTGCACCAGCTCATCCTACAGCACAAGTAAAGTTCAATTATTTACCAGACTTTCAGCCTGCAAAAACATCCAATCTGATAGATAATAGTTTTGAAGACTGGTTTTATAATAGTGGTTTGAAATACGGTAAAAAAACGAGTTTGATTTTAGATGGAGGGAATGTTGTAGATAATGGTAAAGGAAAAATTGTTGTAACAGATCGTTTTTTATACGATAACCCTAATCTAACTTATAGTTCAGCGAAACGAAAACTCAAGCAATTATTTGGTGCGACACAAGTTGCAATCGTACCAGAAGTGCCAGGCGATGCAACGGGACATGCCGATGGTATGATGCTATGGGTAAGTGACAATAAAATCTTATTACAGAAACTTTACGGTGCAAACCGTAGGGCAGTTATGGAAGAATTAAAATATGCTTTTCCTAATGTTGAGATTGTTGAATTACCAGATTATTATAAGGATGAAACATGGAATGGATTCTCTTCTGCTTGCAATATTTTTGTGAATTCTCTAGTAACAGATAAGTATATTTATATGCCGACTTTTGATAGTCGATATGATGAAAAAATGCTAAAAATGATTCAATCGCATACCCATAAAAAAGTAGTGCCGATTACAGCAGAAGGTGTCTGCTTTATGGGAGGGAGTGTACGTTGTTTAAGTTGGCAAATGAAGGGGATGAATGCCAATAAAATATTGGAATTGGCAAAATGACTTGTGTATTAATATCATAGATTATGAACACCAATTGATGTAACACATCAATTGGTGTTCATGTTTTAGAGCTAAATATAAAGTGAATATTTTATAGGTTATTCTATTTTTCTTAAGAGATAATCATTTTTTATTGATACTGTTTTTATTTTTAAGTAGTTTTATTTAAATATAAATTAACAAAACAATAATAGATTTTAACATCCGCAATATATTTGTATGGCGTTTTTATTTTTGAGTACTAGCTTAATTACCTATCAAATTTTTGTCTATGAATACGTATAGCCTAAGAACCTCAATAACCACCATTTTATTAATTTTATTCACCTTAAACCTTACTGCCCAGTATTTTGGTCGAAACAAAGCACAATACGAAACCTTTGATTTCGAAGTGTATAAATCGCCGCATTTTGAATTTTACCATTACTTAGAAGACAAAGAAAAACTAAATGATGTTGCCCAATGGACAGAGCATTGGTATCATGCGCATCAAGAAGTTTTACAAGATACCTTTACCGAAAGAAATCCTTTTATTTTATATAATAACCATGGGCATTTTCAGCAGACAAGAGCCATTTCGGGTGCTGTAGGTGTAACGACAGGAGGGGTGACAGAAGGTTTGAAAAATAGGGTTATTCTTCCCTTTGGAATGACTAATCAGCAGAGCCATCATGTAATCGGACACGAATTGGTTCATGCTTTTCAATACCACCTAGTGATTAATGGTGATTCTACTTCGTTACGAAATATGGCGAATTTTCCGCTTTGGTTTGTAGAAGGCTTAGCGGAATATATGTCTATTGGTAAAGTTGACGCACATACAGCGATGTGGATGCGTGATGCAGTATTACACGATGATGTACCGACATTAAAAGCGATGACCAGAGATTTTAAATACTTCCCCTATCGTTATGGGCAGGCTTTTTGGGCATTTGTTGCTGGTTTTTATGGGGACAATGTGATACGACCTTACTTTGAAGAAACGGCTAAAAGAGGGATAGCAGAGGCTACAAAATTGGTATTGGAAACAGATATAGAGAATCTATCTTCTATGTTTCAAGGAGCATTAAAGACCTATTATTCACAAATATTAGGCGAAGCCAAAAAAGAAAATTTTATAGGAAAGAAATTACTACATGAGGGCAATACGGGACGGATGAATATTTCACCATCTATTAGTCCTAATGGCCGTTATGTGATTTTCCTTTCGGAAAAAAACCTTTTCACGACAGATCTGTTTCTAGCAGATGCTCGTTCGGGAGAAGTGCTGAATAAAGTCGCCAGTACGGTCAAAGATGGACATATCGATGCGTTTAGTTATTTTGAGTCAGCAGGAACATGGTCTCCAGATAGTAAGAAGTTTGCTTTTGTAGGTTTCTCGAAAGGGAAAAATATTATACTTGTTAAAGAAGCGAAAACAGGTAAAACGGTAGACGAAATCCTAATCCCGAATGTTCCTTCTATAACTAGCCCTGCTTGGTCTCCAGATGGAAAAATGATTGTGTTTGTCGGAATGGTGGAAGGGCAAACGGATTTATATGCTTATAATTTTAAATCAAAAACAACGACAAGATTAACGGATGATGTCTATTCTGAACTCCAACCGAGCTTTTCTCCTGACGGTTCAAAATTGGTCTTTTCTACCGATAAAGTAAGCCAACAAAAAGGGCGGGTACTTGGAAAATGGAAGCATAATATTTCCATTATGAATATGGAAACGAAAAATATTTCCAATCTCAAATTATTTAGAGCAGCAAATAATTTAAATCCTGTTTTTGATAATGAAAATAATATCCTGTTTTTGTCCAATCAAGACGGATTTAGAAATATTTATAAATACGAGTCGCAAACAGGAAACGTCTTAAAATTAACAAATTTCCTAGTAGGCGTAAGTGGTATTTCTGAATATGCTCCTGCGATTACCGTAGCTAGAAAAAGAGATCGTGTTCTGTTTTCTTTATTCAATGAACATAAATATGTGATTTATCAAGCCGATAAAGAAGATTTTTTGGCAGAGGAGGTTGCCTTAGATTCGGTAGATTATGCAGCTTCGACTTTACCACCTGTTGGTCTAGAACAAAAAGACATTATCAATGAAAATTTGGCAGGACTAGATGAAGTAGAAGAACTTCCTGAAAGTGATTTTTCGGAAGATAAATATAGACCTAAATTTCAGCTAGATTATATTAGTGGTGGTGGCGGTGTAGCTGTAGGCAATAGTAATGCATTTGGGACTGCGACAGGACTAGCGGGGGGGATCAATATGTTGTTTGGCGATGTATTAGGGAATAATCAATTGTTTGCAAACCTTGCCATGAATGGAGAGATTTATGATTTTGGTGGTCAACTTGCGTATGTCAATCAAAAAAATCGAATTGCTTGGGGGGTTAGTTATTCACATATACCCTATTTAGCAACGAGAAGTTATGGTACGTCTTTAGATTCTCTACAAGATCAAGCAGGCAATATCTTTTTGGCAAATAAATTGACCTTTGATAAAATTCGATTTTTTGAAGATAGGGTAGGGGTATTTGCATCCTTGCCTTTTTCCTCTACGATGCGGGTAGAAGGAGGTGCTTCGTATTCTAGAAATTATTATCGGATTGATAGAAACGAAGTTTTCTTTGATGATTTTGGTCAAACTATATTTAGAGAAGAAGAGAAAATTGATGCACCTGATGGATATAATTTATTTAACCTCAATGCTGCTTGGGTCGGAGACAACTCCTATTTTGGGTTTGCCTCTCCTTTGCAAGGATACCGGTATAGGCTAGGAGCAGAACAATATTTTGGACGATTTAATTTTACGAGTCTTACCGCAGATTATCGACGATATTTTTATATGAAACCATTTTCTATAGCCGTTCGAGGAATGCACTATGGGCGTTATGGAGGCGATTTAGAAGGCAGTAACTTGAATAATATTTATATTGGAAATCCTGTCTTAGTTAGAGGATATAGTTATGATAATCTAGAATCAATTATTAGAGCAAGTGATACTGCTGATGCCTCTCAATTTGTAGGAAGTAAAGTTTTAGTTGGTAATCTAGAAGTTAGGTTGCCCCTAACAGGGCCAAAGGCATTGGCGGTTATTAAATCTGGATTTTTATTTACAGAGTTGGCACTCTTTGCGGATGCGGGTGTTGCTTGGGAAGAGTTTAGTGACTTTGATAATGATAATAGTAATATATCGAATTTAGCACCAGAACCAGCCTATAGTGTAGGGGCGGCGTTAAGGGTCAATTTATTTGGAGCGTTGATATTAGAACCTTTTTATGCTTGGCCTTTACATAAAGATACAAAAGGTACTTTTGGTCTTAATATTGTTCCTGGTTGGTAATAAAGAGATTATATTTTTTTGTATAAAAAATGCCCTAGTAGTTTTTCAGGTTCTACTAGGGCATTTTATTAAAATGAAGCCTTTAAATTAGCAGTAGCATTTAGTTTTTGAATTAAGGCTTTGGATTCTTTAAAATCCAATGTTTGTTGTCCATCGGAAAAGGCTTTTTCAGGGATTTGATGTGTTTCATAAATGATGCCATCAGCTCCAGCCATCACTGCTGCTAATGCCATAGGCTCGACATAGGCTCTGAGTCCAATACCATGAGAAGGGTCTGCAATTACTGGTAAGTGTGTTTTTTCTTTTAAAATAGGGATTGAATTTAAGTCAAAGGTGTTCCGATATGCCTTTTCGTAGGTTCGAATGCCTCTTTCACAAAGCAATAATTTTTCATTTCCAGCAGAGAAGACATATTCAGCACATTGTAATAATTCATCAATCGAGCCAGACATTCCTCTTTTAATCATCACAGGTTTATCGACCTTTCCAAGTTCATCTAATAGGTTGAAGTTTTGCATATTTCTTGCACCTACTTGGAAAATATCAATATAAGGAAGCATGGGTTCAATTTGAGAAACCTGCATGACTTCAGTAATGATTTTTATACCATAAGATGCCGCTAAGGTATGCCACATTTTTAAACCGTCCATTCCCAATCCTCTAAAAGCATAAGGAGAACTTCGTGGCTTGTATACGCCACCCCTCATTACGTTTACGCCATTTGCTTTCAGGTGTTCTAACGTCTGTATAATTTGCTCCTCAGATTCAATAGAACAAGGCCCTGCCATTAATTGTAGATTACCATCGCCTATTTTAACACCATCTTCCAAATCAATAATGGTAGGATGAACTCGCCATTTTCTAGAAACGAGTTTGTAAGCATCGGATACTCTATGAATATCACGAACGCCTTCCATTTGCCCCAGTATACGAATATCGAACTCTTTTTTTCCTATTCCAACCATGTATAAGTTCCCTTGTTCGGTCTTTACTTCAGTCATTTTGAACCCAAGAGTCATAGCTTTAAGTTCAATATTGTCTTTTACACTAGACGGCGTTTGAGGATCGAGTTGGATTATCATTTTTAAATATCTTTATTAATTTGCTTTTAAAATTTTATGATCTTCTTTAATACCAGGCAAACTAACAGATACCGTATAGAATCCATTTGGTAAGCCCTCTTCTAAAGATAATTCAAATAAATTTTGACCTATTTCCACCTTGATGTTTTCGGAATATACAATTTGTCCTAGTAAATTGTAGATTTCTAGACGACCATTATCGGTTTTGGTAGATTGTAAAATTAAACTGAGATCATTGGTGAATGGTACAGGAAATGGATGTATACTTACTTGGGCATTACCTGATATGGCTTCTACATATTCAAAAGCTTTGTGGTCTACTGTAGTAAATACATCTTTTTGTAAAACGGTTAGTTCTGTATTTCTAAGAATAATATCTGATAATTTTGTATTTCTTATTTCTGTGATTTCTTCTGGTGTTAAGTGGACATCGGCTTCATAATAATAACGATCGCCGTCTCTAAGGGCAGAAAATTGAGTTTTCATTATGGTCATAACCGTTTCTCCGAGAATGGCATCAGCCATATGTTCTTCTGCTAGAAAACCGACCCAAGGATCAATATTATTAATATCATGATAGACGTCTTCTATCATTTGAGTTATCACTCTATCGCTACAAATTTCCTGAAAGCTATTTAATCGAGGTAAGCCAAAATTTTCTCGAATGGTATTATAGTCTGATAGACCACGCTCTCTTCCTCTTTGAATATTAATAGCCGCTAAATCCAAACCAAATTCACCAGCACTTTCAAATAGAAAATTCCTTACATCATCTACTAATTTGCAGTCCATATTTTGTTGGGACTGTGACGCCATTCCCTTTATCAAAGGATCGATACCTGTTTCAAAAATTCGAGTTGGAACAAAGAAGGCTTCTTTTAGAGAAAGATTGCCTTCTGGTATTACGCTACCTTGATTATCAATTCTTAATACTTGAGAATTGAGCAAAGTATGCCCCATACGAAAGGCAGCTGCCGCAAATACATTTGAGATGCGTGGATCTTGGCTTAATTGATAACCTGTATAACGTTCTAGGTGAATGCCCATTGCGGGTAGCCATTCATTATATACAATGGATTGTATATAAGCACCTATTTTTTTTCGAGCAGTTTGATACAATTGCTCATCTGTCCATGTAGGATAAGTAATTAACAACTCATTACATAATCGATTATGTTCTCTTACGAATAGTGTATGTATTGAAATCAAACCTAAATTTTCATTTGCTCGTACATCACCCGCTACAAACATTCTATCTGTCGAGGGATTAGACATTGCCATCTCTGGGGCATCAGGGTCTATGGCACTTCCAAATTCTCCCGTCATGGTATTAAAAGGGAGTAAATTACCATGAGACGTTTTTAGCTTTCCATTTTGAAAAGTTCTTAGCCAATCGGCTCGTTCTTGGTCTGAGCCATAAATGGAAGAAGCGTCAATCCATGTCGTAATACTGTTTAAATATTTTCTAGGATTTGAAAGGGATGTCCCACTATTGGGATCAGGCATTGAACGAAAGAGGGGAATCATCACTTGCCCTGTGTTTTGAGGATCAAAATGGGGATCACCCATTGGGACAGGGATCATAATGGGTTCTGCCATATTATCATCAACAAGTGTAATATCGTGATCAATAAACTGCCCGAATATCCATACAAAATCACTCAAGCCTAAGGGGTCACCAATAAAATCATCTTGATCAAATAGCGCATTGCTGATAACTCTAGGATTAGGTCTAGTAAGGCCACTAATGCTAGAAATACCATCATCAAAACCAATTGCGGTAACTTGTACTAAAGGAGAATGTTGTTTTCCCCATTCTGGAAATTCAAGATTATTGTTTGAACCGTCAATAGTTCTAAACTCTTGAGCATAAACTTGAACAATTCCTAATAAAAATACTACAAAAATAAATTGTACTTGTCTGACCATCTACATGTTTTTTGTGTTTTACAAAAGATTATGCTAATGCTAGGTTTGTTTGAGTCTAATGAAAATAGATAGTAGTTAAGTTGATGCAAGTTAAGGGATTTTTTCTAAAAAATCTTATTGGGGAGATTGGTCGGAGGTGATTTTTTAAAAATGGATATGATATTAGAGAACCAAAAGACATATCATATCCATTAAAAAAATTAGAGGCTTAAAGATTTCAATTGTTCTTCAATGAGTTTTATTTTGGCTTCCGTATCCGCTTGTTTTTTACGTTCCAAAGCGACTACTTTTTCAGGAGCATTGTTTACAAATCGCTCATTACTCAATTTTTTCGCAATACCAATCAAAAAGCCTTCTAGCCGCTGTTTTTCTTTTTTGAGTTTAACGGTTTCAGCACCTTTATCTATTTCTTGTTTTACGATTAGGTAATACTTTTCTGTTCCAGCAATAAATGCCACGCTACTCTCGGGTTCAGTAGTTGTCATTTCTAATACATCCAAAACACCCATTTTCATAATGAGTTCCTTAATATTAGGAGTATCAAAGAACAATTGAGCATTATTGGATTTTTCTACATACAATTGCATTAAGGTATGTTTTTTAAGCCCTTTAATTTTTGCTCTAGCCTCTCGGATTTTAGTAATGAGTTCTTTCGCATTTTCAACTGTTTTTAAAAATTCTTCATCAAAAACAGTCACTTTGGGATATTGGCTGATAATGCAGTCTTCCCCCTCTTTACGTATGTTTAGGTTATGCCAAATTTCTTCGGTAACAAAAGGCATAAATGGATGTAATATGATCGTGATTTTTTCAAAAAATCCTATTGCTTGTTCGTAAGTTTTACGATCAATGGCTTCACCATAAGGCGGCTTAATCATTTCTAAATACCAAGAACAGAAATCGCCCCATGTGAAATTATAAAGATCCATTAAAGCTTCCGATAATCGAAAGTCTTTAAAACTATTGTCTAACCGTTCTAATGCTTGGTTGAATCGGTTGTCCATCCATTTGGCGGCTAAAGTATTTACTTTTGGTTGTTTTTTATCTTCAATTTGCCAGCCTTTTATCAAACGCAATGCTTGCCAAATTTTATTAGCAAAATTTAAACCTTGATTACATTTTTCTGATTCACTTAAAGTCTTCTTTTGTGTTTTGTCATAAGGAGCATCAAACAAAATATCATTTCCAGCGGCTGCAGAGGAAAGCATTCCAAAACGTACGCCATCAGCACCATAATTATCCAATAGCTCAAGTGCATCAGGAGAATTTCCAAGTGATTTACTCATTTTTCGACGTTGTTCGTCTCTAACCATTCCTGTATAGTAAACGTGTTTGAAAGGTTGTTTTCCATATTTTTGAATATGCTCTTTGCCCAATAAATCTTCAGACCATTCGTACCCTGCCATAACCATTCTAGCAACCCAAAAGAACATGATGTCCCAGCCCGTTACCAAAACATTTGTAGGATAATAATATTTCAGTTCATCTTGTTTTTCAAAACCATCAAATACAGAAATGGGCCATAGCCAAGAAGAAAACCAAGTATCTAGTACATCCTCATCTTGCTTTAAGTCTTCTAGTGTTAGGTTCTTATCCTTAAATTTTTCTTGTGCTTGATTTAAGGCATCTTGGGCGGTTTCAGCCACAAAGACTTCTCCTTCATAGTACCATGCAGGAATACGTTGTCCCCACCATAACTGACGAGAGATACACCAATCTTTGATATTATCCTCATTTAGCCAATTGTGGTACATATTATAGAAATGCTTAGGGTGGAAATTAACCTCTCCCGTTTCAACAGCTTTCAAGCCTGTTGCTGCAAATTCTTTCATAGATACGAACCATTGCTCGGTCAATCGAGGTTCGATAATAGCATTTGTTCGCTCAGAACGACCAACTTTATTTTGATAGTCTTCAACATTTACAATATGTCCTAGAGCTTCTAAGTCTTTTACAATCTTTTTTCGGACAGAAAAACGATCCTCTCCAATATAAAATTGAGCAGCTTCACTCATGGTGCCATTGGCATTAAGCGTGTCGATTACTTCAAGATTATGTCGGAGACCAATTTCATAATCATTCATATCGTGAGCAGGGGTAACTTTCAAAGCACCTGTTCCAAATTCCATCGTTACATATCGGTCAAAAATGATGGGTACTTCTCGATTAACCATTGGGATAATCGCTTTTTTCCCTTTTAAATGAGCATAACGCTCATCTTTGGGATGAACGGCGACAGCACTATCGCCAAGTATTGTTTCAGGACGAGTAGTAGCAATAGTTACCCACTCGTCACTATTTGCAATTTTGTATCGAACATGATAGAGTTTTGAATGCTCATCAGAGTGTATAACTTCTTCATTAGATAATACGGTTAGTGCTTCGGGATCCCAGTTGGTCATTCGTAAGCCACGATAAATTTTTCCTTTTTTATACAAATCTACAAAAACCTTAAGAACGGCTTTGGATAGTTTGTCTTCCATCGTAAAACGTGTTCGATCCCAATCACACGATGCCCCTAGTTTTTTTAACTGATCTAGAATAATTCCACCATACTCTTCTTTCCATTCCCAAGCGTGCTGCATAAATTCTTCACGTGTTAAGTCTGACTTTTTAATCCCTTTTGCCCTTAGTTTTTTCACCACTTTTGCTTCTGTAGCAATAGAAGCATGGTCAGTACCAGGTACCCAGCAAGTATTGTATCCTTGTAATCGAGCTCTACGGATCAATACATCTTGAATGGTATTGTTCAGCATATGTCCCATATGTAATACCCCCGTGACATTAGGAGGAGGAATAACAATAGTATAGGCTTCTCTTTCGTCTGGTTTAGAGTGAAAATATTTTTTCTCTAACCAATGTTGATACCATTTGGATTCAATCGTCTGTGGGGTGTACCGTTTTTCTAATGACATATTCTAAAATTTTTCTGACCAATGCTAAATACGTTCTTTCGCAAAATCCCTTGCGGCTTTATCGGCTCGCCTTATGGGTTCGATATTACGATATTGAGTGGCTAGTTTTAAAATGGTTTCTGTTGTTCGTTCTAGGTTGATTTTATGACCTACACTTACAAAAATCGGTTTGACATTTTTTTGTGTTCTTAATACTTTACCAATAATTATTTCTTGTTCGTCCATAATATCTAGTGTATCTCCTCTTTTTTCTCCTAGGACTCCGTCATATTGTACTAGTGTTCTTTTAGCACATCCTATCGTCGGTACATCAAGATGTATTCCTAGCCAGCAAGCCACCCCAAATTTTCGAGGGTGCGCTAGACCGTGACCATCTACAATGACTAGATCTGGTCGAATATCTTGTTCTTTTTCTAATGCTTCGATAGCTTTTAGAAGGATAGGCCCTTCTCTAAATGCGAAATACCCTGAATGATAATCAACCTCAACTTCAAATTTTTTTAAATAGATTCCTAGCGAACGCTCAAACCATATTTGAACATCAATAGCGACAAAAGCCCATTCGCCTTCATACTGAATATCTAGACCAAAAACAATATCTCCAACCTTCGGTCGGTAGCCTTTGTTTTTTTCTGGAACAATAACTTGTGTTGCTAGTTTTGTTTGAAGTTTTTTTAGTTGTTCTTTATTCATTTTATAAAAGATTTTAAACCAAAACCCATCTAACAAGAGATTAATTCCAAAAAATTTTCACAAAAATATATTTTTAATTAATCCTATACACACCAAAACAGAAATATATTGCATCCTTATATAAGAATTCTAGGATAGAAATGGTTAATTTTAGGAGTATAGAGGATTCAATGAATGGAGGAGAACTGTCGAATATCGAAAACTACCAACTTAAATTTTGACGGAAAAAGAAATCATAGCACTTTGTAGAAAGCAAGATCGCAAGGCTCAAAAGTTTCTCTATGAGCGCTATGCTCCAAAGTTTTTTGGAGTCTGTAAGCGTTATGTAAAGAACCGAGAAGATGCTGAGGATGTTATGATAGAAGGGATATTTAAAATATTGATGAATATTGAAAAATATGAAGGAAAGGGGAGCTTCGAAGGATGGATGCGTCGTATTGTAGTCAATGAATGTTTGATGTTTTTAAGGAAAAAACACAATTTCCATTTATCTATAGAAGGCGATAATATTGATATTGGGGCTAAAGTGGTGACAGTCGTAGATGAATTGGCAGAAAGAGACATATTAGATTTGTTAAATAGGTTGCCTACGGGGTATAGAACAATATTTAACTTGTATGTTGTGGAAGGGTTTAAACATCGGGAGATAGCAGAAATGCTCAATATTAGTATCAATACTTCTAAATCTCAATTAATACTGGCTAAAAAACGAATGAAAAATTTAATTGAAAAGCGGAATGTTTCGTAAAAATATTCAAAAACCAATTTGAGTTTTATCATACAATGAAGGAAGAAAAAGACATATTTGATTTATTTCGAGAGAATCAGCATAAGTTGGATGAAATGCCTCGCAGTGGTGCTTGGGATAAACTGGAACGCAAGCTTAATGAGAATCAGCAGCGTACCTATTTATTCACATATCGTACCTTGATGGCGATTGCAGCTAGTGTTATCATCTTTTTATTAGTTTCTGTTGTAGTTTATCTTGAAAAATTTCAAACACAGCAGTTTTATGCTATGAATGAGAATATTCCTTCTGTACTTGAAGATCTTGACGTTTATTCTGATGCAAATGAAGATATATTAACCATTATCGAGTTTCAACGTTCGATGCAAAAAAGACAAAGGAGCTTTGCGATAAATGAAGGCGATTTGTCAAAAAAATTATTACCGAAGTATCAAGGAGAACTTCTTCCTGAAGACAAATTTATTGCAGGCAATATTGATAGTAAGGAAAACAAGGGTTCAAGTGCTAAAGTAAAGGATAAGGATGAAGCAATTAGAGTAGAGATTGAGGAAAAACGAACGAACTATAGTCATACGATAGAAACTACAAGTACAAATGATGTAATTGCAGAGGTGTCTATATCAGATACAGAGAATATTGCTCCTAGTGAAAATGCTCAACCAAGCAATGTTCCTTGGCCTCCGACCCAATCTAATGAACCTGAAGAGGAGGTTGCCCCTTCTGCTGTAATTGCTTCTACTGAAAGACTTGTTAAAGAGACCGCTCCCACAACGGCAGCTATTCCAGAACCTTCGCTTCCTCAAAAGGCAAAAAGTAGGATAGCAGAATATAAAAAAGAAGAATTAGCGGATGCAGGAATGACGATGAGTACCATGAAAATGGAAGCTGAGGAAACAGATATTATTATAAAGGAAAAAAAGACATTTCTAGAAGAAATTAGCGTAGAATATAGTCAGCACTTTAAAACTGGTAATGGTTCATGGTATATTGAAATTCCTGTTACAGAAGATGAGGTAGAGCAACTTTATTTGGTAAAAGAAAAAAAGAATATGCTTTTATTTGAAAATAAAGCAAAAGATGGGGACATTAAATCAATTGCGTTTCAAGAACTAGAAGGGAGTACTGAGATAGAATTAATCACAAGTTCGAAAAAAAATGCACTTCCAAAGCTAGATTTTTGGGAGGGCTTTATCCAACGGAGTAATAGAAAATGGGTAAAGAAAGTTGAAAAGTAGACCTTATTATTCTAGGTAAGAATCCCTTATTTTGTGAAAAGCTGGTCAATTGAATCTATCAATTAACCAACTCAAAATTATCATTATATAAGAGAGAATTATTCTCTAAATACAATAAACCTTTCCGTTATTAGTCTATTTTCCTGATTGTTTATATTTATAAAGTAATGTCCATTAATTAAATTATTTATATTTATAGTAGAGATATTTTTGTCTACCATTAAACTGCCTTCTTGGACAACTTTTCCAACGCTATTTAAAATTGTATAAGAAACATTAATAGTACTTTTGTTGTCAATCTGAAAATTTAAAATATCATTCACAATATTTCCAATAAGCTTGATGGATGACTTAGGAATTTTTACTGTTTGTATTTCAGAATATTCGAATCTTCCATCAAAATCAATTTGTTTGAGTCTATAATAACAAGTACCTGAAATAGGTCTTTTATCTATAAAAGTATATTCTTTAGTTTCTGAAGAATAATTATGTCCTTTTTCAAAACCTATTTGTTCAAAATTTGAGCCATCGTAACTTCTTTCAATTTCAAATCCTTTATTGTTTGTTTCAGAAGCAGTAATCCATTTCAAAAGCACATCGTTTCTAGGAGTAATATCAGCGGTAAAACTATATAGTTCTACAGGAATAGCTGTATAACATATATATCCTTTAGTCATTAATTTGTCTAATAAATCAAAACTAAAATCATAGATAGTATATTCTATGATAATAGCTTCTTCGGGATGATCTGCTTTTAGTTCTACATCTAATGAGTGAGTATTTGTAGATAAACCAGTCACACCCCAACCGCAAAATTTATAATTTATTTCGGTTTTACCATCACCATAAAATGTATCATCAGACATTCTTAAACTTTCCCCTTTATCAAATAGATATTCATCTGAATCACCACAATTGACTTGTGTAATAGTTGCAGTAAGTATAGTATTATATTCATTCCGTTGAAAAAAGGTATAAACATTATCAGTACCAACAGTACAATCTTTTGGACAAGGATTTTCAACTGTTCCGCAATCTCCTAAACCTGGTCCTAAACGTACGGTATAAGTCGTTTGAGCCTTTGTACAGACAAAGACTAAAGAAAAAAATAAAATGGTTAGTAATCTTTTTTCCATAAGTATATTCTTTTTAAAATTTTAATTGTAAAATCGAAATTAAGGAGGTAAAGTAGGTGAATAATCTATAGCCAATACATTGCTAAAGCATGAATAATCTGCTATTGTTTCATCCACCTACTTAGTAGATTAATTCGCTAGATAATTAATAAACGACATCTACAGCACCACCATTCCCACCTTTAATTTCTAGTAATTGTTTCGGTTGAATTTTTTGAAATTTACTTGCTTTTCCCTTTAATGTTTTTTTTGTTTTCTTGATAACTTTCATTTTTTAAAATTTTTAATTAGAAAATCAAATTAATTGTATAATCATCTTTTTAAAGGTAAAAGTTAATCCCATTGCAATCAAAGACAAAAAAATTATATAGTTTTTTGTTTGGTGAATAAAAAAATATATAATTTTTTGTTTTTGAGTTATATATGGTGTTTTGGTTTACTGTTTAGTTATAGGGGATGGGTAGGACGCTATAGGGATATTCCTATAGGAAATATTAACATTAAAAACGAAATAAAAGAGTAGACAGGACTAAGTACTCGGACACATTTATTAATGGTTTATAGAACTATCTTTTTACGCTATTTTTCCTTTAAAAATCCTTCAATAACCCTGCTATTAAAGGATTTTGAAAGAAAAACTATCGAAAAAATCTTAGCCCTATAATTCCACAAATAATTATATCCGAGTACTTAGAGATGTTTATTGGCGTTCCTCAAATAATGCATCATCGTAGTAAAAATCGTTGGATTCCGTTTTTAATTTCAATGCTTGATTCATAATATTCAGTCCTCCATTATAGAAATGCTTGATATAGGCATTCCATCCTAGACTAATAAGAAAACCGCCCATACTGACCTCATTCTCAAAGCGAGTGATCTTATCATCAATTGGGATTAGTCGAAAAGTATGTTGATAACTTCCAAGGAAGAGCGAATTTCTTTTCCAACCGAGCAGTTTGTTTTTATTATACTCATATACTTTTACAGGAAAGGTTGAGGAATCATTGAGTTTCACTTTCTTTTTATTGATTAAGTGTTCTGGGTTGTTACGGATACTTTCGTCATATGCTCGAACATAATCGTATACTCGTTCATCAAAGGGATGTAGTGTGACGCTTATTTTATTTCCCAAATCAACATCCCCTTTTACGTCTTTTATAAAAGGATTCCATGTTTCATAAGCATAAAAATTAGTTAACACTAACCAAATTTCTTCAGGGATGGCAGCAATATCAATGCTTGTTTTTAGCGTTTTCATGCTAGTAAAAATACAAAAAATAAGAATAGATTACTCTAATTCAACAACCGTTTTAATTCTCTTTTTATGAAGCCTAAAGCCACGTTGTTTTTCATTTTTATGGATATAGATAATATTAGAATGATCAGGAACTATATGTATTAAGCAAGTATTATAAATTTCAAGTTTTTTTAAGATGTCGTTAAATGATGAAAATTCTCCTTTTAAGGTATAATGTTCATGGTCAATGTGGATAGTACAAATGTCAAACGAAGTTTGTTTCCCATTGAATATCCAAACAGCATTTTCATGAATATAATCTTCAATTAATGCTCTAGAAATATTTTTATTGTAATGGGTAATGATTGCCATCTCAAAATCATCTTTGTCCAATTGAATTTCCATTTTTAAATTATTCTCTTGAATCGTCAGATTATAAACAGCAATAGGTACGTCGTGTTCGAGATTTAATAGATAAGAGAGTATTATACAAAGAAGATGAATTTTCATAAAAAACTATTCTAAATTAATTGAAAACAACATTTTAGAGATTCAGTTTTACAAGTTTTTTAGTTTCTAGTAATATTTGCTCTGAACTCAATTCTAGATAATAGATTCCTACAGGTAGGTCATCTCCTAGGATTAGATTTTTAGAAATTGCTTGTGTTTCTTTTAATGTTTGGTGATGAACAACTACACCACTTTGGTTATAGAGCTTAAAAGTATAAGATATACCTTTCTGAACTTGTAATGAAAGCCTGAAATTATCTACGCTAGGATTAGGGTATATATTTAAGGCATTTTCAAAAATATTTTGTGCTTGAACCGTTTCGATGGTTGAATATTCATAGGAATAATCTAAATCAATTATTTTTAAACGATAATAATACAAACCACTAATAGTCCCAATATCTTGGTAAGTATAATATTGCAGACTGGTTGATTTGGTAGCGGATACAGAACCTATTGAAACAAAATCATAGCCATTTGTAGAGCGCTCAATTGAAAAATGAGAAACGTTGATTTCGTTAGCAGTTGTCCAATTTAAATTAGTTTGAGAATTCGCTTTGTCGTAAGATGCCTGAAAACTAATTAAATCTAGAGGTAGAACCGTTCCTTTATTGCTATTGTCAAAGGTAGTGTCTTGCACACCGACTACACAGCGTCCAATCTGTGGGAAACTATCGGTGATGACATAAAAGTAATTAAAGGTTTCACTTCCTTGTGCGGTTGTCAAGGTAATGCTTCGTTCTACACCATTGCACTCATCGAGATCGCCTAGGTTGTTGATATACTCATAATCATTGGTGTATTTTCCGTTATATGCTCCACAGGGAGCTGAAATACCGTCTCCAGGTCTTTCACCAGATTTCAACTGATAACTAGGCTCTAATAAAACTAAATTTCCATTTTCATCTGGTCCAAAACGATATAGAATCGGAAAACCATCAGACGCCCAACCAATCTGAACGGGTAATAGAGGTGCTGTCATTGTAGTTGATAATCCAGTTTGGATATTTTCTGCGTATTCAAACATATTACCATGATAATGATAACCTTGTGGGCCAGTATGTGCTGAGGCACAATCTAGTCCTACTCTACTAGCACCACTTCCTTGATTATTAGTCGGTTCAAAAACCCAGTCCCAGTTATATTCTCCAGTTTCCGTATTTTCGAAAATAAAAGGAGTAGCAGGAGCAGGAGCTAGAAGAACACCGTTTAATGCCACACCATAATAATTATCGGGTCGATTGGTATTGGTTAAAACAGAAGTAATAGAGCCTGATACACTAGGAGTAGCATCCATATTGAAGGTATATAATCGTTGATCGGGAACATTTTGAGCAGTATGACAATAGTCGTGATCTGGAAAGTTATTGGTATTTATGATTCTTGTATCGCCACTTATCGTTTCAGAATAGGCACTAGTAATACTCGGTGTGACACAACAGCCAATATTGGTTTGAGAAGTGCTATTGTCACCCGAACAGACTAGGGGAATACAGACATCAATATCTGTTTCTGTTCCATTTTGAATTAAGTCTTGACAAGACCAATTATTACGAATTACATCAGCCTCTGCTTCTAGTTCTTCTTTTATTAAAATTTGTGTAGCGGATAAATTATTGATAAGGTTGTTCACTTCTATAGTATCCGCTATGAGGTCATAAAATTCCTGTGTTCCATCGTGGAACTCAATGAGTTTATATTGTTCATTTCTGATTGCCCAACCCGTTACACTACCAGAAACGAGTTCTGTATAATTATAGGGACGTTTTGCGCCACTCGTACCTGAAAGAAGATGCTCAAAACTAAGACTGTTATACATTCCTCCAGGAAGGGTTGCTCCCGCAATTTCAAGTATTGTAGCATATAAATCTGTAACGTGTACCATTGCCCCTTCTCTATCATTGGTTCTAGTAACCCCTTTACCAGATACAATCATTGGCACATGAACCCCGCCTTGATAGAGGGTGTTTTTAGCATGATCGCTTGGGAATTTTTGGATAACGCCTGTAGGTGTTCCATTATCTCCGATAAATATAATAACGGTATTGTTTAAAACAGTAGGAGGAATACTATCCATTAGACGACCGATTTCAAAATCTATGGATTCGATCATCGTTATAAATTTTCGTTGGTTGTTATTGGTTCTAGTAGAAGTATACATAGAATCTGGTGGAACGTGAAAAGGAGTATGTGGTGCAACATGAGCCAACCACAAAAACCAAGGTTGATTTTGGTCATTTATCCAACTTGCAGCAGCATTAGTAAAGTTTGTCGTTACGTATTCTGTTTCTGGCGATTCCATTTCGTCTTTAACTTTAGGCCAACTAAAATAATTGGGAACTGAAGAGCTAAAGAAGCCTTCGTAGTGATCGACGTTATGTTGGGCAGGATGCGTAAAATCGATGGGTTGTGATATATGCCATTTACCAATAACGGCATCTGCATAGATACCACCTGTCTGATTTTCTAATTCTTTAAAAATTGACGTATGTATGGTATCTAAATTACCAGGTACACCTCGAACACCATTTTTTATACCAAACTTACCACTCATAATAGCAGCCCTAGTCGGTGTGCAAGCAGGAGCAGACCAAGCATTGTCAAAGGTTAATCCATTGGCTCTTAGGTTGTCTAGTACTGGAGTGTTTGGTTGAATAGGATTATCTTGATAACCTTTTAGGGCGTCAACGCCTAAGTCATCCGCAATGATTAGTAATATATTGGGGTGGTTTGGATCGGTTTGTCCGAAAGAATCTGAAATTGTACATAAGAATAAAAAGGCACAACTCAGCAAGTAGTAGTAAAGTCGATTCATAATAGTCTAGTCGTAGAATAATGATATTTGCGGGGCTAATGGTTTAACCTAACAAATATCTAAATCAAATTTAATTTATTCTAATTTATGATGTATGAATTTGTGACTAGTGATTTTTTTATATTGAAAATAGTTTAATTATTCTACTAAAAACTCGATACTAGATTTTCTTGTGTACTCTTCATCTGTTAAAGGATTATACAAAGAGGCTTCCATATGGATTATTTGCGCTCCTTTTTGAGTACATTTTTTACGATATTCTACAAATCCTTTATCATCAAATGAATATTTTTTTCCATTAATTTTTAAATAGGAATTCGGGTGTATATCTGTATAGAATCCAAAGACTCCTAGTTCAATATCCATGTTTTTTCCAAGTTCATATGCTGTGCTATTTGTATTATATGTTACTCCTAATCTATGCTTGATTTCATGTTGAGGGACATCTCCTACAATGGTTTTAATATAGTGATACTCTAATAACCTTAGCTCTAATTGTATAGATAGGAGTATAGGATATATTTCTAGGACATCTATAGCGTGTAATTGTTTAAGCCTTTTATTTAAATCTAAGGATTGAGGTTTAAAATCCAATTTCGGCTGATATTTTATTTTACTATTTACTCTTTCTAAAGTGTAGGTTATTGATTCTATCATATCTTGATAGGTTCGTTGAATATCTTTTTCATATTGTTTTACACTTATTTTAATAGAATCTACAAGCTGTTCGTGTTCTATAAAATCATAGAACTCTTTCCGATACTCATATTTTGACATTTTACCATAATAACGTTCAAGATGGCTTACAATGTGCTTTGTTTTATCTTGAATATCGTCAATAGCTCCTAATACATCCTTTTTAAGGATGGGCATTCTTCTTAAAGGTTTATAAACTCGATTTTTTTCAATACGAGTAACCTGATCAATAGCCTCTGAGACTTGCTGATATTGGTAGGATGTTTCAATGATTTTTTGTTTAGGAGGTAAATGAGCTTTATAAATAATGTAAGAATAAAAGAAGAGGTTTATTCCAATTGAAAAGACAAAAATAATAGACTTATTCATGATTAAGGTTTTACATATGTATAATGAAAAGAAGTATCAGAATATACTTTTCGAGTATCAGGGTCAACCCAAACAATAATGGCTTCGTTTTTTTGCCAACCGACTTTTTCTGCTTTTTCTTTTATCAGGTATCGTTGCGCTGTATTTGGTTTTACTATTGTTCCATTCCAATAGACTTTATAACGATATTTATGGGGATTGATCCCATAGGAACCTATACCAATTTTTGTAGTATATAAATCTCCCTTTTTATAGAATGTTTTTTCTGATGAAAAGAGGGGAAATATTGTTGTGAACATTCCTCCACAACCTTCATGTATGCTGAAGCTACTTATTTGGGAATGAGTCGATAGAATTATTCTTCTAAAATGAGTTTCTAAAACAGTGAGGTAGAATTGTTTTTCTTTTTGTGTAAAATGTTCAACAGTATCTGTAATAAATTGAGGACTAGAAAAGTATTGTTCTTTAGCTTTTTTACTTGTTCTTTCATACCCAAAGTTACGATAGTATTTATTATTTTTAATTACTTTGGAATAATCATAAAACAAATCATTTAATAATGAATGAGTACGTTTATTTATTTGAATTATATCCTTATCAAAAATATAGGACTGCTGTTTTATGGTGTTGATTTTTTTAATAAAATCAATTGCTTTTTGTGTAGAGTATTCTAGATATTGGTAAACATAGGGAATGGACTTTTTGTCTCTAATCTTGAACTTAATATAGTCACTAATTTCTGTAGTATTCTTAGTAAATATATCATTTGCTTTTGATAAGGAGGTGGTCACCGTTTCGTCAGGAACAAAATTTTTATAATGATGAAAATAACTACAATATACCCAAACGAGTGTACAGTTAAGAAATATTGAAATAGCTAGGAATCTGTTCATGTTTTGGTAATTATGGATAATTAGTAGCTTGGTTTATACCCATAATTCCAATGTTTAAAAAAGTAACACTTTTACATCGCTCGTTGAGTTTCAGATGCTCCTACGACTTTATTTTAACCTTTGCTTTTTTTGAGCCTACTTAATATTATTTTCGCTCTCTCATCCAAGGGGTTTAATTTCAAGGACTTTTCGAAATTTAATATTGCATTAGAAATTTGCTTATCCTGGTAATATAGTTCACCTAAACTATTATATACAGACCAAGAATTAGGAAACAATTCAGCATTAAATAAAAGAAGTTCTATTGCTAATTTTGTTTTTCCTTCTTTATTTATAACAAAAGCTTCTAAATCTAATTGTTCCTCGTTTATCCAATTATAAGATAATTTATAGTCAGAAAATTCTTGTTTGCAGAATTTAAATATTGTTATTGCGTCCCTAACTCGGCGTTGTTGGAGTAAACTATATCCGACTTCCATTACTTGGGATTTCTTTTCAGAATAATATTTTTCATTTCCCTCAGAATTCTGATACCAATGAATTCCAGACTCAATTCCATTTTGGATGATTTGTTCATATAAATCATGGGTGATTGGTTCTTTGAACGTAACTACCTGTCCCATTTTAATTATTGTCTTTGCACGATTAATATTGTTAAAATCGTCTAATGGATTTTTATCAAATAAAACCAAATCAGCGACTTTACCAGATTCTATGATTCCATATTTATCATCTATGCCCATTGCTATCGCCCCATTATAAGTTGCAATCTGAAAAACATCATAAATTGAAATTCCTGCCTCAACTAAAAGTTTTAATTCAGTAATTAATGCTTGCCCTCCGTATCTACAATCTGTACCAATTCTTAAATCTACACCTTGTTCATGGGCAGCTCTAACAAATCGCATCATTGCTTTAAATCCATTTTTTAATTCCTCTTTTTTTAACGAATCGTAAACGGGAAAATAAGCCTTTGATCTTAATGGAAACGTTTGGAAACTTGAAAATATATCAGTTTCGGCAGCAATAGAAGCTAAGGGATGTATAGTCATACTTAGACTTGAGTTAGTTGAGGACAGTTTTTTGAATAAGTCTATAAGCCGTATAGATAATTCAGGGTTGGACTCTATATATTTAAAGTAAAGTAAGAGATTGGCTGTCCATTCATCTGAAGAATTAAGATTTCTTAGCTTATATTTTTGGTTTAATTTTATCCAATGTTCTTCGGTATCAAGGATCGCATTAATCACAGTAAAAAAATGCTCAAAGTTTCTTATCCCCATATCGATTCCCTTACTGATTTGGACATCACCTCTATCAATATGTGCAAATGGGATTATAGAGTGTTTTTGGGCCTCAACCAATACATTTTTCATATCTTCCTTTTTTAAAAAGGAATAAATCTTTAGATGTCTCAGCCCTGAATCAGCATATTGTTTTATTTTAATAGCAGCATGTTCTTTATCAAATATTGCAGCATGGTTCATATTTACTTCAGAGCCATTATCAGACCTTAGTGCTCCACCAGCGTTAAAGACATTGGGGATTTCTGGTGAGGGGTTATTTTGCCACTTGGTAGTTACAGGTAACCACCTTTCGGGTTGACCTAAATCTAAAATGGTTGTTGTCCCATACTTTAAATATTGTTCTTTCAATACTTGAGAATAAAGCTTTGAATCAGAAATTTCTTGGACAGCAATTTCATTTCCATCGCCAAAAATCTGTGAAAGATGCACATGAGTATCTATAAAGCCAGGAATAATTAATCTATCAGTTCCATCTATTAGGTTCTTACCCTTGACGCTTATTTCTGAATTATAAACTTTTGAAATTGTATCCCCTTTTATACATATGGTTTTATTCCGTTCAATTTGCTTGGTTACCGAGTTATATATAGTAACATCCTTAATGATTAAATCATATTCTTCGTGTTGTGATTTCGAATACTCACAACTGATTAATGATAAAATCAAAACATATAAGTAATAATCGTACTTCATTTTTATTTCCTTAGATTAAATTGATAACTGGAATCAAGCAAACTGTCTAATTTTACGTGCTGTTACGTAAAGAAGTTTCCTGCCTGTTTGTCTATCTCCTTGATTTGTAATAATGGAGAGCCTAAAATCTATTTATTGAGAATAATTTAGTTTGGATTAATAATTCCAATACTAGGAAAAGTAATACCATTACATTGCTCGTTGGTTTTCAGATGCGCCTACAGCTTTATTTTTAACCGTCGCTTTTTTGAGTTTGCCAAAATTGTAAATCATAGACAATCTAAAATAATTTTGACTCCATCTTCTGTTGAAATAAATATCCGTTCCACCGACTTGATAAGTACCAGAAGATATATAATCATCAAAAATGTCATGGGCAATCAACCGACATTTTAAACGATTGTCTAAGAAGGCTTTTTCAATAGTGATGCTGAAGTTTGATAGATCATGTCGATGTGTAACACCTTCAAAGCTATCCCCTACATACCAATACATCAATTCTAAATTGAATAAATTAGCAATGTCAAAGGTGTTTTTAGTGTAAAAATATGCTCTAGGTTTAGGATTAACCCGAATAACGTCTAATTCGTCTTCTCGTATATCAAGATATTCAACACTTACAGTATTTTGTGAAGTCCACCATTTTGTTGTGAATGTCCTAGAAACGGAGGCATAAACTTCATTCCTTCTGTCGTAATTCAAGGGTTTTAAAACATAGTCATACACACCATCACCTCTTAAGACTCTAGCCCCGAATGGATCTCGACTATATTTATAGCCCAAGATAAGTGAAGTCTTGTTCAGTTTTGTATTGAATTCAAAGGCATGGACTTTTTGAGGGACAAGATCAGGATTTCCCTGTATCGAAGTATAAGGATCTTGATAGATTAAAACGGGATTCATTCGGTGATAAGGTGGTCGTCGAATACTAGAAGAATAAGAAAAATTAATTGAATATTGGTCACTTAGCACTCGATTGATGGATACATTTGGGAAAAGGTAGAAATAATCATCTTGGACTAAGTTCTTTTCCAATTGTGAAAAATCCAAACTAAAATTCGTGTATTCTCCTCGTAATCCAAGCGAGTACTGCCACTTAGAAGCAATCTTTCCCTTGTATTGTATATAGGCAGCCCCTATCCATTCATCAAAGTTGAAATAATTAGACAATTCATTGTCTAAGAGGTATTCCGTATCGTTCCAAACAAAAAAGTTAAGATTTGAATGATTATCCACGTAACTTGTTTTTAAGCCCAATTCTAAAGACGAGTTGTTGTGAAAAACTTTTGAGTAATCCAATTGTCCAGAATAAATATCAATGCCCAAATTATACTGGTTTTTCAGATTGCGACTAGAGGTTAAGCTCTGTTCTATACGTTGCTCATCAATATCGTTATCTGTATTTGTATTAAATCTAGAATATTGCCCTGCTAGGAAAAAGGAACTCCCAAGTGTGTCTAAAGATTGATTATAATTCAAGGATAAAGAATGATTCCATTCCTTTTCATCTCTATCAATGTTACTATCATAAAAATTCTCAGAATGACTATCCCTAATCATATTTTCACTAATTTGATTTCCTCCTAGCTTTACAAAAGAACCAGCGTATTCAAGCGAAACATAACTTCCAGAAGCTAAATCGTATTGCATCCCCAAACCATAATTTGAAGAATTGTCAAATTTACGTTGCCAATCCGTTACGACATTTGTTCGTAAAAAAGTAGCTGCATCATCTCGATCTCTAGTGGTATGTAATCGTTCTCTTTCTTTACCGACTAGTATGGAATACTGGCTATTTAAAGAAAATTGTTTTTTGTTAAAGTTCCAATGGACAGTAGATTGAGTATTTGTACCTCCAAAAGAAGAGTGACTAATATTTTGTTTTAAGCCTATTTGATAGCCTTCACCTCGATTTTGTATGGTATGGATGTGAATAACTGCGGCACCTTCTGCATCGTACTTAGAACTAGGGTTTCTAATAATTTCAAGTTTTTTGATATTGGAAGGCGCTAATAAGGACAATTGTTCATTTGTGATTCGTTTACCATTAACATAAACAATCGCTTCGCCTTTACCGAGTACAGAAAGACTGCCATCCTCTCCTACTAATATATTAGGAGATTTAGTCAATATTTCATCTACGGAGTTACTAGCCGATAAAGTAGTATTCTCGATATTAATTTCCAACGTACCGTCACTTTTTTGGATATATGAAGGACGCCGAGCTTTTACTGTTACGGTTTCTAGTGCATGACTTTTATCCGATATGATAATATGACCCAAATCAATTTGAGGTTCGCCATTATATTCGATCCTAAGGATAGTATCTTGGAATAATAGGGATGTGAACTTTAATAAGAAACGTTCTTTTTGGATGTTTTCTATTTGAAAAGTACCGTCTAAAAAGCTTGTACCTGTTATTAGCTTTTGGTCTTCTACAGCTAGTAATATAGCATTTCCCATTAGAGGTTCTCCTTGTCCGTCAAGAAGAATTCCTTTTATGCTTTCAATTTGTTGTCCAGATAATGAGAAACTAGGAGAAGTTATAAAAAGGAGGAATATGAAACGAAAAATTGATTTAAACATGATATTATTGTTGAAAAAAATTAGGTGTTATGATCTTACGCTTTTGGTATACATTTTATGGATAATAGTCCAATGACCTTTTACTTTCATAAGCATAAAATAATCAATAAAAGGTGTAGAACTCTTAGGGTGAGAAATTTGGACTTTTGCAACTGCAATATCATTTTCATAATCTATAGAGATGATTTTTCCTATCTCTCCTGTGGGTTTTCCTTTTTTGGTACGTTTAATATAATCTTTGCCACTCCATATTGTAAATTCATTCTTTTTGATAAAATATAAATTAAGATCAGGGTGGAAGGCTTTTTTCAATCGTTTAGGCTGACCATTGGTTGACCCTTCGATATAATCGGTTAAAGTTGCAGTGATTTGGGCAATTTCTGATGGAGGTTTTTCTGTTTGAGCCTTGAGAATGCCTGTCCCTAATGTTAAAATTGCGACGAGGTATAAAACTTGTATTAATTTCATTTTAAATATTTTTATTAAAAAATTAATGTTCCAGTACGTATCATTTTGAAAGCAATTTATGACAAGAAATAATGACATTCAGGGAAGATATACCGATAGGAGATAAGTGTATAAGAATAGCCTGTTTCGTAGGTTTTTTATAAAAAAATAAGGATTCTTATACGGATATTCGTTGTTTGTATATTTTTTGGTTTTGGTAAAGTATAAAATCGTATTTTGAATATATGCAAGAATTAAAAAGACATTCGCCTTTTTGGATTTTAATCTATATCGTATGGACGTTTATGAAGTCTGGAGGTGGTGAAAAATTAGGGATATACTTGCTTATAAACTTAGTAAATATTCCTATTTATATGGCGGCGTTTTATACGCTTAAATATGTTCAAATTCCTTATCTTTTGAATAAAGGTAAGTATGTTTTATTTGTGCTAAGTCTGGCATTCATGTCTTTTGTATTGTATCTTTTTTGGAGAATCAACGGGGTACTATGGATGGATGAGATACGAGGATTAAAAAACATTCCGTTTATGAACTTTCTGAGGTACTTGACGTATTCTGTTCAGTTTTATTCTCCCGCAATGGCCTTATTGGCATGGGATAACCATCTAGATAAAATTAAAGAACGAGAGCGATTACAAGAACTAGAAAAGGAAAAATTAGCCACAGAACTCAAGTACCTCAAAGCCCAGCTTAACCCACATTTTTTATTCAACACCCTTAATAATTTATATTCTTATGTAATCATGCAGTCGCCCAAAGCTCCCGATATGATTTTACGATTATCAGGGATTTTGGATTATGTATTATATCGGAGTCAACAAAAAACGGTTCCATTAAAGGAAGAAGTAGAAACCATAGAACATTTTTTAGAATTAGAAAAAATTCGTTATGGAGAACGCTTGAATGTAAGATTTGAAGCAAAAGGCAATTTAGATATACCCGTTTCTCCGCTGTTATTACTTTCCTTAGTAGAAAATGCTTTCAAGCATGGCGCAAGTGGAGATATAGATTCTCCTGAAATAGTTATCGACTTACTGGGAGAGGAAGACTATATTGGATTCAATGTTTGGAATACAAAAAGTAAATATAAAGGTAGAAAAACAGATGATTACAAGGAAGGGATAGGTTTGTCGAATATTAAACGGCAACTCAACCTGATTTATCCTCAAAAACACACTATTTCTATAGACGAAACAGAAACCACTTTTACTGTTTTATTAACGATTCAAAAAGAATTATGAAACGTCCATGATGAAATAATCTTTAAACACACAAGGAAATGATTATTTCATCATGGTAAGTTCCATCTGACCTTAATGTGAAATAAAAATAAACAGATGAAAAAGATAAAATGCCTATTGATAGATGATGAACCACCAGCTGTTGAGTTGCTAAAGAAGTATGCCAGTATGATTGAACAGCTAGAAGTTGTAGGAACAAGTCATAATGCCTTGAAGGCATTTGATATGCTGAAGGATAAAGAAGTTGATTTGATTTTTCTAGATATTCAGATGCCCATTTTAAGTGGCATAGATTTTGTCAAAACGCTTAAAGACCCTCCTGCCGTTATTTTTACAACCGCCCACCGAGAGTATGCCCTAGAAGGCTATGAATTAGATGTCGTTGATTATCTCCTTAAACCAATTGCCTTTGATCGCTTTTTAAAAGCGGTAGATAAATATCGAAATAGAATAACGACGTTAAGTTCAACGTCAAATTTTTCAAAAGAAGCCCCAAAAGACGATTTTATTTTTTTTAATGTAAATAAAACCAATCATAAGGTCTTTTTTAAAGATATTTTATTTGTCGAAAGTTTAAAAGATTATGTACGAATCCATACAACAGAAAAAAAGTTAGTGGTCAAAGGGAATTTAAGTACTTGTATGAAGCAATTGTCCGATGAACAATTTATCCGAATTCACCGTTCCTATGCGATTGCCCTACAACATATACAATCCTATAATCAAAGCGAAGTAACCATTCATACTATAAGCCTACCTGTAGGGATGAGTTATAGAGACGCTTTTCTTAAAAGAATTCAAAAATAAATTTAGCCATAATACTTCATATAGGTTGCTAGATCTTTATCCCCACGCCCTGATAAACAGATAATCAAATTATCACTAGGGTTAAACTTAATTTTTTCTAGGACGGCTAGAGCATGAGCGGTTTCAATAGCAGGAATAATACCTTCAAGTTCGCAGAGTACTTTACCCGCAGCCATAGCTTCATCGTCGGTAGCATTTTCAAAAATAGCCCTTTGTGTATCGTATAAATGCGCATGGACGGGACCAATGCCTGGATAATCTAGACCCGCAGAAATAGAATAAGGTTCGATAACTTGACCATCTGGAGTCTGCATCAATAAAGTCTTGCTACCATGTAAAATACCAGATTTACCTAAAACAGATGTAGCAGCTGACTCGCCCGAGTTAATGCCCAAACCTGCTGCTTCAACAGCAATCAGTTTAACGTCTGTATCATCTAAGTAATGAAAAAATGCACCCATCGCATTACTTCCTCCGCCAACACAGGCTATGACATAATCAGGATTTTCTTTGCCTGTTTTTTCTTGAAGCTGCCATTTGGTTTCTTCACTAATTACGGCTTGAAATCGAGCAACCATATCAGGGTAGGGATGAGGTCCAACGACAGAACCGATAATGTAGTGAGTGCCTTTAGGATCACCTATCCAGTGGCGCATAGCTTCATTCGTAGCATCTTTGAGGGTTTGGCTACCAGAACGTGCGGGGCGAACTTCTGCACCCAATAACTTCATACGTTGCACATTTGGCTTTTGACGCTCAATGTCTATTGCACCCATATAAACAATACAAGGCATTCCCATTAAAGCACAAACCGTTGCGGTTGCTACACCATGTTGCCCTGCACCAGTTTCAGCAATAATTTTTTCCTTTCCTAGTTTTTTAGCTAATAGAATCTGCCCTAATGTATTATTGACCTTATGTGCGCCAGTATGATTTAGATCTTCACGTTTCAAGTAAATGTTAGTTTGATAACGTTCAGATAGTCGTTGTGCATAGTAGAGTGGAGAAGGACGGCCAACATAATCTTTTAACATTTGTCGAAATTCCTTTTGGAAACTTTCGGCATTGATGATTTTAAGATAATTTTGTTGCAATTCTTCAATATTGGGATATAACATTTCAGGAATATAAGCCCCCCCGAATTTCCCATAAAATCCCTTCTCATTAACTTGAAACATGATATATTGGTTTTTGATTTTTTTGTTAAAAATAAAACGTTACTTCATCATTCACTCTTATACGGAATTCTAGTAACGATTGATCGCCCTAGCGTTAATTCATCAGCATATTGAAGCTCGCCACCAAAAGAAATCCCTCTAGCAAGCGTACTGACTTTAATAGGTAAATTTTTTATTTTTTTAGAAATATAAAAGATGGTCGTATCTCCTTCAATTGTTGGAGAAATGGCCATGATGATTTCCTTTACCTCTTGTTCTTGAATACGTTGTAGTAAACTATCGATAGTTAAATCACTAGGGCCTACACCTTCGATAGGAGAAATAATTCCTCCTAGGATATGGTATAAACCCTTATATTGAGCAGTACTTTCAATTGCCATAACGTCCTTGATATTTTCTACGACACAAATAAGCGATTTATCTCTACGAGCATCTTCACAAATATGGCATACTGGATTATCGGAAATATTATGACAACGTTGGCAAGAACGGATATGCGTTTTCATATTTGTAATCGCTGTTGTAAATTCTTGCACACTGTCCGTATCTATTTTTAAGAGATGTAGAGCTAGACGTAAAGCAGATTTACGTCCGATACCAGGTAGGCTTGCAAAGACGTCTATTGTTTTTTCCAACAGTTTTGAAGAAAATTCCATAGGACAAAGTTAATAGATAAAAGCTTGATGCAATCACCTTAAATTAAGTATTTTACAAAATATTCATAATAATTCTTAATTTAGAAGTCGTCTAAAAATAATAATAAGTGTTGATTTTACACTAATTTTTTATAATTTTGGAATAATTATTAATTTAATTCAAACTAAAACTAAAAAATATCATGGCAGAAGTCGTTAAAATGCCCCGTATGAGCGATACGATGGAAGAAGGAAACATCGTTGGATGGTTAGTCAAAGAGGGCGATAGTGTTGAGCCAGGAGATGTACTGGCAGAAATTGAAACGGATAAAGCAACGATGGAGTTTGAAAGTCTTTGGGAAGGAGTGGTTTTACATATTGGAGTAAAAGAAGGACCTGTTCCCGTAGGAGGTATTTTAGCAGTAATAGGAGAAGAAGGGGAAGATTATAAAGCGGCACTTGCTGCTGAGGAATCAGCCGCACCTGCTACGAATAATGGTCAGGCAGAAAAAGAAGAAGTGACTGCACCTACACCTGTTGCTGTAGCTCCTGCAACGGTAGAAGCTCCTGTGACGACTGCCGATACTAGGATAAAAGCATCACCTTTAGCAAGAAATATGGCTAAAGAATCAGGTATCAACCTTGCAGCGATAACGGGTACGGGAGATAATGGACGGATTGTTAAGAGAGATATTGAAAGTTATATCAAAGAAGGACCAAAAGTAGCACCTACAACAGCTCCGAAAGCAGCTCCGAGTTTTAATATAACGACAAGTGGTGATAATTTTGAGGATATTCCGTTATCTCAAATGCGCAAAGTCATCGCTCGAAGATTGGGGGAAAGTAAATTCTCTGCACCTCATTTTTATTTGACAGTTGAAATAGAAATGACGGAAGCGATAGCCGCTAGAAAACGCATTAACGAAATGGCGGATGTTAAAGTTTCTTTTAATGATCTAGTGCTAAAAGCGGCTGCTGTAGCATTACGCCAACATCCTAATATTAATTCTTCATGGTTAGGAGATAAGATTCGTAAAAATGGAGATATTAATATAGGCGTAGCTGTAGCAGTTGATGAAGGTTTATTAGTACCTGTTATTCGTCATGCGAATATGAAATCCTTGTCTCAGATTAATGAAGAAGTAAAATACTTAGCAGGAAAAGCAAAAGAAAGAAAATTAAGTCCAGATGAAATGTCAGGAAATACATTTACGATTTCTAATTTAGGAATGTTTGGGATTGAGGAATTTACGGCAATCATTAATCCACCAGATGCTTGTATTATGGCAGTAGGCGGTATTATACAAAAACCTATTGTCAAAGATGGTGAGATTGTAGTAGGGAATATGATGAAAGTTACGTTGTCGTGTGACCACCGAGTAGTAGATGGTGCAACAGGCGCAAAATTCTTAAACACTTTTAGAGATGTATTGACAGATCCTATTCGCTTGTTGGTGTAAAAACTATCAAGTATAGTCCTTTGTTGTTCTAAGCGGTTTGGCGGATAGTTGATGATTATCAGGAAGATTAAAAATATTTAGTTTTTTCAATAATTTATCTTTTTCACTAGGCAGAAGGAGATAGTCGCCAAAGTTTTTCTGCTCTTTATGTTCTAGCCATTGTTCAGTCTCATACATTTGTTGTAGAGCCTTATTGATGTTGGGTTCATCATAGGTTATAAAAGAAGTTTTAAGTAGTACACCCGCTCTTTTTGATAAAAGGATACCATTATTGTTTAAATTATAATCCTCTCGGATGTATTCGTATGCTTTTAGTATTCGCCAGAGTAAATAGAAAATACCTAAGGTGGCTACTATATTAATTAATATACCTCCAGTCAGTTGATTTGTTTCAAACATTGAAAAGGTCAAAAAAATCATAATAGTCATAATGACTAAGAATGCGATCACTCCAATAAAACTAATTAAGAAACCTTTATATTTTCGATGTAGATCATGTAGTCGTTCATCTAAACTTTCTTGATGTGATCTGAAACTATCCAGTGAGAAAACATCACAAGGAGTCATTTCTTGGTAAGCTAAATAAGAGAGATAATTTGCATCAAATTTTAAATTGCGTTCCGCCCTTATGTTATAGTTTTTTTTATATAATTTTTCGATTTCAATATTGGCGATATGTATATACTTTCCCTCTGGAAATCTTCGTTTATAAGCTAAAAAGAGGAATAATTGTTTATTGTTAATGGCATCTTGCCAGATAAGTTCTTCGTCCTCTTCATAATTAATAATCTTATCCAAGGCTTCTTCTTGATGTGCTTTAAGAGGGGCAGCTTTTAAATAGTCAAAAGCAGTTTTAACCTGTGAGTTTTTACGAGCATTTTCCCAATGTTTTTTTTCTAAAAGTTGATGCCACAACTTTCGAGCTTGCCCTGAGTATATGGAGAAAGGATATTTTTTTATGAAATTTTCATAAGCTGGAATAGTATTCTTTTTCTGTGTGTTTTGCCATGCGCTTTGAATAGTTTTTTTATGAATAGATATGACTTGAGAAAAAGGAACAAGTTCTTTTGATAATTGAAGGAAAATTTCAGAAGGATGGGCTTTAAATTTATTTAGAATTGGCTGTTTATTGGATGGTAGACTTTGTATTCTACTTAAATCGGTTTCGTCAATTCTACAAGGAGAAAGTAAAATAGGAATTAATCTAAGATTGCCCACATGATGATGTCTTCGGATTCTATCAATACTAGGGTTGTTGACGAACTTTACATTCAAAAAATCTTGACTCACTAAGTATAATATCAAGTCATGTTGTAAAATAACTTTATCAACAGAAGATTTACTGATATTGAAGTTTTCAATCTGATGATATTCGATATGATGAAAAATCGATTTTAATTTTAAGGCCTCTAGGTGAGGTTCAAGAGATACCTTATAAGTAATGTCTTTAATCGAATAAAAACAACAGATGGAGGTAGATTGATTACGAGCCATAAATTCCGATAGATAGTCTTATAATTAGCTTTGGAGTAGATTAAACTAATTTAAATATAAAGATTATTTTTCATAAAAGCTCGAAATGATATCAACTAATTTTTGAGTCTCTACCAAAAAACCATCATGTCCATAATGAGATTGAATCGTTCGATGTTGTGCATTGGAAATGTGTTTACAAAGAAATTGCTGCTCATTTAGTGGGAAAAGTAAATCGGAGTCAATTCCAATAGTCAACGTTTTGGCTTTTATAAGATTCAAGGCAGCACTAAGACTTTTTCGTCCTCTTCCAACATTATGAGAATCCATAGCTTTGGATAACATATAATAAGAGAAGGCATTGAATCGTTTAGCTAATTTTTCTCCTTGATACTTTTGGTAAGAAGAGGCTTTATAATCATCCAACTTACCCAAATTGTCTTCAGCTTGAGTTTTAGAATACGCATGATAATGTCGATAGGAAAGCAATGCAATAGAACGAGCTGTTTTCATCCCTTCTATCCCTGCCTTAAGATGAGCTTCTTTCCAAGTAGGGTCTAAACGAATTGCCATTCGTTGAGATTCATTAAAGGCAATGCCCCAAGGAGAATGAGTAGCATTGGTCGCAATAGCAATCAAATGCTGAAAAAGATTAGGTTGTTGAATTGCCCATTCTAAGGCTTGTTGTCCTCCCATAGAACCACCAATTACAGTATGAATCTGCTTAATGTCCAAATATTTTCTAAGGTATTCATGGGCTTTAACCATATCTCTCACCGTAATATCAGGGAAATTGTGAAAACGTTCTTTTTCAAGAAGTTGTTCACTTGTTGCACCCGTCGTACCATAACATGAGCCAAGCATGTTGGCACAAACAATAAAATATTCATCGGGATTATAGAAAGCCTCCTTCCCAAATAATCCCCCCCACCAATCAAATACATCAGAGTTGCCTGTTAGTGCATGACAAACCCATATGACATTATTTTTTTGAGGGTCAAATTTACCCGCAGTATGATAGGTGATTTCTAGATTAGATAACTGTTGAGTGTTTTCTAGTACAAAAGGAGAAGAAAGGCTTAATTTGTGTTGTTGCATGATTATGGAATTAAAATCATCTTTCCCAATATTGGGCAGGATTTGGCACCTATTCCCTAAAAAAAGGAGGTTGCCAGAGGGTCGTAGAGCCTGTTCTCTCGCCTCTTCTTTATAAATTTAATTGCTTTATTTGGTTCGTTTAATGTCTTGCAAATATCCATAATAATTAATAGATTATCAAAAGAGAGAAGTTATTTTTTAAAGAATACTAATTATCCTTCGTATATATTTTTATTTTTAAGGATAATTTTAAAATGAGTGGACTTCATTCTGAAATAGTTTTATGAGTAGAAAATAAAGACAATTTTTTTGCCATACAAAATTATTTAGAATAAAATCTAGTAGGTATCAGTAAACACAAAAAGTAAGAATGGAAAATAAATTAAAGGAATATTGTCTTATTGTGAACCCCGCAGCAGGCAAACGCTGCGTTGATGAAAAATGGGATACTATTCGTAGTTTGTTAGAAGAACATAATTTTGAGTATGAGGCTTTTTTTACAAAGGCTAAAGGAGATGCCATTCAGTTGACTAAAGCGGCTATAAAAAAAGGATATCGGAAAATAATAGGTGTTGGTGGTGATGGAACGAATAATGAAATCATTAATGGGATTCTTGAACAAAAAATGATACCCACACAAGATATACAGTATACTTTATTGCCTTTTGGAACAGGGAATGATTGGATTAAGACGCATAAAATACCAAAATCAATAGCCGAGTGGATACCTCAAATCAAAAACGGAAAAGTTGTTCAGCAAGATATAGGGTTAGTAAATTACCATGAAAACAATCAGGCTAAAAGTCGTTATTTTTGTAATGTTGCAGGCTTGGCCTATGACGGTTTTATTGCGATGGTGTCAGAGAAATATAAGAAGCGGATAAGTAATAAGATCTTTTATCTTTTTTTAATTTTCAGATGCTTGTTTCAATATTCTTTAAAAAGAGCTAGAATTAGTTTTAATAATGAAGTAATCGAAGATTATTTTTATACCATAAATGCAGGGATTTGTCGGTATTCAGGAGGTGGAATGCAAATTGTGCCTCATGCTAAGCCCAATGATGGTCTCTTTGCGTTAACATTAGCAACGTCAATGTCAAAGTTTGATGTTATAAAAGCGACACCTCTATTTTATAATGGAAAAGTAGGAACACACCCTAAAGTTACAACAAGTCAAACCAATAAGATTAAGATAGAATCTTTGGAGGAAGAGGAAACTTTACTCGAAGTTGATGGAGAATTTCTAGGAGAAACACCAGTAGAGTTTAGCATCATTCGTAATGCCCTAACTGTAATTGTTCCCAATTTATAAAGCAGGATTCACGACGATATTTTTAGAAGTATCCGTAGGAGGAGGGATACATAGTTTTTTCAACTCTTCAAGATTACTATGAAAGACATTTAAATCTACATCACCTTTAATACCATGGACTTCTCCTCTATCACCATATTGCCAAAACTGCCAATTGCTACTGCGTTTTAGATAAGGAGCTTCTGAATTATATCTAGCAATCCAAATAGGAAAACCCTCAAAATCGCCGTGGATATATTTCTTGTAAAGCTTATAATTCGTATATATGATAGGACGAATGTTATAATGTGCTTCAATTTTTGTAAGCCAATGTTTTAATTTAGTGACAATTTCAGGTTTAGATAAATTCCCAATATGCTCGAAATCAAGCACAGGAGGCAAGTCTCCTGTATCCAGTTGAACAATACTAGAAAAATTGTGAACCTGTTTATCAACATCCAATGATGGATAAAAGAAATGATAGGCTCCTTTTATGATGTTCAGATTATCTATTCCTACCCAATTTCGGACGAAAAAGGAATCTTGATAAGTTTCTCCTTCACTAGCTTTGACAAAAACAAAATCTATATCTTGATGGGAAACAGTCTCCCAATCAATCGTTCGTTGATAATGGGAAACGTCAATACCATGTACTTCATAGTTTGACAATCGCTGAGTAACAGGATTACAAGTGATAAATACTAAAAGCATCATCAAGAATGGCAATATGTGGGTTAAAGCTCTCAAATGTTATAACTTGATCAGAAGTCATTATATGACTAAAATGGCTCTTATATTATATATAACGCATCTTTTTAAGATTGTGTTACAATTTGCTATGTAAAGAAACAGACTTTATGTATCGAAAGTTGGGCATTGGTTTATGAAAATATAAACTTCATATATTTTATATATAAAAATAAAAAAAGCGATGAAAAATCAACGCTTTTTTATTATCATTCTTAATCTAGAAAATAAAAGAGATATATTATTGATATAAACTTATTTCTTTTTCCTCTACCATTTTTCGGATATTAATTAATGCATAACGCATTCGTCCTAAGGCAGTATTGATACTAACTCTAGTGAGTTTAGATATTTCTTTAAAACTCATATCTGCATAATGTCTTAAAATGACGACTTCTCGTTGTTCTGGAGGTAACATATCAACCAATTGTCGTATTTTTTTGTGTGTTTCACTCTTAATGATATGTGTTTGAGCATCATCTTCTTTTAAGGAAAGGACATCAAATATATCAAACGAGTCTGTCGGAGCTACTGTCGGACGCCTTTTATTACGTCTAAAATAGTCTACACACATATTATATGCAATTCGCATAGCCCATTGCACAAATTTACCTTCATGGTTATATTTACCCTTTCGAAGGGTATCAATTATCTTTATAAAAACATCCTGGAAAATATCTTCTGCTAAACTTTGTTCTTTAACAAAAAGATAAATGGAAGTGTATATTTTTTGTTTATGCCTTCTAAGCAATTCTTCGAACGCTCTCTCGTTACCCTCTAGGTAACACGCAATTAACTCTTGGTCACTAAGCGGTGTAATTCGCATATTTTTCTACTTTAAAAAATATAAATTAATTGAATATGGTTTATAGAAATAATGTAGAAGTTTCCGCTTATAATTTTATTATTTTAGATTTAACTATTTAATACCGGAAGACTGCCGACGTTTACTGTGTTTGTAGGCTCAAATACATTGCCAATTTATGGAAATATAGTCTTCAAGTCCATTGTCTTAACGCTAATTAACAAATAATTAACTGATATGTTAAGAACTTTATTATAAAGCAAAGTCGCTTTTTTTTGAAAAAAAAATCTAATACATACATTTTTGTAAATACTAATTCTTGTTCTTCATGCGTTATGCCATGATTATCAATATTAAAAGTATATATGCCTCTATAATGTATGCTATAGCCTTGTCACAAAAAATAAATTTATAAGATAATCTTTTCGATATTATACGATGCGAGTTGTTCAAATGTTGCCTGAAAATTGTCACTATATCCTAAAATATAACCGCCACCTCCAGCACCACAGAGTTTTAAACAATATTGCTCATTAACTAAACCAGCTTGCCATATAGCCCGAAATTTAAGAGGAATCATTTCGGTAAAATATTGGAATTGAAAAATAGAGATTTTTTTTAAGGCATTTTTCAATATAGTTGGTTTATCAACTAGAAAAGCTCCAATAGCTTCATCTGTTAATTGGGCGAGCGTATTTTCACAACGTTGCTTAAACGATAAGTCTTTACATTTTTCCAAAAAGATTTGAACAAGAGGTTGAGTTTTTCTGGGCATCAATGTATCAATCAAAAAAAAACCACTAGTAGGAATATGTTCGATTTCAATAATTTCAAGCTCATTTTTGTGGACAATTAGGACACCTTTATTAAGATAACTTACTAAGGGGTCAAGACCAGAGCTAGCACCATGAAAGTAACTTTCTATTTTAGCTAATACAGATTGGAGTGTTATAAAATCTGTATGCTTATGTTCAAAATATTTATGACAAATAGCCGCGCACAAAGCACCAGAACTTCCCATTCCGTATCCTTCTTTAATAGAGGATTGAAAAAAAATCCCATTATCTATATCTTTTTGAAATTGCTCGATATTAAAAAAATTAAAGCGAGCGTCTTCTTGCATTATTTCTTTGAGATAAGATGCCAAAGCGGGTAAAGAACGCTGCTTAGAGGTAGAAGAAAATTTCCATTGGCCAGAATATTTGGGGTAGGGAATTGCTAAGGCCTTAGAACCATTGATAATTGTGTATTCTCCAAATAATAAAATCTTCGCATTAAAAACCATATGTTTGGTCTATAGTGATGGGAACTAGACAATAAAGCTCGAAATTATCAAAAAAAGTAATTTTACGATAGCTTCCTAAAAATTAATTTTATAAAAAATAAAGATTGGACTTGCATCTTTAAAAAAATGATACTAATATTGTGGTATGAATGTAAAGTTTGAAAATATATGCTGTTGTTGTTGTACTTTTATCAATTGATGGAAAGTCAATGAACTATTGCATTATAAAAAATATATTCAAGAACCTTTCCATAATTAATTATTGGAAAGGTTTTTTATTTAAAACTAAGTTTGAAAAATTAACCTAAAATGAAGTTTAAAAGCCTAAAACCATATAACTATTGTTGTTGTTGTACTTTTCAGTTAACTTGAAGAGAAGGTTTTAGTCTAATTTTTCTAAAACAGCCCCTTCAAGTAAACAATTGAAGGGGCTGTTTTAATTTCTTATTAAAATATTTTAAAATAGAATTTAAATAATGGAAGATATTCCAACTCAAATACTAGAAAATAAAACGATAGTGAAACGGATTGAGCAAGTGGCAACATTGATAGGCAATACGCCTTTGTATCCTATTGCTAATGTTTTCCAAAAGCCAAAAGTCAAGATATATGCTAAGTTAGAATGGCAGCAGTTAGGCGGGAGTGTAAAGGCTAGACCAGCATTCAATATCATAAAAAATGCACGCTTAGATGGTTTATTAGATAATCAAAAAGCCCTATTAGATGCGACTAGTGGGAATACAGGTATAGCTTATGCAGCTATTGGGGCCGCATTGGGTGTTAAAGTTACGCTTTGTCTTCCTGAGAATGCTTCAGAAGAGCGCAAAACAATTTTGAAAGCATTGGGTGTAGAGATTATCTATACGTCAAAATTCGATGGTACAGATGGGGCGCAGCTAAAAGCAAAAGAGTTAGTGAAAGCATATCCTGATAAATATTATTATGCTGATCAGTATGCGAATGAACACAATTGGAAAGCACATTATTTGACAACAGCTGAAGAAATATGGGCAGGTACGAATCAAGGTATTACACATTTTGTAGCAGGATTAGGAACGACGGGGACATTTGTAGGAACAAGCCGTAAATTGAAAGAATTAAATCCTAATATAGAAGTAGTGGCATTACATCCAGATAATCCAATGCATGGATTGGAAGGATGGAAGCATCTTGAAACTGCTATTGTACCTAAGATTTATGATGGTCAAGTCGCCGATAAAAATTTGGAATCAGATACCTTAATTGCTTATGATATGGTCAAAGAAATAGCAGAAAAAGAAGGACTATTGGTGAGTCCATCGGCAGCGGCTAACCTTGCAGGGGCTATTCAAGTCGCTAAGGAAATTGAAGAAGGCGTAATTGTGACCACTTTTGCAGACGATGCTGCAAAATATTCAGAGGTTTTAAAACATATTTTTTAATCAATACAAATAAATTGGATGTCTAGTATCAAATTAACAAGCGAAGTGGAGACCGTTATTAACGAACATGGAGAAGAAGCTTTTCCGAATGAATGCTGTGGTTTTTTGTATGGAGATGAAAAAGATGGTCGCTTGATAACGCTTGCTGTACCTGTAGAGAACAGCAAAGAAGGGGATCAGCGAAGAAGATTTGAAATTTCTCCTTTTGAATATATGAAAGCGGAGCAATATGCGGCATTAAATAATACACAATTACTAGGAATATATCACTCTCATCCTAATCACCCAGCTATTGCATCGGAACATGATTTGGCAAAAGCAATGCCTTTCTTTTCCTATATCATTGTTTCGGTAATGGAAGGTAAAGCGGTGGATATTAAATCATGGAAATTGAAGGATGAAGAACGTGTTTTCTTTGAGGAGGAAGTACAAACTCAAGTAACACAATAATAAATAGAAAAGAATTTAAAAATTACAACAATAATAGTATTAATTATAAAAGTTATGGCAAAGATTATTATACCAACACCATTGAGAAAGTTTACAAATAATGAATCAACATTTGAAACTTCGGGAGCAACTGTAAAGGAAGCAATCCAAAATTTGACTGAAACACATTCGGGCTTGTCGAAGCATATATTGGACACGGAAAATAATATTCGCTCGTTTATCCGTATTTATGTAGGTGATGAGGATATTAATTTTTTAGAAAAAGATCAAACACCCATTAAAGAGGATACGGTAATAAGCATTGTTCCTGCTATTGCAGGAGGAATAATCTAGAAAGCGAACCCTATTTTAGAAATTTAATTTATTAAAAAAATGAATATAGAACTTAGCCCAAAAGAGATGGGGCGTTATGCTCGCCATTTGGCTATTCCTGAATTCGGACTGAAAGGACAAAAGAAATTGAAAGCAGCTCGTGTCCTAGTGATTGGTTCAGGAGGTTTAGGAAGCCCTTTATTATTATACCTAACGGCTGCGGGTATTGGTCATATTGGGATTGTCGATTTTGATGTAGTGGATGAAAGCAATCTTCAACGCCAAATATTATTTACAGTAGACGATGTTGGTAAATCAAAATCTGAAACTGCAGCGAAACGACTTAAAGGGCTTAATCCCAATGTAGAGTTTACCGTTTATAATACTCAGTTTACAAAAGACAATGCCTTAGACATTATTAAAGACTATGATATAGTTGCGGATGGAACAGATAATTTTCCTACAAGATATTTGGTCAACGATGCTTGTGTGTTATCAGGAAAAGTAAATGTATATGCTTCTATCTTTAGGTTTGAAGGGCAAGTGTCCGTATTTAATTATCCAAATGACGATGGTACTCGAGGGCCAAACTATAGAGACATGTTTCCTGAGCCACCGCCTCCAGGTTTAGTTCCCAATTGTGCAGAAGGAGGCGTACTAGGCGTATTGCCAGGTATTATTGGTAGTATGCAAGCAAGTGAAGTGATAAAAGTGATCACAGATGTGGGAGAACCCTTAAACGGACGATTATTTGCTTATGATGCGGCTACTTTTGAAACTAGAATTTTAAAAATTAGACCAAATCCTAAAACTCATATCGATAAATTGATCGACTATCAACAATTTTGTGGTATGATGCCTAGTGCTGCTAGTCAAGAAATCAAGGAATTAGATGTTCATGAACTACAAACATTGATCGATAACAATGAGGCTATTCAATTAGTGGATGTAAGACAAGCCTATGAGTATGATATTTCAACACTTGATGGAGAACGTATTCCTTTAGCAGAAATTACGCAACACATCAATAAAATCAGTAAGGACAAAAAAGTAATTGTCTATTGTCGAACAGGAAAAAGAAGCAAGACCGCAATTGAAGAATTAGAACTGCTGTATAAATTTGAGAATTTATACAATCTCAAAGGAGGAATCAATGCTTATGCTACAGAAATTGACACCTCTATGGCAGTTTATTAATATAGGATAGATATATTTATTTGTAGGTAGATGTAAGATAAGGTTTTAAGTGAAAATGCCTTTTTGCATCTACCTATTTTTATTTTAAAATGTATTGAATAATATAAGTAGATTGACCTACTTATGTTTTCACAGATTATTAAACTTTAATTAATACTTAATTAAACAATAGCTTCGTTTATCTTTGTATATTACAGACTAATTGACCATTTCAAACAAGATAAATGATGATTATTCTAACTGTAATCGGATATATTTTACTTGCGATAGCTGTGTTCATTATACTATTTTTATTAATGATACCAATAGGTAGTTGGATTACAGTAAATAGAAAGTTTAAAAATATATCAACAGGCATAGATATTTATCTGAGTACAAATGGAATGCATATCGATTTTATTGTTCCTACCCAAAATCACTTGTTCGATTGGTCTACGATTACAGATAGTACACCCTTTGCCAAGTCATTAAGAGATTATCCCTTTTTAGGTTTTGGATGGGGGGATCCTGGTTTTTTCTTGGAACTAGAAGCATGGGATAAACTCACGTTTAAGATTGCTTCTAGAGCGTTATTGATTCCTACGCCAACAATTATGCATATTATAGGTTTAGAAGCATTGCCTAAAGTACCAGAAGAAAAATCTAAAGTAGAAAAGGTGACAATCAATCCTAGTCAATACTTAGGTTTATGTAGTTTTATTTATAAAGCATTTGACTTGGATAAAAAACATAAAACGAAATTGATACCCGATGTAGGTTATACGGAACATGATAACTTTTACCATGCAAAAGGACGCTATCATGCCTTTCATACTTGTAATTATTGGGTCAATAAAGGCTTGAAAAAAATTGGTGTTCGTACAGCTTTGTGGTCACCATTAGATAGAGGAATTTTTTATCAACTAAAAAAAATTGCATCACCCCAAAAACGATCTTCTGATCCACCTTCTCCTACCAATAAACTATCGAATACAATTAGTAATCAATAATACAATTTACTATGACATTCATTACTATTGTCAAAATATTATTTATTATTTTATTTGGAGGTATCGCTATCTATTGCTTATTTATGATTATAGGTACACTAATACCAATCAATCGGAAGTATAAACCAGAAGATAGCGGAATTGATATTTATTTGAGTACAAACGGAATGCATACCGATTTTATTCTTCCTACGATTACTTCGGTTTATGATTGGACAAAAGTTATCAATCAACAGTATTTTCAACTAAGCCCTGAAAGTCTTTCATTTTTAGGGGTGGGGTGGGGTGATAAAGCGATCTATTTAGATATTCCAACATGGGGAGACTTGACTTTAAAAATGGGATTGAATTCTTTACTTTTGCCAACGCCGACGATTCTTCATGTTACTGCTTATGATGCGCTTCCTTCTGAAAAATTGAAAATCGAAAAAATTACAGTTTCCTCTTCACAATATGCTCAATTATGTGATTTTATTTTGTCTTATTTTGCGAGAGATGAAAAAGAGGATGTTCGACTTATTGAAGGCGCAGGGTATACAGAGAATGATGTTTTTTATCATGCAAATGGTGTTTATCATGCCTTTCAAACCTGTAATATTTGGATTAATAAAGGGTTAAAAACAATAGGGGTGCGAACAACCTTATGGTCACCATTAGACAAAGGACTTTTTTACCAATTAAAAAAAATAAGGAAGGGGGAACAGAATGGATAATATTCCCCAAACGGATGAGAAGTCATCACCTTCAATCAATAAAAAAGTATTTTTCCCAACACTTATATTTTTAGTATTAACAATAAGTTACAGCATCTATTCTAATGAGTCTTTCATTGCTACGGTAAGTAAAGCAAATGATTGGATTTTAGCGTATTTTGGATGGTTATTTACTTGGAGTGCCTTTCTATTTCTAATCATTCTTTTAGTCGTCTACTTTTCTAAGTTAGGAAAGCTAAAAATAGGAGGAGCATCCGCACAACCGATATTAAGCCGATGGAAATGGTTTGCGATAGCCTTATGTACGACGGTAGCAACAGGCATTTTATTTTGGGGGATGGCAGAGCCATTATATCATTTCAATGCACCACCAGAAGGATTAGGGATTACAGTAAGAAGTCCAGAAGCTGCCCAGTTTGCCCTCTCTACGATGTTTATGCATTGGACATTTACACCTTATGGGATCTATACCATAACGGGATTGGTATTTGCGCTTGCTTATTACAATTATAAACAACCCTTTAGCATTGGTTCTTTGCTCTATCCATTATTAGGAGATAAATCCCAAGGTAAAATAACACCTATTTTAGATGTCCTTTGTTTATATGCGTTGGTTTCAGGAATGGCAGCTTCTCTAGGAACAGGAATTTATGCGATAGCTGGGGGTTTAGAAACTGTCTTACAAATTCCTACTTCTAATCTGCTTATTGGTATTATAGGTTTTAGCATTGTCGTGACCTTTATAATATCAGCAATTAGCGGTTTGAAGAAAGGCATTAGTATTTTATCGAATTGGAATGTACGTGCTTTTTTTGTATTAGCAATTGTGCTTTTTTTACTAGGACCAACAGGATATATTTTGAAAACTGGAGCTAGTGGATTGATAGATTATGTAAGTCATTTTTTATCAAGAAGTACAAATATTGGTGCTAATTTAGATAGTGAATGGTTGAACAATTGGACCGTTTTTTATTTTGCTAATTGGTTTGCTTGGGCTCCAGTAGCGGCACTTTTCTTAGGACGATTGGGCGTTGGATATACTGTAAGAGATTTCATCAATTATAATTTAATTTTCCCTTGTTTGTTCACCTGTCTTTGGATGATGATTTTTAGTGGTTCGGCTTTAGCCTTTGATATTTCTAGTGAGGGAGGATTATATAAGATCCTCACAGAAAAAGGAGAGGAAAATGTTATGTTCACTATTTTTAAATCGCTCCCTTACGGGAAAATAATTAGCATTGTGACATTGATAATGGTCTTTATGTCCTATGTTACTGCGGCGGATTCCAATATTTCTGCAATGAGTGCTATGAGTAGCAATGGAATTAATCCAGAAAACCCAGAAGCCCCTCTTTGGATAAAAGCTGTTTGGGGAACCTTAATCGGCTCAATTGCATGGGTCATGCTGACCCTAGCAGGAATAGATGGTATTCGTTTACTTTGTATCTTAGGAGGATTTCCAGCGTTATTTATTATTATCTTAGTAGGGGTAGGTTTAGTGAAACTATTATTCACTAAACCCTAAAATTTATATGTCATAATTGACTGTTGGTGCTAACCAGCGTTCTGTTTCGCCTAAACTCATGCCTTTTCGATTGGCATAATCTTCTACTTGATCTTTACTGATTTGTCCTAGCCCAAAATATTTCGATTCAGGGTGTGAAAAATACCAACCACTTACAGAAGCGGCAGGATACATAGCACAACTTTCGGTTAAGGATATTCCTGTGTTCTTTTCTACATCAAGCAATTCAAATAAAGTTCGTTTTTCTGTATGTTCAGGGCAGGCAGGATAACCAGGCGCAGGACGGATACCTTTATATTTTTCAGCAATTAGTTCCTCATTTGAAAAGGCTTCCTCTTTTTGATAAGCCCAAAGGTCTTTTCGAACAAGTTCGTGCATTCTTTCAGCAAGGGCTTCCGCCAAACGATCAGCTAATGCCTTTAACATAATAGCATTATAGTCGTCGTGTTCCGCCTCAAATTGCTTGACCCATTTTTCAATGCCAATCCCTGCCGTAACGGCAAATGCTCCAATATAATCTTCTAAATGAGTAGATTTCGGAGCAATATAATCGCTTAAACAGAAATTGGGCTGACCAGGCGCTTTTTTGCGTTGTTGCCTTAAATTATGTAGTGTAGCTTTTACTTGTTTTCGTGTATTGGTATGATAGAGTTCTATATCATCATCCTTAACTGCATTTGCAGGGAAAAAACCAACAACCGCTTTAGCGGTCAACCATTTTTCATCTATGATTCTTCGTAATAAACTTCTCGCATCATTGTATAATTTCTGGGCTTCTTGACCGACAATTTCATCCTCTAAAATAGCTGGATATTTACCCGCTAATTGCCAACTAGAAAAGAAAGGAGTCCAGTCGATGTATTCTGTTAATTCTTCTAAACTATAATTATCATAAATCTTAGTACCTGTGAATGTAGGTTTAGGCGGTGAATAAACAGCCCAGTCTATTTTTAATTTATTTGTTTTAGCCTGTTTATAAGTAATATATTTTTTATTGGACTGGCGCTTACCTCTTGTTTCTCTAAGGCGAGCATATTCTTGTTGAGTGTCAGAAATGAATTTTTCTTTTAATTTATTACTTAATAGACTACTTGCGACACCCACCGCTTTAGATGCATCTAAAACATGAATTACTGGACCAGAATATTGTTGTTCAATTTTTACAGCGGTGTGTGTTTTTGAGGTTGTCGCTCCACCAATGATTAAGGGCGTTTTGAAATTTTGACGTTCCATTTCCTTAGCCACATAGACCATCTCATCAAGTGAAGGAGTGATTAGCCCGCTTAACCCAATAATATCTACATTTTCTTCTCTAGCAGCTTTTAATATTTTATCAGCAGGCACCATAACGCCTAAATCAATAATTTCAAAATTATTACAGCCTAGGACTACCCCAACGATATTTTTGCCAATATCATGTACATCTCCTTTTACCGTAGCCATTAGTATTTTACCTTTACTCTTTGCAGCACCTGCTTTTTCAGCTTCGATAAAAGGAGTAAGGTAGGCGACCCCTTTTTTCATTACTCTAGCACTCTTTACAACTTGAGGCAAGAACATCTTACCAGAACCAAAAAGCTCGCCAACTACATTCATCCCATCCATTAAAGGACCTTCGATAACTTCTAGAGGTTTGTCGTATTTTTGACGGGCTTCTTCTATATCTTTATCAATATATTCAGTAATTCCTTTTACTAAGGCATAGGACAATCGTTCTTCTACCGTTCCTTCTCTCCATGTTAAATCCTTTTGTAATTTTTTTCCGCCTTTCCCTTTTAATTTTTCTGCATAACTTGTAAGTGCTTCGGTCGCATTTGAAGAACGGTTAAAAAGGACATCTTCTACTAAAACCAATAAGTCTTTAGGAATATCTTCATAAATTTCCATCATTCCTGCATTCACTATACCCATATCCATTCCTGCACTGATAGCATGATACAAAAATGCAGAATGCATAGCTTCTCTTACTTTATTATTTCCACGATAAGAAAATGAAATATTACTGACACCACCACTTACCTTAGCACCAGGACACTTTTGCTTTATTTGTCGAGTAGCCTCAATAAAATTAATAGCATATTCATTATGTTCTTCTATTCCTGTAGCGACGGCAAAAATATTAGGGTCAAAGATGATGTCATTAGGGTTAAAGCCAACTTCTTCAACTAATATTTTATAGGCTCGTTCACAAATTTCTACTTTACGCTCAATGGTGTCAGCCTGTCCTACTTCATCAAATGCCATGACAACAGCCGCAGCACCAAATCGTTTAACAATCCTAGCATGGGCTTTAAAAACATCTATTCCTTCTTTCATAGAAATAGAGTTGACAATAGCTTTTCCTTGTACACATTTTAGTCCTGCTTCTATGACCGAAAATTTAGAAGAATCAATCATTATTGGAAGTTTAGCAATATCGGGTTCTGATGCAATAAGGTTCAGAAATTTTGTCATTGCTTTTTCAGAATCTAAAAGCCCTTCATCCATATTGACATCAATGATCTGAGCGCCACCATCTACTTGTTGTTGGGCCACACTAATGGCTTCCGCATAATCACCAGATTTTATGAGGCGGGCAAATTTTCTAGAACCAGTAACATTTGTACGTTCACCTATATTAACAAAGTTGGTATTTTCTCGCATCACTAATGATTCCAAACCACTAAACTGAGAATAAGGCGAGGCAGAAGGTACTGTTCTAGGAGATAAACCATCCACTAATTCAGCCATTCGTTTTATATGGTCGGGGGTTGTACCGCAGCATCCTCCTACAATATTTACAAAACCACTCCCCGCAAAATCCTTAATCAATTTTCCCATCTCATCAGCTTCTTGATCGTATTCTCCAAACTCATTGGGCAATCCTGCATTGGGATAACAACTAATATTACAATTCGCTATTTTTGATAATTCCTCAATATAAGGACGCATTTCTTCAGCTCCTAAGGCACAATTTAAACCAATACTGAATAAATTCATATGGCTTACTGAAATCCAAAAGGCTTCAACTGTTTGACCTGAAAGTGTGCGACCACTAGCATCTGTAATTGTACCCGAAACCATTACAGGTAGATTGATATTACGTTCCTCAAAGCAGCGATCTATCGCATATAAAGCTGCTTTTGCATTTAAGGTGTCAAATATGGTTTCTATTAAAAATATATCAACACCACCATCCAATAAACCACAAGCTTGATCATAATAGGCTTGTTGCAAATCATCGAATGTTACAGCTCTATAAGCAGGATCATTTACATCTGGAGATATAGATGCTGTCCTTGTAGTAGGTCCAAATGCACCTGCTACAAACCGAGGTTTAGAAGGGTCGTTTAAAGTATATTTTTGTGCGACCTCTTTTGCAATTGTTGCTGAAGCCAAATTCATCTCATAGGATAAATCTTGCATATCATAATCTGCTTGAGAGATGGCATTTGCTCCAAATGTATTTGTTTCTATAATATCTGAACCTGCATCTAAATAGGCTTTATGTATTGCTTTGATAACATCAGGTCGAGTAATAGAAAGTAAATCATTATTTCCTTTAATATCTTTATGAAAATCTTCAAATCGTTTTCCTCTAAAATCTTCTTCAGTCAATTTATATTCTTGTATCAAAGAACCCATTGCTCCATCTAACACAAGTATTCTTTCTTTTATAATATCATTTAATGTCTTAGGCATAGAAGGTTTATTCAATTAATTTTAAAAATGATACGGTTTTGGTAGGCTTTTATTGAACAACTTCAATTTTTTGCAAAAATAAAGAATGTCTTATTAAAATGCGCTAGAATTTGAAAAGGTTTCTGAATGTTGGCATATTTGTCTCCTAGAAAACGTTTAAATAATGACAAAAAAAGTACTAATCACAGATGATGTTCACCCATTTCTTATAGAAGAGCTTAAGGGTATGGGATTCTCATGTGTATTCAAACCTCAGATTTCATTAAAAGAAGTACACCAAGTTATAGAGAATTATTCAGGACTTATCATCAATTCTAAGATTATTGTAGATAAAATACTACTGGACAAGGCTGTACAATTGGAGTTTGTTGCACGGCTAGGATCAGGCATGGAAATCGTTGATAAGGCTTATGCAAGAATAAAGGGTGTAAAAGTAATTAGTTCACCAGAAGGAAATCGAAATGCAGTAGCTGAACAAGCCCTAGGAATGTTGTTAAGCCTCTCAAATAAACTTCTTATTGGTGATAGAGAGGTACGCCAGAAAAACTGGCAACGAGAAAAAAATAGAGGTTTTGAAATTATGGGCAAAACGATAGGTTTAATTGGTTTTGGACATACTGGTCGCAGTTTTGCTAAAAAATTAGCTGGTATGGAAATGAAAGTCTTAGCTTACGATAAATATAAAGAAGATTATACACATCCATTTTCTTTTGTACATGAATCTAGTCTAGAAGAAATTCAAGAAAAAGCAGACATCCTTAGTTTTCATTTACCGCTTACAGAAGAAACACATCATTTAGTAGATACTACTTTTTTACAAAAATGTAAAAATAAGGCTATCATAATAAATACTTCAAGAGGGAGCGTAATAGACACACGGGCTATAATAGAAGGATTGGAATCAGGAAAAATATCTGGTGCTTGTTTAGATGTTTTTGAAAATGAGAAACCACATACTTTTTCTAAAGAAGAACACAAGTTATATGATAGACTGTATGCTTTAGACAATGTAGTATTGATGCCACATGTGGCAGGATGGACACAAGAATCAAAGCATCGACTAGCAGCCGTAATTATTGAGAAGCTAAAAAAAAGTAGAGCAGTATAAATTTAAGGTGAAATCAGAATTTTAAGGCTACAAATTATTGTCAGATTCTTTAGTATTTGATAAAAAAATAGTCAAAACTTTGATTATACTGTCAATTATGGTTTATTTTGCAGTGAAATTTAATTAACCATTTACTGAAAACTTTTTAGTTGCTTTTTTTGTACGAAAAATAATTAAAAAATATCAGTAAAATAAAATTCTTAGACTATGTCTAGTATTTCAGAAAGAGTAACAAAAATTATCGTTGACAAATTAGGTGTTGACGAATCAGAAGTTACAGCAGAAGCAAGTTTCACAAATGATCTAGGGGCAGATTCTTTAGATACAGTGGAATTAATCATGGAGTTTGAAAAAGAGTTTGATATTTCAATTCCTGATGAGCAAGCAGAAAAGATTGCTACAGTTGGAGATGCTATATCTTTTGTGGAGGCTCAGGCTGAAGCATAGAGGCTTAATCTAAAAACATTGCAAAACAAATTCAAGTTAGGAAGTTCTATTATAGAACTTTCTAACTTGTGGTTTTTGGGTGATTCGTAGAGCATTATAAAGTTTTAAGTACAAATATTCAACGTACTGAAAATTTTAACACGAATAACCTCAAACTCTCCCGTTTTACATTTTTTGACAAAAGGTCTTATATCAAATAAAGTCAAAAACTAGCTAGGCTATTAAAAGATTGAGTTAAATTTATTAGCCTTGTTTATTTGCCTACAAATAAGCCAATAATTTATGGTCAAAAATTACTTATCTCTTATTATTTTGGTATTCTATATGCTGTCGATCCTTAGTTTTTTTATGAACAATTACCAAAAGTCAAAATTTTTTGATCAAAGAAAATCATTTTTGCCAATAGTTTAGATTGGTTAATTAATATTGAAGGTTGTTATTATTTTACACTATAAAGAACAACCTCAACTTTTTATTAAAGAAATTATATCATAGTAGATTGCGTATTATGATATTTTTGAAAACCCATATGGTTATAAAATATTGAAACACATGAAGCGAGTAGTCGTTACAGGTATAGGTGCAATAACCCCTATAGGCAATACCCTCCAAACCTACTGGGATGGACTAAAAAGTGGAAAAAGTGGAGCAAATATCATTAGCTTAATAGATGCTACAAAGTTTAAGACTAGATTTGCCTGTGAAGTCAAAGATTTTAATCCACTAGATCATTTTGATAGAAAAGAATCTAGAAAAATGGATCGTTTTACACAACTAGCAATGGTTGCTGTAGATGAGGCGATGAAGGATGCAGGCGTTGATGTAGAAAAATTAAACCTTGATAAAGCGGGGGTAATCTGGGGGGCAGGAATAGGTGGTTTAAGTACTTTAGAAAAAGATATAGAAGACTTTGCTAGAGGCAACGGTACACCTCGTTTCAATCCTTTTATGATTCCTAAAATGATCCCTGATATTGCTGCGGGCTATATCTCGATTAAATACGGTTTTAGAGGGATAAATTATGCTACAGTATCTGCTTGTGCGTCGTCGTCTCACGCTTTAATTAATGCTGCGGATTATATTAAATTAGGGAAAGCTGATATCATTATAGCAGGAGGATCTGAATCTACCATTACGCATGCAGGACTAGGAGGATTTAGTAGTATGAAAGCACTTTCAACTAGAAATGAGGATTATCTTACGGCATCTCGACCATTTGATGCCGATCGAGATGGTTTTGTATTAGGTGAAGGTGCTGGGGCATTAATATTGGAAGATTATGAACATGCTAAAAAAAGAGGAGCTAGAATATATGCAGAGATTGCAGGTAGTGGAATGACTGCAGATGCTTACCATATTACAGCACCTCACCCTGAAGGATTAGGTGCAGCAAATGTAATGAAGTTAGCTTTAGAAGATGCAGGATTAACAACTTCGGATATTAACTATATAAATGTTCACGGTACATCAACACCTCTGGGCGATGTAGCTGAAACTGTAGCAATTAAAAAAGTATTTGGCAATGATGCTTATAAATTAAATATCAGCTCTACAAAATCTATGACAGGACACCTTTTAGGTGCTGCAGGAGCTATCGAAGCACTTGCTGTAATCTTAGCTTTAGAGGAAAATTGTATCCCCCCTACAATTAATCATTTTGTCGATGATCCTAAAATTGATGAAAAATTAAACTTAACCTTTAATCAACCCCAAGAAAGAGAAGTGAATGCTGCAATGACCAATACGTTTGGCTTTGGAGGGCATAATACTTGTGTAATATTAAAAAAAATGTAGATTCTTTTGTTGTTATTTAAATTAATTAAAAAGTTTTATAATTACTTTCTTTCGAAAGATAAAGATCTTGCCAGACGAATGAAGTCCTTGGTTGGCTTTGTTCCTGTTAATCTAAAATTATTTAAACTTGCTTTTTTACATAAGTCAACGGTCAATGAATCCTATGAATTATCTCAAAATAATGAGCGACTAGAGTATCTTGGTGATGCTGTTTTAGGGACAGTCGTTGCAGAGTATTTATTTAAAAAATATCCAAGTAATGATGAGGGATTTCTGACCAAAATGCGTTCTAAAATTGTAAAAAGAAAGTCACTTAATATGATTGCGGAAGAAATGAGGTTGGACTTAGTCTTAAATGAATATAATAATAATCGGCTTAGTCGCTCTATGTTAGGCAATGCGCTAGAGGCCTTGTTAGGTGCTATATATCTTGAACAAGGTTATAGTAAAACGAAACGATTTATTATAAAAAAACTATTACGGAACTATTTGAATATCCATGAATTAGAAAACTATGATGACAATTATAAAAGCCAATTGCTAGAGTATTGTCAAAAAAATAATAAACTTGTAGCCTATAAAGTTATTGCCAAATATAAATATGAAAAACGAGATAGATTTAAAGTAGCAGTAATGATTGATGATAAAAAAATGGCAATAGCAGATGATTTTAATAAAAAATCAGCAGAACAAACAGCATCAGAAAGAGCCTTATTAAAATTAGGCCTGATAGAAGAAGAAGTATAGATAATCAACGAACACTCCTACCTTTCCAAGTATATTTTTTTACAAAAAGTGATGCAAAACCTATCCCTATAATATAGCCTATATGGAGAAAAAGACTAGGGATAAACTCTTTCATTAAATCCTTACGTTTAAAAAAAGCGCAAATTCTATTTAAAAAAATGTAATCTATAACCCCTTTTGCGAGGAGTTGTATGAGGAAAAAGATAAAGAAGACAACACCTAGAAATGGACTTAATATTATATTGATAAATAAGCTACAAAGAAAGATAAAGACAATTCCTAGTCTAAATTGTATTTTCCAGTCATCATAGGCGTTATTTTTTGTTGCCCATCGGATTCGTTGCTTAAAGAATCCAGATAAAGATGTTTTTGCTGTTGTATAAACCATTGCCTCTGGATGCTTTAAAAAAGCGATCTGCATAGGATATTGATGAGCAATTTTATGGAGTAAAAACATATCATCACCTGAAGCAAATTCATCCACTCCTTGATATCCTTGTACTTCTTTAAACACACTTCGAGGATAAGCCATATTCGCCCCATTACACATCTGTTGAAAATGACCGAAAATCCCTGCACCCGTTACCCCCATCATTCCAATAAAATCCAGAGATTGAAATCGTTCAAATAACGATTTTTCTTTATGAAAACTGACAGGAGCTGCTATAAATTTAGGCGAAAAGGTTTCAAAATATGATACGAGTAAATTCAACCATTCAGGAGACATAATACAATCCGCATCGGTCGTAACAATTAATTGTCCTGAAGATTGCTCAATTCCAATTTCGATGGCTTGTTTTTTAAATGATTGTCTTTGGGGAGCAATAGGATAGTCTTGAAGCTGCACTAAACGAATATTAGGATACTGAATCGTATGTTCTTTAACAATATCTGCTGTGGTATCTTCTGAAAAATCGTCAATAATAAGGACTTCATAAAGGGTTTTAGGATATGTCTGATTTAATAATGACGATAGGCATTTTTTAATGTTATGGGCTTCATTTCTAGCAGGAATTAATACTGAAACAGTCGTATTATTACTTACAGAATTAGGAGGTTTGAAAACAGGCAAAAGTTTCCAATACTTCCAATATTGATACATGACAGTACAGTAACCAATAGTCCATAGTATAGAAAAAAATAGCCATATGTATCCCAATACGATCATTAATATTTTAATTTATTGGGATTGCTTAAGTTTTATAGGAATAGATGAAAAAGATTATTTAAACAGCTCATCGTAATCGTTACTATTAGACTTTTTCTGAGGCTCTTTTTCTCTCAACGGAGGAAGCTCAATTCTTCTAGAAGGAATTTCTTTTTCCACAATTTCTTCAAAATCAACATACTCTCCGTCTCGTTGAGTTTTTGCTTCTTCTGCTTTTCGAAAATATTGATCTGCTTTTCGATACAATAATGCTTTAGCAAATAAAAAAGCAACTACAAAAGGACTCAACATGAAGGTCATTAAAATCCCAAGAACCCCCATTATAGGGTTGTTTTTTAATAATTGTCCTAAAAATGTTATGTAGTCAAGAACGACTTTATAATTAATGATTAATGTCGCTATTAATAGAAACGGCATAAGCCAGCTTGCTATTGTAAAAAGTCCTTTCACTAAGAGGTAGAATACTAATAAAATAATACCCAATATCACAATAGCCATCAAAGGACTTATTTTAAAGATATTTCGCTGATTTGTCATTTTATAATGATAATATTAAAAAATTGAATAGAAATTGTTCAAGAATGGCTACTGAACTTATTAAAGTTGAAGCAAAAAGGCTTTTTCAGAAGCTAGTAAGCTATTTTTAAACGACTTCATAGTTGAAAAATCAATTCTGTATGACTTAAAACTACTCTTTTTATACCAATAAAATTAAAGAAAGGTTTTGATAAAGTTTGGAAAAAAGATTGGAAAACCATTTTTCTAGGACAAATACTAGAAAAAATTAGAGGAAAATAAAGGTCAATATGTATTAGACCATCGCAGCAAATTGCATATCGTATAATTCTCGATAGTGTCCATTCTCAATTTTTAATAAATCCTCATGCGAACCAATTTCTTGTAATTCGCCTTTGTGTAAAACCATGATTTTATCTGCATGACGAATAGTGGATAAACGGTGTGCGATGATGATAGAGGTTCTTTTTTCAATCAATTTTTCAATCGCATATTGAATGACCGCCTCTGTTTCTGCATCAATAGAAGAAGTGGCCTCGTCCAAAATTAAAATATCAGGATTAAATACCAAGGCTCGAATAAATGAAATCAATTGGCGTTGTCCCATAGATAAAGTCGCTCCTCGTTCCCGCACTTGATAGTGATAACCATTTGGTAGTTTTTCAATAAATCCGTGTGCACCAATCATTTTAGCCGCTTCTTTGACTTGATCTTCTGTAATACTTTGATCTCTAAGTGTTATATTTTCCATAACAGTATCCGAAAACAGAAATACATCCTGTAAAACAATGGCAATTCTACTACGGTAAGCCTGTAGTTCAAAGTCTTTAATATTTTTATTGTCAATTAGTACTGCACCATTTTTTATAGGATAAAAACGATTTAAAATATTGATGATGGTTGTCTTTCCTGATCCTGTACTCCCAACGATGGCTAATGTCTCTCCTGCTTTAATATCAAAAGATAAATCTTTAATAATCGGAGTGATGCCATCATATGTAAAATTAACATTTTGGAAACGAATATCTCCTTTTAATTTATCGGGCTGTAGGGTTCCTTCATTTTTAATTTTACTTTTATCATCTAAAACAGTAAAGATTTTCCCTGAAGCTACTAATGCCATTTGTAAAGCGTTGAATTTATCAGCGAGCATTCGTACAGGACGAAATAGTTTTCCTAAATATAAGGGAAAAGCTACCAGTACGCCGAGTGTAACTTCACCGCCAATTACGCCTTTTGCACCCCACCAGACCATCAAGCCTAAAGAGGCTGCTGAAAGTATTTCTACAACAGGAAAAAAGACAGCATAGTACAAAATAGAGTCAATATTTGCTTGTCTATAACGGCCATTAATGGTCTCGAATTTATTTAGTTCTTTGTCTTCTGCATTAAAGATTTGTACGACTTTCATCCCTGAAATCCGTTCTTGTAAAAAAGAATTCATTATCGAGATTTCATTTCTCACTTTCTGATAAGCTGCTTTTACTTTTTCTTTAAAAATATAGGTAGCCAATATCAAAAGCGGCATCGTAATCAGACAAACTAAGGTCAACTTCCAAGAAGTATATAACATAATGGCTAATACCGCTAAGAGTGAGAGAATGTCAGCTACAATTGTAATAACTCCTTGTGAAAAAACAGTATTGATAGTTTCTATATCATTGATGGTTCGTGTCGTGGATTGTCCAATTGGGGTTTTATCAAAATAACTCAATCGTAGGCTAATCAAGTGCTGAAAAACCCTTATTCGTAAATCACGAATCACAGATTGTCCCAACCAATTCGTTGCATATATAAAGACGTACCTTAAAATCGATTCGATGATTAATACCCCAACCAACAGACCAATCATCAACAATAAGCCATTTAAATCAACTTTTAAAATATGATTATCCACAGTATATTGTATTAACCAAGGACGCACAATGGTTAGAGGGGCAAGTACAACAGCGAGAATCGTAGACATCAAAAACAACCACTTGTAGGGTTTTGCTAATGCCAGTACCCTTCCGAGTAGTTGCAAATCAAATTGTTGTTGCTCCATTGTATATTCTTTACACGATCCTTACTTAATGGGGAAGTTATTATTATTTTACTTCCTCTGCATTTTCTAAGATATAATTTAAATAATATAAATCTGTATCATTAAGTCTAAGTTGTCCTCTAAAGCTCATTTTGCTATCTGTTTTAAATCGTTTTTTTGCTTTTTTCATATTTAGATCCATTACGGTTTCAGGGCCAGCACCACCACAGAAAAAACAACTACTAAAAGGCAAGCCAGACAATACATGAAGATTACCTTGTGTCTCTGTATCAGGGATTATAAATCCTTCAATTTGAATTTTTTTCCCATTTAAAGCGTGTATACCTTCACTAAAAACAGGATAAGAAACCATGGCTTCATATTCATCATTATACTTTTCTTCAAAGGTGACATCGGATAAATCTTCCCATGTAATCACATAATAACCATCACGTTGTTCGTAATCGAGTTGGATTGCTTCTTTTTTAGGAATTTTTTCTTCAATAATAGGTTCTTCTTCTTTTTCAACACCTGATTTTAAAACCTGTTCACTAGAAGACGAATTACTAGGCGAATTACAAGCGTAAGAGTAGACAAGTAGCAATAAGAAAGCATATATAGATCTTCGCATATTCTAATATTCTTCTTTGAAATGGGATATAGAAAAAGGGAGATAAAATTTATTTCATCTCCCTTTTTTTAACAAACTTTAATAAAGATTTATTTTACAGAATCCACTACAGCTTTGAATGCTTCAGGATGATTCATAGCTAAGTCAGCTAATACTTTCCTGTTTAATCCTACTTCTTTCTCACTCAATTTGTGCATTAAACGAGAATAAGTTGTTCCATTTAATCGGGCTGCGGCATTGATACGAGCTATCCATAATCTACGGAAAGCACGTTTCTTATTTCTACGATCTCTATAAGCATAGCTTAAGGCTTTTTCCAAAGCATTTTTAGCTACAGTATAGACTTTTGAACGGGCTCCGAAGTAACCTCTAGCAGCTTTTAAGATTTTTTTTCTGCGTTTTCTGGATGCTACTGCATTTACTGAACGTGGCATTTTGTTTGATTTTTAGTTCGATGTAGAGGTTTTATAAAACACTTTAATCCTACATCCTCGTTAAAAAATAAGTTACAATATTATAAGCACAATAGTGCTTTAACTCTTTTCTCTTGTGATTTATCCACTAGAGCAGAGCCTCTTAATTTCACAATACGTCTTTTACTTTTTTTGCCAGTATTGTGTCTTACACCAGCTTGGAATCGTTTAAATTTCCCAGAACCTGTGCGTTTGAATCTTTTCTTCGCACTAGAGTGCGTCTTCATCTTTGGCATTTTCCAAATTTTTATTTTTTATAAAAATGAGTGCAAATATACGTTTATTATTTAGAAATAAAAAACTTGTATCACTTTTGTGCTTTAATGAAACAATCTATCTAAGGCATAACATAATTAGAGAAATTCTTAAAAATCATTTATATTGAAATATTTTCACAATTAATCAAATTGTCTTAAATACAATTTTAAATCAGTATTAACCATTTGTGTAATAATATTTTTTATTAAAATTGTGTTTAGTTACCACATGAAAATCTAATTACATATGCGAACCAAAGCCCAGCTTTTATTCTTATTTCTTATTTTATCATCTTCAGTTTTTAGTCAGTTAGATAGTACTGCAGTTGCTTGGAAAGTCAAGGAGCTTATCCTTTTTCAAGAAGGAGATCAAGCCTTTGATAAAATATTACCCAAAGAAAGTAAACTGGATAATTTACGCTTTATGGGAGAGGATATTGTAATTAATTTAGATGTTCCTTTAGATTTTCTGACAAAAGAATATGGTGATATGGAGCATGAAGAGTTAATTGAATCTGTTGCACCACATCTGTCAGAATTTGGGTTTTATAATGTGCAAATCAGAGCAAAAAACAAACAAGGTAAATATGAACCATTATCAATGTTTTTTGCTGAACAATTGCCTCCCTTAGATATTCCTCAATCCTATAATACAACAGGACTGCCTGGAGAATTTGCTAGAAGAAGTGTTATTGCGCTTGATAATCAAGCACAACCTTTTGGGCAATTGACGGGTAAAACAGTCTGGCTAAGTCCTGGTCATGGATGGCATTTTAATAGAAGAATAAAAGATTTTATAACACAAAGGCATAACAGTTTTGGTTTAGTGGAAGACTTTGGAACATCAGAAGCAATCAATTATTACCTTCTAAAATACCTATACAATTCAGGTGGTAATATATGGTCTGTTCGAGAGCGAGATATGAATGAACATGAAGTTATTGTGGATAATGATGATGGAAGCCCTACCTATACAGAGGTTGGAACGTGGACTACAAGTAAATCTAAAGGGTATAATAATAGTACCTATAAATATTCTTGGTCTGTAGCAAAAGAAACAGCCGTTGCAGTTTATACTCCAGATATACCAGAAAGTGGTTGGTATTGGGTGTCTGTAAGGTATTTAGCTAGTGGAAATCGTTCAGAGGATGTTCGTTTTAAAGTGCAACACGCTGGAGGAGAGTCAACCGTTAGCATCAATCAAAAAACACATGGTTTAACATGGGTCTATCTAGGACAATTTTATTTTGAAAAAGGAACAACAGGTAAGGTAATGCTTAGTAATAAATCATCACAAGTTGGAGGGGCAATCATTGCAGATGCTGTTCGTTTTGGAGGAGGGAAAGCTACTATGATAGATTGTGATTTTGGTAAAAAAGGGAATGAACCTAGGCATGAGATGGCTGCTCGCTATTATGCTCAATTTCAAGGTTATCCCGAATGTAAAAATGATGTAGGAATACGTCCTGCTTACGCAGAGTGGGAGTTGGCGAAAGGAACAGCAGAAGAAAAAGCCAATGCAGTATATATTTCGTGGCATACAAATGCTGCAAATGGTATTGCTTCAGGAACAGAGACGTTCTCACATTCTTATCGTTCAACATGGAAGTCAAGAGCTTTAAGAAATTTTATACATGACCAATTGGTAAGCGATTTGCAAAAAGGGTGGGATAAGGATTGGAGAGATAGAGGGAAAAAATCTGCAGACTACGGAGAACTTCGAGGATTATTGACGATGCCAGGAGCATTAATTGAAATAGGATTTCATGATAATGAAGAAGATGCTAAAGCATTAACAACACCTGCCTTTCGGCAAATAGCGGCAAGAGCTGTTTATAAGGGTATTGTTCGATACTTTGCTTCTAGAGATGGCAAGAGTCCTGTTTTTTTACCAGAACCACCTACACATATTCTAGCAAAGAATGATGGCGAGGGGAATGTAAGTGTTTCTTGGAATGCACCAAAATTTGGAGGTGTATTAGGCGATGCAGCCAATGCTTATAAAGTCTATATCAGTGAACACGGCAAAGCCTTTCCTGGAGGAGGGTTTAAAGTGAATGAGACTTCTTATACATTTACGGATTTAGAACCTGAAAAGACTTACTATATAAAAGTTGCTGCTACCAATGGGGGCGGAGAGTCTTTTCCCTCAAGTGTTGTAGCTGTTCGTACCCCTAAGAAAGGAGCTTCTATTCCTTTTTTGATTGTGGATGGTTTCGATCGCTTGGATCGATGGTCAGCGGTTAAAGAACAGGAAGCTGTTCCAAAACATGCACCATTAGGTGAAACTCGAAGATTATTTATTGATCGAATGAATAATTATGATTATTCAGTTGATCACGCTCGTTCTATAGAAAAATTAGGTGTAGCATTCGATGGTGCAACCAATGAAGCGATTATTGATAAAAAAGTAACGTTAACAGATTATGGGACAATTGATTGGATTTTAGGAGAAGAATCCTCTGCCGATCATACCTTGGATGCTAAAGAGCAGAGTTTATTAAAGGCCTTTCTTAAAAAAGGAGGAAATCTAATTATTTCAGGAGCGGAATTGGCCTATCATTTAGATTATAAACGAGCAGGGCGAGATTTTTATAGAAATTATTTAAAAGCTAAATATGCAGGTGATAATGCAAAAACATCTAAATTTGAAGGGCGTTCGAGTACAGATTTTAAAGGGATAAAAGATCATTTTAACAAACAAGGGCAGGGATATTATTTGGTGGATTATCCTGATGTATTATCTCCAAGTGGGGGTAGTAAGACCATCGTAAAATACAGTAATGGAAAAACGGCAGCGATCGGATATAAGAAAAAGTTTGGTATTGTGAATTTTGGATTTCCTCTAGAGATGGTCAATCGTCAAGAGACTCTAGACAAGATTTTTGCACAAGCAGCTAAGTTTTTGGACGCTATACCTAAAGAAGAACCCCAAGAAGAACCCGTGGAAGATTAGAACGTTAACTTTTTCATCCAGTTGGAAAATATGGCTTTTTCTTTTTCGGAACCATCAAAAAAAGAATTGGATACACTCAAATGTGTTCCATTTTCAATAAGGTGAAATTCGATAACAGTTGGATTGAAGCGACGCATTTTTTCAACAAAAGAAAAATTACTCTTAAAACTAACCATACCATCATTTGCACCATGTACACAAAGTACAGGCAAATGTTCATTATCTTGTATATAGTTAATTGGATTCGCAGCCAAAAATTGATCACTTCCCTTTTGGCCAGCATACATTCGTAGTATATTTCCTTGTTTCATTTCGTTTAAATCCAAAGGACTTACATATGCAAATAAACCTGCAAATAGCTCTTGGCTAAGACCATATTTTGCTAAGATTTTTCTATTATATAAAAGATGGGCTGCTAGATGTCCTCCTGCAGAAGTACCTCCTAATAAGATTTTTTTATGAGAAAGATTTCGTTCTTTTAAAATGTTCAGAGTTGTTAATAATGCTTGTGTTATATCTTCTCGCATATGCTTATAATGATATAGTGGCAACATACGATAGGTCCAGTTGAATACGACAAAACCTTGATCAACAAAAAATTGAGCAGTAGATTTAAACATTTCTGGACCACCAGAAATCCATGCTCCTCCATGAATATAGATTACGACACCTTTAATCGCAAGACTAGGATTTTTGGGCTTCATAAATAGCATTCGTTGTCGCCAGCTTCGACCATATTTAATTTTTTCGATGTACATATCATTGCGTCGAAGGCGATACATTCCGACAACGTGTTGTGGCAAGCGGAGTAGTTCGTGTAGGGTTGTTCCTTTTGAGAACATTTGCAGTTGATTTAGTTTTATTAAGCTCTTTTTAGATAGAAGTTGTTCAAAAATAGCTTATTAGCTTCTAAAAAAGTGCAATGGAAACAAAAATTCAATTTTAATAAGTTCAGCAGCCATTCTTGAACAACTTCATAATGTTAGCCTAAAACTATTAAAAAATATGTTTCTTAGAAAAATCTTTTTATAAATATAATTATTAAACAAGGTCATAATAAGCAACAATGTATATTGTTTTAGGTTTAAAACTAGTTACCATAATCATACATACATATAATATTTTATATGTGTTCTTGTTGTGTCACAGTTGTTTTAATTTATCCTGATATAATGAATCTACTTTTGTTCATATTAAGACAAAAGCAGTTGAGATAAAACTTTGATTTTAAAAACATTCAGATTACTTTTGTCAATAATACAAGCAATAACTACTATGGACCTTATTCTTAGATTTATGACAACAAATTTGTTTAGTAAGCAAATGTTAGAGCATATCATTGCTGCTATATTTATATTTGGAGCAATTTTAACTGTTGTGCCTTTTGAATTAGGGATTTCTAAGATAACCTCCAATTATGCGGTACAGATTATGTTTGCATATTTAATCTTGGGAGTCTTATTTCTTTTTATACGCCGACAAAGGTTAGTTTTTATTAGTTTTTTTTGTTGTGGTGCTTTATGTCTTTTCTTGAAAAAAAACTCGAATGCAACGATTATGTTTCCTAAAAAACATAAAAGTACAGCATTAAAAGTGGCTTGTGTGAATACCTCTGATACGGATGGCAATTATAAGAGTCTAGTTGATGATTTGAAAAAATTAGATGCTGATTTAATCTCTATACAAGAAGTTACCCCTGACTGGGTCTCTGTGTTAGAGGCAGGATTGTCGGAAGTATTTCCTTATTCGAAGTCCGTTGTTCGGATTGACTTTTTTGGTCAAGCCGTCTTTTCAAAATATCCTTTAGAAGAAGTAGATACCTTCCATTATAAAGATATTCCAAATATTATTGGTAAAGTTCGACCTAAGGGGTCGAGAAATCCTATATTATTTGTGAGTTCACATACAGCACCTTCTTTTGAAAGTCGGAGTTTTTATGAAGACTTGAAACGCCATTTAAATACGATTACGGATAATGTTAAAAACTATAATGGAGGGAAGATTGCTCTGGGTACGTTCAATACTGTTGAGTGGTCGGCAGAAATCCAAGATTTTAGGTATCAATTACAACTAAATAATAGTCGTCGAAATAGTAATCCTTTCACAGAAATACCATATGATCATATCTTTTATTCTGAGGATTTAGAATGTACGAATTTCACAAAAGTATACTCTTCTAATTCCGATGTGTCGGCTATCGGTATACAAGGTACGTATCAATTTAAAAGTGATGAAGAGATTGAAAAAACAGTTCAATAGCTTCAGATATGCTATCAAGGGAATTATTGAACTTATACGAACTCAATTTAATGCCCGTATCCATCTTTTTGCAGCTGCTATTGTAATATTAGCAGGCTTTTACTTTAATATTAGTACTACAGAATGGTGTCTATGCATTTTTGCTATAGCAACTGTGCTTGCTGCAGAAGGTTTCAATACAGCATTAGAATTTTTGACAGACTTAGTATCACCTGACTATCATGAACTAGCAGGAAAGACAAAGGACGTTGCTGCTGGAGCCGTATTACTTACAGCTATTGGAGCAGCAATTATAGGATTGATTATTTTTCTACCAAAAATTTGGTTGCTATTTTATTAGATAGCTCTAAGCGCATATACTAAAAATGTCAGTACAAATGGTAGGGGAACCCAGAAAAACTGAGGTATAAAAATTAGCATTGCTACACATATAATTAGAGAGATTAAAAATAATCCCCAATAACCTACCGTTGATGATTTTTCTTCAGAACTCATAATTGTTATTTTAAAATTCAACTGCAAAACTACACAACATGAATTACAATTATAAAAAAAGTGCTGCTTTTTTTATAACAAAAACGCCTGCCCCACGAGTGAGACAGACGCATCAAAACAAAACGAAAAACCAACTTTAAACAAGATTTCTCTTGATGTTCTTATATATCTTTAGATTGCTTTCAATGTTACAGGTAACTCTTTTATTGTCCCTTTTCTATTGATTTTTAAACTAATAATATCTCCAGCTTTTTTATTTCGGATGATTTCGAGTAAGTCTGCACCTTCTTTTATTTTTGTACCATCTACAGCTATGATGACATCGTTTGGTAAAAGCCCCGCATATTGCCCTGAACCACCGTCGAATACTCTTCTAACAATTACACCTTTATTAAAGTTCAATCCAAGTTCATTTGCATTATCGTCATTCAAATCTTCTATTTCTATACCAATTGCTGCCCTTTGAGAACTTCCAAACTCTATAATATCATCTACGATCTTTTTCATCAAATTGGTTGGGATAGCAAATGAATATCCAGCATAAGCTCCAGTTCTTGAAATAATAGCTGTATTAATTCCTATTAAATCACCATTTACATTAACTAATGCGCCACCACTATTTCCAGGATTAACGACGGCATCTGTTTGTATAAATTCTTCAATTTTATACTTTTCTCTAATTATTCCGATATTTCTGCCCTTTGCACTAATAATCCCTGCAGTAACAGTTGAATTGAGATCAAAAGGATTACCTACGGCTAAGGCCCACTCGCCAACCTCTACTTTGTCCGAATCGGCAATCTTCAAAGTAGGAAAACCAAAACCTTCTATTTTTATAACTGCTAAGTCGGTTGTCGGATCTTTACCAATCACTTTAGCTTTGAATATCCGATCATCATATAAGGTAACTTCTACTTCATCGGCAAAATCAACGACATGATTATTTGTAATAATATAGCCATCTTCAGAATAAATTACACCAGAACCTGTTCCTTTACGAGGTTGACCGTAAGGGTTACCAAAGAAAAAATCAAAATTGTCACCAAATAAATCAGAAAAAGGATTGTCGTTGTCTCTCGGTGTTTTCTTTCTCCTTTCGGCTAAAGCATCTTTAGATTGAGATGCTGATATATGTACAACCGCAGGCATAGATTTTTGGGCAGCAACTCTAAAATCTAAGGACGTTCCAGTAGCACCAGCAGGTACATTAATATTATTAATGTTTCTAGCTTCAAAGTTTTGGGTTGGGTGAAGTTGGTTTGAACCCATATACCATAGACCTCCTAAAGTGATAAGTCCTCCAAAAACACTTGCTAGAATTAATGTGAAAAATTGTTTTATCTGACCCATATTTGTGTTTCGTTTTTATTTTTCTTAACGCTTGGTATAGAGCATTGTTTCTGGTGAAAATAATTTTAACACGATCTTAACAGCCAATTAGTTGTAAGAAAAAATATTTTTTAAAATACTAAAATAAATAGACTATGTAATACCAAAAATCCTTTATGTTAAACTTAAGATGAGATCTATGTTTTGATGAAATTTAAGTATCTTCATGCCCGTAATTAACCAATACGAAATTCTCCTTTGTGGAATAAAAAAATAAAGTCGAAATGAAATATTTAGCCATTTTAATAATTATTACTGTTCTAGGATTAATTGCTTGTCAGCCAGTATCTAAGACCGCTTCTGTTTTAGAGCCTGCTGCTTTCCAGAAAGCTTTTCAAGAATCTAATGCACCTTATTTATTAGATGTAAGAACACCCGAAGAAGTCGCTCAAGGAAATATAGAAGGGCATATGCACATTGATTTTTTTGAAGATAACTTTGAGGCAGAACTCAAGAAATTAGATAATAGTCGTCCTGTTTTTGTGTATTGTAAAAGTGGAGGAAGAAGTGGAAAAACAGCGGCTAAATTAGAGGCGATAGGGTTCAAAGAAATCTACGATCTGAAAGGAGGTTATACGGCTTGGAATGCTGCTAATAAGGAATAAATGAGTTGTAGTTATCGCCCTTTTTTGATACTTGAACTATTTAATTCTACAAGTAGTTACTTGGATAAACATTTTTTGTATTTTTGCACTCTTTTAAATGCGGAGTATGCCGTATGTTTTATCTAAATAGTCAAACTGAAATCAAAAACAATGCACCAGTTTATTGAAGACTTAGCTCAACACGAAGGAAAAGAAGTTACGCTTAAAGGTTGGGTTTATAATGCTCGCTTTGGGAAAGCAAACATTTTTTTGGAACTACGAGACGGAACAGGTTTTATCCAGTGTGTCATTTCTCAGGATATGGTTTCAGAAGAAGCATTCGAAGCGGCTAAGAAATTAGCAAGAGAGGCTGCTTTAAAACTTGTAGGAATTGTAGTTAAGGATGAGCGACAAATGGGTGGTTTTGAAATCCAAGTTTCTGCCCTAGAAGTTTATGGTTATTCTAAGGACTACCCAATTAAAGTTAATGAAAATGAACATGGAGCAAGATTTCTAGCAGATAAAAGACATCTATGGTTGCGTTCCAAGCGTCAATGGGCTATTATGCGTGTTCGTAACGAAATCATTATGGCAATCCATGAATTTTTTCAGACGAATGGTTTTGTACAAATGGATTCTCCAATCTTTACAGGAAATGCTTGTGAAGGAACAACCGAATTATTTGAAACAGACTTTTTTGGTGATCCAGCCTATCTTTCTCAATCAGGACAATTATATGCAGAAGCGACAGCCTTAGCAATGGGTCGAGTTTACACCTTTGGGCCTACCTTTAGAGCCGAAAAATCAGATACGCCTCGTCATTTATCGGAATTCTGGATGATAGAACCAGAAATGGCGTTTTTTGATTTAGATATGGATATGGATTTGATAGAAAACTTTACGAAACATATCGTAAACAGAGTTATAAAAAATAAGCGGGTCGAATTAGACACATTGGGAAGAGATATTTCTAAACTTGAAAATGTAAACCAAAAATTTCCTAGAGTTCCTTATAGTGAAGCGGTAAAGATTCTTCGTGGAGAAGTAGAGGTAAATGGTAAAAATGCTATTGCTATTCAAGAACAAGATATTGAAGATGCTAAAAAAGGCATTGAAGAAAAAACGGCTGAAATTGCAGAACGTGAAGCGACAATAAAATCAGGCGTAAAGAAAGGGGTACGAAAGTTTAACGAAGCTAAAATTATTGTACTAAGAGGAGAAATTGCAGAATTGGAAGAAAAATTAAGAAATCTTCCAAAGTGGATAACGTCTGCTAAAAATTTTGAAATGGGGAGTGATTTTGGTAACTCGGATGAAACAGTATTAACTAGAGTATTTGATGCTCCAGTTATGGTTTATAACTGGCCTGCAAAAATCAAATCTTTCTACATGAAAGAGGTAGATGGTAACCCCGATTTGGTGAAAGGAGTTGATCTTTTAGCACCTGATGGCTTTGGAGAAATTGTAGGAGGCTCAGAAAGAGAAACAGATTTAGATATATTGGTTCGAAAAATAAAAGAGCATGACTTGCCAATGGAAGCTTTTGAGTGGTATGTTGATTTACGCCGCTTTGGCTCTGTTCCTCATTCGGGATTTGGATTAGGTTTAGAACGTATGGTACGGTGGATTTGTGATATTCATCACTTACGTGAAACAATACCATTTCCTAGGCGATATGGACGTTTATTACCATAATTTATTAGATAAAACCTTTTTATAAAGTACCTATTAAAATCGTTTCAACGAATTTTAATTTTTATTAAAAAATAAAATGAATTTAGAAAAATTAGTCTCTATTAGTGGTATGAGTGGCATTCATCTTATTGTGGCTACTAAAGATAATGGCTTGATTGTGGAAGACTTTGATACCAAGAAAAAAAGATTTATATCTGCTAGAAAACATCAGTTTTCTCCATTAGAATCTATATCAATATTTACAGATGATGGAGATTCTGCGGACTTATCGAAGGTATTTCAGAATATGATGGATCAAGTTGAAGATAATCCTTTGCCTGATCCGAAATCAAAAAAGGAAGTTTTGCTTGAATATTTTGAAGATGTACTTCCAAATTATGATAAGGATAAAGTCTATCCAAGTGATGTTAAGAAATTAATTAAATGGTATTCTTTTTTAAATGAAAGAGATCTATTTAACCGTCCTAAGGAAGAGAAGAAAGAAGAGGAAGCAGGAAAATAACGCATCAAAAAAATAATTTTGGAACAACAACTCATCATAGGTACAAGAGGTAGTAAGTTAGCCCTTTGGCAGGCAAACTATACTAAGCAGTTGTTAGAAGAAAATGGAATAAACGCTAGTCTAAAAATCATTAAGACAAAAGGGGATCAAATCCAGCATTTGAGTTTTGATAAAATAGAAGGGAAGGGCTTTTTTACAAAAGAAATAGAAGATGCCTTGCTTAGAGGGGAAATTGACTTGGCGGTACATTCTATGAAAGATTTGCCAACAAATTCTCCTAAAGGTTTAAAAATAACAGCCGTTTCCTACAGAGCCAATCCTGCGGATTGGTTAATTATTAATAAAAATGCAACAGCAAGTAAAGTATTAACGCTGAAAGAAAATGCTGTTGTAGGAACTTCTTCTGCTCGGCGAAAAGCTCAACTTTTAGATTTCCGTTCGGATGTAAGTATCAAAGATATTCGAGGAAATGTACCAACCCGTTTAAAGAAATTAAAAGAAGGGCAATTTGATGCTATTTTACTAGCAGCAGCAGGGTTAAGTCGTTTAGAAATTAATCTAGATGATTTTGAAGTTGTACAACTAAATCCCAAAGAGTTTGTACCTGCTCCGGCACAAGGTGTATTGGCGTATCAAACTCAAAAAGACGATATTCCTACTCGGAAAATACTTCAAAAACTACATAATTCTGAGACTGCCAAATGTACGAATGTTGAACGTAAAGTGTTGAATCTATTGGACGGAGGCTGTCAAATGCCACTAGGTGTATATTGTCAAACAGATGCTTTAGATAATTTTCATGTATGGGCTGCCAAAGCCGAAAAATGGGATACTCCAGTCAAAAGGATTCAACTTTCTTCAAGTACAAGCCATCAACTTGCAGAGAGTGTTGTAAAAAAACTGCTCGAAAAATGATATAATTAGATATTTTATTTAATTTTCTGTTTTTGAAAATCAGAAGTTGATATATCACTTCATAGAAATGCTTTACCAAATATGACACTGAAATTTTGTGGTGCCGCTAGAGAGGTCACAGGTAGCTGCCATCTGATAACACTTAGCAGCGGCTATAAAATCTTATTAGACTGCGGACTCTATCAAGGAAATGACAAGGAATTTGATAAATTCAACGAGACTTGGCATTTTGATCCTGCTTCTATTGATTGTTTAATTGTTTCTCATGCCCATATCGATCATACGGGTCGAATCCCTAAGTTGGTTAAAGATGGATTTAAAGGAGATATTTATGCTACCCATGCGACTAGAAGTTTATGTGGTATCATGCTTCTAGATAGTGCGATGATACAGGAACGTGATGCAGAGTACTATAATAAAAAGCATAAAACGAAGATTGAACCACTTTACACTAAAGAGGATGTCAAGAAGACGATGAATTTATTTGTAGGTCTAAACTATAATAAGTGGTATCGTGTAACGGAGAATGTAAAATTACAATATAGAGATGCGGGACATATTCTAGGAAGTGCAAGTATTAGTTTAGAAATAGAAGAACCAGAAAAAAGAGTTCGTATTGGCTTTACAGGAGATATTGGACGCCCGAACCGCCCTATCTTACGAGATCCACAGCCAATGCCCCAAGCAGATTATTTAATTTGTGAATCTACTTATGGGGACAAAGATCATCTAGCAGCTCCAAAAGAATTAGAAAAGTTGCTAAAAATCATCAAAGATGTCTGTGTAGGGAATAGAGGAAAACTTATTATTCCAGCATTTAGTGTGGGGCGAACACAAGAAATTGTATATATGCTTGACCAATTGGAAAATGCCAAGCAGCTTCCATCAATACCTGTATATGTTGATAGCCCACTTGCAGTTAATGCGACTATGATTTTTGGTTCACATCCTGAATGTTTTGATGACGAATTACATGAATATATGCTAGTAGACGATAATCCTTTTGGGTTTAATCGCTTGCATTATATTCGAGCAGTAGAAGCCTCAAAAGCCCTGAACGAAACGAAAAAACCTTGTATTATTATCAGTGCAGCCGGTATGGCAAATGCAGGGAGAGTTAAACACCATTTATTCAATAGTATTGATAAAAAAAGGAATGGGGTATTAATGGTGGGGTATTGTGCGCCTTACACTCCTGGAGGATTATTAAAAAATGGTGTAGATGCTCTTACTTTATTTGGTATTCGAAAACCTGTTAATGCTAAAGTATACGAGATGGATTCATTTTCTGCACATGGCGATAGAGGAGAGATGTATGAATTCATCAAAAAGCAAAAAGGACATACCAAAAAACTTTTCCTAGTGCATGGCACCTTGAAAAAACAAGAAAGTTTTAAAACATATCTAGAAGATAAGAAATTTGAAAATGTCGTAATTCCTGCATTGGGCGATGAAGTAAAACTGTAGGGTTTTGCTACAAATCAACGATTTCAAAATAGGCATTAATCAGTTGAATCTACTAAAAGTGCGGATACAATCGCACGTAACTTAGGTTCAGCAACTTGAGCAACGGCAATAACTTCCTCAACAGTTGTTTCTGTAAGTTGTTCTATAGGATAACAAACATTGGAGACGATTGACATGACGAGTATCTTCAAGCCACAATGTCTAGCAACAAGGACTTCTGGAACAGTTGACATTCCGACTAAATCGCCACCAATTACATGGATGAAGTTGTATTCGGCAGGCGTCTCTAAATTAGGACCTTGTAGGGCAACATATACGCCTTTTTTGGCTTGAATGCCCTTTGAAGCTGCGATTGTCATTCCCCGTTCTAGCAGTTCTTTATCGTAGGTTTCTAACATATCTGGAAAACGAGGCCCTAGCCGTTCGTCATTCTCGCCACGTAAAGGATTTTCAGGTTGAAGATTAATGTGATCTTTTACAAAAATAAGATCGCCTGCTTCAAATGTAGGATTCACACTACCCGATACATTACTGATAAATAATTGTTCAACTCCGAGTGCCTTAAGGACTCGAATAGGAAAAGTAACTTGTTGCATAGAATAACCTTCATAATAGTGAAAGCGTCCCGCCATAGCCACAATAGGTTGACCTGAAAGATAACCAAAAACTAATTCTCCTTTATGACTTTGCACCGTAGATGCAGGAAAGTGTGGTATATGTTGATAAGGAATGGATTGAATAATCTCTATATCATCCGTTAAGTTACCAAGCCCTGTACCTAATATAATGCCTGTTTTTGGGAGGAACTGAATTTGACGGATAATATATTGGTAGGCTTCTTCTATTTTTTTGAAAAGTGAACTAGACATATTCTTAAATATTAGTTTGGACTATCTTAAATCAAATAAGTTTTCAACGCCAATAGTTCTACTTACATTGAAACCTTCAGCATAATCAGCACCAATAACACGTCCTAAAGACTTATTTTTGGCATAGATGAAATCTAAGAAGGCTTTACCTGAAATAGGCGTATTAGGTTCAGAAGAATCGGGGTTGTAGAATTGAGATTTATAAGCTAGGATTAAGTCCATTTTTTTTTCAATATAAGGACTAATATCGACTACAAAATCAGGTGTTAAATTAAAATCTTGAATATAGTGATAAAGAGCCTTAGGACGCCAAGCAGTTTGTAATTTTCCTTGTTCATCCTTAGTTTTTACTTTAATTAAACCTGATAAAAAACAAGCATCGGCAGTTAATTTGGCAGCTCTACCATGATCAGGATGCCGATCATGTATAGCATTTGCTAAGACGATTTCGGGTTGATATTTACGAATTACTTTTATGATGGCTTTTAGGTTTTTTTCATTTTGGGTGAAAAAGCCATCACCAATATCTAGAGTTTCACGGACGACATTACCCATCAATTGAGCAGCAACTGTTGCTTCTTGAAGGCGAATTGTTGCGTTGCCTCGAGTGCCTAATTCTCCTTGTGTAAGGTCAAGCAAACCTACAATTTTTCCTTGTGCTTGATGTTTCAAAAGTGTTCCACTACAAGACAGTTCTACATCATCTGGATGAACACCTACTGCAAGTATGTCCAGTTTTATCATGCTTGATTTTCAAGTTTTTTTTTGACTTCGTTTATAAAATTATCTAGATTTTTCCAAGACTGCGGATCAAAGTTCTCTTGATTATCCGTCCAGGTATAAGCATCTCCTAAGTATGTCATGGTCAAATAGTTGGCAGATTCTACAAAAGGATTGCTAAAACCTTCCACTAAAGTTGGACTTGCGCCACAACAAACCATTCCGAGTGGCTTATGTCGGAGTTGTTCTCGTAAATCCCTATGTACACGGACTAGATCAGAGAAACGATCAAAAAATGTTTTCATTACTGCACTCATAGAGTACCAGTAAACAGGGGTAGCAAAGATGAAATAATCGTATTGTACAACTGTTCGCATCAAAGAGATATAGTCATCTTTTTGATCATGATTATAATCATAATATCCAATATGATATTGGTTTAAATCGATCATGTCAAGTTCTAAAGTATCTTTTACATACTCAGCTACTTGGCGAGTATTACCATCACTTCTAGAACTTCCTAGAATAATTATTCCTTTCATCTGTTTATTTTTATTTCACATTAAGGTCAGATGGAACTTACCATGATGAAATAATCATTTCCTTGTGTGTTTAAAGATTATTTCATCACGGACGTTTCATTATTTGTATTAAAAGTTAACGAACTAAAGTAATATCTCCTTTTATTTGTTTGCTTGTGCCATCAGGATAATTGACTTTTACAAGATAGATATAAACATCAGGAGGTAGGGGTTTATCATTTAATGTGCCATCCCATCGTTCATTTTTATTATCAAAAACTAATTCTCCCCATCTATCAAATACTTGAAAGCGTTCAATAACTAGAGGAGGATAATATACAGGTCCGAAGGTGTCGTTGACATCATCGTTATTAGGAGAAAAGACAGTTGGCATTTCAACATCAGGAGGAGGAAGTACCTCAATATCAATACTAGCAGTTTGGATGCAACCCGATTCGGTGGTGGCAGTAACAGTATACGTCGTTGTCGTTAAAGGCATTGCCATTAGAATGTTTGAATTAGGATTGCTTAAACCTTCCTGTGGTGTCCAAGCGTAATTTATATTTTCACCCCCTGTTATAAAATTAGCAAGTACTTCTAAATCTACGGACTCTCCAGCATTGATAGTGGCAGCGGTAGGGTTAATACTAATATCAAATTCTATATCAAGTACATTGACGGTGACTTCTCCGATTAATTCACAATCACCAATAGTACCTGTTACAGGATAAGTAGTCGTTTCTGTTGGATTTGCGTTAGGGTTAAAAATATTCAAGTCAGATAAACTACTTTGATCTGCCCATGTAAAATCATCGGCACCAACTACACTTAGTTCAATCTCTTCACCAATACAGATAGTCGGATTAGAAGGATTAAAGGTTAAACCATCATGTTTAATAATAACAGTAATCTCATCGACTTGAGTACAGACTCCATTTGTACTTGTCCGAGTGTATACGGTAGTCGTTTCAGTAGGTTGGTCAATAATATTCAAATCACGTTTAGGGGGGGTAAATGACTGACCATTTTTTGTCCATTCGTGTGTGATGTTTGGATAACCTGCGAAGGCAGGAGAGGTTAAATAGATAAGTTCGCTTTGACAAATTTCTACAACCTCTGTACCTATTATACCACTAGTAGGTGCATTAGCTGTTATTGTTAAATCAGGCAGTGCATCTACTATAATTTGAATGGTATCAGATTGAGGGCATCCTGCTACATTCAAATGAGCAATATAAGTCGTTGAGATATTGGGTAAAACACTAATCGTATTATTATTAGAAATAAATTCCCCCTTGTTTGTCGTCCAGGTAATACCTTGATTGTTGGTATTATTGATTGCGCTTAGGCTTATATTTTCAGTTTGATCTAAAACACAATAATTTATATCATTAATAGGATCTATTCGAAATTCGGGATTAATAAACCGAACCATTGTAGTGGCTTGATCTGTACAATTTCCCAAAGTTCCTGTTACAGTATATTGTTGGTCACTTGTTGGTGTAGCTATAGGATTAGGGCTTGTAGCATTGTCTAGAGATGTACTAGGAGACCAAATAAAATCTGTTGCACCAGTAGCAGATAGAGGCACAGGGCTTCCTTCGCAAGCATAAAACTCGCTTTGCCCTGTTTTTACTTGGAGTTCATCTTTAACAGTTATAAAAATTGAATCCAAGACGACAACTCCACAGCCTGCCTCAGAGGTTATTTTTAAATAAAACCCTTCATCACCCTCTTCCAAATTATCATTAATAGCTTGAATCGGGATAAAGACTGATTGTTCTCCAACTTCAAAAACAATAGAATCTGGTATCATAGAAATATCACTACCATTTTCTGCTGGTAATGCACCATATTCAATTTGAAAAACATCTCGTTCTGCACTAGGACGACTTATCCTAATTTCTAAAGTGTCTTGTGTTCCACAATCTTCTACTAAAATATTTTCTTCATCAAAAGCTTCGAAGTTAGCAATAAAAGAAGGTGTACCAGCTCGTAGATCGGAAATAAAAACCCCTGAATCGTATTGGTCATCATTTCGGTCTGCAATAGCTAGTTTTAAATGATAATAATTACAAGGGATGACATCTGCTCTAGCTTCTAATACGGTTGTAAAAGCATCGTACTCTATACTTAGTCCACCATTGTTGTCAATATAAAATTCATTATTCGTTATAGGATTGACAGTATTAATACTTGTAGAAGGATTCCCAGATACAGGTAATACAGCAATGTTGGTGGGTTCACTAAACCCAGGGCCAGAGATAAAGAATGCAAAGACATCATTGAAGCTATTTATTGGGGGCGCAAATTCGGGATATTCTTCTGAGGCAAACACATAATCGAATGAAAGTTCGTCAGTAGCTACAAAGACATCGAATTCTAAAATACAAGCATCTTCTGTGAGTTGTTCACCTGCACCATCTAAGGCATCTAATTGAGGATCACCAGGAGCTCCAAATTGCGTGTCATCATCAGCCCCCATATCCATATTAGGCCCTTTAGCATTGCTAGCTAATCCTGTAGAAAGAATAACCCCTTTTTCAATACCTAAATTAGATAAATCAGTTGATTCAAATGTACCAAAAGCTCCGCCAGGGCAGTTTAATGTAATATTCTCTATCACTACTTGAGGAGTAGCGAATTGGTCAATAAGATCTTGTTGATTTACATTAGAATTAATACTTATCGGTTGGTCGTAGGTACAGGGAGTACTATTACAACTCCATGTCAACCCAAAGCCAGTTTCTTCTACACCAGCATCCGAAATAAATTCAAACGTCACAGAACCACTAGAAGCTTGAAATTCCATGTTTTTGCCAATACCAGTTAAACTAACTAGGCGTAAAGATGCTATATCATTTCCGTCATAAATATTTAACCTATCCCATTGGAATTCTAGATTAAAAGAGTCGATATGAATGGTGATACATTCAGGACTTTCACTAGGGGTGACAGTATAGATGAAATTTTCATCACTACTATAATCATTATCTAATCCTCCAGAATCTAAAAGCGTTCCGTTACAAGCAGTACTACTACCATCCATCATATTGATAAATGGGACATAAGGTTTGATGCAAAGTTCAAAGTCTCCTCCAGCATTACTAGTTGCGTAATCACTCACTCTAATAAAGTAAAAGCTATTGGTTGTCAATCCCAAAGCATCTATTGTTACATTATTTGCTCCACTATTAGCAGCGGCACAATCTCTAGGAAATAAGTTATCTGTAACACAAAACCCTCTATATATAGCAATTTGGGGTTGAAAAATGGGAATGGTGCCATTAGGCGTAATTGTAATCGTAATATCCTCTAAACCAGGTTTAGCTTGAAATAAAAACCATACATCTCTATCTGTTCCTGTCCAACAAGAAGGAACTTGGTTTGAAGGATTCGTAGAAACAATACTTGTTGTTGCTCCCATATTGGTATAGGATGCACAAAATTCTGTAGAAATATCTGGTAATACAATCGGGGCAGTACATTCGTCATTAGCTGGTTGGGCGAATACTATTACCGTAAACAACATACAACCTAGTAAAATAAGGAGATGCTTCATTTTCTTATTGATATTGATTAGAATGAAGTGATTTGAAAAAGTGGTTTTACTTTGATGAAATAGGAAAGTCAAATCAACCTTCATAGATAGACCTTTTTATAAATAAAATCTAAAATAAGTTAATTTGAATGAATATAGAAAATATTATTCGATATAATAAAACCTTATTAAATTACGGACACTTTTTTAGGGCTTCTTGCACTTCTTTAATCGTAATATATTCCCCATTGCCCCAAGTATGTTCAATATAGTTGATAATATTAGCGATTTCAGGGTCTTTGAGCTGTGGGATAGCCGCCATTGGCGTATCAAAACGAATACCATTTACTAGAATAGTATCATGAAGTCCATGTCTGATTATACAAGGAACGTTGTCTTTGTTTTTTTGAAAATAATCAGAATTTGCAATTGGTGGATATAAGCCTTTTAAACCCTGTCCATTATCCATATGACAATTGGAACAGAAGTTTTTATACATGATTTCTCCTTGTTTATAAGGTTGGTTTTGACAAGAAAAAAGCCCTATAAGTCCTAATAAGAAAAATAATCTGATAAGCATACTTTTACTTTTTTGCTCATTATCTAGTGTCCTTTTCCAAATTCACTATTGAGTAGTTTATAAATATCTTTAATTAGCCGATCTACTTCTTTATCCTCAGTGCCTTCTGCAAAGGAGCGTACTTGTCTTTTAGTATCAATTAACATGATTTTTCCACTATGATCATAACCACCAGGAGCTGTGGGGTCTTCCTTTGCAACTATAAAATAATCATCAGCAAGTTGATAGGTAGTCTCTTTCTCTCCTCGCACCAAATGCCATTTTTTAGAATCTATATTTATCTTATCAGCATATCGTTTTAAAGCGGGGATAGTATCATATTTTGGAGCAACAGTATGGGAGATCAAAACTAGACGGTCATCATCTTCAAACTCTTCGTAGATACGCAACATATTGGCTTTTACTTTAGGACAAATGACGGTACAAAATGTAAAGAAAAAATCAGCCACATAAATTTTATTTTCGAATGTTGAATTTGTTACGATCATACTATCCTGATTCATCATTATAAAATCAGGGATAGTATGGTAAATTGTATCCTTGTTAACGATTTCTCTATGACCAATAATTGGTAATTCACCAGAAGATTGTTCTGTAAAACAAGCTATAATAAATAGTAAAGTACAAAAAACACTAAAGGCAATAATTCTATTCATTTCATAAGTTTTTTTTCGTAAAAATTATATGATGTTACATTTCTGGCATATACTTTTTTAATAATTTTTCTCCTTGTTCCATACTCGTTAACATATTTTTCTTTACACGTTCGATTTTAGCTTGTTCTTTTTTAAAATAGTCAATTTTTTTGACTCCATTGGGTAGGCCTTCAGCTGTAGGAGAATACTCTCGCATCCATTCCATCATTTCGCCTTCAGCAGCTTCTAAAAGTGATACACCAGAGCTAATTTCCTTAACAATCGTTTCGTTTCCTTCTATTCCTTGTAACTGTTGTTTTACTTTTTTAAGTTGTCCAGCAATTTTTACAAGATTACTCATTTTAGGCATAGCCTCAACATCGTGGATATGGCTAATTTGGTTTTTGATTTTGTCGATTTCAGAAATTTTTTCACTACAAGCAAATACTGAAAGTGTAAGAATTAAGTAGAGTATATTTTTCATTGTTGTTATAATGTTTAATTAGAAGAATTTTATAATAAAATCTTGTCTTAATTGTAAAACTCTTCCTTGTTAATAAGTTGTTGTCATATCTTCAGGAACACAAATAATAAAATCTGCTTTTCCTTGATATATTTCATTTAAGCTTGAAATCTCTTTTTGAGATACAGTCGTAATTGTAAACGTATTTATTTTAGGATTAGATTTTCTTATAAACCAAACAATGCCCTCTTGGTCATCGGAATGATAACTACCATTGAAGTGTAGAAAAAGTTTGCCTTTAGACCAATTTTTTTCAATAAAATGCGCCATTGTAGCATCTTTAACGGCTTGGGCATGAGGAAAGTTTTCACCTCCGTGCTCCCCTGCCATCTCTAGCAGTTTTTTATAAGAAGGGACTTCCAAATCAACTTCAATTGGTAAGGGCGCTATATATTTTTTAGCGGTTATACTTAAATTATCTAACTGATTCAGCCCTTGTTTAAAAACTAAATTGGCATATCTCCTAGGAATATTAGTTGCAATGAAACGGAGTTGCTGCATTTTTGCAAAGTCAACTAGGGGTTTATAATCGGTCTTGTAATTATTCCAAAGTCTAGCTTCTTCTTCAAATTTTTTCACACTAATCAAACCTGAAAGATATTCATCTAATATGAGCTGATTGTCACTTTCTAACATTTCTGCACCTAGCACTAGATTTTCTTTTTTTTGCTTAAAAAAATCTTTAACTAATGCTAATTGTAACCAATGTGCAATAGGGTTATTGTGCAATTCTCCAAAGAAAACAATATCGGCTTTTTGACTCTTTTTTAAAAGTTCAGGATAATTGGATAATTTACCTTTTTGATTAAAAATTTGATAAGCGGGTTTATGCTGCCCTGAAACCCAAAATGACATAATAGAAAATTGTATAAGCAAAAAATATTTCATGTATCTAATTTTGAGTATACGAAATTATATAGTTTTATCAAAAGTCATATTCTTAATTTGGATAATCGAGATCACATGAATGAAGATAGCACAAGGTGCTAAAAAACCAGGTATCAAGAAATAGGGTAGGGTTAAAAATTCTTTATCAACTGTTGGAAAATTACTACCCCATAGCTCTGGTAAATAGATAGATGAACCAACTATAATTCCGACAATTAATACCATAATAATCCCAATAATATTCCAAATCAGCAATAGTGTTTTGTTTTTACTTGGGTTTTTAAGAAGAGTGAATGCAATAAATATTGAAGATATACCCATGGCTATATCATAGTTATACCCTTCGAATGTAGCGGCTCTAGGTATGAGTCCTTTTATAAAAGTGTATAAAAGTAATAGTTCAACAAGGATTCTGTACGATTGAAATACTATTGTCCATTTTAAGGGTAATGCAGAAAAGGCTTTATTATTTTTATTGGTACTATAAAAAATGATCATCAATATAACAAATGGTAAAAAAAGAAGAAGTGGAAACCTTGGGGGGAAAGTAAAATCTTGTAAGACTTGGCTGAATAAAAGCACCATTATATATATGCACCATAGGGCTAAAGGCAAGATCAATTTCGGTGGGTTCATTACTTCTTGTAACGTACTATTACGTATAATTTGATTCCACTTATAATACCCAATAATTAATAAAAGAAGAATTACAATACTTAATAAAATATATCCTATTTCAAGCATATTCAAAGATAAAGATTATAGTATACAATAGATTCAGATACAAAGATAAGGCTTGATTGTATCTTTTGTAAAATATAAAAAACGGAATTCACTAGTTTAGAATAAATATGTATTTCTATAACGAATATATTTATTCTTTTTTGATAATAAGGATTTGTAATGTCATTCATCTTTTCTACTTTTAGATTCTCTAAAAAACATCCTTATTGTATAACAAATTAAATCAACTAATGAAAAAATTACTATTCTTACTCACCACACTATGCTATTTGAGTTTGTCTTATGCTCAACATACCGTAAAAGGAAAAGTAGTTGACGAAACGGGTGAAAGCCTAATTGGAGTAAATGTTTCTGAAGCAGGAACAATTTATGGAACAACTACTGATTTTGAAGGAAACTATGAGATTACAGTTAATTCACCCACAGCGACGCTGGTATTTAGCTACATTGGATATACAAAACAAGAAGTCAAGATCGAAAGCCAAACAGAAATCAATGTCACGATGACAGAAGGGATTTCTCTTGGAGAAATTCAAGTAGTTGGTTCTAGGAGTTATAATCGTTCTACGACGGATTCTCCAGTTGCTGTTGACGTAATTGATGTAGCGGATATTGCTTCGATTACAGGTAAAGCTGAAGTAAATCAAGTATTACAATATGCTGCGCCTTCCTTTAATGCAACGAAGCAGTCAGGTTCTGATGGTGCCGACCATATTGATCCAGCTTCTTTAAGAGGGTTAGGGCCCGATCAAACCTTAGTTTTAATTAATGGTAAACGTCGTCATCAGTCCTCCTTGGTTAATGTATTTGGTACAAGAGGACGTGGAAATTCGGGTACAGACTTGAATGCTATTCCTGCATCAGCAATTAAGCGTATCGAAGTATTGAGAGATGGTGCTTCTGCACAGTATGGTTCAGATGCAATTGCGGGAGTTATCAATATTGTATTAAAAGATAAAACAGATGGGATAACTGGAGGGATAAGTTATGGAGCATATAGTACTGCTGTAGGAGATGGTTGGGAAGAAGAAGCAGGTGATGTTCTTTTCAATGTAGAAGGAAAAAATAGACTAGATGGTGAAGAAAAAAGTTTTGACGGGAACACGATGAAAGTAGATCTGAATTATGGCGTTGGTCTAGGAGACAAGGGTGGATTCGCCAATTTTACAGTAGAATATTTATCTAAAGATAGAACATTACGCCCTGGATGGTCTTGGCGTCAAGGATATGGAAGTGCTGCGGTAGATGGTTTTAACTTTATGGTAAATACAGCTATGCCGCTAGGAGAGAAAACAGAGCTTTATGCTTTTGGAGGACGTAATTTTAGAGATACAGATGCTTATGCTTTTTCTAGAGGAAGTTTTGCCGATGGAGACAATCGAGCTGTTCCTAGTCTATACCCTAATGGTTTTACACCAAGAATTACATCTAATATTATTGATGGTTCTGCGTCTGTTGGAGTTCGTCATAGCTTAGATAATGGTTGGAAAATCGATTTTAATAATACTTATGGTAAAAATAATTTTCACTATTTTATTAAAGACTCGAATAATGCCTCGATGTGGGATAGTTCTCCAACAGATTTTGATGCAGGTGGACATAGTTTAGCACAGAATACTACGGGTTTAGACTTCAGTAAATATTTAGAAGATGTTGCGTCTGGATTTAATATCGCTTTTGGGGTAGAATATAGAACAGAAAACTTTGAAATTTTTGCAGGAGAAGAAGCATCTTATGCTTTATATGATACTTTAGGAGTAGCGATTACCAATCCAGCGGTTCAGGCAGTAGCCGTTGATCCAAATGGTGATGCTTTACCAGGAGGATCTCAGGGCTTTCCTGGATATAGCCCCTCTAATGAAGTAGACAGAAGCCGTTCAAATTTAGGTTTGTATCTTGATGCAGAATTAAATGCGACAGAAAACTGGTTAATTGGTGGAGCTATTCGTTATGAAGATTATTCTGATTTTGGAAATACCTTCAATTATAAACTATCCTCTCGTTATAAAATTAATGATAATTTAGCGTTACGAGGATCCGTTTCATCTGGTTTTAGAGCGCCTTCTTTGGTACAGATTTACTATAATTTAATTTTCAATAATATTGTAAATGGTCGTTCGGTACCATCATTATTGGCTGCAAATAATAGTACAGTAACAAAGGCATTTGGAATCGGTCAATTGAAAGAAGAAACGGCATTCAATGGTAGTTTAGGATTTACATTCGATATGAATGGCTTTACAGCTACAGTAGATGGATACTCCATCTCTGTGAAAGATAGAATCGTATTAACGGATAATTTTGATGCTTCAGGTTTAGGAGTAGGAGCAGATGCTGCTCAGTTTTTTGCGAATGGTGTTGATACTAAAACTCAAGGAGTGGATATCGTATTGAATTATAAAAAATATTTCGGTGATCAAAAATTAACAGTAGGATTAGCAGGAAATATTAACAAGTTGGAAATTGAGAAAATACACAATGGTAATTTAAATGAATTTACTTTCTTTGGACCATTCTCTAGAGCTTATCTGGAAGCAGCAGCTCCAGATTACAAATTTGGTTTAAACCTTGGATATTCTATAGGAAAATTTGATGCACAATTGAGCCTAACTCAGTTTAGTGAGGTAACCATTCAAGATTTTCAATGGGTAGATTCACCTGCTACAAACCAAGCAGAAGCAGATGCACTTTTAGAGGTAGCAACTGATGTATACGAAGCAGCGATGACTTTAGACTTAAGCTTGAGTTATGAGCTTTCAGATAAGCTGAGGCTAACTGTAGGAGGAAATAATATTTTAAATAAATATCCTACACCACAATTTGATGGTTGGACGGATCAAGGAGGATTTTCTGATTCTGTCCAAATGGGGTCAGATGGAGCATATTTCTTTGGACGCTTAGGGTTTAATTTTTAATAAATTAAAGTCTGATAGATAAAGAAGTCCTTTAAAAAGGAAGGTCATGTCTTATGATAAATACTAAAGGCATGACCTTTTATTTTTTATGTTTTTCTTGAAACCTTCTATAGTTTTCCATATCTTCGTTGGCTTATATAAAACCAGATATGAACGCACAAACTAAACGCATAGTTGAACGTATAGAAACCCTTGGAAAAATTAGCAATGAAACCGAATGTTTATCTAGATTTTTTGGGACAACAGCGCATAAAGAAGCTAGAGAAGTAATTAAAACTTGGATGGAAGAAGAGGGTTTAGAAGCGGAAATTGATACTATAGGAAATGTAAGAGGTGTCTTATATAGTGAAGCCTCTAATGCCAAACACCTTGTGGTTGGCTCTCATTACGATACCGTTTTTCAAGCAGGTAAATACGATGGACCATTAGGTATTTTATTGGGACTTGAAATGGTTCATATTGTTCAAAAAAATGACATCAAACTTCCTTTTCATTTTAATGTAGTAGCGTTTACAGATGAAGAAGGAGGTAGGTTCAATACCACCTATTTAGGAAGTAGTGTATTGGCAGGAAATTTTAACTCAAAGTGGTTGGATTGTAGAGACGATAATGATAAAACAATGCAAGAGGTGATTGAAGAAATGGGAGGGCATTGTAAAAGTATTAATAAAGATAAAATCCCACAAAAAGATTGGTTAGCATACTTTGAGATTCATATTGAACAAGGCCCCGTCTTGTGCAAAGAGGATTTGCCAGTATGTGTGGTGAATACGATTGCAGCACAGACTAGGATAGAAATGAAATGGCTTGGAAAGTCAGGCCATGCAGGTACTAGTCCTATGGATATGCGGAAAGATGCTTTTTGTGCCGCAGCAGAATTTGCCTTAGCTGTAGAAACACTAGGGCAAGAACATTCAGATAAACTAGTTGCGACTGTAGGAAAAGTTAATGTAAAACCCAATACTTCTAATGTTATTCCAGGTTATGTATATTGTACATTAGACATAAGGAGTCAAGATGATTATATTTTGGAGAAGGCCGTTGAGGCATTACATAAAGCAGCAGAATTGATTGCCGAAAAACGAGCGTTAACCTTAAATTGGAAAATTGTTCAGACCAATCCTTCTGTCGTTTGTGATGAAAATATAACTAGACTACTCAAAGAAAGTGTTGATGGTTCAAACGTTGAGCGTTGCTTAGAAATTCCTAGTGGTGCAGGACATGATGGTGTTATGATTTCTAGAGTAGCTCCTGTATCAATGTTATTCGTTCGTTGTGAGGAAGGGATCAGTCATCACCCTAAAGAATATGCTGCACCAATGGATATAGCCGCAGCGCTTGAAGTCTGTCGGCATTTTATCTTTAAATTAAACGATTTTTATAAAAAAAATTAGATATAATCCAATGAATCCAATTACACTTACCTCTTTATCACGAACAGTTGTAGAGCGAGATCATGCTGTTATAACAGGAGATGGTTTTGTTAATAGCACAGTACCAGGATGGACAAACTGTGAAGTCAATGTCATCATTAATGAAGCTATGGGAGCTAAGTTTTGTCAGTTACTTGTTACATTAGAATCTACAAGTCGACTCGAAGGACGGACGAAAGCTTCTCAGATTTTTTTCTATATATTAGAAGGAAATTGTACGCTCAAAGCGGATGGGCAAGAACACCTTTTAGAGAAAGGTGCTTATGTGTACTTACCAATAGGAGAAGATTATATTTTCGATAGTGCAAAAGGAGGGACGCAAATTTTGACCTTTCATAAAGTATATGAACCACTCGAAGGACATAATGTGCCGAATAGGATTATTAAACATCAGTCGGATATTGAGCAAACAATTTATTGTGATGATCCTAACCTCTTGATGCAAAATCTATTGCCTGACCAAACAGAACTTGCTTTTGATATGGCGATTAATATTTTTACCTATATGCCAGGGGCAAACCTTCCATTTGTAGAAACACATATTATGGAACATGGACTAATGTACCTAGCAGGGCAAGGAATTTACCGCCTAGCAGATAAATGGTATCCCATTAAAAAAGGGGACTCTATTTGGATGGCTCCCTACTGTCCTCAGTGGTTTGGTGCATTAGGTACAGAACCTGCCGCTTATATTTACTATAAAAATGTAAATCGTTTTCCTACTGTTGAATAATTGCTTGAATTTGCTTGGGATCAAGTTCGTACCTTTCTAAGATAATAGCTTTCCTTACATTTGTTTTAAAGGTGTCAAAGGTGTTAATATGTGCTTCCCAATCATCAATATATTCTCCCAGCTCACAGATGAAGATTCTGATGTCTTTATGTTCGTATTCCAGTAGGGCTGGCAGTAAAATTGTAGCGTTAGCTTCTGGTATAGTTGTACCTGTTCGATGCTGTTCTAAGGGGTTTGGAAAGGCATAATAACTCACAAGCTCTTGTCCTTTATAGGTTAGCATAAACATATCGAAAGCAGGAGCTATGATTAAAGGAAATGCTTCATTTACTTTTAAGGCGGATTTAAGAGTAGCTTTAGCAGCAGTAAGCTTGAAGTTACCAACATAATGATGTTCCTTACTATTCATTGAAGATTCTGTTTGTTCATATGATTCAGGTATTTTTACTGTTGTAACATCTTTTGGCATTTCTTCTTTTTTTTCCCCAGAGATTTCTGCCTTTGTATCAGTTGAAGGATAAGTAGTCTCTTGTAAGTTCGCATTTTTAGTAGGATTACAGGAGAATGAAATGATTATAATTGAGAGTAGTAAATAAAGTTTCATATTATTGTCATTAAAAATAAAAAATAGATACGCCATATTTATAAAACATGACGTATCCTACACTTGTCTAGTACCAGCCGTTATCGTGATGCTTGAAAGCGTGTATATAATCTTTGTAAATAGAATTCATAAATAGACCAGGACTTCCTGACCAAAGATAGCCAAACCAATCCTTGTTGTGGACAAAGACATTATCTCTTCCACTACTTCTATCGTCAATAATTATTTTATCATTTGCACCTAAATTCCAAGAACCTATCCAATTACTCTGCTTTGTAATGGCCTCTATTCCAGTACCTGAAGATATTAGAGTGCCAACCCACTCCGTTGACCAGTCTTTTGTATTAAAAACATAAAGTTCTTCTTTGCCATCCCCATTAATATCTGCAGGATAGAATTTATCATTATTACTCATATTCCAATTGGGTATTCTATCATCATAACGTTTTCGATAAATTAAATTAGAACCGTCAGAACGAAGCATCAGCAAGTATTGAGTACTCCACTGGTTACCATTAAAAACAAAGAGGTCATCTTTATTATCTCCATTAAAATCAGCGATAAAATATTTGTCATTACTCTTACTTGACCAACCAGGTAAAGATTGGAAATATTCTGATGTTTTAGTTAAACTATTACTGTTGGAACGGTAGACTCTTGTGGTCTGCGTATTTCGTTTAAATAAGATAAATTCTTCTTTATTATCTCCATTAATATCTGCAATATACAATTCGTCGCTATTCGTAATATAGTTACCAGGAAGGTATTTATCATATCGTTTAACATAAGCTAATGCTGAGCCTGTGGAACGTAGCATTCCAACATACCCCATACTCCAATTGGTAGCATTAAAAACATAAATGTCTTTTTTACCATCACCATTAAAATCGGCAATGTAATAACGATCACCGCTACGCATTGCCCAGCCAGGTAGATTATAGTAGTATATTTTAGTACATTCAAAGCCATTATTAACAGATTTTAGTAACCCGAGCATAGAATACTTTCCATTAGGTCGGAAAACGATCAAGTCATCTTTGCCATCCCCACTAAAGTCTCCTGATTGAATTTTATCATTATTGGAAAAATACCATGTTCCACCAGGTCCTTTGACTTTCTTGGTGGTTAAATAAGAACTTTTGACTCTCATCGTTGCACCACTTCCTGTAAAACCATCGGGAATACCAACTTGATAAGCTGCAATATATCTCCCATAATGGAGTAAAACATCATTATGATTACTACCACCAAAATTCCCTGTTATTACACGATTGAAATTATAAGAGCTTCTAGGTTTATTTCTTTTCCAAAATTCGTCGTAGCTAGGAGGGTTGAATAGGTTTGTATTTCCTCTCATAGTACTATTAGACGTTGGTCTATAAATACACTCGTCTTTATAGACAGCACCTTCAAAATGACCCGTTTGGCTTACATTATATTCTTGAGGATTTCCTGTAGTGATTGTTCCTCTAGCGAATTTATTCCATTTGGAATTATTTTTGTTTTTATCGGCATTTCTTCTAGAAGGATTACTTCCTGAAAAACAGCCACTTCTGTCGTATTCGTCGGCAAGCCCCCCAACAGAATGCCCTAGTTCATGGACAATTACCCGATTAGAAGTTGTTTTAGTAACCGATAATACACGACCATAAGAACAACCTCCAAATCCGCTTTCATTTAAAATCATAACAATATAATCTGCTCCTGAAAGTCCTACTGCTGCCAAGGCATTATTAATTCTAGAATCAGTATTACTAGACTTACTCATCCAGCAGCAATCCCAGCATCCCGAATACCTAAAGTTAAAGGCTGTATTTCTTGTAGCAGGAGTTTTGCCACAAGCTGTTCCATCTGGTTTTGAACAAGCTCTTTGCGAAACTCCTGAAGTTGCTGAATTCATATTCACACGATAGACATTAAAGGCATCTTGTAATTCAGACATAACATCGTCTAAAGCACCATTTTCATGGGTAAATGCTGCTTTGAAATATTGATCAACTTTATTGTTAAATTCTGTTTGTTGAGAGGAGGTAAAACCATCTCCCATAAAGACCAAGTCAAACTTAGTAGCGGAAGAACCATTGTATAAAAGTGTTCTTTTGGTTTGTGCTGTTGATGACAGACTGATAATTATTAGTATATATAGAAATGATATTTTTTTCATTAGAATAAAAATTTTAAAGGGTTATAAATGATGAATAAATAAAAAAGGGCTATTGTCCTTTGAGTTTTCCTCTAGGAATAGATTTTTTAGGAACAGCTTTTATTGGACCATTAATTTTGAGGTCTTTCAATGATTTAAGCTGTAAGGATTTTGCACTATTCACCATTTGTACAGAGCGATTAAGATCGGCGGCTTTTAACTGTTTTTTACGGAATTTGCTTACAAGAGTCTTGGTATCATCGGCTTTTAATTTTCCAAGCTGGACTTTTAGCGTTTTACTAGTGGAAAGGTTGGCATATTTTTTAGGCATTTTTACAGAGACAAAGCCTTCTTCTAGCTCAAAAGCTCCATGCTCTATTTTATTCTCTGGATCGTATATAGAGCGAGCTTCAAGCGGATTGGATATGCCCTCCATAAATACAACGTTTGCACCATCCACTCCAGATAAAACATAGTCGCCTGCTAGATTTTGACTTGCTGCATTGTAGTTGCCTTTTACTTTTTCGGTGCCTACGAGTTCCATGCCATTTTTTGTTACACGGAAAGTGGCGACTACGTGTTCACCTAAAGGAGCTGCTGTTTCATTCTCTGCTTCTTTTACTTTAAGTGTTATTGGTTTCCCTTCTTTTATACTATTAACATCTTTCATTGTAGAAGAGGTTTTAAACTTAGGTAATACTTTTAGTGAAGCATCTTTCAAATCATTATCTTTTGCTTTAGATACTACCTTAAGTTTAGAGGCATCGAAGGCTTTTACAAGTAGATCCGCAGACTTTAAAGCAGGCTTACCTTTACTCTTGGCAATGACTTTATTACCTGTTTGTTCTAATTTATTGAATGCAGTAGAGGGGAGACTCATATTGTCCATCGTTTTTTGCCCTGTTTCATTAACTCTGTAAAAGTATCGATAGTTATTCGGTATTAAGCCTTTTAATACTTCATCAACGGGTTTGTCGGCATAGTTTCCATTTACGGTAAAGTCTGATTTCTGATTAGCAATGTAGAGGTCAAAATGCTGTTTAGATAATGCTGTAGCTACAGCACTAATTTTGGCATTAGAGGCTTTGATGGTTAACGTATGTTTTGAAGGATTGTACTTAGCTACGAGTGCAATAGGATTGTTTTTAAATGAATATAAAAAAACAAAACAAACTGCAATAACAGTAACTGCAATAAAAGAAATTAAATTCCTTTTCATAATGGGTTTGGTTTTTTAGTGAATAAAATAGTTTAATTCATAAGGTATATAAGAATACTAGCTATACGGACGTGACCGTATAGAAAATTCGTAAACTTTCTTAAGAAGGTGTAAAGTATCAGAGCTAAATAACTAGCTCAGGTTTTATACTACTAAGAGCTTGTTTTAACTCTTAGTATTAAATTATAAACACGCTTTAAATAGAGGTAAATAAAATGGTGCAATTTTCATATGAAAGGCTTTGTTTTTCATTAGGATAAATCTTTTAATTAAAAAAATTAAAAGTAGCTTATAACTGCTTTTGGGTACAAGCAGTATTGAATTTAACAGACCTAATTTGGGTATAAATTGAATGTGAAGGTATTCTTTAGAGAGTATGTTTTTTAAATACAGATACAAAATACATAAAAAAATAATGTTTTACAAGTGTTTAGTTGATTTTATGATATTTTTTAGATATTAATATAATCTTAGTTTTAAGATTTATTTTGATATGTATATATGTCGTTTACTACAACTCAACGACAACATCGAATAAGCTTAGCTTTTATAGACCTTATCCAAGGCTACACGCTCAATCTGGATAACGGTATCAAAAATCTGTTCTTGTTCATTATCGGAAAGAGATTCGAATAAAGCGTCTCCTTTTTCGATAATGTCTTGACCAAGTGCGAGGGCTTGAATTTGTTGTATGGTATAAATTTCTGGGCGTTGCTGCATTTTTTGCATGAGGTGAGCCACTATTTCTTTGACTTTTTTGACCAGTTTTCGGTCTTTCAAAGTTTCAAATAATGCCTCATTTTGTATAATGAATTGTTCTACCTCTTCACGAGGTAGTGCTTTGATGAGGGTATAAATGTCTGTTGTAGAAAAAGGTGCATCAAACTCAAGGGCTAGTACTTGGTCTTTTAGCTTGTTTTCAAATGCGGTGGCAGTTTGAAAAGACTTCAATGCTCGTAATCCTGCTTTAAGAATCTTAGGTAAATGCCGACCATATTTAAAAACTAAACTTGCAGAGTCTAGCAGAATAGGAAGCAGTTTATTGGGCTTTTTGAGGTAGGCATCTAAACTATCAAAAGCATCATTTAATTCGTTTCGCTTAGAGGGAGGAGGATAGATGTATTCCAAAAAATAATCTCGAAACGCATCAAGTCTATCTTCAGTAAAACTATCAGGTATAACATAACCTTCAAGAAGCGTATCGTATTGATAACGTTCTTTGACTGCTTTTCGATAACCTATAATAATTGCATCTAAAATCTCTTTATCTGTTGATATTTTCATCGAATCTTTTATTATTGCAATGTATATGGATATTGTACATAAAATGTATCCACTAGGTTCATTTTGTACCTCATTTTTTTATAATTTTAAAATTAAAGATGGATTATTCGTTAATACTATATTCTGAGAAAGTTTTTATTGAAAATAAATTTCAAGCTGCTACTATTTTTATTAAAAAAAATAAAATCGTGCAAATAGAAAATAGTAGAGTGAATCTACCAGAACTTGTAGATGTCGGGAAACAGATGATTCTACCAGGCATTATTGATGCTCATGTCCATATCAATGAACCAGGTAGAACGGATTGGGAAGGTTTTGAAACAGCAACAAAAGCAGCTATTGCAGGCGGCACAACCACAGTTGTCGATATGCCCTTAAACTCCAGTCCAGTAACGACTACTAAAGAAAGTTTTGACAAAAAACTAGTAGCTAGCCAAGGGAAGTTATATGCGAACTGCGGATTTTGGGGCGGCGTTGTGCCTAGTAATGCAGCCGATTTAACAGAAATATTGGAAAGTGGTGTACTCGGCATTAAAGCATTTTTGACCCATTCAGGAATAGATGAATTCCCCAATGTAACTAGGGAAGATTTAGAAAAGGCTATGCCACAAATTGCAGCATATAATTTACCGCTTTTAGTGCATTGTGAATTAGAAAGTCCTACTCCTGCGATTGAACAATTAAAGGCAAACCCTAGATCCTATACAGCCTATTTAGCGTCTAGACCAAAATCTTGGGAAAATGAGGCAATAGTTATGATGATAGAACTTTGTAGACGATACAATTGTAAAACGCATATTGTACACGTTTCTTCAGGAGAAGCACTAGAAAAAATAGCCAATGCTAAGGCGGAAGGACTACCATTGACTGCCGAAACTTGTCCTCAATATCTTTTTTTCAATGCTGAAAATATAGAAGATGGAGATACAAGATTTAAATGTGCCCCTCCTATTCGAGAAGCGGCAAACAATGAAGAACTTTGGAAAGCATTGAGTAATGGTGTTTTAGATTTTATAACAACGGATCATTCGCCTGCACCATCTAAAATCAAAGAGATTGATACAGGTAATTTTTATAAGGCTTGGGGAGGGATTGCAGGATTACAGTTTTTATTATCCAGTATTTGGACAAAGGCAAGAGAACGTAATATACCTTTAGAAAAAATCATTCCTATGCTAACTACGAAACCCGCAGGACTAGCAGGGCTAGATTCCTATAAAGGTGAAATTAGTGAAGGATATGATGCTGACCTTGTCGTATTTGATCCTGATGTTTCTTTTGAAGTGAAACAAGAAAATATTCTACACAAACATAAAGTTACGCCCTATATAGGGCAGTCTTTATATGGTAAAGTTTTACAAACATACATTAATGGAAAATTAGCTTTTGAGGGAGAAAGTATAATACATTCTCCATTTGGAAAAACAATTTTAGGATGTTAGAAATCATTATTTCGATTGCCAATATTCATCCGTACGCCACCACCGATAAAGTTAGTAGTAGAGGAACGGGCATCAAGTTCGCTATCTTTTTTTCGATATAAATAATGTAACTCAATGTAAGTATTATGCCAGATTTGATAACTGGCATCCAAACCTGCTAAAAGCTGTTTGGTAGCGACACCTTGTCCTAGTTGGTGTCCATAGTTTCCTAATCGAGTAACATTGGGTAATAAGATATTATTCCCATAATTATTATCGTCATCTTCTCCGTAGTCAGCATAAATAACTCTTGTGTCGATTGTTAATTTTTTAATAGGCTGATAACGAAGTTTGAAGATATATTCTTTAAAATTTGCTCCTAGTGGGTGGGCAAGAGCTTGATTATAATGAGCATAGTTGGAAGATGAATCTCTATGCGTATATATGAAAGGACGTGCCATATTGAATTCTACTTGAGCATCTAGGTGGTCAATTCCAGCAACATCAATATATTTGAGCCCAGCTTGTACTGCCCATTTATTGCCCCACCAGTCATTTCCTTCTGAAAAAAGCTCATCGAATTTGAATTCATCTAAGACAAATTGACCATAGAGCGAAAAGCGTTTGAGGAAATCCCAGCGAACATCTACTCCCGCAAGGACGTTATCGGCACTCCCGATCATTTGTTCTACGACACGATATAAAATTATAGGGTTTAGATATTGTAATTCAAAGTTATTATTCCGTGAAAAAACAACCGTTTCAAAAAGCCCTACGTTTAAATTGGGAAGTATATCAACACTCAAATGGTGGGTCGCCATATATTTTTTTCCTAGGAGGTTATCACTTTTTCTATCTCTATTCCCTTCGGCAGACAATTCGGCATAAAGGTTTTGATATTGAAATCTTCCTAGCCGCCAATTGAATTTCATGTATAAATAGTTTGTCGCAAAGTCTGATAGAATCAAAGAACGATAACCATTGCCGATGAAATGTTGTCCATGTCCAAATTGGAATTGAAAATGAGGCGTTAAATTAAAACCAATATGTCCTTGACCATTGAGAAAGTCATAACCATTGGTAATATTAAAAACAGAACTTTCAAAATCTTTAAAGAAACTACCTCCAGGAACAGCATTGTCTCTTTGGACTCTGTCCGTAACATAGTTTGGAAATCGAGCCTGTGTTTCTAAAATATTAGCAGAAAACCATATTCGGTCATCCACGACACCACGTAATCTTAGACCTCTTTGATTGAAGAAATTTAATTCTTCTTCGTTTTGTTCTTTACTAATTTTAAAATTTATGATGGGATTGATTCTAAGCTTGAAGTATGGCTGATTGAGTTCGAATAAGTTAGCAGGCGTTTTATAGAAGGTATTTAAAATGGGTTTCTTGGTATAAATGTATTTATCGCTTTCTTCTACATTTACATAATCTCGTCTTTTTTCTAGGGTATAAAAAGTTTTTGTACTATCAATGTAGACTTTTTCATGCATACGTTGGTTTTTCCCTCCAATTATTGTTGTAGGAATATCTAAAACATCCAACCACTCGTTATTATCTTTATATACCCAATATAAATCAACTCTATCTTTAGAAGAAATAAAGACACTAGCTGTATCCATCATTAGGGCGTATTTTGCGACATCTCCTCTAGTATAAAACTTTAGGCTACTATGAAAAGGGGAGGCTATTCCAGTTTTTATTTTGATCCTATCCATGATATGATAGGCATCATTGCCTAGAGGGACTTCCGTTCCTTGGGCGTGGAGGAAGTAGGTATAAAGTAGGGTAAGGACAAGAAGGATAACTTTTCTCATGTATAAAAAGTGTTGAAAATAGTTTTAGGAACAATCAAAAATAAGTTGTTTTTTGACCAAAAGAAAAAGAACTTCTTCATAAAAAATCAGAAGAAGTGCAAATTTAGAAGTTTTGCTATGAATCGAGTTAATTTTTATGATGTTAAAAAGACAAAAGCGAAAAAAAGCTATTTATTTTAACTTAATTTTTTGCCTCTTATCGCATTGGCTATATTAAAATCCATGGCTCTTTCTGCTAGGGGGCGAGTATACTCGTTAAGTTCTTCCATTGCTTTATTTATAGCATCTTTATCATTCCCTTTTACGCTTTCTTTTAAAGTATCATTTAAGGTAATGGTTCTCTCCTTTTCCTCATCACTTAGGATAGTTGCATTTTGTGTAAGAAACTTATCGGCAGATAAGATGATATTTTGGGCTTCATTACGTGCTTCAAGGAGTACCCTTGTTTTCATATCGCTCTCTGCGTTTTGGATAGAATCTAGTAGCATTGTTGCCATTGTTTCTTCATCAATTCCATAAGAGGGTTTTACTTCAATTTCTTGCTCTAAATTAGAGCGCAACTCTCTAGCTCGAACCCTTAAAATACCGTCGGCGTTTAATATAAATTGAATATCAATCTTAGGCAATCCAGCAGGCATCGGGGGAATATCTCTCAAGATAAATTCGCCTAATTTTCGGTTGTTTTCTACCAAATCTCGTTCTCCTTGATAGACAGCAATTTTGAGATTTTTTTGACCATCTACAGAAGTCGTGTATTGTCGCCCTGCTTTTGTTGGGATTTTAGAATTTCTAGGAATGATACTGTCCATCAACCCTCCTACGGTTTCAATGCCCAATGATAAAGGGGTTATATCCAAGAGTAGAATGTCTTTTTGGTTGCCTGCTAAAACATCGGCTTGAATAGCTGCTCCCAAAGCAACAACCTCATCTGGATTGAGCTTATCATAAACTTCTTGATTAAAAAAATTAGAGACAGTTTTTTTAACCAAAGGAACACGTGTAGAACCACCTACCATCACAATATGATCGATGTCACTAACTTTTAGACCAGCATCCTCAAGTGCATTTTGACAGGCAGTCATCGTTTTTTCTACTAGAGGAGCAATTAAGTGTTCAAATTCTTCTTTTGTGATAGCACAGTCTAGGTTATCAACTTTCTGATTAAAAGAATCAGTTGTAGACAATGCCTTTTTGGCGGCTTCTGCTGCTAGACGTACGGTTTGACTTAAACTTTTATTTTTATTAAAAATATGTTTATCTAAATTATTTTTTTCTACCCAAAAATCAATAATGGCTCTATCAAAATCGTCTCCTCCTAAAAAGGTGTCCCCATTGGTAGATAGTACCTCAAAAATACCATCATGAATTTCTAAAATCGAAATATCGAAAGTACCACCACCTAAATCGTAAATGGCAATTTTTTGGGCTTTTTCTCCTTGTAGTCCAATACCATAAGCTAAACTGGCGGCAGTAGGTTCGTTAACAATTCGAAGCACGTCCAAACCCGCCAGTTTTCCAGCATCTCTAGTGGCTTGACGTTGAGCATCATTAAAGTAAGCAGGTACTGTAATAACGGCTTTAAATACAGTAGCCTTTAATTCATTTTCAACGCTTTCTTTTAGTTCTTTTAAAATGAAAGCAGAGAGTTCTATAGGAGTATAAAATTTATTTTTGACTCTTATTTTTACTAAACTGTCGTTGTCTTCTTCTATGATTTTATAACCAAAATAATCGTTGTATTTATCTAGATCTTTGTACGATTTTCCCATTAATCTTTTAATGGAATAGATGGTGTTCTCAGGGTTTTGGATCAGTTGTTTTTTGGCAGCATCACCGACTAAGATTTGTTCATTTTCTGTAAAATGAATGATTGATGGAATCAATGTATTCTTGCCTGTTTTGTCTTTAACAGCTATGGCATTGCCGGCCTTGATATAGGCGACAAGACTATTGGTTGTACCCAAGTCAATTCCGACAATTATATCCGCTTGTTTATTTGCTTTTCCCTCTTTTAGATTAATTGATATTTTAGCCATTGTGCTGGATTATATTTTTTAATTCTTCTTTTAAATAAAAACACAAAAATATAAAAAAGGATGAGTAGTGAGATGTTAAAGATAAGATGAATTCTTTGTTAAGTTTTGGGTGTAACTTTTAGGCTTTGGAACTTTTTTGTAATTTAATTTCGTTATCAACGTGACAACTATTTAAATAATGGGGAGATTAGTTTGTTAAACAATACTAATTTCTTTAAAACCAAACACGATGAACTGGCGAAAACTAAATGGTGAAAAGATTAAACTACCAATCAAGAAAGCTGTAGAAGATACCATTCTTCGAGAAACAGCTCTAGGACACAAGCTAAAGGTATGTATTGGAACGGATTCTCAAAAAAGGGGAGATGTGGTTGAGTTTGCGACAGTCATCGTTTTCCTACGTGAGAAGAAGGGAGGGTTTATGTACATTAGTAATAGCCGAATGGAAAAGCCGATGGGTATCCGTGAACGTATGATTCTAGAAGTAGGCAAATCTGTTGAGATTGCTTATGCACTTTGTGACCTGCTAGACAAGCATAATGTAGAACTGGAAGTTCACGCAGACATCAATACAGATCCACACTTCAAGTCTAACGTTGCACTACGTGAAGCGATGGGATACATCCTTGGAATGGGCTTTGTATTCAAAGCAAAACCAGACGCATTTGCGAGTTCTAGTTGTGCAGACAAGATGGTCTAGCGACCTATTTTTTACAAATAAATATATTAAAACACTTAAGTACTCAGACACATTTATTAATGGTTTATAGAACTATCTTTTTACGCTATTTTTCCTTTAAAAATCCTTCAATAACCCTGCTATTAAAGGATTTTGAAAGAAAAACTATCGAAAAAATCTTAGCCCTATAATTCTACGAATAATTATGTCCGAGTACTTAGGCAATCCTATGGAAGATTGCTTAGGTGTTGTTTTCCAAAAATCAAAAAACACATAAAATAATGGCAAATAAATTACATGAAATCCTAGCAATTGAGCAGGATCGAAAAAATAAATCAAATCAATCTATTGGAGAATCACGAAAGGTTTTTACAAAAAATGAGACCATCTTTGATGGAATGGTCAAGAAATATATTCCTACAGAAGAAAATGCAGAACAGATTCCCGATGAACGAAAGGAAATGGTATCTACGGTAAAAGCATTGCTTAACAAGACGCTTGAGCCTGTAGTAGTAGCGATGGATGCAACTTTATCTAAGGAAGAGACCAATGCTTCGGGGGTGGCAAAAGCAGAGTTAGTTGTGGAAGGGAAGAAATTTGGAACATATTCAGCGACAACGTTGCTGGCATTAGAGTCACATCTTTCTAAAGTATTAGATTTATACAAAGCAATTCCAACTTTAGATACTTCTCGAAAGTGGAATTTTGATGACAAGAATGATTTTTATCGAACGGAAGAAGAAATTAAATTTCGAACGATTAAGCGACCGAAAGTTATTGTGAAATATGAAGCAACGGAAAAGCACCCTGCTCAGACAGAGTTGTTGAATATTGATTTCCAAGTTGGAAAATATGAGACGACCTATTTCTCAGGGAAAGTTACACCGACCCAAAAGGCGCAACTGATTAATCGTTTGGAGGAATTGATAGAGTCAGTGAAAATTGCTCGTTCAAAAGCAAATAATGTAAATGTTAAGAATGTCAAATTAGGGGAGAAAATCTTTGATTTTGTTCACAAAGACATTTTACAATAAAGAATTATGGAGATAGATTCAGCTTTAAGTTTAGTATTAAGAATCGATTAGGCTTGAGTTCAGTTGTGATCGAGGTCAGCTTTAGTGTATCGCTCCGTAGTTTTAGTTTTAATTATTTATATAAAGAAAAGTAATATTCATAAGGCTATAGGTCAAAGGTTCGAATCCTTTCTCCCGTGCTAAAAACGAAATACTAAATATACGGGAGTAGCTCAGTGGTAGAGCATGGCTATGATGTAAAACAATGTTGCTAGTATTTCTTTATATAGATACAGTACCATAGAGATATGGTACGATGCTGTAGTTCAGTGGGTAGAACGTAATACTCATAATATTAAGGTCAATGGTTCGAATCCATTCAGTATCAAGAGGGATTACAAGGCAAGCGTAATCCCTCAATTTTTAAAAAAGCAAATTATTTTTTTATATAAAAAAGTGAAAATAATTTTGAAAATGTAAATAGGAATATTGTATATTTGCGTTCCAAAATTACTAAAAGTAGTAAAAGCGAAAGTAGCTCAGTTGGTAGAGCACGACCTTGCCAAGGTCGGGGTCGCGGGTTCGAATCCCGTCTTT
>JAHDBJ010000014.1 GCA_020630435.1 Saprospiraceae bacterium
CACGACCTTGCCAAGGTCGGGGTCGCGGGTTCGAATCCCGTCTTTCGCTCTAAAAGCCTTCTAACAGTGAAGGCTTTTTTTAACAACCGCCCGGGTGGTGGAACTGGTAGACACGCAGGACTTAAAATCCTGTTCCCATTGCGGGAGTGCGGGTTCGATTCCCGCCCCGGGTACTTAAAAGCCTTGTAACGTTTTATGTTGCAGGGCTTTTTTGATGGAATTTAATGTTCTCATAGTATTTTCCTATGTTTGATTGTTCTATTCGAAGTAATTTGTTGTATATAGCTCAATGTGAGAAGGAACAATAAGAAAAATAAGTTGTTGTATTTTTTTGAAAAAAATTATTGATTCAATAATGAGAACAAACCTTTTTACCCTCTTTTTACTATTAATTACGTATCCCGCTTTCACTCAAATACTAAAAGGCAAAATCGTAGATGAATACGAGCAACCAATACAAGAAGCCAATATTTTAAATAAAAATACCGAGCAAAATACCTATTCTAATTTTAAAGGTGATTTTAGTCTAGAAAAAGTTTCGATTGGTGATACATTACAAGTGTCATATATTGGTTTTCAGACGAGTCAAGTCTTTATAAAAAATCTTGAAAAATCGTTAACTATTGTTTTAGGCGAAGAAGTAGTGAACTTAAATGAAATAGTGATTTCACCAAAGTTAAATGCTCTTAATTTGATTACGGATATTGATATTCAAACGAATCCTGTTAATTCCTCTCAAGATGTTTTGCGTAAAGTACCTGGACTTTTTATAGGTCAACATGCAGGGGGAGGTAAGGCGGAACAAATATTTTTGAGAGGCTTTGACATTGACCATGGGACAGATATAAATATAGCGATGGATGGCTTACCTGTTAATATGGTTTCACATGCACATGGACAAGGCTATGCAGATTTGCACTTTATCATTCCTGAAACGATTGATAAAATTGATTTTGGGAAGGGATTATATTATCAAGACAAAGGAAATTTTAATACAGCAGGATATGTAGATTTTTTGACTAAACAAAATTTGGAAAACAATTCTATAAAATTAGAGGCGGGACAATTTGATACCTATCGTCTATTGAGTATGTTTAATGTCTTAAAACAGAGTGACCACAATGCATATATTGCAACAGAGTTTTTGTTTACAGATGGGCCTTTTGAAAGCCCGCAAAACTTTAATAGAATTAATTTCTTTGGTAAATATACAGGGGGGTTATCGAATACAGATAAAATTCGAATCACGGCTTCTCATTTTAATAGTAAATGGGATGCCTCAGGACAAGTTCCACAACGAGCAATTGATAATGGTTTGATCTCACGTTTTGGTGCAATAGATGATACAGAGGGAGGAACTACTTTTCGAAATAATTTAATGATGAGTTATGATAAAATACTCAATGAAAGTGCCTTAATAAAGAGCAATGTATATCTCAGCCAATATGGGTTTGAACTCTACTCTAACTTTACTTTTTTTCTTGAAGATCCAATCAATGGTGATCAAATTAGACAGAAAGAAAATAGAAGAATGTATGGCTTTGATGGCAAATATATTCAATCATTTTCGACCAATAAATTCAATGGAAATTGGCAAATAGGGATAAGTTTGAGAAATGATCAAAGTATGAATAATGAATTATCTCATACCTTAAATAGGACGGAAACATTGCGGCGAATTCGATTTGGCAACATAGGTGAAACCAATATGAGTGCTTTTTCGGGGATGACTATAGATATTAATAAATGGACTTTTAACCCTGCAATTAGGATAGATTATTTCGATTTTCAATATAATGATGCTTTACTTGTAACCTACAAAACACTTAGAACAAATCGGTCGATTGTGAGTCCAAAACTCAATATCCTTTATAATCCATCAAATAAGTTACAATTATATTTAAAAATGGGGAAGGGCTTCCATTCGAATGATACACGAGCAGCTATATCGGAAGGAAGTGGCGAAATTTTACCTGCAGCCTATGGTCTTGATATAGGCTATATTTGGAAACCTAATCCTAGTATGTTGCTTAATGTAGCGTTTTGGTATTTGTATTTGGAACAAGAATTTGTATATGTAGGTGATGCGGGAATTATTGAGCCTAGCGGAAAAACAAGAAGACAGGGAATTGATCTAAGTTATCGATATCAGCCATTAGCATGGTTGTTTTGGAATTTGGATGCAAATTATGCTTATGCTCGTTCAATAGATGAATCGAAAGAAAATAACTATATCCCTTTAGCACCTGATTTTACAGCAGTAAGTGGTTTCAACTTCATCTTTAAATCAGGACTTTACGGGAGTGTCAATATCCGTCATTTAGCGAATCGACCAGCGAATGAAAACAATTCAATTCGGGCAAAAGGCTATACGATTACCGATTTGAATATAGGATATAAATGGAAGAAACTGAGTCTTGGTATCCAAATCCAAAATGTATTTAATACGAAATGGAATGAAACCCAATTTGCTACAGAATCTAGGTTGGATGATGAAATAGAGCCAGTTGAAGAAATTCATTTTACTCCTGGAACACCTTTCTTTATTAAAAATATAATTAAATATAATTTTTAAAAATAGGCTATTGTCTTAAGTTAAAAGGCTTGAAAATAATCTACATCCACTTCATGTTTTCTATATTTATCTATAGAATTTAGTTTACCATATCTTTCCGTGTAAAAGCTCTAAAGTATTCAAAATCAAACTTTTCCACTATTTGTTATGTCACATTTTTCATCTTTTTAGGATAGAATATTTTTTTTGATTAAAATACTTTGAAATCGACTTTTAGATGTGGTTTTGGCAAGCTTTTTGAGTTAGACCTAAACAGTTTTACAACACCCCTCCTCTACTTGCAAAAACCATTTAATTAACATATCGGTTAAAATTAATTACTTTTTGAAAATTACCCCTTTGAAGGAAGTAGGATCATTTTAGTCGGTTTCAATATTTTCTTTTTTAACACACTAACTAACTAACTAGCTATGAGAAAATTAAACAGTACACTGTTTTACAGCCTTTTCTATGCATTTATTGCAACACTTCTATTAACATCTTGCTCTAAAGATTCAGCAGACTTTTCGTTTAAGGGAGAATTTACTTATCAAGAACAAAAAACGATAGGTACAATCCTAAGAGATGAACTGCTCAATAACCCTAAACATTATAATATTATAGATGATGAAGATAATACTTGTGGATATGAGTATACGTCGAAAATTGTAGAAATGTTGGTAGAACGAGATATGATTCGTAATACTCAGAACTTTGATTGGAAAGTATACCTAATCAATGACTACGATCAAAAAATTGCTTTCACATTACCTGGAGGGTATATATTTTTAAGCACAGGTTTAGTAAAATATTTAGATACAGAAAACCAATTGGTGGCTGTTATTGCGCACGAAATGGCCTATGCTGATAAGGGATTTGCAATGGACAAATTAGTAGAAAATTATGGTTCAACAGCTTTAGTTGAGATACTGAATAAGGTATCTAATCCTAGTATTGAGCCTTTAAAAATGGCTGCTTCTGTTGCTAACTTTTACTACTCAAAGGCGATTGTAAGAGAGGCTGATACATACTCTGCTGCTATGGTCTGTCCTTATTCATATGCTGCGGATGGTATTGTAAAAGTATTGGAAAAAACAATAGTAAGTCGAAATAGAGTAGAGTGGTTAGAAACTAAACCAAGTTATCCACAAAGAGTTGAATTTTTAGAAAGTTATACTAAAAAATCATGTTGTCATGGTGAAGAAACATTTGAGGAACGATTCAATGAAATTAAAAATACTTGTTTTAATCAGGGTGGGTAATCGATAAATATACCTTAGAAACTATAGGAAACGCCTTCAGCTTGGTAGAGACCAATATGAGGGCGTTTCTTTTTATAATCAAAATAAATATTGAATACTATATATATTGCACCCTATAATAAATATGCTCTTATAGTTGTATTTAGTTAAAGTTGCCTATCGATTAGCTTCTTTTTGAAAATAGTAATGAATAAGAAGTTCGAAAATGTGTTCCCTTTCGGCTTTCGCTTTTTTATTTAGTTCGGGTTTATCCATTACAAATAAAATACTCCATACTGTCTTTTTTCTTTTTTCAAATCGTTTTCTTAGAGCATCGGCTTTAATCACTTTATTATTGAGAGGACTAAGAATAGATGATAATAATTGATATGTTTTTTCTTTACTTAAAGCTACAAGTGTAGTGTCTTTATTTCGAAGGTTCACTAGAGTGACTTGAGAAATACTAGAGATGGGTACACCATATAAGAGTCCAAGACAGAGCTTCATTTCTAATTTGTCTTTTGTTCGAAGCGTTTTGAAATAATAATAAAATTTTTTGAATAAAGTCTGGAAAAGATCGTTTTGAAAAATAGGGTCATCCATACAAAAGCGATCACCAATTGTTGAAGCATCAGTACAAACTTCATCATTTATAGTATTCCGTTGTTTTCGAATACCATCAAGTATTCTGTATTCTATCTCTTGATCAATAAAATATCGAAATTCTCCACCTTTAAATTTTTCTAGATATTTGTGGTTTTCAAGTTTATCAATAATTTTATCTTCAACATATTGTCGAAGTACTTCTTTATCAATAGCTTCACCTTTTACTTTTATATCAATCAAATAAGAAATAAGTTTTTGATATTTGAAAACTAAATCAGTAGGGTAATCACTTTGAAGCATTTCAATATCAATCTCTTTATTAAGAAGGCGAACTTTTTGATAAAGTGTAGAAGGATCTTTGAAACCATTTTTTTTAATATGGCTTTCTAGCCGAGAGTATATCAAGAAATAGTAATTCCTTTCATGAATACCTTTAATAAAAGAAAGATGATTTTTAGTTTCAAATTGCTGAATAACTTTCTTGAAACTAGAGTTTGAACTAGTAGTATAGGGGGTAGTGTGTGGGTACATGGTATATAGTTTAAGTACAATTAATTATGGAAAATTTCCAAATAATTAAAATTAATATTTATATAATAAAACAATAATAACTCGAATGTATTGTATTTCTAATTTTTTAAAAATGCCTAAGTTGGGATCTTTATCTACAGCAGTCTATTGGTATTTCTATTCATAATAGATAGGGAGGAAGAAATGAACAATCCTAATATACTTACACCTATATATTATGATTATTGCCATTCCTTAAGACGTTTTGATTATTGTAAGGGGTAGAATGGCAAAAAATACACATCAGTAAAATAATAACAAGTATCTCTCAGGGGGGGGTTGCATGGATTAATATAATCAGCACCTAAGAAGGGATTCACTTTTTTAGAAAAAGCTAACAGTAAATTATATATAACCGACCTTAGTCTTATTAGATTTTATGGATAAAGTTTTTAGGGAAATTTTCCTTGTTCAGTTTATAGTGTAGGAAAAACTTCTAGGACATGGTTTTGAGTTAGTGATAAGGTTGAAAAAACAACAGTTTAAAGCTTTTACATCCAAAGTTAAAAAAACCTTTAGAATAGTTAACCACAATTATTAAAAAATAATCCTTCCTTTGACGGATATATTACTCAATTAAATAATAATTTTTCAAGTCTAATCCTAAAACTGTATATGGATTATATTTAGGTCTAATATTTAAAAAAAATATTCATGAAATAGATTTTTTTTTTTTTTTTCCAAAACTGGTTATTGCACTTCGTCTTAGGGGTACATTCAATTAAAATAAATTATAAAATAAAAGATGATGAAGGCTCTAAAAATTTTTACTCTAGGATTATTATTATCAGTTTCAAGTGTTGTTTTTGCAAATAACACTATTATATATACTCAAAACTCTGAAGCTATAGAAGAACTTCCATTACCAGATGTTGCAATAGTTATAGCAGCAGATACTGAAGGAGATTTAAATGGTACTGTTGAAGGAGGAGCTGAAACAGGACGATATGCTGCTTCTACAGTTGAAATTAGTATACTAGGAAAAAGAAACCAAGTGGTATATTCACAATATGTATCTATAGGACAAAAGTTTACATTACGTACAAGTAGTTTACCTTCAGGGAATTACAAAGTAGTTTCAAAATTTAACAATAAAAAAAGAATTGTTTATAAATTTTTTAAGTAAGAAAATTAAGTTTCAGAAAAACAAAATTATACTACGCAAATACTTAAATATTATATCTAGAGAGCTATCATATTGATAGCTCTTCTGCTTTTTCAATCAACCAATCTTTAAAGGATAGATTTCCTTCTTTTTGAAGTGCTTCTAAAATATCCATACCATTCCCCTTTTCTTCATAAGTTTTACTTAATCTTTTGACATAGATGATGAACAAGTTATATTCCTTCTTAAGAGAATCAGAATATGAGTTCTCTCTTCTTAGAAAGATTCTAAAGGCTTCACAAGCATTGTAAATAGGATAATCTTTTCCTTTGATAAATAATTCGTAATAACTTCTTATAATAAAACATTTAGTTCTTACTTTATAAGACAAGTCTTCAAAAGATATAGTTGTCAATACACCTATAACATCTTCAAATTGCTTTAATCCAAAGTATAAATAGGCTAATGCAATTCCCCTTGCACTTTCTTTAAATTTTGATTGAAGTTTATCAGTATATTGATCTATGAAGGTTTTAACCCAAGCATAATTTTTAGCTTGACAAGCAGCATAAACAGTTATAGTATAATATTGTTGAGGCAGAATACCATTTTCTTCAAATACTCCGTTTTCTATGCCGAATTTTAATAAGGTAAAACCTTCTTCTTTATAGTCAGTTTTTAATTCTTTACGTCTAATATATGAAAGATTATAAAGTAAGGATAGTATAGTTTGTTGTTCTTTTCGGCTTATTTCATTTGCTTTTCTAAATAGAATAGATTTTACTTCATAATAATATTTTATCTCATTGGTTTTTAATAATATAAAATTTTTAAAATATAGTTCTATTTTCTCTTGTCCTTTTAAACTCAAATTATGAATCTCTTTTGTAATGCTTTCCAGTAAAAAAATGGAATCAAATGTCTCATTCATTAAAAATTTACGATTATAAATTGTGCCAGCATAGTATAATTTAGAAATTAGATAAGAAATATCCAATTGTTCCATTATTTCTAATAAACTATCTTTATTAGATGTTTTTAATTTTAAATTACTTGAGTGATAAAATAAATCTTTGAGTAAGGTGAATTTTTTATAATGATTCTCTGCACTAATAATTGGTTCAGCATCTATTTTTTTGAGTTCTTCATTAGAATATTGAAATAAAAACTTTTCTAAGTTTTTTTCTTTGGTATAGTTGATTAGGTGTTGTTGACGTTCATAAGACTTTTCTTTGGTTAATTTCCATACAATATAATCTTCAAGATGTAGGGTTAAATCGGACATAATATCTCGCATCTTTCGTGGTGTATAGGTTTCATTGGAAAATACTTTTTTAAAAACAAGTTCCTTTTCAAATTTTTTTACTCGATGACGATCAGATTTTATATTTGACTCTTGTTTTCGGATAAAATTATATAAAGCAATAACTTTTTTATCTCGGTTAAAAAATGGAGTTTTTAGATAACGGCCAAATTCTTTAAATTCTAAAGGAGATAAAGAAAAAATTAAAGCTATTAATTTACTATTTGTCATTTTTTTGTGTGATGTTTTTTTTATTTATAATGTTGGTTATTAGTAAGATAGGATTTTTTTTTTTATATTTTTTGTGTGATATAAAATATATGTTATACTTTTTTCTCGTTTAAAGTTGGTATATATTTGAATCAGTAATTAAAAATAGTAATAGCAGTTTAGCTTTATGTCAAAGGACTAGCATGAAAATCTGTGTTATTTTTTTAAATTAAAAAGTTGATTAAGAAGTCCTTATTCTTATTTGTAAAAATAAAAAAAAGTGATAAAAATAGTCAATTGTACTTGGAATTAAACAGAAATAACTCTATTTTTGATACTATAAAAATAATATTGCAAAAGTATTTGCGTAGGAGTGCTTCCGATAGTGCCAATAATACTTGTCTCACACTCTTCATATACTCACATGTGCTCTCATATACTCTCTTTCGGGCACTCCACGCACTTTTTAAACAAGCCATTGAGTTCTTTACTCAATGGCTTGTTTTTTATGCTTATAGCTATTTTCTATAAAGATAATAAAGGCAGGAAAAATTGATAAATTATATAAGTAAATCGTAAAGCATTGGATTATCATTCAGAGATTGATACTTTATACCATTTTCAGCCATACGCTGAACAAGTTTTTCAAAATCGTGATGTTTTTTTACTTCTATACCGACTAGAGCAGGCCCAGATTCTCGACTAGTTTTTTTAATATATTGAAAATGGGTAATGTCATCAGAAGCACCTAAGGTATTATTGAGAAAATCTCTAAGGGCACCAGAGCGTTGAGGAAAACGAATAATGAAGTAATGTTTTAAACCTTCATAAAGCAAAGAACGTTCTTTGATGTCTTCCATTCGAGTAATGTCATTATTGCCACCACTTACAACACATACGACATTTTTTCCTTTAATTTTTTCTTTATAAAAATCAAGTGCAGCTATACTCAATGCTCCTGCAGGCTCTGCAACAATAGCTTCTTCATTATACAATTCTAAGATTGTAGTACATACTTTTCCCTCAGGAACGAGTACCATATCATCAATGACTTGCTGGCAGAATGCAAATGTAAGTTCGCCAACTTCTTGAACTGCAGCACCATCAACGAAGCGTTCAATGGTATCAAGTTTGATAATTTTTCCTGCTTTTAAAGAATCGTGCATAGCAGGAGCACCTGTAGGTTCTACTCCAATTAATTTGGTTTGTGGACTTAGCTGTTTAAAATAACTTCCCATACCAGAGGCTAAACCACCACCTCCAATACAAATAAAAGCATAATCTATAGGTTGTTTACAATCTTCTAAAATTTCTAATCCAACAGTCCCTTGCCCTTCTATAACTTTAGGATCATTGAATGGATGGACAAACGTTTTACCATTATCCTCAGCATCTTTTTTTGCTTCATAATAAGATTCGTCAAAAGTATCACCTATTAATACAATTTCGACCTTATCCTTTCCAAATCTTCTAACCTTGCTAACTTTCTGTAAGGGAGTAGTCGCAGGCATATAAATTTTGCCCTTAACACCTAATTTTTCACATGCCATCGCTACACCTTGAGCATGATTACCAGCACTTGCACATACCACTCCTCTTGATAATTCTTCAGAAGATAGACTGGACATTTTATTGTATGCTCCTCGAATTTTATAAGAACGAACAGTCTGTAAATCTTCTCGTTTTAAAAAAATATTACAGTTGTACATCTCTGAAAGATAAGCGTTGTAGTCCAAAGGAGTATGTATTACTACATCTTTAAGTTTGACTTTTGCTTTATAAATGTTTTCTACTGGAATTAAGCCTGTTCGTTTCTTTTCTATCACTGCCATACTTTTTTTATAAAAAAATTATCGGATACTCTGTATATTAGAAGCATCCGATAATTAAATAGAAATTAAACATTAAGCTGGTACGTTTTCTTTCTCTGGTCGAAGACCTCTAACGACTTTTCCTGCTTGCCACATTTCAGAATCTTCTAATTCTTTAAGCTCTGCTTCTAATTTTTCACGATAATCCGTTTGGCTATTACTGTCTATAGAACGTTGTGCTTCTTCTCCAGTTGCTACACTTTCGTAGAGATCTTCAAAAACTGGTAAAACGGCATCACGGAATTTATTTTTCCAATCTAAAGCTCCTCTTTGAGCGGTAGTAGAACAATTGGCATACATCCAATCCATACCATTTTCAGCTACTAATGGCATTAAACTTTGAGTTAATTCCTCAACAGTTTCATTAAAGGCTTCACTAGGGGAATGCCCATTTTTTCTCAAGACAGTATATTGAGCTTCAAATATCCCTTGAATAGCTCCCATAAGAGTGCCACGCTCTCCCGTTAAATCACTATAAACTTCTCTTTTAAAAGTCGTTTCAAATAAATATCCTGAGCCTACTCCAATTCCTAAGGATACAACTCTATCATGTGCTTTTCCTGTAGCATCTTGATAAATGGCATAGCTAGAATTTAAACCTCTTCCCGCTACAAAAAGACGTCTTAAACTTGTTCCAGACCCCTTAGGAGCGACTAAAATAACATCTACGTCTTTGGGCGGAATAATACCAGTACGTTCAGTATAAGTGATACCAAAACCATGAGAAAAGTATAATGCTTTGCCTGCGGTTAAGTATGGCTTAATGGTTGGCCAAACTGCAATTTGAGCTGCATCTGATAATAGATACTGAATAATTGTACCCCTTTCAGCGGCTTCTTCAATACTGAATAACGTTTCTCCAGGAACGAAACCATCAGCAACTGCCTTATCCCATGATTTAGAAGGCTGGCGTTGTCCTACGATTACGTTAAAGCCGTTGTCTCTTAAGTTCAATGCTTGACCAGGTCCTTGTACACCATAACCAATAATCGCAATAGTTTCATTTTTTAAAACTTCTCTTGCTTTTTCAACTGGAAATTCTTCTCTTGTTACAACGTTTTCCTCAACGCCACCAAAATTTAACTTTGCCATAATGTTTTTTTTAGATATTAGACAACGGATATAATAGTTTTAGGTTTTATTTGAACCGATGCCTTAAAATTTTTTAAATTAATTTGTGATTGGATTTATAAACATTGGTCGGGTTAGTTGGTTATTAGGGTAATATATTTTAATATAAATATCTTTGATTTTTATCAAGAAATCAAAGGTCGGGATTCAAGTTCTTGAATCCTATAATTCTTATTATTTAATTTAACCCAGAGACTTTATCTTCTAAAGATTTCAAGTATTTATTTAATTGTTCCATGGGCTTGGTAATGGCCACTCTTCCTGAACGAACAAATTCATAAATACCGATTTTTTCTAAATCTCTTAATAATGCTTCGGTTTCTTGCTTATGACCAGATTTTTCTATTACCACATATTCTGGTTCTATACTTAATATTCTTGCATTGTACGAGCGAATTAATTTTTCCACAATATCACCACCCGCAAGAGCCTCTGTAGGAATTTTATACAAGGCAATTTCTTGATGCACAATTTCACTCTCTTCATAGTAAAATGCCTTGATAATATCTACTTGTTTATCCAACTGAGCAACCAGTTTTTTGACCACCGCTTCGGTAACATCTACCACAATCGTAAATCTAAAAATATCTTTGATAGAAGATTCTGAAGCATTAATACTATTGATGTTGATATGACGACGAGTAAATATAGAAACTAATCTACTCATCAATCCTGTTTTATTTTCGGTGAAAACCGATATTGTAAATTCTTTTATATCCATGTTAATCATTTTTTTAAATACGAGCTTATTCTAATCGGATTTCTGATACAGATGCTCCACTAGGAACCATCGGGAATACATTTTCTTCTTTTTCAACCATTACGTGCAATAAGTAAGGCCCATCATAAGCTAGCATTTCAGCAACAGCACCTTTTAATTCTTCTGGTTTAGAAATTGTTTTTCCTGCCATTCCAAAGCCCTCCGCAATTTTTACAAAATTGGGATTTTGTAATTCTACAGAAGAGTATCGACGATCAAAAAACAATTGCTGCCATTGTCTAACCATTCCTAAATAATTATTATCTAAAATAATAATCTTTGCGGCTACATTCCATTGAGTACACATCCCCAATTCTTGTATCGTCATTTGAAAACTACCATCTCCAATAAAAGCAACAACTTCACGTTCGGGCTGTGCCAATTTTGCACCAAATGCTGCGGGAAGACCATAGCCCATAGTACCTGCACCACCAGACGATACCCATTGATTGGTACTTTGATAATTATAATAGCGAGCAGCAGACATCTGATGTTGTCCTACATCTGTCACCACAACTGCCTGACCATTGGTTTGATCAGAAACTTCTTTTACAACTTGTCCCATTCGGATTTCTCCATTTGGAGATGCTTGTAAATCTCTATTGATAACTTTCGTTTGTTCTTCTTTCGCACAGGCTTCAAATTCTGCTAGCCATTTAGGGTAAGTTTTCTTTGTTACCAATGGTAGCAACCCTTCTAATGCTAATTTAGCATCGGATAAGACAGGAACATGAGCATATACATTTTTATTGATTTCAGAAGGATCGATTTCTATATGAATGACTTTTGCTTGTTTAGCATAACGACTCACATCACCAGTCACACGATCATCAAAACGCATTCCTATAGCTATCAAGACATCACATTCATTAGTTTTGACATTAGGACCATAATTGCCATGCATTCCTAGCATACCCATATGTAAAGGATGATCAGAAGGAATAGAAGAAAGTCCATGTATTGTGCAGCCTAGAGGAATTCCTGTTTTTTCTACAAACTTTTTAAACTCATCTTGCGCTCCTGAAATTTGAATGCCATGACCCGCCAAAATAAAAGGTTTTTTGGCTTCGTTTATCAGTTTGGCAGCTGCTTCTAAGCTGTTTTTTTCTGGAACAGGGTAGGGATGATAGCTTCTTATAGAACGCATTTTTTTATAACTAAAATCAAGCATCCCCAATTGAGCATCTTTGGTTATATCTATCAGAACAGGACCAGGTCTGCCAGAATTCGCTACAAAGAAAGCTTTAGCAAAGACTTCAGGTATTTCTTCAGCTTTTGTAATTTGATAATTCCATTTGGTGATGGACATAGTACAGCCAATAACATCTATTTCTTGGAATGCATCCGTACCCAATACATGACTAAAAACTTGACCAGTTATGCACACCATAGGAGTAGAATCCAACTGTGCATCTGCTATACCTGTAATGAGGTTAGTTGCACCTGGTCCTGATGTAGCAATACAAACCCCCGTTTTTCTAGTCACTCTAGCATAACCCTCAGCAGCATGAGTAGCACCTTGTTCATGTCTAGGCAATATATGGCGTAACTGATCTTGGTAGCTATAAAGGGCATCATATACGGGCATAATAGCACCGCCAGGGTATCCAAATAAGGTGTCTACACCTTCATTTATTAGGCAACGAACAACAGCTTCTGCTCCTGATATTTTTTCCATTTGCTGTCTTGTTTTTCCGTTACTTTTTGCTTTTTTCTCTACTAATTTCTTTCCCATTTTATTTTTTTTAAAACAATAGAAAAAGGACAATTTATGAGATGGTCTTCTTTCCCTTAATTAGGTTTAAAATTCATCTGTTACACAACCTTCGCTGGCAGATGATACTGTCTGGCTATATTTTTTTAAAATTCCTAAAGTGGCATTGATTGGAGGCACTATCCATTCAGCACGCCTTTTGGCAATTTCTTCTTCACTTAGTTCTACTTCTAGTTTATTATTCACAGCATCTATCGTGATTTTATCACCATCTTTTAAAAGCCCAATAAGCCCACCTGTTTGAGCTTCTGGTGTAATATGTCCTACTACAAAACCATGAGTTCCTCCTGAAAAACGACCATCCGTAATTAAGGCCACATCGTCTCCTAAACCAGCTCCCATTATAGCAGAAGTAGGTTTTAGCATTTCGGGCATTCCTGGAGCACCTTTAGGACCACAATATCGGATTACAATTACATCCCCAGCTTTGATAGTATTAGCGGTGATGGCATCATTAGCGGCTTGTTCACGATCAAAAACCCTAGCAACCCCATTAAACAATTCTCCTTCTTTACCAGTAATTTTAGCTACAGCTCCTTCTTTCGCAAGATTACCATACAATATCTGAAGATGTCCAGTAGACTTTAAAGGATTATCAAACGAACGAATGACTTTTTGCCCTTCTAATAAAGAAGGAACATTTGCTAAGTTTTCCGCAATTGTTTTTCCTGTTACTGTTAGACAATCACCATGCAGATAACCTTCTTCTAGCATTAATTTCATAACTGCTGGAACACCGCCTACATTATGTAAGTCTTCCATTAAATATTTTCCACTAGGTTTTAAATCTGCTAAAAATGGTGTTCTATCGCTTATTTTTTGAAAATCATCAATTGTAATAGAGACACCGACAGATTTTGCAAGCGCAATCATATGTAAAACAGCATTCGTAGACCCCCCTAAGACCATAATTAAAGCTAAGGCATTTTCAAAAGCCTTTTGAGTCATTATGTCTCTTGGCTTTATATCTTTTTCAAGGAGATGCCGAATAGCTTTGCCTACTTTCCCACATTCCTCTTTTTTATTATTGCTTCTTGCTGGATTAGAGGAATTGAACGGTAATGCCATTCCTAATGCTTCAATGGCAGATGACATTGTATTAGCAGTATACATTCCACCACAAGCACCCGGTCCAGGACAAGATTTTTTTATGATAGCTTTAAAATCCTCAGGAGTAATTGTACCAGCAACTTTTTGTCCTAAAGCCTCAAAGGCAGAAACGATATTTAAGTCTTGTCCTTTATGACAACCAGGGCTAATAGTACCTCCATAGACGATGAGTCCTGGGCGATTTAACCGCCCTAAAGCCATTAAGGCTCCAGGCATATTTTTATCACAACCAACAACAGCAACAACAGCATCATACCATTGAGCAGAAACTACGGTTTCGATAGAATCTGCAATAATATCTCGTGAGGGGAGTGAAAATCTCATACCTGATGTTCCCATAGAAATTCCATCACTAACACCAATCGTATGAAAAATCAAGCCGACTAAGTTTTCTTCTTGTACTCCAATTTTTATATCTTTTGCAAGATCATTTAAGTGCATATTGCAGGGGTTTCCCTCCCAACCTGTACTGACAATACCGACTTGGGCTTTTTTCATATCCTCCTCTGTTAACCCAATTCCATAAAGCATGGCTTGTGCTGCTGGTTGAGTTTCATCTTGTGTAACGTGTTGACTGTATTTGTTTAGTTTGTTCATTGATTTCATCAAAATATATGTGTCAGATTAAAATTACATTAATGCAAAGTGATGGTAATTTTGTTTGGTTACGATTTGTCGATACATCCGTTGTAATTCAAAGCCAATACTTTCTTCGATAGGCTTGAATTTAGACTTTCGATCAACAGATTTTAAAAGGTGTATTTCGGTTGCCGTTCCTGTCAAAAAAGCAGCATCAGCAGTATACAATTCTTTTTTTGTGAATTTTTTTTCTATAACAGTAGTTTCAAGAATTTTTGCCATTTCTGGAATCATTGCTCTTGTGATTCCAGGAAAAATATTATCAGTAGGTGGTGTATACAAGACGCCATCTTTTTCATAAAAAATATTAGAAGAAGCAGCCTGTGTCACATATTCCTCCTCGTCTAATAAAATACCCTCACTATACCCATACTTCTTTGCTTCAGTTGTTGCCAAAATAGGGGTCACATATTGCCCTGATATTTTGGCATCAATAGGCATGGATTTTTTACTTGGTTTTTGGTAAGAAGAGATCATAACATCAATTGGAGACTCTCCATAATATCGTTCCCAATCCCAAACAGCAATCAATAAGTGCGATTCTAGCGTAGCAGTAAGTATCATATTTGCTCCTACAAAAGCAAGTGGACGGATATAGGCATTTACACTACCATTTAACTCCAATAATTTATAGGAGATATTAATTAATTCTTCTGTAGAGTAACGGATTTTGATATCCATTTTCTTTGCGGAATAGGCCAATCGATTATAATGCGAAATAGGTTTAAAAATCCGAGTACCATCTGTGGTGTTGTAAGCACGAATTCCTTCAAAGGCACTATTACCATAGTGAAGACTTTGGGTGTAAAGATCTGTTTTAACATCTTTAGCTTTGACATAATTGCCATCAAAGAATACAATTGAATTTTCGTTGTAGTACATCTAAATAAATTAAAAAACCGTTCCCATGAAATGAGAACGGTTTATCTATATTTTTAATATTCTATACAAATACCATTCTCAACCTGTTTGTCCAATAATGACACGCACGCAACAATTAATGACAAGAATGACACTGTTATAACTCATTTTATATAAACTATTTTCTGTTAGGCTTAACAAATATGCAATAGAATTGAGATTTTTACAAACTTTCCCTAATGTTTTTAATAAAAATCTTTTCAAAAAATTATAAAAAATTTGGCAAATCTCTCTAAATATTTAGTATTTATTATGGTAAGTGCATAGTTTTGTGAAATTGAATATTGGAAAAGAGCATTTTTCTTTAAAAAAATTTTAAAATTGATAGAACTTCTGTAGAATTGTGCCACTCTTATTATTTAAGAGAAATAAGAAAAAATAGTATTGATATGGCACTCATAAAAAAGGTTTTGGGACATTATCCGCAATTTGGAGAAGAATGTTTTTTAGCTGAAAATGCAACTATTATAGGAGATGTGAAGATGGGTAAGCAATGTAGTGTGTGGTTTCAGGCGGTAGTTAGAGGAGATGTAAACAGTATTCAAATAGGGAATAAGGTTAATATACAAGACGCTGCGATTATTCATTGTACATACCAGACCGCACCAACGACAATAGGAAATAATGTTTCGATTGGACATAGAGCCATAATTCATGGTTGTAGAATTGAGGATAATGTTCTAGTTGGTATGGGAGCGATTATAATGGATCATGCAGTTGTACATTCTAATACAATTATTGCTGCGGGAGCGGTGATCCTAGAAAATACAATTGTAGAGTCCAATAGTATTTATGCTGGTGTGCCAGCAAAAAAAGTAAAAACTCTAAGTGCGGAACAATTTAGCCAAACAGTAGAACGAATAGCTAATAACTACATCATGTATTCAGGGTGGTTTGTAGATAAATAGGATTTTTTTATCAATAAAATTTGTATTTTAAACCAAATAAATGTTATATTTGTTATAACATCTTTATGGCAAGAACGTTTCTATCTGTCCTACCTGGAAACGTTCTTGTTTTTTATTATAAGGAGTAGAGAAGATATTGAATAAGCACATTCTTCACTCAAAAAGGTAAATTTTATTACCTATTTTTTATTTCAAAAGGACAGGAGTATTGCTGACTGTAAAGTAATAGATGATTGCATCGGTTGCCTTAGAGTCGATAATTTTTTTTCTAAAATTTAAGAAGATTCAAACTATGTCAAAGTATCATTATTTAACTCAAGAAGGATATGACAGACTTCAAGAAGAGTTGGAAGAGTTAAAAACCAACGGACGAGCAGCGGCAGCAAAAGCCATTAGTGAAGCAAGGGAAAAAGGGGATTTATCTGAAAATGCAGAATATGACGCTGCAAAGGATGCCCAAGGATTACTAGAACTGAAAATTAATGAGATGGAGAAGGTTTTGGCAAATGCTCGAATATTAGATCAAAGCCAAATTGATACTTCCAAAGTTACGGTTTTTACAAAAGTAAAAATGAAAAACCTAAATAATAATAAGGAGGTTCAATATCAGCTAGTATCAGAGAGTGAGGCAGACTTAAAGGCTAAGAAAATCTCTGTAACATCACCTATTGGAAGTGGACTACTAGGAAAAACAATAGGCGAGGTAGCTAGTATTACGACACCAAGAGGTGAAATAAAATTCGAAATTTTAGATATTTCAATTTAGTCAAAAATTAAATTTTCTGTAAGAATTTATAAACAGTTGTCTGTATAAAAGGCGACTGTTTTTTTATGGAACAAATCATCTCATATAAATAAAATGTTAATTGTTTTTTAAAATCTTGGCATTAAAATAGGAATGGCTGTATTTTTGATGCATAAAAATAAGATCAGCGGTCGGTGTTTTTTAGTCATTATTTTAATTTATATATTAAGATGAATATTATTTCTCTTCGTCCTATCATTATTGTAATCTGTCTCATTTTATTAGTGTTTGCACTCAGAGCAAGTAATTCTACAGATAAAACGCTAGATTCATTATCCATAGAATCCTATATAAAACAGCAAAATATTGATGCCAAATCGCTCAATACAGGATTATTCTATACAATGCCAAAAGAAGGAAAAGGTCAGAATCCAAAAAAAAATGATTACGTATTAGTAAATTTTAAAGGGATGTTACTAGATGGGACTGTTTTTGATGCTTCAGAAGTAGGTAGTCCTTTTGTTTTTCAAGTTGGGCATCGTCAAGTAATTAGAGGCTGGGAAATAGGGATATTAGTATTTAAAGTTGGAGGTAAAGGAACGATTTATATACCTCCTCAATTAGCATATGGCAAAACTGGCGCAGGCGTCATAAGACCAAATGCTCCTGTCAAGTTTGAAATTGAGCTTTTAAAAATCATGTCTGAATCAGAGTATGATGAATATATGGTAGAACTAGAAAAAAAGGAGCGACAAAAGTTTTTAAAACAAAAGAAACTCCAATTTGAGAGAGATAAAAAAGATATTCATTACTACTGTTCCGAGAAACAAATTAGAGCAAAAGCATTGCCTTCGGGATTAAGCTACAGTATTACTAAAAAAGGAAAAGGAAATAATGCTAAGTCAGGAGATATGTTGACTGTTGCTTATGAAGGAATGTTGACCGATGGAACATCTTTTGATGCTAGCACAAAGAAAAAACCATATATTTTTCCTCTTGGACAAAATAAAGTGATAAAAGGATGGGAAGAAGGTTTGAAAAATTTTAATGAGGGCAGTGAAGGCTGGCTAATTATCCCTTCGGATATGGCTTATGGCCCTAGGGAAATAAAAGAAGACAATATTCATATACCTGCCAATTCTATTTTAGTATTTAAAGTAAAAATTCTTAAAATAGAAAGTGCTAAGAAATAGTCCTAGGAATCATACGTTTGTAAAAAAGTATTCACAACAGATGTAATATCATCTTTGGGGTTGTGTAGGATTGTATGGATACCTGCTTGTTTTGCACCTTCGATATTTTCTTTCAAATCATCAATGAAAAGGGTTTCAGAACCTAAAATGCCAGCATCGTTCAAGACATATTGATACGTTTCAGTATGCGGTTTTCTGTGTTGAATAAGATGAGAATAATAGGCTTTTGTGAAAAAACGTTGATCAAAATCATGGATTTGATGAGCTTCTTTAAGATAATTGTAAACCCATCGAAGATGCGTCTCATTGGTATTGCTCAATAAAAATATATTGTATTGTTGACTAAGCTGTTCTAATAACTGAAATCGTTTAGTAGGAATAGTTAACAAAAGTGCGTTCCAGGCATCGATAATCTGTTGGTCATTAATTTGAAGTGATGAACCTGCTTGCATAATTTTGATGAATTCTGCTTCTGTTATTGCTCCCACTTCAAAACGTTCAAAAATTTGATCCTTTTGATTCCTTTTATAAGCTGCTTCAAATTCAGCCGTATTTTTATTTAATTTTCGAAAAGCTGCTTCAGTTTTTTTGATGTCAATATCAATAATTACATTGCCTAAATCAAAGATTATATTTTTTATGGAACTCATTTTTATAAAATTATGTTGAATACCTTGCAATAAAGATTGCAAATATGTAAATTTGCGTCCACTTTATGAAAGTTCTGTTGATTATTCATAATGAAATAACATAAAGCAGGTCTCATAGCTCAGTTGGTTAGAGCACCTGACTCATAATCAGGGGGTCCATGGTTCGAGCCCATGTGGGACCACATCTACTTCAAAACAGTTACGATTATCGTAACTGTTTTTTTTATGCTTGACCTAAAAAATTAAATTTCCTGCCAAGTTCTATGTTTTTATTTTGTTATTTATTAATAATTGTAAATTAGAGATTTACAAATAATAATTTTGTTGGTAAAAAGAGAATGAAAAATTATATTTGTGACGTCTTAACTTTTACGTATTTTATAAATAGATACGATATTTTACAAACTCTACTACTATAAGTCTTCTTTTTAGGGGTATATAAAAACAGAATAGATGATGTCTATTGTTGACACTATCATCTATGCCTTATTATATGTAATATAAAAAATAATACAACTTAACTTTACTTATAAAACTTATTTTAAAACCTTAAACGATTACAACTTATGAAACAAATCCTATTTTGTTTACAATGTCTTTTCCTTATGACTCTATTTAGCTTTTCAGTTTATAGTCAGAATATATACTGGAATAAGGTAGACTCATCTACTTTTAGGAATGGGAAAATAATCAAGAAAAATATTCCCCAAAAATTTAAATTATTTACTTTACAACTAAAAGATTTTCAAAAAAACTTATCAAGTAATGCTCCATTAAGAATAAATCATAAGAGTGTTAAAGGTCTCATAGTAACTATTCCTATGCCAGATGGGAAATTCCAGCGATTTAAATTATATAGTTCGTCAATAATGGATGAGAAACTTGCTGCTAAATATCCTGATATTAATTCTTATACAGGTTGGGGTATTGATGATCCTTCGGCCTATCTCAAATTGAGCTCTTCAAATGCAAAAGGTATAAGTGGTATGATTCTTTCAGGTAAACATAGTACAGTATATTTTGATCCTTATACAGATGATTTATCTACATATATTTTCTATTATAGAGTTGATCGTAATCAAAAAGGACTAAAAAAATTCAAATGTTCAACAGATGAGCAATCAATTAATATGAACTCTAATCAAAGGAATTCTTCTAGTCAAAGGAATACAAATGATCAAACATTAAGAGATTATCGTTTAGTAGTATCAACTTCAGGAGAATATACTGCATATCATGGAGGCACCAAAGCAGGGGCTTTGGCTGCTATTAATACTACAATGACTAGAGTTAATGGTATATACGAAATTGATTTTGCAATAACTATGACTGTAATTTCAAATACTGATGATGTAATCTTTACGAATGCATCAACTGATCCGTATACAAATAATCTAAATACACAGTTAAAAAATGAATTAAATAGTACAATTGGACTTGCGAATTTTGATATTGGACACTTATTTCACCAAGAAACGAATAGTAATGGGAATGCGGGATGTATAGGATGTGTATGTAGTAATGCAAGTAGTGGCGAAAAAGGTAGTGCTTTTACTTCTCACATAACTCCAGAGGGAGATCCATTTGATGTTGATTTTGTTGCTCATGAAATGGGACATCAATTTGGAGCTAATCATACATGGACTTTTAATGGTAGTGAAGGAACAGGAGTACAAGCAGAACCAGGTAGTGGTTCTACAATTATGGGATATGCTGGTATAACAGGTGCAACTGATGTTCAATCAAACAGTGATGATTATTTCCATTATTATAATATAGATCAAGTTTCTGCTTATGTACAATCTCAATCGTGTCATTCTGGTACATCTTTATCAAATTCTGCACCTATTGCTGATGCAGGTCCAAACTATACAATACCTGAAATGACAGCTTTTGTTTTACGGGGAAATGCAACAGATGCAGATGGAGGAGATGTGCTTACATATTGTTGGGAACAAACAGACGTTAACACTTCAGTTACATATCCAAATAAGAATAATGCAACAGGGACTACTAACTTTAGGTCAAGACCACCATCAACTTTTCCCGATAGATATATGCCACAGTTAAGTGATATTATTGCTGGAAATCTTACAAATCAGTGGGAAACAGTTTCGGATGTTTGTAGAAACTTGAATTTTGCGCTTGTTGTTAGGGATAATGCAGTAGGAGGAGGTCAAACTCATTCTGATTTAATGCAACTTACAATAGATTGTAATTCTGGCCCATTTGTAACAAATGTTCCAAATGGAGGTGAAGTATGGGATGTAGGGACAACAGAAAATGTAACTTGGGATGTAGCAGGGACAACAGCAGCACCAGTAAGTTGTGCGAATGTTGATATTTTGATGTCAACAGATGGCGGAAACACTTATCCGATAACATTAGCATCAGGTGTACCAAATGACGGAACCCACCCTATCACGGTTCCTAATAATGTGGGAACAACCAATAGAATGATGGTCGTATGCTCTGATAATATCTTTTTTGATATTTCTAATGGAGATTTTACTATTGAATCTAGTGGTCCTAAAGTTAATCTATCCACTGCTTCTATCTTAACAGAAGCAGAAGGGACAGACTGTAATACAAGAAGTGTTTCTTTTGATATTACGATGTCTCAAGCCCCTAGTGCGAATGCTAATGCAACTTGGAGTTTTTCTGGTAGTACTACTAATGGAACAGACTATTCTGTAACGGGAGGAACAAGCCATACATTTACAACAGCTAATTGGTCAACACCTCATACCGTGACTCTTGACATTGAACAAGATGCTGTTGTAGAGGGAGATGAAACGATTATTGTTGACATTACAGGAGTTACAGGAGGTGGAGCCGTAGTTGGAACTCCTAGTCAGTTAACCTTTACTTTAAATAATGATGATATAGATCCTTCTACTGGTGGTACAACCACTACAACAGTTACACTAATAGATGATAAGATCGACTCAGGATCACAACAAGTTACTTGGTGTACTTATGATTGGGATAATGGTGAGGGGGCAGTTGGTCCAGGAGAAAATAGTTGGGGAATATATACAGATACAAGTACAGGAGATCAATGGTATGAAGTATCAGATTTGAACAATGGAAATTCAAATACTTTTGGATGCCCTAATACAAGAACCTCCTCAAGTGGTAGTGCTGCATATCAAGCAAATAGTACTTCTCAGACTATGGTATATACTCAGGTAAATACAACAGGGATTACAAATTTAAATCTTTCTTTTAATTACTTATGTAATGGAGAAATATTTAATGGGACATATTATGATTACGGATTGTTATTGTATTCTGTAGATGGTACAAATTTTAATACAATACCAGGTACAACAGAAATACAAGGAGTTACTAATGTAACAGCGTATAATCTCACTTTACCAGCAGCATTAGAAAATCAAGCTACACTTTATTTAGCATGGTATTGGGAAAATGATAGTTCTGTTGGTAATGATCCTGCTTTTGCCATGGATGATGTGGTATTAACAGGTACACAAACGGTAACGACTACAACCTCAATACAAACAACAGTGAATTCTTCTTCGGGCTATGCTGAACATGATTTAGGACCTAATCAAACGGTTCATTTCTATGATCAAACGACAGGAAACATTATGGCTACGATTGAAGAACTATCTGGACATGACTATGGCTGTACTAGAGTAGAGGTAGACCGAGCAGGAGTAGATGACACAGCATGGATAGGTGGTAATCAAGTTAGTAATAAGACATTTAAGGTAAGCCCAACAAATAATAATCCATCAGGTTCATATAAAGTTACATTATACTATGAAGCGGCAGAACTTCCAAACTTTTTATCAAGTATTCAATCTATGGTAAAAGCACCCACAGCTATAGATAATGGGACAAATACAACCTCAAACTCTCAAGCTGTTGCTGTAACTCAAGCTGCTTTTGGTAGTGATTATCAATTTGCAGCAACTTTTAATACAGGATTTTCAGGTTTTGGATTATCGGATGCACTAGCAGGTTCTTTACCAGATACTCCAACTCCTCCTGCTGCACCAAGTGCTCTAGTAGCGAATAACCCAACGACAAGTACAATAGATGTGAGTTGGACAGATAATTCGAGTGATGAAGATAATTTTGAATTGCAACGTTCGTTAACAGCAGGCAGTGGTTTTACAACAATTGCGACATTAGGAGCGAATACAACAAGTTATACCGATACAGGTTTAGCAAGTGCTACGACGTATTGGTATCGAGTGCGAGCTACGAATACTGGCGGCGATTCTGGCTGGAGTAATGAAGATGATGAAACGACGACGAGCTCTGCTACGGTGCCCGATTTTCCAACAGATTTGGTTGTCACCTTATCGGGTACGAACGATGCTGCTTTAACTTGGACGGATAACGCTAGTAATGAAGATTCGTATAGGGTATTCAGGAAAGTAGGAACAGGAACATGGTCTGTGTACGCTACCCTTGGAGCAGATGTAACCAGTTATACCGATACAGGACTATCTGTAGGCATAGAATATTGTTATAAAATCAGAGCATTTAATGCGGTAGGAGGTTCGACAAGTTTTACGAATACAGAATGTTTAACCATAGCGACTTCGGTACCTGCGACACCTACGGATTTAATAGGTTCAGTTGATTCTCCAACTTCTATACGTTTGGATTGGACGGATAATGCAGATAATGAATCGTATTACCGAGTTTTACGAAGACTAGGTTCTTCAGATACATGGCTTGTGATAAAAGAGAAGGTTGCAAATTCGCAAGCACATATCGACTCAGATGTAACTCCAGGTGTAGAGTATTGTTACAAAGTTAGAGCATTCAATTCTTTTGGGCCTTCACCAGGCTTATCGAATGTGGTTTGCATAACGATACAGACAGAGATACCAGAGACACCTTCGGATTTGGTTGCCTGCCCAGAGACAACGACATCTGTACGATTGACATGGGCCGATAATTCAGATAAAGAAGATAAATATCGAATATTTAGAAAGACAAGCACGACGGCATGGGAGTTTATAAAGGAGAAGAGTTCGAATTCGACATTACATATAGATAGTGGTTTAACAACAGGCGTAGAATATTGCTATAAGATACGCGCAATAAATACGGCAGGACCATCGACAGGATTTTCGAATACATCGTGTACCACGATACCAACAGTAATACCTCTGGCGCCCTCTGATTTGGTAGCGACGACAGTATCATCGAGTTCGATAGATTTGAGTTGGACGGATAATGCAGATAATGAAGGATATACGAAGATATTCCGAAAGGCTGGAACGGGGGCATGGCTCTTAATCGGCAATGCAGCGAAGGATGAGACGAGTTATAGTGATACGGGCTTATCTTCGGGGACAGAATATTGTTACAAGGTACGTTCATTCAATATCATAGGTGGTTCTACATCACCAATATATTCCAATACAGACTGTGCGACGACAGGGGCAACATTGGCACGGTTGAGTAAAGAGGAAATACGGTTATATCCAAATCCTGCGAAGAATCAGGTTTATATAGAATTGCCAAGAACAACAACATTCCCAGTTCGAATGGAGATGTTTTCAACAATGGGACAGCGTGTCCTAGCAAAAGAGTTGAACGAAACGACAACCAGATTAGAAACTTCTCATTTAACAAAAGGTGTTTACATATTAAGAATTGATGATGGAGGGACAAACCATCAATTTAAATTAATTGTTAATTAAACAATAACCTTAAATTTTATAAAAATGCTTGTATCATATTTTGGTACAAGCATTTTTTATTTTCTATTTCAAAATATAAATACCATTTGAGGAATTGGATAGCCATTTTTCTCGTTTATACCTATCATTAGCCAATAAAGCTGCTATATCTTTGCCAACATTTTTATCTAATTTAAAATAGATATGATTAGATAAACGGATTAGTCGTTGGCTAGAAGAAGAAGTTACGTCGATTACCTCTATCGTATCTTTTTGTTTATTGGAACTAATTCCATCTCTCCCCAATCGTTTTCTACCATGAATCCATTTCGATAGTTTTAATAATCGGTCTTTTTTATGGATATATATAACAATCTTAGCTGTGTTACGAGTTAATTGTTTTAGGCTTTTTTCAAATACATCGGAATCCAAATCTGCTGCTACGAATATAACCGTATTTAAATGATAATTTACAGAATCTAGATTAGCAATAATACCTTCAAATACTCTATTTCCCATAGAGTGACTTAAGACATTTTTTTGTAAACCTTCCACCGAGAATAGAACAGCCATGAGTGTACGAATCGAGGAACCCTTTTGAGGAGCTTCATTCCACAGATGTTTATATCGAATATCATTTCCATGCCATTCGATGGAGATTATTTTTTTAAATTGGTTAATACGACTGAGTTTTTTTATGGAATGTTTGTGATAAGGTGTTATACTACCATACAAAGAATGAAAATAGAATAATACACTTTTATCTTCTTGTTGAATCAAAAAAGATTTCGCTTCATCAATATCGATAGAATCGATATCGTATTTTTTATATTTTAGTTTTGCGACCCGATTCTTCTTATATGTTCCTATCTCAATGTATTTTTTATGAATATCAATATAAAGGTTTGGGGACTTATGCTTGGCGAATATAGGTGAAGTTATTCCGAATAGGAAAGCGTTAAGCAATATTAGATTTTTCATGTTTTTCTTTTTTATTAAAAATACAAAAACAACTCCCTTACCGAAGCAAGAGAGCTGTTGTATTTGAAACATACTTTATGTTTTATAAATATAACTTAACGATTATATAGAGAAATTATTTTTTATGCTTCATAAGTATTAGAATACTATTGTTTGATAAAACGTTTTGCTGTGATATGCCCTTTATCATCCATCATTCGAATGAAGTAAATACCTACGGGGTATGAAGAGACATCCAATCGAACATTATATTGATCTTGAATATTTACTGTACTAATCGCTTTGCCAGACATATCAAGTACCATAATATCTTGATAATTATGTTCCGAACTGAAGTCGATATTTACAAATTTAGTAGCAGGATTTGGATACATACTGATATTCGGTATTAAATCTTCTGAGGTTGTTCTCATTTGATTGCCCCAGCCTTTCAAGAATGCCTCAAGTGATTGGTCTGTTCCTCCTGATGCCATATGACTAAAGGCGATTGCATCAAGTTCTGTTGGTTCATACGGTTCGTGCGGACCATTATTCATACAAGGCTCATCACTACATTCTACATGAAGATCCCAAATTGTTCCTGGTCCGCTACAATCGTCTCCTGTTATACAAATCTCAATTAATTGTCCCGCTTCTACAAAAACCTGTGCGGTAAAGTCATTTCCTCCTCCTCCGATTCCACCTACACAAGCTGGATAAGTAGCTAGTAGTTCAGCGGTTGTATAATTTGAAGAATATAAACCAGACTCAACTTCGTGTGAACCATCTATAAATACATCTAGATGATCGGGTTGGTAACGTGTATCAAATGTAAAACATAACCAAATATCACAATCTGCAACATACGGATGACAAATTTCACCAACACCACCTGAAAAGTCTTCATTAATCTCATCACAGATAGTACAGCATTCTGGGAAAACGATGGTTTGAGGTTCTAAATGGCAACACCAGCCTGTTCCGTCCTCAAAGACATATCGGAATGTAAAGCTATCCCCTCCTTCAATGCCTGCACCACAATCTGTAATAATGACACAGATTTCTGTTGATTCTCCAAGCCCTAGACCACCAGGAATATCAATAGGATACGTAGCTGGATTTCCATTGATACAAACACCACTAGCAGGATCCATAGGTACCATTGTAAACTCTGTCATCACATTATCCGAACCGTTGGTGATTTCAAAACAAAGTTCCCAAGTATTTTCACCAACACATTCCAGAGATGTAATGTCTACTTTTGCACATGGACATTCTTGGATAGGAATACAGTATACATAGTGACAACAAATACGACCTCTAGCAGTATATAGTGTTACTTTAAAACAATATTCTTCATATTCACCTTCTTCAAAAGTGACAGATACAGGACCATAGACATCACCGCTGCTTAAACTTAAACCAGCTTCGGCAACTACAATTCCCTTATCGTCTTCGATTTTAATAAAGTCAGCAACGGGAAAACCCCAATAATGTACATTAAAAGTAACGGTTACTGTTCCATCAAAATTACATTCAACTTCTGAGCTTATCGTAATACAAGGTGCTTCGGAGACGATTTCGTCTTTAGGAATCGCTACAGGATCGAGTTGTGCGTTTAAAAATAAAAAATTGCAAACCAATAAAATTAAGGAACATATTATATATTTGGCTTTCATAGTGTTCAATTTTATAAGATGATTTCCTACTCTATTTAAGAAAAGGCTTTTCGGAATCCGCCTAGATATTTTAACCTTTAGGTTCAATAGTACGTTAAGAGTGATTCGAATCGTTTGGATATGAAATAAGCGAATATTAATATCCTTATATACCGATTAAGAACACTAGCCTGAAATATGTAATAGTCTTTTTGTATTTTTTTTAAAAAATATTTTTAAAGGAGATTATTTTATAACGTTCTTCATTGTAAAATCTCCTTTAATTTTTCGATTAAAATATCAATTTCTTTAGAAGTATTGAGATAGGAAAAAGAAAAACGTACAGTTTTACGAGGAGAGTCAGGATGAATAGTTGCAAGAACATGGGATTCGTGTTCAGCACCTGAACTACAGGCGGAACCGCCAGAGGCACAAATACCTGCGATGTCCAAGCTCATCACCATCAAATCTGCTTTTGGAGATGGAGGAAAAGAAACACTTAATAATTTGTAGAGATAATGCTCTTGATCTCCATTATATTCGATGTCCTTAAAATTGATATCAAGTTGCTGTTTTAGATATTGTCGTAAGCCCTCAATATGTTTTCTTCGTTTGATTTGTTGTTTATTCGCTTCAGCCAATGCTGTGGCAAGCCCAACAATACCATAGATGTTTTCTGTTCCACCTCTCATGTTTCGTTCTTGTGCGCCACCATATATAAATGGATTTAGTTTTGCTTCACCATTAATATATACAAAACCAACACCTTTAGGCCCATGAAACTTATGTGCAGAGCCAGATAAAAAATGAATTTTAGTAGTTTGAACATCAATTGGATGAAAGCCGATTGATTGGACGGTATCTGAGTGAAAAAACGCTTGATGTTCTTCACATAATTGAGCAACTTTCTCTAGGTCAAGTAAAGTGCCAATTTCATTATTTCCATGCATCAAGGAAACTAAAGTTTTTTTGTTAGATTGTTTCAATAGCTCTTCTAGAGTATTATAATCAATCCTACCTAATTGGTCTGTGTTTAAATAAATAACTTCTGCTAATTCTTCTGATACGATAGCATCTAAAGTATGTAAGATACAATGGTGTTCAAGTTTTGTACTGATAATTTGTTGAACCCCCAAATCTCTTATAGCACCTCTTAATATCATATTATTAGACTCTGTACCACAAGACGTAAAAAATACTTCACCTAAACTTGCTTTTATAGTATTCGCAACAATTCTTCTTGCCTTTTCTATTACGGTTTTTGCGGTTCTTCCTGCCCGATGTATAGAAGATGGGTTGCCGTACTGTTCGTTCATTATATCCATTACTTTTTCGATAACGATAGGGCTTAAAGGAGTCGTTGCTGCATTGTCTAGATAGATCATATCATTCATTAAGCGTTCAATTTTTTATTGGATGCGTGTCGATCTTTATCTCGTGTTGTTTTCTTTTTTAAATTCTTGTGAAATGCTTTTGAAAGATCAATTCCCGTTTGATTGGCTAAACAAACAAGGACAAATAAAACATCTGCCATTTCATCCGATAAATCTTCTTTGGCATTTGCTTCCTGTACTTTGGTTTTAAAGGATTGTTCCCCGTATATTCGAGCCATAAGCCGAGCGACTTCGCCAACTTCCTCTGTAAGTATAGCAGTATTGGTCAATTCATTATAATACCTTATACCGATAGTATTGATCCAATCATCAACGGTCGTTTGTATTTCTTTTAATGTCATTATTAGATTTGTTATAAAATAATTTAAAATTAGAGTCTCTCAACATATATTTCTAAAAGCGGCACAGATAATCCCTGTAGCCACAGCGGCATTGAGAGATTCACTACCAGAATTATGAGCTGGGATGCATATTTTTTGGGTAATAAAGGAGTGGATTTCTTCTGAAATGCCTTTACCTTCATTACCAATGACGATTACACCTTTGCGAGGTGGAGCAATAGTAAAGACGTTTTTTCCTTCCAAAAATGTACCATAAACAGGCAATTCAGTATAAGTTTCAAAAAATGATTTTGCATCTATTTCAATACATTTTACTCTAAGAAAAGCCCCCATACTAGATTGGATAACTTTGGGATTGTATAAGTCCACACAGCCATTATTACAAATAACGTATTCAATACCAAACCAATCTGCAATTCTAAGAATAGTTCCCATATTGCCAGGGTCTTGAATATTATCTAAATACAAAATGAAATCGTTTATTTTTTCTTTACGAAATATAGGTTGAAATTGATTTGCTAGGATTAAAACATCGCTAGGGTTTATCAAATTAGAAATCTTTTTTAATTCACTCGGCTGTGCGATGAGTCGTTGAGCAATACTTTGTTGCAATTGAGTTTGATGCTTTTCAAACCAAGTTTGAGTTGCTATAATATATTGAATAATGCTAGGAGATTCTAATATCGTTTCAAGAGCAATTTTTGTGCCTTCCAAAATAAATACTTGGTGTTGATTTCTTATTTTTTTCCTTCTTAAGGATTGTATATACTTGATTTGTGCTTTAGAAATCATCTAAAAGGAAATTGAAAGTTTAACTATTGACAAAGATAGTTTTTATATCTTGATATCTAATATCAATACAGAGAAGTTGTTTAAATCAAATTATTTTAATACTTTTTGTATTTATTTTTTAAATCAATTTGTTTTAATTAATTTAAAAGTGTATTTTGTTGAAAAAAAAAGTTATAAACAATTTTTTCCACATTGTTGGTAAATTTGTTTATAATTTCAACAGTTTATGTTATAAATATAGAATCTGTCTTTTTTTATTTTAACAGTTTAGTTTTTTGTATACAAAAACAGGGGTTTTGAAAAAATATTTAAATGAATTATAAAAATAAATATATATAAGTTACTTTTCTTTTGACTTTAAATTTAACTGTTTTGTTGAAAAAAAAATGATTTCTAAACATATTTATCAACATTAAAAATCAAGTTAAAAGAAACCTTTATTTTTTATTCAACATTCAATCAACTATTTTTGTAATCCTACATTTTAAGGTTATTGAAATAAGTTCTAAATATTCAATAACTTTTAAATAAAACTAAACAAAAAGAAAATTATCTAACACAATAAGCGTCCTTACTGTCATGGGAGACAACAACTTTAAAAAAGCGACAAAGTATAGAAATAAATCAAAAGATAATGATTTATCTGCTTATGTTTTTGGTAAGGTACAGCCTCAAGCACTTCCTTTAGAAGAAGCAGTATTAGGAGCGTTGATGTTGGATAAAGATGCTTTACCTGTAGTAATAGATATATTACGGGATGTAAGTTTTTATTCTGATGCTCATAAACTAATCTACAAGGCGATGCTACGGCTTTTTGAAAAAACACAACCTGTAGATTTACTAACCGTTACAGAAGAATTAAAAAAAGCGGGAGATTTAGAAAAAGCAGGAGGACCGTATTATTTGGTAGAATTAACGAATAGAGTAGCTTCGGCTGCAAATATTGAATATCATGCTCGTATTATTGCTCAAAAGCATATTCAAAGAGAATTGATTTCTGTTTCTACAAAAATCATCAAAGATGCTTTTGAAGATACAACGGATGTTTTTCAATTGCTTGATGAAGCAGAACAAGGTTTATTTTCGATTACTCAGCAAAACCTTAATCGAGGGTATGAAAGTGTTAGTGCATTGCTAGGAAAGGCACAAAAACAAATTGAAGAATTATCTAAGAAAGAAACAGGATTGACAGGGATTCCAACTGGTTTTACAGACTTGGATCGCTTAACTTCGGGTTGGCAACCTTCAGATTTGATTATTGTTGCAGCACGCCCTGGTATGGGGAAAACTAGTTTCACATTAGCGTTAGCCAGAAATGCTGCTTTGGATTATCAAAAGCCTGTAGCTTTATTTTCATTGGAGATGTCAAAACTTCAATTGGTACAGCGTCTAATTTCCCTAGAAGCTGAGATTTCAGGGAGCAAACTAAGGAATGGTCAATTGGAAGAATATGAATGGCAACAACTACATAGTGCTATTGAAAAGATGAGCGACATCCCAATTTTTATTGATGATACACCAGGCATCAATATTTTTGAGCTACGAGCGAAATGTAGAAGGATGAAAATGCAGCATGATATTCAAATGGTGGTTATTGATTATCTTCAATTGATGTCAGGAGGAAAAGATAGTTCGAAAGGAGGAAATCGGGAGCAAGAGATTAGTTCTATTTCTAGGGCTTTGAAAGGGCTAGCTAAAGAATTGGAAGTCCCTGTCATTGCGTTATCACAATTAAGTCGTGCTGTTGAAACACGTGGTGGTTCTAAACGTCCTCAATTATCAGATCTTAGGGAATCAGGAGCAATTGAACAGGATGCGGATATTGTATCATTTATCTATCGTCCAGAATATTATAAAATACTGGAGGATGAAGAAGGGAATTCGCTCAAAGGGGTATCAGAGATCATTATTGCAAAACACCGAAATGGAGCATTAGATACCGTCAAATTGCGATTTATTGATGAGTTTGCTAAATTCAATAATTTGGATGAAAATTTTGATTTATTTGCAGATCCAAACGGTGCAAATCCTACAAACAATATTATCACTCGTTCTTCTAAAATGAACGATGAAATGGATGATATACCATTCTAATATTTATGAGTTTTTGACTAGGTTACAATCCTTAAAAAATGCTATATTTCAAAACGATTTTTAAATTTTAAACGTTTTCGGTAAGGAAAGACTGTAATGATTTCTCCCTCTCTTAACCTTGCTTGCGTATCTCTCCAGAATTTCACATCATATAGATCACCATGCATTTCAAGAAAGAGTTGTTTAATTTGAGGATCACCAATTAAAAAACGAGGAAATTCTTCAGGAAAAATATCGTTAGGTTCAACGTGAAACCAAGCACCTGCCGACATCTCTTCGTATTCATCTCGAGGTTGTGGAATTCTTCGGAATCGAAAATCTGTCAAAAAACCGATTTCATCGTAATCGTAAAAGACAACCCTTTTAAGGCGGGTAACGCCAAAATTTTTCAAGAGCATATCCCCTGGAAATATATTAACAGCAGCAAGTTGCTTAATGGCTTTTCCATATTCGTTAATAGCTTCTCGACGATCCTCTATATTTGCAGATTCAAGATACATATTTAGAGGGATCATCTTTTTCTCAACATAAATATGTTTGAAGGTGATGGTATCTTCTGTTAGTTCTATTTTAGTTGGAACTTCCTTAATCAACTCTTCTAATAAAGCATCGGAAAATCGGCGTTTATCAAAAATTAAATTTTCAAACATATGGCTATCGGTCATTCGACCAACCCTATCATGTAAAGAGACGATTTCATATTTTTCTTTGACTTCACGTTCCGTCACTTTTTTGGGTGGAGCAAAACGTTCTCGAATGATCTTAAAGACCATATTATAAGAAGGGAGGGTAAAAACAAGCATAACCATACCCTCGATACCAGGAGCGATAATGAATTGATCATTCGAACTTTTTAAATGACGGATAAAATCACGATAAAAGACAGTTTTTCCATGTTTGTTAAAACCAATAGAATTATATAATTCGCCTAGACTTTTTGTAGGAACAATAGATTTTAAAAAATCAACCATTTCACTCATAATATCAACATCAACTAGAAAATAGGAGCGATTATAACTGAAAATAGAACTGATGTCATTATATTCTAATAGTAGAGTATCAATATAAATCCCTTTATCTTCATTTAGGATAGAGAGGACAAAAGGGCTATAATTATTGTTGTCATTAATGCGCCCGACAATATATGCCCCTTTATTTCTGAAAAAAATAGATTTTAAGACTTCAAGTTTTAGAGAATGGTGAGCTATAAATTTTTCTTTAAATGTCTTTACAATAAACTCAATATCTCTATTTAAATCTTGGTAGGGAACATCAAATTCGTAATGTTTGAATAAGTTTTGAATGGTTTTTTCAGCAGCATCTTCAATTTCAAAAGTGTGGTAGATAGGTACTGTAGATTTAAACTCTCGATAAGTGCCTGTAGCATTGATAAACATGACCTCAATGTTTGATTCTACATCTTTATGTGTATGCCGAAAAACAGAATTGAAAAAGGTTTCGGCAATATTTCGAGTATTAAAATTTACAATCTCGTCGAAGTACATTTCCTTAATTTTCCACCAAGTTGTTTCATCATGGGTTTTCTGATCTAGAAAATTTTTTAATTTTTCCGTTGTTTTACCGACTATTTTACGATATAGGTTTATTCTGGCTCTAGCATCTTTTTGTATACCACTCCAATCTTTATACTCAAATCGTATTTTGGCACGTTTGGTAATTTTTTTGTGTTGATGATGATATTTTATATATTCATGTAAAATAATATGTGCGGCATCATAAGGGATTAATTTTTCAAACATCCTAATGTAATATTTTGAGATTGTTATCAAATATTAGGGTAGGGCAGCCTAAAAATAGGACTAAGATTTAACAAGTTTATTAAATTTTTAAAGAATTACGCACCAATGGGTTAGAAATTTTCTTTTTTTTAAAAGGGTTCTATATTTTTAGCGACAATTTTAATTTGCCAGTCAACTCCTTTTATATATGGGAAGGTCATTAACAGAAGTACTTAACTTAGAAATATTCTCACTAGGAGTATTTACCCTTTATTTATATCAAATAATTGGGATAGCTATTATTATTGTTTCAGCAATATTAATATGGAAATATCTCCTTAGAAATTCTATTTCACTTTTCCTTAAAACCTTTGGAATAAAAGAAGTTGGAGGATATAATATAAGAAGGATAGTTAAACAATTACTAGTCCTGATCGTAGTCTTGAGTGTTATTTTTTTACTAAGGTTAGATATTTCCTTGTTTAACTTAGGAAGTCTAGATGTAACGGTTACAATTTTTGTAGAGGCATTGCTAATTTTAAAGTTTGCCCATTTATTAGATTGGGTTATTTTTAAAATATTAATAAGACAATTCTATAAAAAACGGGAGGAAGATAAAAAAGAAATATTCGAAGAACTTGAAGAAGAAAGTGATAGAGATGAGAATTTAAGATATGTTCATAGACTGACTCGTTATTTGGTATATCTACTTTCAATTATATTTATTCTTAGGAATTATAATATAGATTTGACCTTATTTCCGATAAAAAATGGAGAACTTAATATAGATTTCACCTTATCTCGAATTTTTAGTACTCTCTTAATAATTGTAGTAGCGCAGTTGCTGGTATGGTTTATTTCTAAGATAATATTAAGGCATTATTTTAAAAGAAGAAAGGTAGAAGAAGGTGGGCAATATGCAGTAAATCAATTACTAAAATACATAATCTATATCTTTACGTTTGTAGCAGTATTACAAAATTTAGGGATAAATCTGACCCTAATCCTAGGAGGTTCAGCGGCCTTATTGGTAGGTATTGGTTTAGGCTTACAACAGACTTTCAATGATCTTATTTCAGGAGTTATTCTGTTATTTGATCAAACAGTAGAAGTTGGAGACGTTGTAAATGTGGGAGGTATGATTGGGACTGTGAAGAAAATTGGTATTAGGACATCAATCGTAGAAACAAGGGAAAATGTATCGGTTGTAGTACCTAATTCTAGTTTTATTGGTGAAAAGGTGGTGAATTGGAGCCATTTTGATGAAAAGGTTCGTTTTTCTCTAGCAGTAGGGATAGCCTATGGTTCAGATACGGATTTAGTAAAGAAACTTTTATTACAAGTTGCTAAAGAAAATATTTATGTAATAAAGCATCCTTCTCCATTTGTTCGATTTAAAAATTTCGGAGATTCTGCACTAGATTTTGAATTGCATTTCTGGACTCGAAATATTCTTATTATTGAAGATATCAAGAGTGATTTGCGTTTTGAGATTGATAAAGCCTTTAGGGCGCACAACGTTGAAATTCCCTTTCCTCAGCGTGTGGTATGGACAAAGAAAACAGAATAATTTAAACGTAGGTTTCTTTTTCAACCAATTTATCCATTTCAGTTTTCAACTTTAGATAACTGTCGTCAGAAAGCGGAATTAACGGCAAACGCATTTCTTTTGAGCAAAATCCCTTAATTTCCATGCAGGCTTTAATACCTGAAGGATTTCCTTCGACATATAACCAATGATGAATATCTAGTAGTTGACGGTGAATGAATTGAGCGGTTTTAAAATCACCCTTTAATGCAGCATGAGTAAGCTCAGAAAACGCACTAGGGTAAGCATTGGCAATTACAGAGATGACTCCGTCACTTCCCATTCCTAATAGTCCAAGGCTTGTTTCATCGTCACCTGATAGAACTAAGAAATCATCAGGGCGATGTTTTATAACATATGCACCTTGACGAAGATCACTAGATGCCTCTTTGATAGCTACAAAACGCTTACTGGCATGGGCTAATCGTACAGTGGTTTTAGGGAGTATATTAGAAGATGTTCTACCAGGAACATTATAGATAATGATAGGAACGGGAGAGATTTTGGCAATAGCCATATAATGTTGAAAAATACCTTCTTGAGTAGGTTTATTATAAGCAGGGCTACTAGACAAAACACCAGCTACATTGGTAAAATCAAAGCATTCGAATTGCTTTAGGACAGCTAATGTATCGTTACCTCCTATACCAACAACGACAGGCACTCTTCCTTTAGTTTGTGCAATAGTGAAATTTAGGACATTAATCTGTTCTTCATTTGTTAAAGTAACAGCTTCTCCTGTTGTACCTAGCGATACTAAATAATCTATACCACTTTCAATATTATACTCTATGATACTTGCTAGTGCGTCGTAATCTACTTCATGGTTTTTAAACGGTGTAACTAAAGCAACACCAGTTCCTCTAAACTGCTGCGAGTTTCTCATTAGTTTTAGGATTGAGAATATTTATAAAGAAATTCACTTGACCTATGAAGAAATCCAAATCCATATTATCCTGTGTATCGATCATAAGATCATAGCATTCTTCTCTAGGTGTGTAACGACCAATTCGAAATTTAGCTTTAGATAGAGCAGATATATATTCTAAGGGCAAAATTTCACCCAGATGAATATCAATAAGTAGATCAAAAGGAGTTTCCATAAATTTTGAAACCTCTTCGTGATCTGGAATTTGATGCCAATTTAGATCATTTTTATTAAAACATTTGAAATCAAATTCATTTCCTTTATTTTTTTCATCATAAAAGCCAAGTAACTTGACTTTTTTACCCTTTTTGGTAAAGGATTTGGCGTATTTAGCAACTAACTCCCTAGTGTTAAAATCTTTGGCATCAAATAAAATTCCAATCGTCTTCAGTTCATCAAAATTTTGAGATTTTCTAGGAATATCTTTCGCCTTTTTAAGGACTTTTTTTAAAAAATTAAGATGCTTTTGCCGAACTATATTCTTGTATCTAAAAAACATTTGAACGTTTTTTTAGAAGTTTAGTTAATAGAAGTTGAATTTCTTTTTTTAGAAAATTTAGGGCAACTTCTTTGTGACCGTTTCTTTCGTTAAGTGCATATATTAGTGGTATTTTTTATATTAAATACCTATAAATCAATAGATTCCAATAAGTAAGTTTTTCCCATTTATATGCTCATCAGACTTGCAAAAATAATAAAATTAATGCTAATATTAGGAGTTTAACGAAACTTTAAGGCTATTGACTTTTGGGTGTCAATAAACTTAAAGTCATTTTGTTTAAGAAGAACTAATTTTAAAGAATCACATTAGGTTTAATCTGACATTGTGATTCTACTCTTACGTTTTAAAAAGATAGTTACTCGTTGTAGCCCATTTTGGGCATGTAACATGAGGTTATGGAATTGCTCCCATTGTTCAATACTGATAAGGCTTTCTTCCACCATATCATCTACCTCTTTTTTGAGTACTTGATAGGGTAGACGAATAAATCCTTTCCTAACCAAAAATGCAATAGCTTCTTCACCATTACCATACATGGCATCTCGGACTAATTTTTTATACCCACCTTTATTTGTCATATCTACCTCTTTCAGCCTATCAACTACAATTTGTCTCTTAACTCGAATCATATACTTAATATATACTTGAAACTTTGGAGTGATAATATACTTAAATATTTGCTTTTATGCCAATAAGGAAAGACTCGAAGCAGGATAACAAAAGATTTTTATTGAAGTCAAATTGTTTCAAGGAAGGGGGGCATATTTTATGTACTATTCCAAAGGTTTTGATATATAGGAAGAGGGAAACAGTACTTAGAGCTATTATATAGTATTTCTAAATTTTTTTTTGAAAATAATCTTATGAAATAGTAGCACTTAATCTTTTTAAGATAGAAACTTTTTAACCTTTAAAAACAAAGTCAAATGGCATATTTTTAAATAATAACAAATTTCCATCTCGATATATATTGAGGTGGAAATTAATTTTCTGGTCACTCTCCAAATGTAGGTTCAACAGTCGCTTCCAGTTCCCAGTTTTTGCGTAGAGCTTCTAGTTTTTTGATAAAAATACGTTCAGGTTGTAGATTTTTATCATAGTTTCCAGTATCCCATTCACCATTTCCATTTAGATCTTCAGTTATTTTGACTTCATAAGTATCAGGTTCAAGGAGTTTATAAGCAAATTGATAAGACACCTTTCCTTTTAAAATTTCTTTTGGGCGGATATTTTTACCTTTCCCATCCAATAATTCAAAAAAATAGCTACGATTAGCGTTAAGTTGATTAATAGTTAGTTTAATACCTCCGTAATCATTGAGACTACGAGTTTGGTATTTGAAGGTAAGGGTATCATTTGTTAAACCATAAATATCTTCAATGGCACCTGGATATAGATTTAAGGTATAAAGTGTATTTTCTTTCCATTTATGGCTAACAGCGACTTGTTTAAACCTCGTAGAATCTTTTAAGACAATGGGGGAAACTCGCTGTTGAGTTGTATCTTCCAGTAGATATATAAAATCAGTATTTACCTGATAGACAGGGTGACGAAAAGATAATTTTACGGGTTCTTTAGGAGAAATAAAAGTCAATTGAGCTTTGGATACGGCTGTTTTTTTAGTAAGGGTTTTTTCTTTTTTAAGAAAGTCTGTTTTGTTGGGTAGTTTTACAAATACAGTATCTGTAGCAGTTGCTAAGATTTGCCATTGAGTTGCACTATTTTGGGGTTGGGTATACCATATTTTTAAAGTGTCTTTATCGATTTCTTGAATAGGAGGACTTTCAAATATATTTTCGTATTTAGGGTTTGCGTTTTTGGCATTTTGGTTGTACTGTAATTTTACTAGACCGTAGGTTTTTGTATCACTTCCAAAGAGACGTAAATTAGGGATAGGTTTAAACATTTGTAACTGAATGTTTGCCTTTGTAGAATCATTTAAGACAAGACTATCTTTAGAAAAACCAATCATTTCAGTATCCAAATCATATAGGTAATTAAGATTACCATCTATTAAAGCAAAATATTTAAATGTACCTTCTTTTACATTGTCAATTTGAAAAGCACCATTTTTATCTGATTTTGCAAAATAGTAAGGACGCTCTTTTCGAACAACAGAATCTGCGGTATTTTCATACAACATAAAGAGTGCATCTTCTACAGGACTACCTTGTACATCAACTAGGCGTCCTTCTACAGATAGAGAGTCTATTTTATTACCAGTTGAAAAGACATACTTTAAATTTGGAGGTACATTTCCTTCTGTCAAATCTTTAATAGCATTACCAAAATTAATAGTATATGTGGTATTGGGGCGCAGGGCTTCTTCTTTATCAAAAATGACACGGACAGTTCGTTTCCTAAGTATAATTTCAGGATTTTTTTCAAGTGGAGGCGAGATTAAAACTTGGTTAAAAATATCTTCTAACTTTACCCATTCATCAAAAGTGATGTCTATTGTTTCTTCTTTAAAATTGGTAAGAAGATTAGGTGTGGATTCAGTCGTAACAATTTTAGGTGGTGTTTCGTCTTTTGGACCACCAGAGGGAGAACTGATATTTGCACAAGCAATATTTAAGAATAGTAAGACGATTGAGAGATATAGTAATAAACGATTCAAGTGAAAAATTTTGATTTAGAGGATGAGTAATTTAGACCTCAAATAAGGTTTGATATAAATCTTCTACTTTCCCAACAGTTTTTATATCTATTTGGTAACGATCAAAGTTAAGTCCTTTTATATTATATTTAGAAATAAAAATCTGTTTGAATCCTAAACGATCTGCTTCTTGGATTCGTTGGTCAATACGGTTAACAGAACGGATTTCACCAGATAAACCAACCTCTCCCGCAAAACAAATATCGCTAGGAACAGCGATGTCTTCCAAAGAAGAAATTAAGGCAGCAACGATGGCTAAATCGATAGCAGGATCATCAACACGAATACCTCCTGCGATATTGAGAAAAACATCATTTTGTCCAAAAAGTAAACCACCTCTTTTCTCCAATACAGCAAGCAACATACTCAAACGCCTCAGATCGAAGCCCGTTGCAGAACGCTGTGGAGTACCATAAACTGCTTTACTAACAAGTGCTTGAGTTTCGATTAACATTGGTCGCATTCCTTCCATCGTAGCACTAACGGCTGTGCCGCTAAGATCTTCATCTGTTTGAGAAAGCAGTAGCTCTGAAGGATTAGAAACCTCTCGAAGCCCTGTTGCTTGCATTTCATAAATACCCATTTCATCGGTAGAGCCAAAGCGATTCTTTATCGTTCGTAAAATACGGTAGGTATAATTTCTATCTCCTTCAAATTGAAGCACGGTATCTACGATGTGTTCCAAAAGTTTAGGACCAGCAATTGCCCCTTCTTTATTAATATGGCCTATTACAAAAACAGGGATGTTCATTTCTTTTGCAAAACGTTGCAATTCGCCTGCACATTCTCGGACTTGAGAAACACTACCAGGGGTAGAGTCAATAAATGGACTAGAAAGCGTTTGTATGGAATCTATGATTACAATTTGTGGCTCTAAGTCTTGAGCATGCGTTAAGATTTTGCTTACATTCGTTTCTGTAAGAATATAACATTCAGAAATTGATGTTCCAATACGATCAGCTCTCATTTTGAGTTGTTCCTCACTTTCTTCTCCTGATACATATAAAATTTTCGCTTTAGTGCTTAAAGCAAGCTGAAGCAATAAGGTAGACTTTCCAATACCAGGTTGCCCACCAATCAATACAAGAGAACCATTGACAATTCCACCACCCAAGACTCGGTTTAATTCATTATCACTAGAAGTCAATCGTTGGGTATTCCCTGCTTTAATTTCTTGTATAATTACAGGACGAGGATTCCCAGTCGCTGTACCTTGTTTTTTCTTCCAGACTAGTTTCTCGCTTTGTTTAGTCTCAGATTTAACAACAACTTCTTCTTGATAAGTGTTCCATTCTCCACAAGCATTACATTTGCCTATCCATTTTGGGGAGCTAGCACCACAATTTGTACAAAAAAATACTTTTTTGACTTTTGCCATAATTATAAAAATTGATTTTACAAAAGTATCTTTTTTTAAACAACTTCATCTATATCGAAATTGTTAATTTTTAAACAATTGCAATACAAGTAAACGTATAACGTTTTAGAAGTAAGTCATCTGATTAGATTTAGGAAAGAATGATATAAAAGATTTAAACTAAATTTGAAACAAGGATGTTAAATGGGAGGGAACATTATTTTTTTTAAATAAAATGTGACCTTGAGATGATTTTACTGTCATAAAACCGGAAAACGACGAATTACAGTTATTACAAAACTACAAAAGCATACTCATGCAAAGCAAACTAGACCAAAACTCTACTAATAGAGGGATATTGGCAGGAGAAAAGAGTAAAAAAAGCACTAAAGAAGTAAAAAAGGTGTCAAAAAAAGTAGGGAAAGATTCAGATAAAAAAGCCCTTGATAAGGGATTTATTGAGCGTTGGTTCTAGTATTTTCTTATGATAAAATTATTGGTTATTTAATTAAAGATATTGGTTTGTTTCTACAAGAGCAAACTGTTAAGAATTGTTTTTCATTTGGTTTTTTGGGGTTATACAGGGTGCTTCGATTTAATCGTTAGTGCCCTGTTTTTAGTTTACCAATTGCTCATTTACCTCATTATCATTGATTTCTAATGTTTCAAGCCAATCAATTTTTTGTAAAGATAAATAGATTGACCAATTGGATATAATTTCACATAACATTCTCATGTCAATTAATTTTTAGTTTAAAAAAAAAGCTGAACCTAACAACCTTGTCAAGTTCAGCTTATTACTTTTATTACTAAGCTCTAACTTTTTGTACTTGTTGTTTTCTTAGCGGTAGCTTTTACAGCAGCTACTTTCTTTCTAGCTGTTGCTGTTGTCTTTTTTACAGCAGTTGTAGCCGTTTTTTTAACTTGAGTAGCGGTTTTTTTAATGGACGCAGTTGCTTTTTTTGCTGTTGTTTTACGAGTAACCGTTTTTTTTGCAGGCTCTAGTTGAGCTTCTAATTCTGCAATTCTAGTTTTCAAATTAGTAACTTCATTACGACTCGGAAAATCAAAAGAGTTGATTACTTTGTTAATGATCTTGCTAACTCTTGTCTCTAACTCATCTTTCTTAGTATCAAAGTCAGTAATAAAATCATTTACTACTTTTTTGCCTTCTTCTTCTGATAAATTTCCTTTTTCAACAAGTTCGTTTACTTTCTCTTGTACTTTTTCGGCTGTTGTTGAAACAAGTCCAACACCTGTGTACATTACTTTTTTAAATAAACTTTCCATTTTATATATATTTTAAATATTGTATTTTTAATAAAATCAAATCAATTAATAATGCCTATTTTTTTGATGCTTCAGTTTCCAACTGTGCAATTCGGGCATTTAATTTTTCTACTTCCGTACGAGTAGGGAAATCCAATCTTCCTAATGTCTTATTGATTAGATCTTTTAGTTTAGTTTCAAACTCGTCACGTTTGTTTTTAGTGTCTATTAAAACATCTTCCACGACCTTCTTGCCTTCTGTTTCTGATAATTTTCTTTTTTCAACAAGTTCATTAATAGATTGTTGAACATTCTCAGCGGCTGTAGATACAACACCTACACCTGTGTACATTACTTTTTTAAATAAATCTTCCATAATTACGAGTAATTTTAAATATGATTAATAAGGGATAAAATATCCTTGTCCAAATGTGCTTATTTTTTCTTAGCTAATTTTGCTTCTAATTCAGCAATTCGAGCATTCAATTTTTCAATTTCTTCTCTTGATGTGAAATCGAATTTTTGTACTACTCCATTTACTAATTCTTTTAATTTAGTCTCAAATTCATTCTTTTTATTTTCTGTATCAGATACAAAATCATTCACTACTTTTTTGCCTTCTTCTTCTGATAAATTTCCTTTTTCAACAAGCTCGTCTACGGTTTTTTGAATTTTTTCAGCTGTTGTTGAGACAATTCCAACACCTGTATAAAGAAACTTTTTAAATAAATCTTCCATTCTTTTTTTTATTTTTATTAATTTTCTAACTAATTATGTTGTAAATCACGTTTATTTCTATTTCCATCAATGATTATGCTAGATAAATTTTAGTAGAAATCCAAAATATGCGTAACTTGCAGCTGAAACGAGCGAAAATTCGTTTTTTTGGAAAAACAAGTATTTTATTCTATCTTTTTAAGAGAGAGTATTTTTTATTTTGACTTTATAAAAAAAAATATATGAATGAAATGACAGATTGTCAGATCATTATTTTTAAATAAACTGACAAGTGGTTTTTTGACTACTGACAAGTTGTCCAAATAAAGTTGAAATACATATAGAGTCAACAGGTTTTTATTAAAAGACTAAGTACAAACACATAAAAAGGAAGTCAATCCCTAAATTGACCAAAGAGACAAAAGTGAATAGGTGTGAGTATTATGACAGTATATTTCTAATGAGATATATTATCTAAACTTCACAGTTATTTGAATATTTTTTTAGAGATCGTTGGAGAATGTATTTATATCGACATTTCAATTATTTCATTTTTGATATACTTGTCGAGTATAGTATATTTTAGAGCAATTTCTTGCGATTAACCATAATTAATTGGATTAAGAGTATGATTATGTTGTTTGCTTTTGTTTAGCAATTCTTTATTTCAAAGTACACCTTAATTTATATAGAATGGTTCTTTATTTAAATCGTGGATAAGTGTTTATTTATCTAAATTAGTGCCCCCCTACCAAATAGTTTCACTATATAGTGAGTCTAGGTATAAATACAGAGTTGTAGATTCTAATTTGTTACACGATAAAATTAAAGAGAAGATTTAAGAGTATAAGGTTTCGGGTAATGTGAAACCTTATGCATTAATATAAGTATAATTATTATACAAGTCTTATTAATGTCTAATTGAAAGACTTGTTCCAAGAGTTTTGTGTTGAGTATATGAAGATAAAAAACGAAAAATGACACTACAAGAACTTTTTAATATAGTTGGAGCTGATCCAACTTATATTATTGCTTATTTTATAATGGTTCCAATTATAGCTTTAATTGTCGGTTTTACAAGTAAGGGAGAAGCTCATTTATCTCCTTGGAATTATATTTTTTCGGCACTAGTTTATTTGGCATGTATACCAGGTATTTTTGCAGCTACACTATGTATCTATAATTTTTTCTTTGAGCGGCAAAGTTTTTTAAACTTAAACATCTTCGTTTACTTTCTTCCTATACTTTCTATGTTTGTTACTTTATTTTTAATAAAGAATAGAATAGCATTCAATCGGATACCAGGATTTAGTAATTTGTCAGGTTTAATAATGGTGATTACGGCAACATTCATTGTCATGTTACTTATACAAAAGACTCGGATTTGGGTAGTATTTATAGGTTCTGTTGGGCATCTGCTCATAGCATTCCTTGTACTCTTTTTAATTATACGGATAGGCTTTTCAAAATTATTTAAACAGTCAAAAAATTAAACATAAAAGCATAGACTATTTCAGTGAGAAAAACTATCAAATACATACTAATACTTTTTAATTGTTTGCAAGTCATTTCAGTAATGGCTAATACATTTCCTGTGGAAAAAACGAAGGAGAGTATTATGATTGATGGTATATTAGATGAGGCTGTTTGGAAAAATAGTGTAGTCTTGAAGGATTTTCAAATGAATTATCCCTATGATTCTCTTCAAGCTGTTACAAAAACAGATGTTCGACTTACATATGATGATAAATATCTTTACCTGGGGGTTACTTGCCATAATGAAATGGATAAAGATTACGTTGTGCAATCGTTAAAACGTGATTATGACTTTTACGAAAATGATGGCTTCGCTGTTTTTATCGACGCTTTTAATGATGCTACGAATGGGATTATGTTTGGAGTCAATCCTTATGGCGTACAATTAGAAGGATTAGTAGCTAATGGGGGAACGAAAGGAATTACGACTAGTTGGGATGGTCTTTGGTTTGTAGAGGTTAATCGAACTAGGGGCATGTGGGTAGCAGAAATTGCTATTCCCTTCAAGACTCTTCGATATAATGGTGATATAGATACTTGGCGAATCAACTTTGCAAGAAATGATTTAAAAAGAAATGAGATATCGACTTGGATACCAATTCCTAGAGGATTTGAGGTTTCTACACTAGCTTTTATGGGGCAAATGTTATGGGATAGGGCACCGAATAAACAAGGTACAAATGTTGTCCTTCTTCCATATGCTGCGGGAACAATATCTAAAGATCATACAAATGAAGAAGCCTTAACGACTTATGAACCTAATATTGGACTTGATGCTAAGGTTGCCTTGACTTCTTCTCTAAATCTAGATTTGACATTTAATCCCGATTTTTCTCAGGTAGAGGTTGATGAGCAAGTGTTGAATTTAACACGCTTTGAGTTATCTTTTCCAGAACGAAGATTGTTCTTTACCGAAAATAGTGATTTGTTTGCTAAAATAGGTAATAGTCGTGTGCGTCCATTTTTCTCTAGACGTATAGGTGGCGTAGGGACAACACCTGTTCCTGTATTATTTGGAACAAGGTTGAGTGGTAAATTAAATAGGGATTGGAGAATAGGGGTGATGAGTGTACAAACTGAAGGAGTAAGAGATGTGGCTAAAAGTCAGAATTATACTGTAGCTACTGTCCAAAGGCGGGTACTTTCAGGTTCAACAGTTAAAGTTTTTGCTACTAACCGACAAGCTTTCATAGGAACAAAATTCGATAAAGATGATTACAATAGAGTAGGAGGATTAGAGTTTGACCATCGTTCGGTTGATACTAAATTTAAAGCACACGGATATTTTCATGCTTCTACGACAAAAGAAAAACTAAAAGATAATCTTGCATATGGAGCTAAAGTTCGATATCAAGATACGAGATTAAATATTTTTTTTGGTGTAGATAAAGTAGGTGAAAATTATATTACAGATATGGGGTTTGTACCTCGTTTATACCATGAAAATGAAAATGGTGAAGATGTAAGAATCCCTTATTTGCAATGGCGTTCTAATGGTAATTATTGGTTTTTTCAAGGAAATAGTGATATAATTGATTATGTAGGGCCTGAATATAGATTGGATATATTTACACAAGACTTAGACTATATAGAACACGCTGCTGAATTGAGTTTTGTAACACGTTTTATGAATCAGAGCGAAGCTAAGATAACCGCACAGGAATCGACACTAAATTTGTTTTTTCCTTTTACTTTATCTGGGTTAAATACTGCTTTTGATGCAGGGCGATACAAAAACCAGCGGTTTTATTCACTGAGTTATGATACAGGAAAGCGTAGCCGTCTTTATGGTAATTTTGAAATAGGCGTTGGGGATGAGTTTTCAGGAAAACGGTTTAGCTTTGAATCTCAGTTAAGTTATCGTTACAAATCTTGGGGCGTTTTCAGTTTGACATTCGAAAGAGAAAATTTATCAGGATTTTCTGAAGAATTTGGTAATCCTAGTTTCACATTACTGGGGTCAAAATTCGAAATCTCATTTAATAAAAATATCTTCTGGACTACGTTTTTGCAATATAATACTCAAAAGTCTAACTTCAATCTTAATAGCCGTTTCCAGTGGCGTTTCCGTCCAATGTCTGATTTGTATATCGTATATACGAATAATAGAGATACTAATGAGTTTGATTTGAAAGATAGAGCTTTAGTTGTAAAATTGAATTACTGGATCAATCTGTAAAAATATTGTGTACTTTCCGTCAGAAATAATTCCTTTTTTTTGAACTTCATTTTATATTTTTGCGGTTTACTTATCAATGCCTATATTCAAATATGGAATCCAAACAACTCAAAATTCATAATAGTCTTACAAGACAAAAAGAAGTATTCAAACCTATAAATCCACCATTTGTAGGAATGTATGTCTGTGGACCTACAGTATATAGTGATGTGCATATTGGAAATGTTCGGACTTTTGTGAGTTTCGATATCATTTATCGATATTTAAAATATATCGGTTATAAAGTACGCTATGTCAGAAATATTACAGACGTAGGGCATTTGGAAGGTGATGCAGATATAGGCGCAGAAGATAAGATTGCTAAAAAAGCTAGACTAGAGCAGCTTGAACCAATGGAAATTACCCATCGGTATACACTAGGATTCCATGAAATGATGAATACATTCAACACCTTGTCGCCAAGTATTGAGCCACGGGCTACTGGACATATTATGGAACAGATTGAAATGGTTCAGGATATTTTAGATAATGGTTTTGCCTACGTGAAAAATGGTTCTGTTTATTTCAATACGGTTAAATTTGCAGAATCCAATGATGTTTATGGTAAATTATCAGGACGTAAAATTGAGGATTTATTTTCTGAAACAAGAGATGATTTAAAACACCAAGATGAAAAAAATCACCCTTCAGATTTTGCAATATGGATTAAAGCAGATGAGAATCATCTAATGCGATGGAATTCTCCTTGGTCTGTTGGTTTCCCAGGATGGCATTTAGAATGTTCCGTAATGAGTACAAAATATTTAGGGAAAACATTTGATATCCATGGAGGAGGTTCTGACCTGAAATTTCCGCATCATGAAAATGAAGTTGCCCAAAATCATGGTGCTTGTAATGCTGCTCCAGCGAAAGTGTGGATACATACGAATATGCTTTTAATGAATGGTCGTAAGATGTCTAAAAGTGATGGTAATCACATTACTCCTGTAGAACTTTTTACAGGAGACAGCACCCATATTACGAAGGCTTATAGTCCAATGATTGTAAAATTCTTTATGATGCAAGCTCATTATGGTAGTACCCTTGATCTTTCTGATGCAGCACTCCTAGCGGCTGAAAAAGGATACCGCAAGATAATGGAAGCCAATAGAACATTACAACAATTAGTCTATGAAGGTGCAGAGGCTTTAAATGATGAAGATACAGAAATTCAAGCCTTAATGAATGGTATCTTTGTGGATATGAATGATGATTTCAATACTCCTCAGGCACTCGCTAAAGCTTTTGGATTAGTAAATAAAATCAATTCGTTCAAAGATGGACACATTGCACTCAATTCAATATCAAGACGAACATTTGAAAAGTTACAATACATCTTTACAGCCTTTTTGTTTGATATATGTGGTTTGAAAGATGAGACGCTGAATAGCGAGGAAAGCAATGGTATTACAGATGAATTAATGCAACTCATCATAGAATTACGTCAAAATGCAAGGGGCAACAAAGACTGGGCTATGTCTGACAAAATAAGAGATAGCCTAGCAGGAATAGGAGTCCAACTAAAAGATGGAAAAGAAGGAACAACTTGGATAAAAAGCTAAATATTATGCCGTTGCATTAGCAGAATTACTAGCGTATAATGCATCGGTCATTTCCTTTGATATCGCATTTTTAGTGACTCGGATAAATGTTTTAGTATCAACTTGTAAAGAGACAGTTTGACCATCGACTTTACTGATTTTGCCAATTATTCCACTTGCAGTAACGACCTCGTCTCCTTTTTGGATATTATCCATAAAAGCTTGTTGTTCTTTTGCTTTCTTTTGTTGTGGTCGTATAAAAAACATATACATTACTAAGAACATCCCCGCCATCAGGGCTAAATTCAATGCATCCATAATTTATATAGTTAGAATTTTTTATTGATTAGAAAGTTCGTCATCTTCAGGTTCAAGCATTGGAGCTAAAACATTACCTTCTAGAACTACCATTGTCATCAGTGGCCATGTATTCGCAATAATTGAGAAGGGTTTATCTTGTCTTCCTTCTTTTCCTTTGCTATCGAATATTACTTCAATGCTTCCTTTTTCTCCGACAGCAACAGGGGCTTTTGTCCATTTTGGGACTGCACAGCCACAAGAGGATTTAATGTCCTTTATGACCAAGGGAACAACACCTGTATTTTTAAATTTATAGGTATAGGATACTTTTTTTCCTTCTTGGATATTGCCAAAGTCATATGTCCATGTATCGAACTCCATTTTTGCAACATTAACAGTATCTGTGGGTGTCATATTTTTTGGTGTTCGGATAGCTTTATTATTATCTGTTGTAAGATCTATATCGGTATCGACAACTTCAAGCGTGTTATCTCCAGACTTGCTATTTTGACAAGCAAGTATAAATAGTGAGAATATGATGACAATGTATTTTCCCATTATTTTATTTTTTGATTGCAAAAGTAGTAATTAAGACATAAAGAGATTAAAAATCAAGTATAAAAATGGAATCTAAGTAGAATTGTAGCTTTAACAAAAAAAGAAAAGCAATAAGTTATTGGCTAACCTATTGCTTTTTTATATATCGAAGCTGTTAAAAAATAGAATGATGAATTATTTACAAGTCATTGTATCTCAATATTTCAGCTAATTCTTTTCACCGTAACTAAGGCTACGAAAAAAGAATGGAGCTTTATCTTGAAATACAAGCACTTATCATTATTAAACAACTTCATCAAATACTATAAAAATTATTTCAAATACAAATCAAATTCAACTCTACGATTCGCTTGTCGACCATCTTTATATTTATTATCAGCAATAGGGCGAGTTTCACCAAAACCTGTATAGCTAATACGATTTGGGTTAATACCTTTTGCTACAATATAGTCATAGCATGCTTTAGCTCTACGTTCTGAAAGCTGTTGATTTGATTCAGAGCTTCCTACACTGTCAGTATGTCCGCCGATACTCAAATTATAATCTTTATAACGTGTCATTATATCAACAATTTTATCCAATATGCCATGAGATGTAGAGCGAATCGTTGACTTTGCAGTTTCAAATTCTACTGCATAACGTGCTTCTTCTAAAGTTGCTTTATCTTCTTCCTTAAGCTCAGGACAACCACTGTTAGATGCAACACCAGCAGTTGTTGGACATTTATCATCCGCATCAGCTACACCATCACCATCTGTATCAGGGCATCCATTAAATCGTGCTAAGCCTGCTGTTCTTGGACACCTATCATTTTTATCATCTACACCGTCACCATCTGTATCAACAATTTTAACTTCCTCTTCTTCCTCCTCTTCTTCAGGACAGCCATTATTAGCAGCAATTCCTGCAATATTAGGACAATCATCCTTAGAATTAATAATTCCATCATTATCAGAATCAGGACAACCATTAAATTTTGCTAAGCCTTTATCTCTAGGGCATTGGTCTATGTCATCCGTTACACCATCACCGTCAATATCTGTGGGTTCTACAACTACTTTAGGTTCTTTTTTCTTAACACCACCATCATTATGGATTAAAAAAAGTAGCCCTGCTGTACCGTGCAGGTTATTACGATTATCAGATAGGGAAAAGCGATACTCTGTTTGAAGTTGCAAGTAAAAATTACGAGATAGTTTTAAATTGAAACCTATTCCTGCTGGAAATTGAATGTCAAGATCATCATCTTGAAGCAACATCCCTCCAACACCTGCAAAAAGATAAGGATTGAAAAAAGTTGTAGGTTTGAAATATTTAAATTGAGCAACAAGATCAAGATTTACAAATGTTCTTTTTTTATTTAAATTAGTAGCATTTAATTCAGGAGTTGCACCTAAAGAATCTAATGTTCCTATTCTTAGTGGTACTCCGATATTAATAAATTCATTAAGATGTCTAAAATAGCCGACTTCGACACCGCCACCCCTTTTATCAATAGCATCGGAAAAGTTGTAATCAGTATCAATATATCCACTCCAAACTTTTGGGGAATAATAATCTGTAGCAAGATATTTGAATGTAATCCCATGTTTTGCTCCAGAATGTTGTGCTAAGATAATACTTGAACAACATAGGATTGAGATTACGAAGAGCAATATTTTTTTTTGCATAACAATAAAGTTTTATGAAAATAAATTGTAGTAGTGTGTAGTGATATATAAGCAAAATAGTGTGCGTGCTAAAAAATAAAAATTTTGACACCTACACCAACTAAACTGTAATCTACAGTATAGTATTAACTTCCAAATAATTTTATGTGTTAATTGTTATAAGGCAATACAAGTTCTACTAAGTTAAGATCAATCTACCAGTCCTCGTCCCTTTTTGATGATTTTTCCTTCTTTTTGTAGTAGTTTCATCAATTTGTCGAGTATTCCATTAATGAAATCTTTACTTTTGGGCGTACTATATATTTTAGAAATATCTACAAATTCGTTAATCGTAACTTTTGTAGGAATCGTTTCAAAATTGATTAATTCACAGACGGCCATCTTTAATAAAATCATATCAATATTAGCAACCCGATCAGCTTCCCAATTTTTAAGGACAGGTTTGATGATGCTAAGAAGCTCATCATTTTGGTGAAAAACTTTATAGAGCAATTCCAATCCAAATTCTTTGGTTGTCTCATCATCAGGAACATATTGGTCATAAAAGGCACCTTCTAAAGGCGATGCTTTCAAGGTCTTTTTCATAGCACCTACAACGAGAGATTTGTCGTGGATATAGCAGGAATATCGATCGTCTAAATGTTCTTCAAAAGTCTCGTTATTGACAAGGAATTTGTATAATTTTAGTAAAATATCTAGATGATCGGCTAAACTACTTTTATCTTTCTGAAGTAAATAATTTTTAAAATCTTCGGACTTGGCAAATTCAGTATAAAGTAAACGATTCGTGTCTTTATCATTTTTTGTTTCTAATTTATACTTTTTTAACAAGGCTTTGTACCCTTCATTATTAACAATGGACTGTACATTTTCATTTTCAAAAAGTTTAGGAGAAAAATATTTATCTTCCTCAGTAGGTAAGAGTTTTGCAGCACGTTTTGCAGCATCGCTTTTAACATATTCGGCGATTTTCATCAACTGGTACAAGTTGAAGATATATAATTCATAGGAACTTTGAATGTCTCGGTTGTACCTGTTTTCCAAATCTTTGTAAGTCAGTGTGCTGTCCATCCCAATGGCGTAGAGCAACTGCATCACTTTGACCCGAATATTTCTTCTGCTCAACATAATTTGATAGTATCGTCTTGCGGATTTGTTTTGATATAAAGAATTGAGAACAAAATAAATATAACTTTGTCCAAAATGCAAAGAAAAAAGATTTTTTTTATAAAACCTTATTTAATTTGAGTTTAAATGTAATTATGGGGTTTTAATACTAGTTTTTAGACGTCAATAACGAGCAAATAGATACATTTATTAAAAATCACATCCATGCTTTTTGAGAAGTTTCTACTTTATATAATACAAAATCTTGCAAAAATTGAGCTTTTTCTATTGTTAAAAATGGAATTGTTACAGAACCTGCTGCGGTGTAAAAGGTAATATCTGCTAATTGATGCCTTCTTTGGTAAATGGATTGTCTTATTTTTATAGATTGAATTTTATACCATTTTAGTAAAATATACTTAGTCCCTACCAAACCATTTCTTACCCTTAACCCTTTTTCACTAATATACAGCTTCCACTTTTTATAATAAATTAAACTTGTCCAATAGATAAATGGTAACCAAAGCAATAGCCATAAATTTATCCAACTAGTATTGAAATATTGAAATAAAAGAATCGGTAAAAGAGGGACAATGCCAAAATACAACATTCGCCGAAAAATGATTTTTTTACTGATAGAATGTTCTTCAAATTCCAATAAGTTTTCTTCAGGAAAGTAAGCATTTCGAACAGCATCAATTTGACTATTATAACATCCTGGAACATATAAGGCTTGACGACGTTGAATCGCTGAACTTCCTGCTTGGCGAAGTCGTAAACCCCAAAGAGAGAATATTTGTTTGATAGGGTTGGTACTCCAATCAACTAATTGGATTTTCTGCATTTTAGCAGAACGTTCTTTACGATTGAAAAGTCCAGCTATAATTTTAAATCCCTTTTCTTGTCGTAAAAATCGGAGGTCATAATATTTTAATGCTGTACTAATAAGTGTAAAAAGGAAAGACGTTATCACCATGAAAATGAGAAAACTAATGCCTATAATGAATACATTTTCTCGTATAAACCCTAATTCAGTCAGTTCTTTTTTTAGCCCTTTTTCACCAAAAACCGATTCTGCAAATTCGAAAATACCATATATCGTGAAAAGAATAAGCCCCGCAGTTCTAAGATGATTTTGACCAATGCCAATTTTAAGTAAGTCTGAAAAACTCAATCGTAGTAGTAAAGTTTCTTTTTCTTCTATTGCATTTACACTCGTTTCACCTTCACCAGTACTATCGATATGCTCTTTCTTTTTAGCAATTAAGAATGTTCGAATAGCTTCGGCTTCTTCTTTACGTAAAGCATCGATAGAAACTTCATTTTTGCCAGAACCTGCTGTGTCCAACTCTAGAGCAACAACATTGAAAATCTGATGAATAATATTTTGCTTAAAATTAATAGTTTGTATACGATCGAAAGGGATATTCAGTTTTCTTTTTTGAAAAATTCCTTTTTCTATGATTAATTCATTTCCTTGTATATAGTAGTAATATTTAAAATAAGAAATAATAGAAAGGGTCATGGGAATAATCGCAACACCAACACCTACAATTGACCAAAAGGAATCTTGTAAACGTGCAGGATTGATGAAAAATACAATAACTAACGGAAATGCTTGCCTGATAAATAACCAAATAAACCGAAACAAAATAATAAAGATTGCAACAGGTGATTGTCGATTAGGTGTATTTAAAAAATCTATAATTTCCTTATTTGTCTTCATCTATGGCTGTATTTTTAATAATGAATTCTTTAAGTTGTTGAGCATCACCATCACGCAATCCAGGAATGGATAAATCACTAGCATTACCTCCAGCCGTAAAAATTTCTAAGGTTTTAAGATTAAACATTCTTTCAATTGGTCCCTGTTTTATTTCACAATGTTGGACTCTATTAAAAGGAATTGAAGTAAGACTTTTAAATATCACTCCTTTTCGATATAAAATATCATAGGTTCTAAGGGCATAGCCTCTAATATTGAAACTTTTTTTAACTAATAATATAGAAACAATAAAAGCTAGCAACCAAAGTCCCATTATCACATAAACAGCCCAAGGCATTTTTCTTACATAAAGAGTGAAACTTAAGGATAATGCCCCAAAAAGTAGAAAAATATAAAAGGCTAACGTCCCTAGATAAGAAACAGTTAAATAGGCGGGATCTGGTTTTTGTAATTCAACATCAGCCGTATTTGGGAGAGACTCAATATTGACTTGTGGATTTGTAAACATTTTTGAAGGTATTTTATCGGGTATAAATAATCGACGGTTCAACAAGTTCTTAATTTCAATCGGATTATACTAAATTTACCTTGAGAATCTGTTTTAAAATTTATTTAATACTATTTTCTTATGAAAAATTTCATTCGATTTATAAAAATCATATTTGTTATAGCCCTAATGTTAGCAATTACCTATGCTGTAGGGCCTAAGCCCGAAAAGCCTACATTAAATACTATTCTGCCAAGTTTAGACATTCCTTTAAATAAACTAGATGAAACAATTATTCGTTCAGAGTCTGCTTTTACAACCCTAAAACCAGGCAATGAAGCAAGGGTCGTTTGGGCAAACGCAACAAAAACAAAAACACCTTATAGTATTGTTTATTTACCAGGATTTTCAGGGACGCATGAAGAAGGTAGTCCTATACATAACGATTTTGCTAAGAGATACGGCTGTAATATGTACCTAGCTAGACTTCAGTCACATGGATTGAATGAAAAAGAACCATTATTAGATTTAACAGCAGCGAATTATTTAGAGAGTGCAAAACAAGCTTTAGCAATTGGCAAATTACTCGGGGATAAAGTTATCTTAATGTCTTGTTCTACAGGAAGTACATTAGGTATCTATCTAACAGGTGATAATCCAGAGGTAGCTGCTAATATTTGCTATTCACCCAATATTGATGTATATGATCCTAAATCAGATTTATTGATAGGGCCTTGGAGTTTGAAACTGGCAAGGCTAATCTTTGGAGGAAACTATCGAGAATATGAAGCGTCAGAAGATATGAAGAAATATTGGACTAGTCGCTATCGTTTAGAAGCATTGATTCAGATGAAACTCCTAGTAAGCTCAACAATGACAGAAGAAACATTTAAGAAGATTAGCCAACCTGTTTTTATAGGATATTATTATAAAAATGAAGAAGAACAAGATAAGATAGTTTCGATTAAACGTATGAAAGAAATGTTGGAACAAGTATCTACACCAGAGCATTTGAAACGGGAAGTTGCTTTTGATAAAGTAGATGCACATGTTATCGCTTCATGGGTACAATCCAAAGATATTGAATCTGTTAGAAGTGAAACCTTTAAATTTGCGGAAGAAATTTTACAGCTCAAACCTATAACAGCAGAAATTGTACCTGCAGAAATTGAAATGACTCATTAGCCTTTTTATAAATGGAAGATATTATAAACATTGGATATACTCAAAAAGTCTATGGACTAGATGGGCGCTTAAAAATTAAAATAGAAGCGCAATATATAGAAGATTTTGTTGATTGTGGTGTGTTATTTTTAGAAGTAAATGGGAAGCCTTTACCCTACTTTATTGAAGAAATTAGTGTCCTAGGAAAACAACAGTTATTATTGAAATTAGAAGATGTCAATGATCGAGAAACAGCAAATACATTGACGTCTAAAAGTATTTCAATAAGAAGTATTGATATAGTACAAACAGAAAAAGTACAAGAAGGAAATAAAACTTATATAGATTATACCATAATTGATAAGGAACAAGGAATCGTGGGTAAAATAACGAGTGTAGAAGAGTTTCCTCAGCAGGAGATGGCATTTTTAAAGCATAAAGGAAAAGAAATCTTGATTCCTTTAAATGATGATTTTATTATAAAAATTGATTCTACTCAAAAAGAAATTTTGATGGATTTACCCTTAGGCTTATTAGAGTTATAATCAAAACTGTTTGGCACTTTTTTGAATGATATAATTTGCAATAAAACCATAAAAGAAAATACCTAAGAAAAATAAAATAAAAGCAAAATTGAGATTCCCAAAGATACCTATTAACCCAATGACAATCATAGCAACTGAAAAAATACTGAGGTGTTTTCTTGCTTGGGTTTCAGGAGATACCATAAATTGCCCACTAAGCGGTATCATCATAATGAGAAATAAACCTCCGATTAACATAAATAACGTTTGCCCTGTAATGAAGTGAACAATAAGCGAAATAATACCAATCAATGCTGAAACACTAACAATGTTAGTTGCTTTAATTTCATCCACTGTCAGAGCATATTTACCAACAGGGTGGAATCTTAGAAAAAGATTAGAGATAGGTTGAGCAATCCAAGTAGAAAAGACAAGTAAAATATATAAAAATAAAAATGGGTAGATAAAAGGAGCTAATGCTTCATTATTTCTTGATATAGATAGTAAGATTCGATAAATGACATACATCCCTATGATAAATGCCCACTGATTTTGAGAAGACATCTTACTCATCCAAAGAAAAAACTTTAAAACAACTCGGTATATAGGATTCTTTCCTTTTATGGCTTCCTTTAAGCCCGTTTTAGCAAAGTCACTATTGGGATCTAATCGAAGAGCTTCTTTAAAATGATTGATAGCTTCGTCAAAATGATTTGTTTCAATAGCAATCCAACCCTTATTAGCATGAGCTTCCGCATTGAAAGGAGCTTGATGTAAGGCATTGTCGGTAGTAAGTCCTGCTTCTGCTTGTCTATCTAATTTAATAAGACACTGTGTTCTCATATTTAAGAGTTCAACGTTTTCAGGGTCTTGGGTTAAGCCTTTTTCAGCATTCTCTAAGGCTATACCCCATTTATCATCATGGAATTCTATATGGGCTAGTATGAGGAAAAAATCAGGATCATTGGGATTAAGTCTAAGCCCTGCATAAGAGCATTTACGGGCATCGTCAGATTGGTTATTTAGAAAATAGGCTCTAGCTTGAATATGCAAAAAACGAGCATTGTTTGGATTCTGACCAATCGCTTTTTCTATAAGTGATAATGCTTTTTTAGCATCCGATTTTTGAATAGCACATTCGGCTAATTCTGCAAATATCAAAGCACTTTCAGGGTTACTTCCCAACAAGTTTTGAAGTAGTTTTTCGGCTTCATCAACTCGGTTTTGTTCTAGTAGTAATTTGGCTCTGAAATACTCTTTCATCCACATAATATGCTTATTGTTTTTTTATATTTAAATACGATAAAATATCATCATAATATCCCGATTCATTTGCAAATAAGGCATAGTTTTTAGCAGAACCAAACCACTCTTTAGTTGTAGGACGGTGCTTTTTTATAGCAGTTTCGAGATCTTTGGTTTCTAAAGGAATAGGAATACCGCCTTGTTGCATAGCCTGTTCTAGTTTGGCTTCAACAGCAATATCAATGATAGCTTCAATATCTGCTCCAGAATATTCTTGTGTTCTTTTGATTAATCGTTTATATTCAATATTTCCAATAGGTTTATCTTTAAGTTTTATAGTAAAAATAGCTTCTCTCGCAATCGCATCAGGAGGAGGTACAAAAACAATGCGGTCAAAACGACCTGGTCGGCGAAAAGCAGGATCAAGATGCCAAGGAGTATTTGTGGCAGCAAGAATAAGTACACCATCATTCGAATGGGTGATACCATCCATTTCATCTAAGAACATATTGATAATGGAACGACCTGCATTTTGTCGCATATCTCTTCGGTTGGCACCTAGAGCGTCAACTTCATCAAAAAATAAGACACACGGTTTCAATCGCCTTGCTTTTTCAAATATTTCGTGAAGGTTACGTTCACTTTGCCCTATGAACATATCTAAAATATCATTGATCCCTACAGAAATGAAATTAGCAGAAATCTCTCCTGCTGTAGCCCTTGCTAAATGCGTTTTACCACATCCAGGAGGACCGTACATCAAGATTCCTCCTCCTATTTTTTTACCGTAGGCTTTGTACAATTCTTGATGCTCTAAAGGATGGATAATTTTTAAACGAATTTCTTTTTTTACGGTTTCCATACCACCCACATCATCAAATTTAATCGATGGACGTTCTATTGCTAGGTCATTTTCAAAATCATCAAAGACCTCATCGAAACCACCTAAGATTAGTTTTTCTCTCTCATCTGTAGTTTCATTAATGTTTAAATTGAGTTCCGATTCAAAGAAGCTATCTTCTAGATTTGGATCTAAGGCTATAGCATCATAATATGCTTCTTTCGCAGCGTCATAACGCTTAGTTTTAAATAGTAACTGTGCGTGCAAAAAATATACTTTAGGAGAAGGAGCAGTCTTCTGCAATAACTCTTCTACCAAAACCAAACCTACAGAAATTTTTTCACGATGAAGGAAGGTGGTGGCTAATCCTAATTTAATATCATCAGCATTAGGAGCGAGTTTTAGGACTTCCTTAAATTCTATTTCAGCTTCTTCGTATTTTTTAACTTTTAGAAGAGCCTTGGCAAGGTACTTTCGCAAGGGGATATTATTAGGAGAGTTATTAACAGCAGCTCTTAAATCTTGTAATTCTTTTTCATCCATTTTTCATGACTTGTTGTATTGGTTCTTTGAAGTTGTTTAATAATGAAGGTTGATTTTAATTATAAGTGCTTGTATTTCAAGATAAAGCTCCATTCTTTTTTTGTAGCCTTAGTTACAGTGAAAAGAATTAACTGAAATATTGAGATACAATGACTTGTAAATAATTCATCATTCTATTTTTTAACAGCTTCTTTATAAGTAAAGGTACAAAAATGTTAAACATAATATTTTTATTTAACAATAAAAAAACAGTTTGATTCAAAGAATTAAAAATACTTTCTTGGCACATTATTAAAATAATCTGTATTTTTACAAAAATGAAAACTTCGAGCATGAACTCGATACATCAATTTAAAGTAGAAAGCATAGAAGGAAAGGAGATAGATTTTGCAGATTTTAAAGGTAAAATAATATTAGTGGTGAATGTAGCCTCAGAATGTGGTTTTACACCTCAATATCAACAACTGGAAGAACTTTATCAAGAGTTCAAAGACATACTGGTGATTGTAGGTTTTCCTTGCAATGATTTTGGAAACCAAGAGCCTAGTGCCAATATAGACATTCAGCAATTTTGTACCACAAGATATGGAGTTTCGTTTCCTATGGCAGCAAAAGTGTCCATAAAAGGAAAAAATATTACACCCATATATAAATGGTTGACCAATAAAAATTTAAATGGAGTACTTGATAGTGAAGTAGATTGGAATTTTCAAAAATATATTTTAGATAAAGAAGGGCAACTCCTCGCAAAACTCTCTCCTGCCACTAGTCCAATTAGTGAAGAAATATTGGATTATTTAATTCCCTCTTAAGTTTCTACTAGATAGAATAAAAAAATAAACCTTGCAGTTCAAGCATATCATTGGACAATCAATGTCCAAACAAAGACTTATCAACATGGCGAATTCTGCTAGAATTCCTCATGCACAGTTATTTCTGGGACCTGAGGGTTGTGGAAAGCTGGGGCTTGCACTAGCATTTGCGCAGTATGTGCTTTGTGAACATAAGCAAGAGCAGACCGCTTGTGGTGAATGTAGCAATTGCATCAAATCTTCAAAATTCATTCATCCTGATATTCATTTTTCTTTTCCAACTGTAGGAACTAAAGTGAAAAGTATCTCTTTTTTGCCACAATGGCGAGAAATGCTTTCAGGGCATTCCTATTTTAGCCTGAATGATTGGTTAACAAAAATAGAAGCGGAAAACAAACAAGGGAATATCAATGCAGAAGAGTGTAGAAGCATTATACAAAAATTGAGCCTGAAAACCTTCGAAGGAAAGTATAAAATTCTTATTCTGTGGCTACCTGAATTACTAGGAAAAGAAGGGAATAGATTACTCAAACTTATAGAAGAACCGCCAGAGAATACACTTTTTTTGTTGGTCGCAGAAAATCAAGAATTAATATTGAATACGATTCTTTCTCGTTGTCAGCTTTTTAAAGTCAACCCTTTAAGAGATGAGGATATAGTAGAAGGTTTATTAAATCAAGGAATTCCTGAATCAAGAGTTCATGCGATTGCCTATTTAGTTAATGGCAATTTTAAGGAAGCATTATCCATGATAGAACAAGAAGAAAATGATAATGCAAACTTGTTTTTGGATTGGATGCGTTTATGTTGGAAAATAGTGCCTAGTGATCTGATAAAATGGATCGATAGTTTTGCAAAAATTGGACGCAAAGGACAAAAACAGTTTTTTACTTATGGACTCTTTTTTTTAAGAGAATATACAGTATTAAAACTAACAGGAAACGAAAATATACGCTTACGTCCTAAAGAATTGGAAACAGCAAAAAGGTTTACAAAAGTAGTTGATTTTGAACAAATCGAACCTATGATGCAACTTTTTGACGAAGCGATTTTACACATAGAACGGAACGGCAATCCAAAAATTATAATGATGGATTGTTCTATTCAAATGAATAAAATTTTTAGAAAAAATTTGGTAGCAACCTAACCAATTAAAAAGGAATACAAATGGGATGTAAAGGATGTTCAGTAGCAGCAAATAATGGTAAAGCAGCAGGGTGTAAAAATAATGGAGGCTGCTCTACAGGAGGTTGTAATAAACTCAACACCTATGATTGGCTCTCAAATATGAGTATGCCTGCTTCCGATAATTTTGATATCATCGAAGTAAGTTTCAAAAATGGTTCTAGGAAAGAATTTTTCCATAACCCTCCATATGTTAGAGCAAATACAGGGGATATGGTTGTAGTAGAATCGGGGTCAGGGTATGATGTAGGGCAGGTATCACTAGCGGGAGAGATCGTGAAAATGCAAATGAAACGAAAACGACTCAAAGATGGTACAATACTAGGAAAGTTAATTCGATTAGCGAATAACAGAGATTTAGAAAAGTTGGAAGATGTGCGAAAGATAGAAAAAACATCAATGATTAAAGCTAGAATAATAGCAAGGACTTTGGATCTAGAAATGAAAATTGGAGATGTAGAATATCAAGGAGATAGACGAAAGGCAACTTTCTACTATACAGCCAATGGAAGAGTTGACTTTAGGGAATTGATCAGACATTATGCGAAGGAGTTTAAAGTAAAGATAGAAATGAGACAAATTGGAGCAAGACAAGAATCTGCTCGAATAGGAGGGTTGGGGTCTTGTGGTCGTGAATTGTGTTGTTCTACTTGGTTGACAGATTTTAAATCTGTGAATACTTCAGCCGCCCGATACCAAAATATTGCCATCAACCAATCTAAACTATCAGGACAATGTGGTCGATTGAAATGTTGTTTGAATTTTGAATTGGATACTTATATGGACGCACTAAAGCATTTTCCTAAAAAGGCGGATAACCTGATGACAACTACTGGGAAAGCTATTTTGATCAAAACAGACATCTTTAAGGGTATCATGCACTATGTACAGAAAGATCATACAGGTAGGAATAAGTTTTATTCTTTAGATAAAGAGCGTGTTTTTGAAATTTTAGAAATGAACAAGCGAGGGGAAAAACCTTCAAGCCTTGTTGATTTTAATACAGTAATAGATGAACCAGGTAGAGACGAAGAAAACGAAGAAGTGTTATTTGGGGCGGAAGATTTAACAGGCGTAGTTGAACTTCCTATTGAAAAGAAAAAAAGACGTAGTCGCAGTAGAAATAGAAATAAACAGACGAAGAATAAACGTCCAGAAATAAAAAAGACAAACAACAAAAAATCAGCAACAACCAAAGATAAACCTAAAGTAAAAGATACTTCCAAGCCTAATCCAAAGGCAAAAAACGAATCTGTAAAACCGAATAAAAATACAAAGAACAATCGAAATAGATCTCGAAGAAACTCAAAGCGAAAACCGCCTAAAAAGTCGTAATAATAGTGTGTAAATGAAGGAACAAATAAAAAAGGAAGAAGAAGAGTATATTGGGAATATGTGGGGATGGAAATTCTCTATGCTTGGATTAGTTGTGATGCTGATTTTTGGGAGTTTATTTGCATATCGAATACATAAATATGGGATCGAAAGTGTTTTTAATAAAGATACTCCAACAGTCTTTGATGAACAAAAAATTATGCACCGTGATACGAGTATAAAGCCAACTTTTAAAACAGAAAAGTAGTATAGATTCTAATGGATTTTTATAAATATCAAGGAACGGGAAACGATTTTGTCATGATTGATAATCGGGCAAAACGATATTTGACTAGAGCTGACGTTGAAAAAATTGAACGACTATGTGATCGAAAATTTGGAATAGGTGCGGATGGTTTAATTCTCTTAGAAAATCATGCAGATTATGATTTTGAAATGATTTATTTCAATGCAGATGGTAGAGAAAGCTCCATGTGTGGTAATGGAGGGCGTTGTATCGTGGCATTTGCAAATTTTTTAGGTGCGATCCAAAAAGATACACGTTTTATAGCTATCGACGGAGTTCACGATGCTTGTATAGAAGATGGAAATGTAGAATTGAAAATGAGCGATGTTGCTTCCGTAGAAATAGGAGAAGACTATTTCTTACTCAATACAGGCTCTCCTCATTATGTTATTTTCGTGGAAGATATAGATGATATAAATGTGTTTGAATTAGGGAGAACCATCCGATATTCCAATCGTTTTCGAGTAGAGGGTGTAAATGTCAATTTTGTAGAAATCGTTGAAAATGGGATAAAAGTAGCGACTTATGAAAGAGGTGTTGAAGATGAAACCTTATCCTGTGGAACAGGCGTTACAGCAGCAGCGATTGCGTATTATTTAAAATTCCCTAATGCGAATAATCAAAAAGTAGCGATTGAAAGTAAAGGAGGAGCATTAAGTGTTAAGTTTGAAGCGAAGGAAAATAACCAATTTGAAAATATATGGCTTTGTGGTAATGCCCAGCAAGTCTTTCAAGGGAAGATAAATGTATAAAATATAAACCATTTCTTTGTATCAACTATTTCCTAACACTTTATGAATAGTTGGTTCTGATTTTTTATCTTTTAAAAAAGAAAAACCACCAACACCTAATTTGGGATAATCTAAATCGTTGATTACATAATATTCTAAATATTGGTCTTCATTCTCTAAGTCAACCAAAAGACATTGAAGATAGTGTTCTTTGTTTTTCTATCTTTATTATTGTTTATCCACTTATAAATAATTGAGCATTCTATTTTTTAATAGCTTCAAGGGCAATTTCTCCAAGTGTGTATCTCCAATTGATTTTTTTTAAGCATGACAAGTATACTTTTATAATGATAGAAAAGCTAAAACAACGTTGGCATCAGTTAGTACAAAAATACACAAATGATAGTGAGTTAATTGAGATAGCGTGGATAGAAATAGAAAATCAGTATGGTCAAAAGAATCGAGCCTACCATAACCTCAAGCATTTGGAGAGTATGTTTTTTGAGTTGGAAAAATTTGTTATTGAAATAGATGATATGGAAGCAATATGCTTTTCGATTTGGTACCATGATTTGGTATATAATCCGTTAAAAAAAGATAACGAATTGAGAAGTGCCGAAAAAGCTCGAATCTGGTTAAATAAATTAGGTGTTGATACTCAATTAATCGAAAAGTGTTTTCAACAGATAGTATTAACCCAACATCATAACCCAGAAGAAGATGCACCAATGGACGATAAATATTTAATGGATTTTGATTTGGAAATATTGAGTCGAAAGGAAGAAGATTATTTAATGTACTGTCAACAAATAAGAAAAGAATATTGGATGTATCCCGATTTTATATATAAAAAGGGACGAGCGAAGGCGATGCAAAAATTTCTAGAACGTCCCTATATTTACCAAACATCATTTTATAGAATAGAAAAAGAAAAACGGGCTAGAGAAAATATTTCAAGAGAAATAGCTGCTTTATTGAAATAGCAAGAAAGATTTTTTAATATTGATATATGAAAAATGATTAGAAATTTATTATTTATAATAAATTTTCTATCCAATAGGAGTTACATTATTCGAAGAACACCAAATCGCATTTTGACAAAAGACTTTAGACATATATTCAACACCTATTATTCTCCTTTGTGTAACTATGCTACAAAGATCATCCATGATGATAATAAGGCTGAAGATATTGTACAGGCTTTGTTCATTCAATTATGGGAAAATAAAAAATTAGAGACTGTAGATAAACTAGAGCCTTTTTTATTACGCAGCACTAAATTTAAATGTATCGATTTTTTACGTTCTAAAACACGCCAACGAGAGGTGAATGTTCAAGAATTACCAGAAGCTATAAATGATACAGATTCTTCAATCGGAGAAGAAGATATAGAACCCTTATTGCATTTTTTTGCTGCCAAACTCCCTCCAAAAACACGTCAAGTTTTTTTACTAAGCAGAGAAAAAGGACTTTCCTATAAAGAAATTTCTGCTCAATTAGGGGTGTCAACAAAAACGGTTGAAAATCAAATGGGCACTGCCTTGAAGAAGATGAGAGTACTTCTAAAAGAACACAAATTTTTCTCCTTAATACTTTTTTTATAAAAAAAATTAGGACGCCATTAGGGGTAGCCTTTCTTTTGTTCGACATATAGTTGTACAGAACATAATGCTATTTGTTTTACTAAACTTAAAAAATGTTCTGAGTTTGATCAAGACTTTTAATAAGTACACTTTTTAAAAACAAAAGAAAATAGAATAATGAAAAAGGTAATAAGAATATTAATACTTACAGTATGTAGTCCGATGCTATTATGGGGACAAGAATCAAATCCTAGAGCGATTAAATACGGGGTACATTATAGTCAAAACTTTGCCCAACAACTTTATCATTCGCCATCAAATAAAGAATATGGAAAATCTATAACACGGACTTTGTATACTTTTGGCGTAGGAGTTAATGCCGAAAAACCAATAAACGATCAATTAAGTTTGAACGCAGCGATAGGGTATCAACAGAAAGGAAGTCGAGATTATGCACCTTCTTTTAATGCTGAAACAGATGGTATAAAAATGCGAAATAGATTTGATAATATAACCCTATCTTTTAATCCTATATTATACCTTAATAAAAAAACAATAAGACCTTATATACTAGGGGGATTATCCGCTAATTTATTACTGAATCGTAGAGCGGATGAATCTAATGATGATTATATCAATTCAAGATTATATTATCATATCCCCACCAACGGAGGACTTTCAGAAGAAACAGAATCCTTCAAACGACTAGTATTGGGTTATGAAGGTGGTTGGGGGCTTAGAATAAAAAATCGATTTGCGATTGAGGGAAAAATACAATATGACATAAATCCTGCGTATAGTTCTGATAATCTAGAAATTAAAAACTTGCTTTGGACGATTAATCTCAAATTTGATTTACAAGGGATATTGCCCAGAAGTTAAAATAATAAACAAACATTCATTTATGATCTCCCCAAAAAAGCCCCTTAAACCTACGTAATTATTTCAGTCACATAAACAAAGAATATCATGAATCCATTAAAATTGATTTTATTGGGCCTGGTCGCCCTATGCACATTATTTACAAGTTGTGAAGAAGAAAACTTACAATTTCAAATCGAACCAAGACCGCCATCACCTTTTCAACTAGAATATTCTACTATCACACCTCAAGGTACATATTCAAAAATATTAGAGTGTCCACACTTAGTATCAGTTACGATGAGGTGGGAAGAAAAAGATGATGGTATTTTATTAGAAAAAACAACATACTATCAAGATGTATTAGACAACAATCAAAAGGTTCAGTTTAGGATTGGTTATGTAAAAAAAGAATCAAATAAAGATTTATTAGAGCTTAAAGAAGCGACTATTGAAGGACGCTCGTCTGGTTCTGAATGGGCATATAAAGACAAACAAGATGAAGTCAATAGATTTTATAAAGACTATGAACGTGTTATTATTCAAATTGAAGATGAATCCAAGGTATATACTATCAATGATAATATGTTCACGGTAGAGAGTGTACAAGTCGCCAGTAATGATGAAATTCGATTATGGTTGACGATGGATGTTGAGGCTGGTACTAGAGACGGTAGAGGATATTATCAGCTTGTAGGAAGATTTATACAATCAAATTTATAATTAACCACATTTACGAGTTCCTTAAAAAATCAAACACCTTTTAAGCAATTATCTCCTAAATCAAAATAGAGATATGATTGAGTCGTATGGAATAACATTTTGAGGTAGGAGAAATTGCTTTTTTAGAAAATTAGTTTAAAAAATTAAAAATTATGAGACACGTATTAACTTTAATTATTTCAATACTTTTTATTAACACCAATTTTGCACAATTATCAATAGGGATTAATATTGGGTCAAGTATGCCACAAGGTATATATGCTAAGAATAATCTAGATGAAGAAAATGCTAGATTTGCTAAGATAGGCTTTACTGGAGAATTGGACTTTAAATGGTATTTATCCAAAAATTTTGGATTGCAAAGTAGAATGGGACATACGGTACATGGATTTGATATAAAAGGACTAGAGTCAGATGACGAAACAATGATTATAGCGAATAATATGGATCCATACCGATATACTTACCTTACTTTAGGACCATCTATTAGAGTCGGCGAAAATAAATTAGCACTCAGTATAAATCCATTTATAGGTACAGTTTTAAATCATGGGTACTCTTGGAATCTTGATGATGCTGATTTTCCAGAATATGGTTTTGAAGCTGATTTTGAAAGTCAAACCTTATTGTATTTTGGAGGATATATTGATATTTCTTATGATATAAAGGATAAATTTTTTCTTAATCTTTCTGGAGGATATAAAACAACAAAATCAATAGATGAAAGAGCTTATATCAAGCATAATAATGAAAATATAGGAGAAGTCGACGCAATGGAAGATATTGGTACACGAAATAACTTTGATGTATTAATAGGGATAGGGTATAGATTTTAAACCCTTTTATCAATAGAGAGATAGGATAGAAGCCTTCTACTTTATCTCTCTTTACCAATAAATACTTAGAATTGAAATTTTTTTTATAGAAAACTTGCCAAGATGAAATTAGAGTATATTATTGATTAAAACCTTATCTTGTGGAGTATGGATATTTATAGTTTATTGTCTAAATATTTTCTAGGAGAAGCAACAGAAAAAGAGAAAGAAGCAGTTGAATCGTTCAAAAAGAACAATTCAAAAGAGTTTACTCTATTGTCTAAAGTTTGGGAAAGAGACAATATCAAGGTAAAAGCATTTAATACACAAAAGGCTTGGAATAAAATGGGCTTAGATGTATCTGTTGAATCAAAGCCTAAAGTTGTTCCCATAGGTACTATCCTTAGAAGTGTTGCTGCAATTGGTCTATTACTCCTAGGGGCTTTTTTGGTTTATCGACAGTTCGCAGCTCCTGAGACTATTGAAATGCTACTAGCTCAAACAAGCACTGAAGAGCGGAATAGACAAGTAAAATTATCAGATGGTACGACTATTTTTTTAAATAGAAATTCAAAATTACACTATCCTAAAACATTTGCGTCGGATGGAAGAAGGGTATCTCTAGAAGGGGAGGCATTCTTTGATGTCGCAGAAAATCCTAAAAAACCTTTTATTATAGAAACGACTCATTCTAAAATAACTGTACTAGGCACATCATTTAACGTTAATAGTAACCAACAAAAAACGAAAATTTCCGTAAAAACAGGAAAGGTAAAAGTGAATTCTGTCTATAATCGGAAATTTGTAACCTTAACAGCAGGGGTATCTGCCGTTTCTTCTTCCAAGGAGTTAATTGCATTTAAAACGCAAGATAATAATGTTACAGCATGGAAAACTGGAAATTTTGTATTCAAAGAAAAACCAATAAATGAAGTTATTCAAGCATTGAATACATACTACAATGGGCAAATTGAATCCTTGAAACAAAATGCGAATTGTTCTTTTACGGGGACATTTAAAGAAGCAGCCTTACCTGAAGTGCTTAAAGTTATTCAATTAAGTTGCGGGATCAAACTCAAAACAAAGTAAAAAATGGGAAATTATTTTACTAGAAATAAAAAGTGTATATGCTTTTTATTCCTAATGCTATTTGCTTTTGTTGGCATTGCTCAAGAGTCATTAGAACAGCCGATTACTATCACGTTCAATAAAATAAAACTAAAAAAGGCCTTATCGAAGTTAGAACAGCAAACGTCCATGACCTTTGCGTATAATAATATCCATTCGCTTAGTCAAAAAGTTAAAAAATCATATACTAATAAACCGCTTAAAACCATACTCAATGATTTGTTGACGCCCAAAGGATTGGGATACCAAATAATAGGAAAACAGGTCGCTATCTTTAAGTTAAAAACATTAGTACCATCATCGAAAACAACGCAAGAGGAAATAGGGCATCTCCCCAACATTAAGTTACAATTTTCGGGCTATATATATGATACCGATACACAAGAACCCATCATTGGAGCAAGTGTCTATGATAAGAAAACACAAGCAGGAAATTCTACAGATATAGCAGGTTTTTTTGAGCTAACATTACTAGGAGATGGGAGGCATATAATTGTAGTTTCCTATATTGGCTATCGTTCCAAAGAAATAGAAGTAACAAAGGAAGAAGAAATTATAATTTTATTGGAACCAGATACCGAAACGTTATCTGTTGTAGAAGTAACAGATAACGAAAAAGTAGATCGTTCTATACATAATACACAAATGGGGGTTAGTGCCTTAGCACAAGAGCAGTTAAAAGATATTCCTAGTATGGCTGGAGAGACAGACATTATAAAAGGATTGACGTTATTACCAGGAATAGGTACAGGACAAGAAGGGACAGCAAATTTATATGTTAGGGGAGGAAGTATTGATCAAAACCTAATCCTATTAGACGGGATTCCACTGTATAACCCCTATCATCTTTTCGGTGTTTTATCAGCATTCAATGTCGATGCAATTGGTGGTGTAGAAATTTCAAAAGGAGGATTTCCTGCTCGTTATAGTGGACGACTATCATCCGTATTGGATATGTCTATGAGTGATGGGGATATAGGGAAATGGGAGACAAAAATTGACATTGGTATATTAGCAGCTAAAGCTATGGTTCGTGGGCCTATCTATAAAGATAAGAGCAGCATTTTATTTTCAGTACGGCGTAGTTATATAGAAGGCATACTAGCAGGCTTAGATGGGTTATATAATATCTTTGAAGACGAAGATTTAAAACTAAGATATAGTCTGACAGATTATAATTTGAAATGGGATTATAAAATTTCGGATAACGATAAATTATCGATTAATAGTTATTTCAGCCAAGATCCATTGCTATATAAGCAAAATTACTATACAGACAATGAGAGGTATGAATATAATAACGATTTTGTGAATTTAGATGCAAAATATAATAACGGATTAATCGGGATACATTGGGAACATATTTTTAATGCAAAATTTTTTTCAAAAACAAGTCTTTACTATACACACTATAGCTATAATTATGATTTTTTATCTGCAACTAGAAAAAAACAAATAAGGGGGGCTGAAAGACATGATGAAATATATAGATACTTCCGTTCATCAATAGACGATATTGGATTTAAATATGATTTTCAATACCACCCTAATGATAAGCATCAATTTCGATTTGGTATTAATACAATCACCCATTTATATAACTTAGGTGTTGATGCTTATTCGATTAGGCAAAATAGAGTGCAAGAAGGAAATAGATACCTTGTAACAGATGGCGATAGGGAAGTGCTAGAAACGAGTTTGTATATTGAAGATGAATGGGAATTGAGACCAACGCTCAAGGTGAATGTCGGGGTAAATGCAACAGCCTTTTGGGTAAAAGGAAAAGCATACTTTTCTCTTCAACCTCGTCTAAGTGGACGATACTTACTTAATGACAAGTCTTCTGTTAAGTTATCGTATACAAGGATGGCACAAAATACACACTTGCTTTCTAGTGGAGAATATATATTGAAAACCGATTTCTGGGTGCCTACAACAGCTAGAATTCAACCAGAGACTTCGGAGCAGTTTGGGCTTGGATATCACACGAAATTGGGGAATCAATTTGCAGTTGAAATGGAAACTTATTATAAAACTATGGATAATTTAACCGAATATCGTCCAGGAAGAAGTCTACTGTTACACAATGGAAATTGGGAAGATATTATTCTGATAGGTGAAGGAGAGTCCTATGGAGCTGAGTTTCTAATAAGAAAAACAAAAGGGAAATTGACGGGATGGCTTGCTTATACTTTATCATGGTCTTTTCGACAATTTGATGAACTGAACTTCGGCAAAAAATACTATGACGTCTATGATCGCCGACACGATATTTCAATTAATCTCAATTACCAATTGAATAAAAAATGGTCATTCAATACAACTTGGGTTTTTAACTCTGGAGGATTTACAAACTTAGCCTATGAAGCCTACCTACCTCTTGATACCTCAAATGAATTTTTAAACGGTACATATGGTAATATTAATTTTAGCTCAAATGGTATCCTTATTGAAGATTTGGGGACTTCTAGTGCATTCGATTTTATTCCAAGCAGTTACTTAATTGTAGCATCGTATTTAAAAAATAGCTTTAGACTACCAGACTATCATAGGATGGATATTGCTTTTATACGTAAAAAGACGACAAAAAGAGGCAATACAACAGAACTTACCTTAGGTATATCCAATGTTTATAATAAAAAAAATCCAACCTTTTTTACGGAAAATAGAGGGAATTTCCAATATAATGGGGTGAATTATGTTAATGTAGAATATGAAGGATTTGCCTTATTTCCATTTTTACCTTCCGTAAATTATTCAATTACTTTTTAGGAATAGAGGGGCTGTTTTTCATCAAATTAAAAATAAATAATATGAAATATAAATTCGTTTTTTTATCTATTTTAATGCTCTGTTTGTTAGCGTGTGAAACAGCACTAGAACTAAATGGACTAGGGGATAGAATTGTTGTAAACGCCTTTGTTGAAGAAAATAAGCCCCTGCAAGTACAAGTACAACGTTCTATTAATTCAATCGGAAATGTACGTTCTGAGGATCTCAAAAGAGCAGATGTATCGATATATGAAGAGGGTATTTTTAAAACAAAACTAAAGTATGAAACCACAACAGAGCCTAATTATGGTTTTTTTAATAGTGGAAATTTTCTATCAGAAGTAGGAAAAGAATATACAATCAAAGTTATTGATGAATCATTAGGAGAAGTACAAGCTAAAACGATAGTACCTAAAACGGCAAGTTTATCAAATGTTTCTTTTAAAGAAGTTCCTTGGGGAATAGAAGAAGAATTTATTGAACCAGATGATCTTTCTACTAATTTTAAAATGGAATTTACGCTTTCTTTGTCGGAGTCGGGAACAGAGAAAGATTATTATCATTTAAAAATGTTTATACCCGTATATGAAAGTTTTAATCAAACTACTCGATTTTATGGATATAGCCCCGTAGAGATTGTACCAGAAAATTTATCCGATAGTCAGCTATATATGGAAAATGGATTGCTGTTTACATCAGATAATTTTGAAGAGGCATCAGAACGTAAAGTAAAGGGGATTGCTAAAACATTTAAAAAACTAAAAAGAGGGTATGTTATAACTGAATTTTCCAATGCCCACTATAACCTCTCCTTGGATACGAGTGAAATTATTATTAAATTAGAAACACTTTCAAAAGAAAGTTATGAATACTATAAAAGTTATAATTTTTATATTAGAAACTATGACGATGCCTTTACCCAACCTACATTGATATATAATAATGTAGAAAATGGACTAGGGCTATTTGGGGGACGTTCTGTCATGGAAGCATCTTATCCAATTGAATAGTAGTAGAAAACGAATAGCAGCGTTTAATTTTTTCTTTTTTTACCTGAACTTTTTCGTTCCAAAGATAGTTACTACCTTTGAACATTTACGACATCTCAAAGGGGGTGTACTGGAATCGACAGGAGAGATTCTTGACGTAGTATAAGCATGTCGGAGAATGATAGTTTACTCCGTTAATAAATGACTACCAAAACAATTTAATTGGCGAACCACGTTTTGCCATGGCTGCCTAATTCAAGGAATTAGAAGCCTTTGTGTCGTGCGCTTGATGCCTGATACACAGCGTGCCACACATCAAACAAACCCTCAGGCTAGTTGTATAGACCTTTCCTGACTATACAGCGAAACTTTAAGGAATACGGTAGTAGATCGATTGGTCTTTTGTTCTGCCCACTACCCGACAATCTAACAGGAGACTAAGCATGTAGAAGGCTCTTCAAAGCTTTGACTGGACGAGGGTTCGACTCCCTCCACCTCCACTTCGTGAGACTATGAGACATTTCTAATATTGTTTCATAGTCTCTTCTTTTTGAGGAGATTGCAGCGATTACACCATTAAGTAAAGGTGTTCGACAAGTCTGAGTTTCTTGGTCTATATAAAAACCTAATGGAAAGATAGCTTTTAGCAATTTTGATTTAATTTCAGAACTGCTTTTTTTATATAATTCATCCAAATTTAAAAGAAAATCCATTACTTGATTGATAATAACACCTTGATTATCAATTGTTCTTCGTAGTTCTAATAACTTTCCCTTTTTTTCACTAATCCTCTTATTTACAGCGTTAGACATTCTATTGAAATCTTTCAGGCTCAAATCCTCCAAAAGTAAATTACCGAAATCATTATCCAACAACTCGCTCAACAAGTCAATGCCCTTATCTTCCAAACCATCGCTCAACACACTATGCAGAATTTGGTGATGGGAATGAGGGGTTTTTAGTATATTAACTATGTCACATTTTTAAATTCTGTTATTTTTTTTACTTTGAAAATTACTTGTAATTGTCAATATAAAAAGAAACTTCTTGTTTTTCTTCCCCCTAATTTTTCCAAATTGATTTTTTGCTAGTGCTTTTGTGTAAATAATGAAAGCTAGACTTATTATTTAAAATTTTAATGTTATGAGAAGAGAAATTATTACTGCTATTGCTTTTATTTTATACTTTACTAATATCGCATTTTCAGCAGATTATATCCTTAACAGTACTGCCAATGGCTCTACTGTTAATACTTGTTCAGGGAATTTCTACGATTCAGGTGGATCTTCAAGTAATTATACCAACAATCAAAATTATACAATGACTTTTTGTGCTGATAATGGTGGAGAAATTATCTTTAACTTCTCTGGTTTCAGAATAGAAAGTGGATATGATTATTTATATGTCTATGATGGAACGAGTGATTCATCTCCTGCCGTATCTGGAAGTCCTTTTACAGGACAACAACTTCTTGGTAGTACAATACAATCTACAAATGGATGTTTAACCTTTAAGATTATCACAGATTATAGTACTACTCGTTCAGGATGGGCAGCAGCAATTTCCTGTACCTCTCCGCCAATACCTGGTACAACATCATTTTTATGGTATGATGGCTCAAGTGGTCAAGTATGGAACGCCACAGATACTGAAAAATCATATAAGTTACCTTTTTCTGATGGAGCTACAACTCAAGAACTTGGAGTTACTATGAAAATAATTGATACAGATAATAGAAATGGTGATCCTGATTTACATGATACTCATCCTTTTGATACTGGTTCAGGCTGTTTACCCTATCCAGGGTCTACGGGTGACACTGTATCTGGGGATGGTTCTATTACTGACCCTTGGGATTCTGATTGTGATCCTCTATTTACAGAAACGGACGGTGGATATGGACTAAGTTACCTTACTTTTGGTATAAAAACGGAAGATCACTTAGAAGAGGTTACGATTGAATATACTTTTTCAAGACCTGTTTTCTTAGAAAATTATACTGTTTCAGATATTGATTATACAGGTTTACGCTATGATCTTGCCACCTTGGACGCTTATGAACGACCAGGAAATTCTTTCCAAGATGAAGTTGTTTTTTCTGCTTCTGGTTTATCTGGTAATGTTCCAATTACCTTCAAGCAAATTGGAAGTGGTCTTACTCAAAATGGACAGTCTATTATTTCTGATTATGATATTAATTTAAATGGAAACCTGTCACCTGATAATTTAGCTGGAACGGTTCAAGTTTCAACAAACTCTCCTATAACAAAACTATCAATTACATACAAAAATGGTATAGATGATGCAAATGCCGAGCAAAATAATGCTAGCGATTATAATTGGTGGTCAGCATCTAATGGTGCAACGAATGGAGTATCAGATGATCAAGGAGTAAGAATTTCAGGGTTTAATGTAAGAGTTGATCTAACACTGCCTGTTGAATTAGAGAATTTTCACGCTATTCAAAAAAATTGCAAAAGCTTACTGCGATGGGAAACTGTCTCCGAGATTGATAATGATTATTTTTTAATTGAACACAGTATAGATGGTTCTAATTTTAGTAGTATAGGTAAAGTAGATGGAGCAGGTACAAGTACAAAAAGAAATTGGTATTCTTATATATTGGAGAATGAAAAGGAGTCTTGGGGCTATTATAGGTTAAAACAAGTAGACTACGATGGAGCTTTTGAATATTCTGAAGTCATAACCCTCTCGAATTGTAGAACCTATAAAGTTAATGTATTCCCTAATCCTGTAATAGACAAACTAAACATCAAGTTAGCCCATTATGATGATTTAAGTGATACTTTTGTTAATATCCTAATTTACAATGCTCTTGGACACTTAGTCTTACAAGAAGTAAAAAACATTGCTGAGTTATCGGCCATAAATGTTGATAACCTAGTTGATGGTTTATACACTTTAGTTATAAATTCAGAAAGCAACAATAATATCATAACACAAAAAATAGTAAAAAGAAATTTTTAGTTCAGATCTCCTCTTGCTCCCCTAAAAAATGGAGGTATTCACTACAGCTCAATTCCGTTTTAAAAAGGCGGAATTGGGCTGTAGTGAATACCAATAAACTGACCGATGGTTTTAAAAATGCACTTAAGGAAATGCCGACCCCTCAAGTGGATGTCAAGAAGATTACGAATGCTCAAAATGAGATTGAAGTGCTGAAGAATAATGCTCGGGGGAGGTAGGGGACTTTTTCAGGTTTTTATGTTATTTGATAATTCCAAGATGCAAAATTCTCCCTCCAGCCTGATTTACAGGGTTAACACTTTTACCAATAACTATCCCTTTTTCAGGAGAAAAATACTCTTTTATAACATCCCCAAAAACATTTCTAATGGTTGCTATCTTTTCACCTTTTTTTACAACTTTAGTAACATCTGGATAAACTGTAAGTAAGCCTCCTGTATCTGTATAAATCCAATAGGACTTTTTACAAAGAATAGTATCATTAGGTGATTTTTCTTCAATTTTTGAATTTGTGATCTCCAAATATCCCAACAAATTGCGTATTCCTATAAGCCCATCATTTATCATCCCTTTTTGGAATAAGTTAGGATTTCCTATTTCAAGTGTTATAGCAGGAATATCAAGTTCATCGGCTGTGCCTCTTAATGTTCCATCACTTGGAGGATTATGCACAATTATTTGAGCATTTTGCAAAAGTGCCATTTTACGTACAACTTCATCGCTCATATCTGCTCTTACATAGTATGAGTTTATTCTTCCATTACTTGCCGTGTGTAAATCTACTAAAAAGTTAAATTGTTTAATTATCTTATTGACCACACGCCAAGCATAGACTTCACTTGCTTTTCCATTCGGTTTACCAGGCATTATGTGGTTTAAATCTGTTCCGTCCAAAAATCGTCTTTTCTTTCTTAAAAATGAAGGCACATTTACTATTGGAATTCCTACAATTGTCCCTTTCAATTTTTTAACATCAATTTCATTAAAAAATTTTTGAATCACAGGAATACCATTTAATTCATTTCCATGAACAGCAGCTGTAATTCCTAAAACTTTACCCTTCTTTTTTCCTTTAGCCACTATAATTGGTATATAAACAGGGACTCCCATTCCATCTTTCACAATTTCCAACCAGCATCTACTTATCTGTTTGCTCGGAATTTTTTTGAGATTTAATCTTTTTATAATCTTTATAGGTTCTCTTTCCATTTTAATACATTATTGAAGTTTAGAATGTTTTAAAAAATACCTCCATATTAAATCAATAGCTTCTTCTACTAAAGGCAATTTTTTTAAACTTGCTATTTGGGGTAGTCCTCCTACACTGGTAGTATTGATTTCTGACAAAACCCTTTCTCCTTTATCTCCAACCAATGTATCTACACCATACATTGCAATACCCATTTTTCCTAAAATAGGGTTAATTTGTTCAATCATTTGATATTCATTTTTCTCAACTTTTGTGATATGTGAAGTCCCTCCCATTGCTACATTACAAACCCAAGAATTTTTAGGAGGCAATCTTAAAGATGCTCCTAATACTTTTCCATTTACTACTACAATTCTCTTATCACCTTCAGCTACATTTTTTAAGTATTTCACTCCTAGTAGTGGTAAATCTTTAATTTCCAGCCTACTTATATAATTTCTAAAACTCAATTGATCATTTCCTATTAAAACTTCGTCATTCTCTATTTTAACAATACCTCTTCCTCCATATCCCTTCAAAGGCTTTAGAACTATAGGAAACTTTTTTTTAAATGTTATAATATCCTCTTTTGATAGACAAATTTTCATTGGAGGACAAAATTTTTCAAAATTCATTAAAAATGCTTTACTCCCAGTTTCATAAATCCCCTTAGGATTGTTAATAATGATAGTTTCTTTAAAAGTATTTTCTATAAAATACAAAAAAGATTTACTCAAAGGAGGAGGCAATCTAAGCCAAATTAGGTCATAATTGGAGTATGATGCTTCCTTAAGATTTTTAGTTAAATAATATCCATTTTTAGTAAATTGAAAATCCTCCTTCACTTGATTCACAAATAACTTAGATAATGGCTTTTTATTAAAGAAACTTATATTCTCTTTATTTCCTCTTGAGGCTATATCTATTTTTTGGGTCAATGAATGACCTAACATTACTCTCATAAAAGGATATAATGAATTTTCTTCGCTATGGTTTGTATGATCTGTTAGCACTAAAACATTATACTTTTTTTTCATCAACTCAGCTTTATTTCATCTAATAGGTTCTTATCATTATTTAGGCTCTTAAAGAGCCGCATTCTAAATTTACCTTGAGTATTCATCAACATCTTAGCCATTTTATCGATAGCAACCATAGATAACACTGTTTGAATATATGCTTCGATTAAATCGTCTAATCCAACTCCAAGTTTATTAAAATCTCTTCTATCCATTAATACCAATCTATTCGTATCACTTCCCCATGTCCCATCACTATTTTTATAGGACAAATTGGTACCTAGCATACCCCAACTATCTGTTCCATTTTCTATATTATCAACTAATGGCTTTTTAGCTCTACGAGCATAAGTACATAATGGCTTTATCCCAGCTTCTGTTGCGCTGACCATCATTCGGATGTCTGCAACAAAGGTTTGATTCTTTTGATTAGGGATAGTGCCGACATGATATAATTTCCCAGAGGAAGTAATACTACTCCAATTGGAATTCCCTATTAAACTTTGAACAATAAATAAATCGTATTCAAATTCTAATTCCATAAATTTATTCAGTTCATCTTCTGTAACGATAGTATAAACCCCCTGCCCCGCATTACTGTAAGGCACTTTTATTACAGCATGACCGCCCATTTTTTTTACCCAAATAGGCACTTCATTTTTTCGAACATCCCATATAGTTTCAGGTACATTTATTTTTAAACCGTATTCTTGTATTTCAGAATTAAATATATCATATGCCTTTGCTGCCACCATTTTGTTTCTACCTCCTGCTAAACATGCTATAACAGGGTTTAATATTTTAGTTTTTGAATAGAGAGGCAAGCGATTCCAAGGCTTTTGGGTAAGATAACGAAAGGCAGCTCGTATTGGAATTAGTTGTTCTTGTTCATCCCTAATATACATAATACCATCCTTAAAAAGAACTCTAGGGTTTGGATCATCTTTATAAAAATCGATATAATACACAGGCTCTTTCATAACATCTGCAATTACCTTTGCATATCCAGATGCCTCCATTGGGTTTTTGTCATAAATTACTGCTAGTCCACCTTTTATTTTATTTCTAAGATTTTTTAGATAGGGTTTAAAAGTTCGTTCAATCATTAGTTTATAACTTCCCTGTTCTTGATTATCATCAATTAAGGGCATAGATTTTTGTCCAGAAGGACAGGAGTTATTTTCTATGACAACCATCTGCCTCTTTCCTCCAGCTGAGGTGACATTCAGTAAGTCAGCTCCTGCCCATAGAAAATATTTGGATTTATAGTTTAATATCTCACGTAATTTACCTTTATCAACTTTAGGGTGCATATGACAATACCGAGTGATAAGTCTTTCTTTGTCTAAGTTTAAAAAGAAGTTAATCATTGGATGAATTGTAGCATTTAAAGCTTTTGGATACCAGTGATTATGAGCTTCAAACTCATTAGGGTTAATGATTCTTAGATTACTCAATTCTATTCTTGTTTCGTAAAAAATATAATTTTTAAATTACTTATTCAAAGCTAGTCTTTATGGTTAAAAGTATTTATTTTTTCATGGATTTTTTAATGAAAAATTTAGACAGTAGAGAAAAAAAACTGTCCAAAAAGTTCGGACAGATATTGCACTTAGGGGGAGCAAAGGTGAGAAAGTCCTTGTAATATTACTGTATGGCAAAAAAAAAGGCGACAGCAGGTATTAATTCTAAATTTAGAAAAGATACCGCAAGTATTTAGACCATATTGATGCGTATATGCTGCGTCCGATGAGGATTGATTTTTATCACCTTTTGTCCATTTCGTGAGCCTATGAGGCATTTCTAATATTGTTTCATAGTCTCTTTTTTTTGAGGAAATTGCAGCAATTATACCCTTAAGTTTTTTATTCCCAAATATCAAAAAACGCACATATAATTTTCAGGTTATAAATGGGTTTTGTAGTTTTAGGGGTTTACTACTTTTAACAAAACTACCCAATGGCAAAAAACAACAATCAAAGTTTTGAGAAAAAACTCTTTAAAGCAGCAGACAAGCTCCGTAAAAATATTGACGCTGCGGAATACAAACACGTCGTACTCGGTTTAATCTTTCTAAAATTCATCTCCGAAGCCTTCCAAGAGTTGTACGACAAACTAGAAGCAGAGGACTGGTCAGACCCTGAAGATAGGGATGAGTACATTGCCGAAAATGTCTTTTTTGTACCGCCTACAGCTCGTTGGTCGTACATACAGGCACAAGCCAAACTTCCTAATATTGGTGTGACCATTGACCAAGCAATGGAAGCCGTAGAAAAAGAAAATAAAAACCTCAAAAACGTACTGCCTCAAGTCTATGGTAAAGCCAACCTTGACAAAACAGCTCTAGGAGAACTCATCGACCTAATTTCCAATACAGAACTACAAGCAGAGAATGAAAACTCCAAAGATTTATTTGGTCGAGTGTATGAATATTTTCTAGGAGAATTTGCGAGTGCGGAAGGTAAAAAAGGCGGTCAATTCTATACGCCAAAAGCCATCGTCAAACTCATGGTGGAGATGATCCAACCTTTCAAAGGTAGAGTCTATGACCCTGCAAGTGGCAGCGGGGGAATGTTTGTAATGAGTGAAAAATTCGTGACCAAAAATAAAGGAAACATTAAGGACATCACGGTCTATGGACAAGAGAGCAACCAAACCACTTGGAAACTCTCTCGAATGAACCTAGCCATTCGGAGCATCAACTCCAAGTTTGTCCTTTGGAACACGGAAGGGAGCTTCCTCAATGATGCTCATCCTGACCTCAAAGCGGATTACATCCTAGCCAATCCACCCTTCAATCAAAAAGAATGGGGTGTGGACATCTTACAAGAAGATGGACGCTGGAAACATGGCATCCCCCCAAAAGGAAATGCCAACTTTGGTTGGATGCAACACATGCTCTACCATCTATCGCCTCGGGGCGTGATGGCTACGGTTCTATCCAACGGTTCTTTGAGTTCCAATACTTCTGGTGAAGGCGATATTCGGAGCAACTTAGTAGAAAAAAATCTAGTAGAGTGCATCGTCGCTCTGCCCAAACAACTTTTTTATAATACAGGCATCCCTGCTTGTATCTGGATTTTGAGACGAGAGAAAGACCGTGCCGAAACCCTCTTTATTGATGCTTCCGAAATGGGCTATATGAAAGACCGCACGCATCGAGGACTGTCGGATGATACGGACGAAAAAAAGCAAGGCAACTTCCACGAAAACGGCATGGGCGACATTCAAAAAATAACGAACACCTACCTCAATTGGCGAAACCAAGAAGACTACGAAGACATCAAAGGCTATTGCAAATCGGCTAGCCTAGAGGATATACAAAAACACAGCCACGTCCTCACCCCAGGGCGATATGTGGGCATACCTGATGAAGAAGACGATGGCATCCCCTTCGAGGATAAAATGGCGGACTTGACGGCTACTCTCAAAACTCAAATGGAGAAAGAAGCTGCTCTAAATACTGAAATCAAAACGCAACTTGCTAAAATTGGATTTAAACTATGAGTGAAATAGATAATATACCAGAAGGTTGGGTGGAGACTGAAATTGGAAACATTCCTATAGATTGGAAATGTGTAAATTTTATTGAAGTAGGGGATGATAATGTAAAACGACCATTTATTTCTGGTCCTTTCGGCTCAAATATTTCTTCAAAATTTTTTGTAGAATCTGGTGTTCCTGTTATTAGAGGAAATAATTTAAAGTTAGGAATTGATAATAAATTTAATGATGAAGGATTTGCTTATTTAACTAAAGAAAAAGCTAATGAACTTGGAACTTACGCAGAAAAGGATGACATCATTTTTACTGCTGCGGGTACAATTGGGCAGGTCGGTATTATTGAAGAAAAAAATAAGTATAGTAAATATATTATATCAAATAAGCAGTTAAGAGCAAGGCTTAACAAAAAAAATGTTTTACCTATATATTCTTACTATTGGTTTTCATCTCCTATTATGGAAAAGATTCTAAAAAAAAGAAATACTGGTAGTACAATTCCATTAATTAATTTAACAATATTAAAAACTTTACCATTACCACTTCCCCCTCTCCCAGAACAAAAAGCCATAGCCTCTATTCTCACATCATTTGATGATAAAATAGAACTCCTACAAGCCCAAAATAAAACCCTAGAAACCATCGCTCAAACCATTTTTAAAGAGTGGTTTGGAAAATATCAAATTGGGGATGATTTGCCTGAAGGGTGGAGAGTTGGGGAATATTCCGATTTAGTTAAATTATCTTCAGGAAAAGGAGTTAAAAAATCTGATTATATAAAGGATGGAAAATATCAAATAATTGGAGCAAATGGTAAAATAGGTAGATTAAATAAATTTTTAATTAATGAAAAGGTTATTTTAACAGGACGAGTTGGGACACTTGGGACAGTTTTTATGTTAAATAAACCTGCTTGGATATCAGATAATGTATTAATTAATAAGCCATGTATTGAAAATTCTTTTTACTTCACATATTTTACTTTAAAAGGATTTAATTTTTTTGCTTTAAATACTGGTAGTACACAACCTTTAATAACGCAAAGAGACTTAAAATCTGTTAATATCATAATTCCTGAATCAATTATTTTAAAAAAATATGAAGAAAAATCTAATATACTATTTTCTAAAATAGAAATCAATACTGCACAAATCCAAACCCTCAAAAAAACAAGAGATACCTTATTGCCTAAGCTAATGAGTGGGCAGCTACGAGTACAAGATAATGATATAAGATGAACCGATACCATCCCAAAATACATCATCGGCGATCGATTCGATTAAAAGGCTATGATTATGCACAGGCAGGATTGTATTTTATAACCATTTGTGTACAACATCGGGTGCATTTGTTTGGCAAAATAGAAAACAACAAATTGCAATTAAACCCCGCAGGAAAAATGATTGATAAATGGTATTGGGAATTGGAAAATAAATTTAAAAATATCAAATGCCATGAATACATCATCATGCCAAATCATTTCCACGCCATCATCGAAATCGTAGGGTCAGACCTACGTGTCTGCCCTGAAAAATTGAACGAACACGAAACCAAACCATTGGCCGAACACACAGGTTCGCCCCTACATCGGGTGGTACAATGGTTTAAAACAATGACGACCAATGAATATATTCGGAATGTCAAAAACAAGGATTGGAAACGATTTGATGGTAAATTATGGCAACGTAATTATTGGGAACACATCATCCGTAATGAAAAATCATACCATAATATTTCCAATTATATCATTAACAATCCTTTAAAATGGTCGGAGGATAAACTTTATTCAAAATAATAATCCAATATGCTCAACGAAGACCACATAGAACAATCCTTTATCCAGCAATTAGTTGCTAAGGGGTACGACTATTATACAGGAGCGTCCATTGCTCCATACAGTGATAACCCACAGCGAGAGACCTATGATTCCGTGTTATTGGAGCAGCAATTCAAAGCAGCCTTACGACGGCTCAATCCTACATTGCCCGAATCCGCAAGAACAGAAGCCTACCAGAAAATATTGAACCTTGGTACAGAAAATCTCATGGAAAACAACGAGCGTTTCCATACCTTTTTGAGTACAGGTGTTACCGTAGAATATACCAAAGACGGTCGTACCAAAGGCGTAAATGTTCGTCTACTTGATGTAGAGCATCCAGAAAAAAATCACTTTTGGGTGGTGAATCAGTTGGTCGTTAAAGAGAACAATAACGAGGCGAGGTTTGATGTCGTCATATTTGTGAACGGGCTGCCGTTGGTGTTTGTAGAACTAAAAAATGCCACCGATGAAAAAGCGACCTTAAGAAAGGCCTATACCCAAATACAAAATTATAAAAAAGCCGTTCCTAGCATTTTTTATTACAATGCCCTCTGTATCATCTCCGATGGTATTGACGCAGCAACATCGAGTGTGTCCGCTCCTTTTTCTCGATTCCTAGCATGGAAGTCACCCACTCCAACTGCCAATGAAGTTAGAACACCGCTACAAATATTGATCGAGTATTTATTGGATAAAAAAGTACTGGTAGAGTTGATTCGTTACTGTACCGTTTTTGAACAAGAAGAAAAAAAGGACGAAAAGACAGGCTTAATCTCACAAGTCAAAATCAAAAAAGTAGCCGCCTATCATCAATATTATGCCGTTCAAAAAGCCGTAGAACAAACCATTCGAGCCACACACGGCATAGATGGAGATAGAAAAGTAGGCGTGATTTGGCATACACAAGGAAGTGGTAAGTCTTTGTCTATGGTTTTTTATTGTGGACAAATCATTACCCATCCAAAGATGGAAAATCCAACCATCGTGATGCTGACCGATAGAAATGATTTGGATGATCAATTGTTTGGTACATTTGGCAATTGTATCAGTTTGCTACGACAAAAACCCACACAAGCACAGAGCAGAGAGCATATCAAGGAATTGCTCAAAGTATCGGGAGGAGGTGTGATATTTACGACCATTCAAAAGTTTTCACCCAAAGAAGGAAATGTATATGATACCCTTTCGGAGCGTACCAATATTGTCGTGGTTGCCGATGAAGCACACAGGAGTCAATATGGTTTTAAAGGACGTGAAACCACAATTAAGGATGAGCATGGAAATGAAATTGGTTCAGAAACCAGATATGGAAATGCCAAGTATCTACGAGAAGCTTTACCCAATGCTTCCTATATCGGATTTACAGGCACGCCCATAGAGAAAGAAGATAAATCGACTCCAAAAGTCTTTGGAAAATATATTGACATTTACGACATCAAACAAGCCGTAGATGATGGAGCAACCGTACCGATTAATTACGAATCTCGACTCATCAAAGTCAAACTTGATCCAAAAACGGCAGCAGCCATAGACGAAGAAATCGAAGCGATAGAAGGAGCAACCCCCGAGCAATTAGAAAAAGCCAAGAAAAGAACCGCCAATATAGATGCCGTTGTTGGGCAAACCGATCGGATGAAAGATGTTGCCAAAGATATAGTGGCCCACTTTGAGGCAAGGCAAAAAGTGTTTGAAGGCAAAGCGATGATCGTTGGAATGACTCGTTTGATATGTGCCAAACTCTACAATGAGATTATCGCTTTACGTCCAGAGTGGGATCATGCAGACAAGGATAAAGGCGTGATAAAAATCATCATCACCAGTTCTTCGGACGATGATCCCATCCTCCAACCGCATCACACCACCAAGCAACAACGAAAGGATTTGGCAGTTCGGATGAAAGACCCCAATGACGAATTAAAGCTGGTCATTGTTCGGGATATGTGGCTGACAGGCTTCGATGCTCCAAGTATGCACACGATGTATATTGATAAAAAAATGAAAGGAGCAAATTTGATGCAAGCCATAGCAAGAGTCAACCGAGTCTATAAAGATAAACCAGGAGGATTGATTGTTGATTATATCGGAATTGGTCAAGACTTGCGAGATGCAATGGCAGTCTATCTACAAAGCGGTGGCGAAGGCACACCCATTGTTGACATCAAAGAAGTCATTGTAGGGATGAAAGAAAAGTTTGAAGTCGTAGAGCAGATGTTCAATGGCTACGATTATTTGGCTTATTTTAAGGTGGATGTCTCCCAAAAATTGCAAGTATTGCTAGGAGCTCAAAACTTCATTTTAGCCAACGAACAATTAAAAGATCGCTTTTTAAAAGAAGTGACGATTTTGTCCAAGCTTTTTGCGATGGCAATTCCAAGTAAAGAAGCCGATGTCCTAAGAGAAGGTGTTGCTTTTTTCCAAGCCGTCAAAGCTAGGATTAATAAATTTACTGGTACAAGTGTCAAATCAGATTACGAAGTCGAAACCGCTATTAAGCAAATTATAGATGATGCTTTAGCAAGTGATGGTGTGATTGATATATTCGAAGCGGCTGGAATAGAAAGTCCATCCGTTAGTATTTTGTCCGATGACTTTTTATTGGAAGTCAAAAATATGCGGCAAAAGAACCTAGCCTTTGAATTGCTCAAAAAACTACTCAGCGATGAAGTCCGAGTTCGAAAATCAAAGAACATTGTACAAGGAAAACGATTTTCAGAAATGCTAGAATCGGTTGTCAAACGTTACCACAGTAATCAAATTGACTCTGCCCAAGTCATACACGAACTTTCAGAGGTAGCCAAAGAAATGCGACTCGAAGACAACAAAGCCGTTGACTTGGGATTGACTTCTGAAGAATACGCTTTTTATAGTGTCCTTACGGAAAATGATTCTACCAAGATGTTAGACGATGATAAAATGAAAGAGTTGATTCATGTCATTGTAAATATTATCCGTAAAAATGCCACCGTGGATTGGAGCAAAAGAGACGATGTAAAAGCCAAACTAAGGCTAACTGTCAAAAAGGTTTTGATGCGTTACGGTTACCCTCCAGACTTAGCAAGACTAGAAGCCGATAAAGTATTGGCTCAAAGTGAGCAATTGGCGGATCGGTTTAGTCAGGAGGAACAATGATGACAAATTGAGCGCTAAAAATAGCTTAAATATTGAGATACAATGACTTGTAAATAATTCATCATTCTATTTTTAAACAGCTTCATTATGTGTTCGTTTAATTCCTATTCAATATATCCTTAATGTTTATAGTTTGAGAACTATTAGGCGTTATAATAAGAGGAATACTTTTACTTGTAATATCTCCTTTTGATACATAACCATCTTGATTTAAGTCAGCGAGAACTGTGATATAGTATTGTCCAGGGTGGAGATAGTCAAACGTAAAGGAACGAGTATTAGGAGCAAGATCGGGGAATAGGAAGATACTATCAAATAAATCTTGTTTGAGCTGTCCATATTCAAGGTGGAGTTTTCCGTTATTATCAGTAAGTGCGTTCTGTGATAAATAAATGATAAGAGGATAATTTTTGATTTGAGCGTTTTGTTCTATATCTACGGCTAATCTAGCTAGATAAGGGATTTCACTGATATTATAAGGATCTCCAGCAAGTTCACCCAATGTTTTTAAATCCAAGGAAGTGTCTCGGTGCATATAACTAGCGGAGGTAATGGTCGGATACGCATTACCCCAGTTGGGCTTGGGGAAGCCTGTAGAAAAGTCTTTATCTACTATATTTTTTGGATAGTTTAGTTGTTGAGCTGTGGCTTTAGCGATGCCAGAATGCTTTCTTACAGCATCGAATTTCATATGCTGTTTGGGCTTGCCTTTAAGACCAAATCGACTAGTGTAAGAATTGAAACTAAGTCGATCGTCTTTAAAACTTAGCTCCATCCACATAATCTCTTTTCCACCATAGGCATCAACAAAACGAAAGTATTGTTCTGTGCCAGTCTGTTCAACATGGTCTAATACAAAATAACTCATCCTATAGATTCCATTTAAAATACCACCATTACGAGCCATAATCGTCCGTTTACCATTATAGTTACTAATAAAAAAGGACGTCAATAAATTTCCTACTGTTCCACCTTCGTAGATTCCATGAATGTGGGAAGGTGCAATTGGTCGATAGTCAAATGAAAACCAGTCGTATTTTTGTCCCATGATATTCATTTTGCCAATCCAATGTCCTTGCATGAGCTCGAAAAAATCAAAGCCCTGATAATTAATATCTATAGGAACAATTTTAGGTGGCGTAAATTCGTGTTTTTCCATTGTTTGGGAAGTTGATGTAGTAATCGTAGTATGTTGTTTGAAACCATTTTCTGCCCATTTTTGTATAGCTTGCCTTAGAGCAACAGGCATAAGCCCGTCTGTGGGCATTGGCTCATATCTATCATTAATTCTTTGGAGTAGTTCTCCTTTTTCAGTTTGTCGGCGAACAGCCTCATAAGTGTTTAGAACAAAGTCGGCGGCAGGATTTTCTCCCGAATGGCAAGTAATACAATAACTTTCTATTATGGGTTTTATAGTATTTGTATAAGAAATATTATTTGTTTTGAGCTCCTCATTTGCAGAAGCAAAATCTTTGATATTGCCACAGTTAACTACTAAATAGAAACTTAGAAATAATAGTAAATATGTAGTACATCTTGTCGTCATTACAATAAATATTTTAACTAATGACTATGTTTTATAGTATTGGTTGCAAGTTGTTTTTATTATAGAGTTTTTTAATAGCAATCACACTCAACTATTTAGGATAAAAATGCCAAATGTTAAACAACAGATATATAAAATGATGCAAATCATTTTTATACTCCAGTAAGGAGTTTTAGAAACGATTAAATTTTGAATAACTTCTAAATAGCCAACCCTTTGAATATATCAAAAGGTCAGCTATACGAATATTGTCTATACACCCTTAATTACAAATTTTTTATACTTAATGTTCCATCAGTTTCTACAACATACATTTAGTATTGTCAGGTCCCATAGGACAGCCGTTGGGACAAGTTCCATATACAGTAGGACAATCATCATAAATATCTAGAACACCGTCATTATCAGAGTCATTAACCACGCAGCCTTGGCCACCAGGTGTTCCTGCTTCATTTGGGCATGGATCATAAATATCAATAATGCCATCACCATCAGTATCAGTAGTATCTAGACGATGTACTGTTACATTTATACAGCCAGAATTATTATTGTAATACCAATTTTCCTCACCATCAGAACTCTTGACATCATTGGCATAAAAATAGAGTACTCCTGAATTAGCAGGGGATAGATAACCATAACTACCAATTTTTTTATCATCTGTTTGGTCAACAGAAGCCACCAAGGTTAACCAATTTGCACCACTAAATCGTTTTAGACTATTCCATAAGTTCATATAAAGATTTGTAAATCCATCGGCATCTGTTTCTTTTTTCCAGTCATTCCAATTGCCAGTAGCACTAATTGTGTAGGTTGCATTTTTTTCTACCCAAAGTTGAGTATCGTTCCAATATTGATTTGCACATATACTAAAGGTCATATGTTCTCCTAGATCTAACTCTAAGTAATCTTGTTTCATATTTGTATTGCCTAGATTTTTATCTTGTATAGCTGCACTTTGTTCAGCTTCTATTAAAGTTTTGTTATCTAATAAGTATTGAAGAAATGCTTCTTGTGTATCTAGGGGCAATTCTTGAACTTGTTGAGTATTGAGATCTAATTCAAGCTCTTGAATAGTTTTTAATAAGGTAGTTGTAGATTGTTTTTCATCAAAGGTATCCTCCTGACAAGATACCATTCCTACAATAAAAATGAAGAATAAAATTTTTTTAAACATAGTGATATAAAGTTATATTGAATAATATGAAGTTGTTTAATAATTCATCATTCTATTTTTAAACAGCTTCTATGTATACCAATAGATAGAATATTGATAGTACGCTCTCATACTAGAAAGTATTTAAGAGGGGTGATGTGACGAGAAAGAATGGAATTGGTTTTATATTTTATTGCTATCCTAGCAATAATAACTGTAAAAATCCAGCAATCATTCCTAGAACGGCTCCTGTAAGAATGAGTTTCCATTCATCTTCTTCAAAAACGGGATGCATGAAGCCAACAAATTCACTAGGTGATAGGTTAGACATTTTTTCTCTAAAGGTATCTTCAATGGCTAAGGCACTTTCAGCATAATCAAATATTTCACGAATAGAGTTGGGGAGTTCTTCTCGGAAACGGTCGACGGCAATTTGTTTGATGCCATTATAGGCTTTAGTACCTGATGTGATTTGTATCAAAGAGCGATTGAATCCAGCCGTTTTATCAACAGCTTGATTGACATTTTTTTCTACGAGATCTACGATTTTATCTGAAGCCTTACCATGAATAATATATTCAAATATATTTTCCATAGTGAAGAGTTTTTCTGAGACGATTTTAGCATATTCGGCAGCGACTTCTTTTTGTCTTTTTATGAATAGGCCTTGAAAGGTAACAACACCAAGTTTTATAGGGTTCTCAGGTTTGAAAATCAATTTTAGTGCAATTACATTGGTCAAATATCCAATCACTAAGCCGCCTAGTGGGAGCGTTACCCATGCCCAACTGTAGCCTTGAATAAAATACCAAAGCACCATCTGCAATACACCAAACAAAAATCCAAAATAAAAACCAGAACGCTCAATAAATTTAAACTCTGCTCGACCACATTCTAGAAAAAGCTCATTCACAATTTCTTTATGTTTTATAATCTCGGTAATAACCATATGTTTTACATCCCAGAGTTCATTGATATTTTCTTTAAGTTCTTCCATCATTTCTTCAACCGCATTCGGAAATTCATTGACCGCATCTTTGATAATAGCTTCTTTTCTACGATTCGGTAGTGCTTTCCAAATTAAAGGAATTTCATGTGTCATTGCTTCCTGTACAACTTCTCGTGCAATTCTTTCTACATTGGACTCCATTTCTTGCGCTATGATTTTAGGATCGAGTCGATTAAATTGCTCTTTAACATCGATTAGTTTATTCATCATTAAATCAACAGAAATACCTGCCATCTTACCAGCTTTACTCGGAATAATTCCTTGCCAACCAAGAACAGGCTGTATGTTTTTAAAACCTACTGCATCAAAAATCTTGACAAGACGAACCCCTTTCATCTCAAGCGGATAAAAGGTCATTTTAATAGCTAAAGCATTAGTGAGCCAACCAACGATAGCGGCAGAGATAGGGATGATAAGGTATAACCAAGCATCGGGATTGTTATTCCAAAATTCTAGAATATGCTGCTGAATTGTTTCCAAAGTGTATGTTGTTTTTTCAAAACTAAGGATATTTTTGATACTACAAAAATAAAAATTCTTAAAAAGGAACTTCCAGACTAAGAATAAGGTTCTATCCTATTATCAACACATCACAAAACAGCAAAGGAATGATAAAAAGTATCTTTGACACCTACTTAAAATCCTTTCAAGGACTTTCCAGAGACATTTGGCTGCTTTCGTTGATTACTATGATTAACCGTGCGGGATCTGTCGTTTTTCTATTCTTGACTATCTACTTAATTAAAGAACTAGGGTTTACCCCAATACAAGCAGGAGCTATAATGAGTATCTATGGTACAGGCTCATTAGCTGGAGCTTTCCTAGGAGGAAAACTTACTGATCGTTTTGGATATTATCCTGTTATGTTTTGTACCTTGATTGGAGCTGGTTGTATTTTTTTAATCCTCATGTGGATGAAAACATTTGTCATCTTTGCAATAACTACCTTTTGTTTAAGTTTGGTATCGGATGCCTTTCGTCCAGCGTCTATGGCAGCAATTGGTGCTTATAGCCAATTAGAAAATAGAACCCGCTCCGTAGGTTTAGTACGTTTGGCAATAAACTTAGGTTTTTCTCTAGGCTCTGGGCTAGGAGGAATTCTTGCTGCAGGATATGGTTACCATTTATTATTTATTATTGATGGGACAACCTGTATATTAGCAGGGATAGCATTTCTTTTATTATTAAAAAATAAACCTCATACAGATATTGAAGAAGAATCCAAGGATACGTTAGAAGGTGAACAGAAACAAGTTTTATCTCCTTATCAAGATAGATTTTATATTATATTTATTCTTTCAAATGTTTTGTTAGGAATTGCCTTCATGCAAGTTATTTACACCATGCCAATTTATTATGTAAATCATTTTGGTCTTGAGGAATCTTTTTATGGAATGATGATGATGTTTAATGGTTTATTTATTGCATTTACAGAAATGCCTATCATATACTACTTAGAAACAAGATATCACAAATTGAAAGTAATGGGCATTGGAGCATTATTGATTGCACTATCATTTTTACTTTTTAATTTGTTTGGATTTTGGTGGGGGATTACGATGTTTTCTATCCTTTTGGTAACAGTTGGGGAAATTGTTAATTTCCCGTTTAGTAATGCTGTTGCGATCGATAGAACAGTTCCTAAAAATAGAGGAGAGTATATGGGTTTATACACAATGGGTTGGTCATTTGTTAATATTATAGCACCTAGTTTGGGAATGTTTTTTATGGAGAAATTTGGCTTTTCAGGTTTATGGTACTTAGCAACACTATTAGGGATTTGTTCATTCTTAGGACTTACGTTCCTAAGAAAAGTCTATCCTCATTTGGGAGGAGTTACAATAAGAGCGACTTAGGCGGTAAAGTCGGTTAGAGAGACGGAATCTTAATTTGAAAATAAAAAATGTTTGTTATGCTTACAGTAAGAGAAATTAAAGAAGAGGATATTCCATATATTTGTGAATATTGGATGGGGGCAACGAGTGAACATTTGTTAGGGATGGGAGCTGATCCTGCTAAAATCCCTAGTCGTGAAGTATTTCAAAATATGCTTGAAAATCAGCTAAAAACTCCTTATCCTAAAAAACAGGGTTATTGCATAATTTGGGAATTAGACGGTCAAGCTGTGGGGCATTGTAACACAAATAAAATTATTTTTGGACAGGAAGCTTATATGCACCTTCATCTTTGGAATAGCCCTCATAGACGTAAAGGTATGGGAGAGCAGTTGGTTCGAAAATCTTTATTTTATTTTTTTAAAAATCTAGAAATCAAAGTCTTATATTGCGAACCCTATGCGCTTAATCCTGCTCCCAATAAAACACTCAAAAAGGTTGGTTTTAAGTTTGTCAAAGAATATTTAACAATACCAGGCAGTTTGAATTTTGAACAGATTGTTAGTCGCTGGGAAATGCCTCTAGAAAAATTCAATCTAATTCAGTAATTATGAATCTTACCATTGATATTGGGAATACTAGGAGTAAACTTGCTATTTTTCATCAAAAAAAAATTTTAAAAAAGGCGAATTACCCCAATCCACTTGATAAAGAAAGACTCCTCCTTTTTTTAAAAGATATACCAACAAAAACACCAAAAAATCTTAATGTAATCCTATCGGCAACTTCAGAGATTGATAAAAGTTTGGAGAAATACCTTCAAGACCATTTCTTTTATATAAATTTGTCGGCTGAAACGGATTTGCCCATCCAAAATCATTATAAAACACCCAAAACACTTGGAAAAGATAGAATCGCAGCAGCCGTCGGAGCACAAGTTTTATATCCCAAAGAAAACTGCTTAGTAGTAGATGCAGGAACTTGTATTACTTATGAGTTAGTTTCAGCGAAAGGGATTTATCTAGGAGGAAATATCTCTCCAGGAATTGATATGCGGCTTCAAGCCATGAACCACTTTACAGCAAAGTTACCCTTGGTTAAAAAGCAGCGTTTAGATACTAACATTGGTTATAATACCGAAACAGCTCTGAGGGTAGGTGGACAACTAGGAACAATCCAAGAAATAAAAGGATTTATACAGTTGTATAATGAAGAATATCCTAAGCTCCATGTCCTCTTTACAGGAGGGGATGCAGCTTTTTTAGGGCAACAGTTTGATAATGTAGTTATAAACAATGATTTGGTTCTAATTGGACTGAATGAAATACTAAAATATAATGTCAATAAACAGTAATAGTATTAAATTTCAAGTTTTCAGTATTAAATTTTTATCCCTTATCCCTATTCTTTTTTTACTTAGTACAGTATCAATTGCTCAACCCAAAGATAATGATCCTTTTTCTAGGATAGGCTTAGGAACATTACTTTCTCAAGAAGCTAATACGTCTGCAGCTATGGGAGGATTAGGAGCCGTCTACCACGATAAATTTTACCTCAATATGGTCAATCCTGCTTCTGTTGCTTTTTTGAAACTAACATCGTTTGAAGTAGGAGGGTATGCAACTTATAGTAAGCTTCAAGGACAAACGACAAATACAGAGGCATGGGGGGGCAATATATCAAATATATCTCTAGGTTTTCCAATACAAAATCCACTCAATAAACTAACCGAAAGAAAAGTCTCACCAGTGACTTGGGGAATGGGACTGGCACTGCAACCATATTCACAGGTTGCTTATGATATTACGTATCAATTAACAGCGCCAGATACGATTAATGTTTTTAATGAAGGGACTGGAGGAACGTACAAAGTAGCTTGGAATAATGCTTGGAAGTACAAAAACTTTTCTGTTGGTATTGGTTTAGGATATATGTTTGGCAAAATTAACAATGTCAGAGTCGAAAGTTTTGAAAATTATCCTCTTGGATACGATAATCGCTTGGAAGATGCCATGAGTATTGGAGGTGTCGTTTGGAATGCGGGCTTGATGTATGAACATATCTTTAAACAAACAGATGAAGAGAAGAAAAATAATAAACCCAAACAACGTTTAACAATTGGGATCTACGGAAATTCAGGTTCTACGATTAATTCTGAGACCAGTGCAACGTATATGAGAGTGAGCCTGTTTTCTGGGAATGATACTTTAGTAACAACTTCTGATGTTGAAGGTGAAATTCAACTTCCTGCTGAGTTTGGTGCTGGTTTGATGTATGTGAAAGACAATAGGTATAGGTTTGGCATAAATTATCAGTCTGCGGCATGGAGCAATTACAAAAATGATGCTCGACCAGATATTTTTGAAAATGCCTTCAAGTTTTCTGTAGGAGGAGAAGTTACACCAGATTATCGTGCGTTTAATAACTATTTCAAAAAAATAAGTTATCGTTTTGGGCTATTCTATGGAAAGGATCCACGTAATGTTAATGGTCAACTTAATTCAGTTGGGGGAACTATTGGCTTTGGTCTTCCACTTAAAGTACAAAGAGGAGTACCTTCATTTCTTAATTTAATGCTGGAGTTAGGAAAACTAGGAGGAGATGAAAACCTCCTTTCTCAAAATTATGGCAGAGTTTCTCTTTCCTTTACTTTAAATGATAACTCTTGGTTTTATCGTCGTAAATTTGAATAAAAGCCTAAGATGTAATTGTATAAAAAAGAGGCTATCTTTAGATGCGATAGCCTCTTTTTTATAATAAAATTATCCAATAATCATCCCTGCGATTGTAGCAGATAACAAGGATGCTAAGGAACCACCTATCAATGCTTTCATGCCAAACTCTGATAAAGTTTTACGCTGGCCAGGTGCTAGTGATCCAATACCTCCAATTTGAATGCCTATAGAAGCAAAATTTGCAAATCCACAGAGCATATAAGTTGCCATAATGACCGATTTTTGATAATTAAGATGAATAAGATTCGTTGGGTTTTTAAGCTCTGCCAGTTGTACATAACCCACAAATTCACTTGCAACTAGCTTGATACCTAGTAGTTGTCCCATCATCATAGTATCTTCTTTTGCAACGCCAATAAGCCACATTAATGGTGCGAATATCGTTCCTAGAATTGCCTTCAATGAAATTTTAGGATAGGATGTGTATTCTGCTACTAAAGCATTGAGTTGAGTCCAATCACCTATCCATCCCAAAACACCATCAATTAAATCAATAAATGCAAAGAAAACCAAGAGCATCGCAGCAACATTAACAGCTAGTTTTAAACCTTCTGTTGTCCCATTGGAGATGGCATCAAGTATATTGCTTCCTATTTTTTCTTGAGAAACTTTAACCTCCGTATTTATTTTATCAATTTGGGGATAAAGAATTTTAGAAACAACAATTGCACCAGGTGCTGCCATAACAGAAGCCGCTAGAAGGTGCTTTGCAAAAGCTAAGCGCATTACTGGATCATCGCCCCCTAAAAAACTAATATAAGCGGCTAGTACTCCTCCCGCTACAGTCGCCATTCCTCCAATCATTACTAGGAGCATCTCAGAACGTGTCATTTTTTCTAGATAGGCTTTTATCATTAAGGGGGCTTCTGTTTGCCCTAGAAAAATATTTCCAGCAACGGATAAACTTTCGGCACCAGATATGCCTAGTAATTTAGTCATGACCAATGCTAAACCTTTGACGACTTTTTGGATAATCCCCAAATAAAAAAGGACAGATGTCAAAGCTGAAAAGAATATAATAGTCGGTAGCACTTGAAAAGTAAAAATGAAACCATAAGAATTAACATCTAATAGGCCTCCTAGCAAAAACTCACTTCCCACTCTGGTATAATCCAATATATTGACAAAAACTTGCCCTACAGCCTCAAATATTTTTTGTATAAAAGGCACTTTAAGTACGCCCAATGCTAGGGCTAATTGAATAGCTAATCCAATAGCCACAACTCGCCAATTGATAGCCTTCCTATTTGAGCTAAATAAAAAAGCAATAAGAATCAAGGTAACCATTCCCAAAACACCTCGCCATAAAGAATGAATCGAAAAACCTTTACTTTCATAAATAGTTCCTTCTTTGAGTTCACTCTCTACATAATTCGGGTGCACAGAAGAAACAAAAGAATAGGTTTTATCTCCACTCCTAAGGCTTAACGTGGTATTATCAAAGTCTATAATCTGATAATCACGCTCTAAGGTCAATGGAATTTTTTCTTTTAAAAAAAGTAGATGTTGGTTTCTTAACCATAGCCCTTTTGTAAACTTACCGTTAATAACAGAAGTATAGCTTCCATCATTATTAAAATTTAAAAAACTGCTTCCCTTCTCAACTGCTGTTTCTGTAGTTTTACCATCAATGGTAGTAGAGATCATGTGGAGTTGCCATCCTTGTGTGATGCTTTCAAAATCTAAAACCTGTTCTTTAACCGTAGTTGTTGCTGTAGAATCAGTCATTGTTCCTTGAGCAACTGCTCCTAGTGTTAAGAAAAGGCAGCATAAAGAAAATAATAGTTGCTTCATAGTTTTTATTATAGATTGGTTTTTCTAATGATTTGCTTGTAAACTCACAAAGTAATAAAAATAATAGAATTAATAATGAAATGATACAGTGATAAACAGAGTTTTTATACATTATGAAAATTATAAAATTAGAAATAATTAGAATATATTATTTAGCAACTAGATTTTATAAAGAAAACATATTTTAAAATAATTATATATTATTTAGTTTTCTTACTAAAAAATATTGAGACTTATAGGATTTTATCACCTTAAATCATATATAGTAAAATACACGACATGTTTTCTTTTTTTATCGTAAAAAGCGTGACAAGTGAGACGGGTTTGTGTCTATATTTTCGAAAATACTATATCATTTATGATTTTATAGGAATATTCAATGACATTTATATTTCTAAAATTTCCTTTTTTAAAAAAACACTAGAAAATTATGAACAAAACAAAATTAATAACAGTAGTTGCGTTACTACTGTTTTGTAGCAGTTTTGTATTCTCACAAGTGAGAGGTATTAGTTATACACTGTCTCCTTCAGGTGAATATACTTGGTGGGGAGATAAAGCAGGATTAAAAGATGGGTATTCTTGGGGAGGTAAGTTAGGATTTGGATTTGGCCAATATCTAGAGCTTCGTGGAGAATACCAAAAAATGATTGACCTAGAAACGGACTTCAGTTCTTTTGGCTTTGCTAATAGTATGGATACTCTACTTAGTGGCAGACCTGTAGACTTAGAACGTTGGGGAGGTGAATTAAAAGCTAATATTAGCCGAGGTAAATTTTTACCATTTTTAACAGTAGGAACAGGTATTCAATCTATAACTTTAGATACATTTGATACCAACAAACAGATTTATATTAGTTATGGAGGAGGGGTTAAGTTTAGTTTGGCAGATCGTTATACTATTACATTGTCGGCTAAAAATACAAACTTCCGCTTTAATACAGGAAGACATTTATTGAGTCCTGCTGATAAAGCAGCCTTAGGTATGACAGATAGCGATTTTGAAGTAGAAGAACTAACAAAAAACTGGTCTGCAGGTGCAGCAATACAGTTTTATTTAGGAGGACGGAGACCTAATAAAATGTCTGACTTGGATAGAGCCTATTTTAATAGTTTAACTGGTGGGTTTAGAGGTCTAGGAGGAACTTTAGAGCCAACTGTTGGTAAAATTGAATTCCATGAAGATTTAGATTTTAGAGATACGTGGTTTGCAGGAGGTAGTGCAGGTATTGATTTTAATCAGTATGTTGGGCTTCGGGGGTTCTATTATCAAGCCTTAGAAGATGGAGAAACAACAAAGTTTGATGATTTAGCGATATATGGAGGAGAATTAAGAATGAAACTAAATGCAGGTAAAGGACTGACACCCTTTTTACTTTTAGGAGGTGGATATATTAATGCTAAAGATTCAGTTTATGTAGGTCGTGATACATTAGCACTTAATGTTGATGACAAGGCATTTGCGATGGGAGGGGTAGGCATTACACTTCCCGTTTTAGATAATCTGAATATATTTGGTAGTGCTAGAGCGATGTTGACTTCATCAGATTTAGATAATGCTCAAAATACAGATGACATTCAGGTGAGTTGGATGTATAGTGCGGGCTTTAGATTTGCATTTGGTAAGAAGAGTCGTCCAGACAAAATTGTACAGTCTAGAATTGATGATGCCTTGAAAAGACAACAATTAGAAGCTACAGAGGAAGCAGCGGCAGCGGCGCAAGAAGCAGCTATAGCGGCAGAAGAAGCAGCTATAGCGGCACAATCAGGAGATACTGAAGCGGCAGCAATTGCTTCTGCTAAAGCAGCAGAAGCGGCAGCAGACGCAGCAGACGCAGCGGAAGAAGCCGACGAAAAAGCAGCAGCAGTAATAGAGCAGGAAAGAGCAAATGCTATCATTCAAAGCAATAGTTCAAATTCAAACCGTGGTAGTGAAATCAGAATGACACCTGCTGAGTTTGAAGGAATTATTGAAGAGATAATAGAAAATATGGGTAACAAAGGAACAAATGTTGCTCCAACAGTAAACGATATTCAATCTAAGATTCAAGCGGAAAGAGATAGAACTGAGACTAGATTGAAAGAACAAGAAATGTCTAGAAGAATAGATGACTTGGAAAGACTAGTACTTGAAATTCAGTCAGAACAAGCTAAAAATAATGCAGCACTTAGAGAGGATATTAAATCGGATTTAGAAGTGTTTACTAGAATGTTGACAGAGAAGATTCAATCTATGGACAGAAAAATGGATCAAATGGATAGAAAGATTGATTCTAAGATAGATCGTATGCAAAATAGAATGGATTCTAAGATGGATAACATCGAGGATGATATTGATGATATGAATGATAGTGGAGATAACTATGATGGTAGACGTGATCGTAATGACGATTGGGTAATGACTGAAGAGGAGGATGAAGAATGGAATGGCCCTAGAATCTTTAAAAAAAAGAAAAGGAAGGATCGTTCAAAAAAAAAGTCTAGTAGCTTAGGTTCGAACATGGCTTACAAAAACTCTTCAGGTTTTGTAGGGTTAGGAATGTCGAATAATGTTTCTGCTAACTTTGGAGCAAGATTACATTATGCTTTCAAAAATACAGAGCGTTTTGAAGCAGCCCCAGAAGTTTTTGTAGGTTTAGGAGAAAATACTTCTTTTGGACTTATGGGCAATGTTTTGATGCCCGTAAAAATAAAAAGTCTTACAAAAGCTAGCCCTTATTTGGGAACAGGTGTAGGACTGATGAATGGCTTAGATAATGATAATTCTATCAAAGGGGTTTTCAATATTTTACTAGGAGCAAGACTGAATGTGTGGAAGGGAAACCTTTACGCCGATTGGACAGGACGAAACCTATTTAAATACAATCAATTGACACTAGGATATTTACTGTCGTTTTAAAGAGAACAAAACACTAAACAGTAACACCCAAAACTTACGCCAGTCTAAATTTATTTTAGGCTGGCTTTTTTATGTTGAAGCGGTTTAAATTTTAGTTATATTTCAAGATGAAGCTCCATCCTTTTTTCGTAGCCTTAGCTACGGTAAAAAGAATTAGCTGAAATATTGAGATACAATGACTTGTAAATAATTCATCAGTCTATTTTTAAACCGCTTCAATATAAAAAATAGGTTTTAAAAAAAATACCACTTCATATGTTTTGTGAAGTGGTATTTCTATTTATAATCATAGATTGGTATAAGAAGTTATTTTTCATCTAACTGCTTATCATATTTCTCTACTTTACGTTTACTTTTTAAAGGAACATAACGATAAGGATGGTCTTTCAAATCATTGGCAAGCTTATCTATGCTTTGAAGTGTTTTATTCAATTCAATATAAAGCCCATCATCCTCTATGAGTTTCCCTAAAGTACCATCACTACTATTGAGTTTCGTAATTAAGGCTTTCATTTCATTCAAGGCGGCATCTGCATTTTCCATTGTTGTACTAGCAGAAGAAACGGTAGATTTTAATCCTGATATAGCATTCGTAGCTTCATCAATAGCCCCGTTAGCTTTAGTGAGCGTTGTATTTAGATCAGTAGTTTTTAATTGATTGGTAAAATCAGAGGCATTTTTAATAATGTTATTGATTTCCGCATTACTATTTTTCAAATTATTAGAAATACTATTGGCATTCGAAAGGATACCACTCAATTGACCTGAAGAATTATCCATTAACTTATCCAATTTAAAAGTAGTACGCTTTAAGTTGTTTAGGATGACCTCAAGATCTCCTAGGCTTTTTCCAATCTGCTTGTCAGGAGATAGAAGCGAGTCTACTAGACTTTTAGCAGTCCCTTTAAAGTCTTCAACATAAGTATTAACATCCAATTCTTTTCCTATCATAGATTCAAACATTCCTGCAACTCTCCCTTTTATCAAAGAACCACTAGGCGCACAATCTGTACCTTGGCACGGATTCGGAAACTCAAGCACAATACCTTTCCCTCCCAATAAGCCGATAGACACAATCTTTGCTACCGCATTTTTAGGGATATTGACACCGTTATTTATATCTAATTCTACAAGAATACTATTTTGCTTATCTGTTTGTAAGGTAAGATTACTAACAATACCTACAGGATAACCATTAATACTGACAGGAGAGGAAGTTGCTAAACCATCAATATGAGTATACTCTACATAATAAAAATTTGAGGAAGTAAGCAAGTTTTTTCCTTGAATAAACTTAAATCCCCAAACCGATAATGCAATAGCTACTACCGTTAATATCCCTATTTTTGTTTCGTTTGACATACTTTTGAAGTTTCGATTGATATTTGATAAGACGTTTAATAGGATTTTAGAGCAGATTTAAATTCAACACTTTAGGCTAAAAATCCCCTTTTTTTGCTTAAACGGCGTTCTCAAAAAGCTCATTTAGCTATGGCTAAACTCCGCCTTTTGAGCCTTGTTTAACCCAAAAAATGATTCTCTTTATCTCCAAAAGCCAATTTTAAACATACTCTTAAAATAACTTCAGTTGTAAACGCCGCAGCAAACATAGTAATTATTGCCCAATTTCTTCTAGGGCGGTCTTCAAATTTATTCGTTGTCCATTTTTATAAGCCACTACAAAGGCTCCCTTAAAGCCTAATGCTCTAACAGCATTCTGCTTTTTTATAGTTTTTTGATAATCTTTATATCCAGAAGTCATGTATTTAAACGAACTTCCATATTGTTCTATTTCGATTAATCCTACTTTTTTCCATATTCCTAATTGAGTATTAATCGTTTTGTCTGAAGCTGCCAATTGAATTTTAAACTCGTAGTGATTTGCTAGTGCTGCTTTATCAACTGTTTTTATGGCAGGGGGGGGAGTCGCTTGACTTATAGGTTTAGGCTTTACTTGTGGTTGAGGTTTATGGAGAGGAAGCGTACCATCTAATTCTAATTTATAGGCTTTAAAGGCTTCAAAAACACTTTTGGCAACCTGTGTTTGACCTTTATATGATTTTAGATAAGCGGCATCCTGTGAGTTGGTAAGGTAGCCTGTTTCTACTAATACACTAGGCATCGTTGTCGCACGCAACACAACAAAACCGGCCTGTTTTACACCTCTACTTTTTCTCTTTTCAACATATTGGAACTGGTCTTCTACTTTTGATGCAAAATTGATGCTTTGCTCTAGATAGGCATTTTGATACATAGATAGTAAAATGTGGCCCTCTGGAGATTCAGGATCATACTTACTGTACGTTTGTTTATAATTTTCTTCTAGCAAAATAGCTTCGTTTTCTCGCTTCACGACTTCTAAATTTTCATCAGCTTTAGTTAGTCCCATAACATAGGTTTCCGTCCCCCTGATTTTTTTATTTTTACTCAAAGCATTGCAATGTAATGATATGAACAAATCTGCTTCGTTTTCATTTGCAAGTTTTGCTCGTTTTTCCAAAGGAACAAAAACATCAGTTGTTCGTGTATAAATCACTTGTACATCAGGGTAAGCATTTTGTATATATTGTCCCAACAGTTTAGTCATAGAAAGTGTAAGGTTTTTTTCTTTATAACTTTTACCGTATGTTCCATAGTCTTTTCCCCCGTGTCCTGCATCTAGGACGACTGTTTTCAAGGTGTTTTGTTCAAAATAAGAACTATTATCCTTTAGATGTTTCGCTAAGTCTGCGCCAAATGCTAAAGTGGTATTACCTTTGTGCAATTGACAAGTATGTGAAGACATCTCAGTAGCATTAGATGTAGAATGACATCCAGTATGAGAATGATGTTTTGATGTTTCAAAAATGTTAAAATCAGCTATTTGAAACGGCAGAATTAAGAAAAAATACGTTTTAAGCAGCAGTATAGTTTTAAACATAATCTAATTTTATAGTTTGTAACATCGAGTACGTTTTGCACATATTTTAGCGTGTTGAAAAAACACAATTTTATAAATGATGTTTTTTAAATCTTGGTCAAAAATAATGTCTAATAATATTAGTAATGAGTGTATTCTTAAAATTAACACTTTCACCTATTACAGAACTTTACCCCCCGTATAAGAGGGGAGATAATTGCTAAAATGTTCATTTAGTTATAATTGATTTTTGATTTTGTTGTTTTGTTTGAAAAAGTCGCTTATACATGATTATAAAAAGCTAAACTTAAACATACTATTATTACTAAAAAAATTATTAGAATTTAATTAGAAATAAATACTTTAGGTTTTTTCTCAAAAAACTATTTCAAAATAAAGTCTAATAAATTAAACTATTTTGATACTTTGGCGGTGTGCTTTGTGCGTATTTTAATACTTGGATTCTCGTTTAGAGAACAATTTTACAAAAAAAATAGCAAAATCGTTTGTATAGAACACTTCAAATATTATTCCTTTTTTTTATAATGCTCTTTTTGAGTAGTGTTCTGCTTGCTCAAAAAGGTATCAATAAAAAAGAAAAAGTTCTAAGCGAAAAAACTACTAATCAGACTATTGAAGCTGTTCAAAAAGATACTTTACCAAAAAATGAAGTAATAGAACCTCCAACGCCAAACCTAAAAACATCTTCTCTTAATCAGATCAACTTGTCAAAAGATACGCTGAATGCAAAAATTGAATACAATGCCGATTTTCAGCGTCTAGACAATGTAAATAAAAGGGTATTATTAGTTGGAAATGGAAGCGTCAAATATCAAACCTTATCGATAACCGCAGATTCCATTATTTTCGATTGGGGTAAAAACGAAGTTATTGCTACGGGCAGACGAGATAGTCTAGGACAACTTGCAGGAATTCCACAGTTCACGGACAAGGAAGAATCATTCACCGCCAATAAGATTCGGTATAATTTTAAAACCCAAAAAGGGATAATCTATGATGTGACGACGCAAGAGAATGACTTGTTTGTACACAGTGGAAGGGTGCGTTATGAAGCGAACGCCATCAAAAAAGATACCTCTGGGCATGATGTTGCTTATAGTGCAGATGCCTTGATTACGACTTGCGATCATGAGCATCCCCATTTTGGTATTCGTAGTAAAAAAATCAAAGTCATCCCCAATAAATTAGTCGTTGTAGGGCCATCTAGTTTAGAGATTGCGGGGATTAAGTTGCCTGTTGGTCTACCTTTTGGGTTTTTCCCAATTACAAAAGGACAGCGTTCAGGCGTTTTGTTTCCAAGAGATTATGAATTTTCAGAGGCACTAGGTTTTGGATTGAGTGGAATTGGTTATTATTTCGCACTAGGTGAATATTATGACTTGAGCATTACAGGGGATATCTTTACAAGGGGAACATGGCGTCTAGGAGTTGCTTCACAGTACAAAAAACGATACAAATTTAGAGGTAACCTGAATATTCGATATAGCCACAATGTGACAGAAGACGTGAATACAGGAATTGAATCTGCCCAAAAATCGTTTGCAGTAATATGGTCACATAACCAAGACAGAAGTGCGCATCCGTCTCAAAATTTTTCAGGAGGAATTAACTTCCAAACAAATGATGATAGAAGCCGTAATTTTAACGATGCTAACAGTGTTTTGAATACGCAGCTAAGTTCAAATCTAAATTATAATAGAACCTTTCCAGGAAAGCCTTATAACCTCTCTGCCTCATTGACGCACTCACAAAATACTAGGACAAGAGACGTAACGATAAGTTTCCCAAAGATTAACTTTAATATGAATCGAGTTACTCCTTTTAAACGAAAGATTCGAAAAGATGGCAAAGAGCGATGGTATGAGAAAATAGGGATAGACTATCGGTTTGAAGGATTGGCAAGGGTCAATGCCAAAGATTCGGTATTATTTACACAGGAAACCTTAGAAAACCTTCAATACGGGACACAACATTCAACCAATATAGACGCAAATTTTAAATTGTTTAAATATTTCAATGTACGACCAAATGCGCGCTATTCTGAAAAATGGTTTTTTAAGACCTTAAAGCGTTCTTTTGATACGACACCCGTTGTCGATACGATTACGACGACAAGCCCTGACGGGACAGAAGAAATCGTGACCTATGATACATTAAGTTATGGAACACAATCCGAAGATTTTGTAAATGGATTTCAGCCTTTGCGAGAGTTTAGTGCGGGTATTTCTGTCAATACGCAAATCTTCGGAACAATGAAGTTTAAAAAAGGCTTCATACGAGGGGTGCGCCACGTCATTCGCCCTACATTTTCGCTCAATTATACCCCCGATTATACCAATGATTCTTGGGGCTATTTTGATTATGTAGATACGGACTCTAGAGCCGAAGAGAATAACCCCCAACGCTATTCTATTTTTCAAAATGGAATATATTCTGGTCCTTCTAGTGCGGGCAAATCGATGGCATTAACCTATAGTTTTGCCAATCTTTTTGAAGCAAAATATTTTTCTAAAAAAGATACCATCAATTCTATTAAAAAAATAAAACTCATTGATAATTTGGGGATAGGAGGAAGCTATAACTTTGCAGCCGATTCCTTGAACTTTAGTCCAATAAGGGTAAATACGGCGATACGACTATTTAAAAACATAAGTACTGTTTCGTTTAACGCAACCTTCGATCCCTATGCCTCTAATGAAGTAAATGGACGGCATCAACGAACGAATACCTTTATGTGGGAAAAGGAAAGGAAGTTATTGCGATTTGATAATTTTACAACGACTGTTCGGACAGGGTTTACCCTAGCTCGAATCAAAGAGATGTTAGGGTTTAAAAACAATGATCGAAAGAGTGATTCCAGACAATCTAGAGGACAGCAGCGAGATAATGAAACGGCATTTGGGCGTTCATCAGGACAAAACCCTCTAGGCGGTCGAGAGGAACGGAATAGCGGTGTAGATGATAACGGTGCAAGTGATCTATTTTCGGATTTCAACATCAGTCACAATATTGTTTTTCGGCGTTCCATTAGAGACGGGAAGGGTGTCACAGAAATCACCACCAATAATATAGCCATGAGAGGGACGCTCAACTTATCAGAGAAATGGAAATTGACGGTCGGCAATATCAGTTACGACTTTAAGAGCCAACGTTTAGTTTATCCCGATTTGAGCTTTTATAGGGATTTGCATTGTTGGGAGATGGGGATGAATTGGCAGCCTGAAAGAGGAACATATGCCTTTTTCATTCGGGTGAAACCCTCGTCATTAGATTTTCTTAATATTCCTTATAATAAAAATAATTTCGACACCAACTTTGGGCGATAAAAGAGACACGTATTTAGGCTAATTTTCCTTCTTTCACCATACGGGCATAGGCTTTTGCAAAATACGTTAGGATGATATTGGCTCCAGCTCTATGGATAGATAGCAGGGTTTCGGGCATCGCTTTTTCGAATTCCAACCAGCCATTTTGACAAGCTGCAATTAACATCGCACACTCGCCACTCACATGATAGGCCGCAATCGGCAGCTCAAAATTTTCACGCAAAAGATGAATCACATCTAAGTAATTCAAGGCAGGTTTAACCATCATATAATCCGCACCTTCCTCATAATCCAAGAGTGCTTCTCTCAAAGCTTCTCGCTTATTAGCAGGATCCATTTGATAGGTTTTTTTATCGCCAGCCTTAGGTGCAGAATCTAGCGCATCCCGAAAAGGACCGTAGAAAGCACTCGCATATTTGGCAGTATACGATAGGATACCCGTATCTGTAAAACCAGCCGCATCTAGAGCCGTGCGGATATATCCGACACGCCCGTCCATCATGTCGGAAGGACCAAGTATATCGAAGCCTGCTTGGGCTTGTGCGACCGCCATTTTGGCTAGGATGGGGAGTGTCTTATCGTTTAGGATTTTACCCTTTTCGACATAGCCATCATGCCCATCGGAGGAGTAGGGATCCATCGCTACATCGGAGATGAGACAAGCCTCTGGAAAACGCTTTTTGATTTCGGCGGCATAGTTTAAATAATAATTATCAGGGTTAGAACCGTAGGTGGCAACTTTATCTTTTAATGCCTCATCTACCGCAGGAAATAATATAAAACTCCGTAAGCCAAGCTCCATACATTCCTCAAGCTCTGGCAGTAGTTGATCTAAAGACCAACGATAATTACCAGGAAGAGAAGTTACTTCTACTTTTTGATTGTTGCCGTCCGTCAAAAAAAGTGGATAGACAAGATGGTCAAGGGATAAACGATTTTCACGGAGCATGGCACGATGAGCAGCAGCTTGTCGGTTTCTTCTTGGTCTTGAAAGCATCATTGTTTTCGTATTTTTAGAATAAGTAGGTTGACTTACTTTTTTTATTTGCAAAGTGCAAGATATATTTTTAATTACTTTAAAAATAATTTCTCCTTCTTCAATGTTTTTATATCTGTAATCAACTGGTTGATGGAAGTTGTGTTCAAGCCGTTGTAAATACCACGAATGTGCCTGTTTTTTATCAACTAAAACAAAATTCTCAGTATGCAAAAATTCATAGTCTTCTTTTTTCGATACCTAAGTCTTCTTCGATAAAGTAAGCTTGACATTTATGTTCTCTTATTTTTTCAACTGGATTAAAAAAAGAGAAAAAATATACTTATTTCAACTCCAAAACACTAATTTTTATCAAAACAAAAAAATTATCGTTAAAACTGAAATAATATTTTCATTTGGTTTCTATTTTATAAAAAAAATACTTTCTTTTGTGACTAATATTTTTCAATGAGGTAGTATCGTGTCTGCTTTTCAAGATGCTTGAAGACTTTTCCCAATCTCTAACTATACATAACCTTAGTAAAAACAATTTCTAATACTTTATTTGTTCATAGGTGAGCAAATAGGTGAAAGTGGAAAATATCAAGTCTAAAACACTCAGTTTTGGACACGATTATCAAAAAAACAGGAATGAAATTATTTAGCTTTTTTAAATCAGAAATAGCAATTGATTTGGGTACAGCAAATACCCTAATCATACAAGATAATAAAGTGGTGGTAGATGAGCCTTCTATTGTGGCGATTGATCGTAGAAATAATGAGGTGATTGCGGTAGGGCGTAAGGCAATGCAGATGCATGAGAAAACGCATGAACATATCAAGACCATTCGTCCACTGAAAGATGGTGTGATAGCAGATTTTCAAGCAGCGGAACATATGATTCAAGGACTTATCAATATGATGGACAACCGTAGAAAGTTGTTTACCCATCTCAAAATGGTAATTTGTATTCCTTCGGGGATTACAGAGGTCGAAAAGAGAGCCGTTTTTGATTCTGCGGATAGGGTAGATTCTAAAGAAACGTATTTGATACATGAGCCAATGGCTGCTGCGTTGGGGATTGGCTTAGATGTAGAAGAACCGATTGGGAATATGATTATTGACATCGGTGGGGGGACAACAGAAATTGCGGTTATTGCCTTGTCAGGAATTGTATGTGATCAATCCATCAGAATCGCGGGAGATGAGTTTACGATGGATATTATTAATTTTATGAAGCGTCAACACAATATCTTGATTGGTGAGCGAACGGCGGAGCAAATCAAAATCAATGTTGGCTCGGCATTGCATGATTTGGATGAGCCGCCAGAGGATTATGCAGTAAATGGACGAGATTTGATGACGGGTATTCCAAAACAAATAAAGGTGTCCTATGGCGAGATCGCCCATTGTTTAGATAAATCTATTTCTAAAATAGAAGAAGCAATATTAAAAGCCCTTGAAAATACACCACCTGAGTTAGCATCTGATATTTACACAACAGGATTATATTTAACAGGTGGTGGGGCTTTGCTTCGAGGTTTAGATAAGCGAATTGCACAAAAAACAAAGTTGCCTGTTCATGTAGCAGAAGATCCTTTAAGGGCTGTTGTAAGAGGAACAGGGATTGCTTTGAAAAATACTGATAGATTTTCATTTTTAATTGATCGAAAGCATATTTAATATTTTTTAGTTAACCAAGATTCAACTGATTCAATCGATTTGAACATTGGTTGTTTTTTATCACTCATTTCAACGCCAATCGATGCGAGGGATTATACAGTTTATATTGCGTTATAATGGGTTCTTCCTTTTTCTCATATTGGAAGTCATTTGCTTTTTTTTGATTATCCGTTTCAATGAATCTCAAAACCGCATTTATTTTTCTTCCGCCAATTTTTTCACAGGTCTAGCGTACGACAAATACTATAACTTTAAACAGTATGTTAATCTATCAGGAGTAGCAGATAGTCTAGCAAAAGAGAATGCTATTATTTATGAACAGTTGGAGCGTTCAAAATTTAACAATAAAGTACTGATTGATACAGCACTAGCAAAAAATATTATACAAAAATATACCTATACTCCTGCACGTGTTATCAATAATACAACACAGCTTCACAATAATTATATTACGTTGGATAGGGGGGCAAAGCATGGAATAAAACCACATAGTGGTGTTATTGGAGAAAATGGTTTAGTTGGTATTATTACGAATACATCAAAATACTATTCTTTAGCGATTTCTTTGCTCCATCGTCAGACAAAAATAAGCGTCAAAATTAGACGTAATAATGAGTTGGGCTCTTTAGTATGGGCAGGTACAGATGCTCGGTTTATGTCGCTTGAAGCCGTACCAAACTATGTCCCTATTGTAGAAGGAGATACTATAGAAACGAGTGGCTATTCAAGTATTTTTCCTGAAGGTTTAACTATAGGTTTGATAGATACTTTTTGGATAAATCCAGGGAGTAGTTTTTATCATATAGATGTTAGGTTAAATAATAACCTCAGAAATATTCAATATACTCAGATAGTCCGAAATTTATTTCAAGAAGAGCAAATGACACTAGAAGAACAAGGCAAAAATGAATAATGTTACACTAACAAATATTTTTAGATTTTTCATATTTGTCCTTATCCAAGTTTTTATATTAAAAAATATTGACTTAGGGGAAGGGGTGTTGAACTATTTACTCTTTTATATATATCCTCTATTTATTATTTTATTGCCTTCAAAGATTCCCCATGTGTATTTGATATTATTGGGCTTTTTGATAGGTATTTCTATTGATCTTTTTTACAATAGTTATGGCATCCATGCGAGTGCGGCGGTATTTACAGCTTACATCCGTCCTTATGTTTTATCGTTTTTAGAGCCACGAGGTGGATATGTTTCTGGAGAAGGGTTGACAAAATATCGCTATGGGGAGACTTGGTTTTTACAATATTCTGCTTTTTTACTAGTAATACATTTATTATTTTTGTTTTCAGTTGAGGCATTTACATTTATTTATATAAAAGAAATACTACTGAGAACATTTTTTAGTTTTATGGGTTCATTTTTATTAGTTATCATCTATATCTTCTTGTTTAATCCAAAAGATTAATGGCAGATAATTTTCGGCATAGACAATATATTATACAAGGCGTTTTTTTACTCCTTGCTATTGCACTCATTATACCTTGTTTTCGCCTGCAATTAACGGAAGGAACCTTTCAAGAAAAAGCACGTTCTACGGCAGTAGGTAAAATAACAATATACCCAGCAAGGGGCTTGGTGACCGATCGTCATCATAAATTATTGGTTAATAATAAAGCAATGTATGACCTCATGGTTACGTATAAAGAGGTCAAAGATATTGACACCTTAAAATTTTGTAACCTTTTAGGGATTTCTGTAGAAGAATTTGAAGAACGTTTAAATAAAGATTTCGATAGAGATTTTCGGTTCTCTCGTTCTAAGCCCTTTGCCTTTATGAAGAAAATCCCAATTGAAATGTATGCTCGTTTTCAAGAAAGTATGTATGAATTTCCAGGTTTTTTTGCGCAACTAAGGAATGTACGAAATTATCCTTACAGAGTGGGAGCACACGTGTTAGGTTATCTAAGGGAGGTCAATAGACAAGAAATATCTGTTGAAAATTCACCGTATCAAAGAGGAGACTATATTGGAGTACAAGGACTAGAATACGCTTATGAAGAAGAACTTAGAGGAAAGAAGGGCGCCAAATATGTTTTAAAAAATAACTTAGGAAGAATTGAGGGCGCATATAAAAATGGAGAAAGAGATATTCCAGCAGAATCGGGTATGACACTTGTCACGGGTATGGATGGAGAATTACAAGCCTATGGTGAAAAACTTATGCGAAATAAACGAGGAAGCGTCGTAGCGATAGAACCCAAAACAGGAGACATTTTGGCCATGCTCAGTACCCCAACCTATGATCCCAATCTTCTAACCATCAATAAGAATAGGGGGCATACTTGGAAATACTTAGTTACAGATACACTAAAGCCTCTTTTTGATCGCTCCATTCGTGCAGAATATCCACCAGGATCAATTTTTAAAACCGTCATGTCGCTTATCAGTATGCAAGAAGGCATCTGGTCTGCTAACAGAGGATTTGGTTGTGGTGGTGGTTATAATTATGGAGGGAGTCGTAAGTTAGCTTGTCATGGACATATTTATCCATCTAGTGTAAAAGTTGCGCTTCAACATTCTTGCAATTCCTATTACTGTGAAATGTTTCGTAAAAATGTTGATCGATATGGCTATAAAAATCCCTATGAAGGATTGGATACTTTAGTTTCTAAACTTACTAAATTTGGATTAGGTAAAAAATTGAATGTTGATCTTTATGATGAAAAAAAAGGCAATATACCCGATGCAGCATACTATAACCGTATCTATTCAAAAGAGAAAGGCAGTTGGCGTTCGCCTACTATCATATCAGTATCTATAGGACAAGGAGAAGTACAAATGACGACCTTACAAATGGCAAACCTTGCTGCAATCATTGCAAATAAAGGTTACTATTACCAACCACACCTTGCTAAATATTTTGTTGGGGAGGACAGGGTGAAAAGAGTAAACCAATATCCTAAACATACGGTGGGGGTAGAGGAAAAATATTTCCAACCTGTTATTGATGGGATGGAGTTGGCGGTCTTAGCGGGGACAGCTCCTAGAGCGAAAATAAAAGATATAGAAGTCTGTGGCAAAACAGGAACATCTGAAAATAGTGGTACTGATCACTCTGTATTCTTTGCTTTTGCTCCCAAAGATGATCCGAAAATTGCTATTGCTGTTTTTGTAGAAAATGCAGGTTTTGGAGGAACTTATGCTGCGCCAATTGCAAGCCTTATGATCGAAAAATATTTAAAAGGAGATATTGATAGAGACGATCCTTTAACCATCGCTAAAGAAAAACGAATATTGGATACCGATTTACTCGGAGCAGATTAGTATCAAAATTGTTTAATCGAATTCTACCCATCATTTTTAACCTTATAATACTTATGCAACACCGCCTGTTTATAGTTTTTATACTACTATTTTGCTTTTGTTTTGCTCAGAGCCAATCAGATTTACAAAAGACTATCAATACTTTTGTAAAAACGGAAGGATTAAAAAATGCTAGTATTAGTATTAATATTGTTGATACCAAAACGGGGAAAACACTAGGAAAATATGAGCCACATCGAAGTTTAAGTCCTGCTTCGTCTATTAAAATAATCACAACAGCCACCGCTCTTGCGGTGTTAGGAAATGATTTTAAATTTAGGACTTCATTAGAGTATGATGGACAAATTAATGATAATATATTAAATGGGAATTTATATATCAAAGGATATGGTGATCCTACGCTCGGAACAGACCAACGTAGTGAAATTCCTGATATTGAATCCATCATGAACAAATTTACGGAAGCAGTCCAAAATCAAGGTATTAAAGAAATCAATGGGTTAGTTGTAGGTGATGGTACATACTTTAACAGTCAAGTTAATGCGCCAACCATTCAATGGAATGATATGGGGAATTATTATGGAGCAGGAGTACATGGCTTAAACATTCATGAAAATTTATACCATTTGCGTTTTATCCAATCGACTAAGATTGGTACAAAGCCTAAACTTAAATCGACTGATCCTTATATCCCAAACCTTATGCTTGTTAATCAAATAAAATCAGCAGCAGCAGGGACTGGTGATAACGCCTATATTCATGGTGCCCCATTTAATTACTATTGTTTTATAAGAGGGACAATACCAGTAGGGCAAGGTATTTTCTCTGTGAAAGGTGCAATCCCAGATCCACCCTTATTTGCTGCACAATATTTTCTAAAAAAATTAGATGCGGTAGGTGTTCAGACACAACGATTGGCAAGCAGCCAACTTGAATTACTTCGAGAAGGAACTGCATTGACACAACGTACTTCTTTTTTTAGCCATTTTTCACCGCCTCTGAATAAAATAGCTAAAATAGCAAATCATAAGAGTGTCAATTTGTATTGTGAAGCGATGCTTCGAGCTATAGGAGCGAATCAATCAGAAGATGGCTCACCATCTGCTGGAATAGAAGCGATTTATAAATATTGGGAAGAAAAAGGACTCTCAACAGAAGGTTTCTACTTAGAAGATGGTAGTGGTCTTTCTGCTAGGAATGCTATCTCAGCCTACCATTTTACTAAAATTCTTCAGTTGGCAACAAACAGCAAGACTTTTGAGGCTTTTTATGATTCTTTGCCCATAGCTGGAAAAAGCGGCACGGTTCGGAATTTGCTTAAAGGTACCAGCGCAGTAGGGAAGGTTCGAGCCAAAACAGGCTCTATGCGTCGAGTTCGTTCTTATACAGGTTATGCAAAGACGAATTCAGGCAAATTACTTGCTTATTGTATTATTGTCAATAATTACGACTGTTCTACTTGGACACTAGTAAAGAACATGGAAAAAATTATGTTGTCGATGACAAAGAGTTAAAATTCCTGTATTGATTCTTTATATAAAATATTTAAAACCAACTTACCTACTGCTTTCATTGTATTTGGGTCAATAACATCCATATTATCTTTATGGGTATGCCAATAATGACCAAATTTCCTGTTTTCAGGACGATTGATTATATCTATCATAGGTATTTTAGCAACGGTGTTGACAAAGTAATGATCATCTGTAACACCTGGCGTATTGACATCTGCGAAGTAATTAGAATAACCTAGATTCTTAGCCAAAGTCCATATTTTATTTAACGTAGTTGGTGCATAAGTTCGTGAAACTTCTTCTTTTGTAAATCGGGCATTTTTTGCTCCTACCATATCCAGTAGAATACCATATTTTGCTCGATAACTATTTACATGGGGATTATTGCTCCAATGTTGAGCGCCTATACACCAAGTGTTAATAACAGAAGCATCGTCCGAATTATTTCCTTGATCCTCTGCATCAAATAAAATTATGTCAACTCCTAAGTTGATGGGATTGGCTTTTATTTGTCTAGCGATTTCTAATAGTACTGCAACGCCACTCCCTCCATCATCGGCACCTAGGATAGCTTCTTTCTGCTTTGTCTCGTCTTTCTCCTCATCTGCCATAAAACGGGTATCCCAATGTGCTGCTAATAAAATTCTCGTTTTAGTTTCAGGATTAAATGAAGCAATAATATTTTTAGCTTCCAAAACTCCACCATGATAAGCCTGTGCTTTAAAATCCTGTTCTATGACTTTTGCACCATATTTTTTAAATTCTTTTACTAGCCAAGCACCACAGGCTTTATGTGCTTCTGTACTAGGGACTCTAGGCCCAAATTCTACTTGTTTTTTGACGTAAGTGTATGCAGAATCTTTATTAAAGGGCGGAATTGTAACCGTTTGAGGTTTTTCTTCACTGGTCTTTTTATCGGTTTTACAACCAATTCCTACAAAAAAAAGAATACTACTAAATAAAAATACTTTTTTAAACATAACTGAATCTTAAACAACTTCAATGTATAAATATTAGCAAACAAAAATTATATACCAACTAGAAAAAAACAAGTTGCAGTCATGGCTACTAGGTTGATAACAACCAAAAACCAGAACCATCCTTTCGATGCGCCTATAATTTCTTCTTTGATATAATTGTCGACACTCAACTCTACACGTTCTTTTATTATACTTAAATTTTGAACGTCCAGAGCTATATCGTTTCCTATTTCTTGAAATGTTTTTCTTATAGGGATTTTTTTAAAAAATCTAGATAAAGTCCATTGAAAAGCTCTAGGTACTTTTATATCTAATTTTTTAATTATTGTACCAACACCCCGAATTCCTTGCCCTACAAATTGGGGACTTTTATCTATAGCATCATCGCTTTTTATCACAGCTTCAGTAAAAACGCCGATTACTTTTGAGGTTACAAAATCACTGCTATCGTAGATATATTCTAGGCAACGTTTTAAGGCATATCCTCTAGCCAACCAAAAGTAAAGTAAAGGGAAACCGACCAAAAAAATACCAAACAGTACAACTGTAAATATGCCTGAGTAATAATTTTCAGTATACACCAACCAAGCTGTAAGAAAAACAAGTGCAAAAAGGGCATTTAATATAATTCCAAATAAAAAAGGCAATAACACTCTTAGAATAAAAGAAAAAGTAGCTCCTACCGAACTAGTTAATTTATCCCTTGTTTTATGAAACCAAGATTTCTTTTTGGGTGTTACCTCCATAGTACAAAGGTAAAACTAAATTCATTTGAATTAGACTATTTGTTTATTAGTTTTTAAAACTTATTTTTGAATATCTTAATTTGAAGATTAAACCAAACAACCTATAAGTAATGAGTAAAGCTGATCAGGATAATATTACAATTATTTCAACCAATAAAAAAGCAAAATTTGAATATCATTTTTTGGCAGAATTTGAAGCAGGTATTGTTCTAACAGGAACAGAAATCAAATCTATAAGAGCAGGTAAAACTAATTTATCTGATGCCTATTGTTATTTTCAAGATGGCGAATTGTATGTCAGAAGTATCTATATAGGGGAATACGACTTTGGAACGTACAATAACCATGAACCAAGGAGAACTCGAAAGCTATTGTTGAAAAGAAATGAATTAAAGAAATTAGAGCGAAAGGCCAAAGAAAAAGGGTTTTCAATCATTCCTTATCAAATTTATATAACGGACAGAGGCATTGCTAAAATACTAATTGCATTGGGACAAGGAAAAAAATCATACGATAAGCGAAATACAATAAAAGAACGAGATGATAAACGTCAGATCGATCGAATGAAGAAACTGTATAGTTAATAGATGATATTAAATCATATGATATAAATACCTAGTTTTGTGTGAAAAAGAATCATTGACTTTAAAACAAAATATTTTCACAGTTACGTTATAGTAGTTACTGTTTTATTAACACTATCAACTAATAAATTTTCAATGTTTTTTGTTGTTTTTTGTGTCTTTATAAGCATATTTGCGTCCTATAATTAGATTGACTATTATTTAAATATTTACTACCTTATAATTTTTAAAGACACCGTTAATTATGGACACCTATATTGAACTCTTTTTAACAAAAATTACTGAATATGGGCCAAAAGCTATTGGAGCTATTATTGCTTTAGTTGTTGGTTTTTGGGTTATTGGTTGGTTAACCAAAGTTTTCAGTAGAATGCTCAACAAGCAAGGCGTTGATGTCTCGCTTTCTAAATTCCTCGTTTCTTTATTCAATGGATTATTAAAAATCATGCTTCTGGTCAGTATCGCTGGAATGTTTGGTTTTGATACAACTGCTTTGGTAGGAATTTTAGCAGCTATGGCTTTTGCTGTTGGTATGGCACTTCAAGGAAGCCTTGGAAATTTCGCAAGTGGCGTTTTAATCCTAATTTTTAAACCTTATAAAGTTGGAGATTTAGTTACTTTGGCAGGGCACACAGGAGTAGTGGATGCTATCGAAATTTTTAATACCATCCTAATTACGCCAGATAATAAAAAAATAATTATTCCTAATGCTACAGTAACGGGAAGCCCTATGGTCAATATTTCTGGTCAAGGTGAAATTAGAGTAGATATGACTTATGGCATTGGATATAGTGATGATATAGATAAAGCAAAAGAAATTATTCAAAAAGTATCGGATGGATGTCCGCATTTAGTGAATGATAAACCAACGGATATATTTGTTACAGAATTAGCAGACAGTTCTGTTAATTTTGCAGTACGTCCTTGGTGTAAGAGTGAACACTATTGGGATACTTATTTTTATTTCCATGAAAATATTAAGAAAGCTTTTGATAAAGCAGGACTTAATATCCCATTTCCTCAAATGGATGTTCATGTACACAACAATTAAGAAAGATTTCGTTTCTTAGAGAGTATATGAGAGCAGGTGTGGCGGTATTTTGTGTGGGAGGTTCGTCACCTTGCTCTCTTCATTAAAGACAAGTTAAAAGGCTAGAATTTTAAAATTCTAGCCTTTTTTTGTATGGTTTTTGATATTAATATCACATACATCATGCTTTAGTGATTTTCCTAAGGTTAAACTGGATAAATCTATAAAAACTATTTACTTTTGCATCCTATGGAATTTTTGTATCCGAGTTTTTTATGGGCTTTAGCTGCAATTGCCATCCCAATTATTATACACCTGTTTCATTTCCGTCGTTTTAAAAAAGTATATTTTACAAATGTGCGGTTTTTAAAGGAGGTAAAAGAAGAAACAGCTAATCGTAATAGGCTCAAAAATTTATTGGTATTACTGTCCCGTATATTAGCGATTACGGCACTAGTATTTGCATTTGCCCAACCGTTTATACCGCAAGATGTAGCCGTCAAACAAGGCGAAAAAATCGTTAGTATCTTTATTGATAACTCGTTTAGTATGAGTTCCAGAAGTCAAGAGTTGCCCCTTTTAGAAAAAGCAAAACAAAGAGCCAAGGAGATTGTCGAAGCCTATCAGGTAGAAGATCGATTTCAAATTCTTACAAATGATTTTGAAGGCCGCCATCAACGTTTAGTCTCCAAAGAAGATGCACTTTCTTTAATCGATGAAGTGACAATTACACCTGCTGTAAAAGCATTGAGTAAAGTTAATGCTCGACAAAAGCAATTGCTCAATAATTCCACTGTTGAAAATAAGACAATTTATCTAATCTCTGATTTTCAGAAAAATATTACAGATATAAAAGCCGAAATAGATACAACCTTTGAAGTCAATCTTATCCCCTTACAATCTGTTCAAAAAACAAATATTAGCATTGATTCCGCTTGGTTTGAAGCGCCTGTTCAAATGATGAATCAAGCAAACCCTTTGGTGATAAAAGTTAGAAACCACAGTGATGAAAAAGCTGAAAATATCCGTTTAACTCTAAATCATCAAGGACAAATAAAACCTATTGGTTCTTTAACGATACCACCTCGCTCTTATGCTATTGATACAGTTAATGTTTCAGTTATTAAAGCAGGTTGGCATGAAGCAGAATTAGAGATTACAGATTTTCCTGTGCAGTTTGATGATAAATACTTTTTTACATTCAATGTTCCAGAACAAGTCAATATATTAGTTATCAATGAATCTAGTAGTAATCGTTATTTGGATGCTGTTTTTAGTAGTTCATCAACCTTCAAGATAACCAATCTTTTGAGTAAGAATTTAGATTATTCTAAATTTTCCTCATATCAATTGATAGTTACAAATGATTTGAGAAGCATTTCGTCGGGTTTGGGATTTGAACTAGCTCAATATGTCAAGAATGGGGGCAACCTCTTAGTCTTTCCTAATAAAAATGCAGCTTTAGATTCATATAATAATTTTCTAAACGGCTTCCCTGCAAATAATTTAGGGAGTTTTGAACAAATTCCTCGGGAAGTCGGACAGATTAATATCGAAGAGTTTATCTTTAAAAATGTATATGAAAATACTCGCTCCAATCTAAAACTTCCCAAAACAAAAGGCAATTTCAAAATCAGTAATTTTGGCAGTCGAGGAGAGGAAACACTGCTTAGGTACAGAGATGGAGGTACTTTTGTGGGTAAGTATCGGATTGAACAAGGACATCTTTTCCTTTCATCAGCACCATTAAACGATGAGTTCAATGACTTATCTAGAAATGCAGAAATTTTTGTTCCTATGATATATAAAATGTCTATATCGACAGGGAAAGATCGGAAAATAGCCTTTACAATAGGAAAGGATGAAGTAATAGAAACGGATAATAAGGTTTCAGGTGCAGAAACCGTTTATAAATTAAAAGGAAGAGCAGAGGAATTTATTCCAGAGCAAAAAACGTATGGTGCTAAAGCTATTTTAAGCACGAATAACCAAGTCAAAGAAGCTGGTTATTACAACCTGTTTCTCGACGAAGAACAAGTATTGGAAAAATATGCCTTTAATTTTGATAGGAAAGAATCCGATTTGCGTTATCTTTCTGAAGATGAACTCAAAACAAAAGTGGGGCAAAATATAAATGTCATTAGTGCCAATGCAGAGACAGATTTCACTACACTAATTGGTGAACGAAGCCAGGGAGTTATTTTATGGAAATGGTGTTTGATTGCTGCACTAGGTTTCTTGTTACTAGAAATTCTATTATTAAGGCTTTGGCCAACAAGATAGGAGTAATAGAGTGAAGTTGTTCAAGAATGACTGCTGAATTTATTAAAATTGAATTTTTGTTTCCATTGCACTTTTTTAGAGCTACGGAGCGAAAAAAAGTAAAAATGGAAGCAAAAAGGCTTTTTCAGAAGCCAGTAAGTTATTTTTGAACAACTTCAGTATTTAAAAACGTATCCATTCTAAGAAATGAATGTCGTATTAATTAAAAAAGTCCAAATTATTTCCCCTGAATATAATTCAAGTTCTAGTCCTTTAGATGTATTAATAAAAAATGGGATTATAGAAAAAATAGGGCAGAATATTAATGTAGATGCAGATACTATCTTTGAAGAAGAAGGACTAAGTCTTTCTATAGGATGGACGGATATAGGTGTTCAAGTTTGCGATCCAGGATACGAACATAGAGAAGACCTTCATACTGTAAGTATGGCAGCAGCAGCAGGAGGATTTACAACGATTGCTTGCCAACCTAATACAAATCCCTGCATTCATTCCAAATCGGAAGTCCAATATGTACAGCGTAATACAGGAGATGCGATAGTTGATATATTACCTATAGGAGCTGTTTCAGAAAATTGCGCAGGCAAAGACATTACTGAAATGTACGATATGCACAAAGCTGGAGCAATTGCTTTTTCAGATGGAGATCAGCCTATACAGGATAGTGGACTAATGATGCGTGCTTTGCAATATGTAAAAACAATTAATGGTATCATTATTAACCAACCGTTTAATTCAAGTATTGCTCAAAATGGGCAAATGAATGAAGGGTTTATGAGTACAACATTAGGAATGAGAGGGATTCCTCATATAGCTGAAGATTTGATGGTTCAACGAGATATTTATTTGGCAGAATACACAGCTTCAAGACTTCATCTCTCCAATGTTTCTACTACAGAAGCGGTGCGTTTAATTCGTATAGCAAAGCAAAAAGGCATTAAAGTAACAGCTTCTGTACCTATCATCAACCTCATTTTGACAGATTCGGTACTAGAACGTTTTGAGACGAATTATAAAGTTTCGCCTCCTTTAAGGCATCAAGAAGATATAGACGCTTTATTAAAAGGTCTTTCGGATGGGACAATTGATTTTATCAACTCTAATCATACACCCTTAGACGAAGAAGATAAGAAAAAAGAATTTACCTATGCCAAATTCGGTGTAATTGGTTTGCAAACTACTTTTCCATTATTAAATACCTATCTAAAACAATTTCAATTAAAAGAAGTTATAAATTTTTTAGCGTATCAACCTAGAAAAATATTCGGTATTGATATTCCAAAAATTGTAGAAGGAGAAATAGCAAACTTAACACTTTTTAATCCAAAGATAGAATGGACGATGCAAAGGGAAAATATACAGTCTAAATCAAAAAACACCCCGTTTATAGGAAAACGTTTTAAAGGAAAAATAAAAGCCGTTTTTAATAAAAAGCAATCTATTTTCTTTTAAATAAAGATTTTTATATTATATATTGGGTACTCTTATTCGATTCTCTAACCATAAATTATTTTAATATGACAAATCATTGGATGAAATATGGTATGCTAGCAGGATTAGTTACGGTCGTGCTATATATGATAATTTATTTTGTGAATGCTAAAACAATGCTAGGACCATTAGTTCAATGGGGGTCACTTTTGATCTTTATAGGAGCTATGGCAAAGGCAGGTATCGATAGAAAAAATGATAATGGAGGCTATCTAAGTTTTATGGATACCTTTTTAGAAGGATTTAAAACATATGCTATAGCAGCCATAATATATTATATTTTTTACTATATCCTTTTTAACTTTATCGACCCAGGGCTAACAGAATTATTAAAAGAACAGGCAATTGAAGCAATAGAAAAAATGGCTGGTCTAGTAGGAGGAGATGGAATGGAAGCAGCCATGGATGCCATAGAGTCACAAGACTTTTCTATAGGAATTGGTTCTGCTTTAATGTCTCTTTTTATGAGTATTTTAGGTGGCGGTATAGTAGCGTTAATTGTAGCTGTGTTTATTAAAAAAGATCCACCTCAAGCTTAATGTTTAATCCTTAAAATCTTTTCAATTATGAATGATGTATTAGACAATAATTTTATCGATCCAAGTACGGTATCTCCAAGAGGTACAGGAATGAAATATGGTCCCATATGGGCGGTATTAATTATCATTATTAGTCTAGCAATGTATTTATTGGGTTTCAATGATCTTAGTAGATATACTAACCCTTCAGGAGCAGGTAGTGCTATGGGAATGAGCGCTCTAACTACTTTATTAACTTATGGAGTTGGATTCTATATTATATACTTAGCAATTAAACATCATAGAGATAACGAACTTGGTGGTTATATTTCTCTAAATCGATGTGCAGGGGTAGGATTTTGGACGGGTTTAATCTATGGACTAATCATTATGGTATGGACATATATTTTCCTTACTTTTATTAGTCCGATGAGTGAGATGACGGATCAAATAGAAGCAATGTATGAGGCACAAGGGATGGATGAAGAGCAGATAGAAATGGCAATGGGAATGGTTGGATGGATGATGAGTCCTCTTTTTATGAGTATTAGTCGTTTATTTAGTGCGATTATTGGTGGTGTTATCTTTGCTTTAATTGTAGGAATTTTTACTAAAAAAGAACTGCCCCATAGGACATAGTAGACAAGGAATCTTAATGAATAAAATCATACTCACTTGTGGCTTTATATCTGGGATATTAACAAGTTTGTTTGTCCTAGGATTCTACTATATTGATCCGAGCATAATGTTAGGGCTTAAGGTTCAGTATAGTTCAATGCTGATTGTAATTATAATGATGTTTTTTACAGGTTATAAAGTGCGAAATAGCTTGGGGGGATGGATTGATTTTAAAACAGTACTAAAAACAGCTTTTGGAGTTTATTCTATTAGTATAATTTTATATTATATTTTCTATTACGTGTTATTTAATTTTGTTGACCCTAGTTTAATAGAAGTACAAAGAACGATCCAAATTGAAAACTTTGAAAGCGCTGTTGAGGCTGGATTTATGGATTCGTTGATGGCTAAAGAGATTGCGGCTATCAAAGAAGGGATCTTGAACGAAGATTTAAGTGTGACATTTGTTGTTTGTTGTTATGGTATTGCCAAAAGTTTAATATTTGGTTTTATTTTATCCCTGATTGTATCAATAATTTTGCGTAGGCATTAAAACCAATTAATTGTTTTGATTTTTTATAAAAAATTGAATTAATACTGTGGATATATCCGTAGTCATTCCGATGTACAATGAAGAAGAATCCATCTCTGAACTCGTAGCATGGATACATAAAGTTATGGGAGCAAATAGTTTTTCCTATGAAATTATGCTTATTGATGATGGAAGTACAGATAATTCTTGGAAAATTGCCAATCAACTTTCTCAGCAAAATGCTACGGTTAAAGGCGTAAAATTCCAACGGAATTATGGGAAATCCGCAGCACTCCATGTTGGTTTTCAAGAAGTACAAGGAGATGTTGTCATTACAATGGATGCAGATTTGCAAGATAGTCCTGATGAAATCCCAGAATTGTATAGGATGATTCAAAAAGAAGGCTTTGATTTAGTATCAGGCTGGAAGAAAAAACGGCACGACCCACTTTCTAAAACTATCCCCACAAAACTGTACAATTGGGCAACTCGAAAATTAAGTGGAATTTACTTACATGATTTCAATTGTGGCCTAAAAGCCTATCGGAAAAATGTCGTCAAAAGTATAGAAGTCTACGGAGAAATGCACCGATATATCCCTGTAATAGCCAAATGGGCCGGCTTCAAGAAAATAGGAGAAAAAGTCGTCCAACACCAAGCTAGAAAATATGGTGTTACTAAATTTGGTGGACTTGAACGCTTTATCAATGGACCATTAGACTTACTTTCTATTACCTTTGTAGGTAGATTTGGAAAACGTCCAATGCACTTATTTGGTTCTATTGGTTCTTTTTTCTTCTTTATAGGGTTTATGATATTATTCTATTTGGCTTTCGCCAAATTTTACTACGAAGAATATGGTATGACTGATAGACCTATTTTCTATCTTGGTATACTTGCAGCAATACTAGGAACTCAACTTTTTCTAACAGGTTTTTTGGCAGAATTAATTTCTAGAAATAACCCTAATCGAAATCAATACCTTATTGAAAAAAAGATTGTTTGAAATCTCTTATAAAAAAGAATATTTCAATAAGCTTAAATTTTTCTACGGCTACCAGAATATACCAACTTGAAAAGTATTATCTTTGCACACTATGAAGCATATAAGGAATTTTTGTGTCATTGCCCATATCGATCATGGGAAAAGTACCTTGTCAGACAGATTATTAGAATTTACCCAAACAATATCGGAAAGAGAAATGCAAGACCAAGCATTGGATGATATGGATTTGGAAAGAGAACGAGGAATTACCATTAAAAGTCATGCGGTACAATTGTACTATAATCATACAGATGGAAACCAATATACATTCAACTTAATCGATACACCAGGCCACGTAGATTTTTCCTACGAAGTTTCCCGCTCTATTGCTGCTTGTGAAGGAGCATTATTATTAGTTGACGCTTCACAAGGAATTCAAGCTCAAACGATTTCAAATCTTTACCTTGCTATTGAACAAGATCTAGAAATTATTCCTGTCCTCAATAAAGTAGATATGGAAAGTGCTATGATTGAAGAAGTTCAGGATCAAGTAATGGAATTGATTGGGTGTGATAGAGAAGAAATTATTTTAGCTAGTGGTAAAACAGGTATTGGTATCCAAGATATAATGGATGCTGTCGTCGAAAGGATACCACCTCCAAAAGGCGATCCCGAAAGTGCTGTTCAAGCCTTGATATTTGATTCGGTATTTAATTCTTTTAGAGGAGTAATTACCTACTTCCGAATATACAATGGTACAATACGAAAAGGAGATAAAATTCGCTTTGTTAATACAGGAAAAGATTATCAAGCAGATGAAATAGGGATTTTACAAATTAATCAAGTTCCTAAACAAGAGCTTAAAGCAGGAGATGTAGGTTATATTATCACAGGAATTAAAACCAGTAAAGAAGTAAAAGTAGGAGATACGATAACTTTAAAAGATAATCCATGCTCTGATTCTATCGCAGGATTTGAGGATGTAAAGCCAATGGTCTTTGCAGGAATATTTCCTATAGATAATGATGACTATGAAGACTTGCGTGATAGTTTAGAAAAACTTCAACTCAATGATGCTTCTTTAGTCTATGAGCCAGAAAGTTCTGCTGCACTTGGTTTTGGTTTTCGTTGTGGATTTTTAGGAATGCTACACTTAGAAATCGTTCAAGAACGACTTTCTAGAGAGTTTAATATGGATGTTATTACGACGGTACCAAATGTATCTTATCATGCTTATGATAAAAAGACGAGTACAAAACTTATTGTCAATACCCCTCAAGATTTACCCGATCCTACAGTTTTAGATAGAGTCGAAGAACCGTTTATTGAAGCTCAAATTATTACTAAGCCAGATTATATTGGTTCTATTATGAATTTGTGTATAGAAAAGCGAGGGTACATGACGAAACAACACTACATCACGCAAGATAGAGTCGAAATGACTTTCGAATTGCCTTTGGCCGAAATTGTATTTGATTTTTATGATCGTCTAAAATCTATATCTAGAGGGTATGCTTCTTTTGATTATGCACCTCTAGATTATCGTCCTTCTCAATTGGTGCGGATGGATATGAAACTGAATGGTGAAAACGTCGATGCTCTTTCAGCACTAATCCATAAAGATAAAGCGGCTTATTTTGGTAGAAAATTGTGTAAAAAGCTTAAAGAATTATTACCTCGACAACAGTTTGTTATTGCTATCCAAGCGGCTATTGGAGCAAAAATTATTGCTAGAGAAACCATTTCTGCTCTTAGAAAAGATGTAACTGCAAAATGTTATGGAGGGGATATTACCCGTAAGCGGAAATTATTAGAAAAACAGAAAAAAGGGAAACGAAAAATGCGCCAAATTGGAAATGTAGAAGTGCCTCAAAAAGCATTCCTTGCTGTTCTGAAATTGGACGACTAGTCCAGCATTATTAAAAATAAATTTTATACAAACCAAATAAAAAATTCCCATCTTGCTTATCCATCAAGATGGGAATTTTTGTTGATAACCTCTACCTACAATGATACAATTTCATATTTTAAAATCTTATTAAAGATCAGGAGATACTGTGACGATTACAAAATTTAAGCGTTCTATTATCGTTATAGGTTTCTATTCTATTCACCACTAGACCTGTAAAGGTTAATTGCTAAAATGTGCTTTATTATGTACAAAAACATCATTTTAATATTAGTTTTTTTCTTTAATATCCAAAATATATCTGCTCAAGCATACGAGACTAAAAAAACAGTATCTAGTAAAATTCTAAAAAACTACAATGAAGCGGTTAACCTAATACGGAAAGGAGATGATAAAAAAGCATTACAGCTTCTTGATAAAGTATTAAAAAAAGAACCAACCTTCATAGATGCTAAAATAGAACGTTCAGGAATATTCTATCGGGAAGGAGATATTGCGACTTCAGAAAAAATATTAGATGAAGTTGTAGCCGTAGATCCAAACTATAATAATAGATTATTGTATACGCTAGGAACAATTAAATATTATAATGATAAATATGACGAAGCCGCTTCTTTGTTAAAACAATTTCTAAAAACAGACAATATTTATAAAACAACAAAAGTAAAAGCGGAGAAGCTGCTTAAAAAAGCGGAATTTGCAGCTCTTGCTGTTAAAAATCCAGTTCCTTTTAAGCCTGAAGCGCTAGGGAATTTAGTCAATACCTACAATTCAGAATACCTCCCTTCCATAACAGCTGATGGGGAATTACTGATTTATACTACTCGAATTTGGGGACAAGAAGATTTTTATGTTAGTAAAAATGTAGATGGCGTATGGCAGCGCGGCAAACCGATTGGGGAGCCTGTCAATACAGAATACAATGAAGGGGCGCAAAGCATATCTGCTGATGGAAAAATGTTGGTTTTTACAGCTTGTAATCGGAAAGATACAGGGTATGGAAGTTGTGATATTTATTATTCAGAAATAAAAAATGGCGAATGGATGCGTCCTAGGAATATTGGAAAAGCTATCAATACGGCAGGTTGGGAATCTCAACCTTGTTTAACACCAGATGGTAAAGCAATCTATTTTGCAAGTGAACGAGAAGGAACTAAAGGGTCTAAAGACCTTTGGGTAAGCTATAAACAAGAAAATGGTCGATGGGGAAAACCTAAAAATTTAGGAGATGTTATTAATACACCTGACGAAGAGCAATCTCCATTTATTCACCCCGATGGACAAACATTGTATTTTATGTCTAGAGGACATGAAGGAATGGGAGGACACGATTTATTTATGAGTCGTAAAGATGCTAATGGGAAGTGGATGAAACCCGTAAATCTTGGCTATCCGATCAATACTAAAGCCAGTGAAGGGAGTATATTTGTAAGTCTTGATGGTAAAACAGCTTACTTTGCCACCGATAGGCAAGAAAAAGGCGTGGAAGGATCAGCTTTTGATAAAAAGGATAGCAATAAAAATACTGATCTGTATAAGTTTGAATTATACGAAGCAGCACGCCCACAGCCTGTTACTTATGTAAAAGCCACAGTATTTGATGAAATAACTAAAAAAAGATTAAAGGCAAAAATTGATTTTGTAAACCTGACTACTGGAAAATCACACATTTCAGCAGTCACAGATGAAAACGGTGAATTCCTTGTCTGTCTCCCAATGGGACAAAACTATGCCCTAAATGTCAATAAAAAGCAATATCTTTTTCACTCCGAGAATTTTGAATTAACTGAATTAAGAGATTTAGAGAAACCATTTATATTAAAAATTGGTTTACAAAAAATTAAAATTTCTTCACCACTAATTGTCTCAAACAAGCCAAAACCTGTACAAAAACCTGAAGAAAATAAACCTTTACCTTTACCGAAGGCGAAGCCGATCATTCTAAAAAATATCTTTTTTGAAACTGCCAAAGCAACACTTCGCCCTGAGTCTATAACCGAATTGAATCAACTCAAAAAACTTCTAGAAGATAATCCTACCATGAAAATTCAAATCAATGGGCATACGGATAATGTAGGTTCAGATAGTGATAATCAACTATTATCAGAAAATCGTGCTAAAGCAGTTAGAGACTATCTTATTCAAAATGGTATCACATCCACCCGTATTAGTTATAAAGGATATGGAGAAAGTCAACCTATTGATACAAACGATACTTCAGAAGGGAGACAGCTAAATCGTAGAACAGAGTTTATTGTGATTGAATAAAAATTGAGGGTAATGAATGGCTATTCCAAGTAGTGGGCAAAATATATTTTGATAGTAAATTAGTATTATATTTAGTTTGAAATCCTTTCAAAACATCAATAAGTCTGCATAAAATTTGGAAATCATCTAGGAATACCTAATTTTGTATAGAAATATTTTTTTTTGATAATTAAAATTTGAAAAAGTGGATTACGATTCAAATAAGCGTTTTGAAAGTGTATTTTCAAAAAGAGTAAAAGCAGGTAAAAGAAGAACTTACTTCTTTGATGTAAGAGAAACAAAAGGGAGTGATTTCTATCTGACCTTAACAGAAAGTACAAAGAGATTCAATGGGGATGGTTACGAACGCCACAAAATTTTCTTGTACAAAGAAGACTTTAACCGTTTTTTAAGTGGATTAACCGAGGCAATCGATCATGTTAAAACAGAGTTGTTACCAGATTATGACTATGATGAATTTACAAGAAGACAAGAAGAATACGAAGCTAGCCTAAATGAACGTAAAAATCTTGTAGAAGAAACTGAAGAAAATGCTATTGAAAACGAAGATGATATGTCTTGGTAATACCAATAATTTTCTAATATTTGAAAAATAAGCTGTCTTAATCCTATTTAAAAGTTTTAATAAAGTTTAAGATGGTGTAAATCGGCAACATTATATAATGTTGCCGATTTTTTATTTTATAGAACCTTCATAGAATAAACTTTGATTTAGTAGCCTTAGTTAATATGAAAAAATTAACTGAAATATAATGACTTGTAAATAAGTTATTAACCTTTTTTAATAACTTTTTATAAATCAGTCACTTAAAAAAAAACTGATAGCCTATTTTTTCGATTAA
>JAHDBJ010000015.1 GCA_020630435.1 Saprospiraceae bacterium
GAGCACTTCCATGGTAAGGAAGGGGTCGGGGGTTCAAATCCCTTCATTGGCTCGAAAAGTAAATATTTTTTCTAATCAAATTGTATAATAAAATAAATAACCGAGATGGCAAAGGAAACTTTCAACAGGAATAAGCCTCACCTTAATATCGGCACCATTGGTCACGTTGACCACGGTAAAACAACCCTTACCGCTGCCATTACTTACGTATTGTCTTCAGATGGTCTTGCTGACAAAATGGATTACTCTTCTATCGACGCCGCTCCAGAGGAGAAAGAAAGAGGTATCACAATCAACACAGCTCACGTAGAGTACGAAACAACAAATCGTCACTATGCGCACGTAGATTGTCCAGGTCACGCAGATTACGTAAAGAATATGGTGACAGGTGCTGCACAAATGGATGGTGCAATCCTTGTAGTTGCTGCTACTGATGGTCCTATGCCTCAAACTCGTGAACATATCCTTTTGGCTCGTCAGGTAGGTGTGCCAAAAATTGTTGTATTTATGAATAAAGTTGATTTGGTAGATGATGAGGAAATGTTAGAACTTGTAGAAATGGAAGTTCGTGAATTACTTGATCAGTATGAATTCGATGGTGATAATGCCGCTGTTGTTCAAGGTTCTGCGTTAAAAGCACTTGAAGGCGACGCTGCTGCTGCACAAGCTATCAAAGATCTTATGGCTGCTTGTGATGAACAGATTCCTGAACCAGAAAGATTAGTTGACCAGCCTTTCTTAATGCCTGTTGAGGATGTATTCTCTATTACAGGTCGTGGAACCGTTGCTACAGGTCGTATCGAAAGAGGAGTAATCAATGTTGGAGATGCTGTCGAAATCATCGGTATGATGAAAGATGAAGAGAAGCCTCTAACATCAACAATTACTGGAGTTGAGATGTTCCGTAAAATATTAGATAGGGGAGAAGCAGGTGATAATGCAGGTTTATTGCTGCGTGGTATTAATAAAGAAGATATCAAAAGAGGTATGGTAATTTGTGCACCTAAATCAGTAAACCCACACAAGAAATTTAAATGTGAGGTTTATGTATTAGGTAAAGATGAAGGTGGTCGTCACACTCCATTCTTCAATGGTTATCGTCCACAATTCTACTTTAGAACAACAGATGTTACTGGAGATGTATCTCTTCCAGCAGGAGTAGAAATGGTAATGCCTGGTGATAATGTTTCTTTAGAAGTAAACTTGATTAACAAAATCGCAATGGAGAAAGGTCTTCGTTTTGCGATTCGTGAAGGTGGCCGTACGGTAGGTGCAGGTCAGGTTACAGAAATTCTTGAATAAAAAAGATTTATTGTTTTTAATAAAAGAAACAATATTCCTTTTATCCATATAAAACAAGGAATTTCGAGTTTCAAGCTAGTAAAGTTGGCTTCAAATTTCGAAATTCCTTGTTGCATTATCTGGAATTGACAAAATTATAAAATTGAAGTGCTATAAAATCACTTCACACGCGGGCATAGCTCAACTGGTAGAGTGGCGGTCTCCAAAACCGTAGGCTGTGGGTTCAAGTCCTACTGCCCGCGCAAATGAAAACAGTTAAGCAATATTTTTCTGATATAATATAAGCCAGAATGTATTGTAAGACGAATACTAAATATCTGTATTAGATGAATGATATATTAGGATATGTTAAAGAGAGCTATAATGAGCTACTAAACAAAGTAACATGGCCAACATGGCCAGAACTACTGAGTAGCACTAGACTTGTTATAGTAGGTACTATAATTTTTGCTTTGATATTATTTGTAATGAATTCTATTTCTGCAAAACTTTTAGAAATCATATATAGTATTAATTTCTAATTTGAAATTATTTATTTGGTTTCAATACACTAAATAATACCAATTCTATATTTTATGAGTGAAGAGAAAAAGTGGTATTCCTTACGAGTAATAAGTGGTAAGGAGAGGGTGATTAAAGAAAGAATAGAACTTGAAATTCAACGTTCTAAATGGGGAGATTTTGTAACCTCTATACTGGTGCCTTCGGAGAAGGTATATAAAATAAGAAATGGTAAAAAAGTAATCCAAGATAGAAATATATTACCAGGCTATATATTAGTCGAAGCCTACCCCTCTAAATTTTCGGGTGAAATTGTTCAAACAATTTCAAATATCCCAAATGTAATTCATTTTCTAGGTAAAAGTAATCCTATCCCAATGCGCCAATCAGAGGCCAATAGAATGTTAGGAAAGATTGATGAATCTCAAGAAGGTGGTGAGGCTATGGTTGAGCCATTTATTGTAGGTGAAACAGTGAAGATTATAGATGGCCCTTTCAATGAATTTGTAGGAGATATTCAAGAAGTGAATGAAGAAAAGAAAAAATTGAAAGTAGTTGTAAAGATATTTGGTAGAGGAACAGAAGTCGAATTGAATTTTATGCAGGTCGAAAAACAATCCTAATTCTTTGTATTGTTTGCTTCCCAAAGAAGAGTACGTTGAATAGACCATTATACATATTGAATTGGTTTTTTTAAGATGCTAAAAGAAAAATCAAATTCATGGTGCTGAAATCGTTTGTATCAATTACAAAAGAAAAATTAAAATGGCTAAAGAAGTAGAAAATCTAATAAAACTCCAAGTAAGAGGAGGTTCTGCAAACCCAGCGCCTCCTGTAGGTCCAGCGCTTGGTGCAAAAGGAGTAAACATAATGGAATTCTGTAAACGTTTTAATGCGGCTACAGAAGATTCAAGAGGGAAGTTGCTGCCTGTAATTATTACAGTTTTCAAAGACAAATCATTTACCTTTGAAATTAAAACAACTCCTGCTGCTGTGCAGTTAATGGAAAAAGCAAAAATTAAAAAAGGGTCTTCAGAATCAAATAGAACCAAAGTAGGGAAAGTGACTTGGGATCAAATTAAAGAGATCGCTGAAGATAAAATGAAAGATTTAAATGCCTTCAAATTGGAATCTGCAATGAAAATGGTTGCAGGTACTGCTAGAAGTGCGGGGATTACTATTACTGGTAAAGCACCGTGGGACGCAGGTCAAGATGAAGCATAAAATATAAAACAAAGGAACATCAATTGTTCTAATGTTTTGAAGGGAGTTTAATTTAGAAAGCTAAATTAAACGTCAATTACCTCAACTATTCAAAATTTAATAATGGCAAGGATTTCTAAAAAAAGAGCTGCTGCATTAGAAAAGGTAGATAAAGAAAAATTATATACCGTAAAGGAAGCAGCAAGTTTAGTAAAAGAAGTAAATATAACAAAATTCGACGCTTCAGTTGATTTACATATTCGCCTTGGAGTAGATCCAAGGAAAGCCGATCAAGCACTTCGTGGAACCGTAAATCTTCCTCATGGTACAGGTAAAACAAAAAAAGTACTGGTATTCTGTACGCCTGATAAGGAAGAAGAAGCAAAAGCAGCCGGTGCGGATTATGTAGGACTAGATGAATATATCCAAAAAGTATCAAGTGGATGGACTGACGTTGATGTAGTAGTAGCAATGCCTACGGTAATGGCAAAAATAGGCCGTATAGGTCGTATTTTAGGTCCAAGAGGACTAATGCCTAATCCTAAAACAGGAACAGTTACATTAGATGTAGCTAGTGCTGTTAAAGATGTAAAATCTGGAAAAATTTCTTACCGTGTAGATAAATATGGAATAGTACACTGTTCTATTGGTAGAGTTTCTTTTAGTTCTGAAAAGTTAGTAGATAATGCTAACGAGTTATTGTCAACTTTAGTAAAAGTGAAACCTTCTACTGCTAAAGGGATTTATATGAAATCAATTACTTTAGCAAGTACAATGAGTCCAGGTATTAAAGTTGATCCTAAATCTATTGCATAACATATACATGGCTAATGTCATGTTCAAATATATATTGAAATGCTGAAAACAGAAAAAACAGCAATTATTGAGGGACTTAAAGAAAAATTTGCGAATAGTCCATTCTTTTATGTTACGGATTCTTCCACCCTCAACGTAGCACAAATAAATAAAATAAGAAGACTTTGTTTTGAAAAAGATGTCGAAATAAAAGTCATCAAAAATACACTTATTAAAAAAGCATTAGAAGACGCTCCAGAAGAAAAAGGGTATCAAAAGCTTTTTGATGCCTTAAAAGGACCAACGACAGTTCTATTTTCTGAGACAGCTAATGTACCTGCAAAGTTAATCAAGGAAATTCGTAAAGAATTTGATAAGCCTGTCTTAAAAGCAGCTTATATTGATTCAGATGTTTATGTAGGAGATGAACAAGTAGATGCTTTAGCAAGTTTGAAATCGAAAGAAGAATTGTTGGGAGATGTTATCTTGCTCCTTCAATCTCCTGTCAAAAATGTATTGGGATCGCTTCAATCTGGTGGTCAAACACTTTCAGGTTTGTTAAAAGCGTTGCAAGACAGAGAAGAATAGTATTTTAATGTTTTAAATGGCTTTATTTTTATTATAAAGCTGAATCAAATTAGGCTTCCAAGTTATTACACATAACGCCTCATATATTTTTGTAATTAAAAAAATTAATTTAAAAATGGCGGATTTAAAATCAATCGCAGAAACATTAGTAAACCTTACTGTAAAAGAAGTAAGCGAGTTAGCTGATATATTAAAAGAAGATTATGGCATTGAGCCTGCTGCTGCTGCTGTAGCTGTAGCTGCTGCTCCTGGTGCTGCTGGTGACGGTGGTGGTGCTGCTGAACAAACTGAATTCGATGTTGTTTTACAATCAGCGGGTGCAGCTAAATTGAAAGTTGTAAAAGCAGTAAAAGAACTTTTAGGAGTTGGTTTGAAAGATGCTAAAGGTTTAGTTGATGCTGCCCCTGGTGCAATCAAGGAGAAAGTATCAAAAGACGAAGCAGAGAAAATTAAAGCTGCTCTTGAAGAAGCAGGTGCTCAGGTTGAATTAAAATAATTTATTTCGATCTTGAGTGCTGAGAAACGCTTCTTTAAAGCATTTCTATGGCATAAAGGCTTAGCCAAAATATAATTTTTGGCTAAGCCTATTGTCGTATATATTAGAATACCTTTTGTATTCAAAAATCAAGTGTAAAGACACTAGTTATAACATGAGACTGAACGTAAGAATGTATTTCTACTATTTTACATCTGTTTGTATAAGCTCATTTTATAATCAAACTTTGGTCAGAAAATAAAATATAAAGACTAATGACATCATCAGGAATTGTACAAAGCAATGCTAAAAGAATTAGTTTTGGAAAAATTAGACCTTCTGAATACCCAGATTTTTTGGGCATTCAAGTGGATTCTTTCCAAGAGTTTTTCCAATTAGAAACTACCCCCGATAATCGGGAAAACGAAGGTTTATACCGAGTATTTCAAGAAAACTTTCCCATTACGGACGCTAGAAACATTTTTGTATTGGAGTTTTTGGATTATTTTATCGATCCACCTCGCTACTCTTTAGAAGAATGTTCACAAAGAGGTTTAACATATAGTGTACCATTAAAAGCGAAACTCCGACTTTCTTGTAACGACGAAGAACACGTCGATTTCGAAACAATTGTGCAAGATGTGTTTTTGGGAAATATTCCTTACATGACTCCTAAAGGTACATTTATCATTAATGGAGCTGAAAGAGTCGTAGTGACACAACTCCATCGTTCGCCAGGTGTTTTCTTTGGTCAAAGTTTTCACCCTAATGGTACTAAAATATACTCTGCTAGAGTAATTCCTTTTAAGGGAGCTTGGATGGAGTTTGCAACAGATATTAACACAGTAATGTATGCTTATATTGATCGTAAAAAGAAGTTTCCTGTAACAACGTTGCTTAGAGCTATTGGTTATGATTCTGATAAAGAAATACTTAATCTGTTTGATCTAGCAGATGAAATTCCAGCAGATCTGGCATCTTTAAAGTCAGCAATAGGAAGGAAACTAGCAGCACGTGTACTTAGAAGTTGGACAGAAGACTTTGTAGATGAAGATACAGGAGAAGTGGTAACTATCGAACGGAATGAAATTATCCTAGAAAGAGATGTTATCCTAGATGAGGAAAATATTAATCTTATTCTAGAGTCAGGAGCAGAAATAATTGTACTTCAAAAGGAAGATGTAGCGGAGGATTACACAATTATTTATAACACATTGCAAAAAGACCCTTCTAGTTCTGAAATGGAGGCAGTACAATATATTTATCGTCAGTTAAGGGGTACTGATCCACCAGATGATGAGACAGCTAGAGGTATTATTGATAAATTATTCTTTTCCGATAAACGATATAATCTTGGAGAAGTTGGACGATATAAAATTAATAGGAAATTAAAACAAGATATTGATACCGAAACACTTGTCTTAACTAAGGAAGATATTATTGAGATTGTAAAATATTTGGTTCGTTTGATGAATCAAAAAGCGGAAATTGATGATATTGACCACTTGAGTAATCGTAGAGTAAGAACAGTAGGGGAACAATTATATGCTCAATTTGGAGTTGGTCTTGCGAGAATGGCAAGAACAATTAGAGAAAGAATGAATGTAAGAGATAACGAAGTATTTACGCCGATTGATTTGATTAACGCTAGGACTTTATCTTCTGTTATTAATTCATTTTTTGGAACAAGCCAGTTATCTCAATTCTTGGATCAAACAAATCCACTTTCTGAAATTACACATAAAAGGAGAATTTCAGCCCTAGGGCCTGGGGGACTTTCAAGAGAGCGTGCTGGATTTGAGGTTAGAGATGTACACTATTCCCACTATGGTCGTCTATGTACTATTGAGACACCAGAAGGACCCAATATTGGATTGATTTCGACACTTTGTGTTCATGCTACAGTAAATAAAATGGGCTTTTTAGAAACACCTTACCGTCCTGTGAAAGATGGTAAAGTCGTTTTTGAAGAAGGAATGAAATACCTTTCAGCAGAAGGAGAGGATTATGCAATTATTGCACAAGCCAATTCTCCTGTAAATGAAACAGGAGCTTTCTTGACAGATAAGATAAAATGCCGTCAGCATGGAGACTTCCCTGTACTAGCTCCAGAGCAAATTGAATACATGGATGTCGCTCCAAACCAAATTGTAGGCGTATCAGCTTCGTTGATTCCATTTTTAGAAAATGATGATGCCAACCGTGCTTTGATGGGCTCAAATATGCAACGTCAAGCAGTACCATTAATAAAGCCCAACTCTCCAATTGTAGGAACAGGACTAGAGGCTCAAGTAGCAAGAGATTCTAGAATGTTGATAAATGCAGAAGGAGAAGGGATCGTTGAGTATGTAGATGCGAATGAAATTGTGATTCGTTACGATAGAACAGAAGAAGATAGATTAGTATCTTTTGAAGATAGTAGAAAAACGTACAAACTGACGAAATTCAAACGTACGAACCAAGGAACGTGTATTAATCTAAAGCCTATTGTTAATAAAGGCGATAGAGTACACAAAGGGAAAATTCTTTGTGATGGTTATGCAACTCAGAAAGGAGAATTAGCACTAGGCCAAAACCTTAAAGTGGCATTTATGCCTTGGAAAGGATATAATTTTGAGGATGCTATCGTATTGTCTGAAAGAGTAGTAAAAGAAGACATTTTTACTTCTTTACACATTGAGCATTTTGAATTAGATGTAAGAGATACTAAATTGGGAGAAGAGGAATTAACAAATGATATTCCAAATGTTAGTGAAGAGGCGACAAAAGACCTGGACGAAAATGGAATTATCAGAATAGGAGCATGGATTAAAGATGGGGATATTATTATTGGAAAAATTACTCCGAAAGGAGAATCTGATCCAACTCCAGAGGAAAAACTACTTAGAGCCATCTTTGGTGATAAAGCAGGTGATGTAAAAGATGCATCATTGAAAGCACCACCTTCGACTAAAGGAGTTATTATTAACAAACAACTTTTTGCCAGAGCGAAAAAAGATAAAATCCAAAAAGAACAAGAAAAGCAATTGCTTTCTAAATTGGATGACCAACACAAAGTAGCTCTAAATGAGTTGAAAACCATCTTAGTTGATAAATTGCTTGTTTTATTGAAAGGTAAAACGGCTTATAACCTTAAGACGATTTATGGAGAGAGTCTAATGGCTGAAGGTACTAAGTTTACTCAAACAGTACTGAAAGAATTAGAATATCAATCTGTAGATTATGGGAACTGGACGGATGATAAACACACGAATAGTTTAATTGCTCGACTACTTCATAATTATAATATTAAAGTGAATGAGGAAGTTGGGAAGTATAAACGTGAAAAATTCAATATTAGTATTGGAGATGAATTACCTGCTGGGGTACTTAAACTAGCTAAAGTCTATCTAGCGAAGAAGCGTAAACTAAAAGTAGGAGATAAACTAGCAGGACGTCACGGGAATAAAGGGATTGTTTCTAGAATTGTACGTGTTGAAGATATGCCTTTCTTAGAGGATGGGACACCTGTTGATATTGTCCTAAATCCACTAGGAGTACCTTCTAGGATGAATTTAGGACAAATCTTTGAAACGGTACTTGGATGGGCAGGCGAGAAACTTGGTATGAAGTATGGAACACCCATATTTGATGGCGCAAGTATGTCTGAAATTGATGAATATATAGATCAAGCAGAACTTCCAAAGTTTGGTCAAACTTATTTGTACGATGGTGAAACGGGGGATCGTTTCCACCAGCATGCTACTGTAGGTGTAATATATATGTTGAAGTTATCTCACATGATTGATGACAAAATGCACGCCCGTTCTATCGGACCATACTCATTGATTACACAGCAGCCACTAGGTGGTAAAGCCCAGTTTGGTGGTCAGCGTTTTGGTGAGATGGAAGTATGGGCATTAGAAGCATTTGGAGCATCAAATATCCTACAGGAATTATTGACAATTAAATCAGATGATATCGTAGGACGAGCAAAAGCATACGAAGCCATTGTAAAAGGAGATAATCTTCCTAAAGCAAATATTCCTGAATCTTTCAATGTATTGGTTCATGAGTTAAGAGGACTGGCTTTGGATGTTAAATTCGATTAGCAGTTTAATATTAGAAAATAGATGTTTTTATAAAACATCACCCTAAAATTCAATATCTAATAATCTAATATCTAGCAAAATATGGCATTTAGAAAAAATGTTTCAAACAATAGACAAAACAACGATTTCAATAGTATCACAATCAGTTTGGCTTCTCCTGACCAAATCTTAGAGCGATCGTATGGAGAAGTATTAAAACCTGAAACAATCAACTACCGTTCCTATAAGCCAGAACGTAATGGTTTATTCTGTGAACGTATATTTGGACCAGTAAAAGATTATGAATGCTATTGTGGTAAATATAAACGTATCCGATATAAAGGTATCGTTTGTGATAGATGTGGTGTAGAAGTAACAGAGAAAAAAGTACGTCGTGAACGTATGGGACACATTAAATTGGTCGTTCCTGTGGTACACATCTGGTATTTCAAATCCCTTCCGAATAAAATCGGATATATGTTGGGGATTTCTTCTAAGAAGTTGGAAACCATTATCTATTATGAGCGTTATGTTGTTATCCAGCCTGGGGTCAAAGAAGAAGATGGCGTTGCTAAAATGGATCTTCTAACCGAAGAAGAATACCTTGATATCTTAGATGCCTTACCAGCAGAAAATCAACAATTAGAAGATGAAGATCCAAATAAGTTTATAGCAAAAATGGGAGCAGAAGCAATCCATGATTTGCTGTTACGTCTAGATTTAGATGCGTTATCTTATAACCTACGTTATCAAGCTGCTAATGAGACTTCTCAACAAAGAAAATCAGAAGCACTTAAGCGTTTAAGGGTTGTCGAAGCATTTAGAGATGGGCAAAAAGAGATTGAGAATCGACCAGAATGGGTGGTAATCCAATACCTACCTGTCGTACCACCAGAATTAAGACCGCTAGTACCACTGGATGGTGGGCGTTTTGCGAGTTCTGATTTGAATGACTTATATCGTAGGGTTATCATTAGAAATAATCGTTTAAAAAGATTATTAGAAATCAAAGCACCTGAAGTCATCTTAAGAAATGAAAAGAGAATGCTTCAAGAAGCCGTCGATTCATTATTTGATAACTCTAGAAAATCAAATGCAGTAAAAGCAGAAGGAGGACGAGCCTTAAAATCGCTTAGTGATATATTAAAAGGTAAGAAAGGACGTTTCAGACAAAACCTATTGGGTAAACGTGTGGATTATTCAGGTCGTTCGGTTATCGTTGTAGGGCCTACGCTTAAATTACACGAATGTGGGCTTCCTAAAGGAATGGCTGCCGAATTATTTAAGCCTTTCGTTATTAGAAAGTTGATTGAAAGAGGGATTGTTAAAACGGTGAAATCTGCAAAAAAACTTGTAGATAGAAAAGATCCAGTAATATGGGAGATCTTGGAAAATATATTAAAAGGTCATCCTATCTTATTAAACCGAGCACCAACGCTTCACCGATTGTCGATTCAAGCTTTTCAACCCAAATTAATTGAAGGTAAAGCAATACAGTTACATCCACTAGTTTGTACAGCCTTCAATGCCGATTTTGATGGTGACCAGATGGCGGTACACGTACCATTGAGCAGTGCAGCAATATTAGAAGCGCAGGTTTTGATGTTGTCATCACATAATATGTTGAACCCTCAAAATGGTTCACCGATTACCTTACCATCTCAGGATATGGTTCTAGGACTTTATTATTTAACAAAAGAGAAAAAGTCAACCGAGGAGGTAAAAGTGCTAGGAGAGGGTAAAGTTTTCTACTCACCAGAGGAAGTGATTATAGCGTATAATGAACGTAAAGCCGAGCTTAATGCTACAATTAAAGTGAAGGTGATAGTAGAGGATGAAAATGGAGAAATGGTTAGTAAGTTACTGGATACAACTGTAGGAAGAGTAATTTTTAACCAATATACACCAGAGAACATTCCTTTTGTGAATGAATTATTGAAAAAGAAAAACTTAAGAACAGTTATTGGTGATATTCTAAACCGAACAGATTTTGCTACAACGGCAAGCTTCTTAGATTCTATTAAAGATTTAGGCTTCTATTGGGCATATAAAGGTGGTCTGTCATTTAACTTGGGAGATTTGATTACACCATCAAACAAAGAGTCGATCTTACAAAGAACCCAAGAAGAGGTAGATGAGGTTTGGGAAAATTATGACATGGGATTCATTACAAATAATGAACGTTATAATAAAATTATTGATCAATGGACAACTGCGGATAATAAGATTACCGATAAGTTAATGAAAGAATTGGCTGAGCATAAACAAGGATTTAACTCAGTATATATGATGCTAGATTCAGGAGCAAGGGGATCTAAGCAGCAAATTAAGCAGCTTTGTGGGCTAAGAGGATTGATGGCAAAACCTAAAAAATCAAGTGATGAAGGTGGTGCGATTGTAGAAAATCCTATCTTATCGAACTTTGTAGACGGACTTTCAGTACAAGAATACTTTATCTCTACACATGGTGCAAGAAAGGGTCTAGCAGATACCGCTTTGAAAACGGCAGATGCAGGTTACTTGACTCGTCGTCTAGTAGATGTTTCACAAGATGTCGTCATTATGGAAGAGGATTGTGGTACATTAAGAGGTATTGAAACGACGGCATTGAAGGATAATGAGAATGTTATTGAGCCATTAGTTTCAAGAATTGCTGGACGTTATGCATTAGAAGATGTTACACACCCGCTAACAGATGAAATTATTGTCAAAGCTGGTGAATACATTAGTTCTAAAATAGCAGAATATATTGAAAATGAAGGAATAGAAGCAGTCATGATTCGTTCAGTATTGACTTGCGAGGTGAAGCGAGGAGTATGTAGAAAGTGTTATGGTAAAAATCTAGCGACAGGAAGAATAGCAGAAGAAGGAGATGCTGTAGGTATTATTGCCGCGCAGTCGATTGGTGAACCAGGTACACAGTTGACACTTCGTACATTCCACGTTGGTGGTGTGGCTACTGTAACAAAACAAGAATCACAGATGAAATCCAAATTCAATGGTGTCATTGAGTTTGATGGTGTACGAACCACTCAGTATGAAGGCGATGAAGGGAAAGCAAAAAATATTGCTTTATCTCGTTCGGGAGAAGTACGTATTATCGATCCAGAATCGAAACGACAGCTATCAGCTAACTATATCCCTTATGGTGCGGTTGTTTATGTTGAAAATGGTCAAAAGGTCAATAAAGACGATTTAATCTGTGAATGGGATCCGTTTAATGCGGTTATTATTTCGGAATTTGCAGGAATTGTACAATTCGAGGATATTGAAGAAGGGGTAACCTATCGTGTAGAAAACGACGATCAAACGGGACACCAAGAAAAGATTATTATCGAAGCGAAGAAAAAACGTTTGATTCCTTCTATGAAAATCTTATCTCCTGATGGTGAAGAATTGAAAAACTATAACCTTCCAGTAGGGGCGCATATTGCAGTAGAAAGCGGTACGTCTGTAAAATCTGGGGAACGTTTAGCAAAGATTCCTAGAAAACTTGGACAGATTCAAGATATTACAGGGGGTCTTCCAAGGGTAACGGAATTATTTGAGGCAAGACAACCCTCTAACCCAGCAGTCGTTTCTGAAATTGATGGTGTAATTACTTTCGGAAAAGTGAAAAGAGGAAAAAGAGAGGTGATTGTAGAAGCAAAAGACGGGCAGCGTAGAAAATATTTGTTAGGAATGTCAAAGCATATCTTAATTCAAGATGGAGACTTTGTCCGAGCGGGAATGCCATTAACAGATGGAGCTATTGCACCTAAAGATATTTTAGCTATAAAAGGGACATATGCTGTACAAACATATCTAGTGAATGGTGTACAAGAAGTATATCGTTCTCAAGGTATAACCATCAATAATAAACATATTGAGGTGATTGTACGTCAGATGATGAGCCGTGTCCATATTGTCGATCCAGGAGATACAAAATTCCTAGAAGGAGAAGCAGTAGAAAAATACAACTTCTTTGAAGAAAACGATTGGATTTTTGATAAGAAATTTGTGACTAGTTCGGGAAATTCTGATGCATACAAAGAAGGGCAGATCATTTCATTAAGACAAATGAGAGAAGAAAATTCTAATCTTAAACGTCAAGACCGTAAAATAATGGAATGCCGAGATGCCGTACCAGCTACTTCAATGCCTTTATTACAAGGTATCACAAGGGCTTCTCTTGGTACATCAAGTTGGATTTCAGCAGCATCTTTCCAAGAAACTACAAAAATCTTAAGTACAGCTTCAATTGGGGCAAATAAAGATTATTTACTTGGATTGAAAGAAAACGTTATTGTAGGTAAGAAAATCCCTGCGGGTACTGGAAATAGAAAATACAACGATTTGATTGTGACGCATCAAGATCAATTTGATGCTGAAAGAGTCAAAAGAGAAATGGAAGAGTTAGAAGAGTTTGAATAAAATAACTTGATAACTCAACCTTGATATTGTAACAACCCATATTCTTATAGAGTATGGGTTGTCCTTTTATAGCCTATTGATATTGTTTAGGAATATACATCACACGCCCATAATTTTTGTAGAGCAATTCATTATCCAATAGCGCCCCACTTCTAAATTTAGCTATCTTTTTTCGCCATATTTCATTGCTTCGAAAGTAGTCCTTTTGTTTTTTTATAAAATGATGATTTTGTTCATAAACATGATAAGCAAAATCAAGTTCTTCATTGACTCTAATTTCGCCCTCTAGGAGCTTATCGGTTAGCCAAAGTCGGATTTGGAACGTCCAAGAGGTGGGATTATAAAGTTGAAAGTCTAGATAATTATAAAAAATAGTAGCGCCACTTGCCCAAGGTAGTACTCGACCATCATCAGGGAATGGATCGATGCTATGATGATGCCGTTCAGCAATGACTAAAGGAGAATGTAATGCGAGCCAATGGAGTAAATTGCTACTTTGACAAATCCCCCCACCAATACCCGATGTTGCTTTTCCTTGTGAGAGTTCCATCCCCAATTTAAAACCCCGACGTTTCGTAGGGCGCCCCACCGTTTTACAAAAAGAAAAGGTTTCTCCTGGTCGTATGATGATACCATTAAGTGATTGGACGACGATTTTGAGGTTATCCACCTTGTTATATTGCAAAATCATATCCGTAGCGCCCAATTTTTTTATCAATTTCGATTGGTGTTTTTTGACTCGGAAGGGGAGAAGTGTCTCCTGATAGGTAGAAGTGTATTTTTTGCCATCCATTTGCCAGGATACCATACGGCGAATGCGTTTTTCCCATACGGATAAAAAGTAAAAAAAGGGATGACGTTGAGATAAAAGTTTTTTAGTTTTGGGCATAGTTCTTATCTTAGTTTTTAAACAACTGCTTCTAAATTCAAAAATAAAACCAATGAACCTCAAAGACAAAAAGTTGGAATTAAAAATTTTGATTACTGAAGATATGGCAGAATGTATAGAAGAATTACTAGAGGAAATTACGCCGCAATCTCAAAACTATAACGAAATACTCCAGTTTAAGGGGCGTCTAGAACAAATTGCAGCAGATGAAATGAGAGGTATTATTTCTACAGAAAATCGAAACCTAGCCCTAAATCAATTGCGGTTCAATATCATTACATTTATCGATTTGCTCCAAGAAGTAGATTTTAAATCGGAAGCAGGGAATATAAGAAGACCAGAAACATTGACGACGATTCCACAAAAAGAAGCAGAACGCTTGAAGACGTATATTCAATTTAACAATGTCTTGAATCAAATGACGCCGAGTGTGAAGCTGTCTAACCAAATGAGCTTTACAAAAAAATGGTTGCAGCAATTAAATGTTCGTGTCGTAGAACTGAGGCAGTCCCTTCATCAATTAGGCTACTATACAGGAACATTAGAAAACGAAGAAATTGATTATGTGTTGATTGCGGCAATCGAAGCATTTCAAGCAACCGAACGTTTAGTTCCTGTAGACGGTATCTATGGAAGAGATACCCATAAGATACTTCAAAAGAAACAGCGTACAAATTTATAATCTCAACCTTAATCTCTTTTCCAATCCATCTATCAAATAAAAAAGCCTTCTAAGAGCTAGAAGGCTTAATAACTATTTGATATAAACTACTACATTTCATCAATATAAGAAAAAAAAGTAATATCCAAAATTTTTAATATCAGAATATGATTTTTGAGATATTCACGTTTTAAGGTTTTTTGTGTTTTAATACTTCAAAAGTAAAATGATTTTTAGATTTGATTTTAATAATGGTGTGAACTGTCTGATTTTTGGTGTGAATGGCTAGATTTTAGGGATAAGTTTAAATTCGAATTTGTATTTTTACCTAATAACGGGTATCCCATAACTTTTAATGACCTTATTTTTTAATACTCCAATTCATAAAATGAACCTACTCCATGACCAAAGATAGAACGATTGCAATTGATTTATTAAGAGGGTTTATTATGATACTCATGGCAGTCGATCATGCGAGTGCAATGATTGCTAGAGTGCATTTTACAGAAATATGGGGGCTCGAATTCAAGGCGTATCCTGACCTCGCTTGGTGGTTCACACGTTTTATCAGTCATCTCTGTGCGCCAGGATTTTTCTTCTTAATGGGAATGAGCATGATTCTTTTTGCTTTTAAGCGGCAGCAAGAGGGCTGGTCTATTCAGGCTATTCGAAAGTATTTTCTCAAGCGTGGTAGTATTATTTTATTGCTGATGCTTTTTTTAGAATTTCCCGCTTGGTTATTGTCAAGCGTATTTAGTCAAATGCCACCAGACGGAATGACTACATTGCCAGGTATTCGAGATGGAGGTTTTCTAATACCGTCTACTGTTCTCTTTGGTTTGGGAGCTTGTATGATGCTGGGCAGTTTCTTATGGAAGCTAAAAAAAGAATGGTTTCTACTGATTACGATAGTATTGTTTGGTCTTTCTACTTGGTTGATTCCTCAATACTCAGCTACGGATAATATCAATACATTTTTAAGTTTTATTTGTGTACCAGGATTATCGGAATACGGTATGTGTATCTATCCTATTATCCCTTGGTTGGGCATAACAACCTTAGGGATGTTTTTTGCAAAATTATTGAACCAAAGAGGGCATAAAACGTATCAATGGGCATTATTTACAGGTATTGTATTTATCACTTTATTCCTAGTATTGCGATACTTGGAGTGGGGTAATTTTCATAAAAATAGTTATGACGATTGGATTTCTTTTTTTACACTTATTAAATATCCGCCAAGTATTCTATTTGCTTTAATTACGATAGGACTGAATTTGATTATTTTTTATATTTTTTCAACAATGAAAGACTCCAAGCGGCTCAAACCGATTAAGGTTTTTGGACAAACAGCGATGTTTTTCTATATTCTACACTTATATACTTATGCACTCATGGGCAGTATATTCCCGCTAGGTACATCTATTGGTATGATGTATCTATGTTGGTTGATAGGCTTAGTGCTGTTGTATTTTATATGCAATTGGTTCTTAAGGTTTAAACATCAAAAATCAGCCAATTCTCTTTGGAGAATGATTTAATAATTTTGAAGTTGCTTAATAATAGATTGCTGAATTATTAAAGGACGTCTTTACTAAAACAAAAATTATGGAAACGATAAAACAACTTTTTTTTCTACTAGCATTTGTAGGAATATATGCTTGCCAACAACCCAAAGCAAACGAGGAAACGTCAACAGTGAAAACGGGAGAAACTGCTACAGAGGAAACGATAAAAATTGATATTAAAAAGACCGTAACGTTTAAAACCAAAGATGCTATCACCGTAACAGGTGATTTGTACCTGAACGAAGATTTTGATGAAAAACCATTTATTTTACTGTGTCATCAAGCAGGATTTAGTCGTGGAGAGTATTTAGAAATCGCACCAAAATTAAATAAGATGGGCTTTAACTGTTTAGCGATTGATCAGCGTTCGGGCAAGGGTGTGAACGAGGTTGAAAATCAAACGAACTTAGCGGCAAAAGCTAAAAAATTACCGACGCAATACCCCGATGCCTTACCCGATGTAATTGCAGGCTTAGATTATATCAAGGAAAATTTTAGTCCTAGTAAAACGATACTTTGGGGAAGTTCTTATTCAGCCTCACTAACTTTTATTGTAGGCAGTCAGTATAAAGATAAAGTGGATGCTATTCTAGCATTTGCACCAGGAGAATATTTCAAATTTGACGATAAAAAAATTGAAGATTTTGCAAAGGATGTCGAAGTTCCAGTATTCATTACTTCCGCAAAAAAAGAATTGCCCAATTGGGAAAAGATTTTTAAGCAAGTTGCTTCAATAGAAAAATATCAATTTTTACCCAAAACAGAAGGCGTACATGGTTCTAGAGCCTTATGGGAAAAACAAGCAGAACACAAAGAGTATTGGGAAGCTGTAAAAGCATTTTTAGAGAAGGTTAAATAGGAAATTAAAATGAGAAATATATTGGTATTTGGAGTGATGTTATGTTTGGGATTTACACTTTCTGCTCAGAATCTTAACTTGCCCATTCATGTTGGATATTTTGCACCATATGGTACGCATATCGGTCTGAAAGTTGGCACATCGTTAGGGGGGAAAGATTGGAAGTCGAATACTCAAAATGAAATAAACCGTTTACATACAATAAAAATTAATCCACAAGTTGGATATTTTATGCAGCTCAATGTTCAAAAAAACATCTTATTTAATGTAGAATTTGAATATAGAACACATTCATCCAATCGTTCATTTTATCCACTAGTATCCGTAGGGATGGGCTACTTAGCGGGTTTTCAAAGACAAGACGGAACGGTAAATCTGGGGACAGGAGAAATTGACCATAATATTAAGACTATTCATCATTTTGTTCCTACAATAAATTTGGGGTTTGGTAGAACACCTCAACAGAAATTTGGCTACTATTTTAAACTATTTTATGGTTCAAAAATTAGTACTGTTTATGCTGCTTTTTTTGGAGCTGAATTAGGTGTAATTTTTCATATAATTAAAAAATAATTATATTATGACAAGAGAAGAATTTATCAAGAAAAGTCTTGTCTTAGGATTAGGGCTACCATTTTTTACGATGTCTTTAGAATCTTGTGGTGCGGATAGTAAAATATCAATTCCTACAATTGAAACAAATTTTTCGGGAAAGGTTCTAATTATAGGAGCTGGTGCAGCAGGGCTTTCGGCGGGATATTTCCTAAATAGATACAATATAGATTTTCAAATTATTGAGGCCTCTGCTGTCTATGGAGGGCGAGTGAAACGAGCGAGTAATTTTGTAGATTTTCCAATCGATTTGGGGGCAGAGTGGATACATACCTCACCATCAGTACTGTCAGAGATTATAGATGACTCTACAGTAAATGCAAACATAGATTTTATTACGTACAATCCTAAAACCTTTAGTGTTTGGAAAAACGGAGAATTGAAACCTCGTAATTTTGTTAGTAATTTTTATAGCGAATATAAGTTTAAGGATACGACGTGGTATGGCTTTTTTGAAAAATATATTGTATCTGATTTTTTAGATAAAATTGTCTATAACGAGCCTATCACTCAAATTGATTATTCTTTTAATAAAGTTATTTTGCAATCACTTAATGGCAATTCGTACGAAGCAGACAAAGTGCTTATTACTGTACCAATGAAAGTACTACAAAGCAGAATTATAAATTTTATGCCTGCCTTACCTGTCGAAAAAACAAATGCTATTGATAGTATCTATATAGGAGATGGTTTGAAAGTCTTTATTGAATTTTCTAAAAATTTTTATCCAGATATTTTAGGGATTGGAGGATTGTTAGAGAGCTTGGCAAGTGCTGATAAAATATTTTATGATGCGGCATTTAGAAAAGATGCTGATGCAAACGTGATGGGTTTATTTAGCATAAATGATAGAGCAAGTGAATACACTAGTTTGGCTACAGAACAGGAAATTATTGATAAAATAATGAGTGAGTTAGATGAAATTTTTGATGGGCAGGCTTCAAAATATTATGTCAAGCACCTTATTCAAAACTGGTCAAAAGAACCTTATATTTTAGGAGCATATTCTTATACTTTTAATGAAGATCAAGAAGAAACGGTAAATACAATTCTAAAGCCGCTTGATGATAAAATTTACTTTGCAGGAGAAGCACTATCTGTTGATAACCAAGCTACCGTTCATGGTGCTTGTCAATCGGCTTATGCTACTGTTGAAAAGCTATTGATAAGTTAGAAATCTAAATTTTACGATTACTCTTAAAACAGTTTCATAAAAGCAAAATACCATACGGTTTCCTAGATCGTCGATTTCTTAGTAATTTAGCCCTAAAATATACTAGAACGCCCTATCTATGATACAAGATAAAGAGTTGATAAAACTGATTTTTGGATTTAAGATTAAATACTTACGTCAAGAAAAAAACTTATCCTACCAACAGTTGTCCGAATTAACTGGCTCTTCTTTATCGTATTTGCATGAGATTGAAAATGGAAAAAAATACCCAAGTACTAAGAAAATAATCGCTTTAGCCAATGCTTTAGGTGTAGAATACGATGATTTAGTGTCTACCAAAAAAGCACCTAAGAAAATGAAGCCAGTAATTGATTTACTCAATTCTGATTTCTTTAATCTATTCCCAATAGATTTCTTTGGTATTGAAATGAATCGACTATTGGAATTATTCTCTAAAACACCAGATAAGCTCAATGCCTTCCTAGGCACGATATTCAAGATTACTCGAAATTATCATGTACGAGAGGAGAATTTTTACCAAGCAGCCCTTCGTTCGTACCAAGATTTACATAATAATTATTTCATTGAATTAGAACAGGCTACAAAACGATTTAAGACAGAAAATGATATAAAAGGAACATTGCCTTATACGGCGGGTTTTTTGGAAAAAGTACTCAAAGATAGATTTGAAATCACTATAGATAGAACGAAATTAGCAACACATGAATCTTTGAATATAGTGCGTTCGTTTTTTGATCGAGATGAAAATAAACTCTATTTAAATAAATGGTTAGATACGGCTCAAGAAAATTTTATACTGGGACGAGAAATTGCTTTTCAATATCTAGGATTAAAGGAACGCTCTTATGAAACTCGGATTTTGAAAATGGATAATTTTGAAATGCTACTCAATAATTTTAAAGCATCCTATTTCTCAGCGGCATTGCTCATGGATGAAGAGGAGATGGCGCAAGATATTCAAAATATTCTAGAAAAAAACGAGTGGGACGCTACTGCTTTTTTAGGCTTATTGTCAAAATATAATGTAACGCCAGAGATGTTGCTTCAACGAATGACCAACATCTTTCCAAAGATGGGTATCCATGATTTATTTTTTATAAGAATATATGGTAGTGCTGCATTGAAGCGGTTTAATATGACCAAAGAATTGCACCTTTCTCAATTGCATAACCCACACGCTTCGGAGCTGAATGAGAATTATTGTCAACGATGGGTTTCTATTTCCATTTTGAAAAAATTAAGAGCGATTATTCCTGCTACGAAAACCCCCATCGCAGATGCTCAAATCTCAAAATATTGGGAGTCTCCGAATGAATACCTCTGTCTGTCAATTGCTAAACCATTAAAAAGTAATCCTAAAGCGAGTATTAGCGTGACAATAGGATTGCTAGTAAATGAAGAACTACGAAAACGAGTTAACTTTCTAAATCAAGCAGCCTTAAAAAAATTAGATGTCAATACAACCTGTGAACGATGTTCAATTCCTGATTGCCTAGAACGAAAAACACCGCCCATCGTTCTAGAAAAAAGAAATGAAGTAAAAGAAGTATTTAACCAACTTAATAGATTAAAGTCAATTGAATAAATTTTTAATACTCATCCCATGTAGGAAAAAAGGCATCTTCAAAATGTTCTATTATGACGTGCTGTTTTTTTAGGGATACCGCAATTATATCAAAACGAATTGCCCAGTCAAAGTCGATTTGTTGCATATAAGCATTGGCTGCATCTAGTAATAAGGCTTCTTTCTTGGCATCGACAAAACTTTCGGGTGTACCATAATCTTCACGGCTTCGAGTTTTTACCTCAACAAAGACAAGTGTCTTTCGATCCATAGCAATTAGATCGATTTCGGCTCGTTTAAACCGCCAGTTTTGTTCTACTATTTTATATCCTTTTTTTTGTAAAAAAGTATAGGCGAGCAATTCCCCTTGCTTACCAATTTCATTATGTATAGCCATAAAATTCTAAAAAAAGGGTTTGGATAAAAACAAATATAACAATTTAAATTTATTTGCCCAAAGAAGTAATTACTCTATCCTAAGGCTTTAAACCATTTTTTGACAATATCTTTTTCACTAGGGCAATCTTTTTTATATGAAAATTCATTTTTAAGTAAATTATAATCATAATCTTTTGCCCATAGTTTATGATTTCTAGCAAGTTCATCGAGTGCGTTAAGAATAAATTCGATTTCTTCATTACTTGTAGTAGGGTGAATAGACAACCTAATCCAACCAGGCTTAGCCGATAGGTCGCCAAGATTGATTCGATTGGTAATGTTTTTGGAATAATGTTTATCGACATCAAGGAGATAATGTCCATACGTTCCTGCGCAAGAACAACCCCCTCGAACTTGTATACCAAAACGGTCATTAAGAATTTTCACACCTAAATTATAGTGTAATTCTTCAATATAAAAAGAGATGACTCCAAGGCGGTTTCTGATATTGCCAGCGAGGATATGTAGGTTAGAAATTTTATCTAATCCTTTCCAGAGGACATTGAGTATTTCTTTTTCCCGTTTTAAAATTTTAGCTACCCCCATTTGCTCCTTTAACTGAATAGCAAAAGCGACACGCATCGTTTGGAGGAAAGCTGGTGTACCGCCATCTTCTCTAGCTTCGATTTCCTCTATATATTGATGTTCACCCCAAGGATTTGTCCAGTCTACTGTTCCGCCGCCTGGATTGTCAGGAATTTTATTTTTGTATAATTTTGAATTAAAAATAAGAATACCCGAAGCACCAGGTCCTCCTAGGAATTTATGTGGAGAAAAATAGATAGCATCAAGATATTGTAGTTCGTTTTTTGGGTGCATATCAATATCAATATAGGGTGCAGAACAAGCAAAATCAACAAAACATAAGCCATTATGTTGGTGCATGATTTCAGCTATTTCATGATAAGGCGTTTTTATACCTGTGACATTAGAGCAAGAAGTAACGGCTGCAATTTTTATTTTGCGACCAGTATTTTTTTCTAACATTTTTTTTAAATGTTCTAGATCGACTAAGCCTTCTGGAGTTGCTTTTATAACCTTTACTTCAGCGATAGTTTCCAACCATGAAGTTTGATTGGAGTGGTGTTCCATATGAGTTACAAATATAACAGGACGTAATGCTTTAGGAAGTTCTAATAGTGGTCTATATTTTTCATGTATTTTTAGCCCTAAAATACGTTGGAATTTATTGACGACTCCCGTCATGCCCGAATTAGAAGAAATGAGGATGTCATTCTCATTTGCCCCAACGTGTTTTTTGATGACTTTCTTGGCTTTGTGATAGGCTAAGGTCATGGCACAACCTGTGACCGTTGTTTCAGTATGTGTGTTTCCTACTAGCGGTGCAATTTCTTTTGTCATCAGATCTTCTATCGGTTGATAAAGACGACCACTAGCTGTCCAGTCGACATAGATGATTTTCTTTTTTCCAAAAGGAGTACGAAATTCTTGGTCGATACCGATTATAGATTTACGGAAAGGGGTAAAGTACGCTTCAAGCGTTGTTGGATTAGATTTGGTTAGAACATTCATAGTAAGGTTAGGTTTTTAATATCATAAAGAATCACTTTATGATTGGTTTACTACAAAGTTCTCTTTTTTATGGTAGAGTTCCAAGCGTTTTAACTTTCCAAAAACTAAGAACTGTTAAAACGCTTGGAGATGTAGGGGTATATTATACAGTAGCATTTTTTAATACCTCGTTGATATCAGCTTTGATTTTAGCGGCAAGGTTATCAGCAACAACATTAGAAGTACTCTCTGTATAAATTCTTATGATGGGTTCCGTATTGGATTTTCTTAAGTGAATCCAATCCGTTTCAAATTCTATTTTAAGACCATCAATAGTATTTTGCGGTTGTTTGTTGTATTTTTTTGATAGCTCTTTCAACAAAATATCCAAATCGATCTCTTTCGGTATCTCGATTTTATTTTTAGAGATGGTGTAATCAGGATATGTTTTTCGTAAGAACGAGATAGGTTTGTCAAACTCTGCCAAATAGGTTAGCATTAATGCTATACCTACTAAGGCATCTCGACCATAGTGCAAAGCAGGATAGATTACACCACCGTTTCCTTCTCCCCCAATGACGGCGTTGGTAGCCTTCATTTTTTCGACTACATTGACTTCTCCGACAGCTGCTGCTTCATATTTGCCTTTATGTTTTTCTGTTATATCTCTCAATGCTCTAGTAGAGGAAAGATTAGATACGGTGTTTCCTGACTTGTTCTTTAAAATATAATCTGCTACAGCAACAAGTGTATATTCCTCTCCAAACATCTCTCCATCTTCACACACTAAGGCCAAACGATCTACATCGGGATCGACGGCTATACCTATATCTGCGTTATGAAATAATACAGCATTTGAAAGTTCTGATAAGTTTTCGGGTAAAGGTTCAGGATTATGAGCAAACTGACCTGTAACTTCTTCATTTAGAACAATGACCTCACACCCCATTTGTTCTAACAGAGGGGGTACGGATATAGCTCCAGTTGAATTAACAGCATCAACAACGACTTTGAATTGCTTTTTTTCAACAATTGCTTTTTTTACAAGCGGTAATTTGAAGATTTCGTCTATATGTTTTTGGATATAACTATCATCTTTGGTGAGTGTTCCTAGATTATCTACAGATGTATATTCTATCGCTCTTTTTTCAATTAGGGCTAGGACTTCTTTCCCGTCTTGTGCGGAAATAAATTCTCCTAAGTGGTTAACAAACTTTAGCGCATTCCAATGTTTAGGATTGTGACTAGCTGTAATAATAATTCCTGCTCCAGCATTTTCCATAGGAACAGCCATTTCAACGGTAGGAGTCGTTGATAATCCAAGATCAACAACATTTATACCCAAAGAACGTAATGTGCTAATAACAAGGTTAGCAACAATTTCACCCGATATTCTGGCATCTCTTCCAACTATGATTTTAGGGTTTTCGGTTTTTTGGATCACCCAATAGCCAAAGGCAGCAGCACATTCGACAATATCTTGTGGGGTAAGATTATCGCCTGCTAGCCCTCCTATTGTCCCTCGTATTCCTGATATAGATTTTATTAGTGACAAGATTCGTAAGTTTTTACAAAAAATATGTTTTGAATTTGGGAAGCAAAAGTATCAAATTATTATGTAATTTTTATTGGAGAGTTGAAAATTCATTGAAAAATTATTTTTATTGAAAATAATTGCATGAAAAAGCCGATGAGATTTATATTCTTTTACATAAACTCATCGGCTACATCATTCAATGTAATTAAAACTTTAGATTTTATAAAAGGGAAGCAATGAGGTATTAAACTCATTACTTCCTATATAATGATAAAAAACTACCTTATTTAATATGTATCATCTTATGAGAAGATTGATTTTGTTTAGAATCGTTGATGTTAATTTGATAGATGCCTTCTGGTAACTCTTTAGGGAGTTTGATATTAATATTTTGCTCTCCTCTAGCGATTGAGAATCTTTTTTCAAAGACTCTTTGATTTAAAATGTCATAGATTTCTACGTGTATCTGTTCTTCTTGGGAAGAAGAGAACTCAATGTTGATATAATCTGTAAAAGGATTAGGATAAATTGATTTGACAAAGTTCGAATTATTATTTAGTCGAGTTTTCGGGTTATCATGACCATTTCCAGGATTAGGTGATAGTCCTGGATCAACACAATTTTTGAAAGAGTTAAGTAATTCATCAATACCTTCATCATATGTTGAATTTCCATTTTCATCACAGAAAATATATTGAATAGTACAATTACAACCACAAAGGTCATCATATATATTAACAGTTCGATTTCTTAATATCCATTGACGATCAAATTCATATGAAATGTCTTGATAATCATTTTCTGCGAATCCTGAGACGTAACAAGTGGTAATGCGCTCACACCAATAATATGTACCGTTTATCGATATAGCATTATCAGGCTGCCATCCAGGCTCAGCTGAACCCTGTGTTATGCTTGTTGTGGTATATCCTTCATAGGTGATAAAAGGGAATTCAGCATCTTTACAATATACTTCTACTTCACAATTTTGATAATTACGTTTATACTCTAAGTCATCCGCAAAGGCAACGTTAGCCTCCATTACAGCACCTGTAGTAGAACAAACTCTATCGACGTATTGACAGAAATTAGGGTTTGGCTCTAGAGTTATTTCTCCTTCTTCGGATAAATGAGGTACTTCGTCCCCATTACAATAATACCTTGTTCCACATTCTGTATAAGTATTAAAGTCTTCTTCCACTAGTTGGACAGATTCATCAATAGTGAAACTACCACTAACAATACAACCATTTCCATCTGTCACTTGAATACTGTGATTTGTAACTGCAGGTAAATTATGTAAAGTATGAGAGTTACTAGGTGATGTTACAACAGGGCTATTAAAATCATAGGTATAGGGAGAAGTTCCTCCTATTACATTTACTGTAATAGATCCTTCATTAGCTTGTGGACAAGTGTTGATAGTGCTAATATCTAATGATAGTTCAGGGTATGCTTCGACATCAAAGCATTCTACTTTTACACATCCTTCGTTGTTGCTAACGGTGACACAATAAGTTCCCTCTTCTAGACCCACTATTTGAGCTGTGTTGTTTTCTCCTGTTGACCATGCGTAATTATAGGGTTCTGTTGCACTTATGATTATTGAACCATTGTCGGAATTATAACAAGTCTTGTTAACAGTTGCACTAATTTGGGGTAAAGGTTTATTACCTACAATGAAATAGTCCGTGTAGTAACATCCATTAGCATCGGTTATAGTAACAGCGTGAGTGCCAGGTGATGCTTGTACAATGGTATATGGATTTACATTTATCCCATCTGTATTCCAGTAGTAAGAATAAGGCGGATTTCCACCGTTTACTTGAAGCTGGATAGCACCTGAATTATTATTGGGACAGGACTCGTTTATATCCGCTTCGACCTGTAATTCAGATTCTATTGTAAATGTTTTTGAACTTTTACATCCTGTGTTTCCTTCTGTTACAGTTACAGTATAGTTACCATTAGGCAATTGATAAATAGAAGAAGTGGTTTGCCCTGTATTCCATAGATATTGGAAACTACTTCCACCACTAGGATAGACGGCAATAGATCCTGTAGGCATACCAATAGCATTTGGGCAGTTATTATTGACGGTAGCGTCAATGGAGACATTACTGGTACAAAGACCAATATTTATATCAACTGTTTGTCCACAGTCCGTATAATTATTGAATACGGTTAAAGTATAAGTACCAAAACACATTTCATCTAGGCTAGGAGATGTAGAGGTGAATTTTTTACCATTAGGGTCAATCCAGTAATAGGTGAAAGGCCCAGCAGTTCCAGTCACTTCTATAACCACGGAGCCTGTACAATCATTCATGGATTGACTAGGGTTGACATCAACTACGGTGACTTGTGCAGACGTATTAATATTACTCAGCGATAAGCATAAGATTAATGCTGCACTTTTTATGATTAAAGTTTTTATATATTGTTTCATATCTTATTTAAATTTAAAGTTGTACTTGTTAGAAGCGAACTGTTTGAAGTATAAATCGATTTTTAGTCTAGTTTTTAGATATTCACTATCTGTAATCACTCCAGTTGTTAATTTTTGATACAAATGCTCATAATGAAGAGGTTTGATATATTGTTGCATAAACCTAGACTTGCTCGGTTTTAACTCTTCTAGAAGCTTACTAGCATGATCAAACATCACCTTTTTTTGTATTTTATCTTCTTTTTTACCTTTTAGGATATACATCTTTGTAAGTTGTATTTTTGCCCAGTTGGTATAAGATGAATTCGGAAATTGTTGAATAAAGGTTTTTAATTCATTTTCAGATACGCCATTTTGTGCACCAAGCCCCCAAAGATTTTTTAGGACAGCATACTCAAAAATAGCGTGTGGTAAATTTGTATTGGACAACCATTTTTGGGCTTTACGGTCATTCTTGGCACTAGATTTAAACTTTACTTCAATTGTATTAGAGATAATTTCAATTTTTTTACTATTTATAAGTGGGTAGTAAACGGCTCTAATGAGGACTTGTTTATAGTCTTCAAAAAGATAGTTTGAACTGTCAAAACCACCGTTAACAGGAAGGTAGACGAAGTCGTTATTAATACTATCTTTTGGAGCAATATCCAATGTGTTTTTACCAAAACTATGATTACATCCTATATGTTGCTTGTATTTGAATTTGTAGTGTAAATCAGATTGATAGAGTTTTTGCCATTGCTTATTTTTTTTATTAAAAAATTGCAATTCAGGAATATAATGTTTACCAAAAGGTTGTTTAATTTTATAGGTAGAGGTATCCGCATTATTTTTAACTTCTAGTTGATAGAAGATAGGTTCTATGCTAGAGGTTAATTCTTGATTTAATTTTAGATTTAGACTTAAATCATTGATAAGATGCTCTACAGTATTTTGTGCATCTACCCCTAAGATATAGGTTATGTATATGAGGAAAAATAATATTGTTTTTTTCATGATAAAATGATTTTAAATTAAGGTTGTCCAGGACTTTTCACCCTTGAACGCATTAAGTTAATATGGCGAGGAATAAAATAATCCTCTGGAGCAACAGTAGAATCGTTTAAAGTATTATCACCAGCCCTCATTAAACCTATATTAGGATATTCACTTATTGTATCCCCCATGTCATTAGTACCATCACCATCAAAATCGTATGTATCATTACCATGAGTTAAACCAAACTGATGTCCCATTTCATGGGCTATTATGTTAGCTTTTGCAGGACTCGTATAATTTGGAAATAAAGAATGATCTCTATACGTTTCTTCAAAAAATAAAGAAATATGTCCTCCTTTCGATAAGGCTGAATTATGACTTGTAGTAGCAGTTACACCATCGAGAAGGAATGTACCAATGTTTGGATCTGCATCATAACCCTGTGCAAATTGCCAGCCCATAACAAAATAAGATACCCAGAAAAGGTCAGTCTCATTGAACTTTGAATCCCTTTTTATATCTAGTGCGGCATCAATATTTAAAGGAACATTTTCCATAAATGAAGGCGTATTGGGGTTATTTGGCATTCCTCCAAAATCATCTATAGGAAGTATATATGCTTTAGAGAAGGCTTCAATAGTCGTACTGAGTTCCATAGTAGAAGGCAAGAGATTGTCTTCAGGAGAAGCATCATCGTCTCTTACCAGAACAGGAATGGATAATGTTAAGGTATTGATAGAGTTCGAATTTACAATTTCACTAATATATATCCATATACCTGCAAAATCACCTCCTACTCTTATTTGCCCTCCAGCATAATCATTGAGGTCAATATTATTAGGTAAGGATAATGTCCAAGTATAGTTATTAAGTGTAGGAGTAACAGCAGAGGATATAATATTATCAACTGTAGCATTGATAGTATTCATATTAGGAGCAGTTATTTCACAATTAAGTCCCGCTATACTTTGAGGTTGATTAAATATTATAGCATCGTGATAGTTTCGATTGAGACTAGCCGAAACTAAACCATTTGTACCGTTATAATCCTCAGCACCAAAAATCGCATATCCATCTTGAAAACGACCTTTACCATAACTAATGTTACCTTGATTAAAAGGATCAACTATACTAGAACTAAATATAGCGGTAATCATCTGATTGGCATTGTAGGGAGGAGATTGTGGACTACCTTCTACATCAAAATCTAAGAAATCAGTCATATAAGTAGCAATCTGTTGAGTATATGGACCGTATTCAAAATTAGGCATAGATTCACTCTCAATGTGTAATAGTCGCCATACTGTTAGTACAGGAGAGGTATGATGTTCCCAACTTGGAATACTCTTATCTTTTACATTTTTATCAACAATGAGCATTTTATGTATATGGTCTCTATTTTCTAGATTTTTGATAAAATCGATATCTGGATTTGCTGCGAGCCTATAATTATCACCAGGATGATGAGAAACTTTAAAATCAATCGTTTTAACTTGTTCATCTTTGTTGAAATCTATTTTTTTGATACCATTTGAATCTTGACCATTCATAAAACCAAATTTATGACCTTGTACCAATCCTCGATTATCATTATGTTCATCAAAGCTTAAACCTACTTTGCCTGAATAATCACCTGAAAGCGTACTAATATCATCATTGGGGTCAATGAACTTGGTATCATCAGAGGGGTCATCTATATCAAATGTTTTTACATATATAGACATTGCTCTTACTGGTGCGGGGGTTAAGAATAAGTCAAAGTTTACTAAATCATTTGCTTTATTAACATCATTAGCTCTTGCACCAGGAAAAACTCTATAGCCTTTTAATGCAGTATTAGTTGGAAAATTAGGGTCTATATCTAAGGTGTTACAAGGAGTTATTTCTGCACATTGGTAACCATTATTATTGCCATTCCATAAAATTCGTCTAGTACCAATGATGGTAATAGATATTCTATCGATACAACTAATAGTATTATCAGGGCTAGAGAGTTCGATAATAGTTCCTCTTTGTTTGTGATGAGCTGTTATACCTTCAATCCAAAGTTCTTTTTCATAGATTCCATTATTCAGAGAAGATAAAGTAATATTGGAGTTGATATCGAAAGGACTTTTCTTCATCTCATCTTCATAGAACTGAACATTATTTTCTCCTTTAGTAACTTTAAGACTGACTTGGTCTTTACTAGAACGAAGGACAACTTTTATTAATTCATCGTCCTTGATGGTTACATCATTGTCTATATTGTCGTATTGATTATCATTATCATCATTATCAATATTGACAAATGTTTGTGCGCCACTCGTCTCTTCTTCCTTTTCTGTTATGGATAAATAATTTTGTTTTTTGCCTAGTAAAACTTTAGCATCATATATACTAAGATCTAGCGTTTCTTGGCTTTCAAAGACGGTTACGTTTTCTTCGGCAATAAGATTCGTTCCTTCCGTAACAACTAATGAAAAAGTAGCCTTATCATCAAAATCTTCTTCACAGATAGTAATCATGGATTTTTTAGAAATAACAGCACCCTTTTCGTCTTTCCATTCGTAACAAAGTTCTTTTTCAGGAGTAGAACCTAATGTAATACAAGTACCTTTACAGATAGTCTGGTCTGGACCGGCATAGATATCCTTATCTTGTCCATAAATGATACTACTCAGAAATAATAGTAAGGTGATTATACACCACTGGGTTTTAATTGATTTCATGTAATTTTTTTTAAGTGTTATATACTATGTGTTTAAGTATAAAAGTAACTTAGGACAATGAATGGGACTTCATTGTTCAATAAACTTAACATTAATTTTTCAAACAGGACGATTAGCATAAATATATAGAATGCATATTGGTCTTAACGTTTATTTTGAGGGGAACTAGCGGACTTTTTGATAAAATCCACTAGTTTACTTTATACTTATCTCAATTCAAAATTATATAGATAGTTGTTTGAAGTAAAGCTTAAATGAATAAGTGTCTACTTTTGAGAATAACTGTTGATAAACTACTGCTGGTTGGCTATTTTTAAGCAAGGGAAGGATTGATATATAAATTAAAATAAATGTATTTTATTTTTTGAAGATGAAAAGCGAATAAAAAATATAAGGCTATTAACCCCTAATATAAAGATAGAAGTATAGAGATTGCCTAAGAGGAATAGCAAGCAGATTACTCTTATTTTTTATTAAAAAGGAAAAGAATGTTTAAAATAATATTTATCATAAGAGTATACATAAGGATTAGAAATGAATACTGGATGATAAGTGTTTGAATAAGTGTTACACATGATATAACATTGACTATTTATGATGTCCAATTGATATGACATTCAACCCGAAATAATGGTCGTTCAAAGGATAAATTTTGTGTCAATACTTTATAAGCGCTTATTGCAAATTATTATTAATTAATAATTGCAATATTATGAGACTTATATTCACATTCATTTTAATTACATTATTGAGCATCACAACGAAAGCACAAAATCAACTTTCAGGAAGTATTACAACAATAGAATCCAAACCCATAGAGTATGCTTCTGTAACATTATTTGCTTTGGAAGATAGTACCTATGTAGACGGTATTCTTACAAATAAAAAAGGATACTTCACTTTTTTAAACTTAAAAAAAGGATATTATCAATTAACAATACAAATGTTGGGGTATGAAGATTGGATAAAAACTATAAATGTTATAGGGGATACTAGTTTAAAATCAATTTCATTAAAAAAACAAATAGAGACTTTAAATGAAGTAACGGTTACGGCATATCAATCAGTAATTGAAAATCAACTCGGTAAAAAGGTGCTTCGTATTGGTAAGGATTTAACATTGACTGGGAGTAATGTTTTGGAAGCCTTGGATAATATTCCTTCTGTAGCCACAACGCCTAAAGGCGAAATTCAAATTAGAGGAAATTCTAATGTTATTATCTATATTAATGGAAAACCAACAAAGCGAAATCCTGCCTCACTCAAATTTATTGCTGCGGAATCTTTAGAAAAGATTGAAATTATTACGAATCCATCTGCTAAATATGATGCAGAAGGGGTAGGTGGTATTATTAATTTAGTTTATAAAAAAGATAGTTCTAATGTGTTTAAATTAGAACTTATTTCCAATGTAACCATTACTACAAATCCTGTTTCTTTAAATCCTAGTGGAGGAATGAATATTAGTTTTGTAAAAAAAAATATTTCTTTTTTTACCAATCTTAGTTCAAAATATGGGAAATATGAAAATTACATAGCCTCTAAAAGAAGTCATTTTGAAGATAGTCTGTGGCGATATGAAAATCTTTTGATGTATAGAGATTTAGGTATAGTTAATAGCGCTTTAACAGGATTTTCAATTGAATTAGATTCAACAGCCTCAATAGGATTAGAAGTTAATTTTGATCGTTGGGATTTAAAAAATGACATAGAACAAAGAAATATATTTGACTATAGAATTGGAGTAGATAAGGAGGTACTTCTGCCAAGTAAAAGAGAAGAGTTAGAGCATGAAGTATGGATAAATCTTACATTTGAGAAAAAAGTCGCAAAAAAACAATTTTTAAAAATCTCATTGACTGGGGGCGGTGAAAATGAAACAAATTTCTCAGAGAGTGAAGATATTAAACTAAACAGTTTGACCGCAGATATACAGCAGTTTTTGCGCTCATCATCGGAAACAGAACGTCAAAGGTATTATCAAGGAGAGCTAGAATATGAAGTTCCATTTTTTAATCTCGGGAATATTGAGATGGGAGTGAAAGCTGATTTTGTTGAGTATGATATTTGCCAAGAGGTAAATTTATATTCTGATACGTTGCAATTACCCAAAAACGATTTCGATATGGATATGCAAAAATTAGGAATATTCATCACCCAGAAAAATAAGTTTAAAAGACTAGAATACGGACTAGGATTGCGCTTAGAGCAGTTCTCAAGCAAAGCTTTTCAGGAATCCGATCAAAGTACTTTTACACAAGATTATATCCGTTTATTTCCATCTATTCAACTTAATTACTTATTGGATAAACAGCGTAATAACACGCTAGGGATTAATTATACTAAAAGGATTAAACGACCAGGTTTTTTTAATTTAAATCCTTATGTTACATATGAAGATCCTTTAAATATAGAAACAGGAAACCCAGCACTTCAACCTGAAATTGCTGATCTAATTGAGCTAAATTATCATCAGGAGTGGGAGCAAATAAATATGGACTTAACAATCTACAGTCGAAATACAAAAGACGCAATCCAACCTATTGTTCGTTCTATTGATAATAATCGTTCATTAACAACGACGACAAATATCAAAAAATCAAGAAGTACAGGACTAGAGTTTCAATTAGAGTATCGACCATTTAAAAAATTCAAGACATTGAATAATTTTACTTGGGTACAATATCAATTTGAGGATGCTGAAAATGAAATTAGCTATAATAGACAAAGGGTATGGAATGTACAATTAAAACAAATATGGAATTTTAAAAAGAACTGGAAAGTAGAACTTTCTGAGATGTATAGAGCACCATTTTATCAAATTCAACAAAAAACAAATGCTATTTACTATATAAATTTTGGTCTTAGTAAAAAATTCAATAATAAGAAAGGGAGTTTTTCTTTTGTAGTAAGAGATGTATTTAATACAAGACAATATATTAATTCTTTTCGTACTACAGAATTGGAAATAGAGAGGAGCTATAAGTGGCAGACCCGTCAAATAGTAATAGGATATAGATATAATTTCTTAAAAAGGGAAAAAGATTAAAACGATTAGAGTACAAACTATTTTTTTATAAGAACGTATTGTAAAATAAATAAAAATGGAATGTCTACTAAGTAATTTTGAATCGCATCAGTATTTTATTTCATTTTTTATTTTTTAGGACATCTCAGAAAGCATTTTTGTATGAAAAAAGAATGGCTTTGCCAATTAGTAGCTTTGATCATATTTTATTTAGACAGTATTATCTATGTAGATAATAAAGGCATTACGCTTTCTGATACACTAGGAATAGATTTAATATTCATATTATATGCGGCTATCTTGTTTTTGATTGTTAATTACATCCTTATTCCAAAACTATTTTACAGAAAAAAATATTTTCTATTTTTTATCGCACTAATAAGTATAATTGTCTTTTTTGGTCTCATTGAAGAAGGTGTACTTGAAAAAATACTTTCTCCCGATAATCGTGGAATTAATGATATAAGTTGGCAAACCATTTATTGGTATTTTGGAGAAATTCTCGTTCCCTTGTTAGCCTTTATGACGATAAAGTTTGTATTTGATAATTTTGCTCAACAGCAGAAAATAGAGCGAATAGAGCAGGATAAATTGAAAAACGAGCTTCAATTATTAAAGTCTCAAATTCAACCTCATATTCTTTTTAATAGTTTAAATAATTTATATCATTTTGCACTAAAAAAATCAGATGAAGTTCCTGATTTAATATTGAAATTATCAAATGTTTTAAGGTATGTGTTATATGAAACTACAGAAGATAAAGTTCCTCTTGTGAAAGAATTGACCTTTATTAAAGATTTTGTCAATCTTCAGGAAATTCAATATAATGGAAGAGGGCAAGTTTATTTTGATATTAAAAAAGAACAAGATATAGCTCCTTTAAAGATAATACCTTTTCTTTTGATTCCATTTATAGAAAATAGTTTTAAACACAGTTTTGGGACTAAAATAAGAGAAGTCATTATCCAAATAAAGGTTACTATTCAAAATGATCAACTGCACCTTTGGGTGAAAAATAATTTTGAAAAAAACAAGAGCCAAAGCGATGAATTGGTGATTGGAGGCATCGGTTTAGAAAATGTAAAAAAAAGATTGGAATTATTATATCCAAGTAAGTATACCTTAAATATTAGCAGTAGTAACGCTCAAGAGTATATTGTAAATTTAGATATTAAATTAATGTGATGGAACAATTAAATTGTATTATAATAGAAGATCAGATTCCCGCACAAGAGACTTTAAAAGGGTATATAAAACAAGTACCTACATTAAATCTTTTGGATGCTTATATTTCACCACTTGAGGCGATGGAGAGTCTGAACAGTAGTACGGTAGATCTTCTGTTTTTAGATGTTCATTTACCCAAGCTATCGGGCATTGAATTGTTGAAAACACTCCAAAAACCTCCTCAAACGATACTTACTACAGCGTTCTCAGAATATGCTATCGATGGGTTTGAATTAGATGTTGTCGATTATTTATTAAAACCTTTTTCCTTTAATCGATTTTTAAAATCTATTTCAAAAGTTGAAAAAAAGGGTCTGAAAAATAAGTCATGGTTTAATCATGATTTTCTATTTGTACGAAATAAAGGACAACTAAAAAAAGTTGCCATATCCGAAATCCAATATATTGAAGCGAGGGGAGACTTTTCCATTATTTATACAATGGGAAACAGAGAAATAGCAAACATTTCTTTGCAAAAAATTCTATCCTTATTGGGATGTGAATTTGTTCGTGCTCATAAGTCCTATATTGTAAACATAGACAAAATTGAAAAGATAATTGGTAATCATATTTTAATAAAAACAAAACAGATACCAATTGGGAGAACCTTTAAAGAACAATTTATGCAAAGAATTAAAACAATTTAAAAGCTACTATTCTACTCGCTTTCCAAATATCCGAACAACACCAAATAATATTGCTACAGAAATAATTAAGAGTACTAAACTAATCCCCCAACCTCCTCCTAAAAGAGTAGAAATAAAGGCGCAAGCTAAACTAATAACACCTACCGTTAGAGCATAGGGCAATTGTGTTCGAACATGGTCAATATGATTACAATCAGAAGCCAAAGAACTAAGTATAGTCGTATCTGAAATAGGAGAACAATGGTCACCAAGTACAGAAGCAGCCAAAGTAACTGCTATAACATTCAGCAAAATTTCTAATGAAATATCAGGACTCATTCCTGCTGCTGTACAAATCGCCCAAGCAGTAGGAATAGCTATAGGGTAAAGAATCGCCATAGTACTCCAACTAGAACCTGTAGAGAAAGCGATTAATGCTGCTAATATAAAAATTAGTGGTGGCATCAAATAAGGATTGATATTACCTTGTAAAGCTGACGTTAAATAGGTGGCAGTATGCAATTCTTTAGTCAGTATAGCTAGTGACCAAGCTAGTGTCAATATAATGAGTGCCGGTAACATGGTTTTGAAACCCATTGTCATTGTATGCATCGCATCATGTAATTTCATAATTCTACCAAAGACTGTAAGAAGTAGCGCAACCGTTACCCCTGTTAGAGATGCCCAAAGTAGTGCAGTATAGGAATTAGAATTGCCAATAAGCGTACCGATTTTCATAAAGAAAGAATTTTCTTCTCCAAGTAAAGTACCCATTGCTCCCCAAGTATCTCCCCAATTGGAGGAAGAGACAGGAATATTAGCATCAATTAGTTGGCTATATGTTGAAGCTATACCAGTATCAATTAATCCAAAAATAGTCATTAGGATAACTAGTAAAACAGGAATAGCAGCATTATACCATTTCAAAGGAGCACCTTTTACAGGTGTAAGATCCTCCATATTAGGCTCGTCTTCTGAAGTTGAAGTGGCAGGAGAAACTTGTCCTGTTGTTCTAGCTCTTACTTCTGCTTGATACATTTTACCATAATCTTTCCTAGAGAAAATTATAATTAAAATAAAGATTAGGGTAAGAATAGGGTAGAAAGAGTATTTCAAGGAGGATAAAAATAAAGAATAAGCAGAACTTGAACCGTTATAGCCTTCTAGTAGACCAATACCATCTTGAATATATCCCAACTCTGCTCCAATCCATGTAGTAATGAATGCAACCGCAGATACTGGAGCGGCGGTACTATCTACGATATAAGCTAGTTTTTCCCTCGAAATCTTAAATTTATCCGTAACGGAACGCATAGTGTTGCCTACAATCAAGGTATTGGCGTAGTCGTCAAAAAAGATTGCAACTCCAAGTAACCAAGTAATAAATTGTGAACTGACAGGCCCACGAGCATACCGTGATAAACCATTAACAACACCTGCCATACCTCCGTTCCTAGAAATAATAGCAACCATACCTCCTATAAGTAGAGAAAAAACAATGACAGACATATGATCACTATCCGCTAAAGAAGAAATAACGTACTTTTCTACAACTTCCCAGAAACTTACTACTATATAGTATAACGAATCAAAACGCATCCCCCCAACAATAAAAGCTCCAGCCCAGATTCCTATAAATAATGAAACAATTACTTCTTTAAAAATTAGGGCGAGTGCAATCGCAATTAGTGGTGGAAGAATGGACAACCAGAGCGGAATCCGCCGTTGTCTTGGGCTACCATCAGATTGTTTTGCTATATGTAATAGTTGGTAGTCACCATAATTTTTTTCATCTTTATCTTTAGCGAGTAATAGCAGTTGACCTTTTTCTGTTGTTTCAAAAGGAAGTTGAGCGATACCATTATTGAAAACTAATTCTTTTTTTTCTTTGTTGATAGTAATATGTGCAATACCATTAATTTTACCACTTGAAAAAAACAATTGGTTGTCTTGAAACTTTACATTATAATCTCCTAAGTATATTTGTTCAGGTTTTTGAGAAGGGGGAATAGTAGAATCTATGGTTAAACTGTCAAGGTTTATTGTGGTTTCTTGTGCAAAAAGAACAAAATGTAGGCTAAAAGATACCATTAATAAAAGTAGGCGTAGGCTGTTCATATAGTTCTGTTTTGTAGTTTTGACCAAGTAAGAACTTGATTATTTGTTTTTCGAGAACAAAATAAGCATTAGTATGTTCTAGGACAAAAGAAAGCTAGGTTTTTTATAGCTTTATGTTTTAGGACATCAAATTAATATTATTTTCGAGGTATGAAAGAAGAATTAAAGAATTGTTTATGAAAGGAGAAATGAAATTGGCGTCTTATTTGTATTATTATTATTTTTGTAAAAAAAAATAAAATGGAATTTTTATATACATTAACTATAATATTTGTTGTCTTTGGACTGTCGTTTATGTTGATCAACATAAGAAATATAGTCACAGGAAAAGAGTTTAGAGGAACTTGCGCATCAAATAATCCTATGGTGAAAAATAATTTTGGAGAATGCAGTGTCTGTGGGAAAAAACCAGAAGAAGATTGTAAAATGCCAAAAGTTGAAACAAAATAACACTTCATTAATAAAAATGTATTCTAATCTTTTATGATTTCACTTAAAGGTATAAATTTAGATGAATTAGGCTTTGAATTGATAATGAAAGATTTAATTCTAGATCTAGAAGATAATAGGGTTATTCATTATGTTAATACAGAGGGGGAAGATTTTCTAAAGTGTTTTATTGAATCTAATAATAAAATTAAACGTTGGCTTATTTTTAAAGTGAATCATATAGTCCTACATTATTTTTTTTCTGGCACGGTTCTTTTTTCAGAGGTTCTTTTAAAAGCTGAGGGTAATTTTATTTATATTAAAGATATGGCTCAAACGAGTGGAGAAATTGAATATATAATTGTTAGTAAGAAAGAAATTCCCAAAGTATATCTAAAAAAACTTAGTTTCTCCTATATTGAAACTGATTATACCCCATATACTAAACACTTGATCAAACTCAATGAGATCTGTGCTTCAATGGATATGGGTAAATAAAACTAAATCCTAAATGGCTTCCCATAAATATAAAAAACTGCCTACACTTGAAATAGAGTAGGCAGCAAATAACTAATAATTTATAAAGTATAAAATAAGGCTTTCAAAGCATTACTCTATAATCTTCATCATTTTGTATGTTTCGGTATGTTCACCATCCATTTTGACATAAACGATGTATACACCAGCATCTAATTTTGGTAAGTCAATACGATGTAGTGAAATACCTGCGGCAGTTTGCATCGTTTCTTGATGTACAACATACCCCGTAATGTCAACGATGGAAATTTCAGTAGTAGCAAAATCTTTTGTTGTGTTTAACTCAATACCAACTTCATTACCAAGAACAACACTAGGAAAAAGATTAGCGATTCGATTATTATCAAGAACAATAGAGATGACTTCTGAGAAATCAAAAGTTCCATCAAAATCTAATTGTCTAAGACGATAGTAGTTGTTACCATACCTAGGATTAGTATGTGTATATGAAAAAATTCGTTCAGTCGATAACGTTCCATCTCCTTCTACTATATCAATAGTACGGAATACTTGCCCATCATGACTATGTTGAACTTCAAAAAGTTTATTATTAAGCTGAGAAGCAACTTTCCACTCTAAATCAATAGCCCTTCTTTCATTTTCATTAGCTATAAACGAAACCCATTCAACAGGTGTTGGAATACCATCAGTACACTCTTCAGTAGCTTGACTGCCATCAGGATATTGGATGGTAATAATTGTACTTACTTCTGTATTGTCTATCCAACTTTGATTACCAGGATCTCCTGAAAAAAGATTACAAACAAGTTCTTCGGCTAATGAGGTAACAATTGCATTTGGTATCGTACTATGATAGCCCTCAAGGTATAAACGAGCAGAAGAACAATTATTTGCAGAATTATCAAAAAATATCTCTGACAGTTCTAACACTCCAAAAGTATTCGTCATGAATTGTAGATAAAGCAATTCTCCAGAAAAAGGAGCACTACCAGGTGCCGGAGTTGATGAAGTGAAAGCTCCTGACTCAGGAGATACAGTTGTCGGACATCCTATCTCTGGAAAATTATTTTCATCAAAAATCAAGATAAGATAACACTTTGATGTATTATTAGCACTTACAACTACATCATAATCAGGACATATTTGGCTATTAGCAGTTGATATAGAGAAAAAGAAAAAAATAAGTAAACAGAAAGAAGTGAAAACATGCTTCACGTCAATAAAATCTATACAATTGTTTTTGTATAACTTCCTCATAAGCCTTAGTTTAATTGTTAAAAAAGATATGTAAACCGTTTCTAGTCTAGTTTTATGTTTGTTTTGTGGAATTAAGGTATTTTTTATATCACATTTATAAAATTAAATAGTTGTTAATTTGAAGATGTAATTAAAAACTTTAGCTGATATTACTAGCTAATGATAATTTAAAACTAAATTTAATAAAAAAAAAACACTCAATAAAATAAACATTATATTTTATTGTAAAAATGACGTTTTGAGACCAAACGTCATGGGTAAGCCTTAAGATAAGTTATCTGAATAAATTAAGCTAATTAAATATATAGTTTGCTAACCATAATCTAATTAACCAGCATGATAACAAATTTAAATAAATCTTTTAATATTCTTGTAGATATATTAAGCTTTGTCGTTAAATGGCAAAAAAATATGTTATATAGGTTCTAATGAATTAAATCAATTTCCTGTTTTTCTATGTAATTAGAGCAGTTAAAAAATAAGATTTCGATTTTAGAAAATATTTTAAAGAAGTTCTTTGTATAGAATTCGGTTTTCATAACAGTCTTGCTAATTTTACAAAAAAACGATTATGATTGTTGTAACAGGAGCTTCAGGCTTTATAGGTAGTTGCCTTATCCATAAATTAAATAGAGAAGGAATTGAGAAACTTATTCTGGTAGATGAATTTAGTAGGGCAGATAAAAATAAAAATTTAGAAGACAAATCTTTTACGATTAAAATGCATCGAGATATTTTTATCGAATGGTTTAAACTAAATGCTAGTGATATTGAATTTGTTTTCCACATTGGTGCTAAGACAGATACAACAGAAATGGATAAGGAAATCTTTGATAGACTCAATGTTAACTATTCTAAAAACCTTTGGCAAATTTGTAGCCAATACCAAATTCCTATGGTTTATGCCTCAAGTGCAGCTACTTATGGTATCGGAGACTTAGGTTATGATGATAAACATAATATTGTTACAAAATTACGCCCTCTTAACCCTTATGGTCTTTCTAAAAATAATTTTGATATATGGGCATTAGAACAAGACAATGCGCCACCTTTTTGGACAGGACTAAAATTTTTCAATGTTTATGGACCTAATGAATATCATAAGGGTAGAATGGCATCGGTAATATTTCATGCATTCCACCAAATTGAAGCATCAGGAGGAATGAAATTGTTTCGTTCTCATCATCCAGATTTTAAAGATGGAGAGCAAAAAAGAGACTTCGTTTATGTTAAAGACGTGATAAATGTCTGTTTTTTTCTATATAAAAATCAAAAACATAGCGGATTATATAATATTGGCACGGGAAATGCAAGAACATTTTTAGATTTGACTAAGAACACGTTTAAGGCAATGGACAAGGAAGTATCTATTCAGTTCATAGACACGCCAATAGATATTAGAGATAAGTATCAGTATTTTACCGAAGCCAATATGAGTAAGTTGCGTTCTATAGGTTACGATATACCGTTTTATTCTCTCGAAGAAGGAGTAAAAGATTATGTTCAAAATTACTTGTTGCCAAATAATTATTTATAAAAGAAACATAAAAATGCAACAAGCCCTATCTTTTTGCGTTCTTTATGGAAGAGTACGGTAAATCACATCTCATTTTGTTCGGTACAACATCTACCTAAGTATAAATCAATAATACAATTATTGCTTAGTACTGTTTCCTAATTTATATTTGAATCAGTGTTTGCTTAAACACCATTAGTCATTTCTTGAAATGAAGCCTTCTATAGATAGATGGTCTTTGACTATTCAACTATTTAGGAATTATTTATTGAACAATTAGATTTAAGCATGAGATATTTTACAACAGTCTTTCTTTTTTTATTTTTCACACTAGCTGTTTACGGACAAAAATATAGTAATGAGTTTCTATCAATAGGGGTAGATGCTAGAGGTCAAGCAATGGGAAGTGCTTTAGCAGCATCAACTCAAAATGCAATGGCAAGCTATTGGAATCCTGCAGGACTGATGGGAATTGAGGAAGAACTTTCAATAGGATTAATGCATTCTGAATGGTATGCAGGAGTAGGCAATTTTGACTTTATAGGTATTGCGAAGCCCATTACTAAGAGTAAAAGAGTGAAGCGTGTACTGGGATTGAGTTTTATTCGGTTTGGTATTGATAATATACCCAATACATTAAGCTTATATGACGATGATGGTACAATTAATTATCAAAATATTGTGCCATTCTCTGCTACAGATTATGCTGTTTTATTATCATATGCTCAAGGTATTTATACCTATGAAGTTGGAAAGCTAACAATAGGAGGAAATGCAAAAGTTATCCATCGAAAAATTGGACCATTTGCTACCGCTTGGGGGTTTGGTATAGATGTAGGTTTACAGTTTGAAATTGGTGATTTGAAATTGGGCTTTCTTGGAAAGGATATAAGCAATACATTTAATGCTTGGAAAATTGAATTTTCTGAAAAAGAAAAAGAGGTTTTAGAATTGACAGATAACAAAATTCCAATTGGTTCTTTGGAAGTTACACGCCCACAGTTTATATTTGGCGGTGCTTACGGCAAAGAATTCGGAAAAGTTGGCTTTTTATTTGAAACGGATCTAACTGTTACAACTGATGGTCGACGGAATACACTTATACAAGGTGATCAAGTTAGTATAGATCCGACTGCAGGGATAGAATTGAGCTATAATAAAGCTATTTTCTTGAGGGCGGGTATCAATAATATTCAGCAAGAGCTTGATCTTAATTATGATGAATCATGGGTATTCCAACCGTCTATGGGGGTCGGTATTAAATTTTATAAGCTGTATATAGACTATGCTTTAACAAATGTCGGGAGTACGGCACAAAAATCTTATTCACATATTATATCTTTGTCTATAGATTTTGATTTTGATTACTTTAAAAAAGTATTAAATAATCAGTAGACTTCATTCTAAAATAGTTTATGAGAAGAAAAAAAAGGATTTTTTACTAATCGAGATATACCCACAGTCTAATAGCCATAGCTATTATAAGGCGAGAACGAGGTAAAGAGTAGGAAGAAAAGACAATTTCAAACTATACAAAATTATTTAGAATAAAGTCTAATAGCATAAACTATTTTTACAAAACGAATCACCCAACAATTAAGAATTATCACAAAACTTCCATTTTAACTATAATAAATGCTCAGAAACAAATTTAAAACTACAATTTGCTTGGTATTATTAGGGCTGTCTATGCAGCTATCAGCCCAAAAGTATAGCAATGAATTTATGACAATTGGGGTTAGTGCGACAGCACAAGGAATGTCCAATGCAGTTGTCGCTAGTGTCAATGACGGAACTGCTGGATATTGGAATCCTGCAGGATTGGTCGGAATCAAAAATTTCCAAGTCAATGTTATGCACGCCGAGTGGTTTGCTGGTATTGCCAAATATGACTACCTCTCTTTTGCCAAGCCCTTACAAAAAAATAAGGCTTATATAGGGATCTCTGTTATCCGACTGGGGATAGACAATATCCCTTATACGTTTAGATTAGTTGATGCAGATGGTAGTATCAATTATGATAATGTTACCCCTTTTTCTGCCGCAGATTATGCAGGCTTAATTTCCTATGCTAGAAATTGGGAAAAATTGAATTTGAAGATTGGAGGAAATGTTAAAATCATCCATCGTAACATTGGTCGTTTTGGCAAGGCATGGGGCTTTGGCTTAGATTTAGGGTTACAATATGATGTAAATATATCGGATCGTTCTAAATGGACTTTTGGTCTAATGGCAAGAGATATTACTTCTACCTTTAATGCTTGGACATTCACCTTGTCAGAAGAAGAAAAAGTAATCTTAGCAACCACAGGTAATGATATACCTGAAAGTTCAGTAGAAAGTACCTTGCCATCTATAATCTTAGGAGGAGCTTATGTCGGTCAATTGAACGAGAATGTCGGGTTTAGAGCAGAGTTAGATTTTGACGTTACGACAGATGGTCGTCGTAATGTATTAATTAGCTCTGATGCCCTCAGTATCGATCCCCATTTTGGAATGGAGTTAGGTTATAAAAATTATCTTTTCCTTCGAGCAGGGGTTGGCAATATTCAAGAAGCATTAGATGATATAGATGGGACGAGTACATCTTATACAGTTCAACCCAACTTTGGAGTGGGGCTTCGATTCAATAAATTTAAATTAGATTATGCCCTAACGGATATAGGAGATGTCTCTCAGGTAGCGTATTCTCATATATTTTCACTCTCCCTTGATTTTGTTCCTAAACGTGGTTCAAAAGGGGAAGACTTTTTTAAACAAGGGGCAGGAGGCAATCAAAAATCTCCGACGAGTAAAAAACGAAAACAAAAAGAAGACGACTTCTTCAAAAATGAAGGGAAAAAAGATTCAAGCGAAAAAGCGGTGAAAGAAAAGACAGAACAATCTTCTAAAGGGAATAATCGCCCACCAGTTATTGAGCAGATTGATTTGTAGAAAATTATTAAAAAAATATAGCGTTTTTAAATCGGCAATGCCTTATTAAGCATTGCCGATTTTTTGTTTTATCCATATTTAGAATGAACTTGTTGACCCCTTATGTGATTTACTTTATAAGGATTTGATAAGATTTTAACTCATAACTTCTAAATTTATTCTAGAGCTTCTTTTTTAAAATAATTAATATGTCAACTGTACTGATTGCTGGAGGAACAGGTCTTGTCGGAACAAGACTAAGTCATTTGCTCAAAGCCCAAAACTATGAGGTTATACACCTGAGCAGAAAAGAGAACCTAAAAGCCGAGTTTCCAGCATATCGGTGGGATCTAAATACGATGGAAATCGACAAGGAAGCATGGAAGAAAACAGATTATATCCTCAATCTTGCTGGTACAGGTATTGCCGATAAACGATGGACGAAGACTCGTAAAAAAGCCATCATTGACAGTAGAGTGAAAAGTAATGCCCTGATTGAAAAATACATTCGTGAATATCCACATCAACCTAAAGCCTATATCGCTGCTGCGGCTATCGGTTATTATGGGAATACAGGAGAACAATGGCTTGACGAAACAAGCACTCCTGATAATAAAGGATTCTTATCTAAAAGTTGCATTGAATGGGAAAAGTCGATTCAAGCGGTTGCTCAAACAGGCATCAGAACAGTTTGGCTGAGGGTTGGTATTGTACTTTCTACTTTAGGAGGAGCTTTAGCTAAAATGCTACCGTCTTATAAGCTGCGTGTAGGGGCTTATTTTGGTGATGGGCAACAATATTATTCTTGGATACACATAGATGATATGTGTAAGCTATTTATAGCTGCCATAGAAAACGAACAAATACAAGGCGTATACAATGGTGTTGCTCCGAATCCAGAGCGCAATAAAGATTTTGCCTATAAAATAGCAGAAGCACTTGACCAAAAAGCATTTATTGCTCCTAGTCCTGCTCTTGCCTTACGTCTAGCAATGGGCGAAATGGCTGACGTTGTCCTTCATGGGAATCGATGCTCGGCAAAGAAAATTAGTGCCACAGGATTTGAATTCGATTATCCGCAACTTATCCCCGCTTTAAAAGACATCATAAAAAGGAAAATTTAGAGATTCTTATCCTCATCTGGAATAGCCTCATAAAAGGCTTCATTCTTTTTAACTTCCGAATAAAGACTGTAAGTGAAAACGACCATTGACGCTCCAAAAATGAATAAAAAAATATCGGATTGAAGAAAAGAAAATAGAATATTCAAAATGGATAAAACGAATAAGGTCGGTATACTGTTTTCTACCCATTTTAATAAAATGCTTGCTATTTTATAAAAAGAAGCCTTTTTACGATTGCTAAAGACTAAATAGGCAAGGTATAGATTGTGGGTAGCGAGTAATACATAAAGATAAAGGACGTCTTCATACCAAAATAATGTAGGTATAAGAAATAAACCCATAATAATAGAAGTATACATTAATCTTTCCTTTAGCGTCATATCTATATTTTAAACAATAACTTTTCAGCTAATGTTTATTTTGATCAAATGAATTTTTCAAAAAACTACTATATTTAAAATACGAATATGTTTCTATTTAAACGAGTCATGAAAATTAGCGAAATTTAAAACTACATTAACCATATAACGAATTAACGATGAAGAATACGATTTATCTACTTTTTTTATCTTTTTGGATTGGTTTTTCAGGATGCGAAAAGAGCGAAGATGCTGTCCATTTGTTGGGAAGTGTTGAAGGTGCTACCTATAAAATCATGGAATTCGAAACGGCTGTAATTCCTAACGGAGTCTATCAGACTAGATTAGATGATTTTAATGTAAAAGTTGTCGTAGAAGAGCATACCATGAAATGGTTGATGCCCAACGTTAAAGAAGGAAGCCATACCTTAAAAATTGAAGCTGAAGATTTGACGTATCACCTAAATATTCAAGTTTTTAAAGAGGAAGTTATTGAATTCCCAAAGACGTACTTACAGGAGTTGATTAAGACTAAAGATTTTGGTTTGTCGGAAGATTATATAAACTCATTACCTGTTGATACGCAACAAGAGTTGGCGTTGTTTTTAAAGGTGAATGAAAATGCAATGGACAAGGGACTTGAAAAGCAGCGTGCCATAGAAAACGAACGAAACGTTACAACTGCAACACTAGCAGTAGGGCAGAGCGTTACTTTTAATGCTTGGGCAAATAGATGGTGGAACAATTCAGGGATTCATGTCTCCGCAGGAGAAGTGTATCAAGTTACGGCTATAGGTCAATGGACGGATTTGTTTACCACTACAGATGCCAATGGTTATGATGATTGGTTTTTAGATTTATTTGGTTTCTTGCGTAGAGTGCCTAATCATTCTTGGTTTAAATTGATAGGAAGTGTTAAGCAGGTAAATTATCCTGTTGGAGTTTTTGGAACAATTAGCCCTGTTCAATCAGGGCGATTGGATTTTTATGCCAATGATGTCCTTATCATGTACTGGAATAATACAGGTAAAGTGACCGTTACCGTTACTAGAATTTTTTAGAACTAGTTGTTTTCTACCTCTGTCGTCAGAAACTCTAAAAGAGCATCTTGTGTATTCCCCAGTTCACTGCCGTCATTGAGACTTAGGTGTTTGTATGCCTCTAAGAGGACTTTAAACTGGCTTTTTTCAGGCTCCATCTCTGCCATTCGTTTAAAGATAACGTCTAGGGCATTTAAGCCGAATGGAGCTTTTTCTTTTGTAGTTTCTTTATAGACAGCAAGTGCAAACTTGCTGTTCATTTCATCCAAGATGTAATCATTATTTTGAGTATTGATGCGTTCAATTAATTTTGGAATAAATGCACGATACTTTGCTATTTCATGTTTATAACGAATCATATCTACGAGCTTATCACTCATCAACTCGTGGTTGACAATGGCTTCCTCTCTATTTGGCATATTTAGAGAAACTTTCACGGCTAGAATAGTCGTATCTTCTAGTAAACGATCATAAGTAGACAGTTCTACTTTCTGTTTCAATAAAATCTCATTAAAGTAATCGAGGCTATCTACTACTTCTACAAAAAGTGTATCTGAACCAATTTTGGTTTGACTTAAGACTACAAAATTAGAGATGTCTAGCGTAGGACTAGTTGTTTTTTTACTTGAATTGTCTTGGTCGCACGCCCAAAGTAAAATAGCTATTAAAAGAGGGAGGTATTTCATTGTATTTTTATTTTTTAAACAAAGTAGGAAAATTATCTAAATCTATATCACGAATTTTGCCATTGCAGTTTTTAATAAGTTTGATCTTTGATGATGCTTCAGAAGAATCGACATTGTTTTGAATACGTATAGCTGTAATACAGTCCCCTTTTGTTTCGGTATATTCATCCGAAAAATAAGCCTCTCCCGTACTAGGATCAACATCGGATTCCACACCTATAAAAAACATAGGACTCAATCGAGCAATGCCTTCTTGCGTATGAGAAGCCTTCCCAAATTCTACCATCTCAATATGATAAGAGACTTGTAAGGGATTTAATAAGGTTAATCTTAATGCAACGGCTAATTCTCCTTGTTTTGCAGTAAACATCGTAGCTTCTTTATTCGGTAATGGCTGTGGTAAATGAATCGTATCCGTATTATTAATAATCAGTAATTGCTTAGTTAGAGTTACGTGCTTCGTACTCATTATTTTTTTTATCGTTTTGATAAAATCTTTTTGTAAGGATTGAGGGATAGCAGAAACATTACGAGATTCTGTATCTTGTTGTGGCGTATTCGTTTGGCAACTAATAAAGAGAAAAACTAAGCAAATGAAGAATATATTTTTCATCTGTTTATTTTTATTATTTGTTAAGGTCAGATGGAACTTACCATAATGAAATAATCATTTTTTTGTGTATTAAAATATACTGTAAATTAAGTTAATTGACATTTTTGAACAATGAATTTTTATTCAAATTGAGGCGTGACACAGCCTGATAGCCTTAGCTATCAAGGCGAGTACACAACGACAAGTTGGAGAAAAAAGCATGGTCAAAAGTTTAAGAAATTTAGTTTACAGTGTATTAAAGATTATTTCATCATGGACGTTTCATAAAAACAAAATTAAAAAAGAATCAGGCAACCCTTTTTAATTTTTATAATAAAAAGAAATAAATAAATAAATGAATTAAACAATGAGATATTCTTTTTTTATCCTTTCCGTCATAGTAAGCGTATTATTCACAGCTTGTATAGGCGATGATTTTATAGATGATTTTGTAGAGCCCGTTGTACGGTTAACGACTATTGTTGACAATATGGAGGAGGGAACGACCTTCCAGTTTGAGGCAGACTATTTTAATAATATTGGAGTTGCAGAATCTGCTGCAATGGAGTGGTCAAGTTCAAATCCAGCAATCATATCAATTACGAATGATGGTTTCGCTTCTGCTTTAGCGATGGGGACTTCAGATATAAAAGTAAGTGTTACGAAAAATGGAGAAACCGTAGAGGCTATTAAAACGGTTGCTGTAACAGAAGAGGCGACTATGATAGTGACCTCAAGAGATGGGACACTTCAAACGACAAGCAGCTATTTGCTTCAAGGTGATTTTATATTAGAGGAAAACGACCAACAAGAATTGGTCTTGTCTTTCTCGGATAATTATGCTGCGAGTACAGCCTTACCAGGTTTGTATGTGTATTTGAGTAATAACCCAAATACGACGAGTGGGGCACATGAGATTGGTGCTGTTGAAGTATTTAATGGCGAACATAGCTATACAATTGATTCTAGTATAGATATTAATGATTATGGATATGTACTCTATTTCTGTAAACCCTTTAATGTCAAAGTAGGGGATGGCGCTTTAAGTAATTAATTTTCGTTATTTTTTAAATTCAAAAAATGAATAAGTTATTTTTCATCATAGTAATCGTATCATTTTTTCAAACAAGCCTACTCGCTGGAGGCGGTTGGCCACAGCCAAAAGGAAAAGCCTACCTCAAGTTATCGGAGTGGTGGCTAGTAGCAGATAGACATTATACGGATACGGGATTGACCGATCCCAATACGACAATGGGTATTTTTAATACAAGCCTTTATGCAGAATATGGAATTACGAATAAACTGACAGGCATATTATACTTTCCTTTTTTTAGTAGAAATTATATGAATAATGTCATTTCTAGAACAACAGGGGAAACGCTCATTGAAGGAGAGGCCATCAATGCTTTAGGGGATATTGATTTGGGGGTAAAATACGGTTTTTTCCAGAATGATAAAGTTGCCATATCGGGGACATTACTACTAGGATTACCAGTAGGAAAAACAAATGCAGGAAGAGATGGTAATCTAGCAACAGGTGATGGAGAGTTCAATCAATTAGTACAAGCCGATGTAGGGGTGCCGTTTAATTTGATTAAGGGCATTTCAACTTATGCCAATGCCTATTTTGGTTTCAATAATCGAACAAATGACTATTCGGATGAATTGCGCTTTGGCGGAGAACTAGGCTTTGGGTTTTTGAATAGTCGGATATGGCTAATCGGGAGATTAACGAATGTAGCCTCTTTAAAAAATGGGGCAGATGCTTCTACCCAGACAGGGACAAGTATCTTTGCAAACAACACAGAGTTTAATTCCTATTCGATTGAAGGTGCTTTTTACCTTACGAAGAAATTGGGGGTGTCGGTTGGTTATGCCTCTGCATTTAGAGGAGAAATCATCCTAGCAGCACCCTCATATAATGTAGGCGTGTTTTTAGATTTGAAATAAAATGGTGTAAGCCTATTTCATGATTTTATTGTAATAGGCTTTTTCACTCATCGAAGACCAAGCATTAATTTCTTTTTGAAATTTTCGGTACGAGTCGTAAACCTCTCTACTGAAAGCGTCATCACCGATGAGTTCTTCTACCGCTTCTTCGGTGTATTGTTTTAATGTTTGAAGCACATCGTCAGGGAATGTTTTAATTTGAATACCATCTTCTTGTAGTAATTGTTGGTAATAAATTCGGTTTTGAGCGTCAAATTCTGCTAACAACCAAGTATGCAAATTCATAGAACCTGCCCAAAGAATGGCTTGTAAATCTTTTGGTAAACTATCGTATATTTTCTTATTAATAATGAGTTCAAGCTGCGTACCAGGTTCATGCCATCCTGGAGTGTAGTAATATTTAGAAATTTTATGAAAGCCCATTTTAGAATCGTGGAACGGGTGTAGCCACTCGGTTGCATCGATGACGCCTCGTTCTAGACTGGTATAAATTTCTCCACCAGCTACTAAAACAGCAGCGCCACCTGCTTTTTCCAGTACTTTTCCAGCGATGCCTGGAATACGCATTTTGAGTCCTTTTAGATCTTCAACGGAATTGATTTCTTTATTAAACCAGCCCCCCATTTGTACACCCGTATTACCAGCCAAAAAAGGAACAAGGTTGAAGTTGGCATAAAGGTTCTTCCATTTTTCGTAAGCCCCTCCACTTAGCATCCAAGAGGTCAATTGCTGGGCATTCATGCCAAAGGGAACAGCCGCAAAAAACTGTGCTGCGGGGGTTTTTCCTGCCCAATAATAAGCACAACTGCTACCCATTTCTGCTACACCACCACTTACTGCCCCAAATGTTTCGAGCGGTGGTACGAGTTCACCACCTCCATAGACTTTTATATCAATGCGTCCTGCTGACATCTCCTTGACCCAGTCGGCAAATTTTGTAGCGCCTACACCCAACACAGGAAAATTGGGCGGCCAAGTGGTAACCATTTTCCATTTGTATTTTTTACCAGAAATAATATTTGGAGCAGTACTTGAGGTGGTACTTGAAATATCTTCTGAGGGAGCAGGGACACAACTATTGGCTACTATTGGAATAGTGGTTAAACCAATAATACTCTTTTTGATAAAATCCTTTCTTTTCATGTGGTGTTATCGTTTGTTTTTATCAATAAAGATAACCCATTCTTCTAAGGTTTTAGGTGTCCCACGATCAAATTGGTCGGATTTTTCTTTTGAAATTTTGAATTCTTTTTCAAGAAGATGATAATATTTTTCGGTAAGGTATTGGTCATTTTTAATTGCCTTTAGGTTTTCATTAGAAGCCGAAGTTCCTGAAATTCCATCGACAAGATCCTTAACGGAATCAAATGTTTTATAACTCATTTTTAATAGGGAAAACCAATCTGTGCGTTTCTTTATCTGATCACCATATTCATTTTTTAACGCATTAAAAAAATCAGCTTCTTCTTGAGTGATGTCTTCGTACTGGTCAATATTTTCAGTTGTTTCTTCCGAAAAATCTTGAGCAAGTTGAGAGAGGATTTGATTGGTTTCTCTTTGAGTACGATTGCGTTCTCTAGTGCGCTCTTCTTGAAACGCTTTCAATTCTTCATTGGTAGGCTCATTTGTTCTTTCAATAAAGCCTCCTTCTTCGGTCTTTTCTACGAGGTTGACACCAAAAGTTTTTAGTAATAGATAACCAACAATTAAGAGGACTACGATGAGGACAAACTTCTCTATGCCACTCATACCTTTTTTCTTAGTAGGCTGATGCTCAGTCATATTATAAAATCTGTAAGTAAGTAACGGACAAAAAATAAGTTAACGATTTGGGGATAGGAATTTTGAGTTTAATCAAGGCATTTTTTGAAGGAATAGCCTAGCTATTGCTAAAAAAATAACGAAGAGTAAGCTCAAAAGGACATAAACGAAATCAGGAAATTATTCTTTGACCGTTACTAAGTTATAAGAAAGACGGATTCAATCTCTTAAATACTAGATGCAAATGTAGTTTATTAACGTTTTAGTATAAATTTCTCAGTTAATACAAAATCGTTTGTTTCCATACTTAAGAAATACAACCCATCCGCTAATTTAGGAATTACATTTTGACCTAACGTAAAATTATGACGACCTTTTGTTAAAGTTTTCGTTCCAAGCGAAGCAAGATGTTTACCTGTTATATCATAAACAGACCATTGTAGACTTGTTTTTTCAGTGATTGATAAGGCGATATTTAGTTGATGATTAACAATATTTGGTAATAAATAGAAAGAGAAGGTGTCATCATTTATATCAATCGTAGCGGTAGTTGAGGAGTTTTTATTTGGATCGGGTTCAATTTCAATAGTATGACCTTCTTTTAGATAGTAATATTCATTTGCCGCAATATCGGTAAAGGTTTGATGAAGTCCACTAGGCCATTTTACTACGACTTGATCTATCGTTTCAATTGCATTAAGTCCAAAGTGTAAGCGGAAAGAATTTTGTGAGGTATAACCCGTTCCTGCGGTGACTTCATCAATTTGAATTTCTCCGTTGTTATAATGAATTTCTACTCTAGTACCAATAGCCGAACGATTGCTTTGTACTCCTTCCATTTTGATGCCAAAATAATTGCGTTCGGTATTTCTATTTTTAAAAAGTTGATTGCTGTCGTTACGTCCAGCATTGGCGACTACAAGATCTAAAAAACCATCTCGATCGATGTCTGCTGTAGCAGTACCATATCCCCCCATCTCGCTGCATACAGGCTCACCCAAATCAACAGGCTGGAAGTAATTGCCGCCTATATTCTGGTACAATACATTGGGATATGGTGAAAAATAACTATCATTCGCAATATAAATATCTTGACGGCTATCGTTGTTAAAATCTAAGAAGGTAATTCCCCAACCCATGCCGTAGTCGTCTGTTCTAGATCTGACAGAGATATCCGAAAAAGTACCATCCCCATTATTTATATACATAACGTTTTCAAAAAGATTGGCAACATAAATATCTAGTAAGCCATCATTATTAATATCTCCAAAATCTGTTCCCATTCCTAGCGCTTCCAGTGCTACACCTGCTTCAACACTCACATCTGTAAAATGTCCTGCTCCGTCGTTTTGATACAATAAATTGCTGTCTGTATTATCGTGGGTAATGTATAGATCACTATCTCCATCATTATCATAATCTAGAAACATTGCGCCCATTGTGTATTTAATATCCGTTAATCCTGCATCTTCAGAAATATCCATAAAAGTGAAATCCCCATTATTACGATAAAGAATATTTTTAGCATAAAAATTTCCAACAAAAATATCTACAAACCCATCTCTATCTACATCGGAAAGCATTACAGTAACAGTACGTTCATTTTTAAACTCAATACCAGCAGTAGCACTTTCATTAACAAAGTAACCATCCCCCACATTCCTGAAAATAAGATTGCGTTCTTGATAATTGCCAATGAAAACATCTAAATCTCCATCATTATCAAAGTCACCCCAAGTAGATAAAAAGCTTTTTCCAGTATAGGAAAGTCCTCTAGAGTGTGCTATCTCTCTAAATTGTTCATTGCCTAGGTTTTCATAGAGTAAATTACGACCATCTCGTTTAGTAATGTAGATGTCATCATCTCCATCTCCATCAAAATCAATAAAAGAAGCTCCACGGCAACCTGTTTGTGTGCCATAAGCGATGGTGGATGAAATATCATCGTAATGTTGAATTTGAGCATTACTATTGAAAGTAACAATCAAAAGGATTGATAGTAGGTAGACATAGAACTTCATAGTACTCCGTATATTGTATTCTCAGTTTTAAGTAAAATGTGCGTTTACTTGATATGTCTAAAATACTCAATATTTATGGTACTAAATAAAATAAAATCCAGAATCTTACTAGAGTTGTCCTATGTAATACATTTGTATCTGAAAACAATATTTTTGCTTTGTATTTGATTACTGAATCACAAATATTTCCAATTATGTTTGGTTATTTGATTCGTTAGTTTTTGTTGGATGACTTCTATATTTATATCACCAATATCATCTTTTTTTACTATAATCATACAACCTTCAGGTAAGATGCCGTTTGAATCAAATTCTAATTCTTTGATTTTTACAATCGTTGTAAAACTATCTACATCCTGTTGTTGGCTAAAAGGTTCTCCTGTATGCCCATGAAAGTAATATTGAAAATAAACGTTGTCTAAAAGTTCTCGGATTTCAATCATTCCAAAGCCTCTTTGGCTACTAGCATCTTTATCGTGAGCGATTAATAGATCAAATTCTTCTTTCGTTTTCTGAAGTTTTTTTAGAATTGCACGCTCATAGTCTTGAATAAACTTTTGGTCTTTTCGTCCCTTTCGATCGCCTATTCGTCCAATACCAATAAATTTTAAAGTTTGGTCTTCTTTTGAGAACGATTGAATCCAACCCGTTTTACAAACCCACACTTTTTTATAAACATCAATAGGGAAACTAGGATCATTAGGATATTGAGCTTCCAATATATTGAGAAAGTCATGATCTTCATGGTTTCCACGTACACAAATCATCTTAATGTTAAGTGCATCTAAAAAAGATTTAATTTTGGGATTTTCTTTTATAAAATCATCATGAAACCCTAATTCATCTCTATCTCTTTTTGCGTGGCGAAGCGTCGCTTTATCCAATTTACTTAAATCGGGATAAGCCCCCATATCACCACATTGAAGAATGAGATCGACATTAAAACCCGTTGTTCGTTGATAAAGATCAACTAACTTGAAAGGCAAGAGAAATTTCCCATGTATATCTGCAAATAGTGCGATTCTCATTCTAGGATAGTTTTTTTTTAGTATAAAAACTGCAATTCCTGTTAAAACGTTCCTAACAGAAATCCAGTTTTATCGAAATTTTGCTAGGATTGTCGATGAAATTTGATTTTATGTTGTTAGGAGTGTAATTTAAGAATACATTTTTAAACCCATAAAACGAATAAAATGATGTTATTTAAAGTTGTTATGCCTGTTGTTGTTGTATTAGCTTTTAACGATTTAATCTTTAATCATTTTGATGAAAAAAGAATTGATGACTATTTAAAAGAACGAAATAATCGCTTGTTGTTTATTAAACTTCATAGGAGCGATAAATTTAAAACCTCCTTGGCTAGAATGTATCTAGTGGAATATGAAGATTGGTATGGTAATTTACACAGAGCAATTATTAATACAAGTCAGTTCTATGGTGTAACCATACATGACGATAAGATTATTGAGTACCCGACGGTCTTAGAAACAGATTTGGTTTAACCTACTTCTAGGTTTATCGAAAATTTGCTAGGATTGTCGATGAAAGTGGAAAAAAAACTTAATTTTTGAGAAATTATAATTGTAAATATTTAATAAAAAATTAGTTGATAAAATGGGATTTGGTATATTTTTGTTTTTTTTCATGTTTATAATTATTACGCATCTTCTTACAAGATATTTTGATACCGATAGGATAGAGCGTCATATTCATTCACTTCAAGGAACGATGATTTCAAAATCATGGGAGCCTTTCGGCAAAAGGTGGTTTGGTAGCGATAGTGATCGAATTTATAAAGTGCGATTTTTGGATATGTATGATAATGTGCATGAAGCATATGTAAAAACCAGTCTATTTGGAGGAGTGTATTTTACAGATGATAAAATTATAGAATATAATGACAGGAATGAACACAGTGAAGTTTTTCATCTAAGGAAACAAGTAGAGCGTTTGAAAAGAGAAAATGAGTTGCTTCGAAATCATTATTCTTAAAAAAGAAACCAATTTTATAAAGCAAAAAAGTAATATCATGAATGAGCTTTCTTTTTATATTCCATTTGTGTTTTTCGGACTTATTTTATTGTTATTAGGTCTGTTCATTGTTCGTCAACAAACGGCGGTTATCGTTGAACGATTAGGACGATTTCATAGTATTCGTCATTCGGGGCTTCAATTTAAGATTCCCTTTGTCGATAGAATAGCAGGAAAAGTGAGTTTGAAAATTCAACAACTGGATGTATTAGTAGAAACAAAAACAAAAGATGATGTGTTTGTCCGTCTCAAGGTCTCGGTACAATTTAAAATTATAAAAGATGCTATTTATGATGCCTTTTATAAACTAGAAAATTCACATGACCAGATTACCTCTTATGTATTTGATACAGTAAGAGCAGAAGTTCCAAAATTGAAGCTAGATGATGTTTTTGAGCGTAAAGACGACATTGCGATAGCATTAAAAAGAGAACTTTCAGAAGCGATGGAAGAGTATGGATACATTATCGTTAAGGCACTAGTGACGGATATTGATCCTGACCAAGAAGTGAAAATGGCAATGAATCGTATTAATGCTTCTGAACGTGAAAAGTTGGCTGCTGAGTACGAAGCTGAAGCCGAAAGAATTCGAATTGTAGCGAAAGCAAAAGCAGAGGCAGAAAGTAAACGTTTACAAGGACAAGGAATAGCGGATCAACGTCGAGAGATTGCCAAGGGATTGGAAGAATCTGTAGAAGTACTGAATAAAGTTGGTATTAATTCTCAAGAGGCTTCAGCATTGATTGTTATTACACAACATTATGATACTTTAAGCTCAATGAGTGAAAATGTGAATAGTAATCTTATATTAATGCCAAATGCACCATCTGCAGCAAGTGATATGTTGTCTCAAATGGTAACTTCGTTTGCTGCTTCAAAGAAAATTGGAGATATGACAAAGGAAGAAAAAACGGAGAGTTGATAAAAAAGAATTCTTAAAAATAAAAGTCCGAGTAATTGATTACACATTTTACTCGGATTTTTGTTCTTATCTTTTAAAAGAGTTTTCCTTGTTGTGCAAAACGTTGAGGATTTTCTAGATTTAATAGATATGCTTTGATATCCAATCCCAATGCAAACCCAGTAAGTTGTCCATTCTTACCTATTACCCGATGGCAAGGTACAATGATAGGAATAGGATTGCGACCATTGGCTGTTCCTACAGCACGAACGGATTTGGGATTACCCAATTGTTCGGCAATTGCGGAGTAGGAGATTGTTTTTCCGTAAGGAATTTTTAATAATATATCCCAAACACTTTTTTCAAAATCTGTTGCATTTTCCCAATCCAAAGGTAAGTCAAAAGATTTTAGTGTTTTATTAAAATAAGCATCAAGTTGTTGGATGATGACAGACGATAAGGAATGATTAGAGCTAATTTGTTCTGTATGCTCTACCAATTGCATAGATTGCAGTCCTTTATCAGAAAGTATCAATTTTAGATTCCCAATTGGAGATTTATAGTAGAATCTTTCTGTCATTATTTAAGCATTATTAGAATAATAAAATCCTAGTTGTTGTTTTAGCTGTTGTGGTAATTCAGGCAATTCGCTTCTAGGAATTAATAAGGTTGAAATATGATGCAAATCAGTAAAGATATGATGCTTGACGGCGGTATGGTGTAAATAATCATGTCCTGAAGAGCCGCCTGTCCCTATTTTTCTACCGAGCATACGTCGCACCATCTGAGCATGACGGTAACGCCATGTAGTCAATAGTTCATCAATATCTACCAGACAAATTAAAAACCGATAAGGAAGTTGTAAAATAGGTTCTTCATTGTATAAATTAATCATTAGAGCGGCTAATGTAGCATCATAACTAAGTCGTTGCTTTCCTTCTTGGACGAGTTGTTGGTGAACGATAGGGTCAAGGATAGACTCAAAATAAGTATCCGTATTCCCCATCATTTTTAAGCGCATTTGTTTTTGTTGCGCTGTAAGATAGTCCGAAGCCTTGATAGCGGTCTCTTCTTTAGCCACCATTCGCTCAACGGATGCTTTATAATATTCTAAGAATTTAAAATCTCCAAATTTCAAAAAGGGTGTTCGTTCAAGCCAATTTTCAATAGCTAGAAATAAATTTTTATATATGGCGATATGATGAAGTTCTTTTTGTTCTTCTTCTGAAAAGAAAGCAGCATAATGATGACCGCCATAGGTGATTCTTTCTTTTTCAGGTAAGCCTAGTAGGTTTTCTATTTTTCGAAATTGAAAACTTTGGAAACCAGAGGCAGGAAATAAATAACTTCTAAAATCAAGGAAGTCAAGAGGAGTCATTGTTTCCATGATTCGAATATGTTCAATGAGCAATTGGAAGATTTCGATGACTCGATTCAATCTCGCGATAGATGTTCCAATGTTGCGTTCATCAACTTTATGATTATCAAAAAGGTCGATGACAGACTCTAGTTCATGGATGATCTGTTTGAACCAAATCTCGTAACTTTGGTGTACAATAATGAAGAGCATTTCTTCATGTGCTGCCGAATTATCAGGACTTGCGCTACGAAGGTGTTGTGCATCAAGAATTTTATCTAGATGGAGATAATTTTTATAATGAACAGTAGCGTATTTTTGGTTAGAATCTTTATTCATATATAGGCTTTGAATTTGTATTAGAGCTGGGACAAAAATACAAATTCAAAACTATAAGAATGCTAAAAAAATAAGGTATTGCTTATTTATTTTTTAAGGTAAGCATTTGCTCTTTAAAAATGGGAAATGGACTTTTGTTTAGTAGATATTCACCATCATCTTTTACAATATAGACATTGATGGAGTAATTTTTTCCTTTTTTCTGTTGTGCATTATGAAAAATAATCTCCACTAAATTTCCATCAAATTTGAAAGGAATTCCATCAATATAGTCACTAGGGAAATTAGGATTTTCAGAGAAATAAGTCATGTTTTTATGATTGTCCTCATCTCTGATTTTAAGGATGAATTTTTCATCAACAATACTAGAAATATCGGGATGGTCTAGCTTAAGTTCAATGATGGTAAAGTTCCAATTGCTAGAATTTTTATCTATACGTGTAATATCTCTGCCATATTTAGAACGTTTCGGAGAGATGGTTTTATACCGAACAATCGTATTTTCAGCAATATCTTTAATACGTTCAAAAGCAGCTTTACTAGCTTGGTAGTCTAATAAGTCTTCAGTCGTGACCCCTTTTTCTGCTATTATGGTTTCTTGTTTTCTTGCGAGTCTTTCTATTTCTTTTTTAAGTTTTGCTTTTTCACGTTCTAGCTGATCTACTTTTTTCTTATTTACTTTTTCTTTTCGATATAAAGCCGAAATTTTTTCTTTTAATTTTTGATAAGAATAACTTCTTCTGTCTATATTTTTATTCAAATCTGCTATCTCTTGTTCTTTTTCTGTGATAATATTTCGTAATCTGACAATTAAATTATTTAGTTTTCGAATACTATCCCTTAAGACAAGATTCTGTTCTTCTAAGACTAATTTTTCTTCTATTGTTTTTTCGTAGACCTCTTTAGTGCTATCTAATTCGTGAGCGGTATTTTTTAGATTTTCTTTTAAAGTCTCAATCTTATTTTGTTGCCCTCTATTCGTATTAAACTGGATAATAGCGAATGCAGCAATTCCTAATAAAATGAAGGTTAAGATGATTACAGGTACATTTTTACTCATGGTGTCGTGTGAATTTTAATTAGGTCTAAACAGTGTAGTATTAGTATTTATTGACAAGGTATTACATATGTCAAATGCTTAACAGATAATATATGATATATAGCCACAAATTTAATACCAATATTATCTTTTTATTGCTATATTCTACAATGATAGTTCAAACAGTAAAAAAAGTTTATATAATATGATATTTTTATATATGATACGATGTTTTACAATTGTTTGTTACACTTCTTTTAAATTGAAAGGTGTTTTGAATGTATTATGCTTATAAACTTTAATATTTTCTTCACAACCATTCTGGTTTTAATTCAGTATATTGAGATTAGATTCACACCCTCTTTATGATTATATTTAGAGTAATAGCCTTATAATATGTTAAGCTTACGGTGTTACATTCAATTTTTTAATAAAAAAACCAATTATGAGATTAAAATCCCTATTTAGTATTATTGGACTTATTTTATCATTTAGCCTTTCAGCACAAACGTTAGATTTAACAAGCGGGACAGTAAGGGCGGTTACAGATGATAAAAACTGTCGGCAGTATTGTGCTCAAAAGAAACTTTCAAAAAAAGACTGTGATTGCCATTGTGCCCAGTACTTAGGAACAAGTGAAGCATATTGTAATCCAGTTCAAAATCTGAGATTAAGCGGAGGAATAGGTGAAGATTTAGGAGAAGATTGCAATTCTGGTGTTTGTATACCAGTATCATTAACTCGACTTAGTAGAGGCGTACGAATTAAAAATCCATTTAAGAAAACCTTATATGTTTATTATTCTAAATATGGAGGCAAAAAACGTCAAACAATTGCGATTCGCCCAGGTCAATCAAAGTTTCTTTCTGGAAAAGAATTTGAATATGACCTCAAGAGAAAGGGAAGTATCGACCTTAGAATGAAAACTTCTTCTTTGAATAAAAATTCATTTTCAGGGAATGTAAGATTAGTTTTGAAAAAATAATGTAGGTTGAAATTTAATAAGTAACAAACTTATAGAATAATTTTGCGCAGGACTATTAATAAATAGTCCTGCGTTTTTTTATTTTTGGTTTTTATTACAATAATATCATATTATGAAATACAAATTCTCTCTATATATTAATTTTATATTCTTAGGAAGTTTTTTACTATTGGGTTGTAATGGGAAAACTTCGGACTCTAGTAAGACTGATCTTGTAGATAAAAAAGAATATACAAAATTTGGGATTGATGAAGGCAGTATTGCCTCTTTAAAGCCGATTGCGGTAGGAACTCAAGCACCAGATTTTTCGGGTAAAGATCAAAATGATAATGAAGTACAGCTATCCCAACTTTTACAGAAAGGAGATGTTGTCCTTGTTTTTTATCGTGGATATTGGTGTCCATTATGTTCTAAACATCTAGGAGAATTTGTAGGAAAACTAGATGCCATTAAGGCTAAAGGTGCTACGGTAGTGGCGGTTGCTCCAGAAGGCTCAAAGAATATTGATAAAACAGTAACTGAAACGAAGCTTGATATTCCTTTTATCAGTGATAGTGATAACGTTATTATGAAAAAATATGGCGTTGCGTTTAAAGTAAATAATGATTATAACGAGAAATTTACTAAATGGCAAGAAGGTCTAACTATTGGAGAAGTGAATGGTCAAGAGGAGGCTTACCTTCCAATTCCAGCTACCTATATTATAGGTGAAAATGGGAAGGTAAAATGGGTACAATATGATCCAAACTATAGCAATCGTTCTTCAGTAGATGATATATTATCACAGCTCTAAAATCGAAAAAGTAGAATTTTTGTTTATAAAATTGTCACATTACGGGTTTTTACTTCTTTATAAAGAAGTAAAAATTAGATAAATAATTAATGTAAAGTTTATTAACTTTGACGGTAACTATGAACTCAACTATTTTATATGTACAAATTACGTTACCTAATTATATTATTTAGCTTTATTGGATTTCTTGCTTGTAGCAATGACACAAGCGAACTGGGGTGTCCAGAAGGAGCAGAAAGTAGCCATACCTATCTAGGAAACCCTAGCAATGCAAGTGGCGATGAAGACAATTATTTAATCCAGTTACCAAGTTTTGCACTTTCTTACAATGAAAGTAGAGGGATACCCAATTGGGTTAGTTGGAATTTGACAAGCCAATGGATGGGAGAAAGTTTCCGACAAGACGATTTTAGAGCCTATGACTTACCCTCAGGATGGTTTTCTCCTGATGAGGATAGTTATAGAAATTCGGGATTTAATCGAGGACATAATTGCCCGTCGGCGGATAGAACGTGTTCGGATAATACCAATTCTGAAACGTTTTATATGATCAATATGGTACCTCAATCACCAGATCATAATCAAGAAACTTGGGCTAATCTAGAGCAATATGGTAGAGATTTAGTGCGTCGAGGTAACGAGATATATTATATTATGGGGAATTATGGTGTAGGAGGTTTTGGGTTCTTTGGATATAAAAAGTATATTGCTGATGGTAAAATTGCGGTGCCAGAATCTATATATAAAATAATGGTTGTTTTACCACAGGGAGAGAATGATTTGAATAGAATAGATGAAAATACAAGAGTTATTGCTGTCAATATTCAAAATACAAATTTTGCAACAGACGATAATTGGTGGCATTATAGAACAACAGTTGATGAAATTGAGGAAAAAACTGGATATGATTTTCTTTCTCAACTTCCTACAAGTGTCCAAGATATTCTAGAATCGAAGGTTGATAACGTTAATATAGAGTTCTAAGGAAATGTTATTATTCTTCAATACGAACAACATTTCGTATATTTGTGTGTTTTCTAGTATAAAGTATTTTTTTGAAAAACTATCCAACATACCAAAGATTTGCAGCAACTTTTATGGTTGTGATTTTTCTTTTTGCTTCCTTGCAAAAAGATATTCATCTTTTGTTGGATCAACACCATCATAATCTTCATTGTGAAGTAACGGATTCTGATTCTGAAAAGCATTACCATGGTGAAGCGTATTTAATAAAAAATTGCTTTGCCTGTCTTTGTAGTTTTTTAGATTTCAGATCAGTAGATGAATCGCAATTATCTTTTCTTAAAGTAGAACAATTTTTTCAAAATAAATTTAATTACCAATCTACATACATTTCTTCGTGTATCTCTGTAACCTATCTAAGAGGACCTCCCTCTAAATATTTAGTTTAGTCATTCTAAGCAGAGTTCTAAGGTTTATATAGTTATTTTAAAGATAACTTATATATCCGCTTTGGATATTTCTCAAAATCTTAATACTAAAATCCTGTATTATCCTAGTACGATAATAGATCATTCCTACTATAGAATAAGGATATAATGTTGAATAAGGATTCCTTAATAAGGGATGTTTAATAGAAATATATTCAACATAAATATTAAAATGATAGGATAATACGACTATTAAAAAGCAAAGATGAACAAGTTAATGTTCTTTTTAGGCCTACTTTCTATATCTACTAGTTTGACAGCACAAGTTTGTAAACACCAGTTGAGAGGAAAGGTTGTTCATGCTCATACTAAAGAAGAATTGCCTAACGTAAGCATAGTCGTTGAAGATGAAAATAAGGGCGTACTATCAAATGAGCATGGAGAGTTTATTATTGATGGGGTTTGTGAAGGGGAACATTCCGTTGTTTGCTCTCACTTAGGTTTTAGAGCCTCACATCGAATTGTACGTTTGCAAAGTGATTCCTTACTCATCGTTAGCCTAGAGCCTGAAGCTTTACACATTCATGAGGTAACCGTTAGTGCGGAAGCTATTGAGCAAAAAAGTACCAATACGAGTACTGTAATTCAAGGAACATTATTAGAGCGTAGTCGTGGACAGGGATTAGGAGAAGCCCTTACTGAAGTCGTAGGTGTACAAACACTAAAGACAGGGAGTTCAATCGCTAAACCGATTATTCAAGGATTACATAGTAATCGTATTCTTATTTTAAATAATGGTGTAAGACAAGAAGGACAACAATGGGGAATGGAACACGCTCCCGAAATAGATCCTTATATTGCTGACAAATTGACGGTTGTAAAAGGAGCCAATAGCGTTCGATATGGGGCAGATGCTATTGGAGGAATTGTTCTTGTTGAAACTAAAGATTTACCAACAAAAAAAGGAATACACGGAGCATTAAACCTTGCTGGGTATAGCAATGGTCGTCAAGGGGGTGCTTCACTCTATCTGGAAGGGAGACTAAGTGATAAACTGCCGCTTGCAGGAAGAATTCAAGGTACTTTTAAAAGAGGCGGAAACTTGAAAGCACCAAACTATTTTCTTGCGAATACAGGTGTCCGAGAGCATAACTTTTCCTACGAAGTAGGGTATAAAAAAGAACGGTATGGAATAAATCTATTTTATAGCCAATTCAATACAGAGCTAGGTATTTTTCGTGGCGCACATATTGGGAATCTAACGGATTTAGAAAATGCAATTCAATCAGAAGTTCCTCTCATAATGGCTGATTTTACGTATCAATTGGATCGACCACTACAGCGAATCATGCACGAATTGACCAAAGTGAAAGGGTTTGTTCGAACAGGAGAAAAAGGGAAACTGAAATGGCAGTATGCTCGGCAGTTTAATCGTCGACAAGAATTTGATGCGCATCGACAATTTGGCGAACTTTCTGATGAATTTGATCTTCCAAATATGGAATTTGAAATTACATCTCATTCTGCTGATGTCGTTTGGCAACATTATCCTATTAAAAATTTTAAAGGAGAAATAGGAGTTAGTTTTATCCACCAAAGAAATACAACAGATAGAGGTGGATTAATTCCTGATTATAAAAGCTATACACTTGGCGGTTTTTGGTTAGAACGCTGGAAAAACTATCCATTTCCTTTAGAACTAGAAGCAGGAATACGATATGATTTTAAACGCTTGAATATAGAAGGAAGAAGAGGAGAGGAGGATCAACAATTAGATTTTGGTAATGTTTCAGGAAGTATTGGTGCTATATATCATTTGAGTCATGACTGGCATTTAAATTTTAATTTTGGGACTGCTTGGCGTTCTCCGAATATTAGTGAATTGTATAGTGATGGTGTCCATCATGGTACAGCTTCCTATGAATTGGGGCGTAATGATTTACAATCTGAATTGGCATTGAATGCAACATTGACAGTAGAATACGATAATGAAAAAAATCTAGGAGGTTCACTTTCACTTTACCATAATTTTATTAAAAATTATATCTATCTACAGCCTCAAGAGAGGCCAATACTAACGATTCGTGGTGCCTTTCCTGCTTATCATTATGAACAAACGAATGCTCGTTTGATTGGTGCTGATTTGGACTTCCATTACCATATTTCAGAACATCTGGAATGGCAAGGTCAATTGGCTATTGTAAGAGGTCATAATCTGAAGATTGATGATTATCTCGTTTTAATGCCTTCTGATAGATTTAAAAATGCTATAAAATATGAATTTGATGAAGGAACTATCCTAAAAAATAGTTTTGTCAAGTTAGGTATGCAGAATGTATTAAAACAAAATAGAATTCCTGAAGGAGGTGATTTTGCACCTGCTCCTAAAGGATATACATTATTTGATTTGGAGATGGGGACTAATTTTTCTTTAGGGAAATTGCCTATGGAAGTAGGCTTAAATGTAGAAAATCTTTTTAATAATACTTATCGAGATTATTTAAATCGGTTTAGGTATTTTGCTGATGAACCTGGTACAAATATCTCGTTAAGGCTTAAATTAATTTTTTAATATCAAAAAATAAAAACGTTTAAAAAATGGAACTAAAATTTCTTTTTAATTCAAAATTACTAAGTATTACTTTCTTGTTATTAACAAGTGTTTTTTTGTTTACGGCTTGTGAAAAGGACGATGACGATGACGAAGAAGAAGAAGTAGAATTAATCACAACATTAGAACTGACGTTTGATGATGGTTCTACTACACAAGCATTTACATTTCAAGATTTAGATGGAGATGGGGGGAATGCTCCAAGTATTGATGATATCACCTTATCAAGCAATACGACCTATAATGTTAGTATCCGTCTTGCAAATGATTCAGAAACACCTAGTGAAGATATAACAGCAGAAGTTATGGAAGAGGATCTTGATCATATATTTATTTTCACGCCTGGTGCTGGACTTAATTTGAGTGCACAAATTACGGATCAAGACTCAAATGGAGCTCCAATAGGTTTATCCTCACAAATGGTAACCTTAGGAGCAAGTACAGGAACACTAAATGTTAAACTAAAACATGAGGCAGATAAATCTTCTCCTGCTACAACTGGAGAAACAGATATTGATGTTACCTTTAATGTAACAATACAATAAAATTATAGCAACTAAGTTTAATACTGCTCAGTGTTAGAAATTAGAACTGAGCAGTATTATTAAATATTATATTTAAAAACATTTTTATAATTTTATTTCTTTATTCTCTTTAATCGCTTTAGAAAGTTACTATTTTTACAAAAGAGGTCTAAACTAGTAGTATAGAAGTGATCAACTTCCAAAATAATCAACGCAAATACATTATCATAGGAAATATTAACCAAATTAATTATATATAATTATGTCCTTAAAATATTGTTTACTAGGCGGTTTATTATTCGTTATATCTTGTCAAAATCCTTTTACATCTGAAACAACTCGACAATCTATCGATGAAGAGGTTGCCTCTATTACAGTTTCTAATGAAGAAGAAGAAGTTGTGGACTCCGTTGCGATTCAGTTAGAAAAAGAAAAACAGCTTTTAGCAGAAGCTAAACTAGCAGAAGCTGAGGCGGCAGCAAAAGAAGCCGTAGAAAAAGCAAAAGCAGAGAAGAAAGCCGCAGCAAAGGCAGAACGAAAAGCTAAAAGAGAGAAGGCTCGAAAAGAGGCAAGAGCAAAAGCAAGAAAAGAAGCGAGGGAAAAAGCGAGAAAAGAAGAGACCGAAAGAAAAAAGCAAGAAGCTGAAGCTGCTTCGACTGGAACTGTTGCTAAAGATGAATTTAATGAAAAGGGCGGAACTGTTCCAACATCCTACCAGACCGTAACTAGCAGACCTGTAACAACTACCCAGCCTATTGTACAAAAAAAACCTTTTACACGTTTCCAATCTACAAAATACAGTTTTGGTGTTATCGAACAAGGAGATATTGTAAAACATAAATTCAAATTTACAAATTTGGGGAATGCTCCTTTGCAAGTGCTAAATGTTACAGCTACTTGTGGATGTGCTAAACCTATTTTTCCTAAAGTCCCGATTGAACCAGGAAAATCGGGAGAAATTGAAGTAACTTATGATAGTAAGGGGAAGTTTAGCATTCAAAAACCAGGGATTACTGTATTTACAAATGAAGATCCTGGAATCCATGAACTGGTTATGGAAGGACGAGTTAATGCAGAGTTAAAGGTTGCTAATCCTAATCCTTCTCCAGATGAATTTAAAAAAGATAAAAAAGAAGAACCTGCAAGCGAAGAGGGGAGTACCCCTACAAGTGAAGAGGATAATGGTTAATATACTTCGCATTATGTCCTTTAAGGAAAAAATAAACCAGTAATTTTTGCAATTGTATACCTGTTTTATATTTTGATGTATAGGACAGGTATACTTTTTGTAAAAAGTATTTAAGTATATTTGTGTCAATACATTTTAATAAAAATATTAAATCTTATCTTGATTCAACAACCTCCCTTTTTTGTTTTAGGTTAAAATAGGTCGGAAAATCTACTTGTCAGGTATGAATTTAGAGCATATTCGCACTAATCTTGAAGAAGCAGAACGCCTTGTGCGTTATCGTAAACTAAAGGAAGCAGAAACTTTAGTGAAAGAGGTTTTGGATAGCTCTATACAAAAAGATTATGTATTAGGTAATATTCGAGCAAATATTCTTCTTGGTACGATATACAATATAAAGGGGCGATACAGTAATGATCAATCCTTTTATCCTATAGCGATAAAATATCTCAAAGCAGCCTCTAAGATTAATGCTCAAAATCAAGAATTTCCTGCTATTAAAATCTTATTAGAATTAGGACATATATACCTCAATCAAAAAAAATTTACTGAAGCAGAAAAAAACTTTAATAAAGCTCTTCAACTTAGTAAAAGTGGTTTTATTGAAGGGCAGATTCTAGGTAAAGTAGCAATGAGTCAACTCTATTTTCATCAAAATGATTTTGACCATGCTTTAAAATTTATTCTTGATGCAAAAGAAGATATAACAGAATCTCCTGATGAGGGTTTGTTTTTGGAAATTTTTTCGCAACTCATCCTTGTCTATCTTCGTAGGCGGCAGCTTTCAGAGCTCTCTCATTTAAGTAGTATGGTTTTGGAGACCAGTCAGCAGATAGGTGATATAGAAAGAGAAATTTTAGCTCTAAATAGTACTGCTATTGTACATGGTGCTCGTTCTGAACATAAACTGGCTGTCGAATATTTCCTAGAAGCACTGAATAAAAGTGAAACAATAGGTTATCGACAAGGGATTGTCTACTGCCTTATTAACACAGCAACAATATATGCAAATCTTTTTAATCACGATGAAGCACTAGAACGATACGAAAGAGCTTTAAAAGATTTTGAAGATATACTAGATTCCAATACACAAACGATTATTATTAATAATATTGGAAATATATATTATGAATTAGAGCAACCGCTTGCTGCCAAAGAACAGTTTGAAAAAGCACTTAAACTAACGAAATCTGTTAGTTATGTGGAGATGATCCCTCATATATTAGCACAGCTTAGTAGAGCCTATGTTGCAATAGAAGACTATGAAAGAGCTTGTCATTATGCAGAAGAAGCAGATAAACAAATTGAAAAAGTAGGAGCCTTGGCAGGACGTCAAATTAATCTTATCAATTTAGGAAATATATATCATCATCGTGGAAATGACTCGAAAGCAATTGAGTATATTAAAAAAGGAATAGAGGCCTCTAGAAGTAGTAATGATGATGTAAGTGAAATAAGAGGCTATGGAATTATAGCAAAGATATACGAAAAGCAAGAAGATTTTAAAAAGGCTTATGAATATCAAGTTAAGTATGCTGATGCCCAAAAAATATTTGCTAAAGAGCAACGGATTCGCCAAACGATTGATCTTGAAATTAAATATTCTCTAGAAGAGAAAGAAAAAGCAATAGCCCTTTTGACGAAGCAAAACCAAATGCAAGCGACTATCATTGAGCAAAGCAAAAAGATCACAGAAAAAAATGAAGAGCTAACACAAGCCAATGAAGATTTAAAACAGTTTGCCTATGTTGCCTCGCATGATCTTAAAGAACCTTTAAGGATGATAGGTAGTTATACCAAATTATTAGAACGTCAATACAGACATGAACTTGAAGGAGCAGAAATGTATTTCAAATTTATTGATGATGGCGTAAATAGAATGAAAACATTACTAGATGATCTTCTTCGATATGCAACAATTGGGAAGACTATTGATATTGAGGAAGTTGATATGAATGAAGTATTAGATAATGTAACTACAAACTTAACTGTGGCTATTCAAGAAAGTAATGCTACTGTTGAAGTCCCTACATTGCCAACTATTTTGAGTAATCGCTCGCTTCTTAGTCAGCTTTTGCAAAATTTGATCAGTAATGCCCTGAAGTTTAGAAATGCCAATAGACCTCCTATTGTTAAAATTGATATAGAAGAAAATGAAGAAAATTATATTTTTAGTGTAAAAGATAATGGAATAGGAATTGCAGATGAGCATCAACATAGAATTTTCGAGATTTTCCAGCGATTACACAAAAGAACTCAGTATGAGGGAACAGGGATAGGGCTGTCTATCTGCCAAAAAATTGTCAACAAATTGGGCGGAAAAATATGGCTGAAGTCAAAAATAACGATAGGAACGACCTTCTTTTTTACCATTCCGAAAAGATAAAATCACTATTTTTTATAAGAAATAATGCAAGGTATTTTTATAAATACAATTTTGTCGTTATGTGTATGCTGGAGATAATTCTACATCATATTATTACATTAAAATATACATTTATCTATAAAATTCGGGTGTATAGTTCTTTATGGATTAAAATGTTAAATATTTCTTATAGAGTCTTAAACTTTAAGGCTAGTGCTTATTTTGGCATTATTTGTGCCATAATATACTCTGTAACCAGTTTAATAAGCTACCCCACTACTACTTATTGAAAAGTGACTTTAAGCATTTTTTGACCGTCACAAAAATGAATTTGGTCTATTGAAAATGCATTGGGTCTCTATGATTTTTAAGGAACAAAAATGTTATACCATGAAAAGAAAAAAGATTATAATTCAGACTCCTAAAATCAAGTGTTTTACTTTGAAGACAAGTAGTACTAAACAACAGAGCCAAAAACAATTGGATATCAACGATGGTGGTTACACTTGGGTTGGTTAATTTTAAATTGTATTTATTATAATTAAAAAGAAAGCCTTATTATGATTTTTATATTAATATAAAATCATAATATCCAATATGATGAAAAGATTTTAGAATAAATCTTTTATGATTTGATCTTCATTTATACCTTCCGCTTCGGCCTTATAATTTCTTACAATACGGTGTCTTAGAACATAATTGGCAATTGCTTGTACATCTTCTATATCTGGAGAATATTTTCCATTTATAGCTGCATGGCATTTAGCTCCAAGCACTAAATATTGTGAAGCTCTTGGTCCAGCACCCCAGGATATATAGTTATTAACTTCTGGGGTTGCCATTTGTGTATTCGGTCTAGTTTTGCTAGCTAGCTTTACAGCATACTCTAATACATTTGGAGCAATAGGTACTTTTCTGACCATTTCCTGATAAAATAAGACTTGCTCTGCTGTTATAATATGGCTAAGCTTGACTTTTTTATTGGTAGTTGTAGCTTCTACAACTTTGATTTCCTCTTCATATGTTGGATAATCCAAGCGGATATTAAACATAAAACGGTCAAGTTGTGCTTCTGGCAAGGGATAAGTCCCTTCTTGTTCAATAGGGTTTTGTGTAGCTAGTACAAAGAAAGGGGCAGGTAAAACATGGCGTACACCACTTACCGTAACAGACCGCTCTTGCATGGCTTCTAAAAGTGCTGCTTGAGTTTTGGGAGGTGTACGGTTTATTTCATCTGCTAAAACAATATTAGCAAAAAGAGGACCTTTATTAAACTTAAAATGACGATCTTCATCTAATATTTCTGAACCTGTAATATCAGAAGGCATTAAATCTGGTGTAAACTGAATTCTTTTAAAATCTAAATCCAGTACTTCGGCAATTGTACTTACTAAAAGTGTTTTTGCTAGCCCTGGAACACCGACTAAAAGACTATGCCCATTTGCAAAAAGAGAGATGATCACTCCTTTTACAACTTCTTCTTGCCCGATGATAATTTTTCCTATTTCTTGCTTAAGGTCGTTATAAGATTGAGATAAGGCATCAATTGCCTCAGAATCAGATTTGAATTTTGCCATTATTTAAAGGTCTTATATTACGGTTTGTTTTAAATTAATAATTTTTTATAATACAATAACTCTGCCACTTTTCAACATTCAAACATCTTATAAAGTTTAATACAACTGAAATACCCTAAAGTTATTTGTACCACTTCTTTAAATCATCACACCTACTGTATTGATTATCGAGCCTGATATGTGTTTTTTCCAATGCTTCAAAAATCCAATTGTAAATGTAGTTACTTTTTTTAGCTTCTAAAGCTGCTTTTTTAATCTTAGAATAATCTTGTTCTAAACTTGCAATATGTGGTTCGGTTTGAGAACGAAGTTGAATAATCCTGTATGCGGTTTCACCAGATTGCGCCGTGAATTCCATTGCTTGAGATACGCCTCCTACTTTCATCGTGTCGATAGCAAAGTATATTTCAGGATCTAGATCACCAACTTCAAAAAATGAATTACCAGTCTTAGGGTTCATCATTATGCCACCGTTATTGTAGCTGAAAACTTTATCAGAAGAATATTTTTTTACCCCAAAATCAAAACCAATTGAGTCATTCACAATTAATTGTTGAATACTATCTAAGGTGTTTTTTGCTAGGTCTTGATCGGCTAATGTGATTTCAGGACGGACTAAAATATGACGGGTATGAATTCGATTTCCTCTTCGTTCTATTAATTGGATGATATGGTAGCCAAATTCTGATTCGACAATGTCAGAAATTTCTCCATTTTCTAGGTTGTATGCTGCAGCTTCAAACTCTACTACAAAATCTCCTCGTTTTCTCCATCCTAAATCACCTCCTAGTCTAGCAGAACCAGGATCATCTGAATGAACACTTGCTAAGTCCTCAAACTTTGCAGTTCCATCTTTAATTTGTTTTAGATAACTTTCCGCTTCGTCCAATGCTTTTTGTTTTTCTTCTTTATTGATTTTTGGAAAGTATACAATTTCTCCAACTTCTACTTCTGCACTAAAATAAGGTAGACTGTCCCTAGGAATTTTATTAAAAAATTCTTTCACTTCTGATGGCGTAATTTGTACACTTGAAACTATGTCATTTTTCATACGATCAGCAAGTAATTGATTTTTCATATCCTCTCGATATTTTTCTCGAACTTCAGGTATAGATTGACCATAATATTCTTGGAATTGTTGAGGATCATTATTCATCATACCTAATATTTGCTCAAATCGAGCATTGAATTGAGCATCAATCTCAGCATCAGATATTTCAATACTGTCCAAACGTGCTTGATTCAACAAGAGTTTTTGTACTAATAATTGGTCAACAACATAGCATTTTGCCCCCTCTGGTAAATTAGCATTTCTAGAGGCTAACAGCGCATAATTCTCTTCTATATCTGAGTAGAGAAGGATTTCTCCTCCTATTGTAGCTACGACCTTATCTAATAAGATTTTGTCTTGCGCTACTATATTGAAACTTAGCATAAATGCTAAAACCAAACAGAGTAATCTGATCATCTGGTAACTATTTTTACATTATTTCTCCTAATTCCTTTTTCGTAAAGTTCATCTTTCTTTTGTTCTAGGAGTTTTAATTTTCTATTGTGCAAAATATATTTTGTGGCTTGCTCCTTAATAAAGTTTAAAGGCGCAATCTCTTTTTGAGATTTATATTCCAAAATTCTTAAAAAATAACGGTATTTATTATTTTTTAAAGTTAAATCCTTTGATGTATCCCTGAAATTGAACGAAGATTTTGGGAACTCTGCTGCCAATTCATCTACTCGTATCCAGATATTTTCGTCAAGAGAATAACTCTCAGCATATTCAGCACAATATGTTCTTAGGGACTCATAATCTTCATCTTCCCACCATCGCTTTAAACTGCTTGTCTGAGGTGCATTCCTTAATACCTTGATATAAATACAACGAACAATATTATTATCTAATTGGTACTGTTCTTTATTTTTTTCATAATAAACACTCAATTCTTCTTCCGTGATCATTGAATCTAACTGCTCTTCGACTAAGATTTTCTCATAATTATGTAAAATTAAAGAGGCTCTATAGTCCCGAACCAATTGATCAAGGTTTAAGTCTTTTGGTAAATTTATTTCTGCTTCTTGTAGCATTAATATTTCTTTTATCCAACGATCTACATAAGCGTTGACGGCCAAAGCACTATCTTGTGGTGTTAAGTCACTGGCAATCATATTTTCTAAGTCGGATATGTATAGCGATTTATTATTCACAGTAGCTAGTAAACCTTCTGTTTCTTCAGAAGTCTCTGTACTTGTACATTGAAATAGTACAAAACTCATCATTAAACATAAAAATATTTTGATGCGATACTTCAATAGTTTTATTTTTTAATTAATGATTTCAACACCTCTTCATTAATATCAACTTTATATGTATCTCGAAGGGATTTTACCCAAGCTTTTTCTAGCTTATCTTGGTAATCTGCTACAACATAGCCCCTTGCTTCCTTAAGTGTTTTTTGTCTTGATGGTAAGGTGCTTTCTATTTTATAAAAAGTAACGGAATTATCATCATTAATTTCGTTTTTAGAAAGAGTACCTTTTTTCCAATTGCTACCTTTCAATGCATTAATTTTTCCCTCTTCAATTTCTTCTTCATCAAACTTTAAGAGTTTACCAGCTTTATTAATTTTGCTTAAAACGGAAGTCGGCGATTTTTTCTTGGCATACTTTCTAACCTTAGCCAATAATTTTTCACTTTGAGATTGTAGTGTATATTTAGTTGCTTTTGCTCTACTTTTGTACTTGTAGTTTGTTTTATTTTTTTCATAAAAAGAAATCAAACCTGAAGTGTCTTGTGATGCTTTATCCCAAACGTTTTGCTTGGTTACCTCAAAAAGCAATATCCCTTCTTCATACTCCCTCATTAATGCTCTGAAATCGGGATACTTTTTTTCTAACTGCGTCTTTTCATAAGCTATCACTTTATCATTGACATACTTCTCTAGCATAATGTTAACAACATTAGCAATATCTCCTCTTCTTCCTAAACGACCTCTTTCTCGTTTATTTTGAGCTAAATAGTCAGAATAATCTCCTAACGTAAAAACGTTATCAGCTATGCTGAATAACTTTTCATTTGAAGGTGCTGGTGCTTTCCATTTGAAGGATAAAAATGTTTTATCCAAAGATTTAATAAAGCGATCCAAGGTCGCTTGTTGTATGGTGAAATTATTCTCTTTTTTTAAGCGGCTTAATAGCGCATTATTTGCCATTTCTAGACGAGCATCTTTCTCAACCTGTGCTTGTAGTTTAGCACGTTCGATTTCAAAAGTTTTAAATTCAGGCTTACTGATTCTTCTAATAATATGCCAACCAATGCTAGATTCAATAGGTTCAGAAATATCACCATCACTTTTTAAATCAAAAGCAGTTTTTGTCAATATGGCTTCTGTACTATTAGTTTTCCAAAAGCCAATACGGCCAGCATTAGCTTTTGTCTTTTTATCTTCTGAATAGTTATCGACAACGTCACCGAATAAAGCTCCTTTTTTTAACTCGGCATAAGCTGCTTCTATCTTCTGCTTTGCTTCTCCAGCTGCTTTCCCCTTGTTACGTATAAGTACATGAGCTACTTCGACTGTTCCCATAGCAGGTCTTTTACTATTGACTTTCAATATATGATACCCCATTGGAGTTCGAATAATGCCAGAGTGTTTGCCTATAGGGGTATTATACGCTGCTGTTTCAAAATCGTAAAACCCTGAAGGCAACAAAGCATTAATATAGCCCATTTCACCTCCATTATCCTTTGTATAGGCATCTTCCGATAATTTAGCTAGTGCTTCGAATTTTTCTCCTTTTTTTAGTTTTGATTGGATTTCCGAAATCTTTTGATAGATCAACAAGGTATCTTTAGGTGTAGGAAGACGTGTAGAAAACCGCTTTAAAATATGGCTTACATTTACATCTTCTTTTTTTCTGTTGTAGGCTTCTTTTATTAATCGTTCTTTCACTTGTTTATCGGTTAGGTAAGAACTTGATAATTGCTTTCGATACCCTTCTAGTTCTTGCTTTAAGATAGGAATAGTATCTAGTTTAAGTTCTTTTGCCTTGTGAACTTTAAGTTTGAAATTTGTATACAAATCAAGATATTCTCGAAGCGATTTCTCAGAGTAATCTGCTTTTGTAGAATTTGTTTTAGTATAGATATAGTTGAATTCCGATACATGTACAGGTGTATCTTCTACTTTAAATAAGATTGGATCTTCTTGAGCAGTAAGTAGGATTGAAAACAAGCAGAATACCCAAACTAAAGTAATACCCCTATGAGTCTTAATCATAATATAAATGATTTAAAAAAATTTGATAAAAAAACTAAAAGTCAAGTTTAAAACAATCGTCTAAAAAATAATGTGCGAAATTAACAATTTTAAAGAATTTTAGGCTTTAAATTGGCAATTCTTAACACCTATTGTCTATATCTTTAAGTTTAAATCGAATATCATGCCTTCTTTACGTCAATTTTTTTTACAACATCAAGCACAGACTACTCAATTTCCACTTGCTTTAGAAATCGTACATGGAAAAGGGATATATCTCTACGATAAATATGGAAAAGCCTATATTGATTTAATAGCAGGGATTAGTGTTAGTTCTTTAGGACATTGTCACCCTAAAATTGTAGAAGCTGTTCAACAACAAAGCGAGCAATTTATGCATACGCTTGTTTATGGAGAGTTTGTACTAGCCCCACAAGCAGCGTTGGCAAAATTGTTGAGTGATAATCTCCCGAACCAATTGGATTGTGTTTATTATGTAAATTCTGGTAGTGAAGCAACAGAAGGTGCAATGAAGCTAGCGAAACGGTATACAGGGCGCTCGGAATTTATCGCTTCTAGAAATGCTTATCATGGCAGTACCCAAGGTTCTGCAAGTTTGATGAGTGATACTTTTTTTACGCAAGCCTACCGTCCTTTACTGCCTGATATACGATTTATTGATTTTAATAATGAAAGAGATTTAGACCGAATCTCGGAAAAAACGGCTGCAGTTATAGTCGAAACGGTTCAAGCAGAATGTGGTGTACAAATTCCGAAGGGGGATTATTTGAAAAAATTGAAAGAACGCTGCGAGGAAGTAGGTGCATTACTAATTTTAGATGAAATACAAGTGGGATTTGGTCGAACAGGAACGCTCTTTGCTTTTGAACAATATGGGATAGTACCAGATATTTTACTGCTCGCCAAAGCGATGGGGGGAGGGATGCCTATAGGAGCTTTTGTAGCCAATAAAGCTATCATGGAGGTACTTTCTTATAATCCTTTACTGGGACATATTACAACATTTGGAGGACACCCTGTTTGTTGTGCAGCGGCATTAGCTAATTTAAAAGTACTCTTGGAAGAAGATTATATTGAAATGGTAAAAGATAAAGAACAACAATTTCTAAAACGATTGAAGCATCCTAGAATAAAAGCAGTAAGGAGTTCGGGGTTAATTATGGCGGTTGAATTAGATAGTTTTGAGCATACCAAAAGAGTGATTGATACCTGCATTGAAAATGGTTTAATTACAGATTGGTTTTTATTTAACGATAAATGCCTAAGAATAGCACCTCCTTTGATTATTAACGAGGAACAAATAGAAACTGCTTGTGCTATAATTTTGGAGGCAATAGATACATTATAATTAGAGTTTTAGAGCTGCATAAGTTTGAAATCACATTAGTTCAGCCAATTCCATCCATCTCATTTCTCTTTCTTCTATTTCGTCCTGAATGGTAGAGAGTTCCTTGGAAAGTGTTGTAATTTGTTCTGCAGTAAGTTCAGGATTATTGAACTGTGCAGTAATCTCACTTTTCTTAGTTTCTAATTTATTGATTTCTCTTTCTAGGCGATTGAATTCTTTGCGTTCTTGATAAGTGGCTTTAGGTGTTTTATCATCTTTAGTTTTAGTTTGGATAATTGTTTTTTGTGTTGCTTTTAAGGCTTTTGCAGCTTCGATGCCTAAAGCTTTTTTGTAGGCTTTATATTCGGAATATGTCCCATTATAATCCTTGATTTTTCCATTACCTTCAAATACGAATAGGTGATCTACTAATTTATCCATAAAATAGCGATCGTGGGTTATCACAATCAAACAACCTGTAAATTCTTGTAAAAAATCTTCTAAAACATTCAGCGTGAGTATATCCAAATCGTTGGTAGGCTCGTCTAGAATTAAAAAATTAGGATTTTGGATTAAAACGGTTAATAAATACAATCGCCTACGTTCTCCACCACTTAATTGGGAAACATATACTTGTTGTTGTTTCCGATTAAATAAAAACCGTTCAAGAAATTGTGCTGCAGAAATTTTACGCCCATTACTCATCTCGATTACTTCAGCAATATCCTTTACCACATCAATCACTCGTTTATCGTTGTTTAGTTTAATACCTTCTTGAGTATAGTAGCCAAAAACGATTGTATCCCCTACTACTACTCGACCCATATCAGGTTTGATTTTTTGGGTCAATAGATTGATAAAAGTCGATTTGCCAACGCCATTAGGTCCTACAATTCCAACACGTTCTCCTTTTTTGAATTTGTAATCAAATTCATCAATAATTATTAAATCTTCAAATCGTTTTGAGATATTTCGAGCTTCTAGGATTTTTTTTCCTAATCGTTGTGCTTTAAATTCAAGTTGTACTTTAGAATTATCCAGATTTTTAGAGGCCTGTTCTTTTATATCATAAAAACTATTGATTCTAGATTTAGCTTTAGTTGTCCTAGCTTGAGGTCCTCGCCGCATCCAGTCTAATTCCCTTTTGAAAAGTTTTTTTGTTTTATCTAAATTGATAGCTTCATTTTCTTCTCTAGTTGCTTTTTTCTCTAAGAAATGAGCATAATTACCACTATATTTATAAGTCTGCCCTCGATCTAATTCTATAATGACATTACAAACCCGATCTAGGAAATAACGATCGTGTGTAATCATAAAGACCGTTAAATTTGGCTTTTGTAAATATTCTTCTAACCATTCAATCATGTCTAAATCAAGATGATTGGTAGGCTCATCAAGGATTAAAAAATCAGGCTCTTCAATTAAGACTTTTGCAAGTGCTATCCTTTTTCGCTGTCCTCCTGAAAGTGTATTGATTTTTTGTTCTAAATTTTGAATATTAAATTTTGAAAGAATAGATTTGATTTTTACATCGTAATCCCAGGCTTTCAAATTGTCCATTTCGGCGATAGCAATATTGATCTCGGTTTCTTGGTTAAAAAGTAAGGCTTTCTCATAATTCTTAATGGCTAAAAGCATCGGATTTTTAGTGTCGAAAATGGCTTGACTGATTGTATCTTCTCCTCTAAATTCAGGTTCTTGTTGTAAAATACCAACTTGAATATTTTTATGAATAAAAACTTTTGCATCTTCTCCCTCAGAGCTTTCTTCTCCTAGTATTATTTTTAGTAAAGTAGATTTCCCAGAACCATTTTTAGCAACAAGCGCAACTTTGTTTCCTTTGTCTATTGTAAAAGAAATATGATCGAAAAGCTGTTTTTCACCATAGTGCTTGGTGATATTTTCTAGCGTTAGATAATTCATATTTTATCTTAAATCATTTTTAGAATAAAAATTGTAATGGGCTGAAATGGATTCTTTCAAAAAGAAGTTAGAACATCAACTATTTGTAAAATTACCTTTTTCCACTCAACCAAGCAGATATTGTTAAAATAACTGTAAAAAATATAGCAATGATATAACCTGTTATAGAAATATAATAAATCGTTATATTTTGAACAGAAGTATAAGCAAGTAATAAAATACTAGAAGAAATAAATAATGACATGATTACAATACTGAGTGCTAAGCGATTGATTGCCCGACTAAATTTATTGATGATAGGTTCATAATGTGTAGGTTCTATTTCGATATGCAGTTGTCCTTTTCGAACTTTCCGCATGATGTCTCGAAATTCTACTGGAAAACTCTGAACAAAACCTGAAAATTGACTAAATGTTGTCATTATCTCCTCGGTTATATTTTTAGGAGAATATTGATCCTTGAGCATTTTGATACCATAAGGTTTAAAAAATTCATAAGTTTTAAAATTCGGATGAATTGTCTTACCGATACCTTCTAACATTGTTAACGCTCTTAGTATAATAAAGATACCTCCAGGCATTTTCATACGATAATTTCGAATAATCGCTTGGAGACTTTCTGCCATCTCAGAAACATTGACCTCGCTTAGATCAAGCGTAGCATAATTATCAATAAGTTCTGATAGATCCGTTTCAAATGCTCGATTATCAGGAATATGAGAATCTAGTGCTAGCCGCTTGAAACTACGAGCCATTTTTTTGACATCTTGTTGTCCCATTCCAATCATAATACCAGCAAAGGCATATTTATCTCGCTTGTTCAGTTTACCAACCATTCCAAAATCTATTAGGCAAATTGTACCATCTTTTTGAATAATAATATTGCCAGGATGTGGATCAGCATGAAAATAGCCATGTTCAAAAATTTGAGTTAAGTAAATATCCATTCCTGTTTCGGCAATTTCTTCGGGTGATAAGCCCCAAGCTTTCAAAGTGGTTACATCAGTTATTTTACAACCATCAATAAATTCCATGACTAACATCTTATCAGAGGTATAGTCTTTGTATACTTCAGGAACATAAAAATTGGTATATTGCTTATAGTAGTTGCGGAATTGACTCATGAAACGGGCTTCGACATTATAGTCCATTTCGTTTTTCATACTCGCTTCAAAAGCTTCTACAATATCCATTGCATTATAAACACCTTGGCTTTGGAGGAAAGATTCGCTTCGTTTAACCAATTCTTTCATTATGATTAAATCGGTTAAGACTTTTGTCTTTACATTAGGGCGCTGAACTTTAACGACTACTTTTCTAGCATCTTTAAGATGCGCTAGGTGAACTTGACCAATAGATGCAGAACCTATAGGTTTTTTACGAAATTCACTAAATACATCATTTAGGTCTTTTCCTGTTTCGAGTTCTATAATTTCACGAACTTTTTCAAATTCAAAAGGAGGAACTTCACTTTGTAATTTTTGGAACTCTTCCATGAGTGGTGCAGGGACAATATCAGGGCGATTACTCAACACTTGTGCAAGCTTAATAAACGTTGGTCCTAATTCTTCTGCTGCCATCCTTGTCAATTCCCAACGACTGTACTTTTTCTTTTCATGTTCCTTCTTCCAAGCTAAGCGGCGTTTCTCTGGAATAAGGGACTTTAGAGCGGTATTAGAAACAAAGTCTTCGAAGCCATACTTCCAAAGTATACCAGCGATTTCTCTAACTCGGCTAATATTTTTGAAGGTTTGATCGAAGAACATCTATTGGGTATCTAGTTAAGAAGACTATAAAATAACGGAATTTATTTGATATAAAAACATAAAAATAAAAAGAATTGTAATTTTGAAAACTTGATTAAGTTTTAAACGTTTCTTAGGATAGAAATAGTTAAAATGACTTTTTTTTTGAATAAAAAAAATTGGATGGGTAAATCATTTCATATTGGTACATTTTGGGGGATTCCAGTAAAGCTACATTGGACATTTTTTTTATTGCACATGATAGTAACATTTTATGGTTATCAGCAAGAGGGCGCAAATTGGGAATTGATACTAGTACTAAATGTTTTCATCCTATTGATTTTTACGTGTGTGACACTTCATGAATATGGTCATGCCTTGACGGCTAAAAAGTATGATGTACCGACAAGAGATATTATCTTGTCTCCAATAGGGGGTGTTGCTCGATTAGAAAAGACCCCTAAAAAACCAATGCATGAACTTTGGATAGCACTAGCAGGGCCTGCAGTTAATTTAGTGATTTGTATTTTAATATTAATTGCGTTCTCTATATTTTTTAATCACAGGATAGGAGAGTATGGAGGTTTAATATCTAACTTTGTTGAACATCTGTCTATTGATCAGTTCCAACTTGAAATTGAGAGCCTTCCTACTAATTTTGTATTATCGATTCTTGATGGATTATTTTGGATAAATGTTGCTTTGGTTGTATTTAATTTGATTCCAGCATTTCCCATGGATGGAGGAAGAGTATTGCGAGCTTTACTAGAATTAAAAAGTTCTCGATTACAAGCCACTAAAATTGCAAGCAGCTTAGGAAAAGTTATTGCGATAGTATTTTTATTTCTAGCTTTTACGCAAGCGCATTATACCTTAGGTTTTATTGGTGTTTTTGTCTTTTTTACAGCAAGCCAAGAGTATAAAATGGTTAAAATTGATGATTTAATGGAACATCATACCGTTAACGATGTGATGAAACAGACCTTTACTATTTTAGATTCGGATGAACCAATTATGACTGTTCAACACTTAGTCGACTCAGACAAAGAAATCCATTTTCTTGTTAAGGATAAAAACGAGCAGCTTATAGGGGTGTTATATCAACAATTTTTAAAAGATGCTATAAAGCGAGGAGAGATACATGAACCAATAGCAAAATATACAAGTAGTCAACTTGAACCATTATTCACACACCAGAAGATTAAGAAAGTCTATTTTAAAATGTTACACCAGCAGTTGCCTTTATTACCAGTCTATAAAGAAAAGGAATTGGTTGGTGTATTAGATATTCACACGCTGAACCAATTCCTCAATATTAATAACAAAAAGAAAGTTTAATACAAAACAATCTTCTTGGTGTTAAATCTATGTCCCTCATTAAGCTGGATAAAATAAATACCTTTGGGCAAATGTAAAAGACTTACTCGTTCAGTGCTAGCTCCAATAATATTACCTAGATCTTTTTGAGTAACTAACTGTCCTAGGGCATTGAAAATATTTAATCTTAACCTTGTTCTTTCCGTAAGATTAAAATTAAGATTTACGATAGCGCTAGTAGGATTAGGGAAAACTTCGAATGCAGTAAGACTGCTTATGTCTCTAGTAGAAACCGTACTTTCTCCAGTACTTTCTTTAATTTCGATAAGGTCGAGAGCTCCTCCAACTAAATGACCGTGGGTAGAGGTTACATTATCAGAAATGTCAAAAATGACTTGCATATTATCAGTAGGTGTAAGAAAGTCTTTTATATTATATTTTTCTTGTGACCATTCTTCTTGAAAAGGACTTTGGGCATTTATACTTTCTATAAGAACAGATTCAATACCATTTGTGATAGTTACAGTTAACTCATCATCAGGGGTAGCTCCTGTTCCACCTCCATTGGCAAACCAACGATAAAAACTAACCATTGGGTTATTAAATTCTGTGGCATCAAAAATGGGAGAAGTAAGAACCGTATTCCCATTATCGACATCATCATTACCAGCCTCACCACCACTATTTCCTGTAAGGTAGCACTTATTACCAAAATCACCATTGAAGTCAAAAGCGGGGTCATAATGTTCAAAACTACTTCCTGAATTATAGGTGGATGAACCTGGTATTTCCCTTGTCCAGATGCCACTAGAAGCATTTCCAGATAGAGTCCAGCCTAAATCCAATTCGAAGTTATCTACATATCCTTTATCAAGTGAAATAGTAATTACTCCAGTAGAATTATCAATGAGCATATTTTCCATTAAATTATATTGATAACCCCATGCGCCAGTAAGTATTTTATAGTTTCCAAAATAAAAATTAGGAATAGTAAAGTTTCCATTATTATCTGTAATAGCAAGAGGTGTAAGACTGCCACTAAACTGGACATGAGCATTGGGAATACCTTCATTTGTATTAGCGTCCACTACTTTCCCACTAAAACTATTACCACTAACGGTAGAAGTGGCTATGGAGTTAACAAGACTTGCTCTTCGAGGGCTTTCAGTTAGTACTGTCCTCATCCTACTCACTTGACAGTTTGTAAAGATATTCATACAGATATCATCAGAATAATCTAAATAGTTTTCAAACATATCAGGGGTGTCGCAACTTTCTTGCTCTGTAGGACAGCCTGCTGAATCTGTAACAGCAGGAGGCGTATCAGAACAATAATCATCCGAAGAACAACCACCACTACCCCAAATATGAAGAAGACCCAAAAAATGTCCAATTTCATGGGTAGCACTTCTTCCTAATGCAAAATCTGCAAAAAATTCTCCAAATGAACCATCATTTTTTTCTACACTACCAAATGCTTTAACATCAATTATTACTCCATCCGTTAACGAATCCTTGCTACCAAAGTTTGTTCCTTGAAGACTAGATACTGGAAATTGAGCGTAACCTAGTATATTATCAGGAGAAATATCACAAACCCATAAATTTAAATATGTGTCCGTATTCCATATTGTGTTTTTTCTAATCGCACCATCTAATTGATCGTCAGTGTATTTTACTAGATTTCGGTCAACTCTATTAATCCCATTGCTAGGGTTACCTTGAGGGTCAATTTTTGCGAGTACAAACTCGATTTCAGCATCTGCTCCATCAGGATGGGTATTGTATCCATTTGTTCCGACCATTCTCCTAAAATCTTCATTAAGGACATCAATTTGGGAGATAACTTGTGCATCAGATATATTAGGCATAGTTCCGATAGGTTCTCCATTGTGTAATACATGAACTACAACAGGAATTTTAAATATTGTTCCTCTACTCCTTTTATGTGAGTTCTCCTGCATTTTCTCTTCTAACCATTGTTCAAACTCTTGTTCAGATAGTAGTTCAGGGTGTTCGTTGAGTCTTTTTTCATGTTTTTCTGTGGTTAAACATCGAATGATTTCCTGTGCTTGAACTTTTTGTGTAGAAAACAATAAAAAAGCCAGAGTTACTAGAAAACAAGCAAAGCAAAAATATTTTTTGTAGGTCATATTAAAATGGGATATTTGAATTAGCCTTGATTTAGACAAAAAAAGGCAATAATTAAAAAGGGAAACTAATTACTCACTATCAATATACATTGATTACCTTTAAATAGACGTATTTTTCCGTAATAGATGTCTAGGAATAGACAAAAAAAAGAACCTAATTATAGGTTACACAAATTAGGTTCTTTTTTTCTAAAAATCAAATAGTATAAAAAACAAACATTCGATTTTATCGAACAGTTGTTGTTGTCTGTATCCAACAAGGAATTTTATAGCTCTGACCTTTTTTCAATCCCAACATGAAAATATCTTCTGAAGAAGGCATATAAGCTCTATATTTACCTATTAAGCTATTGGCTTTGCTAGCAGCATTAGGATCTACTTTCTTTGCTTTGTTCCACATATCCATTGCTGCCCATACCACACGTTGACTTTCAAAGCCTCTACCTGAGCCACAAAGCGGACCACTTGATGCGTATAGCTTTCCGATAAGGATATAAGGATCTCCCCAGTTAGGCTTACTATTAGCGGCATCTCTAGCATATTTTCTTGCTTTACCATAGTTCCTTAAATTGGCATAATAAATTTTCGACATCAACATTTGAATCTTTGCTTTTTTCTCTGGATCTGAAGTTTGCGCTAATGCTGATTCAAAGCTACTAATTGCAGTATTATAATCACCACTTCTAAATGCAGCATACCCAGCTTTAATTGGTCCAGAGGTTGAAGAACCACCACTACTCGTTGTAGGTCTAGAACCACCACCGCTACTAGAAGAAGGTGTAGAAGAAACAACGATCGTTTGACATTTGCTATTTCTAGCAGCGTTTAGCTGTGCAATTTTAGGATGGCTAGAAGAACAACCACCCCACATCAAACGACCAAGTGTAATATCTATATTATCACAGTCATTAGGATCTTCTTCATATTCACTATAATAACGATTAACATAATATTCACAGTCGTAGAATCCTTTAACACGCTCAAATTCTTCCAATCGAATAGGAGCATAATCGTTGATAACTTTCCAACGCTCTAATTTTCTTCCACTTGTCTTCATACCTTTTGCAATCATGTTATTGATGATTTGCGTATATTTTTTAGCCTCATCAATTTTTACTTTATTAGAGTTATACATTCTAATAAGAAGGTCAGTGAATGGATTTACTACAAAATCCCTAGCATTTTCACCATCAAGGTCTAATGACTTTTTGAATAGATTATACTTCTCTAGATCAGTAGCACGTTGCGGATACTTATAATAGTAATCAAAGCCTTTTCTTCCTGCAACATATCCAGCATCTTTAGGATAACATTCTGTAATACCGTCGTATAACTCAAATATTTTATCCAAGTATTGATCTTTTTTGGCCTTATCAGTCTCCTTATCCATCATGTGTTGATAGATTTTAATACCATCAGAATAATGTGTATTCCTTCTACCATCTGCTGCTGGTGCCATCGCAAACACTTCTTTCCACAAAGGAAAAGCAGCATCATAATTTTTCATCTTAATATGGTCACGGTATAATACGTGTTTTTCCATTGCTAAAGATTCATTATCGGAATCCGAAAACTTAGGACATTTACTTAATACTTCGTTCGGATTAGTCTTTTGGACTACTTTTTTCTCTGGTTCTTTTTTGACTTCTTCCACTACTTTAGGCGTACAACTATACATAAATAGGCCCACTAGACACAACAAAGTCAAGAATCTCAAACTTGTTTTCATGGTTGGTGAAATTTGATTTAAAATATTATTAGAAATTAAGTTTTTTATGCTGTTAAAAGTTAAACAAAACAGCTTTTTTGTTCATAGATATATTGCAAAAATATGCTATGTTAGCAAATCTTGACAAAGATAAAAATATTGGTTGTTTTTCGATAAAGGAAAATGGGAAAGATGTTCTTTAGTTTCCTGAATAGACGTGTAATATTAATAAAAAGCCTACTGCTTTTCAAAAGGAACGCTATATTTTTAGATAATATTGTGAAATTTTACTTCACTTTAACTTTCACAGTTTCTTGGATGATACATCCTATGTTGTAGTCCCCTCCTTCTTGGATGTCTTGTCTCATAAATACTTCACCACTATCAGGACGATATTTTTGATATTGTTTAATAAGACTTTGAGCTTCCTGTTCAACTTCGATATCGATAAGCATAGCTTGTTGGAATTTCTCAATAGCCGCTAAATAAGTCATATAAATATTAAGATTATCAGAAAAACAATCTCTAGCACTATTGATATAAAGTCGACCAATTCTAATCAAGGGTTTACCCCAATTGGGACGTAGTTGCCTTGCTTGTAAATAATGTTCTTTTGCAGCTTTATACTGTTTTAAATGAACGTAATAAATTTCAGCAATCCTATAAGAATATTGAGCCTTTTGATTTGTATCGTTTGTTTTTTGGAGGGCTTCTTCATATTTACCAATTGCCTCTAGAAATCGTTTTTGATGTTCTAATGTTCTTGCGATATACGCAGGATTATCTTTTTGCCATTGAATTTTTTGCTGTTTTTGTTCTTGTTTTTGCTTGATCTTCTGTTTTTCTATATGGGTTCGGTCTTTTGCAGCAATTTCTTTTAAAAAAGGGTCTGATTTGTCGCAGCCTTTATGCAGTAATTCATTATATATTTTGCGATAATTATCAGGGTCATTCGGAGCCGCTTTATAAAGTGGATAGATTTTATTTTTAAAATAAGCACAATCAAAAATATGATCTTCAATCGTCAGGAATTCTTTAATAATTTTTTCCTTAGCTTCTTTAAATTGGCTTACATATTGGTTTTTATCAATATTGTAATCTGCAATTTCTAGGAGTTGTTCGTATGCTTCTCTAGCAGTTGTACTATCTATTATTTCTTTTTGAAACTGATGGACAATGATACTAGCATAGGGAAAAAGCAGTATATATTCTACATTATTTTGAGAATGATGTAAGCTTTGTTCAATGACTTTCAAAACAGCTTCATAAGGGCTTTCAAAAATATAAAACATATCAAATGCCTTACGCCCTAAGAGAAACCCTGTTTTATCTCGTCCTCCAAAATTTGGATAACATAGTATTTCTTGATCGTAGAGCTGTAAAATTGTTTTTGTATATTGTTGACGTTTTTGATTATCAGTTTCTTTTTTATACAAATGTTTTAAAATGGTGCGACCATCTGTATAGTGGAAGTTTCGCTTCCCATCAGCAGCAGGAGCAGCATCGTAAGCGTTTTTCCATAAAGGATAAGCTTCTTCAATTTTTTTTGCTTTCAAAGCCGTTCTATAAAACATATGATTGTTTCTAGCAGTAGTAGGATCATCACTATCTTTAAAAGTCTTGCATTGAGCGGATATTTTAATATGGGAAAATAAGAGGAGGAAAATAAAAAAGAGCCGATTCCAATTTCTGAGAGTATTCATATTACCGTTATTTTATTTAAAAAATCCTCTAAGCAGTGATTGTATAGAGGTATCTATGTATAAAATATTGGTAGGAATATCGACCTTCCAAATATAGTAGTTTTTTGTAAAAAATCAAAACGTTTAAAACAATGCAATCCATAAAGCCTTTCCTAGTTATCATGATATCTATACTCTCCTTAGTAGCTTGTAAAAAAAATGATTTGCCTCCTAATTATAATAATGAAGTAGAAATACTGGAAAATGAGGCTCTGTCGGCAGTTGTAACAACAGAACAAATTACTACTTCTATAAAAGGTATTATTAGAGACGAAAATGGTGAACCATTAGAAGGAGTAAGGGTAAAAGTTGGAAATAAAACAGCAATAACATATCTCAATGGTGAATTTATGTTTTTAGACATAAATGTCAATAAAGATTTTGCATTGGTTAAAGCATCAAGGGAAGGTTATTTTGATGGATTTAGAACATTTACACCAACTGTTGGGAGGCTCAATACCATTCGTATTCAACTAATAAAACAAGAAACACCCCAAGAATTTCAATCCACTACAGGGGGGACGCTTACATTTGATAATAACATTGTGTTGGACTTTCCTGAGAATAGTGTTGTAACAGAGCTAGGAGAACTATATCAGGGTAAGGTGTATATATACAGCCACTATTTCTCACCTATGGCAGAGAATTTAGGAACAAAAATGCCAGGAGCTCTAATAGGTTTAAGCACAGCAGGGACATTTGATGCACTCGTTTCTTATGGTATGCTAAATGTCGAGTTGCAAACTTCTTCGGGAGAAGCATTGGAAATAGCTAATGGAAAAAATGTAGAAATTCGTATGCCTGCTTCAGAGAATGCTCCTATGAATATCCCTCTCTGGCATTTTAATGAACAATATGGACTTTGGGTGGAATCAGAGGCAGCTACAAAAGAAGGAGAACAATATGTGGGGATGGTCAATCATTTTTCAACATGGAATTTGGATGTCAAGGAAGATGGATACGAAGTAGCTCTTAAGTTAATGAATGAATCAGGTGATGTGATAGGTAATCAACAAGTGGATATTTATAGTGAAGAAAACGCTTTTTTAGCTACAGTATATTCGGATGATAAAGGAGAATTTAAATTGATAAGGGCGCCTGAAAAGTTGAACTTTCATATCGTTTTTCCTTGTGATGAAAAGACATATCAATTAGTTGATATTCGTTCGGGTAGTGTCACATTGGTCATAGAGAATACAAATCCAGCACTTCGCTTTTATACTTTAGACGGGAGGATGTCGGATTGCGAAAATGGAATGGAAATATTTTACACAAATGCTCCAATTGAGATAATTGCTTCTAATAAGAATACTGGTGAAAGGTTATCTTTTAGTGGAATTACAGATGAGCAAGGTTATTATAAAATAACAAAACCATTGTGCAATATAGACGAAGGAACTGAATATGATTTTCAGTCAATAATTCTTATTACAGTAGATGAAGAATTGTTGTATAAAAACATCTTAGGAACAATTCACTTTACAAATGCTAATCAAGCTATTGACTTGAGTTATTGTGCGGTGGATGAAGAGTTTATTCCTGGTGATTATCCTGTAAATTTTGAAGATCCTCTAGTTGAAGAAGGAATAAGAAGATTAATTAATAAGAATGAAGGTATCCTAACCTATGGAGATATAAAATACTTGGAAGTTATAGATATATACGAAGATTTTTTCAATTTATATTACTTATCGGGTATCGAGTATTGTTCAAATGCTAGAGTTTTAAGATTTTCGGCTCGATTTGGGGTGCTTTTTGATGATTTATCACCATTATCTAAACTTTCTAAATTGGAAGAAATTAATACAGAAGGTGTTTTTGATAAAGTTTCTCCACTATCGGGTTTAATAAATCTTAAAAAAATAAATCTACTAAGTAGCAGATATATAGAAGATGTTGCTTCCTTAAATAGTTTGATAAATTTAGAGGAACTTGATATTGGAAGAGCAAAATGGGATATATTTGACTTTTCAAAATTGGAGTATCTAGAGCGTTTAGATATGGAATTCGACACTATACCTAATTTATCATTTATTATAGAAATTCCCAACCTGAAATCATTAACGCTACGTGCTCCTAATGAATTTAATTTGGAGGGTTTATCAAGTATGCAAAATCTTAAAGTGCTGGATTTGGGATACAATTCTATTGTAGAATTGGCTGAATTATCCACGATGACGAACCTTGAACATCTTGAACTTCAGTTTAATGAAATCGTAGATCTTAGTGCTGTATCAAATTTGAAAAACTTAAAAACATTGGATTTGGCAAGAAATAAAATAACGGATATATCTGTGTTATGTAATTTAGGGGCTTCTAGTAATGTGAAAATTGATCTAAGGTGGAATCCTTTAACACAAAAAGACTTAGATGGTTTACAATCCTGTTTGCCTGATGCAGAAATTATTTTTTAAAATAAAAAACCTGCCTACATATCACCAATTGAATGTTAGGCAGGTTTTTAAATTTATAAGTAAGTAGGTCAACCTACTTAAATGTATCTATTAATTATTTACATACATCACTTCCTTTACAGCTTTAATGACTTTAGTAGGATTTGGCAAGTATTCTTCTACATAAACAGAAGAATATCCTAGAGAGGTATCTGCTGAATTGATTCGAACAACAGGAGCGTCCAAATAATCAAAAGCGTGTTTTTGCATCATATAAGCTACCTCGGCTGAAACACCTGAAAACGGCCATGCTTCATCTATGACGACCATACGGTTTGTTTTCTTCAAGGATTGAATGAGTGTGCCATGATCCATCGGGCGAATTGTCCTTAGATCGATAACTTCTGCTGAAATACCTTCTTTTGCTAGTTCTTCAGCTGCTGCCATTGCAGTTTTTACCATTTTATTATAAGAAACAAGTGTTATGTCTGTTCCTTCTCTACGAACAGCAGCGACACCAAGAGGAACTAAATACTCTCCTTCGGGGACTTCGCCGACATCACCATAACAAACTTCCGATTCCATCATACAAATAGGATCACTATCCCGAATTGCCGATTTTAATAAGCCTTTAGCATCAGCAGGGTCAATACAAGAAACAACTTTCAATCCTGGGACATTGGCCATCCAACTTTCAAACGTTTGAGAGTGTTGTTGGGCTAATTGTCCTGCAGAACCGGAAGGTCCTCGAAACACGATGGGGCATTGGAATTCTCCTGCGGATTGTGATAAGGTTTTGGCGGCGTTATTTACAATTTGGTCAAAGGCTAAAATGGCGAAGTTCCATGTCATAAATTCTACAATGGGACGAAGTCCATTCATTGCTGCTCCTACACCAATACCAGCGAATCCCAACTCAGAAATAGGGGTGTCTATTACTCGCTTCTCTCCAAATTCGTCCAGCATCCCTTTACTTACTTTATAGGCTCCATTGTATTCGGCAACTTCCTCTCCCATCAAAAATACGTTTTCATCTCTACGCATTTCTTCTGACATCGCTTCTCTTAGGGCATCTCTAAGTGCTATTTTTCTAGCCATGTTAATCGTTTTATTTTTATAAAATTTAGCTTTGGAAGCACAAAATTAAACTATTTGAAAATGAAAATGAAACGTCTATGGGTAAATTAGTGATTTAATATTAACCAATCTATCAACTTATTTAGCTTTAGGAACTTTATATGAAGCAAATTATTGGTATTGACCGATAACCTGAAAGCTCTTGTATTCATATCCTTTTGGGTATACCCCAATTTTAGTAGAGTTGATAGGACCAGTTGGATCGCATATTGTATATTTACGTCCTCTGTACTGTAGTGGTTTTCCTATTCGTTGGTTTGTTTCTACACCTATCGTCAAATGATCAGGATAAGCCACAATCACCATTGGCAGATTAAGTAATTCTTTAACTAGGTTGAAAAATAGAGCAGAACGATCTTCACAATCTGAATATTTATAGTGGAAAACTTCCTCCGCAATCATGGGTTTATTATCGCCGAAGTATTTTTCATCCTCTTTATAGTTAAAAGAAGAACGGGTGAAAGTAACCAAAAGTTGTAGGGCTTCTTCTTGACTTTTTCCTGCTATAATTTGCCGTAATTGTGGCAGTAGTTTAGACTGTGCAATCTCAGATAATGGAATCTCTAAATACCTTTTTTCTTCTAAAAAAGGATAGTCTTTCATCAGTTTGATGACTAAATCACTCCATTCTAAATTAACAGCATAACCTTGACCATTATAACTAAAATTAACGGTTTTCTTCACTTCTTTAGAAGGTAATAAAGGCATCGTTTCTAGCTGGAATGAAAAAGGCATTCCTCCTCGGTTGGGTTTATAGTTGGGCGTGTATAGAGAGGTGATTTTTCTAGAAGAACGCTCTGATAGTGCGGTTAAATTGATAAATAATCGACCCGATTCTTTAAACATAGGGCATTCAAAGATATGATCCTTTGAATAGACATAGACATAAGCCTTTCCATTTTTATATGCCATTCGAGTATCATAACCTGATTTTGTTAATAAAAACCAAGCATAAATAGTTTTATAAGCCTGACTCTTTCCAACCAAGATTTTATCAAGTCCTCTACGCATTAAATCAAAATATAACCAATCATTTAAACCAAGTTGCGATTTTTGATTTTGAATGGTATTTAAAAAAGTTTGGTACGAAACACCTTCTAAAGATTTATAAAAATTGACAATATCTTGATCGTCTAATCGCACATCCCCTCTCGTAACCATACTCGGGTTATATTCTAATTTCAATTGAGTCGTATAAAAGGGAAGTGTTTTTTTAGCATTTTGTGCTTTAATAAAATTAAAGCTAAATGTTAATAATAAAAGTAGAAGTATTCTCTGCATATGTTTCTTTCAAATAAAAAATAAACTGTAACTGGAACGCTCTTTTTATTGCTGTATTGTCGAACTAAAATGAATTAACATCCTCTTAATGGTTTGGGCATATAAGAAGAGAAAATAATAGGAGAGGTCATAAATTTACTCCAAAGAATTTATTTGTTTAAAATAGCGTTCAAAATCTCCATTCCGAATCCATCTAATCACAATTAGGAATAAATAGATTTTTAATAAAAAAGCTAAGAAAAACATAGCTAAAGCTTGTAAGGCAAAATCGGCAGAGTGAAGGTTGTTCCAGTTAACTTGTATAATAGCATATAAATATAAAGGTGCTAGTAAACTTCTTTTGATATTAAAAAAATGACTATCTAATCGACCAAAGAAGTAGAGCATAGAAATCGAAGTTAGTAAGGAATACAATAAAATTCCTACGCCTTCCCATGCCCCAAAATTAATGAAACGATCAGTAACTGAACAGGCTAAAACAATGGTCAGGACTATCCCAAAATGAATAATGGCTTTTTGAAAGCGTGCATTACGATTTGGCATATCTTGCGTTTTGACAGACTGCATATCCAATACTAGAAATAAATAAAAGAAGAAGAAGGTACTGACGACATTGAGTAAGTCTGCAACTGCCCAAGAGTAAACAGAAAAGCGCTGATAGATCTCCCAAATACCTTGCTCAATGAGTTGCTTTTCTTTTAACCATTTTATACTCATCCAAATATAGAGGAGTATCCAGCCTATCCATATGCCTAACCAACCCCGATTGAATTGTTTCATAGAGCTTTTGACGATGCCTTCTGGTAGGGCATCAATAGTTTTTTTACTCCCTTCAGGCATCAAATAGATAATAACCAATAAAACCATAGTTAAGACGTGAAGAATTGAAATCATAAACAATTCGTCCATTGAACGCAGTGATTGTAAAGCCTGATTTTTAAAGGTCTCTAGAGGAATGCCTTCGGGCATAGATAGACCTTGATTAAAGAAAAATAGCAATAATAAAATAATCGCTCCGAGAAATATGCCTAGTATGCCTTTGGTCTGCCTATCAAATAACCGTTCTGGAATGTTGTCAAATTCAAGTGCTTGATTTGCGGAGGCAATTTCTTTGGATTGATTTTGTTCTGATTTTAATTGATAATAAACCATCAAAAACTTAGTGGCATAATCATTTTTACTTAAGCCTTCCTCATTAAAATCAATTTGTGTATTCTTTAAATGTTGTGGATGTTTTTCTTTCCAATCAGAAAGAATGAAGTAACTCATAATTCCTTTTGTTCCATCAGCGGGAGGAGAGCCTTTTTCATTAAAATAATTATATAGACTAGAACTAGATATTCGCTTACGAATAGATTGTTCTATCGTTCTACATTTACTTTCAGTAGCACTTCCACGACGAGGGACACCTGGATAATAGATGTTCCAGAAATCGTCTAGCAATTCAATAACCCATTTTTCGTATATTTTACTCAAATTGATGGTGTGTTTAAATTCTAAGTAGTCGGACATAATTATTCGTAGAATTATAGGGCTAAGATTTTTTCGATAGTTTTTCTTTCAAAATCCTTTAATAGCAGGGTTATTGAAGGATTTTTAAAGGAAAAATAGCGTAAAAAGATAGTTCTATAAACCATTAATAAATGTGTCCGAGTACTTAATTTCCAATAAAATTAATTGTCTTTTAATGATGAGAGAAATCCTCTTAATTTATTTTCTCAGCAAACCAAAGATAAGGCTTTGATAGGTTTTTGGTGGAATTTTAGAGTGGGTTTAACTAGGTATATATCTATAAAAAGCACAACTTTAATATTGTTTTAACAAGCCTTCCCATTTTTGTCTATTCAATCAACATAAAATTTTAAATAAAAACAACATTATGAAATTACACGCTTTAATAATTACGGTCGAATTATGTGTTCTTTTTTTTCTTGCTACGTTCAATTTTACTCCTGCAAGTCCACATGATAGTATCAACTTTAATCCAGAGTCTGTTCGTGCTACAATTATAGAAAATGGTAAGCAATGGAGCAAGGGTTTAAAAAATAAAGATCTTGAACTTCTTTCTGCTATTTATGATAAAGATGCTCATTATTTACCAGATGGAGAAAAGGCTTTACACGGCAATTCTGATATAACTGAATATTGGAAAGCGTCTATGAATTATCTTATAGATATTCAACTAGAAGTAGAAACTTTAGAAGGCGGCAAAGAACTACTTTGTGAGACAGGAAAAGGTACGGTCGTGCTACTCAATCAAAAAGGAGAACCCGAAACGATAAAATATAAATATGTCAATATTTGGAAATTACAAAAAGACGGTACATACAAAGTGTTAATCGATACCTATAACGATATTAAGTAAATTCAAAATATCACGTTTTTTTGTGTTAAATTGCCGATCTATCCATATGATATTCTTTTGTAATTCCATTTTTTCAATGAATGATGTGGTTATTTTTGTTGTAGGCAAAATAATACATTGTGTTTTTCATTGATTTTTAATTAAAAAATATAATTTTAGCCTTACAAATTACAACTAACAAAATTCACTAACAAAACTTAAATCAATTTTATGAGCGGTTTAACTATAATGATAGGTGCTTGGATTGGTGTTGCAATATGGATATTCTTTGTGATTGCAACCAATAAAAAGGTACATCCAAGAGCTTTATTTTATCTCTTTTTTGTTGAACTTTGGGAACGATTTTCTTACTATGGTATGCGTGCCTTATTAGTATTATATATGACTGCGGAGTTGGTTAAGGGGGGATTTGGATTCGAGGATAAACGAGCATATGGTATATATGCTGCCTATGGTGCTATGGTGTATGCGACACCCTTAATAGGAGGGTTTTTAGCTGAAAAATTCTTAGGATATCGAAAATCTATTATGTGGGGAGCTATATTGATGGCGCTGGGACACTTTGCTATGGCATTTGAGGCTCGGTGGATTTTCTTTACTGCTCTAGCACTTTTAATATTGGGTAATGGATTTTTTAAGCCTAATATTTCTAGCTTAATTGGAAAGCTCTATGGAGAGGGCGATCCTCGTCGAGATGGTGGTTTTACTATCTTTTATATGGGGATTAATATTGGTGCATTTCTAACTCCATTAACCTGTGGTTATTTAGGGGAAACATATGGATGGCACTACGGTTTTACCATTGCGGGGATTGGGATGGTTGTAGGACTTATCATTTTCTGGATAGCTCAACGGGATGGTGTCCTAGAAGATAAAGGATATGCACCTCACCAATATGAAGAGCCAGAGGATACTGCTCAGGCGGGGCAAAAGAGTGGTGCAGATAATCGTGTTTTAAATTTAAATGCGCCTTCACCGAAATATTTTGGATTGCCAGTATCTACGCTTATTTACATCGGTTCTTTCCTAGCATTACCATTAGTCTATTTACTTATCGAAAGTCATGGTGTGTTGGATTATCTACTAGGAGCGATGGGATTAGGGATGATTATCTATTTAATTATATCGTCATTCAATTATGAAATTAAAGCTCGACAAAGAATTTGGGCTGTGGTGGTTATGTTTTTCTTTCCTGTAATCTTTTGGACATTCTTTGAGTTAGCAGGTTCTGCCTTGACTTTATTCACAGATAGAAATGTAATAAAAACGAGCTTTTTTACAACGACCATGTTCCAATCGTTGAATCCTTTCTTTATCATGCTTTTTGCACCTATATTTTCATGGATGTGGATTAAGCTCTCTAAAAGTGGATATGAACCACCAGCTCCTATAAAATTTGCTGCGGGTCTTATCTTATTGGGAATTGGATTTCTAGTTCTTAATTTAAGTAAAGGTTCTGCTGTAGATGGTATGATTCCTGCGATGTTCATGGTAGGATTGTATTTATTCCATACGCTAGGAGAATTAGCCTTATCACCTGTAGGGCTTTCTCTCGTAACGAAACTTTCTCCTGCTAAAATCGTGGGATTAGTGATGGGATTCTGGATGTTGTCTTCTTCTTTTGCGCATAAATTTGGAGAACAAATAGCTAACTTAACGGCTGTTGATGGTAATGCTACTCCACAGCAATCTTTAGAGTTGTGTTTAGGAGTATTCACTAATCTAGGCTATTTTGCTATTGGTGCTGGGATTTTCTTATTATTGATTTCTCCTATCATTACAAAATGGATGCATGGTATCAAATAATATTTTGATGATGTAAAGCCACCCGATGTTATAATGAAATGGTTTGAAAATAGAATGCTTAATTATTTATAGGTCATTAGAACTCAATATCTCAACTAATTCTTTTCATTGTAGCTAAGACTGCGAAAAAAGAATGGAGCTTTATCTTGAAATACAAGTACTTATAACCAAAATAAACCTTCATTATTAAACAACTTCAATCAATTGGTTGCATAAAAAAACGCTTGGCTCAATATACTGAACCAAGCGTTTTTTTATTTGTAAAAATCATTTGCTGGAGAATCCTTATCGCTTATCTAATTCCCAGCAGCAACTGAGCGGTTGAAATTGCTTTCTCGCCTCTACGTTCACTATAGCTTATATTAATTCTTTTTTCTTGTTCTGTCAGCTCTCTACTTTTGACAAGACGCAGTAACTGCTCTCGTTCTGGAGCTGGGAAGCTAGAAAATGTCCTGCGTAATAAGGGTAATAAAAGTTTAAACCCATCCATACTTAACCCTTTTACCCACTCGTCCAATATGTTCCATAGTTTCTGATGGTGAATCAATAATAAACCACTACCTTCTAGAAATCCTTCTAGCCAGTTTGCTGCTTGGGCTAGCTCATTTCCTAGTGAAAGGTTCAAACTCATTTCTTTAGCTGTTTGCGCTATCGTTAATTCATTTTTATCAAATAAAATACGAATACATCCACCTCTTATGATAGCATTTATATTTTTGTAAGTTGTAATTTTTAATAAACTATCGATCCAGAATTGATTATGTTCTTTTTTATTTAAGATATTTATAAAATAATTTGTCGATAATATTCTATCCAACATCTCTTTAGAAGCGTCATCATTGAACGCCATACAAACATTGGGTAAGCCAATACATATACGAGGAAGTATTTTATCAATTTCGATTTGAATAAGTTCAATGTTAGCTTTTCGCACACTACCATAACGAATTAATTTAATTAATTCTGGAAGTGCATCTATCAAATGTATAATATCAGTAGTTACTGCTGCCAGATCTTGAAAACACTTGGATAATTTGGGAATAATGGCTGACAAATCTGCTAGTACTGCTTCTTTTATCAATTTTGTTAAGTCTGGTAATTTATGAATGGTAGACATTTGAGTATGTACAAAGTTGATAGCTGCTATTTCTACTGTATTGCCCCACATTCCAACTTCTATAATTCGTATTAGTAATTCAGGACGCCAATGTAACTCCCATGATTCATGTTGATTTCCACTACTTCGATTGCTAGATTTTTTGAGGATATGTAAAGTTCCCCAATTAATACCAAGCAAGTTTAATCGATGAAGGAGATGGCTTTTTTTCAAATCTGCGTCAATGCGTAAATCAATTTTTCCTTTTGGAAATTTATCACTCGCTTTTAACCATATAGGCTCAGCTTTATTCCAATATTGAGTTAAGCGTGTTGATTTAATTTGTTTCATTAAATCTTCCTGAAGCGGAATCATTGGGATTTCTTCTGGAACTTGTCCAACTTTATCTCCAATAATGAGTTCGTTCTCTATTAAGTCCATTTGACTATCATACCCTCCTGAAAAAATAGTTACAGCTGCCTCGTACAATTCATTGATTCCAGCTATGGATAAACTCCGAATTGTCGCTAGTGTTTCTGCTAAGCGAACAGCTTCAATAATATGAGCAGAAGAAGCATCTAAATCCTTTTGTCGAAAAAGATGGGCTACTTTTGTCATCCATCGTATCGTGACTTCATTTCTATCATTGTATAAAAGCTCATACCAAGCTGGTGAAATTACTCCTGCGCCATAACCACTACTTGTAGCTAATCTATGGTATGTCCAAGGTATCCAAGTAGCCTTTGTTTTTACTTTCTTGATTCCTTTTAAAATGGCATTGTCAGTACTGGCTTTAAAGGATTTATAATGGTGTAAAACAGGAGCATGCCAAGCACCACAGACAATAGCAATGTTGGTTGCGCCTTTTTTAATTTTGGCTCTAATGGTTTTACGCATAAATGCTTCTCGCATAAGCGTATGAGACGACTCTTGAGGGGCTTGCTCTCTGAGTGCAGACATTAGTTCGAGTATGGTAGAAAACGTTTGAGTATTTCCTTCACTTCGTTCAAAATAGACTTCCCACCAGCGTTCACTATCGGTATATCCTGCTAGATTTGCGATATATCCAAAAGGATCGTTGATATGTTGTTTGTCTTTTCCTTCCTGTTCCGAAATAAGGGCTAGGTCTATTTGTTTATCCTCTAATTGGGCATTTGCCATACCAAATTGCATAGATTGTGGTAAATCCATAAACTCAGTATTTATACCTTGTTCATAACCATAACACATAGCAATCCACTCTGGTGAAAATGCAGCAAAAGGATAATATACAACCTGTGTGAAATCTTTTGGATTATAGATAAGAATGGCTGAAGGAGGAATTAATTCTTCATTCTGGACATGATGTATAATATCATTAGCATCAGGTGGTCCTTCGATTAATATACAATCAGGTGCTAACTCTTCTAACGCTTTCATTAGACTTTTAGAAGAGCCAGGACCATGATGCCGAATACCAAATACAGTTACCATACTGCAAGATAGTATTCTTTATGTTTAAAACGGAATAATCGAAATCCCAAAATTTAAAGGCTTGAGGTCATAGTTCCCACGTTCGTTTTCATCAAATAAACTGCTCAAACCATAATTTACAAAAAAGTTAATTCCGCCATAGCCAATTCTTCCAGTTAGCCCAAAACGAGTTTTATTTAAATTAAAATCATCGTCTGTTTTGACTTCACCAAATTCGCTACTTTCTTGTTTCAATCTTCCTGTTAATAATAAACCAGCGTATGCTCCAACATTTACCCTAAAAGAACGACCATATTTACGACTGGACTCAAAATTTAACATGAGAGGAACTGTTAAATATGTTGCATTGAGGCGGTTTTTCTCAAAATCAGTAGTTCTTGTATCTAAAAAATTGACTTTATTTGTTTTTTGTTCAATGGTATAGTCATTTCTAAAGTTATAACGATTGAATTCGAATGTTACTCCATACATCAAATTGACCTTGTGTTGATGAAGGTTTATTCTTTGTTGAAAAGCATGAAGGTTCCAATTATTTGAACCCCACAATTTTTGTTCTAAAGGCTCATAATCTGTGGGCAAATCAATTTTGCCATTATGTGTATAAGTACTGATACCATAATCCAACATTAACCACCTCGTTTTTACATTCTTTTTTCTTTTCCTTTTTTCTTCATTTTCTGCTTTTTTCTTTCGCCATCCTTTACCAATGTGAATGGTAAAGCCACCATCATCATCATCATCAATATCATAGTCCTCGTCCTCTTCTTCCTCATCCTCATCATGGTCTTTTTCTGTATTAATTTCTGTGTCGTCTGATTCTTTATCTTTTTCTTGAGCTTGAACACTTAGCCCACATAGAAATAATGCAATTACTAGAAATGTTATTTTTTTCATCTTAAATAGTTATTTAAAGTTGTAGAATAAAATTGCAGTCTACTGCTTCTAGAACACAGTAGGGTTTTAAAGGTGTATAGTGTAATTATAATATTGATTATTTTGAAGCAAATACTTCAGGTACTAATGCCTCTCGGAGATTTTTCTTTAGTGTTGATTTCCGTTCGGGTAAAATTCCTAATTTTACTAAATTTTTATTGAAGCGAGATGCCTTTTTAAAATTAGGTATTGTTGTCATTGCAATACTTGATATTAAACGTTCATCTTCTATCATTTCTACAGTTGGTCTTAAAGGTGCTAAGGAGTCTATTATTCGTATGTGAGTTTGAGGTTTTAGATGTTTGTGTGGTTTATGATTAGATGAGGTGTTTGTTTGTTTTATTTCTAGTGTATGATTGGCAATAGCCTTATTTAGAATAGGTTCAGTTTTAGTATTAAAATGTTTTTTGACTTTAACGGATTCTACGCTTTCAGTTGGGGTTAATGCTTTTTGCATTTTAAGACGAGTTTCCTCCTTGGGGTTTATTGACTTTTGTACTGTTTTTGTGGCGTGAATTATTTTGGGTGATATGACTATAGGAGGATCAAGGACAATTTCAGAGTCAATTGTCGGTAATGGCTCTATTACTGCTAAGGGTTTTAGATGGTTAGAGGGATTATTTTTTATATAAAAAAGACCTAAACCTAAAACCAATAGTAATGAAGCAGCTGCAGTAAAATATTGAAACTGTTTTGTGATTAAAAAACGTTTTGGAGTTGCTAATGGCTTTAATAAAGATTCTTTTCCCGCATAATGAATATTCACTTCTTCCAAATAGCATAATTCTATTCCGTCTAGTTCTGCTTTTATGTTAGGATGCTTTTTAAGAAAAGCTTCCATTTCTTGCAAAAGGTAACCTTTTAGATTGCCTTCAAGGTAGTCCATTGCGTACTGTTCGTAATTAATTTTATTAATTTCCATAAACCACTTTTTTTCGGGATATTCCCATTGAAATCAAAAGCTGTTGCATTTTTTTTCTAGCTCTAAAAATGTATACTTTAACTTGAGCTTCAGATAAATTGCAAATTTCTGCTATTTCTTTATAGGAATAACCTTCATAATCTCTTAATAACACGACGGTCTTCTGAATATCGCTTAATTGTTTTAGTGCAATTTCTAGTGTATCTTTCAAATCAAAGTTATCATATCTATTTTCTTGAAATTCAGGAACAATAGCAGTATGTTGTATTTTCTTATTTTTCCGATACTCATCAATAAAAAAATTATGAGCTGTTGTAAATAAATAAGCCTTTGCCTTTGAAAAATTTACTTCTTCATGCTTCAACCAAAGTTTTTCAAATGACTGCTGTACAATATCTCTTGCTCTTGCTTCATCACAAGTTTTTTTGATTGCAAATCGAAAAAGTCTGTCTGCAAAAAGTTGGACGCAATTATTGTATTCTTTTCGAGTCATTTGTCGTGTGACGGTTTAGTGGTTATAAATGTTACAGGACAGTAAAAAAAATTATCTTTGTGGTTTTTAAAGCTTTAATTTTTTATACAAAAGACATTATGCTTTTTTAAAAGTTGCAAGGAAATTTTGTTTTCACTAAACCAATTATATAAAATGCCTAAACCAACCGACCAAATCAAAGTATCTTCTGAAATTGGAGTGCTAAAACGAGTAATTGTACATCGACCAGACAAAGGAATTGATAGAGTACCTCCACAAGAAGCTGAAGCACTACTTTTTGACGATATTGTTTATCTACCTCAGATGCAAGAAGAACACGATATTTTTACTCAAGTCTTGAAAACCTTTCTAGGAGAAGAGAATGTTTTAGAAGTAGAAAATCTATTACTAGAAGCCCTGCAAGCAAACCCTGAAAAAAAGAAAGTACTTTTAGAACACATCTATAATTTTGAAGAATTACCGAAGAGAGATCGAGAATTGATGAATAATCTTGCAGATGGAGATTTAAAAGAGTTATTGATTACAGGGTATTGTGAAAGTCAAGATGTTATTCTATTTGAACCCATTCCCAATTTTTTATTTACTAGGGATATTGCAGTTACCATTAATGATCACGTTATCATTACGAAAGCTGCAAAAATGGCTCGCTTTAGAGAAAATTTATTGACTAGATATATTTTTTGGGCGCATCCTCTTTTTGAGAAAATGTCTGACGATGGGAAAGTTATTAATTTGAATAATATAGATGATTTTCCTCCGTCAAGACGAGGAGAACAAGTTTCGATAGAAGGTGGAGATGTTATGATGATAGATAAAGACTATTTGTTAGTTGGATGTAGTGAGCGGACAACGGCTTATGCAATACATCTTTTAAAGGATAAATTATTTGCAGAAGGGGTTGTGAAAAATGTTGTACAAGTCAATATTCCTGTAGCACGATCTTGGATGCATATTGATACCCTTTTTACCCAAATTAATTTTAACCATACAGTAGCCTATAAGCCACTTGTCGTTGATGGTAAAGGGGCTAATGTTCAAGTTCATAGATATACAGGGACTTCTAAAACTTACGGTTCTATTGCAGAGTTTATCCTAGCAGAACTCAATGACAAAATGGAATTTATTCTGGCAGGAAATGGAGAATCACCTTATCAAGAACGAGAACAATGGACAGATGGATGTAACTTGGTTGCTATTCGACCAGGTGTAGCCTTAACCTATGATAGAAACCCACATACAGAAATTGCATTTAAAGCAAAGGGGTATACAATTATACATGCAAAAGATTTTCTTAAAAAAATTGAAAGTGGACAATTAAAAGTAGAAGAGGTGAAAAATACAATTATTACATTACCATCTAATGAATTATCTCGTGCTAGGGGAGGCTCACATTGTATGACCTGTCCAATCGAACGTTTGGATATTTAATAGAAAAAATACAGATTTCTCAAAAACTACTTATATTTATCAGCTATTATCGAGGATAAACATAAAACCCTATATATGATCGAATTCATTTTAAATGATAAAAAGATAACTACTCAAGAAGTTTCAGGAACAACAGTTCTAGATTTTATTCGTTATCATCAGCATCTAACAGGTACTAAAATTGGTTGCCGAGAAGGTGATTGTGGAGCTTGTACTGTTTTAGTAGGCAGACTAGAAGAGGGGCAGTTGTCTTACCAATCAATGACCTCTTGTTTAATGCCGCTAGGAAATACACACGGAAAGCACATTGTTACTATTGAAGGGCTGAATATGAAAGAGTTATCACCTGTACAACAAGCAATGGTAGATGAAGGAGGAACACAATGTGGTTTTTGTACAGTTGGTTTTATTGTATCATTATCTGGTTATACCTTAAGTCAATCTAAACCTTCATATAGGGATGCTATTGCAGCTATTGATGGGAATATTTGTAGGTGTACAGGATACAAATCTATAGAAAGAGCTACAGAAAATATTGTCATAGGGTTAAAAAATAAAGATTTGTCTGATCGTATAACATGGTTGGTAGAACGGGGGTACTTGCCTAGTTATTTTAAGACAATAACGGAACGTCTAGCAGCTTTAAATAAGGCAATTTCTAAAAAAATTTCTTCTAAGGAAAAAGATGCTATAATTGTGGGAGGAGGCACGGATCTATTTGTTCAAAAAGCAGAAGAAATGCCACAACATACTATAAATCATTTATTTGATGAAATGTATTTGAATAAAATATATGAGAAAGATGGAAAGTGTTATATTGGGGCTGCTTGTACTGCAGAAGATCTTAGGAGTAGTTCTATTATGAATAATATTTTTCTTAAAATGTATGAATATGCTAAATTAGTATCTTCCACACCTATCCGAAATATGGGAACTATCGCAGGGAATTTTGTAAATGCTTCTCCAATTGGAGATTTAACGATATTTTTCTTGGCTTTAGATGCAACAATTATATTAAATAATGGTATAACCAAGAGAGCGATTCAGCTTAAAGATTTTTATCAAGGGTATAAACAACTAGAAAAACAAAAAGAAGAACATATTGAACAAGTTTATTTTGAAATTCCTAGTAAGAACAATACCTATTTTAATTTTGAAAAAGTCTGTAAACGCACTCATTTGGATATAGCAAGTGTAAATTCTGCTTGTTTGCTGGAGATTAAAAATGGAATAATAATTAAGGCGCATCTTTCAGCAGGAGGGATAGGACCAATCCCAACGTATTTGATAGAAAGTTCTGCCTTTTTGTTGGGCAAAGAAGTTTCGCCAGATTTAGTAAGAGAACTGAATCAAGTTGTACAAACAGAAATATCTCCTATAAGTGATGCAAGGGGAACAAAAGAATATAAGCGCTTATTATTAAGGCAATTGGTATATGCTCATTTTTTAACTTTTTTCCCTCAAAAATTGAATATCCATTTAGTGTTAGAGTAATATTTTATTTTCTAACAAAAATTTCTAGATGTTCTCTAGGGCATTTACAACCAATATTGAACGTGAAAAAGTCGTTTCACCTGAGATTGTTGCGCTGAAAGAAAAAATCTTTTATATAGATATTTTCTCCTGTATCCTTATTTTGATTGCTGTCCTTTTCTATCTTTTTGTTTGTGGTTTACAAAACGAAATTGCCTTTTTTTATTTTACATTACCCATACCATTTTTCTTAGGAGCATTTCTTTTAGCAAGATTTGGATATTTCAATGCCGCAATAAATATCTTTACAATTAGTGCTACATTAGCAATTGTATTTGGTAGCATCTTTGCTCCAAATTTAAAACATGAGGGACTTTTTATGTTAGTCGTAGGATTAGCTGGTATCTTATATATTAATAATCAAAAGGTCGCAAATGCAACGTTTATAGGTTCATTAGTTATTGGCATTATTATCTTAATATGTGAATATTATTATGTAGAATATGGGGATTTTTTAGAAACGCCAAACAATAAAAAAGTCAGTCAATTATTACCTATTATCTTTTATGTTTTTGTTTGTCTAAAGTTTGGGTATATCATTATCTCACAAAGAGCTATTCTAAGAGTAAACAGTCATAAAGAAGCTATTATACGAGCTAGTGAACAAAATTTTAGAGATATATTCAATAATATTTATGATGGAATAGTTATCCTGAATAATGAAGGGTTGATTACAAATTGTAATAAATCAGCAAAAAAATTATTAGGGTTAAAAGATGGGGATAGTCTTTACGTTAAAGATGTTGTTCACCCCGATGATAGACACAAATCTGAAAAATATTTTAAGAAATTAAAAAAAGAAGGGTTTTATATAGGTTATAGAGGGCGTGTTATATCACAGAATGAAGAAGTCAAATATATAGAAGTCAATTCTGTTGCTATTAGAGATATTGATGGTAATTTTCTAGGATCACGAGATATTGTTAGAGATATATCTGAGGCAACTAAGCAAGAAAAACTAATTCAGCGTCAAGTTCAGGAATTAGATATTAAAAATAAAGAGCTGAAAAAATATATTGAGTCCAATATGCAATTGGAGAATTTCGCCTATCTCGCAAGCCATGATTTAAAAGCTCCAATTAGAACGATTATTAGTTTTGTTCAACTTCTTCGGAAGTCCTTTAAAACAGAATTAACAACAGATCAAAATGATTATCTAAACTTTATCACAAATGCCTCGTATAACATGAATAGACTTATAGAGGATTTGTTGGCTTATTCTTTGGTAAGCAATCAAGAATTGAAGTTCAAGGAAATAAATTTATGCCTTGAAGTCGAGCAATTGCTAGAAGATATACAAATAAATATCAAAGAAAAAGATGCTGATGTCAAGATACTCCGTTTGCCAGAATTAATTATAGTTGATAAAACATTGATTAGACAATTATTTCAAAATCTAATTGTCAATGCGATAAAATTTGCGAAAGTTGATACGCCCCCAAAAATTGTTATAGATACTACTGAAGAAGAAGATTACTGGCAGTTTTCTATTTCTGATAATGGAATTGGAATATCGTCGGAATACCATGAAAAAATATTTTTGTTATTTAAAAAACTTACAAAGTCAAGCCACGATAAAGGAACAGGAATAGGATTAGCAATGTGTAAAAGCATCGTAGAACATCATAAAGGAAGAATATGGCTGGAATCAGATGAAGGATATGGTTCTACATTTTATTTCACAATTTCTAGAAAATTAAAAACTCGGTCACCCAAAGTAATTTCCGATAAGCTTTATCAAGTAAAATAAACTTACATTCTATTAACCATACTACTTTACAATTCATGCCCTCTTCAATTGAGAACTTACATAAAGGTTTCGAAAGTGGTACAATCCTTACTGCTTTGACACAACATGTAAAACATAGACCTAAGGATCTTCTTTTTACATTTATAAAATCAAATAAAGAAGCGTATCCTATTTCATTTGAAGCATTTCATAATAATATACAAAGGATTGCTGGAGAAATAAGTGCAAATGCATCTCCTGGAGATAGAGCATTATTATTATATACTTCAGGAATTGAATTTATAGAGACCTTTATTGCTTGTTTATATGCAGGCATAATTGCTGTTCCTGCTAATGCTCCTAGGAAAAATAGAAACTCGGAACGTGTATTATCTATTGCTAAAGACTGTTCCCCATGTATTGTATTATGTGACAATAGAAGTAAAGAGGCTGTGAGCAAACAAATTATGCCTATCTTAGATAATGTCCAATTACTCAATACAGAATCTTTAGATAAATCGTCTATCAAACCAGTACCTACAAGAAAGATAGACAAGCATGATATTGCCTTTCTACAGTATACATCAGGTTCTACTTCACAACCTAAAGGAATAGAAATTAGCCATCAGAATATAATTATAAACCAAGAAGCTATGATTAGAAGTGGGGAGCATGATCAGCATACAATCATGGTAAATTGGCTTCCTTTATTTCATGATATGGGCTTAATTGCAACCGTGTTACAACCTATATTTATTGGTTTCCATTCTGTCTTAATGTCTCCAGTTAGTTTTTTGCAGAGACCAGTAAATTGGCTAGAAGCTATTACTAAATATAAAGCAACAATTGCAGGATGTCCGAACTTTGCCTACGATATTTTAATAAATAAAGTCACAGCAGAAGAAAAAAAGAATTTAGATCTCAGTAGTTGGAAAATTGCTTTTAATGGAGCAGAACCAGTCAGATCTTCTACGATCGAACGTTTTTCTGAAGCTTTTGAAAGTTGTGGTTTTCGTAAACAGGTATGGTCTCCATGCTATGGATTGGCAGAGGCGACATTATTTGTATCTGGAGACGTTACGAATCGATTTCCTAAGATTATTACATTGAATAAAAAAGCGTTAGAACAGCATAAGATTGTCGAATCCGATCCTAACGGAAATAGTCAAGAATATAAAAAATACGTTAGTTGTGGTAAAATCGATCAGGCATTTAATATAGCTATTGTTAATCCTAAAAATCGGATGCGGTGCTTAGTAGATGAAATAGGTGAAATATGGCTTCAAGGGAAAAGCATAGCAAACGGTTATTGGAATAAACCATCAGATACTCAAAAAGCTTTTAAAGCACAAATTAAAGGAGAGGAAGGATATTGGTTTAGGTCAGGAGATATGGGGTTTGTTGATGATAATGAGTTGTTTGTCACAGGAAGAATTAAAGACCTTATTATTATACGAGGTCGTAATATATATCCTCAAGATATTGAAATTTTAACAGAACAATTTATTCAATTTGCGACCTTGAATAAATGTGCAGCTTTTGTAACTTTTGAAGAAGGTAGCCCTAAACTCCAAATGTTGATTGAAGCAGACAGAGCTTTATCAAGATATGTATTCAATGAAGATAAGGAAGCACTTAATAAAATAAAGGTAAGTTTAGCGGACTTGAGACTTGCAGTGCTTCGACGATTTGATATTGCTTTATCAGATATTAAATTTGTGAAAATTAACGATTTTCCTCGCACATCAAGTGGTAAAGTACAACGCTACCTATGTAAAAAAATATTTAAAACAGCACCCTCTAAAATAATTTTTTGGGATAAATTTCATACCACTTTTCAACAAAAAAAGCAATTATATCTTACAAAGGCTTTAACAGGTAAAGAAAAATTATTAAAGATATTGGAAGGAGTGATTGATGAAAATTTATTGGTTGATTTAAGAAAAGAAGCTTCTGGTAGCATCAAGTTAGAGCAGCTTGGTGTGGATTCTTTATCAAGAGCAGCACTTGCAGGAGAACTGGAAAAGGAAATTGGAGAAAAAGTTGAACCACATTCTCTAGGATTCAAAACAATCAACTGCTTGATAGAAATGTTAGAAGGCAATGCTTCTAGTAAAAAAATTATAGAATCACCAATATTAAATGAAAATACATTAAGCAATTTAAATATTGATTCTAGGTATCTATCATTATCAGATTTTACGGATAAGACATCAAGTGATATTTTTTCTAAAACGCTTCAACACCAAGCATGGGATAAAGACCTTAAAAATAGAGGCCATAAAAAATATATGTTACCTGTAAAAGCCTACCATAATGGTCGAGCGACAGTATTAGATCAAGGTCAAGAGCGAGAAGTTATTTTTTTCTGTTCAGCAGATTACTTAGGGTTAGCTCAAAATGAACAAATCAAAAAAACAGCAGCTCAAGCTGTTTTGGAATATGGGACAAATATAGCTGCTGTTCCAATAATAGCGGGAACAACTCCTTTACATCAACAGTTAGAAGAAAAATTAGCTGCTTGGATGGGAAAAGAAGCCTGTGTGTTATTTCCTACGGGACATGCGGCTAATATGAGTACTGTAGCGGCGTTGTGTTCAGAAAAAGATTATATAATTGTGGATAATCAAATTCACTACAGTTTACTGGAAGGAATTCGTTTAGCAGGATCTAGCTGGCGAACTTTTTTACATAATGATGTAGAAAGCCTAGAAAAGGTACTTAAAAATATTAGGCATCTCAATCCGCATAGAGGAATTCTAGTCCTTGTTGAAGGCGTGTATGGTATAGGTGGTGATATTGCAAATATAGAGGCATTAGTAAAAGTGTGTCAAAAATATGAGGCAAGGATAATGGTAGATGATGCTCATGGCATAGGTTGTATGGGTATAGGAGGAGTAGGTATTATAAAACAGCAATCTGAATATCAACCCGATATTATTATGGGGTCATTGAGTAAAGCTATTGGGAGTTTTGGAGGTTTTATCTGTGCTTCTAAAAATATCGTAAACTATTTAAGGTATTATGCTAAATCTATTTCTTTTGCAGTTGGAATGCCTATTGTAAATGTAGTGGCAGCATTAGAAGGTATTCACATAATACAGCGAAACCCTCATTTATATATTGATCTACAGGGAAAAGCGAGGTGGTTCAAGTCCCAATTATTAAATCGAAATTTAAAAGGTTGTGAGGCCTCAGAATCTCAAATTATATCTATTCACATAGGTGATGAATTGAATCTTAAGAATATTACTAAAGATGCCTTTGATATGGGGGTATGGTTAGAAGGTTTACCATTTCCTGCGGTAAGTCGAGGCAATGAAATGTTGAGGTTTAGAGTGCGATATGAACACACGAAAGAAGATTTGTTACAGACAGCGGATATTATTCAAAAAGTAATTAATGAAAATTTACCTCGAAGGAGTAGTGTTCAAACAAACTTAATAGATACATCAAATATTTTAAATGATGAGGCAGTTACTGAAATTGTAGATCTAATGATTTTAGCAGCCCAACAGAATAACTGGGGACTTCCATGGTTGACAAGAGCTTATATTAAAAAATATATTAAACGAGAAGCCTTTTGGAGTTCTGAAGCCTATGATTATCAATGGCACCTTATTCGTAATGGTGAAGGTAGACTCGTAGGGACTTTCTGTGAGGATACACGTATTTTAAGAAAAACGGATAAAAAGCCCACTAAATTTTTAGGCTCATTCGTTTGGGATGAACAATATTATCAACAGTTTATAGAATATTTGAAAATACATATTGATACGATAAGGGTAGAATACACTATCATTGCACCTGCTAATTATCCTGTACAAATTTTTGGTAGTGGAGTGCAAGACTGGCATTCTACAAATAGCTTCCCTATTTTGGAAAAGCACTTGAAAAAACAAATTGGGAAAGATTTAGTGAATGCAATTGGATTAAAACAAGGAGGAGAAAAGCAATATTTTCTAGTACGATTAAATGAAAAGACCATAGGGTTGATTGCTGAAGAGCAATCTCATAATAATTTTACTATCCGTAAATTACGCCGTGAAACCTTAGAAGAGGAAACTCGAAAAATCGTTCCGCTTATTAACAAAACTATAAGTAAGCTCCCATTATGTACGCAGCTTAAACCAGCACTTTTGTTAGGACTTATAGATGAAATGAAAGATTTTCTTAAAGAAGATATTTGTCTGTTAGGTGAAAAAAATCAATCTAAAGAAGTATTAGCTTGTGCAATGTGTTATCCCAATATAGCAGAAGTCTTTACTAGAATTTGTGGACAAGCGAATGTAGTAGATTTTGAATCTATCCGACAAGCTGTTCATACAACTAGCGTAGGATTTTTAGCATGGTTTGCTGTAGATGAAAATACTGAAAAAGCATTAACAGATAAACTATTAAAACATCTACATAGCCAATTATGTAGTGAAGGATATACGCATCTTTGGATTTCTTGGGAAATTGTTAACCCATTCTACACTCCCGAAGAAATAGCTAAAGAGCTAGGAGAAGTAGAAGCTAAAGTTCAAATGCCTTATTTTTCTAATATAGATGCTTGAGCAAAATAGGATTACCATATTTTTTTGACCGCCTCATTCTCTACCCATTTGCTCCAATTTCGGTTGTAAGTATGGACAGATTTTGTGGCTTGATTGTTTTTATCAACTATAGGTTTTTCTTGATTAACCCATTCAAAGAGGCTACCATAAAGATTATAGACATTTATAAAACCAAGCTTTTGTAATTTCTCACCTATTTTTTCACTACGATAACCAATTGAGCAGTATACTACGATTTTGGTGTCTTTAGGATACTTCTCCCATACAGCAGTATCAAAATCTTTGAAACCACAGAACTTAGCATTCTTAATATGACTTATCTCAAATTCCTCTTTTTTTCGAGCATCCAAAATTAAAAATTCTTCTTTTGATTCGTCTAAGGTTTCCACTCCGATAGTTGGTACAGTAAAATTTAAGTAACTAGCCACCTTCTTATCAAAAATAGGGTTTTCGCAATTTGCCCTATCTGAAGGTGGAGGGGGCTGCGAGCAAGAATATCCCACCATTAATAAAATGATTAATCCACTAAGTAATATTCCTTTTAGTATCATAGTAGCAGGATTCGGTATATAAAAAGAGACACCAAATTATATTTGATGCCTCTTAATATTATTTTATTAATAATTTATTCTAAATCAATTCTCAATTCCTGAATGAGGTATTTATCACTAGTTGACTTTAGATAAATATAGACTCGATAGGTCTTACCTCCAGCAATCAAATTACCAATACAATATTGAGAATCATTACCTTTTGAAGTACCCTTATGGACTTCACTAAAAGATTTTGGGGGATGACTTTTGAAGAAATTTTTAATGACTGAAATTGCCTCAGCTTTATCATAAATATCTTCTTCATCTCCTACAGCGAGTTCAACAGTTTCATTCAAATATGAAGAAAGTGTTTGTACATCACCTTTGCTCAATGCTTTAGTTATACCAGCAAAGTCAGGTTGTGGTAAACCAACAATCGAGCTCATTACAAATGCTAATACAATGGTTTTCATATTAAAAAATTTTTAGGGACTCAGCAATTAAATTAATTTAAAAAGTAGAAAAAATCATGCTCAATGTATTTGTAAATTTGAATCCCTAGCGTCTTCCAAATACCAATATCTAGTATATGTCAAACCTTAAAACAAAATTAGAACTTAATTTAATGACTTTCAATGTTAAACAAAGTCACAAAGATTAAACTTCTGTTAAAAAACGTTAAAATGATCTTGTCTTTATCCTTGTCTGCCCTTCCCAAACGAAATAAAAAGCAAAAATGATTCCTCTGTCCCTTATTTTAACAAATATTTATACAATCAAAAATAAAGTTAATTACTCGACACCACCCCAGCATAAATACTTCATCTCTAAGTAATCATCCATCCCATATTTAGAACCCTCTCGTCCAAATCCACTCTCCTTTATTCCTCCAAAGGGCGCAACACTTGTTGAAATCATTCCCGTATTTATACCAACCATTCCATATTCTAAAGCTTCAGCTACTCGCCAGATGCGAGCATGATCACGACCATAAAAATAAGATGCTAAACCATAAGAAGTATCGTTTGCAAGTTGTATGACTTCTGCTTCTGTTTCAAATTTGAAAACTGGAGCTACAGGGCCAAAGATTTCTTCTTTGAATACATTCATAGAAGGATTTACATCCGATAAAATAGTTACGGGGTAGAACAAAGAATTATTAGATAATATTCTACGACCGCCACAAACAATATTAGCACCTTTTTGAACAGCATCTTCTACTATTTTTTCAACAGAATATATAGCCGTTTCTGTTATCATTGGACCTATTTCTACTTGTTCGTCAAGACCATTTCCTAACGTAAGTTTTTGTACCGCCTTAGAAAATTTTTCAATGAATGGAGTATAGCTATTTTTTTGAATAAAAAAGCGATTAGTACAAATACAAGTTTGACCCGCATTACGAAATTTAGAAGCAATAGCACCTTTAACAGCCTTATCAAGATCAGCGTCATCAAAAACAATAAACGGAGCGTTGCCACCTAATTCCATGGATACTTTTTTTACAGATTCGGCTGACTGGCGAAGTAGAATTTTACCAACCTTTGTAGAACCTGTAAAAGAGATTTTACGAATAGTAGGATTTGTGCATAGTTCAAGACCTACTGCTTCGGGTTGACTCGTTGTAATTATATTAAAAATGCCTGCTGGAATGCCTGCTTCTTCTGCTAGGACGGCTAAAGCTAATGCAGATAGGGGCGTTAATTCTGAAGGCTTAATTATAACAGGACAACCTGCGGCAAGTGCTGGTGCAACTTTACGAGTAATCATCGCACTCGGAAAATTCCAAGGTGTTATCGCTCCTACAACTCCTACAGGTTGTTTAAGAACTATAATTCTTTTATCAGACCGATGTCCTAGGATAGTATCCCCATATACTCTTTTCGCTTCTTCGGCAAACCACTCAACAAAAGATGCTCCATACTTAATTTCGCCTCTAGCTTCTTTAAGAGGCTTTCCTTGTTCTATTGTAAGAATGACAGCAAGATCTTCTAGGTGTTTAAGCTGTAGATTATACCAACGTCGAAGTATTTTACTACGCTCAATACCTGTTTTATTTCTCCATTTTGAGAAAGCACGATTGGCTGCATCGATAGCCATTTTTGTTTCTACTACACCACAATCAGCTACTTGAGTAACTTCTTTTTGATTAAAAGGGTTAAAAACAGCAAAGGTCTTTCCATTTAGACTATCTATAAATTGTCCATCCACATAGGCTCTGTGTTGTAGTAGTTTTTGATGTTTTAACTGCATAATCTTAGTATTTGTGTTTTCCAATGTTCCAGCCATTTTGTCTTAAATATTTCTCTCCATCTTTAATGGCAGGTTTTTCCAATGCTGTCCCCATACTATCATTCCAACGATTTAAGTAACCAAATAGAGCAATGACCCCTAATATTTCTACAATTTCGCCATCATCCCAATATGCTCTAAGGTTATCGGCAATAATATCATCAACACCATTTGGAGTTTGTGCAGCCGCAATTGCAAAATCAAAAACAGCTCGTTCAGCATCGGAAAAAGCAGGATAAGTCTTATAGTTCCAAATGTGATTTAATTTATCCTGTTCTGAACCATAACGCTCAGCAGCACGTATAGTATGGGCTTCACAATATCGACAACCAGCGGTCATACTAGAAAGATAAGCTAAAAGTCGTTTCAAGGAGCTGTTTACTCGACCTTTATTCTCCATTACAGCTTGATTCATTTCTAGGAAGGCCTTCGCTATTCTAGGTCGATGCATCATCGTAAATAAGCTATTGGGGGTAAAGCCTAATGTTTCTTCGTAAAAGTCTGCCATTTCTTTAGCTTCTTCATTGGCATTTCTATCTAGGGGATAAACTAAAGGGCGTTTCATGGGCGTAATTTTTAGTTGTGAATATTTTTGATAAATGCTAAAGTAGTTAAAAGTGATTTATTTTTTCACTAATGCTTTATTGGTATTTTCTTTGGATAAAATAAACTAGCTTTGCTTTATCAAAAGGTTTTAGAACTATAAGTTATATGCGAAAATTAAAACTTCAAGAACTCAATAGACTAAGCATAGAGGAGTTTAAACAGCTCGATAAAACACCCATTGTAGTAGTATTGGATAATATTCGTTCGGCGTTAAATGTGGGTTCTGCATTCAGAACAGCAGATGCTTTTGCTTTAGATTCAATTTGTTTATGTGGGATTACAGCCCAACCACCTCATCGAGAAATTTTAAAAACAGCTATCGGTGCAACGACTTCAGTCAATTGGATATATTATAAATCTAGTGTCGAATGTTGTGAAAAATTAAAGGCAGAAGGATATACAATTATTGCAATTGAACAAGCAGAAGGGAGCATTGAGCTTCAAGATTTTCAACCAAAACCAAATCAAAAATACGCTGTTGTTATGGGAAACGAAGTCAAAGGAGTAGAACAAGCGGTTATGAACATTGTTGATGTTTGTATAGAAATTCCACAATACGGGACAAAGCATTCATTAAATGTTTCGGTTTGTACGGGAATCGTAGTATGGGATTTATTTTCAAAAATGAAATTCTAAAATATAAAGAAAATGAACGCAGCAATCATTACAATAGGAGATGAACTACTGATTGGTCAAATTGTAGATACTAATGCGACATGGATGGCAGAACAATTGACCTTAAATGGATTTGTGGTCGATAAAATCACAACAATTTCAGATAAGAGAACTGCTATTTTAGAAACAGTAGATACGGCTTTTGAAGATTCTGATATTATACTAGTTACAGGAGGCTTAGGGCCTACAAAAGATGATATTACGAAAAAGACTTTAGCGGATTATTTCGGACTTGAATTACAACTAGATGAATCTGTACTTGAATATATTAGTACTTATTTTAAAAATCGTGGAGTGAAATTTAGGAAACAACACAAAGAGCAGAGTTTTATGCCTAAAGGATGTAAAATTTTCTTGAACCCTATGGGAACCGCTCCAGGTATGGTCTTTGAAAAAAACAATAAAGTACTAGTTTCTATGCCTGGTGTACCATATGAAATGAAAGCATTGATGACTGGATATGTTTTACCATTTTTACAAGAAAAATTTGTTAGACAATCTATCTTCCACAAAACAATAAGAACGGCAGGCTTGCCAGAGTCTTATTTAGCAAAAAAAATGGAAACCTTTGAACAGGAGTTACCACCTCATATTAAACTAGCTTACTTGCCTAGCCTAGGAGAAGTGAAGTTGAGGCTAAGCGCAATAGGAAATAATGGTGAAACTCAATCTGCTTTAGAAGAGGAAGTATTGGAAAAAAAACAAGAAGTAGAAGCAATCTTTGGGAATGATATTTATGGAGAGGATAAACAAAATATAGAAACAGCACTCGGAGAACTACTAATAACTAAAGGAAAAACAATTGCTACTGTAGAGAGTTGTACAGGAGGATATGTTGCCCATAAAATTACAAGCATATCAGGGAGTTCAGCTTATTTTATGGGAAGCATAGTTGCCTACTCGAATCAAGTAAAGGTAGAACAAGTAGGAGTTGACCCTTCAATTATTGAAAAACATGGCGCTGTAAGTGAACAAACAGTAAGAGCAATGGTTAAAGGTGTTGTGAAATCACTAAAAACTGATTATGTAATTGCCACATCTGGGATTGCAGGTCCAGGAGGAGGTACAGCACAAAAACCAGTAGGAACGATATGGATAGCAGTAGGAAGTATGGAAAAAGTAGAAACTTTAAAAATTAATATCAATAAAACACGTGTTAAAAACATCCAGTATACAACTTCTAGAGCATTGAATATGATGCGAAAATTTTTATTAGCCGAATAAAAATGCTTAATTTTGTCCTCTGGAAACGATTTATATCTATGTGATTTTACCAAAAATTGAGAAAAACCATACCTAACCTTAACCAATTAAAAATAAATGGCTCAAGTACAATTGATTATGCCCAAAATGGGTGAAAGTATTATGGAGGCAACCATTCTGAAATGGGTAAAACAAGTAGGGGATGAAGTAGAAGTAGACGAGACCATCTTAGAAATTGCAACAGATAAAGTAGATTCTGAAGTACCTTCTCCTGTAAAAGGAGTGATCGCTGAGATACATTATGAGGTAGATGAGACGGTAGCAGTAGGTAAAGTAATTGCCATTATTGCGACAGAAGGCGAAAATGATAGTCCAGTTCCTACGCCTAGCGTAGTGGAAAATGTATCTTTGGAACCAGCAGCTGTTAATGAAAAAATGGAAGCGATTCCTCAAGTCGTCGAAGAAATTGTTGAACCGTTTGTAACAGCAAATAATGGAATGTTGACTACAATAAATAATAATGCGGCATTCTTTTCACCTTTGGTTAAGAATATTGCAAAGAAGGAAAATGTTAGTCAAGAACAACTTGAAAAAATTCAAGGAACTGGTCTGAAAGGAAGGGTGACAAAATATGATATTTTATCATTTATAGAAAATAGAAAAGGACAGATTCCTGTAGCAAAAGAGGCATATAAGAGTGCAACGTCCGAATTGCCTAAATCGTCTATTGAGTATAAGAGTGGTGAAGATGAAATTATTGAAATGGATAGAATGAGACGATTGATTGCAGAACATATGGTTCGATCAAAAAAAACTTCTCCACATGTTACTTCTTTTGTTGAAGTAGATGTCACGAACATTGTTAAGTGGAGAGAGAAGGTGAAAATTGAATATCAAGCGAAGCATGGTGAGAAGATAACCTTTACGCCAATTTTTATTCAAGCAGTTGCTAAAGCGATCTCGGATTTCCCAATGATTAATGTATCTGTAGATGGGACAAAAATCATTGTAAAAAAACATATAAATGTAGGAATGGCTGCGGCTTTACCGAATAATAATTTAATAGTTCCTGTTATAAAAAATGCCAATGAGTACAACCTTGTAGGGCTAAGTAAAAAAGTTAATGATTTGGCAAGAAGAGCCAGAGCAAATCAACTAAAACCTGAAGAGATACAAGGAGGAACATTTACATTGACAAATGTTGGTACTTTTGGGAATGTCATGGGAGTACCAATTATTAATCAACCTCAAGTTGCTATTATGTCAGTTGGAATAATACAAAAAAAGCCAGCAGTAGTAGAAACAGAATATGGGGATTTGATTGCTATCCGACATAAAATGTTTTTATCGTTATCATATGATCATAGAGTCGTAGATGGATATTTGGGCGGTTCATTTTTAAGAAGAGTCGGAGATTATTTAGAGGATTTTGATAAAAATCAAGGTTTTTAAAAAACAAAAAACAAAATCATGAGGAGAATTATTTTCGTAATTGGTTTTTGTCTGACAGCATTTATTTTAGCGGCACAGCCAGCTAATGATCTAAAAACGTTAGCTGATGTATATTTTGAAAATGGAAAATATACAAAAGCATTAAATGCACTAAGGAATTATCTTAGGCTAAAGCCTAAAGATATGGATGCGTATTTGCGAACAGCAGAATGCTATGTCGAACTAGGAGATTATAATAGTGCTAGAAGACGACTTCAATCGCTTGCTAGACAAAAAAATCCAAGCCCTGAAATTACGCTCCATATGGCGAGGGTTTTTCATAAAGAGCATAACTTTAAAGAAGCTGTTACCTACTACAAAAAATATATCAACCTGATTAAAGATAATCATCCAAATAGAAATTATGTAAAGCACCTTATTCGTCAAAGTGGTAAAGGGATAAGCATTGCTAATCGATCTAAGATGGCGATAGCGGAGAGCCTAGGAGAAAAAGTAAATTCATCAGGTGATGATATTGCGCCGATATTTGACGCTACAAACCCACGAACGCTCTATTTTAGCTCTTCTCGACAAGGTAATGTCGGTGGGAAATTAGATGCAGAAGGACTTCGAAATCCTGAAATAGGATCGTATAAATCAGATATATACCTTACACGTCTCATCAATGGTGAATGGACAGCTACTGCCCCTATTGATAGACCTATAAATACAAGTAAAAATGATATTGCCTTAGGGTTCTCGAATAGGGGAAAGGTTATGTATTATTACTCTGGGTATAATACGAAAGGAAAAATATATTCGGATACGTCTAGTTATATGAAAAAAGAAGGAAAAATAGCTCAACCGCTTAAGAATAGTCCTCTAAACTATGCTAATGGCGATGATGCCTTTTTTATGTATAACGATTCTACCATGATATTAGTAAGTGATAGGAGAGGAGGATATGGTGGAAAGGATTTGTATCTAGCTGTAAGAAGTCGCTCGGGACAATGGTCTAAACCTCAAAATCTAGGCTCTACGGTTAATGGACCATATGACGAAGTAAGCCCTTATTTATCTAAAGATGGTAAAACATTATTCTTTAGTTCTAATGGCAAGAAGAGTTTAGGAGGATTTGATATTTTTAAAACAATCTATAATGAAGAAACAAATGCTTGGATAAAACCTGAAAACCTAGGATTGCCGATTAATTCCGCTTGTGATGAAATGAATTTTATTTTGTCTAATGATGGTATAAAAGGCTACTATTCTTCGAATAGAGCTGGCGGTCAAGGAGGCATGGATATATTTGTTTCTTACTATAAGGAAGAATTAGTGAGCCTGCCAAGTACTCCAAGTAAAGCATTATTCCACAAACAACTAGAGACAATAACAGATGCTGGAAGAACCAATAATTCTTCAAACGATCCTTTTGGACAAACTGCTACACCTTCTGAGGCTGTTAAAGAATATGTTGTTACACCATTATTTTATGATGGAGAGACCGTTATAACGCCTTCGAATGTCAAAAAATTGAAATCCGTTTTTGGACTAATGCGTAAATATCCGCAGTTAAAACTAGAGGTTAATGCAAATTCTGATGACTCTAACCATGAAAAATTCCGTTTATTTTTCTCCTTAGAATCAGCAGCAAAACTAGCTCAATATTTGGTAGATAATGGGATCAGTTCTTCTCGTATTTTTATTAAAGGATGTGGAGATAATTACCCTGTTGCAACAAAAGAGATTAATGGTAACCCTAACCCTGTTGCTAAAAAGCTAAATAATCGGATTAATCTTGCTTATCATAATACTCAAGGATTGCCAATCAAAATAATTCAATCAAGTCCTCAGGTTAATAAACTAATGAAGAGTGATAAAGGAGAGTGGTATAGTAATATCATTAAAGGTCTTTCTTATAAAGTACAAGTGGCTTCAATTAAACAAATGTATGATAGTGATATCATCGTAACCTATCCTGATGCAATGATAGAAAAAGAGGTGAACTCTGATATTTTGAATTATACCGTAGGATTGTACAAAACGTATGCTTCTGCTGAACAACTTCGTAGAGATTTAGAACGGAAAGGAGTGAGTGGTGCAAAAGTAATTCCTTATGTAAATGGTATGCGTACGAGTACTGAGGAAACTAAAATTTTTGCAGGAAATTACCCTGATTTGAAGAATTTCTTGAGGGCAACAGGACAATATTAAGATCAACATTGGTTTTTTAAAAAGTTTAATTTTTGCTACAAATATCAGAAATGATGTTTTGTTCCTATTGTCGTAGGTTATATATAAGCCTTGTATAATAAAGGTTAATAGAATTTGAATTAACCTAAATATTATCTTATCTTAATGGGCTGATTTTTAGACCGCTAACGCTTTAATAGATATTTTTTGAGGTAAATTTTATATCTTTTTTGTCTTTGATTTAATAGGCAAGAAATAAGACTTTTGTCTAAGCAATGTAGAGATCATAATTTACCTTGTATAGAACTAGAATGTATCATCAAGAAAAAAATATAACAAAATATTTGTTTCCATGGTGTTGAAAAATATCTCTTTTGAGTGTTACTAAATACCTGAAAAAGGTATTAAATAATTGTTTCTCATAATCCTTATCATCTAGTTTGTTAATGTAGTTATACAACAAATTAAATTATTTATTTTTCCTAAACATCTTTTTATTAATTACTAAAATCGTAAAAAAATGCTATTAAACATGACAAAAATATTACTATTTATTGTAGGATTATTATTTGTAACAACTTCATGTAATGATGACAACAATACTGATCCACCAGAAAATACGGATCCTACCTTTACTGCTACAGTAGAAGGTGCAGGTGTTTTGCTTACAGATTTCAATTTCACACAAGAAGATTTTGTGTCTGATTTTGAAAGAGGTGTTACTTTTTTTGATGATGAAGAGGCCACAGAAGAAGATATTATATATGGTGTATCAGCAGTAGTAGAACAAGATACCATGGTGATTTTAGCAACTAGTATTGATGATACTACAGTTGATACTAGCTATATGCTGTTTCAGCTTCAATTGAAACCTGGTGTAGTTGGTACTTATCAGATTGAGACATTTGATGAAAATATTCTAGGAGGAATTTTTGGTGAAGAACCAGAAGAAGAAATTGAACCATTTGAAGCTATTGCCCTATATCTTTCTACAAAATTGCCAGATGAAATTCTATTTCTATATTTATTTGGCGCAGTATCAGTTTCTTCAGATAGCACTATTGAAATTACTGAATACGATACCACTAACCAAACTATTTCTGGTAATTTCTCTTATACTCTTCGAGCGACAGACGATGAGGACGTTACTACAGATATAATAAAGGTTAAGGGGGGGAGTTTTAGTAAAGTATCTTATATAAATTAGAAACAGGATTTATTTGATTTGCTATATCTTATCACAGTTGTTTAAAAATTACGACTAGCAGCTAAAAATAGAGACGTCTATAATAAAATTTTAAAAAAGGTATGAAAAAAAATATAAAGGCGTCAACCAAAATTTTAATACTGTGTCTAATTATTGTAGGAGTTGTGAGCTGCGAGAATAAATCGGATTGCTGTGTAGTAGTAGATAGAAATGTTTCAATCCATTATCAGACTCAGTCGGGAGACAACTTGATAAATAGTACTGAAGAATATAATGAATCGAATTTCAGAATTTATTATAAAAATGGAGAAGAATATGAATATATAAATCGAGGAAACTTAAGTCATCCTAAAATGTATAAAGTTGATGAGGGAGAAGATGGGAAACTAATCATGACTATCTTTCCGTCGAATTACTATGAGGGTAAACTATCAACAACATTAATTAAACTAATAGAAAATGTAGTTGATACCTTAGTGTGTGAATTTTCCCTAGGAGAGAATCGAGAAGTTTGCACAAATGCTTGGCTAAATGGAATAGAAATGGACAATCGATTTATAGAAGTGAAAAAATAAATATAAATCCAATAGGATAATTATAATGAAATCCCTTGTTTCTTAGTATCTTGTAAAATATAATAGTCAGAACTTATACAAAGAAGAGATACAAACGGTTTTCATCATATAGCATTAATTCTAATGGATATACTATTGGTTGATTACAAGAATACAAGGCCTAGGAGACACTTATGGAGTCTCTTAGGCTTTTTTTTATGGTTTTTAATGCAAATAAGTCCGAGTACTATAGCAATGGCACAATGTATGAAGGATACAAATTTTTCCCAAATAGACCAATATTTTGATTCCTATGGAAAACATACAAGTAGTAATTTTGATAGTGCTTATCATTATTTAAATCTAGCCGAAGTGGCTTTACAAAATTGCGACAGTCTTTTCATTCGAGTGCGTTCTGAAAAATGTTTTTTAATTTTTAGACATAAAAAGATAGCATTACTCAAGCAGGTGTTAGAAGAAAATGATAATATTATCAAAGAAAAAGGGGATGCCTACTGGGATCAATACTATCGACCAGCAGCGGTTAATGTGGGACAATATTGGGGCAACTATTACTATAATATAGGCGATTTTAATAAATGTGTAGAAGCCAATCAATCCTTTATAAACTCCTTGGAGAAGTATGCCAAAGAAGAAAAGACAATAAGAGATACTCTGTTATTAGCCAAGTTTTACAGAGCGATAGGGAATAGCTATTACAAAAAAGGAGCTTATACCAATGCAAAATTCTACTTTGATAAAGCTTTTGGTTTAAGTTATGCCATCAAAGATAGTCGACCTCGACAAGCAAGAATAGCCTTTACTATGAAGTTGATAGGTAGTGTGTTACGAAGTCAAGGAGATCAAAAAAATGCCGAAAAATATCTAAAACAATCACTAGAATTACATAAAAAAGAATATGCCCAACGAACTAGGAATATTTACCGAGATCGTTTAATTACATCGTATTATGAATTGGCTTTTTTATATAAAGAGTCAAAAGATTATGATAAGGCTCTGGCTTTACTTGAAGAAACCATAGGACTGCATGAGGAAGGAAATGATGTTATTTTTGCAGATACTTATCGACATTTGGGAGAATTGCATACCCTTCGAAAGGAATATGCACAGGCAGAAAAATACTATCAAAGAGCGTTAGAGATTACTATCCAAAATTACGGTCAAAAAAATATTAGAGTAGCTGAATTGAATCGTTTACTAGGAGAGTTATTCCATCAAAAAAAGGATTACATCAAGGCATTAGACCATTTTCAAAAAGGAAAAATAGCCATACAAATTCAAAATACAAACATAGAGCAATCGACAGATATTAGCTCGACATTTGCACCTAAAGAATGGATGAGTATCTTGAGTAGTCAAGCAGAAACGTTGCTTCAAGCAGCTTTGTCTCCAACACCTAATATCAAGGAGATAAAGCATAGTCGAGGGGTGGCAAAAAAAGCCCTAGAGGCTCTAGAATTTAATCGTTCTCGTATCGCATCAGCAGAGGATAAAATATTGTTTACAGAAAATTCGTATAACATTTTTAATGTATTGATTGCCGCTTCTAGCAAACTTGCAGACATAACAAAGCAAGAAAGATTTAAAAAGGAAGCCTTTTTTTATTCTGAACGAAGTAAAGCAAGTACACTCACAGAAAATCTTTTAGAGTCAAAGACCAAAACTACGATTTTGGACGACAACAAGGAAGCAATTCGACAATTAACTTTTTTACAAGAAGAACAACGACGAAAATATGAAAGCGAACCAGACAAATTATCGAGAGCAGCAATAAAACAATTAGAAGAGTACGTCTCCATTCAGAGCCGACTAGATTCCTTGATTAATCTAAATACAGAGCCACCTACTGTTTTAAACCATGGGACTATTAATAAAAATTGGGCATCACTTTTACAAAAAGATGAAACCATCTTACATTATTTTGTAGGGAAGGAAGTTTTATATATTAAGGTAATACACCAAAAAGGAGAGGATTGGATCGAAGTTCCTTATGAAAATAAGTTATCGGAAGATATAGTATTCTTTAGAAAAAGTTTAACCGCTTACCATTTAAGTTTAGAGCAGAGTGAATCTTTTTATAAAAAACAGAATGAAGAATACACCCAAGTAGCTCATCGCTTATATAAACTATTGCTTGAACCCGTTGTGAAATATTCAAGTAAAAAATATTTGATTGTTCCTGATGGAGTTCTTGCGTATATTCCTTTCGAAACATTACTTACAGCAAAACCAAATAGTCCCGATGATTTCAGGACATTTCCTTTTGCCATAAAAAAATGGACTTTTAGGTATGGCTACTCATTAAGTGGATTGGAATTGATGTCTCAACAACGTACTAAAATATCTAAAGCATTAATTTTTGCGCCTTCCTTTGAAAGTGTAGACGGTGCTGAACTAGGCGCACTAAATTTTAATCAGGGGGAAGCCGAAAAAACAGCAGCATTAACTAATGGAACGCTTTATCAATCAAGCGAAGCGAATAAAAACTCTTTTATTAAAAATGCTTCAGAAGCTAGTATTTTACATATTGCAACCCATGCTCTAACCGATGAAAGAGTACCATCGAATAGTTTTATAGCCTTTGGAAAAGATGAAGATGAACGCTTATACTTACCAGAAATAAATGCAATGGATGTAGCAGCAGACTTGGTCGTTTTGAGTGCTTGTGGCACAGGTTTGGGGCGACTATTTAAAGGGGAAGGTTTAATGAGTTTATCGACAGGCTTTGCTCGTTCAGGGACTAAAAGTTTGGTATCGTCTTTATGGAGCGTTAATGATGGTGCAACGGCACAAATTATGGAGGCTTTCTATGAAGAACTTTCTAATGACGTAGCAAAAAATGAAGCGCTACATCAAGCCAAAATCAATTATCTTAATACTGCAAATACCTATCGTTCTCATCCATTTTTCTGGTCTCCATTAATATTAAACGGGAATCCAGAAACACTATTGATGCCTCAAAGAAACCTATCCTATCTAGGATGGATAGGTTTAGCACTTTTACTTATTTTAGGGTTTCTTTTTTATAGAAAAAAGAATTTAGGGTAAGTTATTTAAAACCTTTTCAGTATACCGTATACTAAAAGTGTTTTCTGGATTACCGTTACAAGAAGTCGTCAAATCTTCTAGTTTTCCTATCCTAGTCTCTAATTCATTAGGAATAGTAGGTGGTCGAGTAATCAACCAATCGAAATTTGGAATATTTTGTCGTTTAATTCTAGAAAGAATATTTCTAAGCCCCTCAGGAGACCAAGCAAAACCACAAAGCATTTCAGTTGCTTTAATATCCGAATTCATAACGATTTCATTATTAAAAGCAATCGACTCAGCACTAATAATAAACTGTTTTGCCAACTCAATATCATCTTCTGTTACAATCTCCAGTAACCTTCGAGTACCATCGCCACCACTTAATAGCTGACTTTTAATTAAACTAATAATAGGACTTAGAGCAGCTTCAGTCTTAGCATGTGTCCGATCAGTATATCCAATTTCATGAGCTAGAACCCCCAGTAACTGAGATTCATTCTCAATAAATTTTAATAAACCTGTATAAATAAAAATCTGTCCACCAGGAAGGGTGATGACACTTTGCTTTGAATCATTAGCAATAACATATACTTGCCAGTCAAATTTGCCTTTCTGCTCACTATTGGCAGAAACAATATTTGTATTGACTAATGAGCGGAGCAAATTCCGCAAATGAGTATAAAGTTCCTCATTTTGACCAATGTTTTTGAGAACCCTATAGTCCTCGTCTGTTTTAAGTATAGTTGCTAATTTTTCTCCAATTGCCTTTTCATCTTCAAATGTTAAGATAGGATTATCCTGAGTCTCTTTCTCACAAGCATAAGAAAAAAGCAATATTAATAGTAGCAAAAATACTCCACCTCTTTGTTTCATAAATAACCGCATAGTCTGTGAGTTTTAGCCATTAAAAGGATTAAATTTGGGTAAATTTAATAGTAAGATTATATTGTAGATTCTTTTTCTTGATTGAGAGTCAAGAATTATGCCAAGCGAAGAAGATATGTTAATCAATTCGTATATCATACGACAAAAAGTTAAATTTTAACAAAAAAACAATAATTTGTGACATTCAATTTAAAAATATTTTAATGTTTAAAAAGATATTTAAGCTGCCGATTCGGTTTTATCAAATAGCAATTTCTCCTATGTTAGGTTCAAATTGTCGGTACAATCCGACCTGCTCACAATATATGTTAGAAGCTATTGACGAGTGGGGCGTAATAAGAGGCATAGGGCTAGGACTAAAACGAATATGGCGTTGTCATCCGTGGGCAAAGCATGAGCATTTTGACCCTGTACCGAAGAAAAACACAAAAACAAAATAGCAAAACGAAGCAAGATGTTAAAAACAAAAATAAAAGCCAGTAGTATTGCAAATTTGACCGATGCCCGCTACTTCGCTGCTTGGGGAGTAGATTGGTTAGGTTTTGATTTACAGACTATCTCAGTAGAAGATGTCAAAACCATGAAAGATTGGCTCGAAGGCCCTGTATTTGTAGGAGAATTTGGTGTGCAAGATGAGCAAAGGATGGAAGAGATCGTATCCTTCTTAGGACTAGATGCCATACAAATCAATATGTTTGCTACACCGCCACATTTTTTAAAGCAGGAGGAAATACAACTCTTCCAAGAAATTGTAATTGAAACCACAACGAATGAAGATAATATTCAAAGCATCTTAACCACAAATGAAAGCCTCGTTGATACCTTTATTATAGATCTTTCTAAAAATGCTTTTTCGTGGAACGATATTATTAATGGTACGGTTCTAGGACTAGACACCTTAAACGAATGGTGTAAAAATTTTAATATCTTATTAGATATTGATCAAAAAGCAGCAAACTGGATGCAGATTTTAGAGCAGAGCCATGCCATCGGATTTTCGGTAAAAGGTGGAGAAGAAGAAAAGGTCGGCTACAAATCTTTTGATGCGATTGACAACCTTTTTGAAGCCTTAGCCATAGAAGAATAAAAAAAAATAATTTTTTTATCCAAAGTATTGAAAAATATAAAAAATGGTTTTACATTTGCATTCGTCGAAATCAAAAAGTGATTTCAAATTTGAAAAAATGGTCTGGTAGTTCAGTTGGTTAGAATACATGCCTGTCACGCATGGGGTCGCGGGTTCGAGTCCCGTCCAGACCGCTTTTTTAAAGTCCTTATAAGTGTATACTTGTAAGGGCTTTTTTTATGTTTTTTTCGATGATAAAACATTATATTTGCACCATGGCGAAGAAGAAAGAAAACAAGAACCGAGAAGGGAATTTATATGATAGGATATTCAAAGAAAATGCAGAGGCATTATTCATTCCATTGATAGAACAGGAGTTGAATTTCAAAATCAAATCCTACAAAGCGCTCCAAGAAAAAATAGCAAAGACCATTGAGCGAGAAATGGATTTTTTCTATAGGGTCATTACCGATGAGGATAAAGAATTATTGCTACATATCGAGTTCCAAACCGAGAATGACAAGGAGATGATTTATCGGATGTCAGAGTATCACGGTTTAGCATTTCGGAAGTATAAATTGCCTATCAAGCATATTGTTATTTTTCTAGGTAAAGGAAAAACGGATATGAAAAATGAACTGGAAGGGGAAGAAATATTTGATGGCTTTGATTTGATCAGTTTGCACAAGTTGAATACGACCCAGTTATTGAGTTCACAAATTCCCGAAGTTATCCTAC
>JAHDBJ010000049.1 GCA_020630435.1 Saprospiraceae bacterium
CCACCGATAAAAATCCTGAAATTGAACTCATCCCCTACGAAGATTTATGGGAGATTATAATAAAAAAACTCCTCGAAAGTTAGCCAATTTTTTGTGTTTGGTATTGAAAAATTCCACTTCATTTTATAGGGATTACAAAATACGAATTTCAACCCGCCTATTTACTGCTCCTCCTTTTTCAAGAATAGGTTGTCTATTTCCTTTCCCTACTGTTGTGATTCTGTAATGTTCTCTTATTGGTAAGTTATCTTTAATTAAATTCGCAATGATCTCTGCTCTATTTATAGATAAATTTAAAAGAAAATTTTCACTTTGCTCACTTTGACCAATATCTGTATGACCAATTATTTGAATTTTTGTACTTCTATTTTCTAAGAGATAATGTGCAATTTCTTTGCTATATCGATTTGCAAGCGCTTCACTCTCTTTGGTAAAAGTAACTGTATCTTTAGTAAAAAAAATATTTGATAAAACAATTGATTTATTGGAGTTATTAGTAAGTATTTTCTTAAAGTTCACAATAAGGGAAGGTATTTGCTTCTTTTCAATTTTATACAATCCTGCCACCTCCGAACTAATCCAAAACGTACTATCATTGACCATTTGTATTTTATTAAATGCATACATTTCTTTTGGAAAAGTATATTCTTTTTTAAGTTCATTATTTTTGGCGAACCAAAGTTCATTATTTGTAATAAGCCACACTCCCCTATCCGAAGTAAACTCTAAATCTCTAAAAATTATGGTTCTATCTACTTCTTTTGGTAAATGAAGTTTTTTCCAATCAGATAAATTTTTACTGTACAATATAGAAGGTAACAATCTATTGGTTCTACTTAATACCCAGATTTCCTGGAAAGGAGATTTTTTAATGGTATAGATATTGTCTTCAAATAGTGGTTTTCTTTTTTTTTTCGTTGTAAAATTTTCATGTAAAAGTCCTTTATTCGTTCCTATTAGTAAATCATCTTTATTTATAAGAATACTACGTATTTGACTTTTAATTTTTTTGTTTTTGTGAAGTATCCTCTTACTATGTATATTTTTAATAACAAGTTTGCCTTCCGCTGCTAAATATAAGTTGTTTAAATCTACAGTCGAAGCAGAAATCATTTTCTTTCCTAATTCATTTTCTACATTTATACGATCAAAACATTTGTCATTTTGATATACTAAAACGGTAGCTTCATAAGTTGCTAAATATAAATATTTATTATCCATTGAACAGATCGAATTTACTTTTTCATAGGCTATTTGTTGAAAAGTATCCTTTTCTAATTTAAAAGCACCTTTATTAGTTGCAATGTATAAATTTGAATCCAGCCAAAGTATATCATTTATTATAGAAGTAGGAATATCCTGCTTAGTAAAGATATACTCATACTGTTGAGCATGAACAACTAATGCTTGGATTAGTATAATACCAATTATTGAACGTTTTAAATATTTCATGACTTCTTTTGGAAAGAAATGAGTCGACCTTTGGGCAGCAGATCTTTCCCAGATTTTGTTTTAAGGCTTAAAAAATAAATAGTATTCTCTTCCACCTTAAATTCTTTATTGGTCAAATTTATGGTTTCAACTTTAGCTCGTGAGATGATTATATCATCTCGTTCTAATAGCAAATTTCCATTATCATTAGTTTCATAAATTAAGAGTTCTACTTTTTCTTGGTCTATTGTTCGATCATCCCTAGTCTTGAAACTTATCACAATATCAGGTTTTAATCGAAAAAAGTAATTATGATATTTTTTAGAAATAGGTATTTCGCTTAAATAAATTGGCGTACCTTTTCGATCATTTGATTCTTTATATTGAAAATACACCTCAAAGTTAATAGCTACATCTCGTTCTTGATTAAGCGCATCTGTTAGTCCATCTACTTGTGTCTGAAGAGAAGTCGTAATCGTCGCTTTTTCTTCTTTAATCTTTTCTATTTCTTCATTTGCTTTATCTAATTTTTGTTGAAAAGAATCCATTAAGGCTGTAGTTAATTGATTCCCATTGGTCATTGTACCATCAACTGAACTAATGCCATCTTGACTTGCAGCAGCAGCAATGGTAGCATTGATCTGTTGAATTTCATTTTGTAAGATAATGATTTCTTCATCTTTTGATTTTAGCTTATCCATTTGCTGTTGTACATAAACATCCATAGTAACATTTTTAGAACGAAGTGTACGCTCTATATCCTTTGTTAGGGCTAATTGGCGTTCTGTATTGGCAACTGTTCTCGTTAATTGAGCGATAAGTTCGTCTTTACGCTGGATAATTAAATTTGACTTATCTAATTCATTACGAGAGGAATCTCTGCTTTGCTCTACCATTACTATATATTGATTTTTAACGGACTTTAACCGTTCATCTAGACGATTCAGGTTTTGTTGAAATTTGGTAACTTCTCGTTTGAGTTGTTGTTCAAAATTTCGATCTCTAGCTGACTTGTTATTATCAATAGCCTGTTCTACCCTTCCAATATCTTCTAATAGATAATTGGCTTCTCGTTCTAAATCATCAGCTGAAACGCTATTAATACCTGTCAAATCATTGATAATATTATTAATCTCTATCTTAATAGAAGATAATTGTGCGAGTTGCTCATTATCTTCCATAGGCTTTTGAATAACGGCTACTCTTGGATTAACCAGTTGCCGAGGGTTGTTGCCCCCTCCACAAAGACAAGTCGAAATCATTAAAATAAATACCCCTAAAACAGATAGAATGATAATGTTTATTTGCTTACTTTCCATTGTCTTTCTTTTTTATCGAATTCATATTTCTTTTTCCTTATGATGACATCTTTATGATAAACCAAAACGATTAATTCTTGAGGAGGGTTTTTCCGTATACAATTACTAATATCCTTATAGATTACACTGTCATTATCGAGTGTAAATGTTCTTTTATAATTCTCTCTATCTCGTCCATCATAAATAGGTTTATCATTGATCGGATCTTTTAAGATGATGTATAAATTATTATCATCAAATTCGATTCTATCATCCATTGAAAAAGTGATTTTTAGTTCTTTTATTTCATTGGAACTAAGAATGTTTTTCTTGGTTCTTGTATCTATAAGAGATTTATAATTTCCTTTTTTATCTTTATATTCTATACGATAGATAGATACCCATGCTAGATTGCATTTTTTAATGTTTTTATTTAAGATTTCTAGAGAATCAATTGTCACGACGCTTTGTTCTTTTAATTTTTCTGCTTTAAGCTGAGCAATCGCTTCTGTATATTTTTTTTCCATTTCCCCATTATTTTTTTTACATTCTTCAAGTATTTCACTACTTTCTTCAAGGTTAGTTTTACATTCTTTAAATTCTTTAAAATAATTTTTTCCAACTGTATAAGAAGAACTAACTTTTTTTTCTTTCCACTCTCCAGTCACATCTATTGGTTCATTTGGATGTGAGGAACTCAACGTATAATACCTTATAACTGGCTTAGTAATATAAGGGGAATAGCTAAATTCTAACCTTATATCTCTAAAATTATCATTTTTTGAAAACTGTACATTAAACTCTCCATCATCATTAGTTTTTGTACGTAGAATTAAGTTTCCATTATGACTTCTAGAGTTATCAAAAGCGGAAACAGTCATATTTTTTATAAATAATCTACCTTGATTAATATCACTATAAACTTTACCACTTATAAAATATGAAGTAGATTTACTCTCGCTTATGTTAATATTTGATACTAAAAAAAATGATACATTCATACTTATTAAAAAAAATAAATTCATTATTATATACTATTTAAGTTTCAATCTGCAATCTGCTTTGAAATAGGAATAGTTATAGGTTTATCTTTATTTTCGCTTACTTCAATATTCCATAATATAGATTTATCTCCTATATAATGTTCTCCGCTATACCCTCTTACGTTTATACTAATGGCAGGATATTCTTCTTTATCTACAGTAAACTTAACTAAACCCTTATTATTAGTGCGACCTATAGTATTTGGGATATTCGTTATACTTATTTCAATACCTTCTAATTTTACACCTCTATCATCTTCACAATAAAAATACATATCAACATACTCTGTATACTGCCAATATTTTGGACAATATTTTTGAATACTTAATGTTATTCCTATAAGAACTAGTCCTATTGCAATTTGAGTAATCCAAGAATTATTTACTTTTTTCCCAGATTGTATTAACTCTTCTATTTTTTTAGTACCGTCATCCAACTCTTTCACTTTTTTAATTCTATGTTTTATCTCTTTACCATATTTATCATACTTTTCCATACTATTACAATTCACCAATTTTAGGAATAATATGTATTAAAAATCGCTGGTTGTTGGGAGGGCGATCAGGTTTTGCTCGGGGAACGCCCCCTTCCCCACTCCCTGAAAGAATCAACTCGCAATTCGTTAATTCATCCAAGCGAATATCATTTCGCTTCCAATACCGATGTAACGCTATCGCCCGTTCATAACTCAGTACATTGTTACCCACCCAATTGTCTTTAGAAGCCTGTCCTTCAATAATGACCAAGTATTTTACATTTTGTGCTGGATTGAAGCTTTTTATCAAATTGATAATGCGCCTACCTGCTTGATTGAGTTTCTTTTTTTGGATATAAGGTAAATCATTGATATTGCTACTATTTGTTCTGAATCGTACATCTATATTGAGCACGTGTTTTTTATATTCAGGTTTATATATAAAGTATTCTCCTGTGGTATCAATTTCGTTGACAGCGCGCTCAATATTTTGCAATTGCTGGTACTTAGCAGCTAATACTCGTATTCCCTCTTGTTCAACGGTCAATTTATAGAAGGTCAGAACATATAATACCAACATGATAAAAAACAAGCTTGTCATCAAATCGGTGTAGCTCACCCAGAAGTAATTATTTCCTTTTTTTCCCAAGTGGTTTAATTAATTTATAGCCTCGTAAATCAATATTCCTATTACAATCAGCGCCAATAATGCCAATAAAATTTTTAATCCAAAGGTCAACCATCTCTCTACTTGACCTAATCGCGTTGGCGGACTTATTTCATCTTTTAGTTCTCGTATCGCCTTTAGTGTAGCAGTACTCACTTTGTGCATTTTCGAAAGACTAGATTCAAATTGTGAAACGGTTTGTTTTTCTTGATTTAAAAATGCAGAAAAACCTTGCCCCAAGGCGTTTTTATAATCTAAATTTTCCATGCTATCTTTACTGATTCGCATGGATCGAATCATCGCATCCTTAGTTACTTCTAAAGTATCATTTAACAATGATTGCTGTTGGGTCGTAAATTCTCTAAAAGCATCAAGATTTTTTGTGGTATGCTGTTTCAATTGATCCACACTTACACTCAATGCTTCGTCTACATCAGCAATGGAACGTTGTACGAGTGTGCCACTTTGCTCAATTTTCGTAAAATGGGAATTGAGATATTGTTGTAGGCGTTTCGTTTCATGTAAAGATCCATTGATATTAGTAGCGATATGTTCAAATTGCTCTGTACGATCTATTAATTCTACTACCCGATCGTTTAGTTTTCTAGCATTCTTTATAAATGAATTGTTGGATCTTAAATATTGACCGAGAGTTTCCAATTGCTCAAAGCTTTCTTTAATCTCCGAAAACACAGTAATATTATATTTAGCTAAAGTGGTAACATCTAAATCTTTAAGTTTTTCCAATGCATCGTTTTGTGCATGTAGTGCTTCAAAATTTTGTTGAACTACACCTTCCAAACGATGAACTCCTGCACTGAAACTTTCACTAAAATTGGATAAATTGAACTGAAGTTGATAGATATTAGTTAAAATACTTTGAGATAAAACAGGTAGAAGTGACGTTTGAATAAAAGAGTAAAAAAGATTCTTTTTCTGTTCAAGTGACTTTCTTACCTTATTGAATTTTAAGGTATTGAAAACAGTAAGGCATAGTCCTGTAAAACTGGCAATCATCGCAATTTTCACACCATCTAATAAGGCATTAATGCCTGTACCTGTATTAGATGAAAATTGCGAGGCATCAATATTCATATCTGGCATTCCAAACAAGCCCATAACAATCCCTAACATCGTTCCCATCAATCCTAAATATAATGGCAACGGAATAGTATATTCAATTTCTTGCTCTAATGTATCTATGTGTCGTTCTACAATATCTTTAATCAAATGGAAATCAGCAGCAGCCCCTACATTACGAAGCAAATAAGTATTAATAGCATGTAAAATAGTATTAAATAAATCTCCTTGATAAGGAGAAATTATTTGTGGCTTATAGGTAGTTTTTCCTAATTCAACTGGAGTTCCTTGATTTGTGGAATCTTCTAATACTACATCTTCATCTACAGCATCTTTTATATCCAAGCTAGCCTCATCGGGCTTTTCTTTACTTACTCTTTCTTCAATTGCACATTCATCAATATCGGGTAGTGCATACTGATATTGTTTTAAGCTAGTTCGAGTCTTAAAAAAGAGTCGAAATTGATATAGGATAACGAGTCCTATGAGTATATATTCATATAAGTTGTTCATGTGTAATCTTCTTTGTTTTTGTGATATTACTTATTTCCCTTCACTCAAATCGGATTTTAACAGGCTTAATGACTTTCCAAATTCCATCTGTTTTTTTGGCAATACCTTTTCCCCCTGTGGGAGTTGTAATTCGCTTTGCAGTAGTGGTAAATTGATTTTGAAGTTCACATACGATCAAAATTCGATTTGAATAGCCTAATACCCGATTAACGGTATCCTTATGTGTTATTATTTCAAACCTCGCTTTTTGAGGATCGTGTCGATCAACTTGAAATCGAAAAACAGAAGAATTGGCATCATATGTCCTTCGCTTATCTTGATCCCGAAACGTTCCATCATTATTGGGAGCTGGAAAAAAGAATTCTTCTAAAGAAGATGTAGCCAATTGTTTTTCTTTTTGACGAGGAGGATTGGGTCTATTATTAATTAATGCCGCTACACGATTAAGGCGATCAATTTCCAGTTGCGCAGCGTTGACCTGTTCTTTTAGTTGTTTTTTTTCGGTTCGTAATTCTATATAGCTAATATCAATGTCGCGATTCAATTGTTCAAGCTCATGTATCCTATCTATTTGCTTTCCATTCTTTTCTTTAAGTATTTCAAGTTGCTTTTTCTGGTCTTTTACAATAACATTGGATTTTTTCCATTTCCGATAGTACCGTAATAATCCAATTGTACAACCCATTAATAATATACTAAAAAGAATGAGACTAAATTTACCTCTTTGTTTTGAGCTTGCCCCTAAGTTTTTTAACTCTTCTTCTTGAATAAGTCTATAGTAACCAGTAGTATCTTTTTTTATGACTAAATATTGGTTTAATTCTAGTAGTTTAATCATTTCATCTTCAGGCAACTCTCTTGTTTTTATATTTTGCTTCTCATTCTTCTCTGATATAATGGGAGTATTTTGCTCCCTACTGCTTCCAAACATTTTCTCTAAATGATTCTTTCTTAGATCATAAATTCTTCCTCTAAAATTTGTACAATCTTGATTACCCTTACATCTCAATTCATCTAAGTATTGAATTAGTTGTTGAAACTCATCTTTTGTAATTTTTTGTCTTAATAAAGGTTTTATTTTATTTTTTAGTAGTTTGAATTCATCTTCTGAATCATCTCTATCAAAATCGTTAATAAATCTATCTAGATAATTAGCAAGATGTTCACCCTTTTTATCACTATACACACTAATATTCACCTTGCTTTCTCCGCCTACACAGGAAGAGTTAATCAAAAAAAGACATAGAACCAGTAATAAAACTCTCATAACATTAGCGGTTTTGGGCGATATAATAAGCAAGGTCACGAAGGACTACCTTGAAGTGATAAAAGAAGAGGGTTTCTTCCAGTTTTTCTCCTTGATTCGCTTGTTCTTTTTTTAAGTCAATTCCTTCAGATAAGTTATCTATGATATTAGATTGTAGAATATTTCTATATTCGTCAAAAGAATTGACCGAGATATCTAAGAAATCAGAATAATTAAATTGCTTATGTAGATCAAATAGCTGTTCTACGAAGGAGTTGACCTCTTTACTTACTTCATAGACAATATTGTCGTCGAGGGTATCATAACTTTCCTGACTAACGAGTGTATCTGCAGGTGTTCCAATGAGTACTTTTTTTATTTTATTTAGCTCATGGATTTCTACTACATTTCTTGCTTCTAGGGCTCCTTTACAAGTAACCTCCTTCGGAAATGAATCTTCTGTTACAATCGTTACTTCTTTATCAAAGCTATTATCCTCATATACCTGCTTAAAAAGTTCTTTGACCAACAGGCCTAATGTTGTCTTATCTGTTGATATAAATTTTAAACTTCTTGATCCATTACCACTAAATGTGATGTACTTGGGGATCGCCAAATCATTTAATTTCATTAACTTAGCAATATGATAAAAAATCGCCATATAAAAGGTGAGAAAGACAAACTTCATATAGCTGTCATTTTCAATCAATGCGCTAAGTAGGCGATTTTTGGGAACATTTTTATTGATTATTCTTTCATTACTTTCTAAAGAAAAAAAGAAAGAGATAATATTCTGAGAGGTATCATTTTCGAGCATATTTTCATAGACTGTTGCTAGATTCATAAAGCCATTATCGTTCAATAAATCATTAATCTTAACACCATATCTATAAATAAAGCCATTCCGATCTGCATAGCCTGGATAGTTATGAATACCATCCCCATAAATATTATTAGCGGCAAACGTAAATGAGGTAGATAAAATGGGTTTGTTCTTTAAGTAAATTAGTATATCTGTTGTTCCTCCACCAATATCTATGGTTACTACTGGACGTTCATAAGATTTTACATTTGCTATTTTATTATAATAATAGTAAGGTGCAATACTTTCCGACATTTTAGTCGGTTCTCCTTCATCGGTTATATAGGCCTTAAATTTTTCATTCCATTTCCGTTGGAGTTGATTTACCCGACCAATCATCATACTTGAAGGATAAAACCAAGTCAATTTTGTTTTTGCGATATTCCCATTATTTAATAAAACTTTATTTCGCATCAGAAATAAAAGCTCTTCAAAGAAAGCCTCAATTCTCCTCACATTTTCAGAATGATCTCCACCACTAATGTCTGCCCATTTCAAATCAGTAATAGCCTCATTATGAGGATGTAAGGGGTCTTTTCCGTATGGAAATGCAATGTTAAAGTCAGCTAAAGTATAATTAGGCAAATTAAAATTTAGTCCTTTAATTTCTGACAATACAGTTCGTTGCGGGAAAAAAGCACCATCCTTAAAAGACCGACCAATACGTTCGGGCAAGAACTCTAGACGAACAAGTTCAAGTAGCGGTAATGCTCCTTTATTATTCATAATTGACTCGCTCTTCAGCTTGTCGTGTAAAGTAATTAATTGTCGATCAAGATCTCCTACTTCAAAAGGCTTGGTCGTACCATTATCCACTTTATATTCAATGTGTGTATAGGTAGTTCCAAAATCAACAGCAAATTTGAATGTAGCATTTCCTGATGTAATCTTTTTGAATTTAGGAATTATGAGTCCAGAAGCATAATGATGTCGTAATTGAATAAAATCAAATTCTTCATTTAGGACAACATATTTGGTGGTAGCATCTGCTTTTTTATGGAGCTGTTTATCACTTCTCTTTCTTACAGCAGAGGGGGTAACTTCATTTAATGGAGCCGTATCTCTAAAAAACTTTAATTGATAATCATTATTAAGCATAGTTGGATGCTTATCTCTATCAATCAACATAATACGGTAATGTGTTTTTCCATCAGATTCTACTAACTGATAGAAAGGAAAGATAGCTATACTAAATTGGTTCTCAATAATTGCTCCTCTATTATTCTTAGTATCAGGTTCAGGGAAATCGTATTCGTTTAATGAGCTATAATATGTACGATCAAAAGCAATATATTCACCTTCTTCCCCAATTGGGATTCTTAAGATAACCTTGACTGCTCCCCCTGCCTTTTCTTCCATTTCAAAAAATGGTTTCCCATCGGGTAAAATACTTTTTAATTCTTCTACACTAAAATGCTCAAAAAATAAAGGTTTAATAGGTAATAGAAAATCTACCTCCCCTAGCGAATGAGCGAAATTACCATTAAAAAAATGATCTGTATCAATAGCATAGACTAGTTTGATTAAATAGGGTTCCAAAAAATGGGAATTGGTATAATAGGGGTATTTCTCCGTTTGTAGACCAGGTAAGTGCATCTCCTCAAATAGAATATCAGTATTATCATATGGAATAGCATCTGAAAAAGCCTTTGTCAATTCAGCATTACAATATATCATTTTTCTACCTCGCTTAGATACTCCACCATGCCCCCTTTGTAAAATAAGAGGTATCAACCCATCTTTCTGTTTACTTGAGTTAAGTCTAAAATCACTATTATTTTGTTCTCGAAGCTGGCTTCCCGATTTTTTACGTCTCAATTGTACACCTAATATTGAGATATAGTCGCTAGCAACACCTGTGGTAGATTCTTCAAATTCACTCTCATAATAACTAGCATCCAATTCATTTATTTTTTTAAATAGTATAGGATTACTTTCTTCTAATATTCTCAAGCAGTCATCTAGATAATTACTAAAAGCTTCAAACAAATAGGCAAAACGTTTTTGATGATCAGCATAATTGACTTCATCAAAATATTTTCTAAAGGAATAAAGAAAAAGTTGATAACTTTCATCTCGATTATATAAGTGACAGTATTTTCTATCAAATAAAATATCGCCACTCGCCATACGCTCCTGCGCAAAATCTAAATCATTGGACGAAGCAAAGAAAAGAGTAGCTGGCGAAATTCCACCTACCATTTTATAGTCACATTGTAATAAATACAGTTTTGATAAGTGATGGAAATTGTAGGTAGTTGCATCATTTTCCATATAAAGTTGAAGCACCTCACCCAGTCGCTTATGTTTTGCATTACTAGATTTAATTAAACGATCTAACTCTTGTTGTTTATTCCAAACTTTTATTTGATACTTGTTATCAAGGCGACCCAGATTAAAAAAGACTTCTCCGACATCTAAGCAATCAGAGATTAACTTAAAATCAATACGAGTCAAGTTTTCAAAATTATTAGAATCAGAAGCTCTCTTAAATGACCCTTTTGTTAAATCAAGTTGTGCAAAGGGACTAGGTACAGAAGTAGGTGGATGGTCAGTGCTTCCTCCTTCAGGATCACTAATTGCATCAATTTGCCGCCGTTTATATTCATCGGATAAGAACCAATCCTCTTGATTTTTTAGTTTATGATATGCAAAAACGTGTGCCATAATTATTTAAATTGACTAAATTTTTTGGTAAGTATTTCCATCGTTGCTTGCTCAAATAATGCCATAACCTTATGTTCGACTAGAGTATGATTTTGCTTTCGTTCTACTTCATTTAAACTACTATTGAATGTGTTATAGGTGAATTTTCGATTGGATTCTATTTCATTAATACAATTTGAAATATCCTGATTCAATCGAAAAGGTTTAAATGATCGATGATTACGTCCCATCTCTTGAAGCCAGCTATCAAATGATTGTTTGAGTTGTTTTAAATTGCGATAGAAAGAAGAGGTCAAAAATTGCTTGTTGACATTAGGTTGTTTTCTATTGACCCACGGTTGACCTTTACGGATAGTTGTTTCCAGTTCTTCATCTAGATATTTTAAACACAGGAAAAATTGTGTTAATGGTGTCATAATCATTTGCTGAGTATGATCCCCCAAATCTAGTAGATTCAACGAATCTTTATCGGCTTTAACTCCAAACTCTTTATAAATTGGACTAAGAGCTTGACCGTTTTCCGTTACTAGATCTTCATCTCCAATATTCATAAAATCAATAATCGCTAAAGCTGCGGCCAACTCTACAAAATGAGCATCATTTTTTTGCCCATGATCACCTGGGTCATTCTTATAATCTTTAGTGTTTTCATCCCCAATGTAATAGAATGCATTTACGGATTGATTGTGTCCTGTTATATTTTCACAATAATAATCGAGGGCTGCTTTTGTTTTAGAAATAAAAGTTTCTTTGTTAATTTGCCGATTACCTTTTTCTTCATTGATTTGTTCTTGATCTACAGGCTCTACTCCAAAATAAGGAAGCATTGTCAGTGCCCCAATCTTAGCATCGGACAAATATTTGGAATTGGTCACTTTTATATTATCATTGGAATTGGCTGATCGAATATTGTTAAGTAGAATTGGAAATCCTGCTGCACCTGTCCCCCCAAAGATGGAACTGACGATGAAAATTCGATCATTCTTTTTAAAATTCGATGCAAAGTGCTTGAATTCGTCGGAGTCCTTTATTTGGTTTAAGACAACACTTCCAATATTGGGATTTCCTACAAATCCAATATCCATGACAGTCTCAAGATTCGCTTCACTAAAAAGCAAATCAACAAGTGCTTTATTACTATCATCCAAAGTAGTATGATCGATGTATTGTTTAAATTTAAAATCTGCAACATCTTTTAAATTAAATGTAAAGTTTTCTCCTAATCGTTCTTCAGAGGAAATTAGATTTGGGAGAGTCGTTATTTTTGTATTAAAGAAAGCACCATTATTATCTTCGCGAAGGATTTTATAAATTTTTTGATAATTACGTAACAATTGATGTGTACGTTGTAAATCCTGATTATCTTGATGAGGATCGATAATAATTGGTATAATTTGACTAGATTTTATATAAACACCAGAAGCAAGGAGCATTGTCAATGCCTTTATTACACGAACGCCTGTGCCTCCAATACCGAAAATAAATAATTTATTGTCCATAGTATTTTAGATTTATTGAGGATAAGGAGTCGTTGAGCAATTTGTACTCCACCATCTTAACATAAATGAAAAAATAATATATTGAATGAGTGCTACAGGAACTATAGCCGTAAGACTGAACATAGTTATCTCATATAAACCTACTCCATCAACCACTAATACACCATTTTGTAATTGAATATTAAGGTACAAGACAACGAACCCAAATTGTAAAATGATATTGGCAAATCCAATCAATGCCCAATTGTACCATCTATTAAAATCAGGACGATTCATTATGTAATAAAATATTAATACTGTACTTAGAGAAATACCAATTTGAATAAGTCCAAATAGTACATAAGTAGACATACCCTCACCATTACCGTATAGATATTCAGTTAGGTTATACCCATAAGCATCTATGGTCAATTCATATATTTTTGCAAAGAAATTATTCATAGTAAATTATTATTGTTCAATAGTAAAATTCATATCAAAAAAAATGGCTCCACCACGATAGTCAAAAGCTTCTTCTATTCCCTCAATTAAGTATTTAAAAGCGTACGTTTTATCGAGTTCGGCAGTAGTCATAGCCAAATCATTTTCAGAGTATGTTGCATTTACCCAAGATGGTTGTCCAAATTTCAGTTGGATATGAATTTTTTCATTTTTTAGGTCATCTGTTTCAAAAAACAGGAGATGATTATATTTTTCCTCTTGTACAATGGTACTCCTTTCTTTTTCTCGAATAGCTGATATAAAATAATTAGAAGATACTTGATAGTTTTCATCGTTTTCTCCATAGGATACATTAGCTGGAAAATTAGATAGGTTAGTTTCTATGCAAAAACTAAATTTTCCTTGATAAAGTCCTCCCCGTTCTACTCGAGCCTTCTTTAACGTGTTTGCCCCCCGTTTCACATAACGGCCTCTAGCATCTGGATGGTTTACTAGAAGGTTAAAAGGGGGTTGTTTTCCTTTAGGTGGTAGATAATAATAATCTACTAGATTTTCGACACCAGTTAAAATATCAGATAGCAATACATTAGTTAAATGAGTATTATCTCCTATGAAAATCAAGTAGTAAGGTCTATTTTTATTACTAATAGAGATTCTACTTTTATCCTGACAATAATAAGTACCATTGAAAGAGGCCTTAGATTTGACAATTAAAACAGCTAAATTAGAATGCTTATCAATTACAGTTCCTAAACTTTCAATAATATTGTTTTTTTCTAAAGCTGGAGTAATTCCTTCAGTAGTAGAGATAATTGCATCCGTTATGAGTAAAGAAACTCTATTAGAATCATAATTATCAAGTATCATATTAAATATTTCACTGAAATAGCTAGAACTACGATCTCCTCCTCGTTTTCTAAAGCTTGCAACATTGAGCGTTTGGATATAATTTTTTAGTTTTCCAACATGAGGGATTATTTTGTTATTTACATAAAATAATTTGGCTCTTTCAAATACATTCGCTCTATTAAACTTAGTTAATAATCCATGTATAGCTTCTTTTAATTGAAATCCTTTAGTACTACTAAAGAACCCATCTATACTTGCCGAATTTTCAAGATAAACATCTAATGAAGGTTTTATAAAAGTGGAGGTGGTATCTTCTAAACTACCTGGATAATCACCAGTTCTGCCACCTCCATTGGCACAAGAAAGCATGTTAAATATATATATACATAAAAATATAACTATCAAAAAACTAACTCTGGATATTTGTTTCATTTTCTCTGAATTATAATCTTATTTAATCTTCCTTCAACCATATGGAAGATCGATCATTTCCTTTTAAAACCGCCCAAACACTTCTTTCTGAAAGATGAAATCGATCCGCTAATAATCGAACTTTATCCGTTTTAGCAGATGGTGAATTATGTTTCAAACTTTTGTATTCTCTAATAATCGTATAACGCCTAATGGTGGATGCATCTAATAAATTCTGATCAATCAAATAGCGTGTAAAATGTTCAATTTTGAATTCTGTATTATGGCGTTCACAATAATTTTTATAACATTGATTTAAATGTTCTTGAAATTGGTCAAGAATATATTTTTTATTTATCCTATCCATTATATATTTTTAATGTTATCGTTTATTTGGTATGCTTTTGAATTAATCCGATACTTTTACATTTTTTATAAAAAAATCGTATTTTCGTTGTTATTGCTGCATCCGTTTTATCTTCATTTACTGATGCAGGTATGCTACAATATCTTATAATTCAAAGCAGAAAGGAAAGGACACTTTTAAGACAAAATCTTCTCAAAAAAAGTAATAAAGCTAGAATAAATAGTTATTTCAAACCCGTAAATAAATGATAATCAATTGCTTGTATTAAAAGCTCACGATTCCAGAAATAATTTATTTCTGGTAATCAAAAAGTTATTTTTTTTGTAATTTTTTTTGATTTACTGTAAGGATAAGCATGTTTTCTTCTGAAGTCAATATCTACATTAATTATACTATAGAAGAGAAAGGACTTAATATAAGATAAACAAACTAAACAGAAAACTATGTATGATAGCGATCTAATAACACTTTTTAAAACGCTTACAGCAAAAGAAGTAAGGTCTTTTGACAAACATTTATCAACAACATATAGAAATAGTAAACAAGAAATTAAGTTATACCGTTTTCTTAAACCGTATTACCCTCAATTCGACCACTTGAACTTAGAAAAAGATAGGGCTCGAGTTAAACTATTTGGTCGGCATTTTTCTAAAGAGCAATTCAATAATTTATCATCTATTTTAAAAAAGAAAATAGAGTCCTTTTTATTAAATGAAGAAAATCAAAAAAACTACTTTAAGCAATCTCTCCATTTATTGAAGATTTATAGAGAAAGAAACTTATCAGCTTTTGTAACAAAAAAAGAAAAGGAATTAAAAAATAAACTAGCAAGTTTTGGTAATCGAAGTACGTCCTACTATTCGAATAGTTTACTTTTTTATCATGAATTATATTTTCATCACCATACTGATAAAATAGATGCTCGAGAATATTTATATGAAGCCAACAAAAATCTAGAAAAGCTCTATCTGTTAAGTAAGTTAAAATACATCACTGAAATACAATTTAGAAATACAATTCTCAATGAAGCATACCTTACTGAGGAGTTCCATGAAATTAAAAAAATACAAATACAAGAAGAAGATGTTGTCATTAAAATGTATTGGAAAATAATTCTATTATTATTGGATGATAAGAATAGTGATTTTGAATCTACTCAAAACTATATTAATAATCATTACAAATTAGAAGAACCTAAAGATCAAGTTACCTTATTTAACTTTTTACTCAATTATATAATTTCAAAATTAAAAACAGGAGACCTGACCTATGCAAACAAACTTCAAGCTATTTATTCTTCTCTTTTAAACATATCTATAGAGCAAAATGGATCTATTTCAACTAATACTTATCTAAATGCAATATATACGATTACTCGTTTTAAAAACTTTGAATCTGCAAAATCTATCTTAAGAAATTACACCTCACATGTACCAAAAGAAGAACAGGCAGAAGCCTTAAATTTTGCTTGGCTTTTTTTTTACTTCGAAAAAGGAGAATTTCAAAAAGCAGAAAAATACTTGGAAAAAATAAAAACACTAAAAAAACAAGCTTTTCATTTAAAAATTCGTGCAAAAGCACTAGAGTTAATGATTTTAGTAGAAATGAACGGAGACGCTAAACACTTTCAGTCTCTTTGTGAAAACTTCGAAAAATATTTAAGACGACAAAAAAAGCATTTTGGTGATAGTAATGTCGAAGGAGGGCTAAATTTTATTAAACTTATTAAACAACTTTATCTAGATGAAAAAGATACATTTTATTTAAAAGCAAAAATTAAGCAGTTAGATTTTTTAATTCATAAATCTTGGTTATTGGAAAAACTAAACGATCCTTATTTCCAATAAATGTATTAGAAATAAAGATCGAATGATATTCTATGATAGATTAGAAATTAACAATATCCTCAATACCAATATCAAATGATGAATCACAATAATTAAAATTCATAATGTCTGAATTTTGAAAATTGACAAAAAACACACGACTACTTTTGGATGCCGCATGCTTACATCCATGAATTGGTAAAGGATGTTAGCTGTCTTCAGTAGGCATAACTGTATTAGGGGTTTAAGGAGTAACACCTCAAATCCTAATTTGAAATCCAGCTACTTTTGTGGAATAAACGACTACACTAAATCAGTAGAAAACAAGCTTTAACAGCTTTACCAAATACGAATGCAATTTGTAAAAACATCAGAAGATTGAAATGGAGAAAAATGACTTAAACAATGCCAAAAAATGAAAATTAAAACAGCAACAACTAATTATAAACTCAAGATTATCAAACAATTAGAAAGAGGTGAAAAAGTGATATTTTTTTAGCAATAGTTATACATAAATGAAAACAAGAATTAAATTTGTTCATTAAATAAGCCTAATTTTGATACTATTTTTTTCCTAAAGCCTAATTTATATTGTGCTTACTACTTTATAATAAAAATGAAAAAAAAACTAGAAACGTTACTTTTAGAAGGGGATACTAAGGGAACTGGCATATATGATAATATCAATTGGCACGTTCATTTTGAAGATGATAATACTTCAGATAATTCGAAACTAATTAGTTTGCATGAGTCTTTTCACAGTTATTTGAACAATTCTACAATTTATGGACTAATTCTTAAGATTTACACATACTCCTTTAAGGAAACATCTGATGCAAAATATAAAGAAATTCTATTTAGTCTTATTGAAAAATGTACTTTGGTGCATGAGGTGTTTGCAACATACCTAAGTATTTCTGTAATGTCTCCTATCCATAATTATAATGATGGTAAAATAGCTTTATTAGAAGGATACAGGGAATATTACCAGTACTATGATAAAGCAAATGAATTACTTAAAGGAATAGAAGGAAAGTATTTAAGACAACACTGTTTAACCAGTTTACTTAGAGCTATTTTACAAGATAAGTCTATTCTTGATAAAGTATTGATAAACGCTCAAGATCTTGATTTAAATAAAATAGAAAAGGCAGCATTTCCTAATGCACGATTAGCAGTAATACAACAGGAAATAAATAATGGTTTTTGGGAAGACGTTTTAACAACTTTTTTTGTTAACTATACTAATGAAGAAGAATTTGCCCTAATTCAAAACTCAAAAATTGAAGATAAGAGTTATAAAGATTTAATACAACCAAAATATGATTTGTTATCAGAAAATTTATACGCCTTTATTTATGAGGAGGTAAAGAGTGTTTTAGATAAAAATAAAAAATCTACACTTGATTTCAATGAGCATTTAGAATTCATAAATGATCTATTAGGAATAGCTAATAGAAACTATTCTCTTAAGCAATCCAAAAATCCTTTTGTCAAAAATCCAAACCCAGAAAATTTAGAGTTTTCGATTTTATCAAATTTTCAAAATGAGATTTTCTATATTACCACATCTCTAATTCGGGCACACTTTCTTATTTTAAGTAAAATTAAGATGGAAAATTGGGAATTATTAAGAGTAGGAACTATTTCGTATGAACACTTTTTTATAGTAGTTAGAACTCCAAAATCCTTACTTTCACAGTATCTATTTTCAGAAGATGATAAGAAAAAGATTGAAAGTTTGAATCTTCAGCCATTAGTAATGATTAGGAGAAGTGCTCTTATTAATGGTCAGCGTGAAATAGAATTTTTTCTAATTACCCACCCAAATGAAATATTTTTATTAAAAAAAAAGGCTAACATTAAAGTTGTTTGTAATATTTCTCTTAAATCATTTTTTTATAAAAAATGGTATGAAACATGGTTTAAAACACTTAAAAATCAAACAATTTATTCTGTTTTGTTTAACCTTACTCCTTTTGTTCACTTAGCACAATTGAAATCTCAATTTGATAAATTCTATTATCAAACAGCAACTATGATAGTAGAAAATAAAAAATATAATACTATTCTATTATACGGAAGACAAGGAAACGAAAGTTTACTATTTGTAATGCCCTGTAGTACTACAACAGCAAGTTCAATCAATTATTACATCCAACAAAACCTTGCTGATGATAAATTTATCTTTGATAAAAGCTTCAGCTCTGAGGTATCTTGGCAAGTTGTAGTAACAATGGGACATCTATTTAGAGAAGAACATTACTTTGATTTTCAAGTTTTGCCAAATGATTATTAAATGTCTAGAACAAAAAATTTACTTTCAAAAGAAAAAACCCTCGAAGATGCCTTGAAATTACCCGAAAATGTTTGGGGATTTCTAGATTGGACAACTGGAGCCTTAAGAATAAATACAGATTATAATACATTCTTTAATGAAGATCAAAATAAAGGTAAATTAAAACTGTTGTTAAATGAAACTATCTATCATGAAGCTTTTCATTATCTTCAAATACTTTCAACAGGTTATTTATTTGGCCTTGTAGCCAATATTTCAAAGGAAGAGTTAAGCATTGTTTGTAATATATTAAAAGAAGCATTAGATAGTAAAAATTCTATCCAGGATCTTTACATTGAATTACTAAAGAACGAGCAAATTGAACAATTAAGACTAACAACAAAAAAATATATGTTCTTAGATGATAAAAGCTCTTTAGGACTTACAAATAGAGATATAATTGAAAGTTCCGCATATTTCTTTCAAAAATCTATGACTGAAAACATCTCAAATATTGAGCAATATCTAAAATTATTAGAATTCGCCCCGTCTAAAGAATATTCTAAAGCCTTTTTAGTAGCTCACAAAATAATTGGTGAATCTGCTTTGATTTATTTCCAGTCGATTTGCTTTTTATCGTTGCTGTTTTTTCATCCATACCAAGTTTTTCCAGTGCTATGTGAATTTTTTAAATCATGTAAATATCAGCCTATTGAAGAAAATAAAATAATAGAACAGTTAGTATTATTATCTAAATCCTATCCTTATTTAGGAACATCTTATATAGTATGTGAGAAATTTCATAATGGAATATACAATCCTTTTTTTAAAGGTTCGTATAATTTACTGGTCGATTTTGTAGAAAAAGAATATGAAGGGTCTTTATTTAAGCTAATGAGTCAACCTCAAAAAAGGTTTACAGATTTTTATAAGAATATTTGTAGAATTCTAATTTTTAACCCTGATAATGTATTTAGTTTAATTGGAAAGGAAAAGAAATCTACTGACAAAGTCGATGATATGTTATTAACTATTATTACTGGTGCAAATTTTATGTACTATAAGCAGGATAAAACAGGTCCAAGTTTTTTAAAACTAAAAATTTAAATACATATTGTTGCTTTTTAAATTTCAGAAGCCACTGATTATGCTTTTCCAAAAGATTAACATTGACATAATAGAGGCATTTACTATAAGGTTAAAATTATTTACTGATGAGTTTAGCTATAAAAGAGTCTAATTGGTTAATTGATGAACTTTTTTTGCTACAAAAAAATGGAGTTTGTGGTAAAGATTTGAGAATACTCTACTGAAAGTTTAAAATAAAAAATGATGGAAGAAAGAATGAATTATATCGAAAATAAAGCAATTGTCGAAGCTATCAAATTACCAAACAATATTCTTGGATATTTGGATTGGACAACAGGCCTAATAAGAATAAACCTTACTTATGAAGAATATAAAAATGGCAATGATATAAAAATATTAGACAAAGTTCTAACAACTTTGGTTCATGAAAACTTTCATGCACATCAAATTTGTAATTCTGGATTTTTATATAATTTCATTGTTGAATTTACTTATGAATTATGGGAGAATATGTTTGCAATGTATAAAGATGAACCTGTCCTTCAACAAACCTTCCAAGAAGGAATTATCATTTCTAAGGCTGCAAAAGATATACTTAGTCGTTTATATGTAAAGCATGGTAAGTTTTCTACAATTGATTTAATTGAATCTCATGCATTTTTAGCCCATAATCTTATTATTGATAGGAATTTAGATTACATTCAATATGATAATCTTTTAACTAAAAAATATCCAAATACTATTTATTCTAACCTTTTTCAATATTTAAAATCCTTATTTGGGAAAAAGTCTTTTCATCTATTGCCAGGAATTTGTTTTGTCGCCCTATTATTTAATCAACCAATGAAAGTATTTTATTTAATGTGCGAATATTTAAAAACAATGGACGATTTTGAAGATATAGATCGTCTAGTAAAATCATCAATTGATTACTTATCTAAGGATGAAACTAATCAATATATTGGACTACCATTAAGTTTAGTTAAACTAAAAAAACCATTGCACCCCTATTATTCTAATCTGTTGAAATTTTACAATAAAAATTATACAGAATTAGACTTAATAAGGTTTATGACTAATATCATCTATATACCAGAAAATTTTCTTGTTAATTCATCAAGACCTATGATTTTCAATTCAGCTGATTTTTTTTGGCCAGAAGATTTTCAAAGTGATGAGTTATCTGAATTTAGCGCCCAAGAATATCAAGATTCACTGACAATGCTAACAAGTCTATCATTTAAAATTTTCAACCAAACAGAATCAAAATTGACATTGTTTGAAGTAATTGATTAAAAGTCAAAATCGTAGAAATTATGAACCTAACACCAGAGCAGGAAAAGATTTTCTGGGATTTGATTGCTAGAAATATCGGAAAAAAATTAGCCTGGGAATATCCCTTCAAATGTACCGAAACTATGACAGAAGATTTACAAGATGATTTGGAGGAAGTATTATACAAATTATGTGATGAAAATCCTGCGATTTATAAAAAATGTAAATTAGCAAAAAATGGATCTACATTCAAAGGCTATCCTATGAGGAATACAATTTATAGCCTTTTCCCCTTTAATAAAAAAGGTGGAACTCGGTTATATATAAAAAATAGATTTACCTATTATTTGTACAATAAAAATGCAGAAAAAGTTATAGAGTCTATTGATTTTTCAAAAGAAATAAATCAAAAACTTAGTACACATGGCAATCCAAGATCTGAAACAGTAAAAACTCAAGAACCTGTCACAAACTTCTTGTTAGAGTCAGTCCAATCTTTCGTTAATACTAGAAAGTATAGTTTTGAAGAAATACTAGATGCTTTAGAAAGATATAAAGAACAAGAAAATATTCAAAACTTTAAATTAAAATTTAAAGCACTACATGAAAAAATGATTGATCATTTAATGATAAAAAAGGATATTCAAACAGGTATGAAAATTTATATGGATATATATGCCTTGGCAGATCGATCCTATTTTAAAAAAGAAGATGGTGAGGAGACAAGTATTTTTAGTCATTTCGGTGGCTTTGGGTTTCATTTAAGGGATACTTCAATTTCAGAGAGAATCAAAAAGTACTTAGCTTTGGATGGAGACATAATAAAAAAAATTGAGGTACTTCAACAGGTTGGAAATAAAAACGAACAGGCTTACTATTCTTTGTTTCGATTACTTTTGGATAAAGACCGTGATTAATAGTAAGTTTTGAATTTTTGGGTTTATGTTAGAATCGGATATAGATTTTTTTAGAAAAATTAAAAAAGAAAAACAGAAGCGTAACAAAATTCAGGCATTGGGAGATAGATTAAAAGAACCTAATTTACTCGCACTTTCCCAAGTCCTTGATGAATACTTTTTTTTGGAAAAGCTTCGGTTATACTGTGCATATTTATCTTACACAAAGATAGTAAACCCTAATTTGTTAAATTATACAAAAGATGATTTTCGTCTTTTACAAGTGATCCTTCAGACGATTGACTCTGGTTTTTTTTCTAACCCTCGTTTAGAAATCTACAATCAAATAAGAAAATTATATGAAAATATTGAAATGCCTAAAAACCACTCTGATACTCAATATTATTACACCTTTCAACTAATCCATAGTTCTGTAAAATCATTAAAATATTTTGAATTAGAGGAAATGTATTCCTTTTTGTCCAATTATTGTGTTAGACGCATTAATATGGGTGAAAAAGAGTATGCTAAAAATTACTTTTTGATTAGTCTTGAACTATTAGAATTAAAATGTAATAAGAAAGCAAAAAACAAAAAAAAACTGCCAGGCAGTTTTTTTAAGAACATTATTATCTCTGCTTTAAAACTCAAACAATCTACAATATTTATTGACATACCTGTAAACCAAAAGATAGGTTACAAAAATGTGTTTGAATGGATAGAAGCTTTCATTACTTCATATGCACCCAAATTAAATAAAAAAGATTATAACACCTATGTTCCTTATTGTCGTGCATTGGTTGCATTCGAGCAAGAAAATTTCGCACGAGCGTATAAGTTATTACAAAATCCTTTGGGTCAAAGAGGAATATTTATCAACATGAATATAAAAGTACTTCACTTAAAAATATTATACGAGATAAACCTTATTAAACCTAGTATTTTAGAATATGATGGTATAAAAATAGAAAAAGTATTAGAGTCTTATAGAAGTCTTCTCAGGGATGAAAGAAATAGAAAACAAGAGTTAAATTATCAATTTGAGTTTTATAGTCTTTTTGAAAAAGTATTCAAAAAAATATATAATTTTCACTGCAAATATGATGGTAAGCTGTTTAATAAAGAGAATAAGCAGTTTTTAGAGGAAAAGGATAATCTACAAAAATTGGTTAACGAGGTTAACTTTTCTTACAAAGATTGGATTACAGAAAAATTTAATAGTATAAAATAAAAGAGCCCATTCAAAAGTAGAATGAGCTCCCTAAAAGCTTATAATATTAAAATTGATAAGCCAACTTACTTTTAATTAAGATAAAAAATATAGGTTCTTTGATCAGACTGCCCTTCAATACAATTTTCTTGGATTTTGAAGGTAACGTCTGAATCACTCAATGTAGTAATAGAGATTTTCACTTCCTTTCCTACAGCAATATTTGTTTGATTACTTGTAAAGTGTAATATCTCATCTTGGATGATAATGTGTCCTACACTCAAAGGATGATCACTATTATTAGTTAGAGTTACTTCCAACACATTTTTTTCATAGGTGTAAGTAACATTTAAGTCATCAAGACTATTACATTGTGCATTTAAAAAAAAACTAGAAAAAATAAAGCTAAATAATGCCAAAACTTTTGAATAATACATTGTTAATGATTTAAAAGTTTGGCAAACGCGCCTGCCTAAATTGTCGACTATCAGTACAAATATGAGGGCTATAAACGTAGAATTTTGATTTAAAATGGTTTTAAACGGTTTATCAATCAACAATCATAAACACTTGATTATCAGGTCATTTTTTTTAAAAAAAAGCATGGTTTAAAATCATTTAAAATAGAATAGTTATACTGAAAAAACAGGTATTGATAATTAGAGAAGAGGAAAGAACTAGAAAATAAAATAGGATGTCATGATTTAAGTTGAATTTTGAAGAATTCAAACTTAACTTGATTCAAATAGAAGTCAACCCTATTCGATTGGCGATCTCGTCAAGGGACACCTCTATGGGATGGTATATCGCATGTTTTCGGGAATCATCAAAGGCATACGATGCGGTCAATATTCGTTCTAAGCGTTTTGCGGAGGGAGGATGTGAATTTTTATTTGTTTCAACTCCTTGTTTTAATAACCATTGTTCATAATAAGCCATGATTTTTAATACGATAAGTGGAATACGGTCAAAATCTGATGTGATATTGAGAAAGGTATAATCCGCTTCCTCTGCTACGATTTTAAGAAAATGTTGCATACCAAAATGATCGGCTTCATATTCTTTTTCAAAGGAATAATCTTCAACGGCTATATCGGGCAGCATATATCTAGTACCCCTACCCGTATGACCCAATATATGATGACCCAACTCATGTGAAAAAATAAAAAAGAAGGCTGCTACTCCTGAAATACTTGACCAAAGCATAAGCTCATATTCTTCTTTTGCCAATTGCAAAAAGGTCATAGTATAGGATCGTATTTCTTCACTTGGTAAACGACTACGGTTTTGAAAATACTTGAAATTATGCTCAAAATACTGGATAATTAACTCCCGTTTGGATTCGTCTATTTTCGCAAACGCATATACAAAAAGACACAAAAATTGTTGAACAAAAAAACTATTTAGGTGTTCATCAATTACAATGACAAAATCATTATTCGCCGTACAATTAGAAAAAGCATTGAAATTGTAGATGGGATGATAGGCAGTATAATAGGCTTTTTCTTGATGTATTGCTGGAAGTGCGTAAAGAACACGTTTGAAGCATTCGTCATAATAAGTATAATGATCTCCCATTAATTCTTCTAGGTTTTTGGGACGACTTACACCTTGCTCGCGTTCAAAAACATTCCATACCCTTCTGACCCCTTCTCGTAAATCCGAACGAAGGCTATGTTTCTGAAATGCTATATCCAATAATGCCAAATATTCTTTAGCTGTCTTCGCCATCTTTTTGAAGGGATTGAAACGCTAAATCAATAAGTTCTTTAGTAATGGGTACTTCTTCTCCATTTAACAGAAATTGCGTAGTACCATCTTTTTTGAGGCCCTCATAAATGAAATTCGCTACTACACTCGTTCCTATACTAGTCGCCATACCTAACATAAAGATAACGACATCTGATGCGCCTAGATGATAATCTAAACCACTAATATAAGTAAATTGTGTTCCTTCTATTGGCTCATATACTTTTCCTAAAGCGGGATGCGTTTTGGTAATTTGAAAAAGTTGACGAACCAATGCTGCTGAACCCGATCCTCTAAATTCGATTTTATGTTTCATATGGTAATAATTATTTTTTACTACTTCCCCTCAAAGGCTTCCTTCAAGACCGCCTGCATCAACTGCTCGGCATAGACTTGGCTAGCAGCTACTTCTTCCTCCAATGCCGCCACCTTGTCGAGTAGGGCTTCTACTTTTTGGACAATGGCGTGTTGCTCAGCAAGGGGGGGAAGGGGGATAATCATTTTTTTTAGTGATCTCCCTGTTAAATGCTGAATTCCTGCTCCTGTAAAGTATTTTTCTATCTCTCTGGTAAAATCTATTAGCATTAAGAAATGAACAAATATTTCAGCATAATAAGGCATTTCTAAAAATCTGACTCTATGAATAGCTTTTTGAAACATTATATTATACTCATTTTTCCAAATAGCTGCTCTTCCAGGATAGCCTCCTTCACATATCATCACATCCCCTTTTTTCACAGAGTATTTATCTTCTTCATGTGGTTCAAATCTCATCTTTTTAACATCAGATAGATCAAATGATTTCCATTTTACATTAAAATTTCTCAAATAAGGCTTATTTAAACCTTTATTTTTTCCAGAATCTAACATTTTTCCTAATGAGGATATAGAAACCTCTCCCAATCGATACCATGCCCATCCCTCTGGTAATTCAAAAGGAATTTCTTCTTCTGTGATGGGTGGAAGGGCTTTTTCTTTTTTGATTTTTTTCTCGGCAATGAGTTGTGTTTTTTCGGCTTTGATACGCGCAAGGAGTGTACTGGCTGGTTCAGTTGTTGGGTTTTCTTTTCGCCAATCGCTAGTCAGTTTACCTTGTATGGCTTCTTGGAGGATGGATTGGCGGAGTTTGTCTTTTAACTGTTGAAGATTATCTATGTCATTCAAAAGTATTTTATACTCATCTTCTACGCTTTCTATTTTTTTAAGGATTTGTTTTTGAGTATCAGTCTTAGGTAAGTCAATTACAAGTGGAAGTAGTCGTTTGGGTTTAAGTTCTGTTTTAATGCCTCCTTTTGTTTGCGTTTTTAAAATTTTCAAGAATACTTTACTTTTCAAATACCACTTGAGATAATCAATATCAATCTTCATATTATCAAAAGTATAAGAAGAATAATGTATTGTAGCCATAACATCATCCTCTCCTTGATAAATTGAAACAGCACCTTTATCTGCATTAATACCTGAAATTACTAAATCTCCCTTCTTTACTAAAATCATACTTGTTTTTGTATGTTTCCAATCAACAATATGAACATTTCCTTGAAAATCAATTTTTGATAGTCTTTTCAAACCCATATTATTGGCTACATCAGGTTTGTATCTACCTTTTCTTTCTTCTAGAAATTGAGCAATAGCTGTTTTCTCCCAAATCATATTAGTTGTGACTTTATCTGATGAAGTAAAGTTTTAGAATTCGTTAATTTCTCATCTATTAAATCTATTAATTCTGATGATGAATATTCTTTTTCTTCTTCCTCCTTTGTTGGATTCTTAATATCCAAATCCCAGTCTTTTAAGTCTTCTACTCTTACTTTCCACGCTACTTCATTTTTTTCACGCTTATGCCACCAATTGATAAGGGCTTGAAATTCTTCAAAGCGAATGGGTTTGGTTTTGGAGTAGCTTTTTTGTCCTTCGGGTAGGCGATGTTCGTAGTACCAGATTTCTTTGGTCGGGCTGCCTTTTTCAAAAAAGAGTAAATTGGTACTTACCGTCGCAGGAAAGAAGGTCGTTTGCGGTAAGCGTATGATGGTATGTAGATTACAATCGGTCAAAAGTTTTTCTCGTATCCGAGCTTTTACGCCTGTACCCGTGATCGAGCCATCGGGTAAGACAATGGCAGCACGTCCTTGGTTCTTGAGTAATTGTATCATCAAGACGACAAATAAATCTGCCGATTCCCGACAACGGAAGTTGGCAGGAAAATTGGTCTCTACGCCATCGGCGATACTGGCCCCAAAAGGAGGATTGGCGAGTATTACCTCTACCCGATCCTTTTGTGAAATGCTGTTGTATTCTTTTTTGAGCGAGTCGATATAATGATAATCAGGAACATCTATTTCGTGTAAAATCAAATTGGTCAAGCCCAGCACATAAGCAATGGGTTTAAGTTCCCAACCCGTAATGCTTTCTTGTAGAATGGCTTCTTCTTCTACACTATTGACGTACTTGCCGCGTACATGATCAATGGCTGCCGTTAAGAATCCACCTGTACCACAAGCAGGGTCGAGTACTTTTTCGCCCAACTTAGGATCGGTCATCATGGTCATGAGTTGAGTAACCGCACGAGGGGTATAGTATTCGCCTTTGTTCCCTGCATCACGCAGTTCTTCCAAGATATTTTCGTAAATCGTCCCAAAGATTTGTTTGTCTTCCGAATTGGTAAAATCGACTTCATTGAGCTTATTGATGACTTTACGCATCTCAAAGCCCGATTTCATATAGTTGTTATTCCCATCAAAGACTTCCTGTACCAAAGCGGCACGTTTGGAAGGATTAGTTTTGGTCAAATCACGTAGGGCGGGAAAAAGAGTTCCTTCTACAAATTGTAGTAAAGGATCGCCTGTTATACCTTCTCTATCAGCAGCCCAATTGCGCCATTGCAAGTTTTCAGGGATAACTGATTCGAATTCCCCTGTTTCGTCGAGGAGTTCCAATTCTTGGTCTTTATCATCTAAGATTTTAAGAAACAACATCCAGCCGAGTTGCTCCAATCGCTGTGCATCACCACTAATTCCTCGGTCGAGGCGCATGGTATCGCGGATGTTTTTGATAACGGCGCTAATGTTTGCCATAGTAGGTTTGTTCGATTTATTTTATAGCGACTGTTGTCACTGCTTTTTATGCTGATTTATACAATTCCTGTTTGAGTTCTCTAATGGCTTCAATGTATTTTAGTTTACCTCCAAACGCAAGATAAATTTCTTTGATTGATCCGATCTTATCAAAGGGATCAATTTTGAGTACTTTAAGGCTTTCTACATTTTCAATGCCCTCTTCGGCGTATTTTTCCAATAACTCCTGAAGCACTTGCTGTGCTACTGTACTATATTTGGTAAAATAGTTTCTTTTTTTGACTTGATTCGCCCGTTCCTTACGCGTCAGTGGCGGTTGGTCATACGCCAGATGGCAAATTAAATCAAAGGGATCTAAGTCTTTCCCCACTTCTTCTTGTAGGGCTTCAATGAGAATGCCCTGTGCCGCCAATTCTTCAATAACGGCAGTTGCTTTTTCTGCGGTATTCCATTTGGCTAAAAAAGACTGCAAGGTAGTATATTCTTGGGTAATATTTCGTTTGGTATAATCGCGGAGGGTTTCTGTAATTACTTTTCCATCTGCACCGAGGTATTGAACGCGCTCTCCCATCACGCTCACTTCTACTCCTTTTACCCGTACTTTACGAAAACGTCCTTCTTGTACTTGCCCCCCAGGTCGAATATTGGGTGGATAAGGATTGACAATTACAATTTCGCTCCCATCTTCAATATCAATGATTGGCTCAGTTGGTTCAATATCATCAACAATGGATATATCTTCTTCTTCTAAAGTTTCTTTTATCATTTCAGGTGTACCATCAAAATTAGGATCGGCAAAAAGATTGGTTACATTCCTAAAATCAAGAATGACAAAATACATTTTCCCATGCTCTTCATTGATGCGTGTTCCTCGTCCGATGATTTGCTTAAATTCGGTCATCGAACCAATGTTGCTATCCAGTACGATGAGTTTACAGGTTTGGGCATCTACGCCTGTGGTCATCAATTTAGAAGTGGTGGCAATAACGGGATACGTTTCATTGGGATTGATAAAATTATCCAATTCTCGTTTGCCTTCCTCATTATCTCCTGTGATACGCATGACGTATTTGTGATTCTTAGACACCAAATCGGCATTTTCATTGGCAATTGCCGAGCGCATTCCTTCTGCATGTTCAATATCAATGCAAAAAACGATGGTTTTAGAATAACGTCCGTGTCCTTTTAGAAAGGCTGAAATTTTTTTTGCAACGATTTCTCGTCGTTCATCAATAATGATGTTTTTATCAAAATCTTGTGTATTGTAAATTCGGTCCTCTACTAATTGCCCATCTTTATCTTTAAAATGCTTGGGCGGTCGCCAGCCTTGTGCATCCACATCAAGAGTTACTTTGACAACTTTGTAAGGCGCTAGAAAACCATCATCAATACCTTGTTTGAGGGAATAGGTATAAATAGGATCACCAAAGTAATCAATATTGGAAACGTACTTGGTTTCTTTAGGCGTGGCAGTCAAACCAATATGGGTAGCAGTATTAAAATAGTCCAAAATTTTGCGCCATTCGCTATCGTCCTTGGCACTTCCCCGATGGCACTCATCTATGATGATAAGGTCAAAGAAATTTCGGCTAAACTTTTTATAGGCATCATCTCCATTTGGATCCGTTAATCCTTGATAAAGGGCAAGGTAAATATTATAGGCAGGATCAATTTTTTTTCTCTTAATAATGGTCATCGCATCTTTAAAATGCTTGAAGTCGCCACGAGCCGTTTGATCAATCAATGCGGTTCGATCCGCTAGAAATAAAATACGTTTTTTAGTACCTGATTTCCAAAGTCGATAGATAATTTGAAAAGAAGTATAGGTTTTTCCTGTTCCCGTAGCCATGACGAGCAGGATACGCGCTTGTCCTTTAGCAATGGATTCTAAGGTTCTATTGATAGCGATTTGTTGATAATAGCGTGGTGTACGACCCGAAGCATCTGAATAATAATCTTCCGCTATTACGCGTTCTTGCTCATCCGTTACAATGCCTTTATAGGTTTTATAGGTTTCCCAAAGTTGTTGGGGCGAAGGAAATTCATTGAGGGCGAGTTCTTGTTCGATTTTGCCCGATGTGATGGTTCGATTATGAAATAAAAAACCATCTCCATTACTAGAAAAAGCGGAGGGTAAATCTAAGATTCGAGCATATTCTAAGCCCTGTTGCATCCCATCACCTAGGGTATGTTTATTGTCTTTGGCTTCTATTACTGCGATAGGAATATTTGATCGATAGTATAAAATAAAATCGGCGCGTTTTTGTTTTCCTCTAGTGGTCAATTTACCTTTTACATAGATACGTCCTGCGGTAAATCCCACTTCTTCTCGGACTTGCGTAGCAATATCCCAACCTGCTGCACGTAGTGCAGGTAAAATAAATTGGGTACAAATATCCCGTTCCGATAAATCTTTCTTGCTCGCCATAGTTCGCTGCGCTTTATTCTAGCGTGATGTAAATATAAGGATTAAACTAATTTGGTTTTCCTTTTTTCGTTTTGGGTGGATTATTACCTCTTTTACCACCTGATGGATTCCCCGTTGTACTGAGCCAATTAGGATTGGGCTTCCCTGTTTTATTTACTTTTTTTGACATGTTTGATAAATTTTGAAAACTATTTATTTGCACTTACGGATGTAAGTACCTTCATTTTCTCAAGGTAAGTTTAATTATAGGTGTGTGCCTTTTTTTTGCTGTCACAAATGGCAAGTTATTATAAATATATGAGCTTTACAAATGTCTTGTTTTG